>NZ_FQXS01000009.1 GCF_900130015.1 Desulfofustis glycolicus DSM 9705 | reverse complement strand
GGCTATGCCACGATGATCGACTTGACGGTCGGCCTGGCCGAGTATTTCAGCTTTTATAACGGCGAACGCCCTCATCAGTCGTTGGGGCAAAAGACACCTGATGTCGTATATAAGACCGCGATGGGCGGTGGAGCAGTGATTGTGAATAAATACCCACGCGCGATTGATGGAACCCCTGTTCCGCTACGCTCCACAGGGGTTCCATCAATCGCGGAGTCAGCACCAGAAGTATCGGCAGAAGCTAAACCGGGGCAGCGCCGACCCGCTGCACGTGACGTTGAATGTCTAGCTTAAACCCAGTGGATTTCTGTCTTGACTCAGGGGTCCACTTCATAGCGCACTTCGCTCGGCGCCACAATCGTTTCGCGCAGATCTCATCTCCACCCAATTCACCGACGCCGAACGGCAGAGCCAGATTCTTTGCCGGGAGCGGCAGCACAATTCGACCGCCGGTCAAGCAAGGCTTGCTGCCGCAGACCCGACGGCAGACTTGCTTTTTTAGCAGCAAGTCGCTAAACTCGCCAGCATCCAAGGTTTGACCTACCACCACCCCGATCCACGGACACGGGAACCGGCAGTTCAGCAGGAGAATCATTTCAGGAGGCATCATGGGGTACGTATATGGCATCGCTGCGGCAGTCATCGGACTGTTGCTGTCGGGGGCAATCGTTTGGGCGGATGAGACGGATTGTCTTTCCTGCCATCGTGAACAAAACCGCGGACTCTATCAGCAATGGCAACATTCCGCGCACGGTGCCAACGATGTCGGGTGCATCGATTGTCACGGTGCCGCGGCCGAAGACCCCGATGCCTTCGAGCATCATGGCAGTTTCGTCGCCACCTTGGTGACACCCAACGATTGCGCCGTCTGCCATGAAAAGGAGGTCCAGGAAACAATGGATTCATACCACGCGCACGCCGGTGAGATACTCGATTCGGGTGACGCCTACCTGGCCCATGTCACAGCCGGCTACCCGGTGGTGATTGTCGGCTGCGAAGCCTGCCACGGCGCCCGGGTAAAAATCGACCCGCAGGCCGCCAACAAACTCTCGTCCCAAACCTGGCCGAACAGCGGTATCGGTCGGATCAACCCGGACGGTTCGAAAGGTGCCTGCAATGCCTGCCATTCCCGCCACTCTTTTTCCAAGTACCAGGCCAGGCAACCGGAAAATTGCGGCAAGTGCCATCTCGGACCCGATCACCCGCAAAAGGAGATCTTCGAGGCCTCCAAGCATGGCATCGCCTATCGCGGCTTTCGCGAAAGCCTCAACATGGACCGTGATTCCTGGGTCGTCGGCGAAGATTATTATGCGGCACCGACCTGCGCCACCTGCCATATGTCGGCAACGGCCGACCAGGCGGTCAGTCACGATGTCGGTGACCGAATCTCCTGGACCCTGAGGCCGCCGATGGCCAAACCGAAAAACGACGCGGCCAAGAAGCGGACGGCGATGCAGCAGGTCTGTCTCTCCTGTCACCAGCAGTCTTTCGTCGACGGCCATTACTACCAGTTCGACGCGCTGGTCAAACTCTACAACCAGAAATTCGCCCGGCCGGCCACTGAGATTATGATCATGATCAAAGACAAGGAGCTTCTGGAAAACCCCGCCTCGTTCGCCAACGAAATCGAGTGGGATTACTACGAACTCTGGCACCATCAAGGACGCCGCGCCCGGATGGGCGCTGCGATGATGGCCCCGGACTACGCCTGGTGGCACGGCATGTACGAAGTCGCCTACTCCTTTTACTTCACCTTCCTGCCCAAGGCACAAGCCTTCGGCGACCCTGAAATCAATGGCTACATCGATGAGTTGCTCACCGACGATCCAATGCATGCCTGGCTCAACTCCAGCACCGCCGACATCAAGAGCGCCATCAGAGACGGAAGTTTCCAGAAAATTTATTACCAACTCTTCGAACAGCAGCAATAACCCCGGTGTTACCCGACGATCTGCGGCAGACATCACTGCTGCCGCAGATCGCCGGGTTCCCCTGCCTGGCCGGCCACAGCCGGAAGAATCCGCAGCACCAGCGATTCGACCGCGTATCTGCCGTGACTCGGCCGCCGCCGGACCACGACCGGAGCCGTCGATATTTACAAACGCACCAATCTGCTCTACAATCAGACCACAGACGGTTATTTTCCCCCGGCACCGCCCATGACCTTCGCTGCGAGACGACAGCGATTCTTTTTTACCCGAGGTATCCGATGAGTTCATACTATAACGACCCCGATCCCCAGGAAACCAACGACTGGCTCGCCTCTCTCGACGGCGTTATCGAACACGAGGGCAAGGAGAAGGCGGATTTTCTGCTCAGGTCCTTGACCGATCGCGCCCGGTCCCGTGGCGTCGACACCTCGCCGGGCATCGTCACGCCGTACGGCAATACCATCACGCCCGAACAGGAGGTGTCGATACCGGGCGACGACTCGCTGATCGCCCGTAACGTCGCCGCCTACGTGCGATGGAACGCGATGGCAATGGTCGCCCGGGCCAATAAGGACGGCAAAAGCCTCGGCGGCCATATCGCCACTTTTTCATCCGTCTCGGCGATCTATGAAGTCGGCTTCAACTGGTTCTTTCGCGGCCCGCAGGCGGAAAACGGCGCCGACTTGGTTTACTTCCAGGGACACAGTTCTCCCGGCATCTATGCCCGTGCCTTTGTCGAAGGACGCCTCAGCGAGGAACAGCTCGATCATTTCCGCCGGGAGGTGGACGGTCGGGGCTTGTCTTCCTACCCGCATCCCTGGCTGATGCCGGATTTTTGGGAATTTCCCACCGTTTCCATGGGTCTCGGTCCGATGCTGGCCATCTACCAGGCCCGCTTCATGCGTTATCTGGACCGACGTGGACTCAAAACGGCCGGCGATCGAAAAGTCTGGTTCTTTATGGGTGACGGCGAATCGGACGAGCCCGAAGCCCTCGGTGCCCTGCCCGTTGCCGCCCGTGAACAGCTCGACAACCTGATCTTCGTCGTCAACTGCAACCTGCAGCGCCTTGACGGTCCGGTTCGCGGCAACGGCAAGATCATTCAGGAACTGGAGGGCCGTTTCCGCGGCGCCGGCTGGAACGTGATCAAGGTGATCTGGGGCAGCGAATGGGACAAGATCCTCGCTCGCGATCGCGAGGGACGGCTGCTTGCCAAGTTCGGCGAAATGGTCGACGGCGACTTCCAGACCATTCGGGCCCGGGGCCCCGCCTATTTGCGTGAAAAGGTATTTGGCGACGATCCGCACCTGCAGGCGCTGGTGGAAGATATCAGCGACAATGAGTTGTGGCAGATGACCCGCGGCGGCCATGATCCACGCAAGATCTATGCAGCTTTTTCCGCCGCCGTCCGCCACCGCGGCCAGCCGACGGTGATCCTGGTGAAGACCATCAAGGGGTTCGGCATGGGTCAGTCCGGTGAATCAGTGATGGTCGCCCACAACGTAAAGAAGATGGACCAGCAGTCCCTGCAGTCGTTTCGCGATCGCTTTCACGTGCCGCTCGAGGACGATCGGCTGACGGAGCTGCCGTTTATCCGGCCGGCCGATGACAGCCCAGAAGCCCGTTTTCTGCAAAAACAGCGGGACGCCCTCGGCGGGCCGGTGCCGCTGCGCCGCACCGAGTACGAAAAACTGACCACCCCGTCGCTCAACGCTTTTTCCGGCCTGCTCGAATCATCGAAACAGCGTGAGATTTCGACAACGATGGCCTTTGTCCGAATGCTCAGCACCCTGGTCAAGGACAAGGAAATCGGCAAGCGGATCGTCCCGATCATCCCCGACGAGGCCCGGACGTTCGGCATGGAGGGGTTGTTCCGCCAACTCGGTATCTATGCACCGACCGGGCAGCTCTACGAACCGCAGGACTCGGAAACCATCGCCTGGTATCGTGAAGACCCGACCGGCCAGATCCTCGAAGAGGGCATCACCGAGGCCGGTTCCATCTCATCCTGGACCGCAGCCGGCACAGCCCATGTCAATTACAACCTGGCGATGATCCCGTTCTATATCTTCTACTCGATCTTCGGCTTCCAGCGTATCGGCGACCAGCTGTGGGCGGCCGGCGATGCGAGAACGCGCGGTTTTCTGCTCGGCGCCACATCGGGTCGCACCACGTTGAACGGGGAAGGGCTCCAGCACCAGGACGGCCATGCCCTGCTCTTTGCCTCCACCTATCCGTCCTGTCGGGCCTACGACCCGACCTTCGGATACGAGGTGGCGGTCCTCATCCAGAAGGGCATCGAGCGTATGTACCGCGACGGGGAGGATGTCTTCTACTACATCACCCTGCTCAACGAAAATTACCCGCATCCCGAGATGCCCGAGGGGGTCGAAGAAGGGATCGAGCGCGGCATCTATCTGTTTCAAAAAGCGCCCTCAGGAAAAGCTGCCGTGCAACTGATGGGCAGCGGCTCGATTCTGAGGGAAGTTATCGCCGCCGCCGAACTGTTGCGCGAGGATTTTTCCATCGACAGCACTATCTGGAGCGTGCTCGGCATCAATCAGCTGCACCGAGACGGGCTGCTCGTCGAAAACTGGAATCGACTCCATCCCGACCAGTCGCAAAAACGGAGTCATCTGGAAGAGGCGCTCGCCGATCACCAGGGACCGGCGATCATCGCCACCGATTACGTTACCGCCTACGCCGAACAGATCAGGCGACTGATCCCGAATCCGTTGACCATCCTCGGTACCGACGGCTATGGCCGCAGCGATACACGAGAACGGCTGCGCCGATTTTTCCGGGTCGATCGGTACCATATCGTCATCGCCGCCCTGGCCGCCCTGGCCCGGCAGGGTGAGGTGGACGAGGCGACGGTACAGCAAACCATTACGCGCTACTCCATAGACCCGGAAACCGACCATCCCATTACCCGATAACAGGAGAGACAGGCATGGCAATCGAGAAAATCACCGTCCCGGACTTCGGCGATGTTCAGGAAATCACCGTTCTCGAGATCTACGTCGCCGCCGGCGACCGGATCGATGTGGAAGACCCGCTCGTTGCGCTGGAGAGCGAAAAAGCGGTGATGGATATCCCCAGTCCGCTGGCCGGCGTAATCAACGAAATCAAGATCAAGGCCGGCGACACGGTGGCCAGCGGCGACCTGATTGCCCTGCTGGAGACAGCGGATCAGAACGGACAGGAAGACACAGACGAAAAATCGGCTGAACAAGCGGATGATTCAGCGGACAACACGGAAGAGGAGACGAAAAGACAACCCGCACAATCGACTGATTCACCGGACAAAACAAAGGGTGACGCGGAAAAACCGGCGGCGCGGCCGGAAAAAATCGGCGGGCAGGATCAAGAAGCGAAGGCCGCCGGGACCGTTCATGCCTCTCCCTCGGTGCGTGCCCATGCCCGGGAGGCCGGAGTCGATCTGGCCGATGTTACCGGTAGCGGGCCGAAGGGCCGCATTCTAAAAGAAGATATCGATAGAGTCGCCGGCGGCGATAAGCCGGCAGCCGCCCGGCCGGACAAGACTGCACAAACGGAAGACTTCAGCAAATTCGGTGCCATCGAACAGCAGCAGCTCGGACGCATTCAGCGCATCTCCGGTCCACATCTGCAGCAGAGCTGGCAAACCATTCCACACGTCACTCAGTTCGACGAAGCGGACATCACCGATCTGGAGGCTTTTCGTAAAGAGCTCAACGAGGGAGCCGAGACCGGGGCGGTCAAGCTCAGCCCGCTGGTGTTTATCATCAAGGCCGTGGTGGCGGCCCTGAAGAATTATCCGCAGTTCAACGCCTCGCTCGGCGCCGACGGCGACACGTTGATTGTCAAACACTATTACCACGTGGGCATTGCCGTCGATACCCCGGGCGGTCTGGTCGTACCGGTGGTCAAGGACGCCGATCACCTCGGGATCCGTGCTATCGCCGAAGAACTGGCCCGTCTCAGTTCCCAGGCCCGCGACGGCAAACTGGCCATCCCCGACATCCAGGGGGCCTCGTTTACCATCTCCAGCCTCGGCGGCATCGGCGGTACCGGCTTCACGCCGATCGTCAACGCGCCGCAGGTCGCCATTCTCGGCCTGTCGCGCAGCTATATGAAGCCGGTCTGGAATGGAGAGAGCTTTGTGCCGCGGCTGACCCTGCCGTTCTCGCTCTCCTACGACCATCGGGTCATCGACGGTGCGGCGGCGGCTCGTTTCTGCCGCTCCCTGGCCACGATCATCGAGGACTTGCGTCAGGCCTTGCTCTAATCATCATTTCGGGAACTTAGAAGCAGACAGAGAATCTACAGCAACGGTTGGTAAATTTGGTTTTCCGATAGTTATCTGGAAATCAGTCCCCCGGGCTGGCCGGTTCTGCCGGAGGCTGCATCGCGAAGGCCCGGCAGGCCGGAGAATCAGGCCCGAAGGGCGGTGGACAGGACGTCCGCCGCCGGCGGCAAGGCCATGAATGGACTGTCTGCCGGCCTCGGAGGCAAGCCGATCAGGCCGCAGCGCAGCAGCCGGAGGCAGGGCCGGCCAGCCCTTCCGACCACGACGCCGATTTTCACTGTTCGTTGTGACTTCCAATCGAGGAGGTGGCAAGGGGCAACCGGCCAATTCGGCAAAACATAGTCTCAAAGAAAACGACAAGGAGCAGCGATTATGGCAAATACACTATCCGTTGACGTGGCGGTCCTCGGAGCGGGACCGGGCGGTTATACCGCGGCGTTTCGGGCCGCCGACCTCGGCCTGTCCGTCTGTCTGATCGAGCGGCAGCAGCTGCTCGGCGGCGTCTGCCTCAATGTCGGCTGCATCCCGTCCAAAACCCTGCTCCACGCCGCTTCGATCATCGAGGAGGCACGGGAAATCAAGGATTTCGGCATCACCTTTGCTGAGCCGCAGGTCGACCTGGCCGCGCTGCGCGCCAAGAAAGAATCGGTAATCGGCCAGCTGACAAAAGGCCTGGACGGTCTCTGCACGGCCCGGGGTGTCACCCGGCTAACCGGCAACGGCCATTTTGTCGACAGTTCATCGCTGTCGGTCGTCTCCGGTGAGGATGAAACAACGGTCAGCTTCGGTCAGGCGATCATCGCCACCGGTTCGCAGCCGGTCCGGCTGCCGTTTGCCCCCGACGATCCAAGGATCTGGGACTCGACTGCGGCCCTTGCGCTGGACGCAGTGCCGAACCGGCTACTGATCATCGGCGGCGGCATCATCGGGCTGGAAATGGCCCAGATATACCACGCCCTCGGTACCGAAATCACCATTATCGAGATGCTCGACCAGCTGATCCCACCGGCCGATAAAGACCTGGTACAGCCGCTCTTCCTCAAGTTGAAAAAGCGCTACCGCATCCACACCAAAACGAGCGTCACCGCTATCGAGGCGAACAAGGGCGAGATTAGCGTTCGCTGGAACGGCGAAGACGAAAAGGAGCAGAGCACTGCCTGCGACGCGGTACTGGTCGCCGTCGGGCGCCGGCCCAACAGCGGTGATCTTGGCCTGGAGCAGATCGGTGTCACACTGAGCGAACGCGGCTTTATCACCGTCAACGAGCAGATGCAGACCAGCGTGCCGACCATCTATGCTATCGGTGATGTGGTCGGTGAGCCGATGCTCGCCCACAAGGCCACCCACCAGGCCAAGGTCGCCGCCGAGGTGATCGCCGGACGCAACGTCGCTTTTTCGCCGCTGACCATCCCGTCGGTCGCCTACACCAGCCCGGAGGTGGCCTGGATGGGCGTTACCGAAAAGCAGGCCAAAGAAGAGGGACTCGACTATGACAAAGGCAAGTTCTCCTGGGGGGCCAGCGGACGGGCATTGAGTGCCGGCGCCGCCACCGGGGCGAGCAAGGTCCTCTTCGAAACGGGCGGCGGTAGAATCATCGGCGCCGGTATCTGCGGGGCCAACGCCGGCGAGCTGATCCACGAAGCGGTGCTCGCCCTGGAGATGGGCGCCGATGCCGAGGATATCAGTAAGACCGTGCATGCCCACCCGACCTTGGCCGAGACCTTTGCCTTTGCCGCGGAAATGGTGGATGGCTCGATTACCGACGCACTACCGCCGAAGAAAAAGGGTTGAACCGGACTATCCTGCTCAGTCGGCCGGCACCAGCCGCAGCACCGAACCGCTGTCCGTTGCCAGGTAGACGAAACCCTCCGGACTCTGAGCCAACGCCCTGATGCGTTCATCGAGGTCGGTCAACAACCGTTCTTCGCCGATCGCCTCGCCGCTCTCATCCAGCACGATCCGATTCAGGTGGCGCAGGACCAGCGACCCGGCCAGCAGATTGCCCCGCCAGGCAGGAATCGCCTCACCGGTATAGAGCAGTAGACTGCCCGGAGCGATGGACGGAATATAGACCTTAACCGGCGACTCGACCCCTTCCCGCTCGCGGGCCTCACCGACCCGGATCGGCCCCCAATACTCCATGCCATGCGACACCTCCGGCCAGCCGTAATTACGGCCCGGACGAATCAGATTCAATTCGTCACCGCCGCGAGGTCCATGCTCGATGGCCCAGAGCCGGTCGGCCTGCTGGTCATAGGCGATTCCCTGGATGTTGCGATGGCCCCAGCTCCAGATCTCCGGCAAGGCCCCGTCGACACCGACCAGCGGATTGTCCGGCGGCACACTGCCGTCGAGGCGGAGCCGCAGCACGCTGCCGTTATGGGAGGAACGGTCCTGAGCCGTCTCGCGCACGCCGCGATCACCGACGGAAAAAAAGAGGTGGCCGGCACCATCAAAGGCAATCCGACTGCCGAAATGACGCGTCGTCGCGGTCCGTGATCGGGTCTCCAGCAGATCTTGCCAGTCCTGCAGTCTCTCGCCGGCCAGTCTGGCCCGCGCCAGCGTCGTTGCACCCTGGCCGTCGGGCCCCGGCTTGACATAGGTCAGGTAGAGATAATCGCCGGCCCGGTAATCCGGCGGGACCGCAACGTCAAGCAGCCCGCCCTGCCCTGCGGCAAGAATCTCCGGCAGGCCTCCAAGCGGGCGATGGCTGCCGTCGGCAACAGCGATCAGGCCGATCCGTCCCTGACGCTCGGTAACAAGCATGGTGTCGGCGTCGACAAAGGCCATGCCCCAGACCACGCCGAGCCCCCGGGTCACCGTTTCCAACTGCAGGTTCCGGCCATCCGGCAATTGGTAAAGCTGCCGAGCGACGACCTCGGTCGCCGGGACCAACGCCATCAACAACATCGTCACAACAAAGGTTTTCATAGTTTCTCCCGGAAAAACATCACCCACTCTCTCACCGATCCGCTCTTCGCTTTTGGTGAAAATCTTCTTTACTTTATAGGCACGACAGGGCGAGAAGACAAACGGCAAGCGGATCGGTACCGGTGGCAAGACCGACGAGAACTCAGAAAATTCGATGATAACCAGAATTATATTCTTGACATGTTACGTTATGGAGAATATCGTTCGCTACAGAAAACATTTAAAAGAACAGAAAAATGCAGACCATCGACCAAACCAATATTGAAATACTGAAGATTCTTCAGGAAAAAGCACGGATTCCAAATGTCGAAGTGTCCCGCTTGATTAATCTGGCACCATCGGCAGTCCTGGAGCGCATTCGCAAAATGGAGAACCAGGGGATCATCGACGGCTATGAGGTGCGGCTCAATGCCGAACAATTCAATTGCGCCCTGATCTCCTTTGTCCAACTTTTTCTCTCAGCCCAGGCCGACCTGTCGGCCATCGAAACCGCACTCGGCCGTCTCGAACAGGTCCAGGAGGTACACCGCATCTCCGGTGACGACTGCTACCTGATAAAGGTGCGCTGCAGTGACATGGCGGCGCTCGATCGGATGCTGCGCGAGTCTATTCTGACCATCGCCGGGATTCGCTCAACCAGGACCCTGCCGGTCCTGGCCACCAGCAAAGAGACCGCCCGCATCCCCATCTCCTCACACGAACAAGGATAGTGATATGCCGTTGTCAGACAGTTTCAAGGAACGACTATACCCACTTGCGCCGGCGCTTGCCGATCACTTCGGGACGCCGTTTCATATCTACGACGAGGCCGGCATCAGTCAGACCTGCCGGGAAATTAACGAGGCCTTTGCCGGCATCGACGGTTTTCGCGAATATTACGCCGTCAAGGCCCTGCCCAATCCGGCCATCCTGGCAATCACCCGGGACGCCGGTTTCGGTTTCGACTGCAGTTCCATCCCGGAGCTGCTGCTGGCTCGGCAGGTCGGTGGTCGGGGTGACGACCTGATGTTCACCTCTAACAACACGAGCCCCGAGGAATTCGAGATGGCCGCCGCCGACGGCGGCAGTATCCTCAACCTCGACGATATCACCCTGCTCGACAAAGTGGTGAATCTGCCTGAAACGATTTGCTTCCGCTACAATCCCGGTCCGGAACGGGCCGGCAATGCGATTATCGGCAACCCGGTAGAAGCCAAGTACGGAGTCAGCCGCGAGCAGATCGTCGACGCCTATCGCCTGGCCCGGCAACGCGGCGCCAAACGCTTCGGCCTGCACACGATGCTCGCCTCCAACGAACTGGATTATCGCTACATGGTGGCCACCGCCGACATGCTGCTGGCGCTGGCCGAGACGATCCAGCGGCAGCTCGGCATCACCTTCGCTTTCATCAATATCGGCGGCGGCCTCGGCATTCCGTACCGACCGGACCAGAACGCCCTCGACCTGCCCGTCATGGCACGGGAGATCACGGCTCTGTTTCAGGGATTTCGCGACCGGACCGGATTCATGCCGGCCCTCTATATGGAGAGCGGCCGCTACGTGACCGGACCGCACGGCGCCCTGGTCACCAGGGCCATCAACCGCAAGGAGATCTATCGCACCTACGTCGGCGTCGACGCCTCCATGTCGGCACTGATGCGTCCGGGCATGTACGACGCCTATCATCACATCGAGGTGATTGGCAAGACGGGCACCGGCCCGACCGAAACAGTGGACGTAGTCGGTTCATTGTGCGAGAACAATGATAAGTTCGCGGTCCAGCGGCAGCTGCCGCAGATCGCCGACGGCGATCTGCTGGTCATCCACGACACCGGGGCGCACGGGCATGCGATGGGTTTCAACTACAACGGCAAGCTGCGACCGCAGGAACTGCTGCTCGGCAGCGACAAGACAACCCGGCTGATCCGCCGGGCCGAAACGGTGGACGACTATTTCGCCACCCTGCGCTTTGCCGAGAACGTCTTCCGCCCCTAAAGGCGCAGGGCACCGGTAGAGGTGGCTACCACCGCCTCACGGCAGCGGTAGCCACCGCCTGCTACATCCGCTGCAGCAGTCCGCGGGCCCGCTCACGGGTCATCAACCGCTGCCAGTCAGGGCCCAGGCAATTCTCCCAGAGCGGGGCGAGGCCGAGAGCCACCGTGACCATACGCTCCATCTCGTCATCGCTGAGGCCGACGGTAACCTGGCGGGGCAGCGCGATATCGTGACGAGCCATCATCTGTCGAAATTCGGCAACGCCGTCGGGGTAGAATTCGTCGAGCTGATCAAAAGCGATGCAGCAGCCGATGCCGTGATGGATACCGAGAATGAAGGAGAGCCCATAGGACAGGGCGTGACAAGCGCCGACCTGGGAATAGGCGATGCTCATGCCGCCGAAATAGGAGGCCATCATCAACTTGTCGTCTTTGTCGGGATGATCCTCGAGAAATACCTGCCGACACAGATCGATGGACTTTTCCCCGTAGGACTTGCTGAACTCGTTGATATAGGTACCCTGCAGCGATTCGACATCATGGATATAGCAATCCATACCGGTATAGAACCACTGGTCCTTCGGCACCCCGGCGAGCAGCTCCGGGTCGAGGACGATCTGGTCGAAGAGGGTGAAGTCGGAATTGATGCCGAGTTTCTTCTGCGGACCGGTGAGCACGGTGGTCCTCGATATCTCCGCCCCGGTACCCGACAAAGTCGGAATGCCGACCTTGTAGACGGCTGGCGTCTTGATCAAATCCCACCCCTGGTAGTCGGCCGCCGAGCCCGGGTTGGTCAGCAGCAAGGCCACCGCCTTGGCGATATCGAGCGTGGCTCCGCCACCGATGCCGACAATACCGTCCGGCAATCGGGGAAGCATCTCCCTGATTTGCGCGACCAGGGCGTCGATGTATGACGTTTTCGGTTCGTCGTTAACGTTGACGTGCAGGATGGCGTCATCGCCGCGTAGCGGGATGCGCCCTTCCAGCGGGCGGCCACGATGCACGTCATCGAGGATGAAAACCATCGAACCGCCGTCCGAGCGGCGCTCGGCCAGGATATCATCGACTTGAGCAAAACACCCCCGGCCGAAAATTATCCGGGGAACAATGGCAAAATTACGATACATATGATTACGACTCCGGTTGAATTCAGCGGTGTAGGAGTACCGTGTGCCAGTGGCACCGGTCACTCCTTCTGCTCAGTCTGCTTAGCAGATGGCCGGAGAAATCTCAAGGTATTTGCCCAACACGTTGCGCTTTGCAGGATCACAAACGGGCAACGACAGTCACCGGCAATCGATATTCAACCGGCCGGCAAATAGTAGCAGGAGCTATACGACCATGTCGCTTCTTGATGAACATTCCGTTTTTACCTCGCTCAACCAGCAGGGACCGCTCGCCGTCAGTGACGCTATCGATATCAGCCGTCCGTTTCGCCGGGAAAACCGCGCCTGGGTAAGCCGTATCTCCGCCCATGAAATTACCGTCACCAAATACCGGGCGCTGCGCAGCCAGATCTTCGAGTTTCTCAACGTCCACTCCTTCAGGCAGATCGACGCCCTGCTCGACGACCAGTCGGCCCGCAGCGAGTGCAGCAACCGGGCCTGTCTGCTGCTCAGCAATATGTTCGGTATCCGCGGGACACCGGAAGAGATCCGGACACGAGTCAGCGAGTACGCCCGAACCGCCGACGCGGTCATCAATTCCTTGAAGAGCAAGATCTTCGCCCCGTATGCGTCACACGTCGCCATCACCAACGAGGTAGAGATCACCGCCGACCCGGTTGATCTGCTGCTGATGGCCTTCGATGACCGTTACCACAAGAAGGCCCGTTTCGAGGCGCAGCGCAAGCTGTCGCTGATGAGCCTGGCCGGCAGCATCGACCAGCGCGAGCGCGAAACCGACATTGAAGAGAATTTCTCACTTTTTCTCGATTTTCTCAACAGATACGTCTGGAGCACCTCGCTCAAGATCGGCGAGCACGACATCGTCTATCTGCTCTCCCACCACCGCGACCCGGATTTTTCTTGTGACGAGGTCAGCGTCATCCGCCGGGAAGACGTTGCCGCCGTGATGCCGGAAGCGGGACGCAAGCTCACCCTGCTGAAGCGGCGCCGTTTTACCGCAGCCGGCCGGGACATACCGATCTATGTGTCGATTCGCAAAAAGCCGCCGGAGGCAAAAGTACTCAAATTGCTTCGGAAAAACGAGAAGAATCCGGCCGTCGCCGTCGACGACGAACTCGGCCTGATGGCCGTGCTCGACTCCGCCGCCGACGTCAAGATCTTCCAGAAACATCTGACCCGTAGCGCCACCCGGGCTGATTCCTTCATGATCCTCGAGGACATCACCGATTCCCTGACCGGCGGCCGGCACAAGGCGACCGCCAAAGGCTCGAGCAGCAAGACCCCGATGCTCAAGTTTTTTGCCCGTCTCGGCGGCATGCGGGTCGAATTTATCATTCATACCAATCGCTCATGGGTCAATTATCTCTACCAGCGTGACGTCGCCCACGACGAATATGAAGTCAAGCGAATCTTCGACTCCGGGGTAGCCGACCTGCTCTTCCCACCGGCCATCTATTTTCTCGACCACCATCGGGTTCGCGCGGCGATGATTAGTTTCTTTCGCCGACACATCGAAGAAACCTGGCGCTGAAGCAACACGACAGCGGTGGCTGAGGAATCGAACGCCTGACCATTTTTTGCTGGCGCTTGCTCTTTTTTACCAGTATTGTTGGCCAATTGTCGACAACCGCGAAGTTCGTAACCGCGTTTCTTCAACCGTGAGCTATTATGGTGCCATGCTCTCGCCGCCATTGCCGACCCCTGAACTGGCCGGTCCTCATCGGAGCGTTGTTGCTCTCGCTATTTCCGATATTGCTCGAATCGCTCTCGGCAGCGGACCGTCACGACGGCGGTTATAACGCCGCCGTCAACCCGGCGAACGCCCTCTCCTTTATCGGGCCGGCATCGTCGAGCCGTGTCGAGAGACAGCCGGGCCTCAGCAAGCCTCACCCCCCGGGTCTTGTCGTGCTGGGCGTCCTGGGCGGCATCGCCGCTCTCGTTTTTTACCTGTTGCGACTCAACCGTAAACTCAAGCAGCAGATCAGCGAGCGCAACCGCACCGAAGAGGCCTTGCGGCAAAGCCAGCTCACCGTCTCCGCCAACAACCGGCAACTCGAACAATTGGCGCTGGCCGCCGCGGCTGCCCTGGCCATCAAGGACCTGGAAGTCATCGGCAAAACCGTCAGCCGCGCTATCGCTCAACATTCCGACTATCAGCGGGTCATTATCTCCCTGTTCAAAGATGACTACCCGTTTCGCGACATTATCGGTTTCGCCGGCATCGACGAGGAGATCATCGTTCGGCTGCGCCATGTGGAGTTGCCCAAATCCTGGTATGACCGGGTCTTCGAACACGGCATCAGATTCGGGCAGTTCAGCTATTACATCCCGCACACCATGAAGCACATCCTCAACCAGGAAGCCACCATTTACGGCAACGGGGACGCACCGCCGGGGCTCAACCGCTGGCACCCCGACGACAACCTCTTTGTCCGAATGAACGACGACCAGGGCAATTTTATCGGCGTCATCTCGGTGGACAACGCCAAATCGGGCCGGCGGCCGAGTGATGAAACGGTCCGGCCATTGGAGATATTCAGCAGCCTGATCGCCCAGCTCATTGTTCTCAGGCGGGAACAAAACCGGCGTACCCATCTCGAGGAGCAATTACGGCACGCCCAGAAGATGGAGGCCATCGGCAACCTGACCGGCGGTATCGCTCACGATTTCAATAACATCCTCGGCGTGATCATCGGCCATACCGAACTGGCTCTATTAAACCGGACCTGCAGCGACCACTGCCGCAGACACTTCGAGGAAATCACCACCGCCGCAATCCGGGCCAGAGACATCGTCCGGCAGCTGCTCAGCTTCAACCGGACATCGCTGCCGCAGGCAAAGCCGATCGTCCTGCAGCCGATCGTCGAAGATGCCCTGACCATTCTCCGCTCGACAATCCCGGCGACCGTCGACATCCGCTGCGATCTCGCCGCCGAAGATGCAATCATCTTCGCCGATGCGACCCAGATGTACCAGGTCGTCATCAATCTCTGCACCAACAGCGCCCAGGCCATGGCTGACGGCGGCGTGCTGAGCGTCACCGTGGATCATGTCGCCGCCGCGGAAACGATGGTTGGTACTGACCTTCACCCGTCTTCGGGACTCTTCGTCAGGCTCGTTGTCGACGATACCGGCAGCGGCATCGCCCAGGAGGTTCTCCCGCACATCTTCGATCCCTATTTCACCACCAAAGACATCGGCAAGGGAACCGGCATCGGACTGGCAGTTGTCCAGGGAATCGTCGCCAGTCATAACGGCCATTTGTTCGTCAGCAGCGAAGTGAAGGTCGGGACCCGCTTCACTATCCTGCTTCCCGCCTTCGATCAGGGGCAGCCGGAACAGATCGGCGACGAGGCGAGTCCCGACCAGGCAAGCGGTTCCGGCCGGATCCTCTTTGTCGACGACGAACCGTCGCTGCCGGCGGTGGCCAAGCAGATCCTCGAGCGATTCGGCTACCAGGTCGAAACCTGCACGGATTCGGTCCGGGCCCTGACCTCCTGCCAACAACAGCCGGGCTACTACGACCTGGTAATCACCGACTTTACGATGCCGGGTATGACCGGTGACGTGCTGGCCGGCAAGTTACTGGCCAACGCCCCCGATCTGCCGATCATTCTCTGCAGCGGCTTCACCGAACGGATCGACGAGCACCAGGCGCGAGCCATTGGCATCAGGGCCTTTCTGAAAAAACCGATCGCGATGCGCACCCTGCTCGGTACGGTGCGCGAGGTGCTCGGCGACGCTCGACACCCGGCCGACACCGATCACGGCTCACCATAACGGCCGGTATAGTCGAGCAGTTGCCTGTCGATGAGGCCGTTGGTCGCGACGATTCCCCGCGCCGGAAAAGCATTGCCGCCATAAAAGTCGGTGACGGTGCCGCCGGCCTCGGTAACGAGCAATATGCCGGCGGCGATATCGTAAAGATTGAGATTGAGTTCCCAGAACCCATCGAGTTTGCCGGCCGCCACATAGGCGAGATCGAGCGCCGCCGAACCGCAGCGGCGGATATCGCGAATGGCGGGCAGCAGTTCGACCAGGTAGACCAGGTTGTTGTGCTGCAGACCGGAGCGCAGACAGGCAAAGCCGGTGGCCAGCACGGCCTCGTCGAACCGGGCACAGGACGTAACCTTGAGCCGCTCATCATTTAGGAAGGCGCCACCGCCGCGCTCTGCAAGAAAGAGCTGCTCCAGGGCCGGGGCATAGATGCCGGCGGCGACCATCTCGGTGCCCCGGCGCAGCCCGATGCTGACGGCATAGAAGGGTTGCTTGTAGCAAAAAGACGTGGTCCCGTCGATCGGGTCGATGATCCAGCAATACTCGCTGCCGGAGAGACGTTCACCCTCTTCCTCGCCGATGATATCGTGGTCCGGAAACCGCTCGCCGATTCGCTCGACCAGATAGCGCTCGACCGCCTGGTCAAACCGGGTGACCAGATCCTTCCGACTCTCTTTAAAATCGACTTCGTCGATCGACAGACTGCGCTGGCCGCGGCGACAGATATCGCCGGCGACGCGGATATGCTCCCTGATGAAATCAAGCATCTGTGCTCCTCTCTTATCTGCTGATTATTATATACAAAACCGAACAATTTCATGGGTCGTTGTGACTCCCAGTCATGGGGGGATATGAAAATCAATTCCCCGGGGCTGGCCGGTTCTACCGGAGGCGGCATCGTGAAGGCCCGGCGGGCTGGAGAATCAGGCCCGTAGGGCTGCGGACAGGACGTCCGCAGCCGGCGGTCAGGCCATGGATGGCCTGTCTGCCGGCCTCGGAAGCCAGCCGATCAGGCCGCAGCGCAGCCGCCGAAGGTAGGACCGGTCAGCCCTTCCGACCACGCCGCCGATTTTCTTTATAGTTCGCGGAGGACTGGTTGAAACCTGTCGCGCCCTGAGTCATTGGGCCAACAAGCGCTCCGCCAGCCCGCTGCAACGAACGGTCGGCCGGTCGATCGCCGCCGTCAGCGCCTCGTCGTCGGCCAGTAGAATCACCCGCTTTCTGGCCCTGGTGACCGCCGTATAAAGCAGCTCCCGACTGAGAATCCGGTTGGGCGCCTCAGGCAGGACGATGACGACCTGATCGAATTCCGAGCCCTGGCTCTTATGGACGGTCATTGCCCAGGCCGTCTCCAAGGCAGGCAATTGCACCGGCAGCAATGAGCGCGGCAGCTCCCCGCGCCGCTCGAACCAGACCGCCGCCTCCCCGCCGCGCTGCGGGTCGGGCAGGCACAGGCCGATATCTCCGTTGTAAAGCCCCAGCGCATAATCGTTGCGGGTGATGATCACCGGCCGCCCGGGGTACCACCCGTGCCCTGCCGGGATCATGCCGCTGCCGGCCAGAAGGCGCTCGATCCGCTCGTTGAAACCGGCCGCGCCGCGTGGACCGTGGCGCAGGGCGCACAAAACGCGAAAACGGGCAAACAGGGCAAACAACTCCGGGTAGGCGGCAATGGACGTGGCTGTGGCAACGGCGGTCAGGTAACGGCCATACGCCGTTTCCAGCAACAGCTGCCAGTTTTCGTCACCGCGGCTCACCGGCGATTCGGGCCGATCGATCAATTCCACGGCCTGCGCCGCCGCCCCGTCGTTGACGGCCGCGGCAAAATCGGCAAGCCGTCGCTGAAAACGGTAGCTCCGCTGCAGCGCCACCACCCGTTGCGGCAGCGAGCGGACACAATCGCCGAGCACCGCGCCCGACTCGACGGAGCTCAGCTGGTCCTTGTCACCGAGCAGGATCAGCCGCGACCCGTCACGGAGCGCTTCGACCAATTTACACATCAGGGCCAGATCGACCATCGACGCCTCGTCGACAATCACCACGTCCCAGGGTAACGGGTTATCCCCGGTATGAACGAAGCGTGTCGCGTGGCGGCGCACGCCGAGCAGCCGGTGCACGGTCTGGGCCCGGTCGGGAAAGGCCTCTTTCAGTTCCTTGGATAGCGGCAGTCCGGGGAGATGCTGCTGCAGGGACTCTTGCAGGCGAACCGCCGCCTTGCCGGTCGGGGCGGCCAGCGTGATCTTCAGCGAGGCGCCGCAGCAGACGAGCAGCAGACCGACGATTCGGGCCACCGTTGTCGTCTTGCCGGTGCCCGGCCCCCCGGTAATGATGGTCAGTCGGCCGGACAGCGCCATTCTGGCCGCCTCTCGCTGCAGATCCGGTTGTGCGTCCGTTGCCGGAAACCACTCGTCAAGCAGGAGCGCCGGTTGCTCGGCGGCTGCGGATCGCTCGGCGAGGATCTGGAGGATGTCGGCCAGCCGCTTCTCGTAGTGATAAAACCGATGCAGGTAGAGACGGGCACCCGAGAGGACCAGCGGGGCCGGTGCGCCGCTGGAGACGATGCGAGAGGCGGCCAGCACGGCGCGATCCTCCTCAGCCACCGCAATACAGCTGTGCCCGCCGCGCACCGCAGTGAGCAGTGTCGCAACAAGAGCAGCAAAACGCACCCGCTGCGGCTGCGCAAGACCGCAACGCTCGGTCAGAAAAGTCGTCAGAACCGGTTCCAGCAGTGATTGCTCCGTGTCTCTCATCGGTTTCCCCCGGCAAAACAACGCTCCAATCGTACGACCCGGTCACCGTCGGGAACCGTAAAATAGACCGAGTCCCCCGGGCTGTCCGGATGCATGCCCCTCAAGAACGGATAGAAAACCCCGCCGAAATGTCTCTCATAGCGGTAATCGGGCAGCCAGCGGCGCAGTGAGCGATGCAGGACGACGGTGTAGAGCCAGTATTGCAGGCCGTAATGGTGAGACCGCATGGCCGCCAGCAACGATTCGGGACCATAGGCGTCATCGCCGCCGAGTTGGTTGGTCTTGTAGTCAATCAGGTAATAGCGGCCGTCATGACGGCAGAGCAAATCGATAAAGCCGGTCAGATAGCCGCCGATATCGCGGTGCGACAGTGGTGAACAGGCGGGATCGACGGTCAGCAGCTCGTTGATCTGTTGAGTTGAGCCGGACGCCAGCGACAGCGTAAAGGCCATCTCCTTGACCAGCCACCGGCCATCGAGATCGGCCAGTGAAAAGTTCGGGGCTCGCTCCCGGCCCGGCAGCAACGGGGTGGTCACGCAACGACGCAGCAACTCCCGAAGTGCCGGAATCGCGACGGCAAGACCGAAACTGCGGCACCGATCGGCCAGCAGCCGCTCATCGATGTCATCCCCGGCCAGTTCACCAAAATCGTACTCCTCGAGAATCTCGTGGACCACGCTGCCGAACCTGGCCCCGCTCGGCAGCGGGGTCTCCGCCTCGTCGCCGGATGTGGCGGTGCCCTCGTCGAAAGCGGCCACTGCCCGCTCCGCAGTATGTCGGCCGCCGAGCATGGCCAGGGCGGAAAAACTGGTCCTGGTGCGGACCGGTTGCAGCGAACGCACCCCTCTGGGCCGCGGACCGGCCAGCGACCCACCGATGGCGTGCGGTCGATACGATACCGGCGGCAGCGCCTCGATCAGTCGATAGCCGCACGACTCCCGGCTGCCGAGATTTTGCAATCGTGCGACCTGATCGGCATAATCGGCGGCCATGCCGGCAAACAAAAGCTGTCCGAGCGGCGAGGTAAAGGAGGACGGACGCTGTCCATGCCCGGCGATATCGGCCCAGAGCAGGTAGCAGCGCAGCGTCGCCCGGGTGATTGCCACATAGGCGAGGCGCAGGTTTTCTTCACGCTCTTCGTCAAGCTCGCGCTCACGGTGGGCGGCGAAGTGCTCCGAGCCAAGGTCACAGACCCGGCGGCCCGTCTCGTCATGGGCGAAGACCACCGACAAATCGCGATGCTGGTAACTCGGCGTCAGCAGAGACGGACAGAACACCACAGCAAATTCAAGACCTTTGGCACTGTGCATGGTGACAACCTGCAGTGCTCGACCGTCATCGGCCAAGCGCACCAGGGCATCCTCGACGACCTCGTTGCCTTCAGCCGCCCGCTGCAGCCAGGAGACGGTCTGATCACAGCTGAGATGACCGCGCCGCTGGTGCTGCTGAATCAACTCGGCCAGATGCTGGATATTGGTCAAGCGTCGCCTGGCGTCGGGCCGATGCGCAAGGGCGAGGTGGATCTGTTCATCGCGCAGCAGGCCCGTAAACATTGGCAGAAAGCCCTGCTCCCGCCACCTGGTGAGATAGAGGTGGAACCGCTGCTGGATTACCGACAGCGCCGCATCATCAGCACCGATTCGGTAGTGCTGGGCGCCGTCGAGACCAAACCAGTCGCAGCTCAGGGCGGTTTTCAACAGGTCGCGGTCGGTCGGACGGACGATGGCCGGCAACACCTGCAGCAACGACTCGCATTCGGACGTCTGGAAAACCGAGTGGCGGCCGGTTACCACCGCCGGGATCCCGAGACGTCGAAAGCGTTGCTGGTAGACAGCGGCCTCACCATTGCTCCTGACCAGCACGGCAATATCTTCCGGGTGCAGCGTTCGTCCCTTGCCACCGTCGCCGGCGACCTCGGCCAGGCACCGGGGACCGCCGTCGCCGAGCAGTCGAGCAACCTCACCAACCACCCAGGCGCCGATCGCCTCGCCGGCGGTCTCGCTCGACCAGTGCTTGTCGTTTAGTGCCGGACCAAGTTGACAATAGATCAGGCCCGCCTCGTCTCCTCCCGATTCGACCAGCCGGCCCTGGTCGGCGGTCTTCGCCGGCTGCACGGGCCGGTACAGCTGTCCGGCTATCGGCACATCGTGTAACAGCCGATTGACCGCCGTCATCAGGCCGGGGTGGGCACGGTAATTGTATTGCAGGGTCAGGCGTCGATCGGCCTGTTGCCTGGCCCGAAAATATGAGTAGATATCGGCGCCGCGAAACCGGTAAATGGCCTGTTTCGGATCGCCGATCAGGTACAGGTAGTGCTTTCCGGTACCGAACAACCGGGAAAAGATCGACCATTGGCCGCTGTCGGTGTCCTGGAATTCATCGATCAAGGCCATCCGATACCGGGCACCGACTTGGTTACAGAGCGATGCGCCGGAAGGTTTGGACACGGCCTCGGCCAGACCGGTGATCAGATCATCGAAGCCGATCAAGCCGCGGTGGCGAACTCCCACACTCAGCCCGGAGCGCAGGAAGTGGGCCAGTTCGACTCGCAGCGCGCAGAGCAGCCCCGCCACCGCGGCCAGATAGGTATCGACGATACCGCCGGACAGCGGCGCCGTTGCGAGAATTTCGTTTTTCCGCTCCTGGCTGCGCAGTCGTTTACCGCTCAGTGATGCCAGCAGAGCGGCCTCGGTCATCCAGGCAACCGTCTCGGCCGTCGGCGCCAGGTCCTGCTCCAGACTGCCAACCAGCTCATCAGCCAGCCGGGGCAGGTCATCTGCGGCAGCAGCCAGCAGATAACCCCCGCGCCGCATCTCGACCAGCCAGTCGAGCAGCCCCCGGCCGCCGGCCGACCACCAGGTGCGCAGCGATGCCAGGCTCAGATCAATCTCGGAGCAGGCGTCATGAATCGATAACGGGGGCGGTAACACGTCGCAGAGCAGGTTTTCGGCACCGGCGATGCTTCGATAGAGCTGAGCCGGGCCGGCAAACGACGAACAGACCAACCGGGCGTAACGGGGTGCGAGGGGATACAGCCGGGTCCGCCAGAAGTCCTCAACCAGCCGGTCCCGAATCGCCGTTACGTCGGCGGTGACCTCGAGGTCGAACAACTGGCCGCTCTCCAAGGCCTGCTCCTGCAAAACAGTCTGGCAAAAGGCATGAATGGTCTGGATCGGCGCCCGATCGATGTCGAGCAGGGCCAGGTCCAACCGCTGCCGAACCCGGCCGTCCGGGCCGGCAGCCGCCAGCCAGTCAGCCAGCCGATCGTCCCCGCCGGCGTGTTTCCGCTGCTTAGTCGCATCCTCGGCCACCTGCTGCCGCGCCTCGAGCAGGCGCGCCCGGACCCGCTCCCGCAACTCGTCGGTGGCAGCGCTGGTATAGGTCACCACCTGGATCTCGTCGATCTTCAGTCCCAACTCGACGACGGCTCGCAGCACGAGCATCACGATGGAAAAGGTCTTACCGGTACCGGCACTGGCCTCGATCAGATTGATTCCCGGGAGGATTGGAGACCAAAAGGGATCGAAGTTATCTGGTCCACTCATCGCACGTGCTCCTCGCTGTCTGCCAGGATTGCATCCCAGAGCGGCACCATGAGATTCTCGCAGCAGGCAACGAAGTCGTCGCCAAGCACGTCTTCACTCGGCGTATCCCGAAAAAAGAAGCGATAGGCCGGCTCAAAACCCTGGCGCATGTCCTGTCGGAAGGTCTCGCGGGCCTTCTCGAGTGGGTCTTTGCGACCGCGACCACGGTTACTGACGACCTGACGGGCGTAGGCCAAGGCGGGCTCAAGCAGTAGACTGGATGGCACGCGACAGCCGCTGACATACAACTCGAGCAGGCCGGCAAGATCGTCCGGCCCGCCGCGCCACGCTCCGATCGTCAGCCGCGCATTGCGGCAGAGGATTCTGGTGGTCACCGGCTCCGCCAGCACCTGCGCGGCGACCAGGTGATAGAGCCAGGCGCCGAGAATGTCCCGGCCCCGCAGGTTGGCGTACCGGTAAAACAGCAGACCGTCGCCGCAGCGATTGGTCAGCTCGCCGGCCAGAACGCGCGCCCCTATCGTCAATTCTACCGGCACTGACGGCTGGGCTACAGCGCCCCCGGCAGCCGCGATCTCGTCGGCGAAGGGGCGAATCTCGTCGAGCCGCCGGGTAAACGCCAGCTCGCCCGGCGTCCCAAGCGGCCAGGCCTGCCGGTCTTGCAAGATGCGAAGGACGATCTCCGGCGGCTGCTTGCGCAGCAGCGCGTCGACGACGACGTGATCGGCCTGGTAACGATCCAGCCCGGTCAACTCGAACGGCTCGTGTTCGTCCGGCAGGGTCTGCAGCGCATCGAACCTGATGCCGAGCACGGAGCGGGCCAAATATCGTTGTGGTGCCCTGAAAAACCGGGCCAGTTCAGCCAGTTCGAGTCGCTGCGGCAATTCGACCGGTAACGGCTCGGTCAGCCATGGCGAACCTGCCCGATCGCCGCTTTCCTCCAGCGTTGCCGCCAGCCGGTACTGTTCGTCGTCATAACTGAACAGATCGCATTCGTCGGTGAAATAGCTCCGGTCGTAGGCGTGCAGCGGGTGGGCTCGGACCAGATCGGCGACGCCATAGCTGTGCTGCAGGACGTCGAGCAGTTCGGCCAGCACCACCGACGGCGGAACTGGCTTGTTGGTCCGGACTGACTGGCCGACATAGCTCAGGTAGAGAACCTCTCGGGCGGCCAGGATCGCCTCGAGAAACTGGTAACGATCATCTTCCCGGCGCACACGGTCGCCCTTTCGATAATCGTTTGTCATCAGATCAAACGAAATACGCTGGTCGGTTCGAGGGAAATCACCGTCGTTGAGACCGATCAGACAGATGATTTTAAAGGGCACCGACCGCATCGGCAACATCGAGCAGAAGGTCAGTCGGCCACTGATGAAACCGGCTGACGACCGACCGTCGGCCATGGCCTCCAGCCACTGCCGGACCACCGTCCCGACCACCGGCTGGTCGTGATGCGGCGCATATCGCTGCTCAAGCGCATCGATCAGCTGAAGCAGTTCAAGCAGGTCCGGCTGATCGGTGTCGACAAACAACTCGTCGCACCAGCCGCGCAAACGTTGTGCCCAACTCGCCAACGGCAACTCGGATTGAAAAACGTGCCGTCCTCTTTCGACCAGATCGACAAAACGGCAGAGGCCGCCAAGCAGCTCGGCCTGGCTCCCCTCGATATCACTATAGGGCAGGATACCGTCCACCGGCTCCTCGCCGGCGACGGTGACCCCCATCAGCAATCGTTCAAGTCCGGTCCGCCAGGCTGCCGGGGTAAACGGGTAAAGTCCGTCGTCCCGTCGCTGCTCGGCGGACAGCCCCCAGCGAATACCGCAGTCGACGACCCAGAAACGCAGCAGGTCGAGATCGCCGGCCGTCAGAAAAAAACGCGGATACACCTCGGGCCGCTCCAGCACGCCGAGCAACTCGCTCCAGCCGTAGTGCCCTCCAAACAACTGCAGGAACTGCAGAAATCCGTCGATAACGCGGTTTTCCCGGCGGATCCGACCGTCGCTGACATCATGGGCTAGATCGCCATAGACCGCCGGGATCAAATGGGCGTAGTCATCAATATCAGGAGCCATGACGACGATATCGTGCAGCTGCAGGTCGGGATCCCCATAGAGCCGGGACAACAGGAAATCTTTGAGAACGACGATCTCGCGCCAGCGCGAATGACAGGAGACGACCTGCAGTGAACCATCTTCAGCCACTTTGGGACAGTCGCCGGAAAGCGGCGCCTCGCGGCCATCGAGCAGGTCCGACTGGAGCCGGTGCAGCACTCCCCCACCGGCCGCCGGATCGACAAAATCATCGTCGTGATCCTGGTATCCTTCGACCATATCGAGCAGCAGTTCCTGGAAATGGGCACCCTGTCGGCCGAAACCGGCGAGCAGTGGATGATAGGTGGCGCCGCCAAACCCGCCGTCTCCCTCCGTCCCGATAAACTCCCCACCCCCATGCAGCACCCTGCTTCGCCGCGACTCGATATCACCCCAATACTGCCGGCACGGCGACAGCAGGAAAAAATGGACGTCTATCCGCCCGGCCAAGGCCTCGAGGACGCCGAGAAAAAGCGGCGGCAACGTATGCATACCGAAGACGAAGACCCGAGTCGGGCCGGCACCGTTCAGTTCACCGTCTCGGACTGTTTGCGCCAGGTTCAGCATGGTCTCGCCGCGGTGTTGTGCTGCCGGGTCGTCGCGGCGCAACACAGTCCAGAGCCGGCGCTGCCAGGCCTCCACGCTGCCGCCGAAGACCGACTCGCCGCGCTCCCAGGCGGCGAGCAGATCGGGGCGCATGATCTGATACTGATCGAACACGGCGGCTAGCCGGACCGCGAGCTGATACCGCTTCAACGGTACTCCGTCATCGTCGAGATAAACCCGAAGCGGGATCAGCGACTCGTCGTCGAGATCCCGGAGCAGCCGCTCCAGTCGCCAGACCAGCAAATCCCGGTCAAAACTCTGGTGCTCGGCCGGGCAGTCCCAGCGTCTGCACAGCTCATCGAAAAACTGGACCGGCAGCAGGAAACGACCATGGCACCAAACGCCGAAGGAGTCGGCCAGGGCATGGCAGAGCAGTCGTTCCATGCCTCGGTTCTGGACGAGGAACAACTCAGGCTGAAATAGTGACGGCGGGTCATGCTCGGCAATCACCGCAGCGAGGCGGTCGGCAAGACGCTCGGTTCGGTTGGACGTATAGAGATAGAACATGCCTCGCCGCCTCCGGTCTCACCCCTGCTGCAGATCGACTCCGGCGTATTCCCAGATGGCCAGGACCAGGCCGGCGATGATACCGATCGCAAAAAAGAGGCGAAATTTACGATCCCATGGTACCTTGCCACCATCTCCCATATACTGCAGTACGGAAACAATCAGATAGGTCAGCCCGGCAACGAAGGGGGCGGTCTGCAGGATCTGCCAGCCTGTCGCGGTCAGCGTCGTGGCAAAGCTCTCGCCGATGCGCAGATTGAACAACAGATAGAGCAGGGCTGACAGGGTAAAACGAACCTTTTCTTTAATATTGCGCATATGAACTCTCTAAAGACCTTTATTTTCCCGGATACCGATCCTTTCCGCGAAACCCGTTACCCGCTGCTGCTGCTCTGCGCGCCGCTGGTCTACCTGCAGCCGGTCGAAGCTAATCCCGACCGTCCGGGCGATGCAAACGAGCCTGATCTTTTCACGGAACGCGGACTCTGTCAAGCACATACTCCCGCCCCGCTCGGCGCGGACCGAGACCGCTTTCAACGCCTGATCAACGACATCAGAGAGCGCCGCGACGATTATGCGGCTCAACTCTCGGCCCTGACCGTGGCCTCCCTGTCGGCGCCGCCGGCCGAACGCAGCGAAGAAGCTCGTCATCAGATCGTATCCTCGCTGCTCGGCCAACACGGGCTGGCGGACGACATCGCCGCCAAAACCGCCACGCTGGAGCGTTGGCAGGCAAGGCTCGTGCTGGCCATTGCCGAAATGCTGGAAAAAGAGGAAGAAGCTCTGCGCGCCGATCTGGAACTGCTCAGCGAGCGGGAGATGGACATGTTGCGCTCCCTGCAGGGAGAAGACGGACCGGAGGAAGACAACCCGCTGGCCGAACTGGAAAAAATCAGAACCCGGCTGGCGACGCCGCGGCCCGGATCGTTCACCGCCCGGTTCAAGGCTTGGCTGAAACTGATGCGGGCCGCAGAACCGCCGCAGACCGAACTGTGGCTCGCCTCGTCGATGGATGCGGCCGACCAGGTTTTCGAAGCGCTTGACGAGGACCGATCGCCAGGCGCCGTCCCGGTTCTGACGCTGTCACTGCCGCAAGCGATAGCCGCCAGTCCCCGTTATGTCATAGAACAGATCGAGCAGTTCCACCACCAGGCAGCCGAGGTGCTTGCCGCAATAGCCACTGATCTGGCCTCGATCAGAGAGCGTGATTATCCGGCCGTGGCGCAACCGGAAGATCTGCTGCCCACCACGGGCGGCTCGGTCGAACGCTGGTCGGCTCTGCTTGATCAGCATTTCCCGGCCTCCTCGCATGGCAGATCGTCACTGACCTTCTACCTGCTTCCCGGCCACTCGATTCCGTCCCTGTTGTCGCTGGCCGGTGCATCGCCGGATGAGGAGCGCCACCCGCACCACGGCCTGCTGGCCGTACTGCACGACTGAGGGCAGGCCAAACAGACACCGGGCCGTGAAGCCGATAACCGGGCCGAAGTCTTCGTCACTCCGGTTTATGGGCAACACCAGAGAGAGGTGGACTCGTTTTTACAGATAAGGCGCGACGTCGTCCCGCCGAGCAACCGGAACGACGATGTCTCGCCGCCGGCGGCCCCGCTACCGCCGAAACCGACGGCGACGGCGGCATAGCCGCCTTTTTCCGCTTCACTGAGAATCGTGCCGGCCACGCTGAGCCCCCAGACCGCTCGCCGTTCGATCCGCTCGTTCTCGATACCGTGACGGTGCAGGATGCCGACCGCCCGATCGAACACCGCCTCGTCGCCACTGCCGAGTACAGAGGTCACCTGCAATAACGTAACCGGCTGATGAACCTGGCCGGCCAGGATATAGCCGACATGGTCGACGGCACGATAGGCGTGCTCGGAGCCGTCCAGGCAAACGAGCACACCGCGCCGCTGCGGGTCGATCCGGGGACAGATCCAGAGCGGCAGCGTGCAGGTATTATCCCTGATGAGCGCCTGGGCGATCTCATCGGCCGGCCGCTCGACCAGCCACTGCAGTGTATAGGAGGCACGGTGGCCAAGAACGATGGCGTCGTAGAGTCCGCGACTCCCCTCGGCGAGAATATCGCGCACTTTGCCACCGCGCTCGGCCACCGTCTTGGTGATCATCTGATCAACGTGCATCCTCCTGTCCTGCAAGAGCCGAGTTGCCTGGTCGAGTGAATTCCTGGCGCCGATGCTGACGTACCCCTCGATCCCATCACTCGGCCCATCCCACATCTTGAGCAGCTCCGCCTTCATATCCGGTGCGTCAAGGCGGCAGATGTGGAACAGGGTTACCTGGCACTGAGCCATTGCCTGGAAAAAAAGGCAGAGAAACTGGACTCCGAACAGGTTGTCGACATCGTTACTGATGGTGACCAGAAAATGTTTGGCCATGATGAACTGATACCTCCGCTCTCTATCAGGCCCCGGCGGACTGAGCCGCGTCTTCGATGCCTTTGCTGAAATCGGTAACGACAGTAGTTGCCCTGGTCGCCAATTCCCGGTCGAGCATCAACAGGGCATGGGGATTATCGCCTATCAGCTGCAACTGAGCGATGATATCGTTGTCGTTCTCTTCCTCTTCGACCTGCTCGATAATGTACCACTCGAGAAAAATCTGCGTGGCATGATCTTTCTTGCTGATGGCAAGCTCCATCAACTCGTTGATCGATTTGGTGATGTATTGCTCGTGGGCCAGCGTCTTGGTAAACATTTCCAGGGGCGACTCGAATTCGGCCGGCGGCTGAGAAACAGCCTGCAACACGACATCCTCGCCCTGGCGTTGCACGTATTCGTAGAGTTTCATCGCGTGATACATCTCTTCGTGATACTGCACCATAAACCAGTTGGCAAAGCCCTTCAGACCGACCTTCGCAGAGTGCGCGGACATGGCCATGTAGAGATAGGCTGAGTACATTTCGCGGTTGATCTGCTCGTTGAGGGCCTGGGTCATTTTCTTATGTAACATGGGGCGAACTCCTCTCGGTTGATAATTGAACATCATGCTGCCGGGTTGATGGCTTCTCTCGTTGACGGGATCGCAAAGATCTGAAAGCGAGCGGAAAATAGAAATCAGCGGGGCCGACATGAGCGGAGGACAGACATGAGTGGAGGACAGATATTAGCGGGGACAGATATTAGCGGAGGACAGGTTGAAACCTGTCCCGCCGTTGGTTGAGTTCTGTCCCGCCGTCGATTGAGCCCCGTGCCGCTCTTGGTTGAGATCTATTCCACCGGTTATCGAGATTTATTGCGATACCAGGAAATAAGGTAGGAAGCTCGGAGGGAAAGTCAAGCCGAGCGCCGCAGGCACCGCTCCGGTTGGAACGACGCCTGCGGTCCGCACAGCCCGTTACGGTTCGACGTTGCAGCAGGTATAGGGATTGATTGTGGTTACCGGACAAAAAGCCGCCCGAACCACCTTGTCGGCGACACTGCCGAACATGATTTTTTCCAAACCCTTGTAGCCATGGGTACCCATAATGATCAGATCGGCTTTGACCTCGGTGGCGTAATCAACGATCTGCTCGGCAACATCACCGAGCAGGACTTCGTGGTGCAACTCTTTGACCCCAAGATCCTCGGCATTGGGTCGCATTTCCTCAACGAAGCCGGCCATTCGTTCCTTGGCCCCAGTCATCAGTTCGTCCTCCAGGTTCGGCACGTGCATCTGCGGCACGAAAAATCCTGAATAATCTTCAAAATTCTGCACAATGAAGACAAGATAGAGGGCCGCTCCGAACTTGCCGGCCATGAACGCTGCCGAATCGGCAATGAGCCGGGAGTTATCGGAAAAATCGATGGGCGTGACAATTTTCTCAATTGAGCGAATCTGTTTCATGGTTGGTATCCCTCTTTGTAGTGCTTATCCGACATGTTACGGTTAGGTCCTGCTTCTCTTCCCTGCTGTAAATAATGTTCTCATATCGACCGGGTTGTTGCAAGTGATAACAGCAAGATCTGCAGTGGCAGAATCACAATCCGACAACCGGGTCTTTCTCACCCCAGTGAACACCGATCGTACCGAACATGAAACGGCGATAGCCGACGTTGGCGAAACCCGCCTGGCGAAACAGCGCCGCCAACACTTCCGCCTCGTAAAAGTCCATGGTCGAACCGGTCAGATAGGCATACGCCGCCTTGTCCCGAGCAATGCAGCGGCCGAGAGCGGGAACGACGACCTGCAGATAGAAACGAATAAACGGCCAGAGCGGCCCTTTGCGCGGTGGCGTCGTATCGAGACAGACGACCCTGCCGCCGGCCACCAGCACCCGCCGCACCTCTCTCAGCACGTGCAGCGCGTCATCGACATTGCGCAGCAGATAACCAAAGGTGACCGCCTCAAAGCTCTGCTCGCGAAACGGCAGCTGATTCGCGTCGCATGCCTGCCAGCAGATTGGCAGCTCCTGAAAGCGGTGCCGTGCCCGGGCCAGCATGTTCAGGGAAAAGTCGGCGGCCAGCACCCGGGCCTGCGGCGCGACCCGGCAAAACAGCGCGGCGATATCACCGGTGCCGCAGGCCAGATCGAGAACCGCTCCGCGACCGGGATCTCCGGCCCGCTGGACGACAAAACGCCGCCACCGCTGGTCCTGACCAAGCGTCATCAACCGGTTCATCAGGTCGTAACGGCCGGCAATGGCATCGAACATCGCCTGCACGCCTTCTGCTTTACCCATCAATTCTCCCTTTCTCCAGATACTGCAGTTGTATTTTTAGGGAACCTTGAAAATTGTCAATTCGCCCAATCTCATCGTTGCGCAATCAAATTTTATCCTCGGAATATCATTTATATGCCTGCGGAAAAATTTTCTTGCGCGCCTCGATCTTGAACTGAATTCCGAATTTTTCAATCTCCCATTTAGATGCAACTGCAAAGTTTCATGCTTCGTTGTAGCTTTCTGTCGTGGGGGCCATATGAAAATCAGTTCCCCGGGCTGGCCGGTTCTGCCGGAGGCTACATGATAGTGAGCGGAAGACAGGTTAAAACCTGTCCCGCCGTTGGTCGAGATTCAGCCGATCAGGCCGCAGCGCAGCAGCTGGAGGCAGGACCGGTCAGCCCTGCCGACCAATCCGCCGATTTTCATTATTCGTTGTGCCGCCCAGCCATGGGTCAGCATGGTGCATAGCCGGGGGTCCGGGGAAAGGGAATGACCTCGCGGATATTGGGCATACCGGTAACCAACTGGACAAGGCGCTCGAAGCCAAGGCCGAAACCGGAATGAGGCACCGTGCCATAGCGCCGCAGGTCGAGGTACCACTGGTAGTCTACATCATCGATACCCAGGTGCTGCATCCGGGCCAGCAAGACATCGTAACGTTCTTCCCGCTGACTGCCGCCGACGATCTCGCCAATGCCGGCGACGAGGATGTCCATCGCCGCCACCGTCGTTCCATCATCGCCGACCCGCATGTAGAACGGTTTGATTGCCGCCGGATAATCGGTAACGATCAGTGGCAGTCCATACACCTCTTCAGTCAGGAACCGCTCATGTTCCGACTGCAGGTCAACGCCCCAGCTGACCGGAAAATCGAAGGACTTCCCCGATGACAACAGACGGTCGACGGCCTCGGTATAGGTGATACGTATAAAATCGTTGTCGACGATGTGCTGCAACCGTTTGATCACTCCTTGGGCGACAAAGCGATCGAACAGCGCCATGTCTTCGGCACACTCCGCAAGCACGTCTGCCAGCAAAAACCTGAGCAGCGTTTCGGCAAGATCCATATTGCAGCTCAGATCGCAGAACGCCATCTCCGGTTCAAGCATCCAGAACTCGGCGAGATGCCGACTGGTGTTGGAATTTTCGGCCCGGAACGTAGGACCGAAGGTATAGACGCGGCCAAGAGCTTGGGCATAGACCTCGGCCTGCAGCTGACCGCTGACGGTAAGCCCGGCCGGTTTACCGAAAAAACCCTTTCCCTGCTCCGGCAAAGCTCCTTTCCGGGCCGCTTCAGAAGCGGTCAGCACCTGGAACATCTCGCCGGCACCTTCGCAGTCGCTGGTGGTTATGACCGGGGTATGGATGTGAAAGAATCCCCGCTGCTGGAAGAACCGGTGTACGGCGTGCGTCAGGTGTGATCTGACCCGGGCCACCGCGCCGAGCGCATTGGTCCGCGGCCGCAAATGGGAAATTTCCCGCAGATACTCAAAAGAGTGCCGTTTTTTCTGGAGTGGATAACTTTCCGGGTCGGCCCAGCCGACCACGCTCACCACGTCGGCCAGCACCTCCACCGCCTGCCCCTTGGCCGGCGACTCCTTCAATTCTCCGGTAATGACGACGCTGCAGCCGGTGGTCAAGCGCTTGATCTCATCTTCGTAATTGGTCAGCGTCCGCTCGGCTATAACCTGTAGATTGGCCAGCGTCGATCCGTCGTTGACCTCGATGAACGAAAAGCTGCCGGCGTCACGTCTGGTTCGGACCCAGCCGGCCACCGTCACCTGTTTTCCAAGCAGTTGTCCGGCAAAGAGTCCTTTGATGCGCTCGATTATCATATCTGCTCCTGATCGGTTGGTCGTGCAGAAAGAGATGCTCCATAGTCGTCCATCCCATCGGTCCGGCGGCCATGGTCAGAGATCGGGGGACGGTTCAGCAAATAATCGTAACGGACGTTGCCCAACGCCGCAAATACCGACTCCTTGGCGCCCGGGACGACGGCGTAAAGACCAGCCAGCAACTCCCGCACCGTGTCGCGCCGGGTATCACCGGCGAGGGGGCACCGGTTGGCAACCGGCTCGATACCGGCCAGTTCGGCAAGCGCAAGCACATCTCGCTTTTCCAGGTAAGAGAGGATGCGGATCAGGCTGAGCCGGCCACCGAACAGGTCTTGCCGGGGCAGCATCGTCGACAAATTGCCGCTGTACAGGCTGTTAATGAAAAACGTTTCGATCAAATCGTCCTTGTGATGCCCCAGCGCCACTTTACCGCATCCCCGCTGCCGGGCGAAATCGAAGAGCTGGCTGCGCCGATTGCGAGCACAGATGAAACAGGTGCGGTCCTCTCCTTCGGGGACCGGCCGGCCGGCTACGGCCGAATAGGTCAGCCCCCAGCCCCTCACCTGGCGACCGATGCTCTCGGCCGACATGTCGCCCACCGGCGCCGCATCGACCGGGTCATTGACGATGTGAACCGCTTCGACTTCGTACTCGATCGGCGCCTTGGCCCGCCACTGGTGCAAGACCCAGGCGGCAACCAGGCTGTCGACACCTCCCGACACGGCAACCAGCACCCGATCACCGTGATCGAGCATCCGCCAGTCATGCATGGCCCGGCCGATCTTACGGTTGAGCGGTCCGGGCAGCCGGGTCGATCTCGCTGGCCTCTGCTTCTGTACCGTTGCGCTCATACCGTTCTGTCTGGTGTCGGTTGAACCGGGAAAACAACAGCCCGACGGTCCGGCCGGACCGTCGGGCTGTTGTCCTTCACTGCACCCGGCTTTCTCAGAGATACGGACATTCCCGAATCTTATCGATAATTCCCTGCTCAACCATCTCTTCGGCGGTAACCCACTTAAATCCACGCTTGACGGCCGTGCCGAAGGACATCAGGTTACTCAGCAGCGATTGCTGGGTCTCGGCAAACATGGTACTCCAGAGCACCGGGCCCTGACGGATGTCGTAGAGTTTCATCGCGAAAACTACCGATGCCGGCTGCTCGACCCCAAAGTCACCGCCGACCCTCGGTTGATACCGGCTCAGCGTGGTAACCAGAACCGCATTGCATTTCACTTCGCTGCCGATGCGCTCGATCAATGTCTGCCGATCACCGCCGTAATCCGGCATCAGCGCGGTCAGCTGCCGCGACGACAATATTCTGACATGGCCGCGCCCGTTGAGTTGTTCGGCCAATACCGTATCCATGTAAGCGGCGCCCTTCTCCAACCGGGCGGCTTGGTCATACTTGACTTCCTGAACTTCCTGCAGGTCTATTTCAACGGGCAGCACGACCAGACACGGGACCTGGCTGATGGCCGCCTGTCGTTGTTCCTCGGTTGGCACCGCACTTGTCCCGCCGCAGGAGGCGAGCACGATCAGCAGCAGGCAGGCCAGCATGGCCTGAACAAAAGACATTGATGATTTCACGAAGACCTCATTGTTGCGGCCGAAGAATCGGCAATCGGGTTATAGACAGCCCTTGGAAGATACGGCAGCTGATACGCCGGCCAATCGGCTCGTAGCCTCGTTGAGGGCCCGGCCGAGCGCCTTGAAAACAGCCTCGATGAGATGGTGCGCATTATCGCCGTGCATCATATCGACATGCAGGGTCAGGCCGCCATGCTGCGCTAGGGCCCGCAGAAACTCTTTAACCAAGCTGGTATCGAAGGTGCCGACTTTCTGGTCGATAATTGGTACCTGGTAATGCAGAAACGGTCGATTCGACACGTCGACGACGACCCGGACCAATGTCTCGTCCATCGGCACCAGACTCATGCCATAGCGCCTGATGCCGCCCTTGTCGCCAAGCGCTGCACCAAAGGCCTGGCCGAGGCAGATGCCGACATCTTCAACGCTGTGGTGATCGTCGACATTAATATCGCCACTGGCCGTCAGCGACAGATCGAAAAAGCCGTGCACAGCGAAAAGCGTCAACATGTGATCGAGAAACCCGACGCCGCTGACCACCGAGGCCTTTCCCGTCCCATCGAGATTGAGTTCGAGCTCGACATCGGTTTCGGTGGTACGGCGCGCTATGCTGCCGTATCGCCCGTTTTCTGTTTCCGACATAGCAGTCCCTGGAAAAGTTCAACGCACAATCCAGCTCTTCCGGCAGGAGGTCGCTGCATTGCGTTTTGTTTTTTTGCATGTCCTTTATATCTATCATATAATGTCAGGCGAAAACCATCTTTTTTTCCGCAGGTCGCGTTTTCGACAAAAACGGGCAAAGTCTTCAGCGCTATCTTTTTCTGTTGACATTTGACCTGTCGTTTATTAAATGTTGTCCTGTTTTGAGTATGAAACAGAGCGGGAATAACTCAGTGGTAGAGTGCAACCTTGCCAAGGTTGAAGTCGCGAGTTCGAATCTCGTTTCCCGCTCCACTTCGACACCTCAAGGTTCGACTCTGCTCGAACCTTTTTTTATTAACGATTCACCTTTGTAGAGACCGTTGAGGACCACATGAAAACCTACCTTGCTCCTGTCCGGGAGATAGAAAGAAAGTGGTATGTCGTTGATGCCAAGGACAAGGTTCTGGGTCGTCTTGCAACTGAAATTGCATCTCGTCTCCGCGGCAAACATAAACCGACCTTCTCACCGTTTATCGATAACGGAGATTTTATCGTCGTCACCAATGCCGAGAAGATTCACCTGACCGGCACCAAGTGGGACGACAAGATCTATTATCGACACACCGGCTACATGGGCGGCCTGAAAGAGACCACCGCCCGGGAAATGTTGGTAAAACATCCGACCGCCCTGATCATGGAAGCAGTGAAGGGGATGCTGCCCAAGAACAAGATCGGCCGAGCTCAGTTGAAAAAACTTAAAGTCTATGCCGGCACCGAGCATCCGCATACTGCCCAGCAGCCGGAAGAACTGACCCTTTAGCATAACGGAGTAATTGGCCATGGCCGATCGTTTTTACGCAACCGGTAAGAGGAAAAAAGCGGTAGCCCGAGTCTGGATCGTTCCGGGAACCGGCAAAGTGACCGTCAACCAGATGGACGCCGATCAATATTTTGGCGGCATGTTCCAGCATTCCCGTATCGCTAAACCGTTTCAAGTCACCGAAACCGCCGACCAGTACGATGTTGTCGCGACCCTTAAAGGCGGCGGCAAATCGGCACAGGTCGACGCCTTGGCCCACGGCATCTCCAAAGCATTGCTGGAAGTCGGCGGTGATTACCGCGGCTCTCTGAAGCGCTCCGGCCTGCTGACCCGTGATCCGCGCAACAAGGAACGAAAAAAATACGGCCAGAAAGGCGCCCGCGCCAAGTTCCAGTTTTCCAAACGATAACAGCCGCCGTGAATTTTGCTCCCCCTGCCGCAGGCACGGAGGGGCAACCGGCAGGTGCGACGGGGATGGCAGCAGGTCTGTTATCCCCGTTTTCTTTTGTACTATCCGCTTACCATCACCACCAACCAGCGAGGATCTTTTATCATGCTGCGCGTTGCCATTATTGGAGCTTCCGGCTATACCGGCGGCGAACTCGTCCGCCTGCTCAGTACCCACCCCGATGTCACCGTCACGGCCGCGACTTCCCGGCAACACGAAGGAAAGCCGCTGTCGTCCATCTATCCGCATCTACACCAGCGGACAGATCTTATCTGTACTAACCCGACAAGCGCACAACTTGCCGAACTGGCCGACTTTTTCTTCTGTGCCGTGCCGCACCAAGCGGCAATGGCGTTGGTGCCGGGACTGATCGAGGCCGGCAGGAAGGTCGTTGATCTATCCGCCGATTTCCGGTTCCGCGACATCGCCGTCTATGAACACTGGTACCAGACACACAGTGCCCCGGAGTTAGCTGCGACAGCGGTCTACGGTTTGCCCGAGCTGTATCGGGAGCGCATTCGGCCGGCCAATCTGGTCGGTAATCCCGGCTGCTATCCGACCGGCATCATCCTGACTCTGGCTCCGTTGCTCCACGCCGGTGTCATCGACACCAGATCGATCATTATCGACGCCAAATCGGGGACATCAGGTGCCGGTCGAAGCGCTAGCATAGCCACCCTTTTCTGCGAAATCAACGACGGTTTCCGCGCCTACAAAGTCGCCGGACAACACCGTCATACCCCCGAGATCGAGCAGCACCTCAGCGACTCTGCCGGTCATCCCGTCACCGTCACCTTTACGCCGCACCTGCTGCCGATTTCCCGGGGCATTCTCAGCACCATCTACGCCACACTGACGACCGACGCCGATGAGGACCAGCTCCGCGAACTCTTGCATCAGCGCTATCACAACGAACCGTTCGTGCGTGTCCTGGACCGCGGCGAACAGCCGGCTACCCAATACGTCCGCGGCTCCAACCACTGTGATATTGCGCTGACTATCGAAGAGAGGACCAATCGGGTCATTCTTACCGCGGCGATCGATAATCTGGTCAAAGGCGCCGCCGGTCAGGCCGTTCAGAACATGAACCTGATGTGTGGCTATGATGAGACGGCCGGGCTGACCCAGGTCCCCCTCTTCCCGTAACACCGGATACCGCCGCCGCGCGCTGCGCCATGCGCACCATCAAGCTTGTCATCGCCTACGACGGCACCGGCTATTGCGGCTGGCAGCGCCAGACAAACGGCCCCTCGATTCAACAGGAGCTCGAGCGAGCGGCAAGCATCATCTGCAACCGTCAGATTACCGTTCACGGGGCCGGACGCACCGATGCCGGTGTCCATGCCGTCGGCATGACCGCTCATTTTTCGATTGCCACCGCTCTTTCCTGCCGGGTGCTGCAAAAGGGACTCAACGCGTTGCTGCCCGAGGATATCCGTATTACCGCCGCCGAGGATGAAGCAACCGGTTTTCACGCCCGTTTTTCCGCTCTGGCCAAGACCTACCGCTACACCTTCTTCACCGGACCGGTACTCTGCCCGCTCCGACGGCTCACCACCTACCACCTGCCCTATCCGGTCTCACTCGAGGCGATAACTGCCTGTCTAGAAATCATCTGCGGCACCCATGATTTCTCGAGTTTTGAAACCGCCGGCTCCCGCGACAAAAGCAGGACATCCGGCCGGGGTGCGATTCGCACCATCTTCCGGGCAACAATCGAGGAGGCGGACCCCGGTTTCTTTCAGCTATTGATTACCGGTGACGGCTTCCTGCGTCACATGGTCAGGAATCTTGCCGGGACACTGCTTGAAGTCGGTCGCGGCAAACGGGACGTACCCGAATTCTCAGCTATCCTGCAGGCGCGGGATCGCAACCTGGCCGGAGCTACCGCACCTGCTCACGGTCTGACGCTGCTGAAGGTTCATTATCGCTACGACTGGTAAGCAGTCAACGGTGAGAGGGCGCCGAAACGAGCGCTTTTCGTTTATCGGAATGACGTGAAACGCGTACGGGTATGGAGCCGGTCACCGCTTTTTGCCGGCGGAGTGTCGCGCCAACAGGGACTGCAGCTTCCAGGGGGATGAAAGACAGACGTTTTCTTCCTCGCAAACCGACATCACATCGCAGAAGACCAGGAACTCGACGAGCGCATCGTTGACCGGCCGGTCCTTGCGACTGATGATATGTAATTGCCGCTTCATGTCGACGCCTTCCACCTTAAGAGCCTTGAGCCAGCCGTTTTCCACTTCGCGGCAAATAGTCAATGCCGACAGGCAGCCAATACCAACGCCGGACTCGACGGCCCGCTTGACCGATTCGGGATGGCCGGTCTCGAAAACGACGTTGACCTCGTCAAGATAGCCCTTCATCTTTTCGTGGAAAATGGCGGCGGTACCCGAACCCTTTTCGCGCATCACCCACTTGCAATCTTTCATATCCTTGGCAACATCGAACACGTCGTTATTGGCCAACGGATCTGACGGCGAAGTGAGCACGACCAGTTCGTCCTTGAACCAGGGCCTGATTTTCAGATTGGAATTATTGATCTCGCCCTCGACGAAACCGATATCGACCGTGCCGTCGACCACCATTCCCTCGACGATTTTGGTATTGTAAACGAGCATGGTCACCATCACCTTCGGATGGGATTTCTTGAACGCACCGATCAGATAGGGCAAAATATAGTTACCGAGCGATGAGCTAGCGGCAATATTGATGGAGCCGCCCAGCGTATCGTTGCGCTCCGACATGATGCTTTCGATATTGGCGACTTGGGCGACGATGTCCTTGGCCTGCGGCAACAGATAGCGGCCGCGGGCATTGAGAATCAGGCTCCGGCCATGACGGTCGAACAGAGACCCGCCGAGTTGATTCTCCAACTCGGCCAAGGCCATGCTGACAGCAGACTGGGTAACGAAGAGCTTCTTGCTCGCCTTCGTGACTTGCGCCGTCTCGGCAACTGCTATAAAAATCTCTAATTGTCTCAGAGTGATGGACATGTTCTATTCCATGTTCATTTTTTTTGATAGTTTACATCGTAATCGCTGACAATTCACCGGGAATCATATCATATTATCTGTTCTTTCATAAATAGTTTTCGGAACAATCGGCTTTTACCAGGAAAATCAATTTCTTACACAACCAATGACGGGAGTTCACAACGAACAACGGCAATCGACGTCATCGTGGAAGAGCTGGCAGGTCCTATCTCCGGCTACTGCGCTGTAGCCTTATCGGCTCCCCCCCGATCAACGCGGGACAGGTTTAACCTGCCTTCCGTTCGCTATCACGATGCAGTCTCCGGCAGAACAGGCCAGTCCGGGGAACGGGTTGAGGAACAAAGTTGTTTTAATCATCCGAAGATATTAAAATAAATTTGACAGAGCAATAAACATTTTTTATTATTCCTCCATTTCTTGCCATGGCTCATTACTGGTTTCGCTTGCTGCCCTCATGATGAACTGGTTGCCCGTGAGCTAAGGACGGGTTAAGGTTTTATACCGCCCTTGGTAAGTTTATGGAGAATAGGTTAAACTTGTCCCGCCGGTAGATAGTTTGCTGGGGGATAGTTAAAAACCTGTCCCGCCGATTATCAGACTTCGGTTGCTTTCATACACGATTAAGGAGGGATGTGCATGGATTATTCGGTTTTCCAATACCGGGACGACATCCTCTGGATCACCGCCTTTATCCTTGGCGGTCTGGCATTTGCCCTCGGACCGATCCTCATCGTCTACCTGTTCATGCCGCTCAAGACCAGACAGGTCAGCGGCTCCCGCGACCAGTACATCGAATGCGGCATGGATCCGATCGGCGACAGCTGGATCCGCTACGGCATCGTTTTCTACCTCTATGCTTTGATATTTCTTGCCTTCGATGTCGACGTCCTGTTCCTCTTTCCGGTCGCACTCGCCTACAATGACGAGATGTTCGTCCTTCGCGACTTGATTGAAATTATTCTCTTTGTCGGCATCCTATCGCTTGCCGTCGTTTATGCCTGGGTTAAAGGAGTATTCACGTGGGAACGCAAGACCTATCGCCGTCCTTAGACACGGTTCCGGCATCCTTTGTCCAGTTCGCGCTGGCCGATAAACTGATCGACCTGTGCCGAGCCAACTCGCTCTGGCCGCTGACCTTCGGCATCGCCTGCTGCGCTATCGAGATGATGGGTACCGGGGCCGCCCGCTTCGATCTCTCACGCTTTGGTGCCGAAGTGTTTCGCCCGTCACCGCGGCAAAGCGACTTGATGATCGTTGCCGGCACCGTCTCGAAGAAGATGGCCCCCGGCATCAAGGTCCTCTATGACCAGATGCCGGAACCGAAATGGGTCATCGCTCTCGGCAATTGCGCCATATCCGGCGGACCGTTCGTCTATCCGGGGCAATACGGTATCGTCGAAGGCGTCGACCAATTTCTGCCGGTTGATGTTTTTGTCCCCGGTTGTCCGCCGCGACCGGAAGCGCTGATCGAAGGCATCATCGAACTGGAGCACAAGATCACCGGCTGGCGCCGCTGGCCGAAAGTCAAACCGCATTGGCGCGACATATAAGAGCAGCCTCAGCCTGCAAGGAAATCACGTACCGATGAGCATTCAGGAAACCACCAAAGCGGCTCTGTGCCGACTCTTTCCCGATCAAGAGCCGGATAGCCCGCCGATAGAGCCAGCCGGCGAAGAGACGGAAGCAAATCAGGCTCCGCGACGCAACACCATTGTCGATCAGGATTACGCGACGCGCGGCTTTCATCTCGACGTTCAGCTGGCACCTGAGCAGTTGCCCGAAGCGGCCCGGATCATGTTCGATCTCGGTTATTTTCTCGAGGCGATTACCGGGGTCGACTGGCCGACCGACGACCAATTGGAAGCCGTTTACGATTTCAGCCGCTATGATTTCGAGCTCTGCCGGGTGGCGATCAAGACCAGAGTCGCCCGAAACCAGCCGCACCTGCCGACGATCACCTCGGTCTATACCGGTGCCAACTGGCACGAGCGGGAAGCCCACGATTTCTTCGGTATCGTCTTTGACGGCCATCCCCACCTGATTCCGCTACTGCTACCTGAAGATGCAGATTTTCACCCTCTCCTGAAGGATTTTCACGCATGAGCCAGCCGATCGAACTGCAGCAGGACGAAACCTTCGTCCTCAACGTCGGTCCCCAGCATCCGGCCACTCACGGCGTCCTGCGAGTCAAGATGACCATGGACGGGGAGTATATCTATAACGCCGAAACGGTACTCGGCTATATCCACCGGATGCACGAGAAGATGGCGGAAAACCGAACCTACGCGCAATACATGCCGAATATGGGCCGCCTCGACTACCTCTCGGCGATGGCTTTCAATCACGGGTATGCGCTGGTGGTCGAGCGGGCCTGCACTATCGAAGTACCGGAACGGGCCGAGTATGTCCGAGTGATTACCGTCGAGCTCAACCGCATTTCCTCACACCTGGTCTGGCTCGGCGCCTACGTGCTTGACCTCGGCGGTTTCACCCCGCTGATGTACTGCTTCGACGATCGCGAGCAGATTCTCGACCTGCTCGAGTCGGTCACCGGTTCCCGGCTCACCTATTGCTATTTTCGCTTCGGCGGTCTCTACAACGACATCGACGACGCCTTTATCAGCGGCACCCGCTCCTTTATCACCCGCATGCGCAAAGAGCTGAAGATGTACCAGAAGCTGGTCACCGGCAACATCATCCTGATGAAACGGCTCCAGGGTCACGGCCTGGTCGACCGGGATATGTGCCAACGCTACGGTGCAACCGGCCCGGTGGCACGTGGTTCAGGCATCAATTACGATGTGCGGCGCAACGAGCCGTACTCGATCTACGACCGCTTCGACTTCGATGTCCCGGTATTCCACGAAGGCGACTCCTACGCCCGTTACCTGGTGCGCATGGAGGAAATCGAGCAGTCGCTGCGCATCATCGAACAGGCCCTGGACCAGCTCCCCGACGGACCGGTCAACCCGGAGAAAAAGCCGAAAGTCATCAAGCCACCGGCCGGCGATTATTATGCCGCGGTGGAGACGGCCCGCGGCAATTTCGGCATCAGACTGGTCAGTGACGGCACCAAGAATGCCTATCGGCTCAAGCTCAGGTCGCCGACCTATTCGAACATGCACCTGTTCGACGAAGCCTGTCGCGGCATGCTGATCGCTGACGCCCTGGCGTTTATGGGCAGTCTCGACCTGGTAATTCCCGAAATCGATCGATAAATGGGGACCGCTATGAGTCTTACCCTGTTCAATGTCATCCTGGCCGTCGTTATCGCCATCTCCTTTGTCGGGCTCAACGCCGCCTATCTGGTCTGGGCCGAACGAAAAGGCGCCGGACTGTTCCAGCGCCGCCCCGGACCGATGGAAAACGGCCTGTGGGGACTGTTGCAACCACCGATCGACGGCGTCAAGCTGATGACCAAACAGCTGCTTATCCCCGGCGGAGTCGACAAGGCGGTGTTCATCACCGCTCCGGTACTGGCCATGTTCCCGGCCCTGGTCAGTTTCGTGACCATCCCGTTCAGTGACAATATCATCGCCCACCCGATCGATGTCGGTGTACTGCTAATCTTCGCCTTCGCCGCACTCGGCAGCATGTCGCTGCTGGTGGCCGGCTGGAGTTCGCGCAACAAGTATTCGATGATTTCCTCGATCCGCGCCGTCTCCCAGGCGGTCGCCTACGAGATCCCGCTGATGATTACCACCATCACCGTGGTCATGATCAGCGGTTCACTCAACCTGACCGATATTGCCGCCCGGCAACTTGACGGCATCTGGGCCTGGCATATCTGGCCGTTCCAGGACGATGTCGGTTTCAACCTGCTGATGCCGATCTCTTTTTTGGTGCTTTTCGTCTGCTCGGTGGCCGAGACCAACCGCGCCCCGTTCGACCTCGGTGAAGCCGAAAGCGAGCTGGTGGCCGGCTTCCACACTGAATATTCGAGCATGGGCTTCGGCCTGTTCTTCATGGGTGAGTACGCCAATATCGTTATCGGCGCGTCGCTGACCACCGTTTTGTTTCTCGGCGGCTGGTCATGTCCCTTCGGAGATCTCGGCTTTTTCCCGCTGACTCACAACGTCGGCTGGTTCCTGCTGAAGATCTACCTGATCATCTTCGTCTTTATCTGGATCCGCTGGACGTTTCCCCGGACCACCATCTACGGCCTGCTCAACCTGTCGTGGAAGTACCTGATCCCTATCTCCCTGTTCAACCTGCTGCTCACCGCAGCTCTGCTGAAGGTATTCTGATCATGAGCGGTTATTTTTCCGATCTGTTCCTGGGCGCCAAGAGTCTGCTGGACGGCATGTGGGTGACCCTGAAGGAGTTTCCCAAGCGGCCGGTCACCCTATCCTACCCGCACGAATCGGTGCCGATGTACCGGCGCTTCCGCGGACATATCGAACTGATCGGCAACGAGGAAGGAGCCCCGAACTGCGTCGTCTGCGGCATGTGCGAACGCGCCTGCCCGTCGAACTGCATCAGCATCACCAGCGTAAAACCGGAAGGCAGCAAGAAGAAGGTGCTGACCGGTTATACCCTCGACTTCACCACCTGCTCGCTCTGCGGATCCTGCGTCGAATCGTGTAACTTCAACGCAGTCCGTTTTTCCAACGAATACAATCTGGCCAGCACCCGCAAAGAGGACTTCATCTTCGACCTGCTGGCCCGGCTGAAGGAGCAGAACCAATGAACCCGGCTGCAACTGTAAACGCCGCGCCCGGCCTGCTGACCGCCGACGGTCTGCTCGGCCTGATTTTCCTGGTGATGATCGCCCTCACCCTGACCGGCGGCTTTATCGCCGCCACCGCCGACCGCCTCGTCCGTGCCCTGGCCGGAGTGGTCGTCTGTTTTACCGGGGTGGCCGGCTTCTATTATTTCCTCAATTCACCATTCATGGCGATGATGCAGATTCTCATCTACGTCGGGGCGATCTGCGTCACCATTTCGTTTGCCATCATGTTGGCCGCACCGGAGCAGAAAAAGAAATCCGGTCCGGTCAATATCCTCTCCGGCCCGCTCGGTTTCCTGGTCGCCGCACTGATCTTCGGCGCCATGGCCGGCTTGGCCCTGCGTACCGAATGGCTTCCTTTCGATAAGATCGCCGGTGGTTCGGTCAGGGATATCGGCATTCACCTGCTGACCTCCTATTCGATGGTCTTCGAACTCATCTCTCTGGTCCTGCTGATCGCCATCATCGGGGCCATCGTTATCGCCCGTGGCGGGAGGTCTCAGTCATGACGATCCTGGCTATTCACCAGTACCTGACCACCTACCTGGTCTTCGGCGCCATGCTTTTCGCTCTCGGGGTCTACGGCCTGGTTACCCGGCGAACCCTGATCGGCATGCTGATCGCGGCCGAGCTGATGCTGGCCGGCGTGTCGATCAACTTCATGGCCTTTAACCGCTTTCTTGCCCCCGACCCGTCAGTCGGCCAAATTTTTACCCTATTCATTATGGCCGTAGCCGCCGCCGAGGCCGCTATCGGTCTGAGCATCGCCATTGGTGTCTATCGGCACTACAAGACGGTCGATACCGAAGACCTGGTCAACCTGAAAGGATAACGCCGGTATGGATGCAACCACCATAGTCACCTCGAAACTGTTGCTGGCCCTGGTCATTCCGCTGATCGGCGCCATCGGCGTAATGTTCAAGGGCGCCGAAGAAAATGTCCGGGAAGCCATCTCGTCGGTCTCTTCGTTGCTCCTGCTCGCCGTGGTCGCCTCCATGGTGCCTTCGATTTTTGCCGGCAAGACCCTGTATTTCCAGCTCTTCGAGCTGCTGCCGAACCTGACCGTGACCCTGCGGGCCGACGCGATGTCAATGATCTTCGCCCTGGTCGCCTCGTCGCTGTGGACGATTGCCGTCTTCTATTCGCTCGGCTACATGCGCGGCCTCAAAGAGCATGCCCAGACCCGCTTCAACGCCTGCTTTGCGCTGGCCATCTTCGGGGCGATCGGCGTCGCCTTTGCCGACAACTTGTTCACCATGTACCTGTTCTACGAGATCGTCTCGATCTGCACCTACCCGCTGGTCGCCCATCACCAGGACCGGGAGGGGTATGAAGGCGGCCGCAAATACCTGGTCTACCTGACCGCCACCGCCAAGGCCTTCCTGCTGCCGGCGATGATCCTGATCTACGTGCTGACCGGCACCCTCGACTTTGCCACCGATATCCAGAGCGGTATCTTCGGACCTGAAGCGAGCAAACCACTGGTCATCATGCTCTACGTCTTCTGCCTGTTCGGCTTTGCCAAGAACGGCGTGATGCCCTTTCATCACTGGCTGCCCGGCGCTATGGTGGCCCCGACACCGGTCTCCGCGCTGCTCCATGCCGTGGCCGTGGTCAAGGTCGGTGTCTTCTGCACCACCCGGGTAATGCTCTACGTCTTCGGGGTTGACCTGATGGCGGCCCTCAACCTGGGCATCCCGACCGCCTATTTCGTCGGCTTCACCATCATCGTCGCCTCGATCATCGCGCTGTCCAAGGACAACCTCAAGGCACGACTGGCCTATTCGACGGTCAGCCAGCTCAGTTACATCATCCTTGGCGTTGCGCTGCTTACCCCGGCGGCGATCCAGGGTGGGTTGATCCACATCGTCAACCACGCCTTTGCCAAGATCACGCTGTTCTTCTGTGCCGGCGCCATCTACGTGGCCGCGCACCGCAAGGATATCTCCGACATGGAAGGGCTTGGCAAGGTCATGCCCTTTACCTTCGGCGCCTTTTTCGTCGCCTCGCTGTCGATGATCGGGGCGCCGCCGGTGGCCGGGTTCGTCTCCAAGTGGCAGCTGCTGGTCGGTTCCCTGCAAGCGCACCAGATCGGCATCCTGTTGCTGTTGCTCGCATCGACTCTGCTCAACGCCGCCTACTTTCTACCGGTAACGTATCGCGCCTTTTTCGGCAAACCGGCCACAGCCGGCGCCTATGCGGGCGTCAAAGAGGCGCCGCTGACCATGCTGATCCCGATCCTGATCGCCTGTTTCATCTCGGTGGTGATCGGTATTTTCCCCAACTTCATGATGTCCTTCGTCAAGGCGGTGACCGGATGATTTCCTTGATCGACTACCTGTTGGAGCGACGCACGCCGCTGCGTTATCTGTTCTATGTACTGGTGTTTGCCATCGTTGTCTGGAGCCTGACGGTGGACACCTCACATGCCCATACCTGGCTGGAACGTACGGTACCCGGTTTCTGGAGCCTGTTCGGCCTGGGCGCCTGCATCGTGCTGATCTTTGCGGCCCGCTGGCTGAGCGGCGCCGGCATCGCCAGAGAGGAAGACTACTATGACAACTAGCGGCTTTTTCCATCCGGCACTGATGCTGATCATCGGCGCCCTCGTGCTGCCGCTGATCAAAGAACCGTTCCGCCGGCCGTTTCTCGTGCTGATCCCGGTCCTGACCTTTATCAACGTGGTCTGGCTCGGATTTCATCAAGGAACGTACGGTATACTGCACTTCCTTGACTGGCAGCTGACCTTTGGTCGCATCGACAGTCTATCCAACGCCTTTGCCTTTATCATGGCCTTGATGGCTATAATCGGCACCATCTATGGTCTGCACGTCAGGGACGTCTGGCAGCAGGTCGCCGCCTGGTTCTACGTCGCCGGCTCGCTCGGCGCCATCTACAGCGGCGATTACCTGAGCCTGTTTCTCTTCTGGGAAATGATGGCCTTTGCCTCGACCTTTCTCATCTGGTCGAATCGTGAGGACCCCGATGCGCCGGCGGCCGGATTCCGCTACCTGCTCGTTCACACCTTCGGCGGCCTGCTGCTGCTGATGGGCTTTGTCCTCAACTACCAGGCCACCGGATCAATCGCGTTCGAGCTGCTCGATTACGACAACGCCCGACTCTCCACTTGGCTGATCATGGGCGGCCTGATGCTCAACGCCGCGGTCATTCCACTTCATTCCTGGCTTCCCGACGCCTACAGCAAGGCGAGCATCACCGGTTCGGTCTTCATGTGCGCCTTTACAACGAAGACGGCCATCTATACTCTGGCTCGGGCCTGTGCCGGCTTTGATATCCTGATCGTCCTCGGGGTGATCATGGCAATTGCCGGTATCATCTACGCGCTGCTGGAAAACGACATCCGCCGGCTGCTCGGCTGGGAGATCATCAGCCAGGTCGGCTACATGGTGGCCGGCGTCGGCATCGGCACCGCCCTGGCCATCAACGGCACCACCGCTCACGCATTCGCCCACATCCTCTACAAGGGTCTGCTGTTCATGGGCGCCGGTGCCGTTATCCAGGCAACCGGCCGACAGCGTTTCACAGAACTTGGCGGACTCTACAAAAAGATGCCGCTGACCCTGCTCTTCGTCATCATCGGCGGCGTCTCGGTCTCGGCCTTTCCGCTGTTTTCCGGGTTCGTCTCCAAATCGATGATCATTGCCGCCAGCTACGAGGAGCATCTGCTCTGGACCGGCTTCCTGCTGACCATGGTCTCGGCCGGCACGTTCCTCGTCGCCGGTCTGCGGCTACCCTGGCTGGTCTTTTTCGGCAACTATCGAGGAGATACCGCATCGTTTGCAAAAGCCGCCGATCCGCCGTGGAACATGCAGCTGGCCATGCTCGTCGCCGCGCTGCTCTGTTTTATCATCGGCGCCTGGTACCCGCTGCTCTACGGGCTGCTGCCCCACCAGGATATCATTGGCGACTATCATCCCTACAGCAGCTATCACCTCAGCGAGACTTTGCAGATCCTGGCCCTGACCGGTGTCGCCTTCCTGCTCTTGAAAGAGAGGATCGGCGCCCGGGCCGCCACCTATCTCGACCTGGACTGGTTCTACCGCCGTGGTGGGCAGCTCGTTCTCTGGTTGGCGAGAAACCCGATCCAGTGGTTCGATACCGCCTGGGGCGAAGCCTATCGCGCCGTCGGCCTGTTCTCGCTGATGACCACCGCCCGCTTCTGGTCCTGGTTTGATTGGCATGCTATCGACGGCCTGCTCGATGGCTCGGCCTGCGGCGTTCGCTCCTTCGGCCGGTTGCTGGCCCGCGTGCTGCAACGCGGTCAGATCCAGCAGACGCTCGGCTATACGGTATCCTTCGTCGCCCTGTTGCTGTTCGTCTATATCTGGCTTTAATATAAGGGGAACTTTAAATTCGTAATTCCAAGGTTCCCACAAGATCAAGGACTCAACGAGATGGATCAACTTCTGCTCAACCCGGGATTTCCGCTGCTCAGTGCTCTGATCTTTCTACCGCTGGCCGGCGCCTTGCTTTTGCTGCCGCTCAGGGGCGACGGTGCCTGTCGATCCGTCTCGCTCGCCGTAACAGCCCTGGTCGGTTTGCTCTCTCTGCTTCTTCTGGCCGGGTTTGATCGCAGTACCGCCGCCTTTCAATTCGGCGAGACCCATCCCTGGATTGCTGCCCTGAGCATCAATTACACCGTCGGCGTCGACGGCATCTCCATTCTGCTTGTGTTGATGACCGCGCTGATCATGCCGTTTTGCGTACTCGCTTCCTGGTCCTATATCAAGGTCCGGGTGAAAACCTTCATGATCTGCCTGCTGGTCATGGAGACGGCGATGATCGGTGTCTTCGTCGCCCTTGATTTCGTCCTCTTCTACGTACTCTGGGAAGCGATGCTGATCCCGATGTATCTGATCATCGGCATCTGGGGTGGCCCGCGGAAGATCTACGCCTCGATCAAGTTCTTCCTCTACACGCTGGCCGGCTCGATCCTGCTGCTGGTGGCCATCATCTGGTTGTACCGGCAAAATGGCTACTCCTTTTATATTCCGGATATGATGTGGCAGTCCTACGGCAGCACTGCACAGATCCTGGTCTTTCTCGCCTTTTTCCTGGCCTTTGCCATCAAGGTGCCGATGTTCCCGTTCCACACCTGGTTACCGGCCGCCCATGTCGAAGCGCCCACCGCCGGTTCGGTCATCCTGGCCTCAATTCTGCTGAAGATGGGAACCTACGGCTTTCTCCGCTTCGCTCTGCCGATCGTCCCCGACGCCACTTTCTTGATGATGCCCTACGTGCTCTGGCTGTCGATCGCCGGCATCATCTACGGCGGTTTTACCGCACTGGCCCAGCAGGACATGAAAAAACTGATCGCCTACTCATCGGTCGGTCACATGGGCTTCGTCACGCTCGGCATCTTTCTGCTCAACAAGCAGGGCATCGAAGGCGCCATCCTGCAGATGGTCAACCACGGCGTGACCACCGGCGCACTGTTTCTCTGTGTCGGCATGATTTATGAACGTACGCATAGCCGGGAATTGAGCAGCGCCGCCGGGATCGGTACCTACATGCCGGTCTTTGTCACCTTTCTTGCCTTCTTCTCGCTGGCCTCCTTCGGTTTCCCCGGCACCAACGGCTTTATCGGCGAGTTCATGATCCTGGCCGGAACCTTTCAATACGATATCGTGCTCGCTCTGGCGGCCATCCCCGGCGCCGTGCTGGCAGCCGCCTACATGCTGAGAATGCTACAGAAAATCATCTGGGGAGGAACGGACAACCCGGATCAATCCTGGATCAGCGATCTCAATCGTCGCGAAATCGTCACCCTGGCCCCGTTTTTGTTGTTTGTCCTGTGGATCGGTCTCGGCCCGGCCCCGTTTATTGCATTGATGGATGAAAGCGTTTCGGCCCTGTTGACCAACCTGCAGGCCCACCAGGCCGAGACGCTGTCCGCCGTTTCCTGGCTGCGGCCATAAGGCGTATGAAACAGGATATCGACTAAGGAAGGAATCTGACCATGCTCTTTCTCCCCGAACTGATCGTGCTGCTGTCCGCTCTCGTCATGTTTTTGGTTAGCCTCGGCAAACCGACCGCCCCAACGATACATCGCCTCGCCGTCGTTCTCGGCGCCGCGGTCCTGTTGGCCACGATTGCCGGTCTCGGACTGGATGGCAGCCTCTTTTACGAATCCTACCGGGTCGATCGTTTTTCGCAGGTCTTCAAACTTCTGATCGGTTCGGCAACCCTTATTGTACTGCTCTTCTCAGGCACCGCGCCCGGCGTCAAAAATGACGTCCAGGCCGAATATTACCTGTTCCTGCTGATCGGTGTACTCGGACTGATGATGCTCGTCTCCAGCGTCGAGTTGCTGGCCATTTTCGTCGCGCTGGAGCTATCAAGTTTTGCCGTCTATATCATGGTGCCGATGCGCAGCCGCAGCGGCAACGTGGTCTTCCAGATGGAATCGGGCATCAAATACCTGCTTTTCGGCGTGATGACCACCGGTTTCATGCTCTTTGGCATGAGCTACCTCTTCGGGCTGACCGGCTCGACCTATCTGACCGACATCATTGACGCGCTGGCGCTGATGACGAGTGAACCGGCAGCCATGGTGGCGATAATGATGGTTCTTGCCGGCTTTTTCTACAAGTTGGCTCTCTTTCCCTTCCACTTCTGGGTTCCCGACATCTACGAAGGAGCGGCCAACGAGACCACCGCTTTCATCGCCGCTGTACCGAAGATCGCGGCGACGGCCATGCTCATCAGGATCGTCTCCCTGGCCGCAGGCGATAGCGAAAACCTCGTTTCAATTCTGCTGTTCTGCTCAATCGGCTCGATGTTCTATGGCAACCTCTGCGCCTTGGTACAAACCGATCTCAAACGAATGCTCGGCTACTCGGCCATCTCCCATGCCGGGTTCGTGCTCTTCGGCCTGCTCACCTTCGGCGCCGACGGCTATGCGACCTCGCTCTATTACGTGACCGGCTATGCGGCGATGAACCTCGCCTGTTTCCTGGTTATCTGCACCGTTGCCACCAATGGAGAAAATCTAGCCATCGCCGATCTCGCCGGCCTCCATCAGCGCTCGCCGCTGCTTGCCCTGACTCTGGCCATCGGTTTGTTCGCCCTGGCCGGGATTCCACCGTTCGTCGGCTTTACCGGCAAGTTCATGCTGCTCGTCAACGCCTTCAAGCAGGGCCTGATCATTCCGGTCATCCTGGCCGCACTCAACACCGCCATTGCACTCTTTTACTATCTGTCGGCGGTGCGTATGGCCTATTGCACCGATCCTGAGAAAGCCGGGCAAACGCTTCAGCCAGGACCGCTCCGCGCCGGCGTTGCCGTCGTGCTCCTGCTCATTATCATCGCGATGGGCGTCGCACCGGGAGGCTTTCTGCAGATTGCCGCCACCGCCATCGCCGCGGTGTTGTAGTTAAAAGTTTGTGTTTTGTTTAATTCTTAAAGTTAGCGGCGGGACAGGTTAAAACCTGTCCCGCCGTTGGCTGAGTTTTTCTTATGAATTTCTGGTTATTCTTTGTCCTGGCGGTCATCGTCGCCCATTTCATCCTCGACGTCGTGGTGGCACGCCTCAACCTGAAGGCACTGTCTCCCCGGCTACCCGACGAATTCGCCGATATCTACGATCCGGAGGACTATCGCAGATCCCAGCACTACACCCGCGTCACGACCCGTTTCGGGCTGCTGCAAAACAGCATCAGCACCACGGTCACCGTGATCTTTCTGGTGGCCGGCGGCTTCAATTCGATCGATCACCTGGCCCGCTCCTGGGTGGACGGCCCGATCGTCACCGGTCTTGTCTTCACCGCTCTGCTGATACTGCTTTCCTTTCTCCTCGGACTCCCCTTTTCCATCTATTCGACCTTCGCCATAGAAGCAAGATTCGGCTTCAATCGAACCAGCCCGCTCACCTTCTTCACCGATATCTGCAAAGGCCTGCTGGTTGCGCTGATCATCGGCGGTCCACTGCTCGCCCTGCTTCTCTGGTTCTTCGAAACCGGCGGTGAGCTGGCCTGGCTCTATTGCTGGCTCGGCGTCGTTGTTTTCGGCATTGTCCTCCAATTCCTCGCGCCGGTTGTGATCATGCCGCTGTTCAACAAGTTCACCCCCCTTGCCGACGGACCGCTGAAAGAACGGATCCTCGCTTATGTCAGGCAGCAGCTCTTCAACATCGGCGGCATCTATACGATGGACGGCTCGAAGCGATCAACAAAGCTCAACGCCTTTTTCACCGGATTCGGTAGATTTCGCAAAATCGTCTTTTTCGATACCCTGCTGGACAAACTGGACGACAATGAAATCGTTGCAGTGCTGGCCCACGAAATGGGCCACTTCAAACAACGACACATCTGGAAAATGATGGCTCTCTCTGCATTACAGACCGGTTTGCTCTTCTTCCTGCTGAGCCTGATCCTGGAAAACCACGGTCTTTTCGCCGCCTTTCGCATGGACCACGTTTCAATCTATGCCAGTCTCGTCTTCTTTGCCTTTCTCTATGCCCCGCTCAACACTCTGCTCGGTATCGGCACCAATTATATCTCCCGGCGCCACGAATTTTCGGCAGACCGATTCGCTGCCAAATCGACCGGTCGAGCCGAGTCACTGGCACACGCCCTGAAGCGGTTGAGCCGCGAAAACCTGAGCAATCTCACCCCCCACCCCGTGGCGGTAGCAATCAGCTACAGCCATCCTCCGGTGGTCCAACGACTAGAGGCCCTCCGGAACCTTGCCATGACCGTACTGCCGCGTCGGTGAGCCCCTGGACGATCAACTCGTCGCAGGTTGCTTGCGCTCCCGGATAAAAATGAGCATAATGTTTCCATTTGCCGACAGCACACCTTGACACTGTCAGGTTTTGCGTGTTGATTGAAAATAGGAATCGATCGTTGCCGATCCGCTGCGGGCCAGCAACCGGCGCCGTCCCGGGACAAAGAGACGCTGCGGAGGAGCAAAATAAGCCGGACCATCACTGCGAGGAGCGCATTATGAACAAAAACGATTTGAAAAACCCACTCATCCAGTCGGGGGCCATTCTCCTGGTCGTCTTTCTCCTCATCTCCATCGTCGCCAACTCCGAGCCGGACGGGTTTCTCGGCAGTATCTCCGGACTTGCCTCCGGGCTTCTGTTTATCATCGGCCTGTTTCTGGCCATCATCATCTCCATTGCCATCATCATCGGCCTCTTTATCGCGGCGGTATCGATTCACTCCATCGATAAGGCTCGCGATCTGAGCCGGCAGCTCAAAGAAACACTCATCAATCTGTGGGAAAGACTTGGTGGCGGAAACGTCGCACGCCTTGTCGTGAAACGGGACGCGGCCGACGATAGTACCATCACCGGCGGTAGCGTCGCACCGGATGCGCAGTACGACCAGTTGGCCCGGCAGGTTGCAACCCTGCACAGCCGGATGCAGGAACAGCAATCACATCTGGCCACTGCGGCAACATCACTGGCAGCGCTGCAGCATGAGGTCAGCAACCTGCAGCAGTCGACGGATGAATCCCTCCCCGCACCAGCACATGACCATCAGGAAATGATGGAGCAATTTCAGACCGTCGCTGAAAAGCTGGACGGATTGACCGCCCGGCTCGACACCCTCGAACGGCGAATGGATGAACAACTCAGCCAGCTGACAAGCGATATCGACGAACTGCGAGAAAAAACAGCATTGCCCGATGTCGTTGCCGGGATCCTTTCCTATGTCGATCGTCCGGAAGATCGAGAGCTCATCACCAGTAAGGCAGAAGAAGCGGTCGCACGGGGAATGACCTACGCCCAGATCGACGAGTTTTTTAAAAACTCCCTCTCCCCGGAAGTATTCGAGGTACTCGAATCACATCCCCGACTGACCAAAGATTTTATCCGATCGGTGAAAAAGCGGTTTGAGTAGCTTGTGCGGGACAGATCGGCAGATCAGGAGACATAGCCCTGCTGCTGCAAGTAGAGCATGATCTCCTGGGCGGCTTCCAGCGGCGTCATCGTTGATGTGTCGATGCGCAGTTCCGGATTGACAGGCGGGTGATAGGGATCGGTGATTCCGGTCACCCCTTTGATCCGCCCTGATCGGGCCTTGGCATACAATCCCTTGCGGTCACGCTGTTCGCAAATTTCGAGCGGCGTTGAAACATGGACCTCAATATAGCCGCCATAGCGGGAGATCAGCGCCCGGTTTGCCTGTCGTGACTCCTCGTATGGCGCAATCGGCGCACAAATGGCGATACCGCCGTTCTTGGTGATCTCTGAGGCGACATAGCCGATACGGGTGACATTGAGATCCCGATGCTCCCGCGAAAAGTTCAGTTCCGATGACAGGTTCTTCCTGACAATATCGCCGTCAAGCAAGGTTACCGGTCGCTCGCGCAGTTCCATAAATTTGACCAGCAACACCTTGGCGATCGTCGATTTTCCCGACCCAGACAGGCCGGTCATGAAAATGGTGAATCCCTGCCTGGACTTCGGTGGAAAAGCCAGCTGCAACTCGTCAAGCATGTCCTGCCAGACGAACCAATCGGGCAGTTCATCGCCGCGAACGATCCGGCTCTGCAATTCCGTCGACGTAACGGCGCGCTTGCTGTCCGTCTCCTGTGCCGACAGTGGAGAGTAGGTGCCACTCTCTTCATCGTAACAATATTCCAGCTGCGGGACCATCTCGATCCCGGTCTTCGTTGCATATCGAGCAACCAACTCCTGGGCCGCACCTTTTTCGTAAAAAAGCATCGCTGAACCGTTTTGATTGGCAAACGGATCGGCATGATCATCGGCGACCATGAAATGCGTACAGCCGAAATTGCGGCGCATGATAGCCTGCTGCAAAGCTTCCCGGGGACCGGCCCGGCGTGAAGCAAATGGCGACAGGCCAAGCATGATCATATTGGGCGGAAACTTGCTGGTAAATACCTGGTAACAACGGATATGGGTAAAGAAATCGACATCTCCCGGATGATCAAGCCCTACCACCGGCTGCAGAAAAATCGCCGCCCCGATTTGACGGGCCGCATCGAGCACCATCTCCCGGTGAGCACAATGCAGATATTGCTCGGTATGAAAACCGAGTACCCGGCGCCAGCCGTTCATTGTAAAGCGTCGCACGGTTTCCGACGGGGTCAGCCGCAGTTGCAGAAAATCGTAATGGATCGGTAGACTGATCCCTTCGACGGTGCCACCGACATAAAACGGTTTGCTGCCCTCGAGCAGCTGCCTGACACCGGGATGGGCAGCCGGTTCCGAACTGCCGAAGACCTGCTCGGCCTCGGCCTGTCGATCGGGGCGCCACACGTCAGAGACGGTCAGGATCGCCAGCAAAAACCCTTCCTGGTCATTGAGTGCGACCTTTTGTCCCGGCGACAATTGCGCGGCCGTCCGTTCGTCAACATCGAGACAGACCGGCAGTGGCCAGACCGTCCCGTCCGGCAAAGTGAGCCCGTCAAGCACCGATTCGTACGCGGCCCGGTCCATGAAGCCGGTCAGTGGGTAAAAACCGCGGTTGAGCAGCAGCTCAAGATCGAACAGCTGCCGCTCGTTTGGATTGATAGCCGTCAAGTCCAGGGCTTGACGACGCAACTCCTCGGCACGGCGAAAGTGCACCACCAGGGATTCGGAATAATCTTCACCTTTCATCACGACATCCGCTTACTAGAAGAGTCGAAACTGGTCCAGACAACCTGACGGAGGGAGTCACCTCCCGTTCTCTGTTTGTGCCCGGTACCAGGTATAGACGTTACGCAGCCCATCGGCCAGAGAAAAAGAGGGCTGCCAGCCAAAGCGCTGCAACCGCCTCGTATCGAGTAGTTTTCGGGGCGTGCCCTCGGGTTGGGAGGTGTCGTAGCGGGTCTCCCCGTGAAAGCCAACCATCTCCCTGATCACCTCGGCAAGCTCCCGGATCGTACAATCCTTACCGACACCGATGTTGACGAAAGAAGGCACCGGACCTGACGAATCGCCCTCGGCGAGTGCCTGTTGCCAGTTCTGCCGATCGATTTCCATGATATGGAGGCAGGCCGACGCCATATCGTCCACGTGAAGGAATTCCCGGCGTGCCTGACCACTGCCCCAGAGTTCGACCTGCACCAAACCACCGGTCGGCGCTCGCTGCCCGGTCGCCTGGCCGATACCAAGCGCCATCCTGATGTCACGCGGAATCGGGCCGAAGGTCCGTTCATCGGCCTCGATCCCGTCCCAATCCTGCTGCCGGGCCAGTCGAGCTAGATGATATTTCCTGATGATCGCCGGAACCACGTGGGAGTTCTGCAGGTGATAATTGTCCCCGGGACCATAGAGATTGGTTGGCATGACCGCCCGGTAGTCGGTATCGTACTGGCGATTATAGGCCTCGCACATCTTGATACCGGCGATCTTGGCCACCGCGTACGGCTCGTTGGTAACTTCCAGTGGGCCGGTCAGCAGCGCCTCCTCGCGCATCGGCTGCGGACAGTCCCGCGGGTAAATGCAGGAGCTGCCGAGAAACAACAGTTGCTTGACCCCACTACGCCAGGCCTCGTGAATCACATTGCTCTGGATCATCAGGTTCTGATGAATGAACTCTGCAGGATAGGTGTTGTTGGCGTAAATTCCTCCGACCCGCGCTGCGGCCAACACGACGCGGTCGACTGATTCATCGGCGAAAAACTGCCGGACCGCCCGTTGATCGGTCAGATCAAGCTCGGATGAACGGCGGGTGATGAGGTTTTCGTATCCTTTCTTCCGCAGCAAGCGCAAAATGGCCGAACCGACCATGCCCCTATGGCCGGCGACGAAGATCCGACTGTGCAGCGAATATTCCGGTAGAGGTCCTGTCATCGACAACTCGTAGGGTGTCCCGGTCGAATGATCACTATCTACGCCCTCTTTATTCGTGGTGATTGAAGGTCTGGAACCCTTCTCCCTGGCAGAGTTCGTCACGCCGGGCCTCTTCCAGGTCCGCCCGCACCATTTCGGCGACCAGCTCGGAGAAACTGGTACGCGGCTGCCAGCCGAGCTCATTCTTGGCCTTGGTCGGATCACCCAACAGGGTTTCCACCTCTGTCGGCCGGAAGTAACGCGGATCAACCCGGACAATTACCTGCCCGGGCCGGCACCTGACATCACCCTTGGCCGGATCGACCTGCTCGACGGTGCCGACTTCATCGATACCCTGCCCGCTCCAAGACAGGGTGATGCCCAATTCGCCGGCGGCACGCTCGACGAAATCGCGCACCGAATGCTGCTCGCCGGTGGCGATCACATAATCCTCAGGTCGGTCCTGCTGCAGCATGAGCCACTGCATCTCAACGTAATCTCGGGCGTGGCCCCAGTCTCGCAGTGCATTGAGATTACCGAGATAGAGGCAATCATGCAGGCCGAGCACGATCCTGGCCAGCGCCCGGGTGATCTTACGGGTGACGAAGGTCTCGCCGCGTCGCGGCGATTCGTGGTTGAACAGAATCCCGTTGCAGGCGTACATCGAATAAGCTTCCCGGTAGTTGACCACGATCCAGTAGGAATAGAGTTTGGCCACCGCATAGGGAGATCGCGGGTAGAACGGTGTTCGCTCGCTCTGCGGGATCTCCTGAACCATTCCGTAAAGCTCGGAGGTGGAGGCCTGGTAAAATCTCGTTTTTCCGGTCAGGCCGAGAATCCTGATCGCCTCAAGCAGCCGCAGCGTCCCGAGCGCGTCGGAATTGGCTGTATATTCCGGCTCTTCGAAAGAAACGGCAACGTGAGACTGAGCGGCCAGGTTGTAGAGTTCGTCCGGTTTGACCTTTTCGATGATATGGATTAGACTCGACGAGTCGGTCAGGTCGCCATGATGCAGGATGAAACGACGATCAGTCTCATGGGGACCCTGGTAGATATGATCGATCCGGTCCGTATTGAACAGTGAAGTGCGACGTTTGATGCCGTGCACTTCGTACCCTTTCTCCAACAGAAACTCGACCAGGTACGAGCCATCCTGGCCCGTCACCCCGGTAATCAGCGCCTTTTTTTTCATGTCCTGACATAGTCTCGATTAGCTGCCCGAACGAGCCTACCCCGCCGTCGGCGCTGACAGCTAACCATAATCGCCCGGCCTTGGCAAACAGATTCTGTCGCGCGCCAGCAACCTGTTCAGGTGTCTGCACGAGGGAAGCGAGTGGGCCGGGCTAGGCCGCTTCGCTCAGCCAAGGGCGACCGTCGCCTTCTGGCCGTTGGCAGCGCGATTGAGACCGCTCAACAAGGCCTTGACAGAGGCGATAATGATATCGGTGTCGATGCCGGCACCCCAAAAACGTTTGCCATCCGAACGTTCAACCTGGATATAGGCCACCGCTTTGGCATGGGAGCCGGTATTGAGGGCATGCTCATGATAGCTGCACAGGGACCACTCACCGGTGACCAGGACTTTCAAAGCGTTGGAGAAAGCATCAAGCGGGCCGTTACCGGTCCCTTTGATCGACTGCTCGCGACCATCCACCTCCAGGGTCGCCTCCACTTCGGCAAAGGACCGTTTCTCCTTTTTATCGCTGTGTCGTTTCATCACCTGGAAGGAGATCAGGTCAAAAGGGTGATGCAGATCGAGATACGTCTCTTCAAAGGCATGATTGATTTCCCGGGCGTGCAACTCACGTCCTTCACGATCGGTCATCTCCTGCACGATCCGGCCAAACTCGGGATGCATCTCTTTGGGCATCTTGATGCCGAAGTCGTGATCCATGATATAGGCCACGCCGCCCTTTCCCGACTGACTGTTGATACGAATAATCGACTCATAGGTCCGACCAACGTCCGAGGGGTCGATCGGCAGATACGGTACTTCCCAGAATGCGGCGGACGCCGTCTCGTAACGACTCATGCCTTTGTTGATCGCATCCTGGTGGGAGCCGGAAAAGGCCGTGTAGACCAGTTCCCCGGCATAGGGGTGACGGAGGTGCACCGGAATGCGATTGACTCGCTCATAGACATCGATCAGGCGGTTGATATCATGGAGATCGAGCTGAGGGTCAACGCCGTGGGTGAACATGTTGAGGGCCAGCGTAACGATATCGACATTGCCCGTTCGCTCACCGTTGCCGAACAGGGTCCCCTCGACCCGCTCGGCACCGGCCATCAACGCCAGTTCGGTGGCGGCCACGGCACAACCTCGGTCATTGTGGGTGTGCACGCTGATGATGGCGGCATCGCGCTGTTTCATGTGCGCGCAAAACCATTCGATTTGGTCGGCAAAGATATTCGGGGTGGCCAGTTCCACGGTCGCCGGCAGGTTGATGATAATCCGGTTCTGCTCGTCAGCCTGCCATACAGCCATTACCGCTTCGCAGATCTCGACGGCGAAGTCGAGCTCGGTCCCGGTAAAGCTCTCCGGGGAATATTGATAGCGAAATCTGGTTTCGGGATAGTTTTTTGCTTCCTGCTGCACCAACTCGGCGCCGCGCACGGCGAGATCGATAATCTCCTTCCGGCTCATATTGAAGACCACATCACGCTGCAAGGTCGATGTGGAATTATAGAGATGGACGATTACATCCCGGGCGCCCCTGATTGATTCGAACGTTCGCTTGATCAGATGCTCGCGCGCCTGCGTCAACACCTGAATAGCGGTGCCCGGCGGGATCAGGCCGTCGTCGATGAGGGTCCGGGCAAATTCGAATTCGACCTGCGAGGCCGATGGAAATCCGACCTCGATCTCTCGAAAGCCGATATCGAGAAGCAACTCCCACATCTCCAGTTTTTTTGCCAGACTCATCGGCTGGATCAATGCCTGGTTGCCGTCACGCAGATCGACACTGCACCAGGTCGGCGCCGTCTCAATCCGCTTGTCCGGCCAGGTCCGCTGCGGAAACGGCAGGGTTGGATAGGGTCGATATTTCTTTACTGATTCCGGTTTCATGGATCTCTCCTGCGGGATTCTCGATAGCGACGACGAGTACACGGATAGACACCCGAGGCGATATCGTCTTGTATTCTCCTCAAACCAGCCGATGCACCAGACTCACCGTGTCTGAGCCTTCGTGGCCTGCCCTGCCGCGCTCAACGCGCCGCCGGACAAAAAAAAAGGCCGCGGTTTCTGCAACCGCGGCCGTGTCAACTGGATTCTCAACTATGCTACACGATCCCGTCCCGTACCGCGGCATGACCCGACAGGGTCAGTCGAAGAAGTGCGTGTAGAGCCAGGAGGAGCATATCTATCATCTTGTTATTTATTGTATGTACGCAGTGGTCACTTTGATTAGCACTGTAAACCCGGTTGCTTCCGGTTGTCAAGACAATTCTGCTGCCTGCCTCGGCGCCGGAACCTGCTCTCGGACCGCACCGGGAAGAGAACGTCGGTTCCATTGGTGTTGACATATTTCGGACGGATTTTTATACTTTAAAGTTCGTTCATCCATCGCCGGAACCAACCGGCATATCGTTTTTCCAGACGTCTACTCAGAGGTTCATAATCATGACTCAGATTACCGGCGCTCAGGCCGTCGTTCAATGCCTTGTGGAAGAGAAGGTTTCCACCATTTTCGGCTATCCCGGCGGCGCCGTTATCGATCTCTACGACGAATTGATACAAAGCAGCCGGATCAAACATATTCTTGTTCGGCATGAACAGGCGGCCGTTCATGCCGCCGACGGCTATGCCAGGGTTACCGGGCAGGTCGGTGTCGCCTTGCTTACCTCCGGTCCCGGCGCAACCAACGGTGTCACCGGTATCGCCACCGCCTATCTCGATTCGATTCCGTTGGTCATCCTGACCGGTCAGGTGCCAACCGCGATGATCGGGAACGACGCCTTTCAGGAAGTCGACATCGTCGGCATTACCCGGCCATGCACAAAGCACAACTACCTGGTCAAGCAGAAGGAAGACCTGATTCCGACACTGCGCGAGGCATTCCATATCGCCCGCACCGGTCGACCGGGGCCGGTTCTCGTCGACCTGCCCAAGGATATTATGAAGGCGCTGGTAACCTGCCGGGAAACCACTCCGATCAAGATGCACAACTATCAACCCACCCATGAACCGGAAATGGAGCAAATCACCCGGGCCTGCCGCCTGATCATGGAGGCGCACCGGCCGGTTCTCTATGTCGGCGGCGGCGTCGTCCTGGCCAATGCTGACCGGGAACTCTTCGAACTGGCCACCAAACTCGATATTCCGGTAACAACGACCCTGATGGCACTCGGCGCCTTCCCCGGCAGCCATCAATTGTCGATGGGCATGCTCGGTATGCACGGCACCTATACCGCCAACATGGCAGTCGCCGAAGCGGACCTGCTTATTTCCGTCGGGGCACGCTTCGACGACCGGGTCACCGGCAAACTCGACTCCTTTGCGCCGCGAGCCCGTATCATTCATGTCGATATCGACCCGACTTCGATCAGCAAAAACGTCAAGGTTGACGTACCGATCATCTCCGACTGCAAAAAGGCCCTGACGGCAATGAACACCTGGTTCAACAATGAACAGCAGATTTCGGTAACCGACGAAAAGGACAAGCACCAGACCTGGTTCGAGCAGATCAGGCAGTGGAACGAGCGACACCCCCTCGCCTATCGCGATGAAGGGGATGACATCATCAAACCGCAATACGTGGTGGAAATGCTCGACGAGCTAACCAACGGCGAGGCCATCATCGCCACCGAAGTCGGCCAGCACCAGATGTGGGCTGCGCAGTTCTATCGCTACAACACGCCGCGCCGCTTTCTTACCTCCGGCGGTCTCGGCACCATGGGGTACGGGCTGCCCGCCGCGATCGGCGCCAAACTGGCCCGGCCCGACGCAGTAGTGATCGACATTGCCGGGGACGCCTCGATTCAGATGAATATCCAGGAGTTGGCTACCGCGCGGCAATACGGCTGTCCGGTAAAGGTGGCGATCCTCAACAACCAATTCCTCGGCATGGTTCGTCAGTGGCAGGAACTTTTCTACGATAAGCGCTATGCGTCAACGGAGATGGACATCGCCCCTGATTTTGTCGCGCTGGCCGAAGCCTACGGCGCCGTCGGCCTTCGCGCGACGAAAAAGAGCGAAGTCGTCGAGGTGATCAAGCAGGCCCTGGCCGTCGACAACACGGTTCTGATGGACTTCCGCATCGCCCGTGAGGAAGGCGTCTATCCGATGGTGCCGGCCGGCAAGGCAACCACCGAAATGCTGCTCGTATAGCTAACTTAACCAACGGCGGGACTGGTTTTAACCTGTCCCCCGCTAACTTTAAATGCTTTCCAACGGCGGGACCGGTTTTAACCTCACCCTCCGCAAATCTGACTGGAGATCACAACAAAGGAAACCTTGAAAAGTATCATCGTGGTCGATAGGGCTGGGTCGATTCTCCCTCCGGCTGCTGCGTTGCGGTCTGATCGGTTGGTCTCCGAGGCCGGCAGACAGGCCATCCATGGCCTGGCGAGAAGCGTTCGGGCCTGCTTCTCCGCCCCACCTGGCCTCCGCGATGCAGCCTCCGGCAGAACCGGACAGCCCGGGAAACTGAGGTTCACATAAACTTCCAATGGCGGGACAAGTAGTAACCCGCCTTCCACGGACTTTCAACTGCGGTCAACATCAAGAGACGATTGCCATGCGAACAGAACGTATTCCCATCGCCCGAGAGGGTGTCCCGTTTATCGGCTACACCGCTTTCCTCACCCTTACCTGTGCCCTGCTCGGCCTCCAGACGGCAACCCTTGTGCTGGTACTGATCACCACCTTTGTCCTGATGTTCTTCCGCGATCCGGACCGCATCACGCCGGTGGAAAACGATGTTGTCATCGCTCCGGCGGACGGAAAAATCATCGTCGTCGAGCAGGTGATCGATGAGCGGTTCTCTCCCGAACGGGTATGGAAGATCTCCATCTTCATGAACATCTTCAACGTTCATGTCAACCGCATTCCCATCGCCGGCACGATTGAGCACATTCGTCACATACCCGGCGCCTTCCTGGCCGCCGACAACAAGGATGCCCACCTGAAAAACGAGTATTGCGCCATGACCATCGCTGTCCGGGAAAATGTCAGGCTGACGGTGGTGCAGATCGCCGGTCTGATCGCCAGACGAATCGTCTGCCGGGCGGAACCCGGCGAGTCGGTCCACGCCGGCCGGCGCTACGGTCTGATTCGTTTCGGCTCGCGTCTCGACCTTTACCTGCCCATCACGGCGACGATGACCACCGAAGTCGGGCAGAAAAGCAGAGCCGGAGAAACCATCCTGGCCCGTTTAAACTAAAACCGGCCGATCCTATCACGGCTATTGAAAATTAACGGGGGACTGGTTCTAACCTGTCCCCCGCTGACTTTCCTGCCAACGATTCCAGAAGGCGAACCGGTTTCAATCTATCTCTGCTGACTTACCAACGGCAGCCCCGGTTCAACATCCCGCCGCGCCTGCGAGGAGCAATCTGTGGCACGACAAACGGCCCTGCCGACTATGACGGGACCTTTTTTCGATCGTGACAAGCTTCACCCTGGAGATTGCATTGCAATTGAATATTGCCGGTAAACCTGGTACGTTCACTGGTCGATAATCAGACTGGCGGCACGGGCCGCCCGTCATTTCATCTGATCTGAGGTGAACCGATGTTTACACGTAAATCAGCATATAATGTCGCCGTTGTCGGCGCCACCGGAGCCGTTGGTGGTGCTATGCTTGAAACCTTAGCCCGACGAGCGTTTCCAATCAATGAACTGCGGCTGCTCGCTTCGGAACGGTCACGCGGGAAAACCTGCCCGTTTCAAGGTCGGGATGTGGCGGTCGAGGTGTTGACCGAGGATTCTTTCGAAGGGATCGATTTCGCCCTCTTTTCAGCCGGGGCTGACCGCTCCCTCGCCTTTGCGCCGGCAGCGGCGGCGGCCGGCGCCATCGTCGTCGATAATTCGAGCGCCTTCAGAATGGACCCCGATGTCCCCCTGGTGGTTCCCGAAGTCAATCCTCAGGCGATTAGTCGGTACGCTAAGCGTGGTATTATCGCCAACCCGAATTGCTCCACTATCCAGATGCTGGTCGCGCTCAAACCGATTTACGATCGCGCCGGTATCAAGCGAATCGTCGTCTCTACCTATCAGGCGGTATCCGGCACCGGTACGTCGGCAATCGAGGAACTCAAGCAGCAGGTGCGCGATTTTGTCGCCGGCACACCGCTCTCCCATCGCGTCTATCCACACCAAATCGCCTTCAACTGCCTGCCGCATATCGACTCGTTCCTGGACAACGGCTATACCAAGGAAGAGATGAAGATGGTGAACGAGACGAGAAAGATCTTCGAGGACGAATCGATCGGGGTCACCGCTACCGCCGTCCGGGTACCGGTCTTCTACGGCCATTCGGAATCGATCAACATCGAGACCCAAACAAAAATTTCCGCCGCTGAAGTAACCGCCCTGCTGGCGGAAGCCCCCGGCGTCACCGTTGTCGATGACCCGCTCAAGCAGCGATATCCCCTAGCCACCAACGCCCAGGGGGAATTCGACACATTTGTCGGCAGAATCCGCGAAGACGAATCCATCGCCAACGGCATCAACCTCTGGGTCGTCTCCGACAATATCTTGAAAGGTGCGGCACTGAACACCATCCAGATCGCCGAGCAGTTTTTCAAGGATTGATTATCTGCCGGTCGAAAACGCCGACACGCCGGGATGCCTTGCGCCAGCCGGCACCATTTCCACCTCGGAGTTTCAAGCGGACAAGAGAATCGACATCGGCGATGATCGCCTGCGGAGCAGCGAAGAGAGATGAGGATCATCAGCGGCATCGCCCGGGGACGCCGGCTGTTCACTCCGGCCGGCGGCACCCGGGCCATCCGACCGACAGCCGATCGCGCCCGCGAAGCGGTATTCAATATCATCAGCTCGGCGATCGTCGGCAGTCATGTCGCCGATCTTTTCGCCGGCACTGGTGCGTTTGGCTGTGAAGCACTGAGCCGGGGCGCGGCATCGGTGCTTTTCGTCGATAACAGCAGCCAGGCCCTCACGCTGGTAGCTAAAAACGTCGCACTGATTGCTGACGGTCCACAGCGTTCGGCGTTACGCCGGGCCGATCTGAGCAAAGGTCTCGGTGTCATGACCACCACCGGCGATCCGCACCGTCGCTACGACCTTGTCTTTGCCGATCCTCCGTATGGCAAAAATCTGGCACGGACCATACTTCACCTGCTCGATCGCCCCGATGTCTTTTCTGCCACAGCACTGCTCATCATCGAGGAGCGTAAAGACTTTTCGCCGCCCGACTCGCTTCACCACCTAATCCGGATCGACAGCCGGCGCTACGGCGACTCGATGTTTATCTTCTATCGCCCGACGCCACCAATCTGACCACCCTACCGAGCCCAGGAACCAATCATGACACCATCAGAGCACCTGCCCACGACCGCCATCTATCCCGGGACCTTCGACCCGATCACCAACGGCCATCTAGACCTGATTACCAGGGGATTGAATCTCTTTGACAGAATCATCGTCGCTATTGCCATCAACCCCGGGAAGGCGCCTCTGTTCAGCCTGGAAGAACGAAAAGAGATGATTCTTCGCTGTTTTCAGGGCAACGAGCGGATCGAAGTTGATTACGTTTCCGGTCTGCTCGTCGAATATGCCGCCAGACGACAGGCCAGGGCCATCATTCGCGGTCTCCGGGCCGTTTCCGATTTCGATTACGAGTTTCAGTTGGCGCTGATGAATCGGAAACTTGAACGATCCGTCGAATCGGTCTTTCTGATGCCGGGTTTTCGCTGGATTTTCATTTCTTCTTCGATCGTCAAGGATGCGGCACGGCACGGTGGTGATGTCCACGATCTGGTACCGGAACACGTCAATGAAATGTTGATCGAAAAATTCCGAACCAGCGCCCCTCCCGTCGACAGCGAGTCATGAACAACGGCAACCATCGCCAGGTTGCCAGCCCGGCACGCCGACTGATTCTGCTGCTGGGCTCGCTCCTGCTGCTCTATCCGCTGATCCGCTTCATCCGCTTCAAGCTGCCGCGCAAACCGAAGATCATCGAGGTAAGCGGCACGGTGAAGCAGGACGGGCAGTTGCTCAAGCAGGACTTCATCCTCTTATCCCGAGATGATCAACTCTGGGCTGTCTCACGAATCTGTACCCACCTGGGCTGTCGTATCAATTACAAGGAACGGGAAGGCTATCTGGAGTGCCCGTGCCATCAAAGCCGTTTTTCCATCCATGGCGAGGTGCTCAATGGGCCGGCACAGCAACATCTGCCACGCTATCATGTTGAAGAGAAAGGTGCCCCACCGGCTCTTTTCGTAACCATCAAATAGGGCGCATGCGTATCGCGGAGCGATTCGGCACATTGCTGCAATCGATTAAATGGGGAGAGTGGAGCCTGATCTGCCTCTACCTGTCCCTGCTCTCAGGGATCCTCGTCGGTCTGCATTATGACCCGCACGAGCCCTATTACTCGACCTCCGCCCTCGACATCCTGATTCCCTACGGCGCCTGGTTCCGATCCCTTCACTTCTATTCGAGTCAGCTCTTTTTCCTCTTCGCCCTGGCCCACTACCTGGCGGTATTCGACAAATCTGAGAGCTACGACACCACCTCCTTTATTGTTCTCATTCTCTGTTTGCCGGTCATCCTGATGCTGCTGTTCACCGGCTATGTACTGCGCTTCGACAGCACCGGTTTCTCCGCCGGAATGATCGCCGAACATATCCTCGAAGCCATCCCGTTCTTCGGCTCGACCCTGGATCGCCTTCTTTTTGCTATCTCCGATGGTGGGCTGCAACGCGTTTACCTGCACCATGTCTGCTCGTTTAACATCCTCTTTCTGCTTCTCGCCTGGAACCATCTGCGTCGCTATTACCGGGTCAATCTGACTTCGCATCTGCCGCTGGTCGCGACCGTCATGCTCACCGGGGTATTCGTTGCAGCCCCGCTCGACCCGGAACAACTCGGCATTTCTTATATTACCGGCCCCTGGTTCTTTCTCGGCCTACAGGAACTACTCCGCTATCTGCCGCCGCTTATTGCCGGCGTTCTGGTTCCCGTCGCCCTGATCGGCGCCCTCACCGTGCTTCGCCGCAAAAGCCGCTGGTATCCGCATCTGCTGACCTTCGTCGGCTGCTGGCTGGTCGGCTACCTCTTCCTAACGGTTCTCGCCCTGACCATACACGATTGAAAGCGATAAACTGCCCCGAGGCAGTTGTGTTTTTTTTATATGAAAATCGGCGGGACAGGTTTTAACCTGTCCCCCTCTCACTTTCACCAACCGGATCTTCCGAATACGACACCGATTTTCATCGTTCGTTGTGACATCCCGTCATGGGGGCTATATAAAAATCAGTTCCACAGGCTGAACTTCCCGGGCTGGTTGGTTCTCTCGGAGGCTGCATCGCGGAGGCCCGGCGGGGCGGAGAATCAGGCCCGAAGGGGAGCGGACAGGACGTCCGCTCCAGGCCGATCAGGCCGCAGCGCAGTAGCCGGAGGGAGAACCAACCAGCCCATCCGACCACGGCGCTGATTTTCATCGTTCGTTATGACGTCCCGTCATGGGGATAGAGGAGCTGCGGGCAGGATGTCCGCAGCTGTACTGGAGTTCGGGTGACAGGTTGCAACCTGTCACCCCGTATGCATGGTTTTGCGGAGGACTCAGCTTTGGTCTCTGCCTTCCAACCGTTTGCGCAATTCCTCAATATCTGCCTGCAATGAGGAGCGCAACGCTGCCAATTCCTTTTTTACATATTCGGTAACCGGATCGCCACCGGAGCCTTCATCATCCGGCGGCGGCGATTCGGCATCACCAATCTCAGACTCGACAGCAGCATCGAAGGACAAGGAAGAATCATCCGAAGCTGTTTCATCCTCGTTCCCTTCGAGTTCTTCATCAAAAGACAAAAACGGCGAATCTTCCTCCTCGGTATCGGCCGGCGGATCGAGCGAAAACACATTTTCCTCGTCCAAGATCAACGAATCATCAGGAATTCCGCTTTCCTCCGGTTGGTCGGACCCGACCAGGTCGAACAGATCGTCTTCATCCCCTTGCTCATCGCCACCGGTGGCCGCGAGATGCTGATGCTCATCATCCTCTTCGACCGGTTCAAAAACTGCCTGAAAGTATTCCTTTTCAGCCTGCTCCTCGGTAACGAGGTCGGCGGCGCCGGCACCTTCATCTCCGTCACCGGATGGCTCATCCTCAGCCATCTCCTCCGCCTGATCGGAACGAACGGGACTGAGAAAGGTCAACTCGTCGCCCTTGCGGATGGCCTGCCGATCAAGCATGGTCTGCTGCCAGAGTAATACCTTGGTGGTCTCAGCGAGCAGGATCTCGTGGGCCTGCTCCGCCGGCAGTTCCGGATTCTGAATGAGTTCAAGCTTATCGAAGACAGAAAGAAGCAGGCCATGGGCCTCGGCGCTTGCTTCATATCGATACTGGCCGATGTGCTGCACGATGGTCGAAATCAACTGGAGAAACGTCTTCTCTACCGGACGGTTGGAATAATGGTGTCGCAATCCGTTCACTGCCGACAAAATTCCCTGAATGATCGTATCGTTGATTTCAACGCCAAGCGAGGCGATGGCTCCCCGGAGATCGCCGAGATCGTCGTCACTGGCGAAGACGAAGGTATCTTCCTCGTCTTCTTCCTTATCTGTTTCGGTCAATGCGGCCGGAGGTGGTGGCTTCTCACCGGGCTGACCGGCACCATCGGTTTCAGGCTGGCTCAGGGAAGCCACATCACGGGTATCGATATCGTCGGTTTCGTCGAGAAGCTCCATTTGGAACTCACCCGGTTCATCGACTCGTTCATCGATCGCCGCAAAAAATTCCTCCTCATCCGATTCGCTGGCAAACGTGGCATAGCCGTCATCTTCGTCACCGTCATCAATAATGCCTTCGGCGATCTCACCGACAACCTGCTCATCCTCAACAGCAGTGAAGACGACACCCTCCGTTTCTCCATCGTCAGCGGTCAGACCGGCCGCCATCTCGTCCGGCGACAGATCAGCCGGAGCACCGAACGCATCATCGGCCGGTTCGAAAAACGCGGCAACCTGTTCCTCTGCCCCAGCGGTTTCAAGCGAATCCTCCCTTTCGCCACCATCGTCTCGGTCATCGCTGTCATCGAACAAAGAATCGAGTTGGCTCTCAAATTCAATGGATTCTTCGGACTCGAAAAGGACCGGGGATTCATCGTCGAACGAGGCAGCCGGCTGCTGGGCTGGCTCGGCGTCACGCTCGGTATCGAGATCAATGCCTTCAAGCGCCGACGAGACGACGGCGTCGTCTTCTGCAAAAAGGGTCTCGAGACGATCCTCTATATCAGTGCCGATCATCTCACCTTCGTCAGGAGATTCGACACCCCTTTCTTCTTCATCCTCCATCGACAGGGCCGGCGCCAGATCTTCATCATCGCTGAGCGGAAGTGCGGCTTCCTCGGTATCGTCATCAGCTTCACTCTCGACATCGACACCACGGAGAGCCGAATCGGCCACCGCCTGGGAAACCAATCCTTCCTCTGCTTCCTGATCGAAAAAACCGCCGAGCCGTTTTTGCACCTCATGAACCGAATCGTCATCACTCCAGGCAATCGCTTCTTCGGACGTATCGCCGAACATAGTCGCCGGTTCCCCTTCCATATCGGCCAGGGCCGGTGCCAGCGTACCGCTCGGCTCCACCGGTAAGGCCTCTTCGGCCGAGTCGTCGTCGGCGTCGGTCTCGACATCGACACCGCGCAGGGCCTCTTCGGCGCTGATTGACATATACGAGGAACCGGCCCGGCTCTCCTCGGTATCGAAAAACGAGGCAACCCGCTGTGCCGCCTCCTGAGTAAAACTGTCTTCAGGCCCGGCACTGGCCGGCGTTTCTTCGACGGCAGCTTGCTCTCCGTCGCCGCTTTCCGAGAAAAATTGTTCGAGTCGGTCTTCTACATCGTTCGGCACATCTTCACCAAGCTGCGCCGCCTCTTCATCGGCCTGGAAGCCATGCACTTCATCGGGCACATCGGCAAACGCCGGTGCGACACTTGTGCCTTCACCTCCTTCATGCTCGTCGGCGGCTCCGGCATCTTCTTCGTCCGCCGGGGCGTCTTCGGTCAATGACGGCAGAATGATTTTCTTGAATTGTTCAAACTTCTCAACCTCCGGAAAGAGAATCGCCTTCTGCTCTTCGATGCTCATGTCGTTGACGACGATTTTTTCCAGCCCTTCATAAAAAGAATAGAGCAGTTTGAACGCATCGGCGTGAGCATTGCTCTTTTTCAATCTGATATAGCCGCCCAGAGCTTCGATGCCCTGGAGAAACAGCAGGCGCGGTTTGTCGCCGGCGAACTCAACCTCGAGTCGCCTGATCTCCTTGCTCAGATCACTCAATTCCCGCTCGGTTATCTCCCAATCCATACCGAGAATGCAGGCCTTGAGATTGAACAGGACGGGATGTGCGGCACCATGTTCCGACAGGGAAAGGGATGCGGCACCGGCCGGACCCGCGGCCGGTTTTTTACTCTTGGCCGTCTCCGCCTCGATCTGACGCTTGAGTTGCTCGAATTTTTTCACATCCGAGCGGAGAACCTCTTTTTTCTCGGCTTCGGACAATTCGGCATCAAGAACGATCTTTTCCAGATTATAATAGAAGGTCAGAAGCAGTTTGATGGCACTGGGGTGAGAATCCGACTTCTGCTGGAAAATGTACTTGCCGATTTTCTGCAACGCCTGGACATAGACCAGCTTGACCGGATCATCGGCCCAGATATCATGCAGGTCTGTCAATTCGTCGTTGAACTGGGTCAGGACTTCGTCGGTGATCTCCCAATCAATCGACAGCACAATCGTCTTCAGGCGAGCGATAGGAGACTCTTCTTCTCCGGAATACTCGAACAGGTCCACATAACCGGCATCGATGGACTCGTCATCATAGTCCGCGATTCCGACGGTCAGGTCGTCGTCATACTGGCTGTCTGTTTGTCGTTCCACCGTGCCTTCTCTCTAGAGTAATTTTTTCTGTATCGAAATAACGGTCGAGGAAATGATCTTCTTTAAAGTTGCTGCTACATTGTAGCCCGTTATGGCACTTGCTTCGAAATACGGAACCTTGAGTCTGCTGTTCAGATCTTTCTGCAATACCTCCGTGGGTAAAATGGGTATCCCGTGTTCCTTGAGATCCACCTTGTTATATTGCATGACCAACGGAATCTTGAAAATACTCTCTTTGTAGGAAAGGAGGTTTTCGTGTAACTGGTTGAGAGATCGTATATTTTTTTCCCTCTGCTTGGCCATCGCGTCGGCCACGAAGACAATGCCGTCGACACCTCGCAGAACCAATTTTCGCGTCGCGTTATATTTGACCTGGCCGGGTACGGTATACAATTGGATCTTGATATCGTACCCCTTGATCTTGCCCATATCAAACGGCAAAAAATCGAAAAACAGTGTCCGATCGCCGTGCGTTTTCAAACTCACCATCTCGGAGACTATCTGGTTACGATAGGTCTTGTTGATATATTCGAGATTGGTCGTCTTACCGCATCGCCCGGGCCCGTAATAGACGATCTTTACTTGAACAACCTTGTCTTTCAAGTTGATGAAGCTCAACTCAATACCCTCCTCTGCTTCGGATAATCGATACTGCTGAGGCGCACGGTCATCGTGGTGCCCTGTCGCCTATTTTCGTTTCCAAAGCTGGCGGATTTTCTCAATGACATCAACGACATTGAGTCTGAGAAAACCGAGCGATATATCTTTTCCGAACATGGAAATCAACAGTAATTCGTCGTCGATTTTGGAGAAATGAATATTTGATTCCTGCCCCTTGTGAAACAACAGGGAGAACTCCTGCTCCCCAACCAGTTTGGCCATGGCATCTACCGTCGCAAAGTTTCCGGCGGCAAGTGCGGCAAAGGAGTAAACGTCATATTTACTTTCACCATTGTCTTTGGCGGTGATGATATTGCCTGCCATATCAATGATGATGACACAATCAACACCCAGTTTTATCAGCTTGTCAGTGAGAATCGTATCGATCTGCTCAAGCTGTTCCTGACTGACAATTCCGTAATTCATGCCGTTTACCTCTTGTTGGTTTGAGCCATGCCCGCGGCTTTACTTAGATAATGAAACAACCTGTGGAAAACTCACCCGAAACCGGCCCGGTGTCGGAAGACCAGTCGGCCTGGCCAAATAAGTTTTTTTCTGATGCCCTATCCCTCGGTCAATCAAGGGCAGCGGCGCTGCTACTACGGCCCTTCGGCCGTTCTCGTCCGCTGCCCTCATCTCGCCGTTGCCGCCCCCCCGCACCAGTGCCACTGGAACCATCGTGCCGGCAGGCAAACAACCACTTGTCATAGTTGACAAAGTGATCACACTTCTGTTGCTACTCGTACCACTATACGATAGTTTTTTCATGAGTTGAAGCGCTTTTTTCAATTTTTACAATAAAAATCAGAGGCATAACAGGTAGCCCCAGCGAAACACCAAGAAATTCTATTAATTCATATATGATATCTGTTAGTTAAGAACAAATAGCGAAAATCCGTTGAACAATTCCGTGCTGCTGCACGTAAAAAGCTTCGCCGCTATAACACCACTATTTTACCGGGACCGCAAAAAGTTTGTAAAACCGGTTTATGCCCCGTTGGATTTCCGTCCAGACAAGACGGAACGCCTGTCCGGACAAGCCAATTTGCCGTTGCAGACCTCCCGTTAATCTGCTAAGTACCGTGGTGAATTTGACAACGCAGCACTACCGAAATCTCCGCCGCCACCTGTTCCACGCCGTCTCTTTGCCGTCACCGGTCAACCAGGAAGGCGCGTATTCAACTCGTCAGATAATACTTTGATGCAACTTGCAATTCGCCACACTGACCGTTTTGGGGTCCACGGCCCGATAACGCTACACCGATCGGTTCGCCGGATAGATCCTCACCGCAGTCGGGAGGCCCGTGGCCGTGCCTGAACTGCGAACCACCATTCCGGTCCTGCCGGAAGGCGCCACGCTGGTCGATTCTCATTGTCACCTTGACATGGAAGACTATCGCGACGATCTGCAGCAGGTCGTTGAACGGGCTGCTCGGCACGGTGTCTCCGGCATCGTGACCATTGGTATCGATCTAGCCAGCTCCCGTCAGGCCGTCGCCATCGCCGGGCGATTCAAGACGGTGCGGGCCACCATCGGCATCCATCCCCACCACGCCGATGACGTCGACCAGACAACACTGGACGAGCTGGCGCTACTGGTGGAACGGAATCGCGATCAGATTGTCGGATTCGGGGAGATCGGTCTGGATTACGTCAAGCGCCATGTCGCCCCGGAACGCCAGCGTTCGGCACTGATCATGCAACTCGGCCTGGCCAAAGAACTGGGACTACCGATCATCATTCATGACCGGGACGCCCACGAGGATTGCCTAAAATTACTGCAATCAGAAGGGCCGTTCGATCAGGGCGGTGTCATGCACTGCTTTTCCGGAGATCTGGAGTTTGCCCGGACCATTCTCGATATGAATCTGTACATCTCCATTCCCGGTATTGTCACCTTCAAAAACGCCCAGGATCTGCAGGCCGTTGCCGCACAAATCCCGCTTGATCAGCTCTTGGTGGAAACGGACGGACCATTCCTGGCCCCGGTCCCTTTTCGGGGCAAACGAAATGAACCCCTCTATACCATCTATACCGCCGCCGCGATTGCCACCCTGCGAGGAGTGGCATTGTCTGAAATCGCCCGGCACACCAGTGACAATGCATGTCGTCTGTTTGCCTGCACGTTTTCCTCTGATGAGGCGCCGACATCATGATTGGCCGGCAAATCCAGGAAATTCGAACCGAGCTGGCAGCCGCCGCCCGCCGGTGCGGCCGCGACCCTGCCGGAATCAAGCTGATTGCCGTATCGAAACACTTCCCGGTTGCGGCCATACTGGCAGCGCGTGCGGCCGGACAGACGGTGTTCGGGGAAAACTACCTACAGGAAGCCGCCGATAAACGGGCGCTCTTGCCGAATGACGTGGAGCTTCACTTGATCGGTCATTTGCAGAGCAACAAGGCCAAAGCCGCCGCGACGCTGTTTACGATGATCCACACCATCGATCGCTTCAAGATCGCCGCCGCTCTGAACCGTTATCTGGAAGAGGAACAACGCCATCTTGACGTGCTTGTCCAGGTCAACGTCGGCCGTGACCCGAAAAAAGCCGGAGTTTTGCCGGAAGACGCCGAAGCACTGCTCGACCGGCTGGCTACCCTGCCGAACCTGCGCGTCATGGGCTTGATGACCATGCCGCCCTACAACGAAGACCCGGAGCTGTCCAGGCCCTGTTTCAGAGAATTACACCGACTCGCCGAAACCTTCCGGCAACTCGGGCTGTTCGCCGCCGGCGCCCCCCCCGAGCTATCCATGGGCATGTCGCACGACTACCGCATAGCCATCGAGGAAGGAGCGACGATGATCCGCATCGGCACCGCCATCTTTGGCGAGCGATACTGATTGTGCAACGAGGCGGGACAGATGTGCAAAAGTAGCTGCGGTCGACCGGCCGCAATCACGGTATCATCAACCACATACGGCCCGGCGCCGGCCACGTCGGTTCTTTCCAGGCCGTGAAACAATAAGAGGAGCAGGATCAATGGACATCACGATGATCGGCACGGGCTACGTCGGCCTGGTGACCGGCACCTGTCTGGCAGAATTCGGCCATCATGTCATCTGCGTCGACAAAAACACCGAAAAAATCGACAGGCTGCGCCAAGGGGAGGTGCCGATCTATGAACCGGGGCTGGAGGTAATGGTCGCCAAAAACGTCAAGGAGGGACGTCTCTCCTTCTCCTGCGAACTGGCCGCGGCCGTGTCCGCTGCCGAGGCGATCTTTATCGCCGTAGGGACCCCGAGCAGCAGACGGGGCGACGGTTACGCCGATCTTTCTTATATCTACGAGGCGTCGCGGGAAATCGCTCCGCACCTGAGGGGCTACACGGTAATCGTTGACAAGAGTACGGTTCCGGTCGGCACCGCTCGACAGGTCGCCAGGATCATCGGCGAAGTGAACCCCGAGGCCGACTTCGACGTTGCGTCAAACCCGGAATTTCTGCGCGAAGGAGCGGCGATCGCCGACTTCATGCGGCCGGATCGGGTGGTCATCGGGGTGGCTTCGGAACGTGCGGAAAACGTGCTGCGGGCCGTTTATCAGCCGTTGTACCTCCGCGAGACGCCAATCGTCAAAACCGGTATCGAGACCGCCGAGTTGACCAAGTACGCAGCCAACGCCTTCCTCGCCACGAAAATCAGCTTTATCAACGAAATGGCGGTATTGTGCGAAACAATCGGTGCCGATGTGGTGGCCCTGGCCAAGGGCATCGGTATGGACGGCCGCATCGGCAGCAAATTTCTCCATCCCGGACCGGGCTACGGCGGTTCCTGTTTTCCCAAGGACACCCTGGCACTGATGAGAATCGCTCAGGAAAACGGCCAGAGCCTACGCATCGTCGAGGCCACCGTCGAGGCCAATGCTGCCCAGAAGGCCAAAATGGTCAAAAAAGTCAGGGATATGCTCGGCGGCTCGGAAGCCGGCAAGACCATCGCCGTACTCGGCCTGACCTTCAAGCCGGAAACCGACGATATGAGGGACGCGCCGTCTCTTACCATTATCCCCGCTTTATTGGAGAAAGGCGCTCGGATCCGCGCCCATGATCCGCAAGGAATTGAGGAGGCCCGCACCATGCTGCCGCCCGATGTGGTCTATAGCGAACACGCCTATGAGGCCTGCACCGGGGCCGATGCCGTGATCCTGATGACCGAATGGAACCAGTATCGTGCCCTTGACCTGGAACGTCTCGGCACGGTTATGAAACATCGCGTCTTTATCGATCTGCGCAACGTCTACCAGCCGGATATCGTCAAAGCCCACGGCTTTTCCTATAGCGGGGTAGGCAGAACCTGACAGCTGCCGCAAAACAAAACGACCTCCGGAACCGGTCAGGCCGGTCCCGGAGGTCGCTGCCAACAATTCCGTTGCAACAGCCGCTGTCGTCAGTGTGGCAACAGCGTCGTCGCCTAAGTATCAGCGCTTGCGCTTCGAAGCGCGCTTGGACGCTTTCAACGGGTTGATTCGCACCTTGGCGATATTGATTTCCGGCTTCTTGTGAGTAGCGAAATTGCAGATGCCGTTTTTCCATTTCGCTTCGGGATTGACATAGGTCCTGCAATGGCGCACCCCGTCCGTTTCGACAATGCGGTCACATCCTTCGCATTGATCGACGATCGGCTTGAACGGTACGGCCATCTTGAGAGCTGCATCCGACATGGTATCCTCCGGAGTATTTCATAACCAGAAGCGGCCTCGATGGGCACGTTCCCCCTGGCAGGTTGACAGATAAATCGCGGCAGAGCAGCCGGCGCACCGGACCACTCACCTTTTACCGAACCAGCAAACGCACTAAAATACCAAACTTGCGTTCAGTCGGCAAGCACAATGTCAACAACCGGCCACCTTGAAACGTTCTTTGCAGTGCAAGCAAAGAATTCGATCCAATCTGTACTGTTTTTACGAATATCGACGCCCTCCCGACCAAACCCATCGAACCGATTTTCATTGTTCGTTGCGACTTCCCTTCATGGCGCGAATCCGTGAACACCTCGGCACAAAACAATATACTCCATTATATCAGATAGATAATTCTGATAATTCAAGAAAAACGTCCTCTTTTCAAAGGGTTCTTGTTTTCTCCAATCTCTTGGAATATAATAAATTCCGTGATAACTCAGACATACGGCGCACAACCTGTTCACACGGCTGAAAACAACATCTGCTTTTTTGGAGACCGTCATGCCTGTCTATGTATGGAAAGGTAAAAATCAGTACGGAGAAAAACGGAAAGGCGAAGTGGAAGCGCCCGATCAGGCGGCGGCTCTCGCCCATGTGAAACGGTTGCGTATCATCGATCCGGTGATCAAGGAAAAACCGAAAGACCTTTTTGAAAACGTCTCGTTTTTCAAACCGAAAGTCACCGGTAAAGACGTGGTGGTCTTCACCCGCCAGCTGGCAACCATGATCGATGCCGGGCTGCCGCTTGTCCAGTGTTTGGAGATTCTCAGCAAACAACAGGAAAACTCGACCTTCAAAAAAGCCTTGGCGGCCATCCAGGCCGATGTCGAAGCAGGTACGACCTTTGCCGACTCTATGCGCAAGCATCCGAAGATATTTGACAACCTCTACAGCAACATGATCGAGGCGGGCGAGACCGGCGGTATCCTGGACACCATCCTCAACCGGCTGGCCATTTTCATGGAAAAGGCAATGGCCCTGAAAAAAAAGGTCAAGGGGGCGATGACCTATCCGGCCATCTGTCTCGCCATTTCCATTCTCATCCTGGTGGTAATCCTGGTCTTTGTCATCCCTGTTTTCGAGGAGATGTTCTCCCAGATGAACAACGCCACCCTGCCGATCCCGACCCAGATCGTCGTTGGTCTGAGCAACGCCTTTAAAAACAACTTTCTCTGGATTTTGCTGCCGTTTATCGCCATCATCTATATCTTTCGCAAGATCTACAACACCGAAAAAGGACGACTCCGCATTGACCAGGCGCTGCTGCACATGCCGGTCGTCGGCATCCTGATCAGAAAAGTCGCGGTCGCCAAATTCACCCGCACGCTGAGTACCATGCTGCAGAGTGGTGTTCCCATCCTCGAAGCCCTGCAGGTGGTCGCCAGGACCGCCGGCAACAAGGTTATCGAACGGGCCGTGTTCCGGGTGTCGGACTCGATCGCCGAAGGTCGGCCGATTGCCGAGCCGCTTGAGGAAAGCGGCGTCTTTCCGAACATGGTCGTGCAGATGATCAACGTCGGCGAGTCGGTTGGTGCTCTGGACGCAATGCTCGAAAAAATAGCCGACTTCTATGACGAGGAGGTTGATCAGGCCGTCTCCAACTTGACCGCGATGATCGAACCCTTCATGATGGTTTTTCTCGGCGGTCTGATCGGTGCCCTGGTCGTCTCCATGTACCTGCCGATCTTCGAGATGGCTGGCCATATTTAACGGGGGTGCCACACCACCGCGAAAAAAAAAGGTCGACAATCACATTTAAAAAATAATAACCTGATACCATTGACATAATCTACGCGGCGAATACAATTACAGCTAGGTGATGCACAACAGGTCCTATCTATCGGGAGGAAACCATGACACTGACAAAAGCCGACCTGGTCCAACAGGTCTATAAAAACCATGAAGGATTGACCAAGGCCCAGGCGACTGCTTCCGTCGAGGCCTTCCTGCGTCTTTCTAAACAATCGTTGATCAACGGCTCCGACCTGCTGTTGAGCGGTTTTGGCAAATTCAACGTTAAAGACAAAAACGCACGGCGCGGCCGCAATCCGCAAACCGGTGAAGAGTTGACACTGGAAGCCCGCCGTGTCGTTACCTTCAAACCATCGGGAATTCTTCGCGAGAGAATCAATAAATAACCATCGTGCCGTTTGTTGCAGTTTCCCGCAACACACCCTCGTCGCACCGCTGCCTGATCGGGATCGCTCCCGGTCAGGCAGCGTGCTTTTACCTCCATGAATTGGCCCGAACTACACCGATTGCCGCTCGACGCGATCGACACAGACAGATCCTGGAGCCTGCATCAGGACCTAAATCAGTCGATTGATGCTGCACTTCTTGCTTCCGTGCAAAGATACGGCATCCTCCGGGCGCCGCTGGTGCGCCGATCGGGCCGGGACGGCTATCAAGTCATCTGTGGAGCGGATCGTCTCCAGGCACTCCGTGCAGTGGCCGCGGATCACGCATTTTGTCTGGTCCTCGACCCGGCTTTGGAGCCGCGGGATCTGCTCATCCTGGCGGCCAGGGACCAGGCGGAAAACGGTATGCTCAGTCCCATCGAAACGGCGCGGCTGGCGCTGCTCGCGACCACCTTTGCCGGCGATGACGCACCGGCTCTCCTCGCCGCACACACCACCATCAAAAACAGCGGTCAGCGGCGGCGGATCGTCCGGCTGCTCGACCTGGAGCCGCCGCTCCGCCAGTCCATCCACGCCGGAACAATGTCGACGAAGACCGGCCTGCTGCTGGCCGAACTGTCCACAGACGACCGACTCTTTCTCGGACGTCTCTTCGCCGGCCTGGCCCTCAATGACAACAAGCAACTGCGAATCATCGAATATGGCCGGATCATTACCGTTCGAGAGCACTGCTCCTTCCAGGACCTCTTCCGCGCCCGATACCACTATTGCCTAGACCTCGACCACCGGCGGGACAACATCCCGCAGCTGACGAACCGTCTACTCGACGAGATCTACCGTCATAGTCATCCGTTGATCACCGAGGCTCGACAACAGTTCGCCGAACGTGTCAAATCCCTGCATCTCCCCTCGCAGTGCACCGTTATACCGAGCACCTCGTTCGAATACGATCGGGTCACCCTGTCGATCGAATTCGACAGTCTTGACGATCTGGCGACGCGATTGTCAGCCCTGAAAGACCTTCTGGCGTGAGCTTTTGTGTGAAACGGCAACGTTCTGAGGTTCGTTGTGCCTTCCAGCAATAGGGCTTTTTATGACAATTAGGTCCGCCGGGCCGGCCGGTTCTGCCGGAGACTGCATCGCGAAGGCCCGGCTGGACGGAGAAGCAGGCCCGTAGGGCTGCGGACAGGACGTCCGCAGCCGGCGGTCAGGCCATTGATGGCCTGTCTGCCGGCCTCGGAGGCCAGCCGATCAGGCCGCAGCGCAGCAGTCGGAGGAAGAGCCGGCCGGCCCTTCCGATAATGGGCGGAGATCAGGTTGATTGTTTCTTTGCTCTTTTTAGTTCCGGGTGAGCATAGTTTTACTCCTGACCTGCCATTTTCTGGTCAGCGGAGGACAGGCGAAAAATTGTGCTCTGCTGCTTTTTAGTCAGCGGTGGACAGGTTAAAACCTGTCCCGCCGTTAGATATGATAGCTGACATCACCGGTGATCATCAAGTCCTCGCCGAACCGTTTGATCGAGGTGTTGACCAGGCGGGGAGCATGGTTGCGATCGGACGCGGCGAGATAGTGTTCAACCACGCTGTTGCCGCCGTCGCCGATGAAGATCGGGGCGTAAAACAGGTTGACCCGGTCAACGAGCCGGGCTGCGAGAAAGGCGCCATGAACCGCCGCCCCGCCCTCGACGAGCACTGAGGTGATGCCCCTGACGCCGAGCAGTCGCAGCACCTCTCCCGGATCAAGCCGACCGTCAGCGGTGCAGGCGGTCTCAATGATCTCGATTCCCGGCCGCGCTGCAAGGCGCTCCCGTTTGCCCGGATCGACCGCCGCCGAGCAAAAAAGCAGGGTCGATGCCATAGACTGTTGGCACAGTACCCGGGCCTGCTCGTCGATGCGCAGGCTCGTGTCGAGGACGATCCGCACCGGGTCTCGGCCGCGCCTGCCGGCAAGTCTGGTGGTCAGCGACGGGTCGTCGATGACGATCGTGCCGATGCCAACCAAGATGGCATCACACTGGTCGCGCATACGATGCACCTGGCGCAACGTTGCGTCACCGGTAACCGCGCCGCGGCTGCCACGCCGAAAGGTAATCCGACCATCGAGACTGAGACCGGCCTTCAACACAACCCATGGCAGCGATGTGGCAATGTGTTTGAGAAACGGACGATTGATTTCCCGGCACTGCTCCTCTAGCACACCGGTAACCACCGCAATCCCTCTGCTGCGCAGGTAATCGGCACCACTGCCGTCAACAAGCGGGTTCGGGTCGAGCAGGCCGATCACCACTTCGGCAATGCCCGCTTCCGCAACGGCATGAGCGCAGGGAGGGGTTCTGCCATGATGGCTGCACGGCTCAAGCGTCACATACAGCGTCGCCCCCCGTGCTGCCGAACCGGCATCACGAAGCGCGTGGATTTCCGCATGGGGGGTACCGGCCTGTCGATGGTAGCCGGTAGCGACCACTTGGCCGCTCCTGACTATGACCGCACCGACACACGGGTTCGGGGCGGTGCGACCGAGTCCCTTGCGTGCTTCGACCAAGGCACGCCGCATAAAACGGCGGTGCATGTCCTCGCTACTCATAAGATCACATCACAGATATCCGTGGAATCATATCTACTCCGGAAATTCTCGTTCTCGGGTTTCCAGCAGGTTTTTCAGCTCATCCATGAATTCATTGACGTCCTTGAACTGCCGATACACCGAAGCAAAACGAACGTAGGCCACTTCATCGAGAGCCGAAAGGGCTTCCATTACCCACTCTCCGATAACCTTCGACGGTACCTCCTTGGCTCCGAGATCCTGTAGCTTATGCTCGATTTCGTCGACGAACTGATCGATGGCATCACGGCTGACCGGCCGTTTTTCACATGCCTTTTCCAAGCCGACAACGATTTTCTGGCGATCCCATGGTTCCCGCCGGCCGTCCTTTTTTACCAGGACCGGCATCATCACCTCGAGACGCTCGTAGGTGGTAAATCGTTGGTCGCAGGACAGGCAGGAACGGCGGCGCCGGGTAATTGTGGCGTCCTTGTTCAGACGGGAATCGATCACCTTGTTGTCCAGATTTCCGCAATAGGGGCATTTCATGATCTCTCTCCTTCGGGCTGCAGCAACCGCACACAAACCGGAGCGATCAGCCGCGACAAAGCAAACAGGCCGGTATCGACTGAAGGAGTCGATACCGGCCTGTCCAAATTCCCGCTCATTACGCCCGGGTCAACTGAACTTGGCGATACGATGCTGGTGACGACCGCCGTCAAACGATGCGGCAAGCCAAGTCTTGACCAAACCCTCCGCGACTCCGGGACCGATCACCCGAGCCCCGAAACACAGGACATTGGCGTTGTTGTGCTGACGGCTGAGACGGGCGGTGTACTCGTCATGACAAACGGCCGCGCGGATACCGCGATAGCGATTCGCCGCCATCGACATACCGATCCCGGTCCCGCAGATCAGGATGCCACAATCAGCGCGCCCGGCCAGCACCGCCGCACAGACCGTTTCGGCAAAGTCGGGGTAATCGACCGATTCCGGCGAATGACAACCAATGTCGTCGACATCGTGTTCGAGTCGCTGAAGCAGACCGACCACGACTTGCTTCAACTCAAACCCACCGTGGTCGGCGCCGATTATGATTTTCATCACACTCCCTGCTGCCCGCCTAACCGTCGAAGCGGCGTAATACGACAACGCCGTTGGTGCCACCGAAGCCGAACGAGTTGGACATCGCCACCTCGATCTTCATCTCCCGTGCGGTGTTGGGCACGTAATCCAGGTCACACTCAGGACTGGGCCGCTGCAGATTGACCGTCGGCGGCGCCACCTGATCCCGGATGCTCAGCGCGGTAAAGACCGCTTCGATACCACCGGCGGCGCCGAGCATATGCCCGACCATCGACTTGGTGGAACTGATCGCCAAACGGTGCGCGTGTTCGCCGAACACGGTCTTGATCGCGGCCGTCTCGCAGCGATCGTTGAGCGGCGTCGACGTGCCGTGCGCATTTATATAATCAATACGTTCCGGGCCCAGGCCGGCATCCTGCAGCGCAAAGGTCATACAGCGGGCGGCGCCCTCGCCGTCTTCCGGCGGGGCGGCGATATGGTAGGCATCGCTGCTCAGACCGTAACCGACCACTTCGGCGATGATCGTCGCTCCGCGGGCTCGGGCATGTTCGAGTTCCTCGACGATCAGAATCCCCGACCCTTCGGACATGATAAAGCCGTCCCGCTCTTCATCGAAGGGACGCGACGCCTCGGCCGGGCTGTCGTTGCGTTTGGACAGAGCCTTCATGGCCGAAAAACCGCTGACCCCGAGCGGGCAGATCACCGCCTCGGTACCGCCGGTGATCATCACATCGCTCATCCCGTACTTGATATGGCGATACGCTTCACCGACGGCGTGGGTTCCGGCGGCGCAGGCGGTGGTCAGGGTCAGGTTCGGTCCCTTGCTGCCGATATCCATCGAGATATGGCCCGACGGCATATTGGGGATGACCGTCGGGATGAAAAACGGAGTCAGTCGGCGATAGCCCTTGCTGAGCACCAGTTCGTGTTGTTCGGTGATAGTCGGCAGGCCCCCCATGCCGCACCCGGTAATAACTCCGATGCGGCCGCAGTTCTCCTCGGAGATCTGCAGGCCGCTCTCCGCCAGAGCCATCCGGGTTGCCACCAACGCATACTGGACAAACAGGTCGAGATGCTTGGCCGTCTTCTTGTCGAAATGGTCCTCGGTAACGAAGTCTTTGACCTCGGCGGCAATCTGGACCGCGAAATCAGACGCATCAAACCGGGTGATACGATCAATGCCGCTGACCCCGTTGCAGAGATTGCGCCAGGCTTTGGCCACTCCGGTACCCAACGGTGTCACGAGGCCGGTTCCGGTCACCACTACTCGGCGGTTCACGATTCAGTCTCCTTCGGCTTATGCGGTACGTGGTCGATTGTGCGCTCGCAGGCAGGCAGGTAAAATTACCGGAGTTTACTCACGTAATCGACCGCATCCTGGACGGTGACGATTTTCTCGGCATCCTCATCGGGAATCTCGATCTCGAACTTTTCTTCCATCGCCATGATCAATTCCACCAGATCAAGCGAATCGGCGCCGAGATCATCGACAAAGGATGCCTGCGGAACAACTTTATCTTTTTCTACGCTCAATTGCTCAACGATGATGTCAATCATTTCCTGATCGATCGCCATTGTATTGTCTCCTTAAAAACGTTTATCGACTATTCTTGATTGTTTGTCGTCATCGCGCCATTTCAGGAACAGCGTGGGAGCGGATGACGCCGAGAGACCACTTTTTAACAAATCCGCCCAATTTGCAACCATTAAATGCTGCCTGACCGGAGGCAACAGCATTTGTTTCATCGTTACATATACATGCCGCCATTAACATGAATCGTCTGTCCGGTTACGTAGGCGGCCTCGTCGTTGACGAAAAACAAGGCCGCCGCCGCCACATCGGCGGCCGATCCAAGCGTACCCAGTGGTATTTCTCTGATCAGCTTCTGCTGCGCCACCTCCGGAAGGGCCTCGGTCATCTCGGTGACGATATAGCCGGGCGCAACGCAATTGACGGTGATCCGCCGGGAAGCGAACTCACGGGCCAGCGACTTGGTCAGGCCGACCATGCCGGCTTTAGCGGCGGCGTAATTGGCCTGGCCGGCATTGCCGGAGAAACCAACCACCGAGGAAATATTGACGATCCGGCCCCACTTTTTCTTCATCATCGAGCGTACCACCGCCTTGGAGCAGTTGAACGCCCCTTTCAGGTTGGTGTCGAGCACCTGGTCCCAGTCCGCCTCCTTCATCAGCGGCAGCAAGCCGTCCCTGGTGATACCGGCGTTATTGATCAGGATATCAACCGACCCAGCCTGACCGACAACCTCCTTCATCGCTTCCTGGGTGGCGCTGAAATCGGCCACGTCGCACTGCACGATGGCACCATCTCCGCCGGCCTGCCGAACCAGGCCGATGGTTTCTTCGGCGGCATCGGCACGGCTGACGTAGTTGACAAATACATAGGCGCCCCGCGCGCCGAGCGCTATGGCAATTTCCCGGCCGATGCCGCGGCTGCCGCCGGTAACGACTGCGGTTTTTCCGTGCAAAGTCATGATCCACGCCTCCTCTCGATGGCAGCGATAAGTTTCGGGATAACCTCATAGAGATCACCAACCACACCGAAATCGGCAACGTCGAAGATCGGCGCGTCACCATCGCGATTGATGGCGACGATGGTTTCCGACGACTGCATGCCGGCAACGTGCTGGATAGCACCGGATATACCGCAGGCGATATAGAGTTTCGGCGCCACGGTCTTGCCGGTCTGGCCGACCTGGTGCGGATAGGGAATCCAGCCGGCATCGACGACGGCCCGGGACGCGGAGACCTTGGCGCCGAGCGCCTCGGCCAGCCGGCCGAGAAGTTCAAAGCCCTGCTCGTTTTCCAAGCCGCGGCCGCCGGAAACGAGAATATCCGATTCCTGGATGTTGACCATGCCCCGGGCCTCGGTCACCGACTCGAGCACCTTGATGCGACTGGTTAACTGGTGCGGTTTCGGCATGATATCGATAATCTCACCGCTTCGATCGGCTGCAAACGGCACCTCTTTCATCACCTTCGGTCGAACCGTGGCCATCTGTGGCCGGGTGTCGGGGCAGACGATGGTGGCCATGATGTTGCCGCCGAAGGCCGGCCTCGTCTGCAGCAGCACGCCGTCTTCCTCCCTGATCGCAAGGCCTGTGCAGTCGGCCGTCAGGCCGGCATCGACACTGGTGGCCACACCGGGAATGAACGAACGGCCGATGGCCGTCGCCCCGGCCAGTACGATCTCCGGCTTATGCTGCCGGATCAACTCGGAGACTATCTTCTCGTAGATCTCGTCGGAGAACAGCTCAAGGGCCGGGTTGTCGACCCGGTAGACAAGATCGGCGCCGTGCCCGATCAGGGTTGCCGCGCTGTCCCCGGTCATATGACCGAGCAGTACCGCGGCCAATTGCACTCCTCGGGCATCGGCGAGCCGACGGCCGACGCCGAGCAATTCGGTGGCCACCGGCGCCAACCTACCGCGGGTAAATTCGGCAAAGACCCAGACCCCGGAAAAACTGGCCAGGTCCTGCTGGACGGCCCGGCCGCCGCCTTCGATCCGCAGCGCCCCGACTTCGCACTCCTCGACACAGGCGCCGCACAACGTGCACGAATCACCGACGACGGCGATGCCGTCCACTACTTCAATGGCCCCGAACGGACACTGCTGCTCACAGATGCCGCAGCCGATACAGAGCGTTTCGTCTATCTTCAGCATAGAATACCTACCATCTAAACCAGATACGGCGCAAGCCTGGTTACCAGTTGCTCCACCTGCTCATCGACACTGCCCGACAGGATCGCCCGCTGGCCGCGGGGCTCGGGAGGAAAGACCTTGACCACCTGGGTCGGCGAGCCGCCAAGACCGATGTTGGCCGGGTCGGCCTTGATATCGGCGGCGGTCAGGACGGTGATCTGCGCCTTTTTCGCCTTCATCTTGCCCTTCAGCGACGGCACCCGCGGCTGGTTGATATCCTTGACCACGGTGAGCAACGCCGGAAACCCGACGCTGAGCAGATCATGACCGTCGTCCATCATCCGTTCGACCACCAGTTCGTCGTCCGTAGCGGAACGGATTTTCTGAATGCAGGTGGCATACGGGATGCCCAGCCGCATCGCCAGACCCGGTCCGACCTGGGCGGTGTCGCCGTCGATCGCCTGCTTGCCGCAGATGATCAAGTCAAACGGCGCGCACTGCTCCACCGCCTTGGCCAGGGTATAGGAGGTCGCCCAGGTGTCGGCGCCGGCGAAACTGCGGTCGGAGACGAGCACGGCCCGGTCGGCGCCGCAGGCCAGGGCCTGGCGCAGCACGTCTTCGGCCTGGGGCGGTCCCATGGTCAGCACGATCACCTCACCGCCGCGCTCCTCCTTCAAGGCCACCGCCGCCTCCAGTGCGTGCTGGTCATAGGGATTCATGATCGACTCTACCCCTTCCCGGGCCAGCGTGTTGGTCTCCGGATCGAGTCGGACATCCTTGGCGTCGGGTACCTGTTTGACACAGACAATGATCTTCATGCGCAATCCGTCGATTCTCTGCAGGCGCCGCGCCGACGCCGGTCGTTACTTGTTATATTCTTTATTGAGTTCCTGGCCGATGACGTTGCGCTGCACCTGGTTGGTCCCTTCGTAGATCTGCAGGATTTTCGCATCGCGCATCATTTTCTCTGCCGGATAGTGACACATATAGCCGTAGCCGCCCATCACCTGAACCGCATCGGTGGTCACTTTCATCGCCATATCGGTGGCAAAGACCTTACACATCGAAGAAACCTTGGACATATCCTTTGGATGAGCGTCGATGTGACGGGCGGCGGCATAGGTGAGTGCCCGCGCCGCTTCGAGAGTGGTAGCCATATCGGCGAGCAGGTGCTGGATCGCCTGGAAACCGATGATCGGCTTGCCGAACTGCTCCCGCTGCTTGGCATAGGTGACGGCCATGTCCAGCGCCCCCTGGGCCAGGCCGACGCCGAGCGCGGCGATACCGGGGCGACTGGAGTCAAGGGTCTTCATCACCGTGATAAAACCGGTACCCTGTCGACCGATCAGCCGGTCCTTGGGAATCCGGCAATCCTTGAAAATCAGTTCGGTGGTCGAAGAGGCCCGAATGCCCATCTTGACTTCCTTTGGTCCGCAGGAGAACCCGGGATCACCGTCTTCGACGACGAACATCGACGCGCCGCGGGCACCCTTGTTCTTGTCGGTGATGGCCACCACCGTATAGATCTGAGCCTCACCGCCGTTGGTGATCCACTGTTTGGTGCCGTTGAGTACCCACTCGTCGCCGTCGAGCACGGCCGTGGTGCGGATACCCGAGGCATCCGAGCCGGCGTTGGCCTCGGTCAGCCCGAAGGCCGCAAATTTATTGCCGGCAGCCACCTCGGGCAGGTATTTATCTTTCATTTCCGGAGAACCGCCGATCATGATCGGATAGATACCGAGCGCGCTGGCGGCAAAGGCGGTGCCGACCCCGATGCAACCACGGCCGATCTCTTCCAGGGCCAACACGATATCGAGACAGCTGCCGCCAAAACCCCCGTACTCTTCCGGAATGGGTATACCGAACAGGTCGGCCTTGGCCATGGCCGTCAGGATGTCCCGGGGAAATTCGTGCTTTTCATCGAGCTCGGCACGGTTCGGGATGATCAGTTCATCAGTGATCTGCCGCGCTATGTCGACGATCATCTGTTGTTCCTCAGTCAAAAATCTCTCCATAACGATTCTCCTTTCTACCACCTGAGCAGGGTCGCGCCCCAGGTAAAACCGCCACCGAAGGAACAGAACAACACCGTCTTACCGGGTTGCAGCAGCCCGGCGCGATTGGTTTCGTCCAGCGCGATGGGAATGGATGCGGCCGAGGTATTGCCGTAGTGCATCACATTGAGGATCACTTTCTCCTCCGGGATATCCAGTCGCTCCATGAGTTTTTTCAAGATTCTGATATTGGCCTGGTGGGGAATCAGCAGATCGATATCCCATATGCTCATTCCGGTCGCCCGCAGCACCCCATCAACGGCATCTTCCATGGCCTTGACCGCATGTTTGAATACTTCGCGGCCCTCCATGATAATGTGGACACCGGGATTGTCGGGAACAAGCAGATCGGGATTGGTGCTCGGCGACTGGTGCATGTAGAGCAATTGCCAGAGCCGGCCGTCAGAGCGGTGATTGGTACCGAGAATCCGTCGCCGCTCATCCTCCACATGGCCGAGTACCGCTGCTCCGGCCCCGTCGCCGAACAGGATGCAGGTATTGCGATCCTGCCAGTTGAGACGGGAGGATAGCGCCTCGGCCCCGATCACCAAAACCTTGGCCTGACGATCGGCACGGATATGCTTGTCGGCAATATCCAGACCGTAGAGGAAACCGGAACAGGCCGCGTTGACATCGTAGGCAAAAGCATTATCGGCGCCGATTTCCTGCTGCACGAAGCAGGCACACGACGGCATCAGCATATGGGAACTGATGGTGCCGACGATCAGCAGCGAGATATCCGCAGCCGTTACGCCCGCCATGGACAATGCTTCCGAGGCCGCCCGGGCGGCGATCTGGTAAGTTTTCTCACCGGGGCCGCCGATGCGGCGATTCTCTATGCCGGTCCTGGTCCGAATCCACTCGTCGCTGGTATCGACGATCTGTTCGAGATCGACATTGCTCAGCACTCGGCTCGGCAGGCACGATCCGGTGCCCAAGACGACCGTTCCCATTTACACCACCTCGGCCGGAACGGTCACGCCGTCTGCCAGTTCCCGGGAGATGAACTCGTTGATATTGAGCCGCTCCATCTCAACCGCTTCGATCAATGCATTCTTGATCGCGTAGGCACTTGATTTGCCGTGACAGATAATACCGATCCCCTTGATCCCGAGCAGCGGCGCCCCGCCGTATTCGGCATAGTCGACCCGTTTCTGAAAGTTTTTAAAGGCCGGACGAGCGAGCAGATAGCCGATCTTGGCCATGGTCGATTTGAGGATTTCGTCGCGCAGCATCTTCATTGCCGATTCAGCCAAGCCTTCACTGATCTTGAGGCAGATATTGCCGACGAAGCCGTCGCAGACGATTACGTCGACATCACCGAGGAAGACGTCGCGGCCTTCCACGTTGCCGATAAAATTAAGGGCACTCTTGTGCAGCAGGGCGTAGGTTTCCTTGACCAGACTGTTGCCCTTACCCGATTCCTCGCCGATGGTCAGCAGGCCGACTCGCGGCTTGTCGACATTGTAGAGCCGAGAGAAAGCCGAGGCCATGACCGCGAACTGGTAGAGATGGATCGGCCGACACTCGACATTGGCACCGACGTCCATGATCACCACCGGCCCTTTGAGGGTCGGAAAAATCGAGGCCAGTCCGGGCCGGGCGACATTTTTCAACCGTCCGAGTGTCCGCACCGCCGCCGCCAGCGTGGCACCGGAATTGCCGGCACTGACCACCGCTGCCGCCTGACCGGACTTGGCCAGTCCGAAGGCAACCATGATCGACGAATCCCGCTTTTTGCGAATCGCATCGACCGGATTTTCATCCATGCCGATCGTCGTCGGGGCATGGACAATGGTCAACCGGCGTCCTGCTTCACGGCCCGCTGCCAATACCTCGACGTGCTTGGCGAGAATTGTTTCGTCACCGACCAGGCAGATATCAACATCGGCCTGTTCGGCGGCCAGCAGCGCCCCGGTGATCAGTTCCTGCGGACCATGGTCTCCGCCCATGGCGTCCAGGGCAATGTGCACCGAGTGTCCCCTTTTAGACGTCTGTATCCAGAACGTAAACCACGCGCTCTTTGTATTTGCCGCAGCTACCGCAGAGACGATGCGGTTGCTTCGGTTCTCCGCAGTCCTGGCACAGGTTCAACCCCGGAGCCTGCAATCCATCGTGCGACCGTCGTTTATGGGTGCGGGCATGTGAATGTCGTCTTTTTGGTAAGGCCATTGTTTCCTCCGTTATTCAGACTCACTGACTTCTGTTTATTTTCCCTTTACCTGCCGGAGAACGGAAAACGGGCCGCCGTCACCGTCCTGTAGGCACGAGCAGCGCGTATCGTTGAGATCAGTGCCGCACTGCTGGCACAGCCCCCGGCAATCACTGCAACACAGAACCCTCGCCGGCAGAGCAAGATAGATCTGCTCGCGCAGTAAAATCCCGAGATCGATGATCGGCTCCGGCAAAAAGAGGGTCTGACAATCTTCTTCGCGACACTCGGCCACCGTCGCAACACCGTCGACCGATTCCCGGCCGAGACGGCAGTGATAGGTTAACTCGATCATCAACTCCGACGATACCGGACGACAGCACCGATCACAGGCTGCGGTAACGATAACCGTCATCCGTCCCGTCACGTCGACCCGATCACTGCCGATCCGACGAAGCGAGACCAAGCCGTCGACCGGCGTGAGCGCCGTCACCTCGTCTCCGGGGAACCATCCGTCATCGCTGATGCGGCGGACATATTCGTCCCCGACAATCTGATGAAATGCAACCTTCACGACGTACCATCCAACAGACAAAGAGTCAAACGCAGCAGATTAATCCATTTCCATCGTATCTGCCAGAAAAAAAAGCGCTGTGGAGCGGTATGCTGCAAATCCGGCAGCACGGATATCCAGGTTGCCGAGCTGCAGTTGAGGGAGAGAGCCGGGCGGCCCCGCCGACCACGACGATAATTTTCATTGTTCGTTGTGGCCTTCGGCCATAAGGGGACCTTGAAAATTCGGAATTTCGTTCAAGATAGAGGCGCGTAAGAACATTTTACCGCAGGCATAGACATGATATTCCGATGATAAAATTCGATTGCACAACGATGAGATTGGGCGAAATGACAATTTTTCAAGGTTCCCATAAGAGTTAGCGGCAAAAGTCGTTTACAGGATATGGGCCAACCGCGCCGAACACTTCTCCAGCCTCAGTCCGGTAATACGCAGCAAGTGTCCCATGATCGACAATGCGATCTGCGGGTGGCGCGCGGCGAGATTGTCAAAGTCGTCGGCCGCCAGACGAAGCAGCACGGTATCGACGACGGCGTGCACAGCAGTCAGGTGTTCGCCGCTGCCGACCAGCGCCCCTTCGCCGACCGGAGCCGGCGGCGACAGAAGGGCGATCACCTGGCTGTTACGGCCATATCCCGTCTGCTTCTTGACGGCGACACTACCCGACAGGAGCAGATAACAGGCGTCGGCACCATCGCCGATGGTAAAAAGCGGCTCTGCGGCCGCTCTGCGGCAGATGGTGACAAACGGCTGCACGATGGCACGCTCCTGCTGCGACAGGAAGGGAAATACCCGGGCCAGGTCCTCGGGTGTGGCGACTGCTGACAGATCAGGCCGGCTCATCGTTGTCGGCAAACGACTGGTTCTTCTCTTCGATTATCTTCAGCAGCCCCTCGAAACTCTCCTGCCGCAGAATCGAGCGGAACTGTTCCATGTAGTTGCGGATCAGACTGACCCCTTCGATGTTGATGTCATAGACCAACCACCGATCCTGTTCTCTTTGCATGATGTAATGGATCGGCAGATTCTGCCCCTGATGCTCGACGATCGTCGTCACCTGGGCCCGTTTTCCCTTGACCCGCTCGGCCACGAAATCGACAGCCTGGCCGCTATATGTCTCCAGTTTGCCGATATACACATTCTCCAGCAACTTGGTCATCTGGGTTACAAAATAATCCTGCTGATCGGCGGAGATGTCATGCCAGGTCGCGCCAAGGACACGCCGGGACATCTCCCGAAAATCAAAACCGATCGTCACCACCTCCATGATCCGGCTGCGCCGCTCTTCTTTGTTTTCCTTGCCCTTGAGGCTGTCATCAACGAGGATTTCGATCACTTTATCGATGGTCGGCCGCAGTTGCTCGGTCGGGCCGATCTCGCTTGCCGGAGTGAAAGACGGCACGGCGGCAACGAGAAAAACGGCTAGAAACAGGTGCAGCACCTTCATAGTATCCACCTCTTGGGTATTTAAAGAGCAGCTTCGCCGGAGAGCTACCGCTCGTTGATCACGGAGAGCTACCGCTCGTTGATCAGCTTGCGACGGTATTCATAATAGGCCTGCCGCGCCGCCACGTAAGGATCGAGCGAAATACGCTGCAATTCCTCGTAAACATCGGGACTGATCGACAACATATTGACCCGCTCCGCCGAAACGTAGGAAAAGTCGAACACCAGATTATCGGAAAAATAAAACACCGGATGAAAGTAGAAATCGGTAAACAAACCCACCGAATCACGGATATTCGATGGCCCGAGGCCCGGCCAGCAGAGGTAGACGCCTTCGTCCACGCCCCATTTACCAAGCGTCTGGCCGAAGTCGGCATGCCGCTGCCTGATGCCGAAGTCATCGGCAGCCGGATCGATGAGCCCGAAAATACCGATAGTGCTGTTGATCAGAAATCGTTCGAGGACGATGCCGGCATCCCCGACCTCGCCCTGCAGCAGATTATTGACCAAATGGATCGGTGCTGTCAGGTTCGTGAAAAAATTGCCGAGACATTTCCTGATATCTGCCGGCAGGATCTCCGCGTAAACCGTTTTGACCGGCTTGAGAACCCAATAGTACAAGCGGTCGTTAAACTGAAAAAAGGCGCGGTTCATCGATTCAAGGGGATCGTGCACGACCAGGGCCGGCGGCTCCAGTGAATAATCGTCCTCGAACAGGGGGTCGCCGAGGATTCGCTGCGGATCGATGATATACGGTTCATCGCCCAGCAGATCGGGACCCAAACCGTCGCCGACCGCTTCGTCCTCGAGTAGATCGGGAAACGTCTGCTCCGGCCCGGGAGACAGCTCGGCACCGTAAGCCGGAACCGTCAATCCGATTAAAACGAGCATGAGCAAGCTGAAGCGAAGCATTGTTCCCCCGACCGGCGACACGTTATTGGGCGCTGCCGAACGCAAATTTACTGATCAGCGACTCGATATCGATGGCCGACTCGGTATCGAAGATCACATCACGTTCCTCGAAGTGATCCAGCGCCCCGCCGAGGGTGATCTGGATAAACTTGTCACCGATAATCCCCTGTGATTTCACCGATGCGATCGAGTCGGTCGGCACCTTGAGCGTGCGGTCCAGTTTCAGTGTCAATTCCGCGAGCTGATCGTCGTTGAGCCGTATCCCGCTGACCTCGCCGACGATGACCCCGGCCACCTGCACCGTCGCTCCTTTTTTAACACCCGAGACGTTGTCGAACTCGGCCTGGATCTCATAGGTGCGACCGCGGTCGAACAGCCCCACCTCGCCGAGGTTGAAAGCCAGGTAGACCAGGGCCAAAAATCCGGCCACCATGAAGGCTCCGACGGTCATTTCTACCATTTTCGTATTCATGATCTATTCCACAAGCTGACTCTGGTAAAGTTCTCCCATCGTGGTCCGGACGAAATCCTTGATATGGGGTTTGGTCGACCACTGGAGTTCATCGGGGCTGGCGAAGGCGTCCATTTTCCCGTCGTGCAGAATGATTACCTGATCGGCAAGACTGAAGACGGCGGGGATATCGTGGCTGACAATAATCGCCGTATACCCGAGCTTGCGCTGGGTACGGGCAAACAGTTCATAGATTTCTCGGGTCATCACCGGATCAAGGCCGGTGGTTGGTTCGTCAAACAACATGATCTCCGGATCGAGCTGCAGCGCGCGGGCCAGTCCGACCCGCTTTTGCATGCCACCGCTCAACTGGGCCGGAAATTTCTCTTCATGCCCGCTTAGATCAAGTGTCTGCAACGTCGCCAAGACCTGCTGACGGATCTGCTCCTCGGTCTTGTCGGTTCGCTCGCGCAACGGCAAGGCCACGTTATCGAAGACGGTCATCGAATCGAACAAGGCCGCTCCCTGAAACAGCACCCCGAATTTGGTCCGCACTTCCTCGAGCCTGCCACCCCTGATCCCGGTGATATCGACTCCACCGACCAAGATTTGGCCTGCGTCGGCATCGAGCAGACGCAGGATCAGCTTCAGCGTCACACTCTTGCCTTGTCCGCTGCCGCCGGCAATGACTGTGGTTTGGCCGGGCGGAATCGAAAAGTCGACCCGATCGAGGATCACCTGACGGCGTCCGTCCCGACCGACGAAGCTCTTGGAGACGCCGATAAATTCCACGGCCGGTTCGCTCATAGGATGATCGCCGTCAGCAGATAGTCGAAAATGAGAACCGAAATCGAGGCCATGACCACCGCCTGGGTGGTCACCCGGCTGACACTCTCGGCGCCGAACCCGGCACCGCGAATCTCCCGGACCAGATAGCCGCGACCGGTGCAAATCCATACCACCAGCACGGCGAAGACGAACGATTTGATGATGCCCAGATTGATATCGTGGTTGGTCACGCTCTGCTGCATCCCTTCGATGAAGCTACCGGGATTGACGCCCATCAGCAATACTCCGGAGATATAGCCGCCGGCGATGCCGATGACGTCGAACAGTGCGGTCAACAGCGGCACCGAGATGATCGCGGCAACGAATTTGGGCGAGATAAAGAAGCGAAACGGATCAACCGCCATGCACTCGAGGGCATCGATCTGATCGGAGATGCGCATGATGCCGATTTCTGCACACATCGCCGAACCGGCCCGCCCGGCGACCATCAGTGCCGTCAGGACCGGGCCAAGCTCCATGATCAAGGTCAGCGACACGGCCGAGCCGAGCATGCCTTCGGCTCCGAATTTATTGAGCGAATAATAGCCCTGCAGGCCAAGGACCATACCCGTTGACAGTGCGGTAAAAAATATGACGAGCACCGAGCCGGCGCCGATGAAATGCACCTGTTTGACACACTCGCGAAAACGAAACGGCCGGCGAAAAAGACCGCGCAACGCCTGGAGCAGAAACAGGCTCATCTTGCCGAGGTCGGCGAGGATGTACATTCCCGTGCCGCCGAGACTGGCCAGCGCATTTTTTCCTGCAATATCTGTCATAAACATGCCTGCTCTTGACTGCCGAAGGGCAAGGAAGCACTCGCTGAAACGGTTATGCTCGATGGACCGGCTCGCTGAGGCATAACACGGTGCCAATAATACGACATCCCTGCTGAAAGTCAATAATGGAGAGATGACCCAGCAGTTCGTTCTCGTCGATTGCAGCGACTTAACAACCCGAAATCACTACCACAAGAAAAATGAATCCGGCACCCGGCCGACCGACTGGCGGGAGCCGCCGCTGTCTGCCGTCACCGACAGAACTACACGTGTCGTCGAACCGGTCACCAACAGTCCGGCACCACCTGCGATTGCCGTACTATGATTTGCGTGGATCAAAGGCCTCGCGCAGCGCTTCGCCGATAAAGATGAGCAGCACCAGCATGCCGACCAGTACGAGAAACGTCGACAGGGACAGCCACCAGGCATCGATATTGTTTTTCCCCTGCGCCAGCAACTCGCCGAGACTCGGCGTCGACGGCGGCACCCCGAGTCCGAGAAAGTCGAGGCTGGTCAAGGCCAGGATAGAGGCCGACATGCGGAACGGCAGGAAGGTAATGACCGGCGTCATGCCGTTGGGAAGCAGGTGGCGCACCATGATCACCGGGCCGCTGACGCCGAGCGCCCGTGCCGAGCGAACGTAGTCGAGATTCCTGCCTTTGAGGAACTCTGCCCGCACGTAATCGGAGAGTCCCATCCAGCTGAACAGGGATAGCAGAACGAGCAGCAACAGTGCGCTCGGCTCAAAGATCGAGGCAAAGATGATCAGCAGATAGAGTTCCGGCATCGCCCCCCATATCTCGATAAAGCGCTGGCCGAATAAATCGATCCTGCCGCCGAGATAGCCCTGGATGGCGCCGACCAGGATGCCGATCAAGGTACCGACCGCGGTCAGCGCCAGGCCGAACAGGACGCTGAGGCGAAAGCCGTACAACAGCCGGGCGAACACGTCACGCCCGCGGTCGTCGGTACCGAGAAAATTGCTGGTGGTCGGCGGCGACGGCACCGGACCGTCGATCTGAAAATTGATGGTATCGAAATCGTGATGGTTGATCGGGAAGATGGCGCGATTACCGGGCTTTTCCATCTGCTCGAGGAAAAACGGGTCGCGGTAGTCGGTCTCGGTCACAAAGACGCCGCCAAACGTCGTTTCCGGATAGTCGAACAGCAGCGGCGCGTACCAGGACCCCTCGTAGCTGACCAGCAGCGGCTTGTCGTTGCTGATCAGCTCGGCGCCGAGACAGAGGACAAAGAGCACGGAAAAGATGAGTAGGCTGTAATAACCGCGGCGATTGCGGCGAAAGCGCAGCCACCGCCGCTGCCGTGGAGTAATACCCCGTCCGGCCGGAACCGTATCAACCATTGGCATCGACACGACTGAAATGGATCCGCGGGTCAACAGCGACATAGCTCAGGTCGGACAACAACCGGCTGACCAGGCCGATGATCGAGAAAAAGTAAAGGGTGCCGAGCACGACGGGATAATCGCGATTGAGCACCGACTGATAGGCGAGCAGTCCCATCCCTTCGAGCGAAAAAATTGTCTCGATGAGCAAGGATCCGGTGAAGAACGAGGCGATGAAATAGCCGGGAAAGCCGGTGATGATCGGGATGATCGCGTTTCTGAAGACATGTTTGTACATGATGGTCCGCTCGTCAAGTCCCTTGGCCCGGGCCGTCATCACGTAGTTCTTGCCGATTTCCTCGAGGAAGGAGTTCTTGGTCAACATGGTCATCACCGCCAGGCTGCCGATGGCGCTCGACACGATGGGCAGTACCATGTGCCAGAGGTAGTCGAGGACCTTGGCAACAAGCCCCAGCTCCGCCCAATCATCCGAGACCAGCCCGCGCAGCGGGAAGACGCTCCAGAAACTGCCGCCGCCGAACAAGACGATCAGCACGATGCCGAGCACGAAGCCGGGAATCGCATAACCGACGAGGATGACGGTACTGCTGATCACATCGAAGGAGGACCCGTCACGCACCGCCTTGGCAATCCCCAGCGGAATGCAGACGCCGTAGACGATGAAAAAGGTCCACAGGCCGAGCGACATCGACACCGGCATCCGGGAAATTACCAGGTCGACAACATCACGCTGGTAATAGTAGGAAGAGCCGAAATCGAAGCGGAGGTAATCGGCCATCATCGCCAGAAAACGCTGCAATGGCGGCTGATCGAAGCCGTAGAGGGCCTTGAGTTCGGCAAGCCGCTCTTCGTCCAGGCCGGTGGCCCCGCGATACATCGACGACGAGGCGGCCACTTCACCGCCCGCCCCGCCGTGGCCCTCGAGCAGCGCGATCATCTGATCGACCGGGCCGCCCGGGACAAACTGGGTGACGATAAAGGTGATCAGCATGATCCCCACCAGGGTCGGGATCATCAAAGCGATGCGTTTCAGGATATATGGGACCATGCGTGCGCTCTATGGCTGTGCCGGTGTGCGCTCGTTGCGATCTGTCGCGGCGAGCGTCATTCATTATAGCCGGCAGCCTAGCATCGAGAAAGACAAAATGCCAGTCGGACAACAAGCGATGCAGAAAAAATCAACAGCCTCCCCTGTCGACGGCCGCCCCGCGCCGCGCTGCTCGGCACCTCTCAAAGAAACTATTGATTTTATATTTGCTTTCTATTACAGCTTGATACCGGCCGGGACCGGTGCTCATGGTTTCCCGATCATCCGTTACACCAACCAGCTGTTTCGAGGACGACAATGAGCATGATCACCACCGAGGATGAACTCAGGGAATTGGTAGACCACGCCCGACGCAGTGAATGCGTGGCGCTGGACACCGAATTCGTCTGGGAGAGAACCTACTATCCGCAGCTCGGTCTGATCCAGCTGGCCCTTTCCGACGAACAGTGCTACCTGATCGATCCGCTGGCCATCACCGATCTGTCCCCGCTCGGAGCACTACTCGCCGACCCCGGCGTCGTGAAGATCCTGCACGATGCCCCCCAGGACCTGTTCATCCTCAACCGAACCACGCGGGCCCTGCCGGCAAACATCTTCGACACCCGGGTCGCCGCCGGTTTTTCCGGCCTGTCTTCGACCATTTCGCTGGCCGACCTGATCGGTGTCCTGCTCGACATCAACCTGCAAAAAACCCAGACCCGAACCAATTGGCTCAACCGCCCGCTCGATCAGCTGCAACTGGACTATGCCCTCGACGATGTTCGCTATCTCGGCGCGGTGCGTGTCCTGCTGCTGAGCCGGATCATCGTTCCGGAAATCAAATCCTGGCTGAAGCGTGAGCTCGAACTGCTCAACAGCCCGGACCACTATCTCGGCATCGACGACCGGAACCGCTTCAGCAGACTCAAAGGCGCCGGTTCCCTGAATCGGGAGGAACTGGCCGTCGCCCGGGAGCTGGCAACCTGGCGAGAGCAGGAGGCCCGGCACATGAACCGGCCGCGCGGCCATATTCTCACCGACCAGGTCGTCATCTCCCTGGCAAAAAAACAGTGCGCCTCCCCTGCCGAGCTGCAGCAGGCTCACCTGCTGTCACCGAAAAAACTAAAGCGGTACGGTCCGGCTATCCTGAAGAGTATCGAGAACGGGCGGGCCACCGATCGTACCGAGATACCCGAGCGAAAACGCCCCCTGCGCCTGAACCAACGGGAACAACAGGCCTATGAGCGCCTCACCGACTTCATCCAGCTCAAATGCGAACTGCAGGGGCTTGACCCGCAGCTGATCGGCAGCAGCGCCGAGTTGAAACAACTGGCGAAAAATCTGGATAGCCCCGGCAGCCCGTTGCCGAAACGCTTGACCGAAGGCTGGCGCCGGGAGTTTCTCGAAGAATTTTACCGCCGGCGCGGCTGATCAGCGGGCCAGCGCATCGAGCCGGGCCAGCAAATCCTGTTCGGACGGCGCCCCGACGATCCGATCGATTTCCTGCTCCTGCCGGAAAAACAGCAGCGTCGGCACTCCCTTGATCCGGTAATGAACGGCTGTTCCCGGATGGTTGCTGGTGTCGAGACTGGCGACGATTACCCGGCCGACATAGCGGCCGGCGCACCGCGCAATCAACGGCGCCAGCGACCGGCACGGACCACAGCCCGGCGAAAATACATCGACCATCACCGGCAGGGGTGCCGCCCGGATAAACGACTGGAAATCGTCGTCACCGAGCTGCACCGGCGTTGCCGCCCCGCGAAGATCCAGCGGTTTTTTGCAGACGCCGCAGCGCGGCTGCAGGTGCTGTTTCTTTTCCGGAATCCGGTTTTTTTTTCCGCAGGAACTGCACGTGACTATGACTGTCTGCATGGTTTCGCCTCCTCCTGTGGTGGCAACCGCTGTGCACCACGATAATGCTCACGGTCTCGCTTACGACGTCAAATGGCGATAGAGATCGACCATGCGCAGCGGCAATTGTTGCACCTGGTCGATGAGCAAATAATGATCGCTGCCGAAGATCCGCGGCAGATAATCGCGGGCCTGGCGATCGATAGTCACCCCGAAGGCGTGCAGTCCCGAGCCGCGGGCCTCGAGCAGGGCCTTGCGGGTGTCCTCGACGGCATACTCTCCCTTGTAGTCGTCGTAGTCTTCGGGCTTGCCATCGGTCAGCGTCACCAGCAGCCTGGTCCTCGCGTCACTGGTACCGAGCAATTCGGCGCCCCGGCGAATGGCCGGGCCAAGCCGGGTATACTCGCGCGGCGCGATCGAGCCGATCCGGCGTGTCACCGCTTCACCGTAAGGTTCATCCAGCCGTTTGATCGGAAACAACTCGCAGCGGCTGCGCCGCATCCCGGAAAAACCGTAGATGCCGTATCGATCCCCGGCCGCCGCCATAGCCTCGCAGAGCACGACGAGCGCCTCCTTGATCACCGTGCCGACCCACCCCCGGGTAGAATTGGACAGATCAACGAGAAAGAGACTTGCCAGGTCGCGTTCGTTACGCTGCAGCCGAATGAACAGCCGATCACTGGCCGCTGTTGACGCGCGCCGGTCGGCTCGCGCCTCGACCGCTGCATCGAGATCCAGTTCATCGCCTTCGCGCTGGCGGCCGACAAAGCATTCGTCAACCCGCATCATTTCAAACTGGCGCCGTAGACGCAGCAAGACGCCGTGATAATTCTGCAGCGTCGCCGCGACAAAGTTCGACTGCACGAGCGGCAGCTCCTTTTCATAGACGGCGCACCAATTTTTCCGATAACCGTTGCGACGAAAATCCCATTCGTCAACCAGTCGGGCGCCCGGAGCCGGTCCGGGGGAGGGCCCGGCCGCATCGGCGTCGTCATGATGGCCGCTGCTGACACCACCGCCGGCGACACCAACCGCAGCGGCGATATAGGCGGCCGGTATCCTGCCCCGATCCTGCAGGATCTCAGCGGCCAGCGCCTGGAGTTCATCGGGCAGCTGACAGTTCTCGTTGTCGATGTGCAGCACCAGCCGGCACGTCGTCTGACCCTGTTCACCTTCTTCGACCAGCATGATCTGCGTTGCCTCAACTTGGTCGGCAGTACCGCCGTTTCCCTCGCTCGCCTGCTGGTGATGATCGGCCAGCAGGCGGCCCAGCTGCCGGACGAAGGCCTCGCGCACCAGTGCACGCCGGGTCTCGAGTTGTTCGGCGGCGCCGGAAAAATCGTGGTGGCCGAGCATCTCCAGGATCAGCGGACGGCGATACGCCCCACCATGATCGGCAACCTGCCGGTAACACTCCAGCAACGCCGGCCAGGGATTTGCCGCCGCACCGCTCGGATCGCCGCGGCGATCAGGTTCAAACGGGTCGTGCAGTACCGCCAAGGCCAGCCGGGAGACGGCCGTTCCGATCGATGTCGGCTCCACCGCCAGTTGCTGCCTGAGCTCGGGGAAAACGCTTCGCCATTGCCGGGCCAGCCCCGGCAGGCGGCTTTCGATCCACTGCATCGCCCGCCGACACTCGTCGATAAAAAACAGATCGGCCGCCAATTGCGGCTCCGGGAACAAGGCGAAATAGGCAGCCAGGGACGGCCGACTGCCCGACGGCGGCGTAACATCGAAACGCATGCGAACAGCCGCCAGATCATTGTTGCCTGGCACCAGGCGATAGGTCCCCTGCCGAACGAAACCGACGTGCACCGCTGCGACCATTTTATAAAGTACGGTGTTGGCGGTTCCATCACCAGCGCAATCGATCTCCGGGGGCAGCCGGAGGGTCACCGTGTCGGTGGCGGCAGTTTGACCGGCAGTCAGCTCCATCGCCTCGCCGGCCAGGCCGGCGACGAACAGGCTGAGCCACGGGGCTATCTGCTCGAGGGTTACCGCGCTGCTCTGTTCCCGCGAAGCGAGAAACTTCACGCCACCGTCGTCGAGAAGCGTTCGGGCACCCCGGAGACCGTCACGCTCATAGCGCTGCAACAGGGCCCGAACCCAGTCTGCCAGAAGGAGATCGGGCACCGCGATGCGTCGCACGCCCTGCTCGAGAAAGGCTAGGCAGAGGCTGTGACTGACCGGCCAGATCGGTGATACCTGGTCCAATAACACCTCCTGTCGATCTGCCGGCAGACCGGCCAGACGACCCAGCAGGTCCTCTACCTCCCACTCGTTGGGGTGAGAGGGGTGAATCAATTGATAGAATCGCTCTTTGCAGGCCTGTTCATTCATCGCGCCACGGGCTCTTCCACTGGTGCTCTGCAGCTCAGAAGACCGCTGCGACCATCTCTTTCAAGGCCGCGAGCAGATCGGGATCATCGGTAAGGCTCTCGACGATGCCGACCAGGCAGGCGGTCTGTACGTCGATACCCGATTGCACCAGCAGTCCGGCCTGGATGAGCAGCCGCGTCGACGCCCCTTCCGGCAGTCCGGAGTCTTTCAGTCCGCGGCTCATGGCACCGAGGCGCACCAGCTGCAGGGCCAGAGAGGATTCGATGCCGGCCTCCTTCGAGACAATGAGCGCCTCCCGCCGTTCATCGGGATAATCAAAAGACAGGGAAACGAAGCGCTGCCGCGTCGAGGGCTTGAGATCTTTCAAAACGCTTTGATAGCCGGGGTTGTAGGATACGGCCAAGAGGAACTCGTCCGGCGCCGTCAGTAATTCGCCCCGTTTCTCGATGGGCAACTCCCGCCGGTCGTCGGCAAGCGGGTGAATGACCACCGTCGTGTCCTTGCGGGCCTCGACAATTTCATCGAGGTAACAGATTCCACCGACCCGGACCGCCCGGGTCAACGGGCCGTCGAGCCAGACCGTATCGTCACCCTTGATCAGATAGCGGCCGACCAGATCGGAGGTCGACAGGTCATCATGGCAGGAGACGGTGACCAGCGGACGCTGCAGCCGCCAGGCCAGGTAGCGCATGAACCTCGTCTTGCCGCAGCCGGTCGGGCCCTTGAGCAGCAGCGGCAGCCGGCGCGCTGCAGCGGCGAGGGCTATGGACACTTCTTCACCGAGCGGCAGATAAAACGGTTCGCTGCTGATCCGGTGGTCTTCGATCGATTGCTGTTGATAGGCCATGGCCGTCTTCTCCTGAAGGGAAGCTTGAAAAATGAGAGCTTTTATCATCACGGTAAGTGCAGCCGATGACCCGCGCAAGGACCACCTTGCATATCACCGTTGCCGAGTCGGGCCCGTTTCCCCGGCCCGGCGGCGACTGACGATCTTTTCAGCCCCTTTCCGTTCCATCCTTGACTTCTGTAAACTTTCGAAGTATTTTTGATCTCTTTTGAGTACAGCATTCTCGGCTTTTGCCCGGAATAAGCGTAAATACAAATTGTTATCATACCAGCCCAACGTGTGCAGAGGTATGCCCGTTTCTTATGTTTGAAAATCTGACAGATCGGCTTGAAGCAGTTTTCAAGAAACTCCGCGGCCACGGCGTTCTCACCGAAGAGCACATCGCCGAGGCCATGCGCGAAGTGCGCATGGCCCTGCTCGAAGCCGATGTCAACTACCAGGTTGCCCGCGACTTCGTCGATTCGGTCTCCGCCAAGGCCCTCGGCCGGGAAGTCTCCCAGAAACTGTCTCCGGGTCAGCAGGTCATCAAGATCGTTCGCGACGAACTGGTCGAATTGCTCGGTGGCAGCACCGAACAGATCAGATTCGACGGCCGGCAACCGGTAACCATCATGATGGCCGGCCTGCAGGGCTCCGGTAAAACCACCACCGCCGGCAAACTAGCCGCTCAGTTCAAGGACTCGGGACGAAGGCCCTATCTGGTGCCGGCAGATATCTACCGGCCGGCAGCCATCGAGCAATTGCAGATTCTCGGTGATCGTGTCGGCGTGCCGGTGCACCCGTCGACCGCCGACACCAAACCGGTCGACATCTGTCGCCGGGCCGTCGCCGCAGCCCGCGAGAACAATTACGACACGCTGATCATCGACACCGCCGGCCGGTTGCATATCGATGAGCAGCTAATGGGTGAGCTGAAAGAAATTCAGACCGCCGTCGATCTCTCGGAAATCCTCTTCGTCGCCGACGCGATGACCGGCCAGGACGCCGTCACCGTTGCCGACACCTTCAACAAAAACCTGGAGATAACCGGCGTCGTCCTGACCAAGATGGAAGGCGATGCCCGCGGCGGCGCGGCGCTGTCGATCAAGCGGGTCACCGGCAAACCGATCATGTACGTGGGCACCGGCGAGGGTCTCGATGCACTGGAGACCTTTCACCCCGACCGAACCGCTTCCCGCATCCTCGGCATGGGCGATGTCCTGACCCTGATCGAGAAGGCGGAAGCCGTCGTCGACAAGCAGGAAGCCGACCGTATCGCCCGCAAACTGAAGCGCAGCGAGTTCACGCTGGAAGATTTTCTCGACCAGATCCAGCAGATCAAGAAGATGGGCTCGCTCGAGCAGATCATGTCGATGGTGCCGGGTATCAACAAATTGCGCCAGATCAAAGACGCCCCGCAGCCAAACGAGAAGGAACTGGTCAAGACCGAAGCGATCATCCGCTCCATGACCCGCAAGGAACGGACCAACCACCGGATCATCGACGCCAGCCGCCGGCAGCGCATCGCCGCCGGTTCCGGCACCTCGGTGGCCGAGGTCAACCGTGTCTTGAAGAGCTATACGGAAATGCTGAAAATGCTCAAGAAGATGCGTGGCAAACCGGGTGCGATGTCCGGCATGAAACGAAGAAAGGTTCCGAAAGGAATGAGACGATAACCGTACACCAACGAATAACCCGCACGTCAGGACGCCTGATGGCGCCTTTTTGCAGAAAAGGAGAACTCAACCATGGCAGTTAGAATTCGCTTAACCAGACTGGGCCGCAAGAAAAAGCCGTTTTACCGCATCGTCGTTGCCGACAGCGAAGCTTCACGCGACGGTAAATTCCTCGATATCCTCGGCACCTACGACCCGCTGCAGGATCCCGCCGGGATCACCATCAACAGCGAGAAATTGCAGGACTGGCTCGGTAAGGGCGCCCTGCCGACCACTACCGTGAAGAGCTTGATCAAAAAGGCCGCTGTCGTCGGTTGAGTGCGGGCATGAAGGATCTGATCGCCCATATTGCCGAATCGCTCGTCGACCACCCCGACCAGGTCGTCGTTAACGAGCAGGAGACCGAGGACGGCCTGACCATCGAACTGACGGTCGCCCGTGCAGACCTCGGCAAGGTAATCGGCAAACAGGGACGGACGGCCCGGGCCATGCGAGCGCTGCTGTCGGCGACCGCTACGGGTCAGAGCCGGAAGACTAGGCTCGACATCATGGAGTGAGGCGCCCGCCGCCATGCCCATGCAGTATGATTTCCCCACCGACGCCTTCCGGCTGGTCGGGAAAGTGAACAGGGCGCACGGGTTGAAAGGTGAATTGAAAGTCGCCCCGCAATCCTGCACCCCCGAGCAATTCAGACAATTCAGCCGCGTCGCCCTCGTAGCGACAGACGGCCGGATGACCGCGCTGCTCGATGTCGCCGGCGTACGCTGCCACCAGCGACTGGTCATCCTGAAGCTTGCGACCATTGACAACCGTAACGAAGCCGATCTGACCGCCGGTATGGGCGTTTTGCTGCCCGCCGATCAGATGGTGGACTCCGGCGACCGGCTTGACCCGCATGGCCTGATTGGCCTGAGCGTCCGGCAGGTCGGCGAACCCGAGATCATCGGCACGGTGGTCGACTCATTTGACAACGGCGCCCATCAGGTCCTCGTCATCCACCACGGAAAAAAGGAATTTCTGGTGCCGCTGGTCGACGATATCATCACCGGGATCGAAACGAATGCTGTCGTCATCGACCCCCCGCCCGGTCTGCTCGATCTGGACGCGAACAACAACCGCGCCCGCTAAGGCGAAGAAGATGATCTTTTCAGTATTGACCATCTTTCCCGACCTGTTCGACTCGCCGCTGCGCGACGGCATCGTCGGCAAGGCCATCGGCGAGCGGAAGATCAGCGTCGACCTGGTCAATATCCGGCAGTTTGCCACCGATCGCCACGCGACCACCGACGATCGCCCCTACGGCGGCGGCGAGGGTATGGTGATGAAGCCGGAACCGCTGGTCCGCGCGCTGCAGCAGGTACGTACCACCGCCCGGCCGTCGGCGCGGGTGGTATTGCTCAGTCCGCAGGGACGTTTGCTGCGCCAGGATATCGCCGAAGAGCTGGTTGACCCGTCGGGGCAGTTGATCCTCATTTGCGGCCGTTACGAAGGAGTGGACGAACGGTTTCGCCGCCACGTCGATGACGAGATATCGATCGGTGATTATGTCCTGACCGGCGGTGAACTGGCCGCTCTGGTTATCATAGATGCGGTGACCCGCCTGATTCCGGGAGTACTCGGCTGCAGGGCGTCGGCCGAGAACGACAGTTTCTGCGGCAATTTGCTCAAACACCCGCAGTACACGCGGCCACGGGTCTTTGAAGGACAGAATGTTCCTGACGTGTTGCTCAGCGGCGATCACCACAAGATCGGCGAGCATCGCTTCCTCGCTGCGGTCCGGCAGACCCTGCAGCGACGGCCGCAGTTGCTCGCCGGCCGGCAGTTCAGCGCGCCGGAGACGGCGCTGCTGCAACGACACGGTCTGTGGCCGGAAATCGAGGCGCTGCTGAACCGCGGGGAGCGTCAATGAACCGGACAACGGATTTTCGGCTGGATATTGCCCTGCTGCATCACCCGGTGATCAACAAGACAGGGGAGACGATCGGTTCGGCGGTCACCAATCTCGATCTGCACGACCTGGCCCGCGCGGCCCTGACCTACGGGGTCGGCCGGTATTACCTGGCGACACCGTATGAAGACCAGCATGAGTTGGTGTCTCAGATCATCGGTCACTGGCAGGACGGGCACGGGGCAACATACAACCCGGCCCGCAAAGAAGCACTGGCGATCATCCGTCCGGCCTACAGCCTCGACGAGATCGTTGCCGACGTTCAGGCCCGGCGCGGCGAAACGCCGCTGCTGGTGGCGACCAGCGCCAGGCCATGCACCGGCGCCGTCGGTTTTCGGGAGATGCGTGATCATCTGGAGCACGACCGACAACCCGTTCTGCTGCTGTTCGGCACCGCCCATGGGCTGGCCCCGGAATGTTTGGGCCGGGCAGATGCCGTGTTGCAGCCGATCCGCGGCAGGTCGTCGTACAATCATCTGTCGGTACGATCGGCGGTGGCGATCGTGCTCGACCGGCTACTCGGGACGCCCTGAGCCTCCTGAAAAGGTTTGCCGGAAAAGAGCAGCAAGCGTGCTGCTATTGCAGCGATGAAACACTCGGTTTTGCCTCAATTCGAGCGACCGCGCCCCGTCTTTGCGGCGGCGCTGATGCCGATGCGAGCTTTTATATCAGGTAGTCAAACAACGAGAACAACGAGAAGAGTAAAGCCATGAATCATCCAGTCATCGATAAAATCGACCAGGAACAGATGCGCTTCGACCACCCGGCCTTTCGGCCGGGAGACACGGTCAAGGTCCATATCCGCATCATCGAAGGCAACAAGGAGCGTATCCAGATCTTCCAGGGTGTGGTTATCAAGCGCAAACGCGGCGCCATGGACGCATCCTACACGGTCCGCAAAATCTCCCACGGTGTCGGCGTCGAGAAAACATTTGCCCTGCACAATCCGCGAATCGAAAAGGTCGAGCACGTCTCGTCCGGTCGTGTCAGACGCTCGCGGCTCTATTACCTGCGCGAACGTCGTGGTAAGGCAGCCCGTATCCGTGAGCGCGGCATCAACTGATCCCGGCAGCTTTTTTCCCGCCACGAGGCCGGCCCGATGACCACCGGGTCCGGCCCGTGCGGCGTCTTGGTACCAGGGCTGTTCGCGCCGCCGGCCGACGACGGCGATACGTTTCAGTTTGAGCGCTTGCTGCTCGATCGCGGATTTTGCTACATCGCCGGCACCGACGAGGCCGGCCGGGGCCCGCTGGCCGGACCGGTGGTCGCCGCCGCGGTGATCCTGCCGCCCGGTGCCGACTACCGACCCTTCTGCGACTCGAAACAGACGACCGCTCGACAACGGAGCTGCCTGCGCGACCGTCTCCGGGAGATCGGCGCGGCCATCGGCATCGGCTGCATCGATGCCGCCACCATCGATCGAATCAATATCCTGCAGGCCTCACTGCGCGCGATGGCCGACAGTATCGCCGCCTTGGCCGAGCACGGGACAACTCCCGATTTCATCCTGGTCGACGGCACCTGCCGGGTACCGCTGACCATCCCCCAGCAGCCCATCGTCAAAGGTGACTGCCGCAGCGCATCGATCGGTGCCGCATCGATCATCGCCAAGATCACCCGCGACGAGATCATGGCAGAACTGCATGAGCGTTACCCGGTCTACGATTTCCTGGCCAACAAGGGCTACCCGACCAGATACCATCGTCAGGCGGTGCAACACCACGGACCGAGCCCGGTGCACCGCTTCAGCTTCAAGGGAGTCAGGGAATTTGTCACGACAGCGGAGTGAAACCGGCAAGCAGGGCGAACAGCTGGCCGCCGATTTTCTCGTCGCCGCCGGCTATCGAATCGTTGCGCGCAACTACCGGGAAAAATGCGGAGAGATCGATATCATCGCTCGTGACGGCCCCACCTGGGTGTTCATTGAAGTCAAGGCCCGGCGAAGTCGCCGCTACGGCGCTCCGATCGAAGCAGTCACCAGCCACAAACAACGCCAGATCAGCGCCACTGCGCTGCTCTATTTGAGCCGGCACGGACTACTTGAAGCACCGGCCCGCTTCGACGTGGTCGGGATCGATCTAGCCGACGCCGTCCGGCCGCAGATCGTTCACCTCAAAGACGCCTTTTCCACAAGTTAAATGCCATGAGCCGGAATACTACGAACAATGAACATCGGCGTCACGGTCGGAGGGGCCGACCGGTCCTCCCTCCGGCTGCTGCGCTGCGGCCTGTTCGGCTGGCCTCCGAGGCCGACAGACAGGCCATCCATGGCCTGGCCACCGGCTGCGGACGTCCTGTCCGCAGCCCTTCGGGCCTGATTCTCCGGCCCGCCGGGCCTTCGCGATGCAGCCTCCAGGAGCACCGATCGGCCCGGACAATTGATTCGCGGATAACAACCGCACAGCACGCATGAAACAATGAGCAGACAACCAGCACGCGCCGCCGCACCGGTCGGCATCACGATGGGGTGCCCGGTCGGCATCGGGCCGGAAATTATTATCTCCTCCTGGCAGACCTGCAGCCGTACCCTGGCCACGCCCCCGGTCGTCATCGGCGACCGTGCAGTGCTGGCGATGACCGCCAGGCAGCTCGGCCGCCACATGCCCATTGCCGACTGGCAACCGGGACGCCCGCCTCAACCGGACGTTCTGAACGTGCTCACCGCCTCCCGCCTTGATCCGGACACGTTGCGCGCCGGGCAACCGAGCCGCGCCACCGGGCTGGCCATGGCCGGCTATATCGATACCGCCATCTCATTGTGTACAGAAGGTCTGCTCGACGCGATCGCCACCGGCCCGATCTCCAAGGCCGCCCTGAACCTGGCCGGTTACCCGTTCCCCGGCCATACCGAGATGCTCGCCGCCCGAACCGGCGCCGAGCGGGTGGCCATGATGTTGACCGGATCGCGCCTGCGGGTCGTGCTGGTCACCATCCACTGTGCCCTGGCCGACGTGGTTCCGGCCCTCACTGGCGCGTCGATCATCGAACTGATTACGCTGACCGAGCTGGCCCTGCGCACCGATTTCGGACTCGACAAACCGCGCATCGCGGTTGCCGGACTCAACCCGCACGGCGGGGAAGGCGGCATGTTCGGCCGTGAGGAAATCGAAATCATCGCCCCGGCCGTCCGCCACTGCGCCCGGCTCGGCATCACCATCGACGGACCCTTTCCGCCGGACACCGTTTTCCACCAGGCGGCCTCGGGCCGCTTCGACGTGGTGGTCTGCATGTATCACGACCAAGGGCTGATTCCATTCAAACTGCTGCACTTCCACGATGGCGTCAACGTCACGCTCGGTCTGCCGATCATCAGGACCTCGGTCGATCACGGCACCGCCTACGATATCGCCGGCCGCGGCGTGGCCGACTGCCGCAGCCTGGAACAGGCGGTGACGCTGGCCGCCGAGCTGGCCGAAAACCGGCGGCGCAGCGCAGAGAGAGCGTCCGGCACCCTCTCCGACAAACAGGAGGGTTCATGAAACGGAGTAGCGGTCGACTCATCGTCTTCGAAGGCATCGACGGCACCGGTAAAAGCACCCAGCTGCGCCTGCTGGAGAGCTATCTCGAAGAGTGCGGCAACCGTGTCGTCGCCACCCGCGAGCCGACCAACGGCACCTTCGGGCGGAAAATCAGATCACTCTACCACAGCCGCAGGGCCATCTCCCGCGAAGAAGAACTGGCCCTGTTCATCGACGATCGCCGCGAACACGTAACGACGGTACTCGCTCCGGCACTGGCCGCCGGCCGGATCGTACTCTGCGACCGATATTTCCTGTCGACCGCCGCCTACCAGGGCGCTGCCGGGCTCGACCCGGAAAAGATCATCGCCCGGAACGATTTTGCTCCGACCCCGGATCTCGCCCTGGTCTTCGAACTGGATCCGCACGAAGCGCTGCGCCGCATCACCGAACACCGCGGAGAGAAGCCCAACGATTTCGAGCAACTCGATTACCTGAAAAAAGTCGATACCGTTTTTCGCTCGATGCGATTACCTTATATCAAGCGAATCGATGCGTCACCAATCGCCGAACTGATCCAGCAGCACGTGCGGGACGTGGTCGATGAACTGCTCGATCATCATCAAGCGTAACGGAGCCGCAGTGCAGACGTTTATCAAATTCACTCTCCCGTGCCTCTTGTTGTCACTGTTCATGGCCGCCTGTTCCGGAGCAGGGACCATCGGCGCCGAGGCACCGGCCGACGCAGGCCGGGCAGTCGACAGCGACAATCGAGATCTTTCCTGCGCCTACTTTTACTTTCTCTGGGGGAGTCACGCCGAATTCGACAATCGGCTCGAAGATGCACTGGAGGCCTACGAAAAAGCGCTCGTCTGCGATCCCTCCGCCAGCTATATCAAGCAGAAACTGCCCTTGCTGATGATGAAAATGGGCGACACCGACCAGGCCAAAACCCTGCTCGAAGAGGCCATCCGCCGGCACCCGGAAGACACCGCCCGGCGAGCCCTGCTGGCAAGTATCCATATTCAGCAGCAGCAGCACCGCCTCGCCGTCGAGCAATACCGGGCAATCATCGCCTACGACCCGGAAAACGGCCCGATCCTACTGCGCCTCGGTGCCCTGCTGAGCCAACTCGGCGAATACGACGAGGCCGGCTCGATCCTGAACCGGCTGCTGGAACTTGATCAGGAACTCTATCTGGCTCGACTCTACCTGGCTCGACTGGCCGTCCGCCAGGACGACCCCGAGACGGCGGTCCGCCACTACCAGGCGGCCCTGGAACTCAACTGGTCGGCTGAACTGGTTTATGAACTCGCCGATATCTATCAAAAAGAGCACCGCTACCAGGATGCCATCGACCTCCTGCGCTCGGTTTTGGTCGATAACGAGGCGGACGAACAGGCCCGTCTCGGCATCGTCCAGTCCCTGCTGGCCCAGGAACGGGAAGAGGAAGCGATCGCCGAACTGGGACTGGCCCGGCAATTCAGCTCATCACCCGAGCGGTTATCGGTGGTCATCAGCCGGCTCTACCTGCGCATCGACCAGCCCGGCAAGGCCATCGACAACCTCCGCGCCGTGCTCGAGGCGACCGTGAGCAGCGAAGCAAGCTATCTGCTGGCAGTCATCCTCGCCGAGCGGCGGCAATTCGACGAGGCCCTGACCCTGATCGACGCCATCGACCGTGAAGACCGGGAGTTCGAGGACGCGATCTTTCTCAAGACCAAGATCCTCCACGATGCCGGGCAAACCACGGAGGCCCTGGAACTCCTGGAGCGTTTCCTGGCAACAGATTACGGCAACAAGCCGATGCTCGTCCTGCTGGCCGCCTCGCTCAACCGGGACCAGGGCAACGACAAGCGCAGCCTGGCATTGCTGGCCGAGGCCGCCGAGCGTTTTCCCGGCGATGAACAGGTCCTCTTCGCCTACGGCCTGCAACTCGAGCGCAGCGATCGTCTGGACGAGGCAATCAACGTGATGGAAGCGATCATCACCCGCAACCCCGACCATGCCGAAGCCCTCAACTTCGTCGGTTATTGTTGGGCCGACGCAGGTCGCAACCTGGACCGAGCCCTGCAGTACATCAACCGTGCCATGGCCCTGAAACCGGGCAACGGCTATATCCGGGACTCGCTCGGCTGGGTCCATTTCCGCCTCGGCAATCTCGAGCGGGCCGAACGTGAACTGCTCGGAGCCTTGGAACAGCTGCCCGACGATCCACATATCAACGAGCATCTCGGCGACCTTTACCGAGCCCTCGACCGGCCCGACAGGGCCCGCACCTTCTACAACGCCGCCTACGAGAACTTTGACGATGAAGCAAAAAAACAGGCAGTTCGGCAGAAAATCGATGACCTTGCCAGTCCGTGACCGGCGACCGCTAGGCCGGCAACTCGCTCTCCTGCTGCCGCTGCTGCTCCTCTTGCTCGCCGGCGGCTGCGCGCGATCCCCGTGGACGGAACCGGTGGACGATGAGCGCCATCGGCAGCTGCTTGCCGCCTACGATGATCATCGCCGCCAGGCCGCCCAATGCGGCGACGCCTACGACGGAGACCTGAACCTCTCCTGGCGAACCAGTGTCGATTCCGTTGCCCTGGCCGGCTATTACCAGATCCAGCACCCGGCTTCGGTGCGCTTCAATGTCACCAATCCGCTCGGTCAGCCGCTCGTTGCCGTCGCCGTCGCCACCGGCGGTTTTCAGGTTCTGCATGTCCCCCGCCAGACCTTTTATGCGGGCAGCATCCGCTCCTACGCGCTGCGTCACGACGTGCCGCCGGCCTTGCTCAGCGGTCCGTTGTTCGACTGGCTGACCGGCCGGCCGATCGCAGGCGGGGTCCGGGTGGCCGACATCAGAGAAGACAAGCAGGAGCGGGGCGTCTGGTACGCGCTAGTGCGGGACGGAAAGAACAGGACGTTACCGATCGAGCACCTGCTGCTCGATCCGGCCACAGGTCAGGTCGTGGAGCGGGTCGTGGTCGACGATCAGGATGAACAGCACGCCCGCATCAGCTACGACGACTGGCAACCGGCGGGCAACTGCCGGCTGCCGCTGGTCGTGACGATCACCGGCATCTCGTTCTGGGCCGAAGCCGAACTGCGCTTCTCCGAGGTCCTGCCGGCCCGGCTGTCACCGGCAGATTTCAAGCTGCCGGTGCCGTCGGGTTATCTGAGGCAGTTCATGCCGTAGACATCAGCGCACCGCCTGCACGTCGACCGGCGGTGGGGTCTCCGCCGGTTCGTCCTCGAACTCGTCGATGACGATTACGAACAGGTTTTCCTCTTTGAAAAATACCTGCTGCAGGTCGTAGTTGCGGTTGGGCACCAGGTCAAGAACGACACGCACCTTGTCCGGATCGTTATGCCGCGCCACTCTGATGCGGGCAACGAACTCGCCGTTGGTCTCGAGCACGGAACGCACGTCGCGGCTCAATTCGGTATCGAGGAAATCGCAGACCACCCGCGGATTGCCCTTCTCTATGCCGAAGACGATCGGCGGGTAGAAATCGTTGAGTTTGAAGAGGACCATCTCGCTATCACTGCTGGTATTGTCGAAAGAGACATCGCGCAGAATCGGATCGACGCTTTTCTCCGGCTGCGGCTCGACGCCGGGCAGCAACGCGGCAAGGTCATCGACGGGGGGCGGCGGCGATTCAGCCGGTGGTGTTTGCCGGCTTGCCTCCGGTTCGACGGCGGCCGGCGACGGTTGATCGGTAGCCGGGATCGACAACGTTTCTGATTCGGGCTGTTTGACCTGCGCTTGCAGCTCCGGCGATTGCGCCGGAACAGCGGCCTTCGCGGATTCCGGCTCGGGAGCCGGCGGTATCGAAGCCCCCGACGTTTCGCTCGGGTAAAAGGTGATGGACAGGATGTTGTCCTCGATCAGGAAATCCTGCTCGAACTGGTATTCCTCTTCCGCCTTGAGGTCGACGACAACCCGTGTCTTCGGCGGGTCGTCGTGAATGCCGATGCGAACGCCTTTGATCAATTTGCCCTGCGTATCGGCGATACGGTTGATCAGATCGGAATAGCGGGTATCGATGAAATCGAAGACCACCCGCGGCCGCTCTCCCTGAATTTTGAACACCTTCGGGATGTGGGCGCCGTTTAATTTGAAGACGATTTTTTCGCGATTTTCGTCGTCTTTTTCGTATGATATCGATTCTATCACGGCTTCCGTTGCCGGTTGTTCCGCAGCGGCGAAACCACCAAACGTGACGAACCAGATACCAAGCAGAGCAACCGCTAAACGTTTCATCAACCGACACCTTTCACGTAACCTGTTATTTTCCTTAAAAGTTATGAACCAACTATCTCATTACATCATCCATTCTTGAAAAGTCAACCCATTTTCGGTAAATCTGCGGACTCGTGCACACCGCCGGCTCCCTATCAATCACCTCTTCAGCGGAACCGGCCGGTCGACAGACAATCGCCCGGTTCCGCAGACCGACACCCATGACCGATTCTTCGTTTTTGCCGTTCGTCACCAGACCGGGCCGCTATCTCGGCTGTGAATACCAGAGTGCTCCGATCAAGACTACCGCCGACCTGCTCCACTGGGCGCTCGTCTTCCCCGATCTCTACGAAATCGGCATGTCGCACCAGGGTTTGCAGATTCTCTATCATCTCCTCAATAGCTGTGATCGGGTGCAGGCCGAGCGCTGTTATTGCCCGGCTCCCGACGCCGAGGCCGTCCTGCGCGAGCAGGGCGCCGAACTGACGACCCTGGAGAGCGGCCGCCCCTTACGTTCATGTGATCTTGTCGGCATCACGCTGCCCCACGAACTCTGCTATACCAATATCCTGACCATCCTCGATCGTGCCGGCCTGCCGTTTCTCGCCGCCGAACGGGTCGAGGGACAGCCGATCGTCATCGGCGGCGGCCCCTGCGCCTTCAATCCGGAACCGGTGGCCGAACTCTTCGATGCAATCCTGCTTGGCGACGGGGAAGAGGCGGTCATCGACATCGCCGCCCTGGTCCTGAAGCTGAAAACAGCAGGCGCCGGCCGTTCCGAAATAATCGAGGCGCTGGCCAATATCGACGGGGTCTATCTGCCGCACCGCTACCGTCCAACCTACGACGAATCAGGCCGGCTCACCGGTATCGAGCATCGGCCGGACGCCCCGGCTCGGGTCAGGCGGCGGATCCTGGCCACCCTCGATCGCATCGATCATCTGATCAGACCGCTGGTACCCAACGCCAAGATCGTCCACGACCGACTCGGCATCGAGGTCGCCCGGGGCTGTACCAGAGGCTGCCGCTTCTGCCAGGCCGGCATGACCTACCGGCCGGTACGGGAACGCAGTGTGGAGCAGATCTGTGCGCTGGCGGAGGCGGGCATCACCAATTCCGGGTTTGACGAAATCGCGCTGCTATCGCTGTCGACCGGCGACTACAGTTGCCTGCCGGAAGTGCTGCCACGACTGATGAACCGTTTCTGCGGTGAGCGCGTCTCGATTTCCATGCCGTCGATGCGGGTCGGCACCCTCGGCCCGGAACTGATGGAGCAGATCAAGCGGGTCCGCAAGACCGGTTTCACGCTGGCCCCGGAGGCCGGCAGCGAACGACTGCGCCAGGCGATCAACAAGGGCATCAGCGAAGAGGACCTGCTCAGTGCGGCCGAGCACGCGTTTTCTCTCGGCTGGAACCTGATCAAGCTCTATTTCATGATCGGCCTGCCCGGCGAGACCATGACCGATATCGACGCAATCGCCGAATTGGCGCAAAAAACCGCATTGGCCGGCAAGGTCAGCGGCCGCGGTCGCCGCCGGGTCAATGTCAGTGTCGGCACCTTCGTGCCGAAACCGCACACCCCGTTCCAGTGGGACGCCCAGCTGACCATCGAGCAGAGCCGTGAGCGGCTCGAGCGGCTGCGCTCGGTCATGGCCCGTCGCGGCCTGAACCTGAAATATCACGACCCGCAGCAAAGCTATCTGGAAGGGGTCTTCGCCCGCGGCGACCGTCGCCTGACCAGACTGATCATCGCAGCCTGGCAGCGGGGCGCCCGGCTCGACAGCTGGAGCGACTGGTTTGACCTCGGTCGCTGGCAATCGGCGGCCGACGACTGCGCCATCGACCTCAATGCCTACCTGCACTCCCGCGATCCCGGCGAGATCCTGCCCTGGCAGCACCTCGACGCCGGCATCGATATCGACTTTCTCTTGCGGGAGCGCGATCACGCCGAGCAGCAGCTCTACACACCTGACTGCCGATACCACGGCTGCCAGCAGTGCGGTCTTTGCGATTTCAAGACCATCCAGCCGCTGGTCCGAAATCGCCGCCGTCTGCCGCCGGACCCGGCAACGCTGCAGCCACCGGCCACCATAACAGTACCGTCGGATAGCGGCAGCAAATACCTGATCACCTACAGCCGCACCGGCCCGATTCGCTTTCTCGGTCATCTCGAGCTGATCCAGGTCATCTTTCGTGCCATCCGGCGCGCCGGCTGGCGACCGCTCTATTCGCATGGTTTCAACCCGAGTCCGAAAATCTCCTTCGGGCCGGCCCTGCCGGTCGGCACCGAGAGTCTCTGCGAGTTCCTGCTCCTCGAACACGACGGACCTTTGACCGATCTCGCCGACCAGGCGGACCGACTGAGCCGCACCCTGCCGCCCGGACTTGAGGTCAGCTCGATCCACCCGCACCACGGCAAGGTGCCGCAGGATATCGTCTGCAGCTACGAAATACAGCTGCCGTTCGACCTGGACGATGCACAAGCCAACCTGATCACAACCTTCACACAGGCCGAGAGCTTTATCGTTCAGCGACGCCGCAAGAACAACACGGCGCCGCTCGACCTGCGACCGCTCGTCGACGCTCTGAGCGTCACCCCGCCCCGGACGGTACTCGCCGAGATCGTATACCAGAGCGGCCGGCCGGGGTGCAAGCCGCTTGAACTACTGGCCCACCTGCTCGACTGCGACCAGGCCAAGCTGACCGCCGGTCTGGTGCGCAAAACATCGTGGCGGCCGCTGGCCGTCTGATCGCCCTTGCCCGACGACGACCGACTGTGGTAGAAAGATGCTGGCAAACAACCCATACGGATTTTGAGGGGAGTTTGAAAAATTCGGTATTTCGTTCAAGATCGAGGCGCGCAAGAAAATTTTACCGCAGGCATACACATGATATTCCGAGGATAAAATTTGATTACGCAACGATGAGATTGGACGAAATGACAATTTTTCAAGGTTCCCTTGATGCGTAGGCAGACAACAGGAGAACAAGCGTTGAAGAAAATCATTTTGCGTGACGACGAAATGCCGACTCAATGGTACAATGTAGTACCAGACCTGCCGGGCGGCCTCCGCCCGCCGCTCGATCCGGCCACCAAGGAACCGATGGGGCCGGACAAACTGGCGGCAATCTTCCCGATGGGATTGCTGGAGCAGGAGATGTCCGACCGGCGTTTTATCGACATCCCGCCGGAGGTCCTCGATATCCTGAAGATCTGGCGGCCATCGCCGCTGGTCAGGGCCACCGCCCTGGAACAGGCGCTCGGCACCAAGGCCAAAATTTACTTCAAGAACGAAGGCGTTTCCCCGGTCGGCTCGCACAAGCCGAATTCGGCGGTCGCCCAGGCCTACTACAACAAACGGGAAGGCGTCAAGCGGATGACCACCGAGACCGGCGCCGGCCAGTGGGGCAGTGCGCTGTCACTGGCCACCAACAAATTCGGCCTGGAATGTACGGTCTACATGGTCCGCATCTCGTTTGAACAAAAACCGTACCGGAAATCGGTCATGCAGACCTTCGGCGCCGAGGTCATTGCCAGCCCGAGCGATCAGACGGCATCCGGCCGGGCGATCCTGGCCTCCTTCCCGGACACCCCCGGCTCGCTCGGCATGGCCATCTCCGAGGCCATTGAGGACGCCGCCTCCAGGGAAGATACCAAATACGGACTGGGCTCTGTGCTCAATCACGTGGTTCTGCACCAGTCGATCATCGGCCTGGAGGCGAAAAAGCAGCTGGCCATCGCCGGCGATTATCCCGATGTCGTCATCGGCTGCTGCGGCGGCGGATCCAATTTCGCCGGCCTGGCCGTGCCGTTCATCCCCGATTACCTCGACGGCAAGAAGATCCGTTTCGTCGGCACCGAACCGTCTTCCTGCCCGTCGATGACCGCCGGCGCGCTGGCCTACGATTTCGGCGACACCGCTCAGACCACGCCGCTGCTCTACATGCATACTCTTGGGCACGATTTCGTCCCGCCCGGCATTCACGCCGGCGGGCTGCGCTATCACGGCATGGCGCCGATCGTCTCGGCCATGATCAGCCAGAAAATCGTCGAGCCGCTCCGGTTGCACCAGCTCGAATGCTTCGAGGCCGGTGTGCTCTTTGCCAGGACCGAGGGCATCATCCCGGCGCCGGAGACCTGTCACGCCATCCGCGGCGCCATTATCGAAGCGCTGCGGGAACCGGAGAAACCGCAGACCATCCTGTTCAACTTTTCCGGTCACGGGCTGATCGACATGGCCGCCTATGACCGTTATTTCGCCGGAGAACTCCACGACTACGACTATCCCGAGGAGCAGATCGCCGCATCCCTGGCCGGGTTGCCGCAGATCTGAAACGTCTGTGCCGACCCGCCTACGATATCTCCAGCAGCGATGCTTGACAGCGCTGCTGCTGACCCTGATCTGCTGCCTGCCGGCGGCGACGGTATGGTCAGCGCCGCCGCTCGAGCCGGCCATCGACCGTCTGGTCACCTCCGGTGGCCTGGTCGTCACCCTGGACGGCCTGGTGCTTGCCGATACCCGCAGCAGCGAATACTTCGTGCCGGCTTCGACGATCAAAGTCGCCACCGCTCTCGTCGCCCTGGAGACCCTCGGGCCGGGCTACCGTTTCGCCACCGATATTTATCTGCGCGGCGACGGAAGACTGTGCATCAAGGGCTACGGCGACCCGTTCCTGACCACCGAACGGGTACGTGAGATTTCCGCCGAACTGAAAGCACGCGGACTGCGCCGTGTCACTGGCCTGGTCCTTGACGACACCTCTTTCGCCCTTGACGAGCCTGCCGACGGCAGTGAAAATTCGACTAACCCCTACGATGCACCCGGCGGCGCCCTGGTCGTCAACTTCAACGCGCTGCCGCTTCTCAAGCAGCAAAGCGGCACCATCACCAGTCCGGAAGCACAATTGCCGGTGCTGCCGCTGACCAAAGAGATCGGGACGCAACTGCCGGCCGGTCACCACCGGGTCAACGTCGCCGCCTTTGACTCACCGGGGGCTCTTGACACCCCGCTACGCTACGTCGCTGAACTCTTCAGTGCCTTGTTGCGCCTGGAGGGCATCGACGTCTCCGGCACCGCCGTCCGGGGCACGGTTGGCATCGACGATAAGCTGCTGCTCAGATATGTCGGGCCGAAAACGACAGCCGAGATTATCCGCTCCTGCCTGAAGCATTCCAACAATTACATCGCCAACCAGCTGTTTCTCAGCGCCGGCGCCAGCCACCACGGCTACCCGGCCACCTGGGAAAAAGCCCGGCATACGGCAACCAATATCCTCGTCAATCGCCACCACCTGCCGGCCGAACAGTTTCAACTCATCGAAGGCTCCGGCCTGTCGCGGCGCACCCGGGTCACCCCAACATTCATGATCGCCCTGCTCGAGGCGTTCAAACCGTACGCCGACCTGCTGTCGCCGCTTCAGGGCATCCCGCTCAAGTCGGGAACCATGCGCAATATCTATTGCTATGCGGGATACTTCAGTCAGGAACACCGCCTCGACCCGTTTGTCATCCTGCTCAACCAGCCGCCCAATACCAGGCGAGAGCTACTCGGCCTGCTGCACCGGCTGCATCAAAACGCCCGCCAAACCAGCCGCCTCATCGAAGCCAGCCGGGCCACCACCGCCACCCGGTAATCCCGCACCCGATTTTACATCAACAGAAGTTTCCCCGGGCTGGCCGGTCCTGCCGGAGGCTGCATCGCGAAGGCCCGGCGGGCCGGAAAATCAGGCCCGTAGGGCTGCGGACAGGACGTCCGCAGCCGGCGGCCAGGCCATGGAAGGCCTGTCTGCCGGCCTCGGAGGCCAGTCGACCAAGCCGCAGCGCAGCAGCCGGAGGCAGGAGCGGACAGCCCTTCCGACCATGACGCCGATTTTCAATGATCATTTCGTCGCAGAGGCGGAATGTTAAGAGGGACAACAAAGGATTGCAGATCGGCGGCGGATTCGCTACGTTTGCCCTGATGCAATGGATCAACGTACCGCAATCACACAATGTGCAGTTTTTCAAGGTTCCCTCAACCATGGAGGACACAATGAAAGCACTCCCGTTTATCCGTCATTCGGCAGTATTCCTTGGTGCCGGCCTGCTGCTGATTTCCGGTGCCTGCTCCACCCCGTCCGGCGATGCCGAAGAAGGTCAGCGCTGGTACTCGATGCATAATTGTTACGCCTGCCATGGCCGCCAGGGAAACGACGGCAAGGCGCCTCAAATCTATCCGCTGGATATGAGCTATCGTCACTTCCTTGGCATCGTCAGGGATGCCGGCTCACCGATAATGCCCAAATATTCAGAAGAAAAAATACCCGACGGGGACGTGGCCGACATCTATGCCTGGCTGACGCGTAAATAGGGTGCCCGTGACCGGCAGACAGGCGGCCGGCAGCACGAGAGTTTGCGTGCACACGGCGCAAACAATGATTATCAGTCTCTGCAAGCCCGAGCCAGACGGCACCGTGGAGATGCCTTGCACGCAGCGGGCCCGGACGAAATGTCCCCAACACCTACCTGGAGGTTCCCGATGATAGAGGGATTTTATAATCTGCTGGCCCTGGTCGGCTTCCATCACCCGATTCACCCGATCGTCGTTCACATCCCGATGGGCATGGTCGTCGGTGCAGTGCTCTTTTCTTTGGTCCACTGGAAAAAACCCGGTCTCGGCCTCGACCGCACAGCCTTTCACTGCATCGTTCTCGCTCTGATCTTCGTCGTGCCGGTCTATATCGCAGGCCTGCTCGACTGGCAACACGTCTTCGCCGGCGACTGGAACAAGTGGATCGTCATCAAGATGATCCTCGGTGTAGTCCTGACCGGTGTGTTGATCGCCACCGTCGTCGCACAGCGCCGGGGCGCTTCCCATCAGGTCCTGTTCCGCTACTATCTGGTGAGTCTGGCGATCTGCGGCGGCCTCGGTTTTTCCGGCGGCGAACTGCTCTACGGCGGCTGACAGCCGGTTCGGGTCGAAACGACGATGCGCCGCGCCGTCATAGCCGATATCCATGGCAACAACCAGGCCCTGGCGGCGGTCCTCGTCGACATCGAGGACCAGACGGTCGACGAGATCATCAGTCTTGGCGATACCATCGGCTACGGTCCTGAACCGGAGCGGGTCGTCAGGACCCTGATCGCTGCCGGCATACCTTCGGTGCTTGGCAATCACGAACTGGCCCTGATCAACAACGACTATTTCCGGCTGCTCAACCCGACCTGCCAGCAGTCCCTGGCGCGCACCAGGGAGTTGTTGTCGGAGGAGAGCCTGGCCTGGCTGGCGGCCTTGCCGGTTGTCATTTTCCGCGACAACGCCCGATTCCTGCACGGCTGTCCGCCCTCCTCGACCACCGAATACCTGTTCGACCCGTCGCCGATCAGGCTGCAGCGCATCTTCGCCGGCTATCCGGAAGCGATCTGCTTCGTCGGCCATACCCATTTGCTGTCGATGTTCAAAATCACCGCCGCAGGGACGAAACTGTCCGCCACCATCGGTCCGGGTACGACCACCATCGACCCGGCCTGCCGCTACCTGTTCATCTGCGGCAGTGTCGGCCAGCCGCGTGACGATCACAGCAACCTGGCCAAATACGGCATCTGGGATGACGAACGGCACACCGTCGAAATCAGGGCCGTTCCCTACGACGTCGATACCACGGTCCGGCTGATCAAGGTCAAAGGCTTTCCGGACATCAATGCGCGCCGGCTGCTCTGGTCATGAAAACGCAGACCGTCGGCAAGTACACGATTCTCAAGCGACTCGGCAAAGGCGGCATGGGCATCGTTTACAAGGCCCTGCAGCCGGATATCGACAAGGTCGTGGCGATCAAACTGCTGCAGCCGTCCGAGGCGCTGGAGATCACCGTCGGCCGTGATCGGCTCGAAGAGATCTTCCACGCCGAGGCCCGGCTCCTCGCCGACCTGCAGCACCCCCGGCTGGCGGCTGTCTGGGACTGGGACCTCGACGAAGCCGGGCGACCGTTTTTCGTGATGGAATATTATTGCAACAACCTTGGGACGATGATCGGTGAGACGTTTCAGCTCGAACAACCCTCCCGGCCGATCCGCCCCCACCTGCTCGTCCATTACGGCCTGCAGATCCTCGACGCACTCGACTACCTGCACCATCACCTGGTAGTCCACCGTGACATCAAACCGCACAACATCCTGGTCACCGACCAGGATCGGGTCAAGATCTGCGATTTCGGCATGGCCCTGGCCGACACCCTGTCCTTTTCCGGCCCGCAGAACATGCAGATCGGCTCACCCTATTATACACCGCCGGAACAGCAGAAAGCCCCGAACCTCGTGGACGGCCGGGCCGATTGCTACAGCACTGCGGTACTGCTCTATAGGCTGCTCACCGGCACCCTGCCCGGCATGCAGAGCTTTCCGCTGTCGCTGATCAACCCGGCCTACGACCGGAGCTGGGACGATTTCTTCCACACCGGCCTGCAATGGGACCCGGCGCTTCGCTTCCAGAGTGCACGGGTCATGCAGGAGGCGCTCGCGGCGCTGCCGCTTGCCCCGGTCGAGGACCCGCCTCCCCCGTTGCCCCCGGCCGACTCACCGCCGGCCACAACGGTGCTGCTGCGCAGCACCCCGGACAACCAGTGCGGCAAACGGGCACTGGAGCGCTTCGGCCTCAACGACCTGGCTCGCCCGAAGGCACCGGTGGCCGGCTCCTTCACCCGCGACGGCGACATCGTGTTCGACACCGTCACCAAGCTGGCCTGGCAACTGCACCCCAGCCCCTACCCGCTCGCTTGGTCGGCGGCCGAAACCTGGTGCACGTCGCTGCCCACCGTCAGCGGCGGCGGTCCTTGGCGACTACCCACCGTCGACGAACTGCTCTCCCTGCTCGATCAATCCTCGATCCCGCACCTGGTATCCGTCTTTCCGGCCACCGGCAGCTGGTTCTGGAGCTGCGATAAACACGGTCCGGTGGAACGCTGGTATGTCAACCTCGACATGGGCTATGCCGCCCCGCAGGATATGGACTGCCGCTATCACGTCCGCGCCGTGAGCAGTTTCAATTATTCATAAACCTCGGCATCGGCTAAGCGTGACGCCGCGCCGTCCTTGGCGGATAGTTCCGGGGCTGCACCGCCCGGCCAGTCGATGGCCAGGTCTGGATCGTTCCAAATAATGGCCCGCTCGTGTTCCGGGGCGTAATAGTCGGTTGCCTTGTAGAGGAAATCGGCGCTCTCGGAAAGCACCAGGAAAGCGTGGCCGAAGCCGGGCGGCACCCAGAACTGGCGCTTGTTGGCCTCGCTCAAGTGCACCCCGACCCAGCGGCCGAAGGTTGGTGAAGAGCGCCGTAGATCGACGGCCACATCGAAGACTTCGCCGGCTACCACCCGCACCAGTTTCCCCTGTGGCTGCCGGATCTGGTAGTGAATGCCGCGCAGCACACCGCGACTGGACCGGGAATGGTTGTCCTGGACGAACTCGCCGTCAAGACCGGTCAGCGACTGCCAGGTCCGGCGATTGAAACTCTCCATGAAAAAGCCGCGCTCGTCGCCGAACACCTTCGGCTCGAAGAGCAGCACTTCGGGTATGTCGGTAGCAATGGTCTGCATATTCTTTCCTGGAATGAGCCGATTCGATGATCAGCCGTACATCTCGCGATAATAGTCCTGGTAGGACCCGTCGATCACCGCCTCGAGCCAGTCCCGGTGGGTCAGATACCAGTCGACGGTGGCCGCCAGTCCGTCGGCGAAACGAACCACCGACGGCTGCCAGCCGATCTCGTCTCTGATCCGGGTCGCATCGATGGCATAGCGCCGATCGTGCCCCTGGCGGTCCCGAACGTAAGTGATCAGCGAGCGGCGGTGGCTGCCTTCGGATAGCGGGCCGACCCGGTCGTCGAGAATATCGCAGAGCAGGGAGACGACCTCGATATTGGTCATCTCGTTATTGCCGCCGATATTGTAGCGTCGCCCCGGTTCGCCGCGCTCCAGCACGGCCAGCAGCGCCTCGCAGTGATCGGTGACATAGAGCCAGTCGCGCACGTTTTTGCCGTCTCCGTAGACCGGCAACTCGCGACCATGCAGCGCGTTGTTGAAAACAAGCGGGATCAGTTTTTCCGGAAACTGATAGGGTCCGTAGTTGTTCGAACAATTGGTGACCAGCGTCGGCAGACCGTAGGTATGGAAATAGGCCGAGACCAGGTGATCGGAGGCGGCTTTTGAGGCCGAATAGGGCGAGCGCGGATCGTAGGCGGTGGTCTCGCTGAACAAACCGGTCTCGCCGAGCGATCCGTAGACTTCGTCGGTGGAAACGTGCAGGAAGCGGCGCGAAGCTCCATCTGCGGTAGGCGCCTTTGCCCACTGCTCGCGAGCCGCCTGCAGCAGCGAAAAGGTGCCGCCGATGTTGGTGGCGATAAACTCGTCCGGCCCGACGATCGAGCGGTCGACATGGGATTCGGCGGCAAAATGGACGACGGTGTCGATCGCCTCTTCGGCAAAGAGTCGGGCTACCAGTGCCCGATCGCTTATGTCTCCGAGCACGAAGCGATACTCGTCACCCTCGGGGAGATCGGCCAGGCTCTGCAGGTTGCCGGCATAGGTCAGCTTATCGAGATTAATCACCCGCCACTGCGGTAATCGCTGCCGGACCAGCCGGACGAAGTTGCAGCCGATAAAACCGCAACCGCCGGTCACCAGAACGATTCTTTTTTCCATGGTCCTCTCTGATTTCTATTGCAATCTGGGGAAAAGCGCATATGCTTCGTGTTTTTTTCAACGCCTCTTTAGGGCAGTTTGAAAAATTCGGAATTTCGGTCAAAATCGAGGCGCGCAAGAAAATTTTCCCGCAGGCATATAGATGATATTCCAAGGACAAAATTTGATTGCGCAACGATGAGATTGGGCGAAATGACAATTTTTCAAGGCTCCCTTTATACTCAAGTAGACACCAATAAGCAAAGGACATTTTTCTTCCGATGAGTAGTATCCTGGAAAAAGAAATCGGCCGGCGACGGACGTTTGGCATCATCAGTCACCCGGACGCCGGCAAGACCACGCTGACCGAAAAATTGCTGCTCTTCGGCGGCGCCATCAACCTGGCCGGCGCCGTCAAGTCGCGCAAGGCGGATCGGCACGCGACAAGCGACTGGATGGCCGTCGAGCAGGAACGCGGCATATCGGTAACCACCTCGGTGATGAAGTTCACCTATCGAGATTATGAAGTCAACCTGCTCGACACCCCCGGCCACCAGGATTTTTCCGAAGACACCTACCGCGTCCTGACCGCCGTCGATTCGGCGGTGATGGTCATCGACAGTGCCAAGGGCGTCGAGACGCAGACCGAGAAGCTGATGGAAGTCTGCCGGATGCGCAATACGCCACTGATCACCTTCATCAACAAACTCGACCGCGAAGGCCGCTCGCCGCTCGAGCTGCTCGACGAGATCGAAGACAAACTGCAGATCGAGTGTGCCCCGCTCTCCTGGCCGATCGGTATGGGCAAGCGTTTCAAGGGCGTCTACAATATCTATCGCAAAAACCTGCGGCTCTTCACCCCGGGCGGTGAAACCCGCGACCAGCAGACGATCACCATCGACAATCTCGACGACCCGCTGCTCGACGAGTTGGTCGGCCGCCAGGCCGACGATCTGCGCGAGGACCTGGAACTGCTTTCCGGGGCGGCCAGTCCATTCGACTATCAACAATACCTCAAAGCATCTCAGACGCCGGTCTTTTTCGGTAGTGCCATCAATAACTTCGGGGTCCAGGAAATGCTTGACGGCTTTGTCGAGATGGCCCCGCCGCCGAGCGCCCGCGATGCGGTGACACGCAGCGTAGCACCGTCTGAAGAAGATTTCTCCGGGTTTGTTTTCAAGATCCAGGCCAACATGAACCCGGCCCACCGCGACCGCATCGCTTTCCTACGCATCTGTTCCGGCACATTCACCAAGGGAATGAAGGTGCGCCATCATCGGCTCGGCAAAGACATCAACCTGGCGGGGGCGATCATCTTCATGGCCCAGGACCGGGAAAACGTCGAACAGGCCTGGCCGGGCGATATCATCGGTCTGCCCAACCACGGCACCATCAAGATCGGCGACACCTTTACCAGCAAAGAGGTGCTCAAGTTTACCGGGATCCCCAATTTCGCCCCGGAACACTTCCGGCGGGTCTTGCTGAAAAACCCGCTGCGCTTGAAACAGCTGCAAAAAGGGCTGGTTCAGCTGGCCGAAGAAGGCGCCATCCAGGTGTTTCGTCCACTGATCGGCGCCGATTATGTCATGGGAGCGGTCGGCGTGCTGCAGTTCGAGGTGACCATGGCCCGGCTGAAAAACGAGTACGGGGTGGATGCAATCTACGAACCGGTCCGCTTCGGCGCGGCCCGCTGGGTCTATTGTCAGGACAAGAAAAAACTGGCCGAATTCGAACGCGCCAACCAGCACGTGTTGGCCTTCGATGCCGAAGGTTTTTTGACCTATCTCGCCGAAAGCGAGTGGATGCTGAAATTCTTTATGGAAAAGTGGCCGGACATCGAGTTTCGCAAGACCAGGGAAATCATCTGAGCAGTGGTGCCGGCTAAAAAGCGCTCATCGCCGCCGGCCTCGCAACGAACCATCAACTTTCAGAATCGACAAAGACGAGAGCCTGGCCTTCGGTCAGCGCCTGTGCCATCTTCTTCCGGGCGCCGGTGATAATGCGCTGCACGGTTCCCCGGGAAACCCCCATGCGCAGGCCGGCTTCTTCCTGGGTCATACCTTCGAAGTCGCAGAGCCTCAGTGCTTCCAGCTCGTCGCGATGCAGGCTGATCTGGGTCAACTCCTGCAGGGGCGTACCGGTCGGCTTAAAGGCCCTGCCGCAGAAGGTCCCTTCGCAGCGCCGCATTTTTTTTGGTCGTGGTGACATAGCTCTCGTATCTGTGCAAAAAAACGGGTCCGGCGACGGACGATGGTCGCTCGCTGACATGTATATACTGAGATACCGGCAAAAAAGCAATGGTTTGGAGAGCATCCCCGCCCTCGCGGTACAACCAGGCAACCGTTCCCGACGCCGGCCGCTTGCCAACAAGCAATGGACATCTCTTTTGTTTTCAGGTAGATTAGAACGCTGTCGTAGCACGGTCGGGATACGAGCCCGCGCCCCACTCTGATTGCTTCCCGGACAGCCGATCCCCAGATCGTGCCCACCGAAGGATACTGAATATTCATGCGTACTTGCTTTCTCATCCTGGCCTTGGTGCTGATCGCCGTTGGCGTCGGCACGACCGCTTTCTCGACATCGCCGCAGTTGTCGGGCCCGCATTTCACCGATATTATCGTCACCACCTCGGAGACCGACCTGCTGCTGTTCGGTGAACTGCGCAACAGCCTCAACGAGGACATGATCGAGGGGTTGCACAACGGCATTCCGGTACGTTTTTCCTTTTTCGTCGAGTTGGAAAAGGATCGGGCCAACTGGTTCGACGAGGAGCTGGTATCACTGGAGTTTACCCATAGCCTGACCTACGATACGCTAAAAGAGACCTACGTGGTCGATACCGAAGAGAGCCCTCGGCGGCGGCGGACGGCACCGTCTCTGGAAGAGGCTGCGCTGGTGCTCAACGAGATCAACGGGTTGAAGATCATCGAACTGGAACGGCTGGTACCGGACAGCAAATACCGGCTTCGGATCAAGGCCGACCTGCACAAAAAAACCTTGCCGCTCAGCCTGCACACGATCATCCCCTTTATCGGCTGGTGGGACGTGAAAACCGACTGGTTCACCGTGGAATTCATGTATTAGCGAGCATCAGCTGCCATGGCCGGACAAACCCGACTTCCGGAAGATTTTCCGCTCACCCCGTTCGAGGTTCAAACCTCCCCACCGGTGATGACGGAAGAACAGCGGCGTTTGAAGAAACGGATGGTCAGGCGGATCATCCTCTTTTGCCTCTGTCTCATCCCGTTTTTCACATGGCTTCAGGGAGCACTGTTCCGGCAGGACCTGCAGCTGCCGGTGTCGAGCACCATCATCATCTTCGCGCTGATCAACATCAACGTCATCCTCATCCTGATCGTCCTGTTCCTGATCCTGCGCTATCTCGCCGAACTGATCTTCGAGCGCAAGATGAACATCATGGGCAGCAGGCTGCGCACCAAGCTGGTCGTCTCGTTTCTCAGCCTGTCGCTGATTCCGACCATTTTATTGTTTTTCGTCGCCCTGCAATTCATCTCCTCCAGCGTCGACTACTGGTTCAGCTCGTCGATCGAGGAATCGCTGCAGGAATCACTTACTCTGGCCCGCAACCAGATCCAGGAATCGCAGACCCAGGCACAGATCACCGGCAACGCCGTCGCCCGCCGCCTCGCCGACAACGGTTCAGTCGCCGGTGCCACCGACGCTGGCCCGGCCCTGTCATCGCTGCTGTCCCTGACCCCGGCCGCGATTCCCACGGCCCTGACCCTGCTCCAAGATTCCCCGTCCGCGGAACAGAGCGTGTCGAGCAGGGAACTGGAGGGGGTGGTATTGCCGAAAATTCCGGTGGACACTGTGCAACAGGTCAAGTCTTCACAAACGGGCACCGTCATTACCCAGGAAACCGACCGGGGCGATCTGGTCCGTCACGTCCGCCCGATCGACCTGCCCCAGGGCGGCCGGGGAATCCTGGTGACGACGCTGCTCATCGACCGGGACAAACTCGATCGCCTGACCACCATTTCCAGCGGCATCGAAGGCTATCGACAGCTCAAATACCTGAAAGGACCGTTCAAATTCTGGCTGCTCCTGATCCTGCTGATCGTTACCCTGCTGATCGTCTTTGCCGCCATCTGGTTCGGGCTGCGCATTGCCCGCTCGATCACCGAACCGGTTGATCGCCTGGTGGCGGCCACCAATCGGGTTTCCGAAGGCGATTTTGATTTCGTCATGGAAAACGTGCCGCGCGACGAGATCGGCCAGCTGATGACCTCGTTCAACTCGATGACGGCCAATATCCACAGCGGCAATAAAAAGCTGGCCGAGACCCACCAGGCGCTGGAAAAAAGCTCGCAGGAAGCGCTGCAGCGACGGCGCTACATGGAAATCATCCTGCAGAACGTGTCGGCCGGTGTCGTCTCGCTCGACGAGCTCGGTCACATCACCACAATAAACCGCTTCGCCGAGAAACTGTTGCGCATCGACAGCAGCCGCTTTATCGGTATGACCTATCGTCAGTCCCTGCCGCGCGATTACGCACTGATCATCGACCGGTTCATCGAGGAGCTCTACGCCACCGACAAACTGTCGATTGAGCAACACCTGAAAGTAACCATCAACCGGGTCGCCCTATCATTGCTGGTCAATTTCACCCGGCTGGAAGATGACGACGGCGCACCGATCGGTTTCGTGCTCGTCTTCGACAACCTGACCAAGCTGGAAAAGATGCAGCGGATGGCCGCCTGGCGCGAAGTGGCACGGCGCATCGCCCACGAAATCAAAAATCCGCTGACGCCGATCCAACTCTCTGCCCAGCGGCTGCGCAAGCGATATCCGGAGCTGCTCACGGACGAAGCGTCGGTGTTCGATCGCTGTACCGAAACGATTATCAGCCAGGTGGAGGCCCTGCGACAACTGGTCGGCGAGTTCTCCCAATTCGCCCGGATGCCGAAAATCAACAAGGCTCCGGCCAACTTGACGCTGCTGACTCGCGATATCATGGTCCTTTATCAGGAGGCGCACAAGTCCATCGAATTCAGCTTCGCGGGGGATCCGCACCTGCCGGTCTTTGATTTCGATGCCGAGCAGATCAAGCGCTGCCTGATCAACCTGCTCGACAATGCGGTTGCCGTTTTGCCGCACGGCGGTAAAATAGACATCGAACTGGAGGTGAACGACGAGGCCCAAACCGCACTGATCACGGTGTCCGACAACGGACCAGGTATCTCCAAGGAAAACAAGACGAAACTATTCGAGCCCTATTTTTCGACGAAAAAAACCGGGACCGGTCTCGGTCTGGCCATCGTCTCCACCATCGTCACCGATCACGGCGGCTATATCAGGGTGCAGGACAACCAGCCACACGGCTCCACGTTCATCATCGAGTTGCCCCTGTCCGGCAGCGAACTCGGCGCCGAACACAGTCACCACGATTTTGCCTAGCCACCGTGAAAAAAAATATCCTGATCATCGACGACGAAACAAGCATCCGCGAATCGCTGTCCGGTATCCTGGAAGACGAGGGATTCCACGCGCTGACCGCGGCAACGGCGGAACAGGGCCTGGAGCTGATCGAGGAGGAGCGCGTCGATATCGTACTGCTCGACATCTGGCTCGGTGAGGGCATGGACGGCATGACCGCGCTCGGCACGATCCGGGAGCGCTTTGCGCTGCCGGTGATCATGATCTCCGGTCACACCACCATCGAGACCGCCGTTCAGGCCGTCCATGACGGTGCCTACGACTTCATCGAAAAACCGCTGTCCTACGACAAGGTCATCCTCTCGGTCGGTAACGGGCTGCGCTTTGCCCAGCTCGAACAAGAAAACCGTTTGCTGCGCGAACACACCGCCCGGCAGGCAACCATCACCGGCTCATCAGCCGTCATCGAGGATCTGCGCAAACAGATCGAGATGGTAGCGCCCACCGACGCCTGGGTGCTGATCCGCGGCGATCACGGCACCGGTAAGGAGTTGGTGGCCCAGGCCATCCACCAGCAGTCGGCCGGCGCCCGGCAGCCGATGATCGAAGTGAACTGCGCGGCCATTCCGGAAGAACTGATCGAATCCGAACTGTTCGGACACGAAAAAGGCTCGTTTACCGGAGCCCACTCAAGCAAGCGGGGAAAATTCGACAAGGCCGACGGCGGCATCCTCTTTCTCGACGAGATCGGCGACATGAGCCTGAAGACCCAGGCCAAGATCCTGCGCATCCTGCAAGAGCAGAAGTTTGAACGAGTCGGCGGCAGCAAGACGATCAAGGTCAACGTCCGGGTACTCGCCGCGACCAATAAAAACCTGGAGCAGGAGATCGAAGACGGCACCTTTCGCGCCGACCTCTACTATCGCCTCAACGTCGTACCGATCACCGTGCCGCGACTGCGGGATCGCATCGAGGATCTGCCGCTGCTGGTGGCCGAATTGATGGCTGGTGCGGTGGAAAAGGGGTTGCGGAAAAAAGACTTTTCCGACGACGCGCTGGCGGCGATGATGGGCCATCCATGGCCCGGCAATGTCCGCGAATTGCGCAATTTCGTCGAGCGTCTGGCGATCATGTGCCCGGAAGAGACGATCACCGCCCACCACATCACGGCCTTCCTCGGCCCGAGCGGCAGCACGTCCCCAGCCGAGCACACCGCCCTGGTTCCCTACCAGGCCGGTGATTTCAAGGAGGCCCGCCGCCTGTTCGAAAAAGAGTACCTGCAGCACAAGTTGACCGAAAACGACGGCAACATCTCCCGCACCGCCGAACAGGTCGGACTGGAGCGGAGCCATCTGCACAAGAAACTGAAATCGCTCGCTATCATCAACTGAGCTAAACCACCCCAGAGGAGTCAATCATGGTTTTTCCCGAATATCGTTCACGTCGCCTGCGCCGCACCGCACCACTGCGCGCCCTGGTCAGGGAGACCCGCCTCAGCGCAGACCAACTCGTCTACCCACTCTTTGTCGTGCCCGGCAAAAAAGTCCGCCAGCCGGTCGTATCGATGCCCGGAGTCTTCCGCGTCAGCGTCGATAACCTGGCCGCCGAGGCCGAAGAATTGCTGGCACTCGGCATCAACAGCGTCATCCTGTTCGGCATCCCCGAGAATAAAGACGGGGCCGGTTCCGGCGCCCACGCCAAGGACGGCATCGTCCAGCGGGCGATCAAGCAGCTCAAACGGAGCGCCCCGCAACTTGTGGTGATCACCGATGTCTGTCTCTGTGAATACACCGACCACGGTCATTGCGGCTTCCTCGTCGACAACGAAGTGGACAACGACGCGACGCTTGAGATCCTCGCCGAGACCGCCCTGTCCCACGCCCGAGCCGGCGCCGATATGGTCGCTCCGTCGGACATGATGGACGGCCGAGTCGCCGAGATCCGTGCCGCCCTCGACGAGAACGGCTTCGAGATGGTGCCGATCATGTCCTATGCGGTCAAGTACGCCTCCGCCTTCTACGGCCCGTTTCGCGACGCCGCCGAGAGCACGCCGCAGTTCGGCGACCGGCGCGGCTACCAGATGGATCCGGCCAATGTCCGCGAGGCACTGCGCGAGGCGACCCTGGACACCGAGGAAGGGGCCGACATCCTGATGGTCAAGCCGGCCCTGGCCTACCTCGACATCATCGCCAGACTGCGCGAGGAGTTCGACCTGCCGATCGCCGCCTACCAGGTCAGCGGCGAATTCGCGATGATCAAGGCGGCCGCCGCCAACGGCTGGATCGACGGCGAGCGGGCGATGGAGGAATCCCTGCTGGCCATCCGTCGCGCCGGGGCCGATATCATCATCACCTATTTTGCTAAAGAAATGGCCGCACTGCTGAAAAAAGCCTAACCCTGCCGGCGCCTGACCAGCCAGACAATACAGACAAGCGCCGCGCCGAGGCCGTCGGCAAGCAAATCGCCGAAACTGGCGTCGCGGCCGGGCACGAAGGATTGGTGCAACTCGTCGGAGATGCCGTAACAGAGGCAGATCGCCCAGACAAGGCTGGCCGCCCGCCGGGGCCGGCCGATCAGCAGCCGGTCCGGCAACGCGATCAGGGTCGCGGCGGCGAGCAGGCCATAGGCCAGGGCGTGGGCGATCTTGTCGGCGCCGGCAAAGGCCGACAGCTGCAAATTGTCGCCCGGCTGGGCGGAAACAAGGAAGATGATCCCCATGACACACAGCATGGGGATCACCCGGAGAGAAGGACTCATCGTGCCGGCGACTCTTCCTGCTGCTCTCCGGGCTCGATGTGCAGTCCCTGCCGCACGGATGGCGGGAACTTTTTCGCTACCCGCCTGACGGCGGCCGACACCTCTCGGACCGGACAATCCTCGAGCACCTGCTCGCTCCGATCACTGTAGGCGGTAAGCACCAGCTGCCGATCGACCACCCGGAAGGTGTGGCTCCACTCGACCTCGATGGTCTCCGGATTCTCGTTGATCTCCGGTGACACCGGCTGACCATCACGTGCCACCTGCACGCAGTCGGACTGGGTCACCTCAAGCAACCAAGCGTTGCCGCGCTCGGTGGCAAAGAGCACAAAGACACCCAACTCATTGATCACCTGCCGGCGCTGCCCGGCCGCCCGACAGATCCGCTCTACAGCCTGGGTCAGGATGCCTTGGCCCGGCTCGACCGGTGCTACCGGCGTCCGGGGGCTGCGGGCACAACAATGCTTGTATTTTTTGCCGCTGCCGCAGGGACAGCGTTCATTTCTGCCGATTTTCGCCATTACAATTCATCTTGTCGTTCACGATTTCCACTTAAAGGGGGCCAATCCGTCTCCCGGCACCCTTACGAGCACTTACTGTAGCCACACCCTTTGCAGGTCTCACAGCCCTCTTCGAAGACGAGCTGGCCGCCGCATTCCGGGCAGATACTGGCAAAGCCGTACTGGGTCCCGGCCATAAAGGACTTGAACAGCTTGCCGAGCTGCGCCGGCAGATCGAGCATGTGGCCGCTCGAGCGGTCCAGCTGCTTGATGATCTCGTTCATCGGCACGTCGAAGCGCAGCGCCAGCGAGACGAGACGGCAGGTGGTGGTCCACATCGTCGATTTATCCTTCAGATCGATCCGATTGTCAAAGGGGAATTTGGCAAACACCTCCATCGGTTTTTCATCCTCGTCAAAACAGACGATGATATAAACCGATTTCTGATCCTGGTCCTTTACCCGGTAGCGCTTGGCGAGCAGTACGTCGGGCAGGTTGCGTTTGCCGTTGCTGCTGACCACCGCCGTCGGTGTCGACGATTCCGAGCGCTCCTTGGTATTGAGCACCTGGGAATCGCGAGAACCGTCGCGATAGACGGTCAGTCCCTTGCAGCCGAGATTGTAGCCGAGGATATAGGAGTGTTTGACGTCGGCCCTGGTCGCCGTGCCCGGCAGGTTGATGGTCTTGGATATCGATGAATCCACCCCGCTCTTCTGCAGGATGCCCTGCATCTTGATGTGGTCATCGGGGCTGATATCCTGCGCGGTGCGGAAGATCTCCTGCCATTTTTCCGGGATCTCGGAATGGCCGATAACGGTGCCGCTGTCGGCCACCTTGTGCATCAGCTCTTCGGAGTAGAAACCTTCGGCCCGGGCCACCTGCTCGAAATATTTGTTGATCAGGATGAGCCGGTCGCCGTCCATCACGTGCTTGATCATGACAATGGAAAAGTACGGCTCGCAGCCCGAAGCGCAGTCGGCGATCATCGACACGGTGCCGGTCGGCTGGATCGAGGTCAGCGCCGCGTTGCGCCGGGCCGGATAATCGTTTACGGAGGCGTCGTAGGCGGGAAAAGCGCCCTTTTTCTCGGCAATACGCATCGACTCGGCCTCGGCCGCGTCGTGAATGAACTGCATCACCTCGGCGGCGGTTTTACGGCCGAACTCGCTCCCATAGGGAATGCCGAGTTGGATGAGCATATCGTGCATGCCCATGATACCCAGACCGATCTTTCTCGTCTTCAGCGTCATCTCTTCGATTTCCGGGATCGGGAACCGGTTGCAGTCGATGACGTTGTCGAGAAAAACGGTGGCGGTGTGCACCGTCTCTTCCAGCCGCCGGTAATCAATGGCGCCGTCCGCAACGAAGCGCGCCAAGTTGATCGAGCCGAGGTTGCAGCTCTCGTAGGGCAGCAGCCATTGCTCGCCGCACGGGTTGGTCGCTTCGAACAGGCCGAGTTGCGGGGTAGGGTTGCCCTGGTTGGCGGCATCGATGAAGAGCACGCCGGGTTCACCATTGAGCCAGGCCAGATCGACGATCTGCTCGAATACGTCACGAGCCTTCAGGGACCTGATCGTATCGCCGGTGGCCGGCTCGATCAGGTCGTACTCGCCGTCCTCGGCCAATGCGGTCATAAAGGCATCGGTGATAGCGACGCTGAAGTTGAAATTATTGAATTTTTCCTGGTCCTGCTTGGCGACGATGAAATCGAGGATATCCGGGTGATCGATGCGCAGCACGCCCATGTTTGCCCCGCGCCGCTTGCCGCCCTGCTTGATCGTCTCGGTGGCGGCATCGAACACCGCGGCAAAGGACAGCGGTCCCGAGGCGACGCCCTGGGTGGAACGCACCGACGCGTTTTTCGAGCGCAGGCGGGAGAAACTGTAGCCGGTACCGCCGCCGGTCTTGTGCACCAGCGCACCGTTGCGAATCGCCGAAAAAATGCCGTCCATCGAGTCCGGCACCGGCAGCACGAAACAGGCCGACAACTGGCCAAGATCGGTGCCGGCGTTCATCAGGCACGGCGAGTTGGGCAGAAAATCCATACGGTAGATCATCTCGAAAAAGAGGCGGCGCAGCTCCTCGAAATTGGCGGGCCGCTCACCTGCCTCGGCAACGGCGTCGGCCACGCGGCGGCAGAGCGTCTCCCAGGTCTCGATCGGATTGCCCTCCTGGTCCTTGAGATAATAGCGCCGTCTAAGGACGGTCTCCGCGGTTTCGGTGAGCATCTGTGCGGGAATGTCTGCTGTCATGACCTTCTCTCCCTGGTAATGCGGCTCGAGCATGATAACACCAACCAAAATACATGATAATTGAGATTCGGGAACGAGCGTTCCCGAGACGAACGATCAATCAGCTTATACACCACATTTATTGCCCTCTCAACCCCAAACTACAACATATTGTGGAAATAGAAGAAGAATGACAGAACTTCGAAGAGAAAAGCGGGGTCAGGCTTGACAAGTTGACTTGTTGCGCGCAACAAGTCAACTTGTCAAGCCTGACCCCGCTTTTATTCGATGAGTTTCTCGAGGTGTTCGATATTTTGCCGAGCGATCCGCAGCAGCGACAGATTCTCGTCATCGCCCTGGTAGCCGTCGGGCGGCTGCGCCGTCGCCTCGGTGCCGGTCTCAATGAGCCGGCGGAAGAGCTCGATGGCTTTGCGGTAATCACCCTCTTTCTGGTAGACGACTCCGAGGTTGATCAGTGCGTACGGATTCGTCGGGTCGATCTGCAAGGCCTTGGCCAGATAATCGCGGGCCGTGACCAGATCACCGGCGCGCAGCGCATCATAACCGCGATCGGCCAGCACCAGGGCCTGACCCGGGGTGTTGCTGACGCGGTGCAGTTCCTCCTTGGCCCGGGGCATATCGACGCTCAGCCGATCCTCCCGCTCAAGGGTCACACCGGCGATATCGGCCGGATTCTTGACGATATGCGGGGTGATAAAGATGAACATGTTGACCTTGGTATCGGTGGTGCTGTGCGTCTTGAACAGCCAGCCGAGCAGCGGGATATCGCCGAGCAACGGGATCTTGAAGTCGGAGGTGGTCGTATCCTGACCGATGATGCCGCCGATGACGATGGTCTCGCGATCGCGCACGATTACCGTCGTGTCGGCGGTCCGTTTGAAGGTCGTCGGCCGGAACTGATCGTCGCTGGAGCCCTGTTTGAGCCGGGTCACCTCGGTGGCAATCTCCAACCGAAGCGTGTCACCCTGACTGATCTGCGGCGTGATGCCGAGCTTGGTGGCCACGTCCCGATATTCGTACTGGGTATAATCCTGCTGGCTGGAGGTGGTGTTCTGGCTGGTGATGTAGGGCACGTTCTGGCCGACCAGGATCTCCGCCTTCTTGTTGTCGGTGGTCAGGATCTGCGGCGTCGAGATGATATTGATATCGGAGTCGCCCTGGTAGGCGCGCAGCACTGCCGCTATATTGGGGAAGGTGATGTCGCCGATCTTGATGCCCTCCTTGAGCACGCCGAGGGTAAAGCCGGTCGGCAGGCTCGGGTTGTCAGGGTCGGTGATACCGGCGATATTGGCGTAGGCCGGCTCGCCGCTGAAGCCGGTGACCAGTTTGCCGGTCTCGTCACTGAAGATGCCGCCGGCCAGCCATTGCACACCGACATCGAGGCTCCGGTCGGCATCGACCTCCATGATCAGCGCTTCGAGGTAGACCATGCGCCGCGGGATGTCGAGCTTGGCGATCACCTCTTCGAGAACGTTAAACTCGGCGCGGGAGGCGGTGATGATCAGCGAGTTCGTCTCCTCGTCCGGCGTGATGGTCACTTTCTCGGAAATCGCCGGGGCTTTGCCTTCCTCGCTCTGCTGTTCCTGGTCCTGCGGCAGACCGCTGAGCACCTTGGCCAGTTCGGCGGCCCGGGCGTTTTGCAGGTAGACTACGTGAATATTGCCCTCGCCGCGGCGGACCTCGGTATCGAGCTGCTCGACGAGCCGGCGCACCCGCGCGGCGTCGGCCGGTTCGGCGAGTACGATGAGCAGGTTGATACGCTCGTAGGGCACCACCTTGACCGCCGAGGTCACCACCACTGCTTCCTCCTTGCCGCCGCCGGTCGATTTCTGGAAGATGGTATTGAGAATCGTCGCTAGGTTGTCGGCATTGGCGTATTCCAGCGGCAGCACGACGATCTCGTCGCGGGTGTACTCGACATCGAGTTCGGCGATGATCTCGAGCAGGCGCCGGATATTTGACATTGTGTCGGTGATGATCAGCATGCCCGACGGGGTATGGGCGAGCAGCACCGAGGTCTTGGAGACGAGCGGCTGCAGGATCTTCTGCATCTCCTGCGGCGTCGTGAAGCGTAGCGGCACCAATTGGGTGACCACCCGATCCTCGGGGTCGGCCGAATCACCGGGCCGAAGCGTGTCAATGGCTTTGGCCCGGGCCTCGACGGACGGAATGATCTTGATCACCGAGCCGGCCTGCACCGTTGTAAAGCCGTGAATTTCGAGCACCGATTCAAAGACCTGATAGGCATCGGTTTCGGAAATCCGGGTCGGAGAGATGATCGTCACGTTGCCGCGCACATTGGGATCGACGATAAAGTTCCGACCGGTCAACTCGCTCATGTATTTGATGAACAGATTGATGTCGACGTTGTCGAAATCGATGGTGATATAGCGCTCGCCTTTGGGCTCCTGGGCGATGGCGTCATCACCACCCGGCATCGCGCAGACGAGCAGACCGCAGATCATCATGATGATCAGGCAGAGCCGCAGTGGCAGCATAACATGGGCAGACTTCTCAACAATCATCAGCAGCGCTCGTGCAATATCCTCAAGGCAACGAGCCTTTTGCAAAACTTAGATTTTCGTTCAAAATCAAGGCATGCGAAAAATTTTACCGCAGGCATATACATGATATTCCGAGGATAAAATTTTGAGCATAACGTAGAGTTTGGGCGAAAAGATTGTTTTGCAAATGACTCCAACGTCTTTCTCTCGCCGATCATTGTATTCAATTCTGAACGGTTAATAAACCTTTCAATGACCATCGACGACAATTTCTCTGCACAGCCGCCGCCGCACGGCGGAAAAGACGACCGTCAATTACCAAAACGAACTTTATGATGGACTCACTGGTATTTTTTGTTACACTGTCGCAGGGGAAGTAAGCGTCAGGGTATGGGGAGGAAGCGGGGGAACATGCTCACCACGGCAATCGGGGTCAGTGACCATATCGATCAACGCCAGGCGATCGCGGCGGTGCTCGACCAGTGCGAGACGGCCCTTGCAGGGGCCCGGCCGCAGGCGGGCATCCTGTTCACGTCGATCATCGATGGTGATTTCCCGTACTTCCTCGACAAGATTACGAGCCGATTTCCAGGCATCGAACTGATCGGCTGCACCACCGACGGCGAGATCGTCGCCGACCAGGGTTTTGTCGAAGATGCGGTGGCCCTGCTGCTCCTCGCCTCCGACCACCTCCGTTTTGCCAGCGCCGTGGCCTGCAATCTGTCCACCAGTGGCGCCGAGACCCTGCCCGCCGCCGTGGCCGACTGCCGCCGCCGGCTCGATGGCAAACCGGCCCTGGGCATCATCCTGCCCGACGGACTGACCACCATTGGTCTGCCGCTCGGCCGGCTGATCCAGCAGGCCACCGGCAACACCTTTCCTGTCTTCGGCGGCACCGCCGGCGATCACTACCGTTTAGAAAAAACCTATCAATTCCATAACGGCCTCATCTACACCGACGCCACCCCGCTGCTGCTGATCAGCGGCGATTTGACCCTGTCGTCTCAGGTGGTCACCGGCAACGAGCCGATCGGCCGCTTCTACGAAGTGAACCGGGTAGAGGCCAATGTCCTCCACGAGATCGACGGCAGGCGGGCCACCGATTTCTATGACGAACTGCTCGGCGGTTTCTCCGACAAACTGGAGATCGCCCAATTCCCACTGGCGGTCTATGAGCCCCAGGGCCACGACTTCTGCCTGCGCGACCCGTTCCTGCTCGACCGGGAGGCAGGCACGGTGACCTGCGTTGGCACCTTCCCCGATCACTGCCGGGTGCGCCTGACGACGATCTCCCGCGAGGACATCCTGCGCACCGCCCACGAGGCCAACGAGCGGATTCTTGCCGGTCACCCGGCCGGTCGCCCGGAGTTGGTCCTGCTCTTCCCCTGTACGTCGCGGCGGCACGTGCTCGGCACCAGAACCAACGAGGAGTTTGCTGCGCTTCACCAGGCCGACCCGCCGCAGGCCTTCTTCGGTTTCTATTGTTACGGCGAGATCGGCCCGCTCGCCCCGGACGGGCCGAGTGGTTATCACAGCGATACTTATATCGCCGTAGCCCTGTCCGAACGGAGCTGATGACGGCCAGATCCGACGATACCGGCCCCCCGGCCGGACGGATCACCGAGCTGCAGGAGCGTATCGCCTACCTGGAACGAAAACTGGCCCGCAGCGAACAGCAGCGGGTCCGCCAGGAGCGCATCGACGATATCAACCGCCGCCTGATCAAGCATGTCGGCGGCGAGCTGGAGCAGGCGCTGCTGCTTGCCGAACAGGGCAACCGGGCGAAGACCGATTTTCTGGCGACGATGAGCCACGAGATCCGCTCGCCGCTCAATATCATCCTCGGCATGGGTGAGCTGCTCGCCGAGACCGGTCTCGACGAGACCCAGCGCGCCTACCTGTCCAGCCTGCTCTCCTCCGGCCGCCAGCTCCTGGAACAGCTCACCAACGTCCTCGAGTTCTCCCGCCTCGAATCGGGCAAGACGCCGGTCCACCGGGAAGCCTTTAGCTTCGATTTGCTCTGCTCCAGCCTGCTGGCGATGATGGAGACCCTGGCCAGAGACAAGGGTATCGAGTTCCGTGCCATCACCCCGGAGACACCCCTTGGCGACCGGATCGGCGACCTACCGAAGGTCAAACAGATCCTCTTTAACGTGCTGAGCAACGCGCTGAAATTCACCGATCACGGCAGCATTACGCTGACCATCGAGGAGGCGCATGACCACGACACCCCGGACATGATCCGCCTCCAGATCGCCGATACCGGTATCGGCATCCCTCCGGATCGGCTTGAAACCATATTCGAACGCTTCACCCAGGCGGAAAACGGGCTGGCCATGCAACGCGGCGGCGCTGGACTCGGTCTGGCCATCTGTAAAAAACTGGTGGATCAGCTGCACGGTACGATCACGGTACGCAGCATGCTCGGCCACGGCGCCACCTTTACCATCCTGCTGCCTCTGCCTCCCGCCCCGGCAGGCGCCCGTCGCCACAATCCGGCCGACGACGAACCGATAGACTCGAGCACCTCGCTGGCCCTGACCTCAATCCGGCTTCTGGTGGCCGAGGACGTGGCCGGCAACGTCGAGGTGATCAAGCGCTACCTGGCACCCTACGACGTGGAGATCAGGCATGCGCGCAACGGCGAGGAAGCGGTACGGCTCTTTGGTGAGCAGCGCTTTGATATCGTGCTGATGGACATCAAGATGCCGGGCATCGACGGAGTCACCGCGATGTATCGGATCAACGAGATGATCCGCAACGGCCCCGGCCCGGCCGTGCCGATCATCGCCGTAACCGCGCACGCCTTCCCCGAGCAGATCCTCTCCTACCTGAAAAAGGGTTTTTCCGGGGTGCTGACCAAACCGTTCACCAAGGGCGATCTGATCAAGACCATCAGCGACTTCCTCAAATTCATGCCGCCGCAGCAGCAGTCGGAAGAGGACGATGATGTCGAAACCGGGCAGGCGGGCCAAGATCGGGTTCCCGAGGTACTGGCGCCGCTGCTCGGCCGGGTCATCGAGACCCTGAAGAGCGACATCGAATCCCTGGCCGAACTGCTGCACAGCGGTGACACGACGGCGTTGAGGGACACCTGTCACGCCACCAAGGGGCTGGCCGGCCTCTACGGCCTGCATGAATGTGCCGGGCTGCTCGCCAGCCTGGAGGAGCAGATCACTACGCGCCCCGACTCGCTCGACGAGTCCTGCCTCGCTCCGCTCCGCGACTACCTGGCGCGGCTGAAAGACTCCCAGCCGGGCTCGGACATGCTCCTGAAAAATTGAACGCGGCCCATGTTCTCGAACCTGACCGCGTCCCCTGCTCGCTTTCCGGAACATCACGACTGCAGCCCGGTGCCCGTCTTCGCACCGGAACACACCGTCCGGCGTGAAAAACTCCTGCACCATCTCATCCCGCCTGACGGCGGCGACAACCGGCTGCGGCTGCTGCTGACCGCACCGGCCGGTTTCGGCAAGACCGTCCTGGCCGCCCAACTCGCCGCAGCCCCGGGACAATCGCTGCAGCATCAGGCCGTTACCGGTACCGACGACCGACGCCTGCCGAAATCGCCCGACAGCAGGTAACCGACATCGAAAAACACTGCCGCACCGTGCATGCAGACGCGGTAGCCCGCTCGTTCATGATGGTCTTCGGTGGCCCACTGCGCTCCCTTCAAGCCGCACTGAAGAAGCCGGATGCCACCAAACCGCAGCAACAGCCGACGATCCAGTAACCGCCAACCGGCTCCCGTCTGCACGACGGCACCGTTTCAAGCTTGGCGTGTATTTTTTGGCTTCCGTCCTTGTTGCTGCAAAATCGCGCGCCATTTCCAGAATCCCGGTGAGCCTGGCACCTCCCCCGGATTCTGGATGTCCTTCGCCGAACCCTATTTCTGCCATCCCGCCACTGCGACGCTCGTATCTGCTTTTGCAAATCGATTTACTGCCGATAAGAAAGGTATAGGGTACCGTATATTCCCAATACCGGATTATCCGTAAACGGCAGCAAGAGCCATGCAGCAGAAATCGAAACGAAACGCCCTGCGTTACCAGATATCCCCCCGGCAAATCACCTACGAGCGAGACGAGCAGAGCGGCGAGGCAACTCTGGTCAATATCTCGACCGCCGGCCTGCTCGTCGAACTGTCGACCCTGCCGGTCCAGCTCGACGACGAGATCTCCATAACCCTCTCCTGCTTCAAACAACGAAGCCCAACCGAATCGTTGACGTTCAAAGCCAGAATCGTTCGGGTCGATTTCGACGAATTCGCCGCCTCCTTCATCGACACAACCAGGGAACAGACCGCTTTCCTGCTCCGCCTGCTCGCCCAGGAAAAACGTAACGGCAACACCGTTGAAAGCGGGGTCAGGCTTGACATGTTGACAAATTTTTAATTTGTCAACATGTCAAGCCTGACCCCGCTATTTTGTCGCTATTCTCCTACAGCGCTCTTCCTGCCGAAACCACTAGGTCTGTCCGGGGCTGCCAAAATTTGTCCTCCACCGTAAACGGCAATCAGTCGCCCAATACCGACATCTTCGTTTCCGGCAGTTCCCGCCGCTCAGCCCGATGTCCTGGCCGAGGCGATCTTTACGCTGCAATATCTGTCACTGCAACCGTAAATTGAAAATAGGCGACGAGGTGCGTTTCCGGCGAGGCGACAGCTGGCGGGAGGAATTGACCATCGACTGGTCGGGAACAGCCGAGGCATATATTACCTTCAACGACTGCGGCCGACGACACGAATTCCCCCAACGACTTCACCTCGATGGGGCTCTACCTGTGGACCGGGGCGGCCACCTTTGAAGATTTTACGATAACCGGTAATGTCTTGAAGAATCTCAAGCAGAAGGGGTTGGCCATCGGCAGCGGCAGCGGCCGCTTTGTCAACCTGCAGATCTGCAACAACGTGCTCTACGGCATGAACCCCAATATCAGCGACTTTCGGGCCCAGCAGATCATCAACACCGTTTTTTCCGGAAGCTACCGAATGTCCGGCTGGGAGACTTACCGAGGCGATACCGGCTGGGACACCACAGCCCAGCCCCACAAGACCCGTTGCTCGCAGACCCGCCCGGTAACGACTTCTCCATGCACCCAACCAGCATTGCTGTTGATGCCGGCACGGACCTGGCCCAACCGTACAACGGCAGTATGCCGAATATCGGTTTGTAACAGTAAAAGCATGCATTTTTCTAGCGGGCAAACATCTCTTGCAAGACCTGCAGCGTTTTGTCCTGGGCGTGTTTGCTGATAACGCCAAGTCGCCGGACAAGCCGCTTTTTATCAACGGTACGAATCTGATCGAGGACGATTTGTCCGTTTTTCCTTTCGGCTAGACCAATTACTCCGTCATTATTGATATCGTCGACCAGATCGCTGGCACCGGCCAGCCCAGCGAGCACCCCCAGCGTCTCGATCACGTCCGACACCCCCGGCTGCCATTCATCGGCACCGACATCCGGTGCTGCGTCACGCAATTCGCCGTAAAAATCCTCGGGGGTCTGCCCGAGATAGCCGGTGCTTCCTCGGTCGATGGCGGGACCGGCCCGGGATGTCAGGCGAAAATCATAAGATTCCAGATCGACCAGCCAACCGGGATCGGCTGCTTCGATATTTTCGCTGCCGGCCACCGCGGCGGCGCCGTCACGGTTTTCCCAGATCGTCATATTCGCCAGATTGTTGGCAAAAGTGCCGGTAGTATCTGCATAGCGCGCTTCCATCCCCCAGCTCAGCCCCGGCAGCGGATCGAGCAGCAGTACCGTATTGTGAACGACGAGCCAGCCAGTGGCGTGGACCATTTCAATTGCCGTGTCGTGAGGCCGCCGACCGTAGATGATATTATTGCGAACGATGCCGTTTACAACATCTGTATCCTCCCACAGCAGCACTTTCAAGCAACGCGTTCATCTGATTGCGTGACAATGAGTGGTCAATATCCTATGTTTGGTTCAAAATGTTAAAAGCGGGGTCAGGCTTGACTTGTTGACAAACTGTCTGCAGTTTGTCAACAAGTCAAGCCTGACTCCAAAACATTGCTGGGACAATCATGCTGAGACAACCGCTCCTTCTTGTATTGCTGTTGTTCGGGCTGCTCGCTCCGCTGCCGCTGCACAGCCAGGATCTGCCCGCTTCCGACGCGGTATTTGCGCAGACCATTGAGCGTTTTCCGCTTATTATCGAGCAGAGTAAGGCCGGTGTGGTCTATATCGAGGTATCGCGAAAGTCCAGAGAGCGCCACGCAGGGAACCGGGCGCCGACCGGTTTTTTCAACGACCCGGACATCAAGCGGTTCTTCGGCGACGAACCGGATGACAACAGGCTGCCGCAGCAACCGGATATTCCCTCCTTTGGCCACGGGTCCGGCTTTATCATCAGCACTGACGGCCATATCCTGACCAATCATCACGTCGTCGACCGCGCCGACGAGATCACCGTCACCCTGGCTGACCGGCGGCGCCTGCCGGCGGAGTTGATCGGCAGTGACAGCCGCAGCGATATCGGACTAATCAAGATAGACGCCGGCCGTCAAGCGCTGACCGTCCTGCCGCTCGGCTCCTCGGAGCACCTGAAGGCCGGACAATGGGTGCTCGCCTTCGGCTCGCCTTTTGCCAACCTGCAGACAGTGACCGCCGGCATCGTCAGCGCCACCGGCCGCAACAGCCTCGGCATCAGCGACTACGAGGACTTTATCCAGACCGACGCGGCGATCAACCCGGGCAACTCGGGCGGCCCGCTCGTTGACATCGGCGGACGGGTGGTCGGCATGAACACCGCGTTCATCACCCAGACCGGTGGCTACATGGGCGTCGGCTTTGCCATCCCGATCGATATGGCCCGCGACGTTGCCGGCCAATTGCTGGAAAACGGTAGGGTTGAACGAGGCTGGCTCGGCGTCGCTCTGAAAGACGTGCGGGCCGAAGACCTGGTCCGCCACAATCTACCCCTGGACACCCGGGCGGCGCGCATTGAGCAGGTGCAGGAAAACTCGCCGGCCTCCGCGGCCAAACTGCGCAGCGACGACCTGATCATCAGCATCGACAATGTTGCCATCAACGGCCCGGCGGACCTGAGAAACCGGGTCGCGCTGACCGCCCCGGACACCGCCGTTTCCCTGGCCCTCTACCGGGACGGCGACCTGCGCCGGGTCACCGTCACCCTCGGCATCCTGAAATAACGCATAACCGGCCGCTCACGGTCCCAGCTGCTGCAGATAGCGCAACGCGTCGGCCAGGTCGGTGCGACCGTTGCCATCGGGATCGGGGGTGATGACCGTTTCCTGACCGGCCAGTATCCGCAAAATCCTGATCACCCCCGCCAGTTTGTCTGCATCACTCATATCCTGCTGCCGCCAGACCCGCCCGGCCCGTCCCGATCCCCAGAGCACCCGGGCCTCGGAACTCCCCGGCAGATCATAGGCAACAAAGCCCGAATAGGCGGTATTGAGGACGATTTCCAGATCGGCGTCCGCATCGATGTTTGCCAGACGGGGCGCCGCCAACGCACCGTTCCAGGAAACACTGCTGCTCTTGGCCGCCGGCAGTGCTATCTCGTGCAGAACGTCTCCCCGGTAATCGAGGATATGCAGCATGCCGTTCAGATAGCTCCCCTTCCTCGTCCACGAGCCGAACAGCACTTCGGCAAACCCGTCGTTATCGAGATCGGCGACGACCGGCTCAGAGGCAAAACGCCAGACGCCTTCCGCCGGCCGGTACACCGAGAACGGCCAGTTATGGTGTTCCGTCTTGTCCAGCCAGACAGCATGCACTCGGCCGTCATACGAGCTGAAGATAATCTCCCGCAGGCCATCGCCATCGAGGTCCACCACCACCGGATTAGTCTGCACGCTCTCGATCTGGGAATAAGATTCACTGAGCGGCGCCCCGGTGTCCACCGGCAGGCTCCGCCAGTCGAAGCCGCTGCCGGCAAAGCGGCTTCGATCACGATGGTAAACATACACCCCGGTGTATTTGCCTGGCGGATGGCCGACCGCGCAATCATAGACATTGCCGGTCGCCACCACCTCCGGCAGCCCGTTGCCGTCGACATCGGCAACAACCGCCGCCCCGCCGGCGAAATTGGTGCGGTATCGCTCGCTGCGCGCCCCGTCGCACGCGCCCCAGCCACGCAGCTCAACGCCGAGGTCCTCCCAGACCCCGACCTTGCCCCAGCCTTTGTCGCCGTACATCGCGTGGGCGGGCAACTGTCCGCCTGCCGGGGTATAGGCGCAGATATAGTGGACATCGGACGGTACGACGAGTTCGAGCAATCCGTCGCCATCGAGATCGCCGGCGGCGCTGTTGTCGTTGTAGACCCCGGCGGCGTAACCGGAATCGTTGCTCAGCTGCGGCCAGTTGGCGCGCAAAGCGCCGTTATGTTCGTAAACCCAGGTATTGGTCCGGCTGCCCAGAGCGCCGTTGACGACAATCTCGGCGGTCCCGTCCCCATCAAGATCGGCAACCATCAGACCGCGCAACTCCCAAGTCGTCGGCCGCTTCGGCCAGCCGGGCAGAAAATAGCCGTCAAGATCATAGACGGAGACATAGCCGCCGCCATGGGCGGTGACAATCTCCTCGATACCATCGCTATTAACATCGGCGACGACAATCGACGGCCAGGTGCGACCAACATTTTCCACCTCAGACTCGCTGCGATCATGGCCCGAGCCGACCCGCCAGACAAGCTCCCCGGTCGGCCCGTTCAGGGCAACGATCGAATAGGCCGAACCGATCACGTCGAGCACCCCGTCGCCGGTGACATCGGCCACCGCCGGCGAGGAATACCAACCGGTCTCGCACCACGAGTTGTAACAACCGCCATGCTGCCACTTCAGCACCGGCGCCGGCACGGCCGCCCACCCCGACCCGGAATTGACAGCAAGAAACAAACAAAAAACAGACAGTAGAAATCGCCGACGCATACGATAGACTCCGAAAAAATTGCCAAGACCGCCGAGGCGTGATGGCCTCAACCCATGCGTTCAATCTGCAAATTCCAGGCCAACTGATAAGAGATAATAAGGGGACGACCTCTAGGGAGTGAGATGTTCAAGGAGGCTATAAATTTATTGAAACTGTATTATTGTGTGTGATGATGACAAGAGGGAGAGGTTTCTCAGCAGCAGGCGAGCGGGCATAGATATGACACGCACATTCACGGCGATCGTCCACAAAAAAAACGATATCTACATTGCAGAATGTCCTGAGATTGGTACGGTTAGCCAGGGGTATACCATCGAAGAGGCCGTTGCCAATTTGCAGGAAGCAACGGAGCTCTATCTTGAAGAATTCCCGACCCAGCAATCCTTTCGGCCCATCCTGACAACTTTTGAGATAGCGGTTCATGCCTGAAATACCGCGTATATCAGGAGATGAAGCGATCAAAGCATGTGGTGCTTGGCTTCATCCAAGTCCACCAGAAAGGCAGTCACGTTGTCATGCGACGGGGCGATAAGGGGTGTGTCATCCCACGGCACAAAGAGCTGGCCGTTGGGACATTGCGAAGTGTTATCCGACAGGCTGAAATCAGCGTCGATGATTTCGTCACGGCTCTACTGAGATAGTTATAGAAAAAGGGGACTGTCTCCTTTTAACGGTCACCGCTGCGATAGCTTACGCCGGGCCTGCTGCTTGGTCAACGCTTTTACCGCCAGCCACGAGCGGAGCGTACGGGCCTGCAGGTTCAGCACGCCGCTCTTTTTCTCCCAGTTCCAGACCGACGGCACGCTGACCCCGAGTAGCCGGGCAAACTCGCTTTGCGACATATCGAAGAAAGCCCGCAGCTCGGCAACGGCTGCACCGGTTATAACATCGTCTGCGGCAGTTGCCGTTTCTTGCCGGGTGCCGGCTGACGGCGGGTTTTCTTTTTCCCGTCCGCTCTTTTCTGTCGCCCGCCGCGATGGCGCGCGGACGCTCTTCCGGGCCGGTGCGGCTCCCTTTTTCCGGCGCAGTGCCGGCGGCGTCGCCACCGGCTCTTCGGTGAACTCGATACCGAACAGATCGGCCAGATCACCCTCGGCCAAATGCCTACTGCTACCGGCTTGTTGGGTGCCGGTTGCGACCGTGACATCGGTGTCGATCAACTCCTGATGATCGACGCCGCGCAGCAAGAACAGCAACTCCGGCTGCTCGTCGAGCCGCACGCCGACGCCATAAAGAACCGCCGCCACATGCTTGCACATCTCCGCCCAGTCGGGACAGCTGCACTGCAGCTCGATTTCTCGGACCCGCGGAAACAGGCCATTGGCGGGATCGGTGACCACCGCCATGACCTTCTCGGACAACCGTCCCTGCAGCAATTCCAGCAAGGAGCCGATTTGGCCGGCACAGCGTTTCTTCACCACCTGCCATCTCCGCACAGCCAGGGGCTTGATGGCGATGGTCACCGAATAGAGTTCGGACCCGCAGACCTTAGCGGTGATTTTGCCCGGAGCAATATCGAGGTGACAGACCGAGCCGTTGCGCAGATAGGTGCGGCCGCGCGGCAGCCGGTTCTCGTAGTCGTGAAAGGACTCGATATGATCACACCAGGCCTGCCCCCAGAAGGTGCGTGCCATCTTACGCCCCGACTGGCACGGTATCGGTTTGACCTCAAACCCTTTTTTGCGCAGCTTTTCCATCTTCTGCAATGCCCGCGTCCGGCGCTGGGCTACCGGAACGTAAGGTCTCCAGCCATACCGACTCATCACCTCTCTCCTAGAGCTGCGCCTGCTGTAGATCAAGCGCCACGGTTTTGAGCAGCTCCTCGCTGCTCATCTCGGTGAGCAGCGCTTCCGCTCCGGCCTGCAGGATATCATCGGCCAAGCTCACCTTCTCCTCGATCAACGCATCGATCTTTTCCTCCACCGTGCCCCGGCAGATGAATTTATGCACCATCACCGGTCGATGCTGACCGATCCGAAAGGCCCGATCGGTCGCCTGGTTCTCCACCGCCGGGTTCCACCACCGGTCGAAATGAATCACGTGCGACGCCTCGGTGAGATTGAGCCCGGTACCGCCTGCCTTCAGGGACAGCACGAAAAACGGCGGTCCGTCCGACCGCTGGAACAGATCGATCAAGGCCCGGCGCTTCTTCACCGGCGTGCCGCCATGCAGGACCAGACCCTCGCGTCGAAAGACACCGGCGAGAAAGGCGGCAACCGGCTCGGTCATCTCGCGGAACTGGGTAAAGACCAGCACCTTTTCCTGCCGGGAGGCGATCTCTTCGCCAATCGCCGACAGCCGCGCGAACTTGCCGCTGTGATCGGGCCGATAGCCACCGTCGCCGAGGAGCTGGCTCGGGTGGTTGCAGATCTGCTTGAGGCGCATCAGACAGGCGAGCACCGCGCCGCGCCGTTGCATGCCGTCCAGCCCCTCCAGATCGCGGCCCAGCTCATCGACGAGACGACCGTAGAGCACCGCCTGCTGTTTGCTCAGACCGCACCAGGCCTTCATCTCCGTCTTCTCTGGAAGATCGGCGATGATGCTCTTGTCGGTCTTGAGCCGCCGCAGGACATAGGGGCTGACCAGGTTGCGCAGCGGCGCATAGCGATCGTGCTGCCGTCCCTCCAGCACCTTGACAAATTTCTTGAAGGCGGCGGCCGAACCGAGCAGGCCGGGACAGAGAAAATCAAAGAGCGACCAGAGATCCCCCAGCCGGTTCTCCACCGGCGTGCCGGTCAGCGCGATCCGGGCCTCGGCGTGCAGCTGCTTGACCGCCCGGGTCTGGCGGGTGGCCGGATTCTTGATGGCCTGCGCCTCATCGAGGATAACCAGCCGCCAGTCGACATCGAGCAACCACTTCTGCCGCAGCACCATGGCATAACTGGTCACCACCAGGTCGACACCGTTACCGGCCACGCCCTCCTGCATCGCCGCGACGGCAGTAAAATCATCCGGTTCAGAGGGGTGGACGAAACAGATGGACAAGCTCGGCGCAAAGCGGCTGATCTCAGCCTTCCAGTTAGCCAGCAAGGATGCCGGCAGCACCAGCAGTGAGGGTTTCCCGTCCTGTGCCGGGCCGGTCTGTGCGGTTTTGATCGCCAGCAGCAGAGAGAGCACCTGGACCGTCTTGCCCAGCCCCATGTCGTCGGCCAGGCAGGCGCCGAGCCCGAGGCCCGTCAGCAGCCGCAGCCACTGGAGCCCGACCTGTTGATAGGGGCGCAGGACACCGCGAAACTCGCGGTTCAGTTCGGCCTCGGCCAGGCCGCCGGGCCTGCGCAGCTCACTGAGCAGGTCCTTCAGCCAGCCACCGGCCCTCACCTCGGACCAGTTCCGCGCCACATCGTCCATATCTTCGACGGCGGCCAGGCCGGCAGGTGCACCGGCGAGCAGACGCATGCCCTCGATAAAGGAAATCCCCTCGCCGGCCGCCCTGGCCTCAACCTTCTGCCAATGCTTCAGAGCGGTGGCCAGCTGCTCCCGATCAACCTCGATCCACTGGCCCTTCAGGTTGATCAGGCCGTCTTCGGCGGCCATCAATTCGCGCCACTGCTGCTCGCTCAGCGTCTCTTCACCCAAGGCCAGCTTGATTTTGAAATCGAGCATCTCGCCCAGGCCCAAACGGCTCTGTTGCTGCGCTCCGATGGTCACCGCCACCCGCGGGCGCGGCCTCCGCTGCCACCAGTCCGGCAGCCGCACCAACAGGCCGCTCGCCTCCAGCACCGGCACCGCTTTAAGCAACCGATACGCCTCGCCCGGCGTCCAGGCCAGGGGGTGAAAGATGTCGCCGGATTCGACCAGTTCGGCGACCCACGGGACCTGTTCCGCCGACCGCTGGACCGGCGAGAGCAGGTTGATGAGGGCTTTCTTGTTGCGCTCGCCGCTATACTCCTGCAATGCCTTACCCAAGGGCTGATACTGCACCCGCCCACCGGTAGACAGTCGCGGCGAGTAGGTTGCCAGAAAGGCAAAGGGGAGGTCGGGATCGCGTTTATTCTCGGCCAGATGAAAGCAGACCCGCCCGACCTGCCGCCAGAGCGGGGCGTGCTTCTTCAACCAGCCGGCTAGCCCACCGGCAGCCCGACCGATCTCACCACGCACCCAGCCATCAAGCTCCTGCCATAAACCGTGCAGGACCTCACCGCTGAGATACTCTCCGCCGGGCATCGGCGGCGCCGCCAGCATCATCGCCGCCCACTGCCCTGCTTCGGGTGGCTCCACCGGTTCAAGCAATCGTCCGCTCGTTTCGGGAGTACGGCACAGCCGGGTCAGATAGGAAACGGCAAAGTCCCGCCAGAAACCGAAAGAAGGCGACAACGCCCCCTCCGGCCTGGTAGCCGCCAAGGCAAACAACCCGGCCCCCTGACCGGCAGAAAAGCCGGCGGTCACCCGATTCAACCACGCCGCCGTCAGCGAGTGGTTCTTCTCATCGCCGGCGGTGTCCAACAGATACAGACAGCCGGCAGGCGTCAGGGCGAGCTCAAGAGTCACGATCTTTCACCGCCACCCGCACTACGCTCTCGAAGAACACGGAAACACTCTGACAAGAGGGTGAATCGGTATCATGGTGCAATCAATTCTAACGATTTGAAATATGACCGATAGCGTGCAGTATCACGGGTCAAAAGACGCATTTCGTGAACCAAGGCATGGGCACCGATAAAAAATTCAGGAAGAGGTGAACACCGAACACCACCGGCGCGCCGGTAGGCAAGAAAACATTTTCCGGCGAGAAATGCCGCTTCCCACGGGATATCCTGCCGTTCGAAGGTATCTGGTGGCACGGCCGCTTCCAGGTCTTCCACCCGATGAAACCCGATGGAAACTTCAGCATAGATAATTGAATTGACGACCAGGATTGTTTCCTCTGCACACCGGGAAAGCTGCTCTGCGGACCATTCAAACCAGATGGAATCTTCCAGGAGAATATCCAGAATCACATTGCTATCGACCAATACCGGCTTGGCCATCAATCCTCGCCCCTGGTCAGCGCCATGATATCATCGGTCGACATGCGTATCGTGGCTCGGCCACGCATTCGCTCGACGATACGTTTGCCGCGCTGAGTGCTGCCTGAGGCCTTCTGCAGGATGACCAGATTCCCCTGCACCACAAAATCCACCTCTGAATTCGCAAAAATTCCCATCCTTTCACGAATCTCGACCGGTATTGTCACCTGTCCCTTACTGGTAACTCTCATTGGTTTCCTCCCCGATGTAATACTTTTTCAAGTATTACTCTTTAAATCAAGAGTCAATGGAAAAAATCAAAAAGACTGTCTGAAAACGCAAAGCTGTTTGGCAACTACCTGTTCAACCCGCTGCAGGATTGGAAAAGCTCCGAAACGCTCTTCAAAACGACACATTCAGCGCTTTTGAGCAGGCATTGGCAGACATATTCAGTTCTTCCAGTTCACCTTTAAGGATCTCGCCGGGGTGGATTGGGCGCGTCTTGTGAGGCATGTTTATCAAACGAAGACGGATACAAAGACGGGAAACCCTTGCCAACCTTCAGGCAACAACCACCTTGCCAGCCAAGTACTGAAAATTCGACTGACCATCTTTCACCGTGCTTCCGCCAACAGAGACAGCACCACCAAAACTCTTTTTCTTCCCTTTTTCGGCAAACACCCCTTATAATAGCTGAGGGAATGGGCGCTCGGCTACGATCCGCCCAGGAAGGGGGGCCAGATAAGAGCTGTTTTATTGGAACTTCAACACATGGTCGATCTCATGCGCTTCCTTCTCCTCCTCGTCATCCTGCTGACTGCCGGCTGCAATTCCGGACCGGAAACATCGGCAACGCTACCTGCCCACCCCACTCTTTTTATCTCAGAACCAGCAGTCCACAACCAGCTGCCACCCGCTTCAAGCGGTGAGCGGGGTGAAGTCGCCAACCAATTCGTATCAATCAATACTGCCGTTGTTGGCCTGCAGCCGGGGGAACACCTCACGTTCCAAGAATCGGCACAACCACCCGTCGCGCTGGAAATCACCAAGCGCGCGCAACAAGCCAACGGCGATGTCACCCTTACCGGCAGTGCATTCACCGACGACGGTGAATACCGGATGATCCTGACCAGCGGAAACGGAGGCGCTTTCGGCCGTATCCAGACACCGACAACAACCTATCGAATCACTGTCCAAAACGGCCGAACCATCCTTATTAATCTCTCGGCAGAAGGCAATACACTCGTCCCCAAGAGACCTGACGACGCCATCGTGCCGCCGCCAAAGCAGCCTCGCCAGCAGGCTGTCGAAGACGTACCGACTGCGGAACCCAGTCCGGCCACGGCTGCAGCACCGCCGGCGGCGGACGGCCGTACGACCATCGATCTGATGATCCTCTATACCACCGGCATGACCACCCGATACCCCGACACCCTGGCAACACGACTGAACCACCTGGTTGCCGAAGCCAATGCAGCGTATGAAAACAGCGAGGTCGACATCTTCCTGCGCCTCGTTCACAGCCAGGAAATTGCCTACCCCGACGAGACAACAAACAATACAGCACTGACAGCGCTGACCAATAACGCAGAGCCGTTCGAGCAGATCGAGTCGTTACGGCTGCTCCACGGCGCCGACCTGATTACCCTGGTTCGCCCGTTTGACTACGACAACCACAGCGGCTGCGGGATCGCCTGGCTACTGGGTAGGAACGGATCGTTCAATGGTGACGCCAACTATGGCTATTCGGTGGTCAGCGAAGGGAGCGAGCAGATCGGCAGTACAACCTGGTATTGCTCGGACCTGACCATGACCCATGAACTGGGCCATAACATGGGTTCTCACCATGATCGGGCCAACGCATACAGTGAACCCGCCTACTCGTACTCTTACGGCTACGGCGTTTCCGGAACCTTCGGTACCATCATGAGCTACCTTCACCCGGAAATAGACCGGTTCTCCAACCCGGATCTGACCTGTTTCCACGGCGACGTCACCTACCCGTGCGGCATTGACGAGAATGCTCCGGACTCGGCCCACAACACCTTGTCACTCAACACTGCCGCCGCCTCGGTAGCCGCGTTCCGGCAGGCCCGCTACCTGGGCGATATCAACGAGGACGGCCAGGTCACCGTCGAAGATTCCCTGCTATCGCTGGTTATCCTGACTGATCAAGCACCGCCCGACACCGTCAGCTCCTATCAGGATATCAATGGTGACGGTAAGATCGGCCTTGCCGAAAGCATCTATATCCTCCAGCAAAACCGGCAATAACAACAAAGGAGCCCACTACCGCCAACTCTTACCCCCTGACGTCTGCCCCCTACGTCCGTTTGTCTGAACGAAAAAAGGCTCTGCCACCCCCTGTTCCAGTAGCCTCTCTCCATCCATGGTCAACGGTTTTCCATCAACACCTTCACCTCATACGGGGCGAATTGGCTGTACAATTCGTCACGGACCACGTAGTAACGATCGCTGCCGAAATAATCCCGCCACTGCAGCGCGCTGCCGGCCGCCACCGGCACCGCCGCCTCGACCGTCGTGCCGATGGTGTTGGCGCACATCAACAATCGCGTGCCTAGTTGTCGTTTGCTGGCACAATGCACCGCCGGCCGGCCTTGTGGGTCAAAGCGGTTTGGCGACGTCATCCGCACTTCAATCGCTGTCTCCTCATTGTCCAGAGCCAGCCAGGAGCGCAGACTGTTGAGCCGCCGGATCACCCGGGCAAAGTCCTCCCGGCCCTCAGCGCTCCGGGAAATCTCCGGAAAGCTGTAGAAATAAAGTCCCCGGCTCCCGTGGATCACCGCCAAAAACGCCAAGCAATTCATCTCCGCAAACGTCGGCAGCCGCGGCCAGCCGCTCTCCGCAAACCGCTCACCGCCAAAGGCCTGGATAACAGCCATCAATCGCCTCCCCCCAACAGACTCGGCCGCCTCGTCAAGCGAATCGGCAAGCCAGCTCATCGGCATATGCGGCACCGGATACTGATCGAGCATGAAATAATCGGCCGACTCCCGGTAATGCGAAACCACCTGGGGACGGACAATGGCCATTGCGGTGAACCGGTCGGGAAATCGCTCCTTGAGCAAGCGCTGGATATCCTCTGTCTGCAAGCGGGGAAACGAATGAATGCCCGGCTCGTCATTGACGTAAAAAGAAAAATCCCCCGTCTGCAGAACTCCGCCAAAACGCTCCAGCATGACCATCAACCGTTCAGGCTCACGCGGCACGGACACCAGGCAATGCAGCCCCTGTTCACCGCAGGCATGCAGATGCGCCTCATCAAGACCAACTACGGCGCTGTTCAGCCCGATGTCCTTGATGGCCGGCAGATTGTCAGCCGCTGCGCCATACACCCCGAGCGGAAAAAACCGCTGCGCCGGCACCTCCTGCCCGCCCCGCTCCACCGGCTGATGGGCAACCAGGCGGGGGTGCCGCATCCAAAACGTCACGCCGGGGTTGTTGTTAACAAACGCGAAGTGATGCTCCCGCTGAGGCACCTGATCGGGGCACACCACCTCGAAAAACAGCGGCTGAAACCTGCCGACCATCCGGTGCGTGTTGAGTCGATGGGACTGTCCCCAGATGCGCACCTCCGGATAGCCGCTGTTAAGCAACCGATCATTCCGGTAAAATTCGGCGGTAAAACGATACCGGCTGCCCTGCCGGCACGCTGGCAGCTCCACCGACCAACTGCCCTGCCGGTCTCTGCCGCCGACAATGCCAACAGCCGGCCCACCACCCTCACTCTCCGGGGCAAAGAGAAATCGCGAATCGATCACTGTGCCGCCCGCCCCCACGCGCCACTGGTCCGGCCGAAAAGCCGCCCCCTCATCACCGCCCGGCGCCGCGCCCCCATCCGCTCCGGTAAAGCGCGGGTTGGCGATCAGGTTGTCCGGCGGCGCAAAACCGGCCAACTCCCCCCACTGACCATTTTCCATAAACCGATGTGCATAGACCAGCAGCCCGTCTGCCCCGCTGGCCGACACCGCCGCCACCGCCGCGCCGAATTCGTCAACCGGGACCTGCTCCGCCTGGATAATCGGCCACAGCTGCCCAGCAGCCATATCCCGATAATAACGGCTGATATCCTCGACCCACCCCACCGGCTGGCCGACCATCCGGTGATAAACCATCGGTGATAGATTATCGACAGCAGCGCCAAAGTCTGCCGCATCCTGGCCGAGCAGTGCTACCAGCGCCCCGCCATGATCGGATTTACGCCAAGGCACGACAAAGGCGCCCAATTTCAGGCGGCGTTCACCGTCCCCTTCGTCCAGCACCGCCCGCGCCGCTCTGACAAAAGAGCTGATTTGTTCTTTTTTCCACATCAGCCACTGATACGCTGCGTTTTGCCTGATCCACCCGGCCCGCTCCGCAGTCGACCCCGCATCCGCAGGAATTACCACGCCGCTCTCCTGTTGAAACAAGGCCAGACAGCGATCGCAATAACAGGTATCGGGAATATCCGGCTGCGGCTCTTCCCACCGCCCCGGATAACGGATAAAATCGAGCCACACCCCACTAATGCTCCCCGGCCCGCCCAACTCCCGCGCCCACCGGCCGAGCAACTCCAGCCGATTCTGCCGCCAGCCGGCATGCGTCGGGCAGACGCCGCCAAAACGGTCCGGCAACAACTCACCGCTGGCCAACACCGGAACCGAATCAACAAAGTGGTGCCGCGCTTCCTTCCCGCCAAACACATTCAACGACAGATAAACCTCTCGACCACCGGCCGTATGCTCCCTGATCACGTCAGCGCGCGGCACCACAAACACCCGATCGACCGCGCCCTCGCCCTGCCCGGCCCACTCCTCGCCAACGCCGTAGATGCCCACCGAAGCAGCACCCACCCAGGAAACAAAGCACGCAAAGAGTGCACAAACAAACCAGCAAACAACCAGCATCCTCATCTTCCAACAACCACTCATAACACCACCTGCATGATGATTATTCAGAACTGTAGTCTTCTCCTCTACAGACCGTACCCCTCCTTCCTTGCACGCCTTCTTGCTTGACAAGCATAACCGCTCTACTATATCGTTCCCACTCGAAAATCAGTACCGCAGGAAACGGTAGCCAATACTCCAGCCACCAGCGAGAATCATTGTGCCAAACCCAAGACACACTCTTCTCTTTTCTCTCATCGGCCTCCTGCTCACCCTTGCCTGCACCCACCCCAGTCAGGCGGAACTCAGCGCCCGCTTACGCTTTGTGCCAACAGAGGAGAAAGACCCAGGACAGTTCTCCCTGGTCATCGATAGAGCCGAAAAACTGGCCGGCATGAAAGTGACGCTTTCTTACGACAGCACCAACCTCTCCTTCGTCAAGGCCGAAAAAGCACCCCCTGTTTCTTCGTTCATGCACGTGGTTAACGATAAAATCCCCGGTACGGTGATTATCGTCATGGCCAGTGCCACCGGCATCTCCGGCACCAATGTCGAACTGCTCCACCTGTACTTCAAAAAAATAGACAACGACTCAAAATCACAGAAGAAAGTATCCGTTATTCAAACTCAATTAATGAACGAAAACCTCCAAGAGATCAGCGCCGACACCCCCGAGTACCTGTTTTAATTGTAGCCAAGTCGCGACACGCCTCACAGATTCCTCCCCCCTGCCACCTGCTCCACAAAAATAATTCGCCCCCATCCGAATCCGCCGCTTAACACCCCCCAAAACCGCACACTGTAAACAATATCACCGTAACCTTTCTGCACACAGAAAAGCCCAAAGCATATTCACAACAACACAATAAATTAGATCACTTAACAAACAACCAGAACAAGCGTCACGTCCACCACCAGAAGCCACATTTAACAAAAACGTAAACGATGTTTCCAAACACCCCCATAGCCTCAACCAAGCCCCAGATCACCCTGCCCCTAACAAAAACAATGATACGAATTCATTCATCTTTCCAAAGTGGCACGCCTCTTGCTCTAAGGTAGGCGGTGCCGTAGTTACAAAACCGTAACAACCGGCTAACCCATAACAGCAACGGCAAAACAAAAACGCAAATAGCTCCGATGAAAAGCCGAACACGACATACATTCAGCATGATCACGCTGCTGCTGTTCGCGCTTTCCGTCATTCCGCTTCAACTGACATATCAAAACGATACCAAAGACTTACAATCAGCAATCAGCACGATTCAACATCTCCAGCAAACAAATCAATCGGCCGACTCGTCATTTCAGACTGCATTTACCGACACCATCACCGCCTTGCAAACCGCCGCCGGTCTGGCAACACTCGCCACACTCTTCACAACCGATAGCGCGCCCCAGGATGCGGACACACAACAAATCGTCATCCCCGTCCGCCTGCCCTGCCTGCTCCCATCCACCATAACCGTAGGATCCGACCTCTCCATACAAAAATTGTCACCCGATCCGTACCAGTTTGTCACCATCTCCTATCTCCCCATCCCGGACACCCCACCGCCGCTCTTCTGCTAACACCACCCAGCTGTACCACCACGCCGCTCCCCAAAACGGAGCACAACAAAAACAACGAGTTCAATCAAGACCGCCACCATTGATGAACCGGCAGAAGATAAACGATAGGAACAACCAGATGAACAAACATATCATCCTGACCATTGCCCTGATCAGCCTCGTGCTTGGCACCCTTACCGCCCAGGCCGAAACCCTTTCGGTCACCAACGCCACCGGCACCCCGGGACAGAGGGTAACTGTTAACATCATTCTCGACGACAACGACAACGGCGTCGCCGGAACCACCTTCACCCTCAACTACGACGCCGCCAACCTTGACCTCGTCGAAGTGCGCAGCGAGTTTTTCCCGCTCTTCTCCACCCAAAACATCACCCCCACGTCCATCGAAATCGATGGCACAATCTACGACAGCGCCTTGGTGATCTGCCCGGCCGGATCAAAATTTGCCGCCGCCAGAGTAGACAACGGCCCACTCGGCCACCAAACCATTTTCGAACTCGACTTCGTCATTGACGAAACGGCCCCGACAGGCACCTCACTCCCCGTTCAAATTCAACAAACTCAAGTCCAAAACTCCGAAGCAGGCTACGAGGAACTCACCCCCATTCCGTACCTCATCGGCATTGATGGCACCGCCTACCCAGAGCGAACCTTATCAGCACCGGCTACTGCCGGAAGCATTTCCGTAGAAGAAGGTACCTCGTTTGTTGATACAGATGGCGATGGAATTGATGACAATTGGGAAATCGAGTATTTTGGCAATACTAACACAGCCACTGTAGCGACGGATACCGATGGAGACGGCTATTCGGACCTTGTTGAATATGAGAACGAGACTGACCCCAACGTCAGGAATGCTTCAGGAAACGATGGGTATAACAAATTATCTGACAAACAGGCGGCGGTTAACCGGGACTTCAACGGTGACGGCAGAGATGATATCCTCTGGCGACACTCGACTCTCGGCCGAGGTGCCATATGGTTCATGAACGGCACCACCAAAACTATCGCTTACCCCTTTACTGAAAGTAACCTGAACTGGGTCATCAAGGAAACTGGAGACTTCAACGGCGATGGCAACGATGACATCCTCTGGCGCAATATTGCCACAGGAGGATTATATATCTACCTGATGGACGGTGCCACGAGAGTTGAAGGCAGCGGATCTCTTGGTGCAGTTGACTTAGCCTGGGACATCCAGGCCACCGGGGACTTCAACGGTGACGGCAGAGATGATATCCTTTGGCGACACTCGACTCTTGGCCGAGGTGCCATTTGGTTCATGAACGGCACCACCAAAACAATCGCTTACCCCTTCACTGAAAGTAACCTGAACTGGGTCATCAAGGAAACTGGAGACTTCAACGGCGATGGCAACGATGACATCCTCTGGCGCAATATTGCCACAGGAGGATTATATATCTACCTGATGGACGGTGCCACGAGAGTTGAAGGCAGCGGATCTCTTGGTGCAGTTGACTTAGCCTGGGACATCCAGGCCACCGGGGACTTCAACGGTGACGGCAGAGATGATATCCTTTGGCGACACTCGACTCTTGGCCGGGGGGCCATATGGTTCATGAACGGCACCACCAAAACAATCGCTTACCCCTTTACTGAAAGTAACCTGGACTGGGTCATCAGAAAAACTGGAGACTTCAACGGCGATGGTAAAGATGACATCCTGTGGCGTAATATTACCACAGGAGGATTATATATCTACCTGATGGACGGTGCCACGAGAATTGAAGGCAGCGGATCTCTTGGTGCAGTTGATTTAGCCTGGGACATCCAGTAAATCGATAATAAGAGCAAAGAGAGCCCTTTTTCAGAAACCCAAAGTATATTCATTTGCAGCCAATGGGTATACTTTGGGTTTTTTCTAAAGAGAACAAAAAATGAAACTACTATTAATTGCATTTTTTATCATATTCCATGTTCAAGTTAGCATCGCCGATGACAGCATCATACAAGAAGACTATTCTAATGGAAACATCAGTTTGCAGGCAAACGGTGCAAAAATTCCTTCGCTTCTTGCACAAATACATGCTCGCACGGGAATCAAATTTGTCATCGATAAAGCAATCAATGAGGACGCTATTTTTATCGACTTACAAAGGGTAGATATTAACAAAGCAATTGATCGCCTGCTCAAAAACTACAATAAAGTCTTTGAATACGACGAATCTGGAAAAATCAAAGTAGTTTATATAAAACCTGAAAGCTCCCAAGTGAAATTAGTGCAACAATCAGTCTTTCCTCAAACTGAAATCGCCAAGACATTGGCACCGCTATCTTCTAACCAACCTGTAGCGATGGGAGAAGTTAACCTAGACAATTCGAATGATTTAGAAGAAACACCGCCCGGACAAGCTGCCATTACTTCGAATAACACTGCATATATTGATGAAGGTGAATTAGAAATGTTCGTAGATAACAGCACTCAGCTGGAGCCACCTGGCACCATAGACCCCAACGTCGCCCATGTTGAGATGGAAGTTTCAGAATTCACAGGAACTGCGCCTGGGATGGATTAATCGGAAAGCTAATTTATCTTTTGCAGTCGTCACATTAACCCGATCTGGTCAACTAAATTACCGGTTCGTTGTAACGAGCCGCTAGGATTCCCCTCACGCCTGCAGCAGGCGCCGTTGCAACAATAAGAAAAAGGGGACAGATTTATTTTTTTTTCCAAAAAGCAAATCTGTCCCCTTTTTCTCTTTATCGGACCGCCACTGCCATAACCGCCTTCACCGCCTCGACCGTCCGCCCGACCTCCTCTTCGCCAATTCCCGGATGCACGAGAAACATCAGGCTCGTCTCTCCTAATTCCCGGGCCACCGGGAGCCACTGCTTTGGTCGCCAGCCGGTATTGTCGAAGGCCTTTTCAAGATATACCTCGGAACAGGAGCCGGAAAAACACGGTACACCCCGGGCAACTATCTCCTCCATCACCCTGTCTCGCGACCAACCGCTCTTCAGCGATTGTGGCTCAGAAAAGACATAGCACTTGTACGCGGCGTGCTCGATATGCTCGGGCACGACCGGAACACGCAGGCCAGGTATCTCCCGGCAACCGCTCCAGATTGCTTCAGCGTTGGTCAATCGAATTTGGTGCCATTCCTCCATACGTCCCAGTTGGATTCGGCCAATGGCCGCTTGCATCTCGGTCATCCGCCAATTAGTTCCAAAACTCTCATGCAACCAGCGAAAACCGGGCGGATGCTGCCGCTCATGGACCGCATCCCAACTCTTCCCGTGATCCTTCAACGACCACATCTTTGACCACAGCTCCCGGTCATTGGTGGTGACCATCCCCCCCTCGCCGCCGGTGGTCATGATCTTATCCTGGCAGAATGACCAGGCACCAACCTGGCTGAAGGAACCGACCGATCGCCCCTTGTACCGCGCCCCATGGGCCTGGGCACAATCTTCGATCACTGCCAAGTTATGCTTCGCTGCCAGATCCATTATCGAATCCATGTCACACGGCCAGCCTGCGAGATGCACGCAGACAACTGCCCTAGTCTTGGGCGACAACACTTTCCTGATGGTTGCCGCGGTGATATTCTGAGAATCTCGGTCAACATCTGCAAAAATCGGAACGCCGCCAGCATTGATCACACACGACACGGACGCTAGAAAGCTGCGCGGAGTTACCACCACCTCATCACCTTTGCCTATACCGATCGCCGCCAAAGCCGCTTCGAGAGCCACCGTGCCGTTTGCCAAAGCTATGGCGTAAGCAACACCACCCCAGACGGCATATTCTTTCTCGAACATCTTCCCTTCGTCGCCGGTCCAGTAATTAACACAGTTTGACAACAGGATTGAAACAACAGAATTCGCTTCTTCGGCAGTAAAAGATGGCCATGGAGGAAACGGGATATTCAGCAAAATTTCACTCCTGTTCAGTGACCTGTCCGGCCCGGATCACTTATCACGATTCAATGGAAGAATAAATAGTTGCGAGCAACGATCAGACAAAATCACCTAGAAAAAATAAAATTAGGCAATTGACTGATTTTATACAACCCAACGAACCAATGTTGCTGCCCATGAATAGCCAACACCAAACCCTACTATCATTACCAAGTCGTCCTTATGTAATTTATTGTCTAGGTAAGCATCCTTCAAAGCTAACGGAATAGTTGAGGAAACAGTGTTTCCATAATTTTTAAACGATACGTAGAATTTCTCGTTGTCAATTCTAATTTTCTTCCGGAGGTAATCGAGCATAAATTTGTTTGCTTGATGAAATACAAAGAGATCAATTTCACCCAAATTTCGATTGGCAGCCAGCAGCAGCTTGTTTATCGCTTTAGGGACCGCATTAAGAGTGAACGTAAATATTTCCGACCCGTTCATATACAAATTGTCCAGAGAGCGAGTGTTTCCGTTAGCATCTTCAATCGTTATAGATGTTTCTACGGAACATGGCAATCTCATCCCCCCAGCAGGAATAATTAGATTACTGCTTCCGCTGCCATCAGTACCATAAACAAAAGGACCTATGTATGTTTTTGACTCTCCGCTACTGTTGCTCTGTATCAGCGTTGCCGCAGCAGCATCTCCAAATAAAGTGCGTACACTTTTATCACCTTGATGTATGTGTTTGCTATATGTCTCGGCAGTTATGAGCAGCACATTTTCAGCTTGACCCGTTTCAACCAGACCTTTGGCAAGTCCAAGACCATAGACATATCCTGAACATCCCAAATTAAAATCAAGAGCCCCACAGGTTTTTCGCAGCCGCAAACGGTCCTGCATTATGCAAGAAGTGGAAGGGAGCAAAAAATCCGGACTTTGAGTGCATAGCAAGAGATAGTCAATTTGTTCTCGGTCGCATACTCCACTGCTAAAAAGTTTCTCTACAGCTCGCACACCCAAATCAGATGCGCACTCATTTTCCGCTGAGACTCGTCTAATACGAATACCTGTTTTTTGTTCTATCTTTTCAACAGACCACTCTGGGAATTCATATGCTAACTCTTGATTCGTCAGCTGCCCATTAGGTAATTCATACTCTATCGCTTTAATGAAAGCTGCCATTACACTTTTGCGTTCGGGAGATTATTCTTAAAATCCAGATACTTGTTTGGCCGGAACGCCCATGACAGTTGCCCCGGACTTAACTCTTTTCAAAACTACGCTACCAGCTCCGATGATTGCATAAGCACCGACCTTTGCCTTAGGTAAAACTACAGCGTGACTGCCCAAGAAAACCCCTTCTTCCACAACGGCAAATCCTGTAATGTCGACATGCCCACTGAGTGTGCATCCTTTTCCGACAATTGTATCGTGCCCTATGGAAGCATGTACGTTAACACTGACAAAATCACCTATCTTAACATCTGTGGTGATGATGGCTCCGGGACAGATTATACATCCTTGACCAATAGAACACCTCCGGCCAATAACGGCGGATGGATGAATGAGAGTAATAAAATTCCCCCCTTTATTAACCAAGCTATCGCATATTTGAATTTTCCTGTCCGGATTACCAATCGCACAAATAAAACAATCATCATCCTTCGGTTGATAGTGCATTGGGTCAGCCAAAACCGACTTCGCACAATCATATCCAGACAAAACTCCCAAATTGGAATCAAGGAATCCCCCCACTTTCCAATCCCGATCTTGTAAGGGAATATCCAAGGCGTAATTGAGAACTTCGCGGCCAAACCCACCCGCACCAATAATAAGCAAGCGTTTCATCTTGTTCTCAATGTGCAGTGTATCCACCATCAACCACCAACGTTGTTCCAGTTATCCATTTTCCTGTGTCGGCAAGCAAGAATGCTATGGCATTGGCGACATCCCGTGGAGTGCCAACACCGAGAGGATGCATGTCCTTAATAGCTTGAACCTGGTCTTCCGTCAGTTGCAGCATAAGTTGCTCAGCCATTTCCGTACTGACATGCGCAGGAGCAACACAATTAATCCTTATATTTTCTCTTGCCAACTCGAGTGCAGAGGACTTTGCCAAGGCTATGAGAGCTCCTTTGCTAGCCGAATAAGCAGTTACCCCGGCTTGCCCTACCAGTCCCATTACCGATGCGATCAGAACGATACTACCAGGTTTTGCACAAACACTTCTTTGCCGAAAACCTTTCAACAAACCGAAGGCGGCATTCACATTGACTTGCATTACCTTTTCTATATCCGAGGAAGTCAGAGATCGTAGCGGCTTGGTAATTTGGATACCCGCGCAATGAACCAAACCATCGAATGGCCCAGTTTCATCGGCAACGTTTTTCATCCAAGGCGCTATCGTTTCGCTTTCCGATAAGTCGAAAGAGAAGTGATGGTGCAATGGACCATCAAGCAATTCCTGAGTCTTTTTCAACTCTTCCTGGTTTCTTCCAACGAGAACAAGTTTTGCTCCCAAGAGACTGAGCAATATCGAGACATCTCTCCCGATGCCTGAAGAAGCACCGGTCACCATGATGGTATGATTCTCTAATTCCATTGGGTTGATCATTCCAATTTCCTACGAATCGTTGGCAGAATCAATTTTAGAGAGCAGCACCACGTCAGGGATGCTCAGAGGACCGCAATGCAACCTTACTGCGCCCCAGGAATAACCAACTCCAAAACCCGCCAGAAGGAGTTGTAGAGACTGTGTTTTTAGCCTTTGAGCAAGAGCAACAGTCAAGGCCAGCGGGATTGACGCTGAGCTTGTATTCCCATAGTTTTCAAGTGCCAAGATAGATTTTTCTTCCGGAATTTTTAATCGTTTCGCCAGATACTCTAGTATAAATTTGTTGGCCTGATGCATAACTACGGCATCAACACCATCAAAATTGTCACACAGCGATTTCACCATGGTCGGGACTTCTTTCAGCGTAAAACTGAAAATTTCCGGACCATTCATATAAAGATCTTCGTCACTCCTGTAATTGCCCCCCTCTCTTTCAACCTGCAAACCTGTTTTATCTGAATGAGGATAGCGGAAACCTCCCGCAGGTACGATGAGGTTTTGTTGTCCGCTCCCATCAGTACCCAAAACAAACGACATGGACGGTGCATTTTCGTCACGTTCTAAAAGAGTGGCGGTGCCCGCGTCACCGAAAAGAAAGGAAACAGACCTGTCTCTGGAAGAGGTTAGACTGCTCATAACATCACCAGCCAGAAGCAAAACACGATATGAACTACCGCAGGAGATCAGATTTGAGGCAAGCCAAAGCCCATAAACATACCCGGAACAACCCAGATTGACATCAAAAGCCGCACAACTCTTCTTCAGCCCCATCCGGCTATGCAGACAACAACTGGTAGCCGGCAACACATAGTCTGGCGTTTGAGAAACAAAGATGAGCGTGTCAATCGTCGCTCTGTCAATCCCAGTTGCTGCAAGCAGACTCTCCGATGCTGCAAAACAAAGATCGGATGTACATTGACCTGTTTGAGCAATATGCCTTTTGCGGATACCAGTATTTTCGATGATTTTTATTACATTCGAATCAGGAAATTTGTTATCATCTTCCCCTACCGTTTGTATTTGCTCAGGAACAGCACTGGCAATACCTTTGAGACTGACTCTGCTGATGTTCATATGGAACCTGCTTCTTTTTTAAACCGTGAGGAATGTTCACCCTGAAATACTATCTCCCAGCAAAACAACCAGGTCGCCAACAGTTTTTGCGTTCACAATTTCCGGCGGGGGAATATTCATCCCGAATTTTTCATCGACCATGGCAATGAATGCCATAATCGTTAGAGAATCCCATCCATCCAAATCAGCCAATTTTTGACTTTCGGTGATGGTATCCGGATCAGCTTCCAACACTTCTTCAAATGCCGCCAAAAATTCCACCTTTTTCATACTAATCTCCACATTAGTTCATATTAATTGCGAGCAGGAAATGCTGAAAATCTCCAACACCCTGAGCCAGAAAAACTTTAATTACAGTAACTAATCCACGTCAGACGAACCAGTAAAACGCGGCATGGTTACCTCCCCCGCTGCACTGATACCGTCGCGCCGCACGACCTTCCACAGGGTCAGAGTAATTATTTTCATATCCAGCCACAATGACTGATTTTCGACATACCAGACGTCCAACGCAAACTTCTCTTCCCAGGAAAGCGCGTTGCGCCCGTTGACCTGTGCCCACCCGGTAATCCCCGGCCGCACCTCATGCCGCCGCGCCTGCTCAGGAGTATACAAAGGCAAGTACTCCATCAACAACGGCCGCGGCCCGACCAGACTCATATCACCTTTCAACACGTTCCACAACTCCGGCAGTTCATCGAGGCTGGTGGTGCGTAAGTATCGGCCCAGCCCGGTAAGCCGTTCACTGTCCGGAAGTGGCCTGCCGACGCGGTCCTTTGTATCACACATGGTGCGAAATTTGATCATCTTAAAAGGCCTGCCGAAAAGCCCTGGTCGCACCTGACGAAACGATACTGGCGTTCCCATCCTGCACCGGATCAACACCGCCATAAATACTAATACAGGCGACAAAACAACCAACGCTGTCGTAGAAACCAGAACGTCAAAAACTCGTTTAATCATTGTGAGATCATGTTATTACCAGCAGGCCATTGACACCAGAGTCTTTTCTCAATACCGAACAATACTTCTGTTCATCCGAGACTTGATTTTTGGACAAGAGCTTCAACAATTCGAGGTGCAGTTCTTCCATCCCACAATTCCGGACGCGATGGGGTACGACCTCCCTGCAAGATCTTGTAATAAGCTCGTCTAATTTGGTCCCTGTCGTTGCCCACCAAAATGCTTGCACCACCATGCTCTTGCAAGGTGACCGGACGCTCAGTATTCCGGCGTAGAGTCAGACAGGGTGTGCCCAGTACACAGCACTCTTCCTGCAATCCACCACTATCGGTAAGAACCACCGTAGCTCCCATGTTCAAACGAAGCAGCTCGTGGTACCCCAGAGGGTTTAACGCTAGAACATTGTCAACGGATACCACTTTAATCCATAGTCCAAAGGTCTTGAGCTGCTTTTCGGTGCGAGGATGGATAGTCCACAGCAGTGGCATATCACGTGCCAGTTCGTTCGTCAATAAGTCCACAATCTCACCAAATGTCTGAGGATCATCGACATTGGAGGGCCGATGGAGCGTGAGAAGTGAATATTTCTCGCCCCTCAAGACATTCATCTTGCTATCCTGGCCCTCCTTCAGGTTACCGCTGACAATTTCTGCTACGCTCAGGATTTTCGCTTTTTCCCGTTGAACCTCCAATGTATCGATCATGATATTACCGACGAACTTTATCCTCTCCTCAGACACTCCTTCACGCCGAAGATTGTCATTGGAGAGTCGGTCCGGGGTGAAGAGTAGATCAGAAAGGCGATCCGTGACCAGCCGGTTGATCTCCTCGGGCATGTCCATGTCGCCGGACCGTAAACCGGCCTCGATGTGGGCCAACCGCACACGCTCCTTTTTCGCAGTGATGGAACAGGCACAGGTTGCGTTAACGTCTCCCACCACCACAATCCAGTCCGGTTGGAACTGTCGAACCACCTTTTCGAAGGCAATCATCGTCTGGCCCACCTGCTCCGCGTGGGTCCCTGATCCAATGCCAAGGTTGATATCGGCCTCCGGGATCACCAACGCCTCGAAAAACGCACGGGACATATTGTCATCATAATGTTGCCCGGTGTGGACGAGACGATGGTCGATACGTACACCATCATTCTTGTTCCAGTCTTCTACCGCCCTGATGAACGGTGCGATTTTCATGAAATTGGGTCGTGCGCCCACCACGGAAACAATCTTTAGCGTTGTCAATTCACATCCTCGTTCAGGGTCTCTGCCGTTCCAGGAAATCAACAAACTCGTTCGCCAGTTTCTCACGGGAAAACTCCAGTTCGGCCAGTCGGCGTGCGTTTTCGCCATACTCTCGGCGCAGTTCCGGATCGTCTGCCAGTCTGCACAAGCCATCAGCAAACGCCTCGGGATCGCGCGGTGGTATATCCAAACCACATTTGTGCTGCTGGATCATTCCCGCCAACCAACCAGGGTAGTTATTGATCACCGGCAGCCCGGAAGAGATATAGTCGAAAAACTTGTTTGGTGAAGTGCCGTAATAAAATGCGGGTACATCATCCAAAATCATCATGCCCACATCACAGCAGTTAACCACTTGATTGAGCTGGTTCTTGGGCATCGGCTCAAAAAAGCGGCAGTTGACCAAACCTTCGGCGCGAGCCCTTTCGATTAACTGCGGTTTTAGTTTGCCGTCACCAATGAAAGCCAGCACGATATCACGCCGACCCCTTTCCAGCAGCACACGACCGGCATCCAAGACCGCGTCCAATCCATTGGCAATGCCGTGAGCACCAGTGAAGACTGCCACACAGTCATCCGGATTTATCCCCGGGAGATTCAGGTCTTGCCGCCGTCCCGGTTGAAAAATTTCCAGATCGCAGCCATTGGGGATCATGGCAATCTGACGCCCTTTTGGACTACGCTTCGCGATACCCTCTTTGATACCCGGAGCCAGGGCGACACACGCGGTTGCCGACCGGTAACTCATCCACTCCAGCAGTGACATTCCTGCAAGGACCAATGGACTTTTTACTACGCCCATGGCGCGAGGCAACTCCGGCCATAAATCCCTGACCTCAAATACAAAAGGCCTATTCCTCAACCATCTGGCACAAATTCCCGGGATACCGGCAGTCAGCGGGGTGGATGTGGCAAACACCAGGTCACAATCCGTACGCAAGGCAATTTTCACGCTGTTGAAGGCATACTGCAGAAATACCCGGGCACGCCGAGGGAGGCTCATGTAGTTGCTGTAGTGCAGGTTGAATTGGATCACCTCAATCCCATCAACCACCCCTTTCCGCACCGCGTCACCAGGTGCACCGGGTAGCGGAAGTTCGCCCTTCCCACTGCGCGCACACACCATGGTTACCCGATGCCCGCGTTCAATGAGTTTTCGGGCCATTTCATAAGACCGCGTCCCACCGGCTACAGATGGTGTATTGAAATATTGGTGAAAGTATAAAATATGCATTGCTTTCAATGACTATTCATGATTTCGGTCGGTTTTATGACTACTCAGCGCCACATCCCTGCAAGGAAATACGAGTTGTAATTCTTTGCTGCGAACCACCGACACGGATAACGAGCACCTGGACAGGATTTTTTTCCCAGTAATACAGGGACTCCATCCCTTCCTCCAAATCCACTCGGCAATCGGCGCCGCTCACCTCCACAACTCCCCACGGGGCCATCAATTTTCCCCCTTCAAGCCGAAATTCCTGTGGAGCGAACCGGAACCGGATTTCCACACTCTGAAAAGACCCTGCAAGTTCATCTTCCACCACCCACTCATCGTCCCGCCAGAGGACTATCCGCCGGTGCCGGTTGCCTCGAAAGTCTCTGTAGGCGCCGCTCCAGCGAAGCCACCCGCCCTCAAACGCTTCTATCCCGCTTACGTGATCGGCCTGCAGCCATTTGGCCAGCAGAAACCTGCTCAGCCGGGGCATTTGCTCCTGGCCATCAAAGCAAACGGTATTATGGGCCTGGGCAGATTTGAAGTACAGGCCATCTGAGGGCCGATCCGGATTATAGGAATAACTCCCTGCATCCCGGCAGATATTTTCGCCCTGGTACCACAGGTCGAAATGAAACACGTCATTGTGCGACGGCCGGAACCGGTACATGGGAAACCGGAGCAAGGCCCATGAATTATGTCCGGCCATGGTCACATAGCCGCCAGGCAACACGTTGTTCTTTTTTTGCACCCCGACCCGCTCTACCGACCCCGCATCGATGCCAAGCCAGAACAGGGGTTCATCCCAGGGGCCGGCGCCAAACATTTTCCGTTCGCGGAACAAGACACTCGCGGTCTGCAATGTTGGGCGGAAATCCCGGTAATCACAGCTATGCATGTGCAAGAGCATAGCCCCGTCATTGGCCCCCAGGTTCGGCGCACCACCACTAGCAGGATCGATCAGCGCTGCCAACCAGTCCAAGGCAGCGTTTGCACGCTCATAGAAGCGGTCTAAAAAGGGGGCGGCATCAAGAATCCTTCGCCACTGTTCAGCAAAAATCAGCGTATCAAGCAGCACCCGATGATAGGTCACCGAATGCTGCGAGAAACTCCCATCAACCTCAACCAGTTTCGCTATTCGGTTTTCCAGCCATTTTCTCCCGCTACGGGCATAAAAGGCGCTTTTCCAGGCCACTTTCTGGTCATCTGAGACCCGGGCAAGCCAACTCCCGCCGATGAACAAGGCCGCTGCCTCGCTGGTGCCATGGTTGTTGTCCTGGGCGATAGCATAGCGGATGTTGCCATGGATTCGTTGAAGATGGCGAAAGATGAATTCCACCAAGGGGGCACTTGGCTCCTGCCACTGACGTAAAACCATAGCCGCCAGCATCACGTTGAACACCCGAATCGAGGCTTCCTGGCCGCATTTCCAGTTCGGCCCAGCATTGACCGGGTTCATCTCCGCCCAGTCCCGCAGCCATTCGTTTAAAACCCTGAGACACCGTTTATCGCCGGATACGGCTAACGCACGGGCCAGGACAGGAGCCCATTCAAACCGAGAAGCCTCCCAGATATTTTTGATGTCTCCAACATTAACGTCAAAATCTTTCAAAGCAGTCCAGTGGTCATTAGGACATGGGTGACAGGCTTTACTGAAGGGACTCCAAAACCAGTTCGGTGGCCTGCCGACAAAGCGCCAGTGCCTACCATAGTAGCGAAGGTTTCCGTCGGCAATCTTACCTGCATCCGCTAGCAGGGCACATTGCCAATCATCTGGGAGATCAAGCGGCTCTTGCAAGGAGCGGAAACAATCCCCGTCTTGTTCAAAACACCGTTGTTGGAAAAACCACTGTCGGATTCCTACTTTCAAATTGAAGCGGTACCAAGCAACATAAACTACGTTGCATAGCCCTAAACGGTGAACGACCTCCGTGTACCACAATAATTTTTCAAAAAAATACATCACTAAGATTACAAATGATGTGTAGCAAAAGTTGAGAGAGGGATTCTAAAAGATTTTTGATCATGCGCTGAAGCAAAAGGGGTAAACCACAAGTTCTCCCCATCGCCCGGCCCGGCCGGAAACAGGACCTGACCGTACTGAAAATATTTCATTGGCCAGATATCTTTTTTAAACTTTCTTATCAATTTCCAGTCAGTACCGTTCGCAGAGCCCCACACCTCGGCATAGCGGGTAGTATTAACCCTGCTCGGTTCAACAGCAGTTGAAAAAAATAATGAGTTTCCAACCCTGTACCCGTAAAAGACCGAACTGCCGACCGCCATGAGTTTTTCAACTGCATTTCCGTTCCTGTCCATGCGAAAGATGTAGTTTTTATCATCCGGCACGTCCGAACCAAAATAGACATGATCTTTAGTGAAAAGAAGTTGCACTACTCGGAACTGCTGGGAGTCGCCGGCAATTTTCTCCAGCGTGTTAAAATCATCATCCGTGCGCCAAATTCCGGCTTCATGGTCAAGATCACCGGTAGTAACCCATATCGAATTTTCATAAGAATCATGAAACACCCCGTGTACATGGCGAATTCCCTCAAAACGCCAGACAGGCTGCCACTTATCTTCACCTTCTTCTAATTTCCAAACATGCACAGTTGAACGTTCGGGGTTAGAACGGTATTCCCCGTAATAAAAAGCTCCATTTACCGCACACAGTGTGAGGGGCCGGGACCCGTGCACCGGCTCAAGCAACCTTTTCTGCCCGCTTTCTAAGGAATAAACATCCCGGTTGGCAGAAACCAGCGCGCATGACTCGCCAACCGCGAAATGATGCACCCCTTTTCGCAGCAACCGAGATGAAAGCCTAAAAAACATGAGTGACTTTTCAATGAAACCGACCGGTAGAGAGCCAATCTGCTTCCATTCAACACCACCATCCAGGCTCTCAATAAGCCTGTTTCCCCGAGCTGCCAGTACCCTTTCCCGGGTCACGTAAATCACCCGCCCATAAATCATTCTATCCGTCTGCATACCCGCCTGACCCTGAAATGCCGGTACTTCATGTATGGCCATGTACCCATTACGATCACCAGCCATCCGAACAGAACCCAAAGCCTGTCTTTCAAGCTGAGCCGGTGATTCCGCTGATCCCTTGCATACCCCCCCTTGGCCATAGCCTCTCCGCAGCATAGCTCGGAAAGCACCACTTCCCTGAGGCGAAGGTCGGTTTTCCATTTCTCCCTGTTTTCCGTCAAAAGCGGACCCAAAGTTTCCTTCTTCCAACTCATCTCCTGGTCAGTAACCAGTTTTCTTGCGGCATCCCCAAAAGAAAGCATGCTATGGTCGTATTCAAGGGCCAGATTCCGGCACAATCTGGAAAGCACTTTCTCAGGTTCGGCCAAAAGTTCCTCGTAGCAAATTTCATGATATTTCTTGCCGAACAATTCCGGCCCAAGCCTGGATCCAATCGCAATCTGCACCCGGTTGGCAAAAATATGTTTCCAGACATGGCTCTTTCTGGACCAGGCTGCTTTTTTTTTGGAGGCCAGCACATCCCTTGGATCGCGATATACTTGAATCAAATGGACATCCGGCAAAACTGCGGCTAAGAGGGGCAGGAACTCAACAGCCCGGGGATCTTTGTCCCCCACCCATGTCTTATTCTTGGCTGTATACAAAGTCAGCATCTCCCGGTACACGGCAACATCCAGCAGTCCGCCCCGAGCAGACGCCCTAGCAACCACTTTTGAGGCGTCAAGCCCGGTCCTGACAAAATAGTTGTTCTGCGCCAAGGTTTTCGAAACCACTTTTTCTCCGTGCTTCTTCAAAATTGACTGGAGACAACTCGAAAAAACCATCCGCCGAATAAACGCGGTTTCCGGAAGGTATGATACCCGTGGATGGGCTGCAATCATGCTTTGCATAAGCGAAGTGCCGGATCGTCCCACGCCGACAATAAACACGGTCTTGGGGGTCATTTGATGCAGGATATTGTCTTTTGGTAAACTGAAATGACTTTGTCGGCCACACCATGCCATCCAAACTCCGCAATAACCCGTTTTCTTAATCTTTTCATGGTCTCCTCTCCTTCTTCACTGCATCTCCAAAGAAAAGTATCCATCATAAACGATGCGAGCTCTTTAGAATCTTCGCAGGTTGCCGAAAAAGGAACTAAAAGCCGTTTTTCATCTTCATCGAACTTCAGATACTCATGAAATTCACGTATAATGGGTTCATATCCGATTACCGCGGCTCCTTCCATGAGGGCCTCTATGTAAATGAGCCCAAAGCTTTCACTGAGGCTTGGCCCGACCAGCACACAGGATTGCCGCATAATCTCCCGGGCCTGAACATTTTGCACGAATCCTTTCCACTGCACCGGCTCCCCTGATTCTTTTGCTTTTTTGACCATATATTCATGGGCACCAGAACCGGCTACCCGCAGCAATGGGCCTGGAGACCCACAATTTCTTCGGGCCTTTAAAACTAGTTCGATTCTTTTGCGCGCCTGCAGACTTCCAACAAAACAAAAACCGTTACGGCCGGACCAGGGGGTATAAGGGCGCTCGGGCTCAGGAAGCCCATTAGGCACAACAAATTCCCGGTCGGGCAAACTCACGCCAAGCCCCCCTCCCTTGGCGCGGTCTGCCTTAGAAACGTGGATAATCCCGTCTGTCCATTTAAGCCTTTTATTTATTATTCTAACTCTCTTCTTCTGACCCCTTTTCCGGAAAAATACATCATGATAACTATGAATTGTAGTAATAATGGGTGGGTGCACATTTATAGCGGACAGGGCCTGCAGAGCTCCATTGTAAACACCATGTACATGTATAATATCGTATTTAGGTAGCATGTCGGCAACCACGGCCACCCGAAAGGATGCATTTAGTGCATGCAAAAAATCTTTAGCTTCAAATCCGTTACATCCGCCCTTCAAAAAATGTCCGACAATAGCCGCTGCGATTGGTATATCACCGGGCCAAATCATGCCCCGGTAACAAAAAAAACCCGATCGAACCTGATGGCTGGGAAAAAAATACCGGCCCATGGGCAACACATTCACCGCATGCCCTTTCGCATGTAAGGCGCAACTCAGCCCCCAAACATGCCTAGCCACACCACCAAAATTGTGTCCATTAGCCTCCGGAGGAAGGGGGCCGAGTATCAAAATTTTCAGCTGTGATCCACTCATTACTACAGATGTTCCAAGTATAGGTCAGTCGAAATTGACGCCCAGGTGATCGTGCGATTCGTGCAGGTGGCTTTCAGAAAGTCGCCCACCTGCAGTTTACTCTTTTTATCCCATACCCTCTGGGTGGCTCTGGAGAAATCAGCTCGCGGGGCTCGGCCAGATGGCGGTTTTGTTCAGCGGCCAACGCCTGGACAGCAGAAATTTTCCGGGCACGTTACGCTGCCACCTCAGCGGCTCGGATCGGGTTACACCGCAGGATATAGCGCACTCCAGTAAGTCCAACCTCACACAGTTCGCTACCGAACAGGCCCAGCTGAAAAGCACCGCTTTTCAGCTGGGCCCGAATCTGCGGCTGGGTGATTGCCGTGATGTAGCAAAAACCGGCTTCTTTCAGCTCCTCGATCTGGACGCTTTTGATCATTCCCCGATCGCCGACCATGGTCACCCGCTGACAACGATAAAACCGTCGTCAGCTGCTCTGTTACTCTTACGAGGCTGAATCGCTTGAGGGAGGTACGTCTCCCCTGCGGCCTGCAGTGTTCCCTGTGTACACTTCACGATCTTTGTTCGTCGATTCATCTGTAACCGACTCCGCCAACCGCGCAACACTCGGTACGGGCTGCTGGTTAAGCTTTGCCCGATGGGGACTTCTCACCTTGATACTGGCAAGGCACCCTATAAGAAGCGTCAAGCTGCGCCTGGCGCACTATCGTTACCGTTCATACGTTTCTCCTCGCTATTTCGTGTGGATTTGATCTTATGATATCAAATCCACACGAAATGAGGAGGAGCCATTCATTTGAGAGAATCTTGAAAAATCGAATCTGGAAGCTTGAAAATTCCATCGAAGAACAATTCGGCTCGTCAGATTTGATTTTTCAAGACTCCATTGTAATTGAATCAAATAGTTTCCGATCAACAGAATCATATTCTTTTAAATATTTCAAAACTTTACGCCATATCTTAAAATGTTTTTTTGGTGTTTTTATATTTATCATAAACGTATACGATAAATATATAATAATATATAAAATATACAGCAATCGATTGCTGTATGTCCTTAGATCCATTAATCTCATAGTATAATAGAGAACTTTTTTGTTTAAATTATTCGAAACAGTAGATATACTGCTTCCAACTTTGTGATAAATTACAGAATCATACACACAGGCAATTTTTTTATTTTTTCTTTTCAATCTCAAAGAAAATTCAAAATCTTCTTCGCCAAAGAAAAACCGTTCTGTCAACAAACCCGTTTCTTGAGGTTTAAACATTAATGCACAACCCGTAACAAATGTTATGTCGTTAAAACCATTTTGAGGTATTTCATCAATATGACAATTTGAGTAGTAATACTTTCTATTGCCATACCATTTAATACACCCACCACAATTCCATAACTTATCTTTCTTTGCATACAAACGAATTTGAGGAGTGCATGCCACATATCTATAATTACTGTTAATAAACTTTACTAAATGACCAAGAAAATCACGCTCAACGACTGTATCATTATTCAATAATAAAGCTAAACTATTTTTAGTTCTACTTAAAATATAACGTAAAGCCACGTTATTTCCTGCAGCAAAACCTAAATTTTCATTGTTTTCAATGAATACTAATCGATCACTCGATTTTTCACGCTTCAATAATTCTTCATTTTCACTGGTCCCCCCTTGTTCAGCTTGATTTTTATTATAAAAATTTATTCTTTTAAAATTTGCCCTACACCACTCTTTTAATTCAATTAGCAAATTTTCTTCAGATCCATTATCGACAAGGATTATTGTGTAATTTTCATATCTATTATTTTTTATTGATTTTAGACATTCTATTGTATCTTCAGTGCCGTTCCAATTTAAGATAATGATATGTGCTTGTCTAAATTTTTCTTTCATCACTCTTGTCTGAGGTTTAGAGTCAATGTATTTGACTTAACAGATTGGTTTATAATTTGGGAAAAATTTCCTCATTGATACCTTGAGATTACGAGGATTTTTCCTGCCGGGTCTCACTGCTTCAAGTGTTGCAGCAAAAACGTTCAGGAGACCTTCGATGAGCCGTACTGTGTGCCGATAACTTCTTAAAAACAGAAGCACCAGCGACTGTTTGGTTTTCGAAAGCGCCTGAGCAAAATTGATTTTATAAGCGTGCTTATATCCTTGTCGCGGTTGTTCAATTTCATCAGATATAGAGAACGCCAGAATTGAAGTTAAGTTTTTTGAAAATATTTTTGCATGGAAGTCCTGGTAGATGGAGAGAACAGATTTACCCTAAATTCCCGGATCATTGTAACGAGGCGGGAGGCCGCACCGCAAACTTCTGATACAGTTCCGCCTGTCGCTTTGTTATCTCGCCGACCTGAAGCTGTTTGCCAGGGACGGCAAAGCATTCTATGACATCGAACTCGTCGAGCACTTCCTGGAGCGTATAATTTTTGAACAACTGTTCCTCCTGCATCTTCGCGGTGATGTACGAGAGATAGATCAATGCAACAAACTGCACGAAGAGTTTCCCGTCGAGGCTTTGCTCCGACGAGACGGCAAGACGGCGCACATTCAACCGCTCTTTGAGATTGTCGAATGCTTTTTCCACCAGATCCTTGCGGCGATAAGTTTCCAGCGCCTGTATCGGATCCTTAATATCGTTACTCAGAAGTGCGAAGTAACCGTAATTTCTCTTGGCTTTGGCCAGTTCCTCTTCTTTGGCAGTGACGGTTATCCCCCGTACCGGCGTCTGCTTCACCTGGAAGTAACGGTCATAGAGTTTCTCATGCTCCGGGTGACACTGATTGCTCATCAGTTCTTCCTGGAGATCGGCCAGTCGGCTATTGAACGCTTTTTCATCTTCCAGCGCACGATCAGGCGAGTAATAGAGATGCAGGTACAACCGGCGATTCTCACGGATTGTGTCGCCCTTGTAGGGGCGTTCTTCCGTATACGACCAGCCGATCGGCAGACTATATGTTGTTCCCCACAATATCTGAATGAAAAGCAGCGGTTTTTGTCAGAATCGTTTATCAGTGCTCCATGACAATGCAGATTATTTTGATCCACTGAAATAATCTTTCTTTCTCACCAGCATGGGTAGGGGACAGGGCCTTGGCCAAGGCCCTGTCCCCCCTCCAGTCAGGAACAAGCCTTCCTGAAAGGAGTTTAGCAACTGGTACTGTTTGTCGCCGTATCCGTCAAGGAAATTGCCCGTCTCGGCACGGCCTATCCCTGGCATAAACCTGCAGCCTGTCCCTGTTGCGGCGGCAAGTTGTGGTGGCACGGCTTTGTTGAAG
>NZ_FQXS01000016.1 GCF_900130015.1 Desulfofustis glycolicus DSM 9705 | reverse complement strand
TCATCCGCCGAAAATCAAAGCCCAGGAAGCTAAACGACTCATCCCGGGTAAGATCAACTATCCGGGTCTTTTCTTGATTCATCTGAACATCCAACTTTTCAAACTCTTCCAAAAGCCGCTTGTGAGCAGCTTCTAACAGCCATTCCCACTTTCTGTAACCATCAACCAAGATTATAAGGTCATCAGCGAAACGCGCATATTCAATATACGTGAACCTACCGTGGCGGGTTACTTCCTTCGCCCGTTCCAGCATCTTGTCCACCTCGTTGAGGTAAATGTTACTGAGCAAAGGCGAGATAACACCACCCTGAGGAACGCCTCGAGAACCACCTGCTTTCAAGATCAACTTCAGTAATCGCATGACATCGTCATCATTAACCCGCTCGGCTACTTTCTTTAAAAGCATGTCATGCCGAACGTTATCAAAATAAGAACTCAAATCCAAATCAATGACGCGAGTCTTGTTCTTTACAACTGCTGCAGCTACACGATCTATGGCAGCATGGGCGGTCCGCTTCGGACGATACCCATATGACCCTTCCTGAAAGTCGGCTTCAAATATAGGCTCCAAAATGAGCTTGAGTGCGCCTTGAACCACGCGGTCGCGAATACTGGGAATGCCAAGGATCCGGACTTTGCCATTATCCTTGGGGATCTCCTTGATCCGGTTGCGCATGGGGCGATATGTTCTGGTGTGCAGTTCACTTTGTATCTGTTCGAGAAAAACTTCTACTCCAGACTTCTCGATGTCAGCAAACGTTACACCATCTATGCCCGGGGCTCCGTTGTTAGCTTTCACCTCGCGATAGGCCCATCGAAGTGCTTCCATCTTACAGAGATGAACATACAGCCCCCAAAACCGCCATGTCTTATCAGACTTCGCCTTCAGGTATATCTTCCTTCTCAAGTCTTGCAGACCAATGGACGATTTTATCATTTCGTCCCTGCCTCCCCGTGTTGTTGGAAGATTATTAACAGTAGGGCTCCTTTGCTCACCAGATATTACCCCGGTTCATCGCTCATACGAACCCCTCCGCCACCCTCTCGCCTTTCAGTTCACTTCCCGCTGTTAACGGTTATAGAACCTACCTTGCTCCAAAGATTTCGCTTTGGGACGAGGAGGGCTTCTCCAGTTGCTCAGTATGTCCTTGCCACCGTGCTATCGCTACCACCCCGCCGGAATGTATCAGCCGTATCGATCAGACTTCGACTGACCATGCTGCCTTCGCCCTACAGTTGGGGGCTCGACTTCCGGGGTTTCTCACTTTCGGGGCCACCTCTACGTTCACTTTCGTTATGGCCCGGTGACTCGCTCACATCACTAAAGATTGCTTTGTCGATAGGCTTCAGCTACTTGGTTTCCCTCATAGCTGCCATCCAAGCTACAGGGCCTCTGATTCTTACCCTGGCAGGACTGACTCCTGCTGAACATACCAGCCTTAGCTGGACACACAACCGGACGTGAACCTCTCAGCTCATCCGGCTCCCATCATCCAGCCTTTGGTCGACAACCCAATTTCCAATACCAAAAGGCAGCAGATCTTCCACTTAACGGCTTGTCCAAATTTCCGGGGCCACCGCTATCAGGCCTTCTACGAACGGAAAAACTCAACCTGGAAAAAGAGCAGGACGAACTTTTACGCAAAATAGAGCGATTCCAGACTGCCAGCCGGTCATATCTCAATGAAGAGATCAAGTTATTCGAAATCGCTCAACGTGCTGTAATACTATACGAAAAACAGAAAGATCAGAAAAAGCCCCGAACTATCAATTTCGTGTATTCAAACTCTATTTGGAAGAATGGCGAGCTTGTGCCGAAATACCGACAAGACATTGATGTTCTAGAGAAAAAACCTTCCCCAGGAAAAAGAAACGGCCCGTCTTCCGAAGAAAACGGGCCGTTTTGAAAACTGGCTCCCCGGGACGGACTCGAACCGCCGACAGGGTGGTTAACAGCCACCTGCTCTACCAACTGAGCTACCGAGGATTATGATCGAGATCTTGTTTCTATGTACCGCAGAATCCGGGACATTACAAGCGGCAATACGCCGAATCCCCCCGATCTCGTAGCGCGAGAATATAGCCTGAGGCCCTGTGGGTGTCAACTTTTTTTTGGCCGGGGCCGGCCGGACATCAGACCGCCCTCAGGACCGTGTGCTCCAACAGGATCTTCAGGCCGATCAGGATCAGTACGATACCGCCGGCGATCTCGATCTTGCCCTCAAAGACATGGCCGACGCGCTGGCCGAGGATGATGCCGAGATAGGAGAGGAGAAAGGTCACCACGCCGATGATCAGGGCCGGCGTCAGGATGGTGATATTGAGCAAGGAGAAGCTGAGGCCGACGGCAAGCGCATCGATGCTGGTGGCAACCGAGAGCAGGAAGAGCCGGCCGCCGGTCATACAGAATTCATCGCAGCGGTCTTCTTCGAGTTGGAAGGATTCGTAGATCATCTTGGCGCCGATCGCCGTCAGCAGGAAAAACGCCAGCCAATGATCGTAAGCGGCGATATAATCACGAAAACCGATGCCGGCCAGCCAGCCGATAACCGGCATGATCCCCTGGAACAAACCGAACGATAGCGCGATGGTGACCGTCTGGCGCAATCCCATGGCGGTAATGGTAACACCACTGGCCACCGAGACCGCGAACGCGTCCATCGCCAGACCAACGGCAATTACCAGGATCGAGAAAAAATCCATCGCGTCGATGACTCCTCACGGCTGCTGGGTTCTCCGCAAACAGACAAGGCGGCATTGCGCCGCCTTGATGCATATCGGTGTTCCCCGTTGGACTGAAACGGGAGGAGATCAGTTTCCGAAGAGCCCTTTCAGAGTATTCAGCGCCTCTTCCATTTGCTGCTGATCTTCCGGAGAAATGTCGCCCTGATCCTGCGGCCCGAGCAATGACTTGTTTTCCTTTTTGAAGGCTTCCGGATCTTTGAGCATGGCCAGGGTCTGCTCGGCCATGATCTGGGCCATCCGATCAGCTTCGGGGTCGGGCTGGGGTTCAATGCTATCCGGGAACTGGAAATGCTTCTCGTCGACAGGATCCTCGCTGATCGCGGTAGCCGTGCTCTTCATCGAAATGCCCATCATGTTCGAATCGGTCAGCAACGGAATGGAGGAGCCGTGAATCGAGTAAACGGTAACTCCCATCATGGTCGACTTGTCGCACGGGTAGCCGAGGATCTCCCGGGCCTTTGGCTCGACGGTACCCTGCATCCCCTGCATCATTGAGGTGCCCATGGTCTCGGCATTCTTTTCGACTGATTTCCGCTCTTCCTCGGAAAGTTTGCTGAACTCCTCGATCATCAGTTTCTGGGGATTGATCGATTTGGTCCCCGTCTGCTCCTGAAGATCAAAGGTGTAGACCCAATCCGAGTCGATAATTTCCACCGTCCTGTTTTTCATGGTCATGCCGAACATCGAGGTGCTGGCGGTGCGATAGGTGGCCGTTCGCCGGCCGTGGTCCTTGATATAGAGCACTTCCTCGCCGGTTTCCATGCCACTCAACTCATAGGTAATGGTGGCTTCAGCAAACGGCAGCTTCATTTCCCAGGGGTTGGCCAGCAATCCGCTTGGCAACAGCAGGACCAGCGCCAACAGGAACAGCACTCCGTGTCCCTTCTTCATGTCTCCTCCCTCGCCGGGCACCCCAAAACCGCACGGCATTATTTCGCATTATCGGAAACGGCCGGATGGAACCGTGTCCTTCTTGACAGGCCTTCCCACCGCTCCTCTATCCGCCTGACAAAACGGTAAGATCCTCAGTTTTACCCATCTCGATGAAGCAGAAACGGCCCGCAGCTCTGGCAGATCGGCATCAGTTCGATACGGTTGATATTGACATGGGCCGGCCGATCCACTGCCCAATAGATCGCCTCGGCAATATCTCTAGCGGCCAGCGGCTGCAGCCCCTGATAGACGGCGTCTGCCTTGCTTTCATCCCCTTTGAACCGGACCTTGGAAAACTCTGTTTCTGCCAGGCCTGGCTCGATGTTGGTGACCCGGACGGCGGTGCCGAGCACATCGGCCTTCAGCCCGTCGCTGAACAGGCTGACAAAAGCCTTGCTGGCACCATAGATGTTGACGCCGGGATAGGCATGATCACCGGCTACCGAGCCGACATTGACGATATGGCCTGCGTTACGCAGAACCATGCTGGGCAGCAACTTTCTCGTCATATAGAGCAGGCCTTTGATATTGGTGTCGACCATGGTCTCCCAATCGTCCAGGTCCGCTTCGTGCGCCTTGCTCATACCGAGCGCCAGCCCGGCGTTGTTGACCAGCACATCGATACGGGCGAAACCGTCCGGTAATCCGTCAATGGCCTGCTCAACCGCCCGGCGATCGCGGACATCAAAGCAAACGATATGGGTCCGTTCCCGACCGAGCCGGTCGGCCAGTTCTTCCAGTCGCTCGGTACGCCGGCCGGTCAAAACCAGTTTCCAGCCTTTGTCGGCAAAGAATTCGGCGCAGGCCCGGCCAAACCCTGCCGTGGCCCCGGTGATCAATATGGTTTTTTCCATGAGGTCCTCCTGTGAGTATCGTTGAACACCGATCAGGTAATGCGGTTGAATGTGTCTGCCGCCTGGACGAGCTGTTCATCGTCGAGATAAAAATGGGGCGCAACCCGCAGATAGCCGGCGCGCTCGGTGACGATAACGGTCTCCCGGACAAGTTTACGCGCCAGTTGAACGGCGTCCCCGTCCACCGCGAGGCTGATGATCCCCGATCGATGGGACCGGTCGAAGAGCAGTGGCCGGTAGCGCTGCCGGTCCAGGCGCTGCAGGAACAGGTCCTGGAGCCGGAAGACCTCGTCGCGGATGGACTCAATCGGGTAACGGCTGAAAATATCCTCGGCGATGACCGCAAAAGCGGCGACGTGGTCCCAGGCAATGGTCGAATATTCGAACAGCCTGCCGTCACCAAACGGATTCCAGCGATGATCGAGATAATCGAATTGCTGCTGCATCATGCCCGGACCGGCCAGTACCGGTGAAATTTTCTCCCGCAGGCGAGGATCGGTATACAGTACCGCGGCACCCTTCGGCCCCATCAGCCACTTCCAGCCCGAGGCGGCAACCGCAGCGATGTTCCAGGACTCCGGGTAAATCGGCAGACAACCAAGACTCTGGGCGGCATCGACGATCAGATCGATGCCGCGCTCCCGGCAGAACGCACCGAGCTCCTGCAGATCGGCGGCAAACCCGCTGGCAAACTGGACGTGGCTGACGGCCACGACCCGGGTGCGGGGACCACAAACCTTCTCCAGGTCGGCGAGCAGCCAGCCGGTCGGCCGGCCGACCGGCTCGAACCCCTCGACCGGACAGCGATCCGGCAGCAGAATCAATTCAACGCCGCGTCGCTGCTGCAGCGCCCAGGGATAGTGATTACTTGGATATTCGTGGATGTAGCTGACAATCTGGTCGCCCGGCTGAAACGGATAACCGTTGGCCACCTGGCAGAGCGCCTCGGCCGTGGAATGGACAAACGAGATATTTTCTGCCGTGGTACCGAGCAACGAGCCGATACCGTTGCGAAAACGCGGCAGTAAGTCACCGAAGGAGGCCAGCGCGGTCACACCGCTTTCCACCAGACTCTGCTGGAAACCGGCGGCAGCCGAAGCGGCCGCGACATAGAGCGGAGAAACCGCACAATGGCTGAGAAAACAGTACCGCTCCTTGACGGGAAAAAGCGTCACATCCTTTTCAAACATGATCCCTCCAGGCCGAACCGGGGGTGGCGCAGCCACCATCGACAACAAGAATCGACTCTGCCGCGCCGACGATACTTCATCGCATTGTCTGTCATTGTAAAACAAAATCCTTTGAAAACAATCAGGCAACGTGAAATAATAGTGTTGATACTTATATTATCTGTTAGATAAGAGTTGGCGGCCCAGCAACACTGCTCCCCTGAGCCGCCGCGGAAATGACGTTCAGGAAATCAGAAAAGCGGACGACCCGGTTCGGAGCTTTTCTCGTGCATATATCATCTCCTGCCCGCTCCCAGCCGGTGCGTCCGCGGCGAAACTAACCAAAATCGCTCAGGAGGACCACCATGCCCCGCCCCCCCGACATCATCGACACACCGTCTCTGAGCATCCCGGGCCTGTTCCGGGAACGTGTTCGCCGTTCGCCTGAAGCTCCGGCCTACCAGTTTTTCGATACGCACGACAACAACTGGCACCACCTCAGTTGGGCGGAGACAGAAGCCAGGGTGGCCCGGTGGCGCGCCGGACTACTTGCTGAAACGCTGGACCGGGGCGACCGGGTGGCGGTTTTGCTGCCCAACGGCATCAACTGGGTCTGTTTCGACTTGGCGGCCCTGTCGCTCGGACTGATCGTCGTGCCGCTTTATGCCAACGATCGGCCGGATAACATCGCCTATATCGTCGATCAGACCGAGGCCAAAGTGCTGCTCTGCCCCGGTCCCTTCTACCGGGAGAAAATCAGCTCGCTGACCACCGCCCTGCCCATGCTGCAGCGCATTATCACCATCGACGACGAGCAAGCAGACGGAGCAGATAGCGGTGCGGAACGGATCGTCGCCCTCGCCGACTGGCTGCCGGACGAGGGCCGGGAAGCGGGCGAACTGCCGACCGATGAGGAACTGGCTACCATCGTCTACACCTCCGGTACCACCGGCCGGCCGAAAGGGGTCATGCTCAGTCATCGCAACATCGTCGGCAATGCTGCCGCCGGGCTCTCCTGCATTCCGGTATACCCCGACGACCTGTTGCTCTCGTTTCTGCCATTGTCCCACATGCTCGAACGTACGGCCGGCTATTATCTGCCGATGATGGCCGGGGCGACGGTGGCCTACGCCCGATCAATCCAGCAGCTTTCCGATGATCTGGCCGAAGTCAGGCCGACAGTGCTGGTCGCAGTACCGAAAATTTTCGAGAAACTGCACAGCAGGGTACGCATCAAGATCTCCCAGGAATCAGCCCTGAAACAGAAATTGTTCACGCTTGCCGCCGATATCGGCTGGCGTCGCTACCTGCACAGCCAGCACCGGGCCCACTGGTCACCCGAATTCCTGCTGCAGCCAGTGCTCGACAGGCTCGTCGGCGCCAAGGTCCGGGAGCGGCTCGGCGGCCGGCTGCGCATCGTCATTAGCGGTGGCGCTGCCCTCTCGTTCGAGGTGGCACGCACCTTGATCGGTCTGGGAATCAAGATTTATCAGGGCTACGGCCTGACAGAAACGAGCCCGATCATCAGTGTCAACCGGTTGGAAGACAATCGCCCCGAAGGAGTCGGCCCGTTGCTGCCGGGTATTGCCGCCAAAAACGTTGAGTACGACGAACTGCTCGTCCGTGGCAGCAACGTCATGCTCGGCTACTGGCGCAATCCGGAAGCGACCGCCGCCGTAATCGACGCTGACGGCTGGCTGCATACCGGCGATACGGCCCGGATCGAAGATGGTCACCTGCGGATCACCGGCAGGTTGAAAGAGATCCTCGTACTGAGCAACGGTGAGAAGGTCTCGCCGACCGATGTCGAAACGGCCATCGCCGCCGACCCGCTGTTCGAACAAAACCTGGTGATCGGCGAGGGACGCCCTTATCTGACGGTGCTGGCCGTCCTCAACCCGGAGATCTGGAAACAGGTTGCCGCCCAGATCGGTATCCCCGATGACGAAACGTCGCTGACCGACCAGACCGTCCGGGCCATGTTGCTGCGCCGTATCGAGGGGTGCCTGAAACACTTCCCCGGTTTCGCCTGGATCAAGGACATCCACCTGACCCTGCGGCCGTGGACCATAGAACAGGGCTTATTGACTCCGACCATGAAGCTGCGCCGGAAAAACATCATGTCGGCCTTCCACGACGAGGTCGAGCGCCTCTACCAGGCGTGAGCAGGCGGACCGGCCAGTCACGGAATCCTATTCGAAACGCTGGAACTCCCGCATGAATCGGCGGTCGATCCGGTCTTTGATCCAGAAGGCCAGGCGACCGCCGAAGAGCACCGACCATTTGTAGAAAATCCCGGTTCCGTCACCGAGATTGAAGATCAGCAGATAGCTGCCGCCCGGCTTGAACGTTTGCAGCGGTCCACCGTACAGCGCGGCCATCAGGTTGTCGCGCAGCACCGGGTTCTGGCGCACCGCGTAGACCCCCACCTTATCGAGCGACTGCCCCTGAAATGAAATGCAATCGCCGCCGCCGAAGATCGTCTCGTAACCGGTACTCTGCAGGGAGGAATTGACGAGCATGCCGCCGTCCGGCCCGACCGGCAGCCCCGACTCGGCGAACAGCGGGGCAGGCCGCACTCCGACAGCGACAAAGATGATATCGCAGGGATGGACCACGCCGGAATCGTCTTCAATCCGGCCGGCCCGGATAGCGCTGACCCGTTGCCCGGCCGCGATGGTAATGCCCCGCCGGCGCAGGGACTCCTCTGCCCGACGGCGCACCCCGGCTGGATGGTGGGGCAACAGACCACTGCCGGCAAACACCGTTATCGACAGCGGCTGCATGCCGGGTTGCCGACCGATGCTCCAGATATTGCCGGCGATCTCCACCGCCGACGGGCCGCCGCCGACAACGCCGATATGGATCGCTCGTTGCGAGCCGAGCTCGACGATCCGCCGCCGGGCGGCCTGCAACCGCTCGATGGGCTTGACCAGAAAAATATCGTCCAGGGGCCCGTCGACCATACCGCCCGGCACCTGGCTGCCGAGGTTGCAGGATAATACATCGTAGGCGATCGATTCGCCGGAATCCAACAGGACCTGGCGCCGCTCCGGATCGATGCCGGTGACCATGGCCCGGACAAAGGTGCCGCCAAGCTTTTCGGTGAGAGCCCTGGTGGCAAAGCGTATCTCTTCGGGCCGATAGGTGCCGCCCAGCATACCGGGACCCATCCCGGAGTAGTAGTGATACTCAGACGGCCCGATTACCGTCACCTCGCAGCCCCGATCGAGAAAGTCGCCGAGACCGGCCAGGGTCATCATGTGCGCATGACCGCCGCCGGCTATGACCAGACGCTTATTCATGCCCCCTCCCCGCTGCCGGTCTGTTCGGCGAATAACTCGCCGAGTTGTCTGAGATGCTGACGCTCTTCGCCGGCAATGGTCGACAGTGCTTCTTTCATCTCCGAGGTGGCGGCACGGTCGGCCGCCCGCTGATACAGATCAAGGGCCTGCGCCTCGATGGCCATGGCCAGCGACAGGACGTCGCCGACGTCCTGCAGATCAGGCTGATACAGGTCGAGATACTGCCCGGTGGTCAGGCCGCCTTCCAGCGTGTCGCCGAGGTCTCGCCCGGCAATGCTTTCCTCATCGTCTCCACCGCCCCGGGCCTGCCGGTAGTAGTCGACAATACGCTGCTGGTGTTTGGCCTCGATGGCCGCCAGCCGCTGAAACATCTCCCTGACGTCCTGGCGATCAACCTGCCCGGCCAGCGATTCATAAAATTCCAGCAAGGCCGTCTCCAGGCCATAGGCGACGGACAATACCTCGGTCAGTGCCTCGTTCCCGGAAAACAGCTCGAGCCCGCTGTCTTCCGGTCCGACTGCCGTTTTGCTTCGCCAGGCCTTGATGCCGCCGGACATGTTGATCACCTTTGAAAACCCTTTGCCGGCAAGCATCTGCGCGGCGACACGGCTCCGGCCGCCGATCGCGCAATAGACCAGGGTCGGCTTGTCGGGATCGAGATCGCCGCTGCTCTCGCCCAGGTCGGCAACCGGCATCAAGCGCGCCCCGGGAAGATGGCTTGCTCGATATTCAGCCGGCTGTCGGACGTCGATCAGCTGGAAGCCCTCGTCACCCAGTTCCTCAATGTACGCCTTTGCCTCAGAAGCATTCATCGACCGCACCGGGGTAAAAAATTGTCTCCAACCCATGGATTCCCTCCCTTCATCGATATGGCTGCGGCTGATACGAAGCCGCGATGATTTTGTGATTTTGTGTATCTACACAATTATAGCGAAAAATCGCCCGCTCGTCAGCCCTGTCGGTCAAAATTTCTGCTCCATGTGCCCGTAGGTCCCGCAATGGTTGCGATTTGCCGCCAATAGGGTTGTCTTGACGATCGCAACCGGCTATTTTGGTCAAAAGCGGTGCAGGATCACCAGTGCCCGGCGCCCCTTCTCCGATCCCGGATTTAAGCATTGATAAGCGATGTCACGCCAACACAAGGCCACCGCAAAAACCGTTTCCGGCTACCTGCTGAGCCTGCTGCTCGTCCCCGTCTATGTCAGCATGTTCCCGGTCTGGCAGTTGGTCAACGCGCACCTGCCGGAGAAGACAATCGCCGGCCTGCCGGTCGCGTTGACCCTGGCGATCCTGCTTGCTCTCTGCCTCTTTTTCTCCAGGCGTCGCGAGCGTGCCTCGCTCGGCAGAGCAGCGCTGTTGACCGGCATCGGCCTGTGTTGTATCGCACTGCTGCTGCCCGAAGCACATCTGCCGGCAAAAAAAATCCACGTCATCGAATACATGTTTCTCTCCCTGGTCGTTCGTTTTGCCATGGCGCCGCGCCTGCAGGGGCATGCGCTGCTGGTCTGCTCGGCCTGTTTCACAACACTGCTCGGCATCCATGACGAGTTTTTGCAGGGGCTGCACCCGGCGCGGACCTATGGACTCAGCGACATGCTGGTCAACACGCTGAGCGGCTGCGGCGGCAGCCTGATCTGGCATGCCTGCGCATTGTTCCAACGGCCGGCCGGCCCCGAGCGGTCAAACCCGATAGTCGCCGGCTCCGGACTGATACCACTCTATCTCCTCTGGCTGCTGGCCGGCGTCCTGGCCCTGGTGGTCCCGGCATCCTGGTATCGTAATGCGGTCATTCCCCTGTGGACCATGCTGCCGCTGATTGGCGCGGTTGGTGGTGCCGGCCTCTGGCTGCACCGTTTTCCCCCGGCCTGGCGACACGGCATCGTCGCCGCCGGCAGCATTTCACTGCCGCTGAATCTCTACCCGCTTTTAACCAATGGCGGCACGTTTCATTTCTATTAACCCGACCGGACCGGACAAAGTCCGCCGGCCGGTCCCGATCGTGATCAGACTCGTTCCGCAGGAGTGCCGGTGAGCGCCAACGGTAATAAATGGATCGACAGGGTGATCGTCATCATCTGTGTCGTCTCGTTCGGATCCTGGTTGGTCGGCCTGGCCGGCTCTCCACTGTTCCACCCGGACCGGCACGCACCCCCCCGATCCGGCGACCAGGACCCGGCCGAACTTGCGCTGGCACAGGCCTACTGGAATCGCTATCCCGATGTTTCCGGCCACTCCTACTTCGGGGAAAACGGCGTCCTTGGCACTAATGGCGCACGCACCCATTACCTGCTCCATGGCAAAGCGGAAGGACGACGTTGGGGACCTGGCCCGACCGAGGAAATCAGGAGCGGAGAGGTTCTCCCCTCGTTTACAGACCGCTGTAACGAAGAAAAAACAGGGCGGCCGAATAGGTGAACACGGACAGCAGCGTCGAGAGCATGATGATCGAGCCGGACAATTCGGCATCCGACTTGAGTTGCTGGGCCATGATATAGGCGGCGGTCGCTGTCGGACTGGCCGCCAGGACCACCCCGACGCCGAGTTCCATTCCCCGGATGCCGAGCAACAGCAGGATGAAGGCCGTCAACAACGGCATCCAGACTATTTTAATGCCGCTGGCCAGCACCGCCTTGACGACTTCCCCGCGCAGATTTCGTGGAGAAAAGGAGGCCCCGATCGAGATCAGGGCGAGCGGCAGCGACATGCCGGTCAGGATATCGAGTGCCCGATCGACGACCTGCGGCAACGGCAGATTGAAAAAACTCCAGATGATGCCGACAAATGAAGCGATAATGAGCGGATTGAAGACGAATTGCGATGCCCAGAAGGCCTTGCTGAAACTGTGGTTTGTCTGTCGTTGCGGCAACAGGAGCGACAATACGGCCAAGGCGTTGAGCAGCGGTACCAGGAAGCCGACCAGGATACCGGCAATGGCAAAGCCTTCGACACCATACGCATTAAAGGCGATCGCCAGCCCGACATAGGCGAGATTGCCGCGAAAGGCTCCTTGAGTAAAGGCGCCGCGGGCCTCCGGCGAGTATCCCCGCAAGACTGTGTAGCCGTAGCTGCACAGGAACACGGTGCAGATCGAGACGACCATGCCGAGCAGCAGGCGGGGGTCGAAACTGGCGGAAAAGTCGGCCGTGGCGATTTTATAGAAGAGCAGCGCCGGCAGCGCGACATAATAGATCAGGCGATTGAGCCGGAACAGGAACTCGGCATCGACGAGGCCGGAACCTTTCAGGGAAAAGCCGAGACCGACCACCAGAAATACCGGCAGTACGATCAACAGGATATCGATCAACAGGTGCATGGGCTCTCCACTGCTGCTTGTTTCGTTTTCGACCAACCGGGGGCCGGCACGCGCACCACCCACTCCTTCGTTTATTCCACCGCTTCTGCTTTGTCAATTACCGGGAAATAGCGTATGATCATTTCGACCATCCACGACCTACCTGCCCACGGAGGTACCAATGGACCCGCTCATGGTTTACCAGCCGCCACCGTTTGACAGGCCGCCGTTGTGCGACAGCCCCTGTGCCCGGCTCGTCCCGGCTCCCGCCGACGGCATCGCCCCTGAGCTGTTTCACGCCACCTCGAACTTTCCCGAATACGTCAACCTCGCCGGTTACGGCTGGACCCTAGCCCCGGAAAGCCGGATGGATGCAGTGATCGTGGTCAGCGAGGGAAGTCTCGCGGTAACCGAGCCGCGCCGGTTGCGTGCCGGCGACCTGGTGGTCGTCGGACGCAGTGAGAACGGCGAGGAAGGGATTTTCGTCCACCCGGATGGGTTCAGCCGGCACCACGCTTCTGCAGACAAGTTCATTTTCCGTTCCCGCGGCACCAGGGAAACCCCTTTTTCCCGCTCCTACGACGATCTCTACCGGATCCTGCGCCACGACCGGGAGCACGGCTCCATCGTCTGGGTTCTCGGGCCGGCCGTCTCCTTTGACAAGGACAGCCGCAACGCCATGCAGGGATTGATCGAAAACGGTTACTGCCACGCGCTGTTGGCCGGCAACGCACTGGCCACCCACGATCTCGAGGCGGCCCGCTTCGGCACCGGACTCGGCCAGGACATCTACAACCAGCAACTCGTCCCGCTCGGCCACTACCACCATCTCGACGTCATCAGCGCCGCCCGGGCCGCCGGCTCGATCAAGGCCTACCTGCACCAGGCCGGCCTCACCGACGGCATCATGCACGCCTGTGAGAAACATGCCATTCCCTACGTCCTTGCCGGTTCCATTCGTGACGACGGCCCCCTGCCCGGGGTCATCGGCGATGCCTACGCTGCCCAGGACGCCATGCGACAGCATGCCCGCCGGGCGACCACGGTGATCGCCATGGCCACCCAACTCCATGCCATCGCCTTCGGCAACATGGTGCCGAGCTATCGCGTGGAGGCGGATGGCACCGTACGCCCGGTCTTCTTCTTTATCGTCGACATGTCCGAATTCAGCGCCGACAAACTGGCCAACCGCGGTTCGGCACAGGCCCAGGCTATCTTGACCAATGCCCAGGATTTCATCGTCAATCTCTGGAATAACCTGCAAACCTGATGGAGAAGCGGACCGTCAGAATTATCGGCATCCCGATCGATCTTGGCCAGCAGCACCGCGGCGTCGACATCGGGCCGGTGGCCATTCGCTATGCCGGCCTGGCCGGCGCGCTGCGCAATCTCGGATACCGAACCGAGGATCTGGGCAATATCGATGTACCCGGCCACTACACGCTGGTCGGCACCAGTTACGCCGAACGGCTGCCGCTGATCCGCGCGGCCTGCGAAACGACCTATGGGCTGGCCCGTGACGCTATCCGGGACGGAACCGTCCCGATCTTTCTCGGCGGCGATCACTCGGCCGCCATCGGCAGTATCGGCGGCGTCACCCATGATGCGGCCTGCGGCATCGTCTGGATCGACGCCCACGGCGATTTCAATACCCCGGAAACCTCCCAGAGCTGCAATATCCATGGCATGGCCCTGGCTATCCTGCTTGGCCGGGGGCCCCGCGAACTGGTCGATGTCGGCCGGCTCGGCGCCAAGCTGAAGGCCGACCAGGTCGTGCTGATCGGCGTCCGCGATCTCGACCGGCGGGAGCGAGAGCACATTCGCGAATCGGGCTGCATCATCTTCACGATGCGCGATATCGACGAAATTGGTATGCACGGTGTTTTGCAGAAGACGATGAAGATCCTGTCCCGTTTCGAGAGGATCCATATCAGTCTGGACATGGACGGCCTGGACGCCAACGAGGCGCCGGGGGTCGGCACGCCGGTACCGGGGGGATTAACCTACCGGGAAGCCCAGTTGCTGATGGAAACCATTTGCGATACCGGCAGGCTGAATTCTCTCGATATCATGGAGACTAACCCGATCCTGGACATCAGCAACCGGACCGCGCAGACAGCCGTCTCGCTGGCCTCATCCCTGTTCGGCAAGCGGATCTTGTGACCGTTAATCGTGGACGTAGAGTTCGTCTATCTCGTCCCAGGCCTCGGGCACCCCGCGACGCAGTTCGGCAAGCTCTCGAAAGTAAAAGACCAGTACCGAAATTTGCTGCAGCTTGATGTCGAGCACGCCCTCGCCCGGTGCCGGCGGCGGATCGACCTGATCATCCGGCAGTGCCGCGAGTCGCTCGATCTCCTGGGCCAGCTCGCTTGTCGTATAGGACAGGAAGGTGTCGAGACCGCCGCCGACCGGCGGCGCGTAATTGAGGCCCTTGAGGCGGGCCGCGGTCTCGGCGATGTTCTGCGGATCATCGATACCGGTCATTCCCCGGACTTCGGCAACCAGCTGCTGCACTTTCTCGGTAAACTCCTGCTTGGTCAGCATTGATGTTCTCCTTCTCTCGAATCTCTGAAAAAAACACAGTGGCGCACAAACACACCTCCATTCATGATATCATCATGGAAGGAGGCGGTGTCAACCGAGATGGAGGCAAAACGGGAATCAGTGGAATCCGTAAAAGTCCGGAAAGATAACGATCGAGCAGAGAACGATGACCTGGATGGTGATAAACGGGATGACGCCGCGATAGAGATCGACGGTTTGCACCTCGGGGGGACAGACCCCCTTGAGATAAAACAGGGAAAAACCGAACGGCGGGGTCAAAAACGAGGTCTGCAGGTTCATCGCGATCAGGATCGCGAACCAGAGCGGATTGATGCCGATAATATCGGCGATCGGCAACAGGATCGGCACGACGATATACGATATTTCGATGAAATCGATAAAGAACCCGAGGGCCATGATGACCAGCATCGACAGGATCAGAAACGTCCATTTCTGGCCGGGCAGATTGGTCAGCATATCCTCGACCAGATAATCGGCACCGGTGTAGACGAAAACCATCGAAAACGCGGTCGCGCCGATCAGGATGGCAAACACCATCGCGGTAATTTTCACCGTCTCCAAGGCCGATTCCTCTACTACCTGCCAGCTCAGCTTGCGATACAGCGCAGCCAGTACGACGGCGCCGACACAACCAACCGCGGCCGACTCGGTCGGCGTGGCAATACCGCCAAAAATCGAACCGAGCACCATGACGATCAGGGTCAACGGCGGGACAATGGCAAACAATGCCCGTGCCAGGCTCTGCCGCCGCGTCAGATCTTCATCGATCGGCATCGCCGGCGCCACTCGTCGGTGGATAACGGAGATAATGAGAATATACGTGATATAACAGCCCACCAGGATGAGCCCCGGCCCGACCGCTGCACGAAACAGGTCGCCGACAGGCTGCTGGAACACATCGCCGAGAATGATCAGCACGATGGATGGCGGGATGATCTGTCCCAAAGTGCCCGAGGCACAGATCGTCCCGGTGGCCAATCGTTTCGAGTAGCCGTATTTGAGCATCACCGGCAGCGAGATGACCCCCATCGCCACCACCGAAGCGCCGACCACTCCGGTTGAAGCGGCAAGCAGCGTTCCGACCAGCACGGTGCTGACCGCCAGCCCACCGCGCACCCTGCCGAACAGGCTGCCCATCGCCTCCAGCAGCCGCTCGGCCAGATCGGAGCGCTGCAGCAGGATGCCCATGAAGATAAACAACGGTACGGCCATCAGAATGGTGTTTTTCATGATGGCGTAAATGCGAAACGGCATCATCGAGAACATCTGGAAAAACTCGCCGGCGATCAGGGCCGGCGACAGATCTCCTTGCAGGTAGACGACGGCGGCGATGATACCGAAAAAAATCGACACCGACCCGAAGGTAAAAGCGACCGGATAGCCGACGACGAGCATCGCCAGGGCGGCGCAGAACATGACGAGACCGGTCATCGCTTGCCCTCCGCCCGCCTATCCGTACCGGCGGTACGCAGTAAATTGATTTGCTTGACCGTATACCCCAGCGAGCAGAAGATCAGGTAACCGAACGACAACGGGATCATCGCCTTGATCAGCCAGCGGTACGGCAAACCGCCTGGATCTTCGGAAATCTCCTGGATCTGGTAAGAGTCGACAACGTAATCAAGCGAGCCGAACAAGACGAGCAGGGCCAGCGGTACGAGAAATAAGACGGTGCCGACGATATTGATGAGTGCTTTGCGACGAATGGAGAATCGGTCATAGAGGAAATCGACACGGACGTGACCTTCGTCGAGCAAGGCGACGGATATGCCGAAGAGAAACATGACGGAAAACAAATGCCACTCCATCTCCTGCATTGCCACTGAGCTGTTATGCAGAAAATAGCGCATGACCACATCATAGAAGACGTTGATCACCATCAATAACAACAGAACCGCCAGGATCTTGCCGGTAAAGCGGTTCAGACGCATGAAGGCCCGTTCGATTTTCACCAACATCAGCTGATTCCACGGGTTCTTCGCAACAACCCTGCCTCCTATAAACGATGTTTACCTGATCGTAGTGCCCGCGACAACGAGCGATGACAAAAAAGGCCCGGACCGCGTGAACGGTCCGGGCGCCGGTTGGCAGACGGACTCAAAAAACCAGCCTATTCGGCAACGACGTCAGATGTCTCGATATAGTATTGTTCAGACACCTTGGTCCATGGACGAGCCACCGCCAGGTACGCCTTGCGAGACTCGTACACTTCCTTGAACTCCGGATTCTCGGCGGCATACCCGGCCATCACTTCATCCGTTGCCGCCTTCATTGCCTTGAGTACCGGCTCGGGGAAGGTCATCACCTTGATATCGGGTAATTCGGCCTTCATCTGCTCCCAGGCTCGGGCGTTGGCCTCGAAATTGGCCGCCGTCATCTTGAAGGCGATAGCCTGCATGGCCGTCGTCAGCACCGTCTGGTAGGCAGGCGGTAGTTTGTCGAAAGCAGCCTTGTTGACCAGAAACTGCAATTCCGAAGCCGGTTCTTGCCAACCGGCATAGTAGTACGGGGTGATTTTGTGAAAGCCCATCTTGATATCCATGCCCGGACCGACCCACTCGAGGGCATCGATGGTGCCACGATCAAGAGCGGTGTAGAGTTCGCCGGGAGCGATATTGGTGACATTGACCCCCAGTTTGGCGAACACTTCACCGGCCAGCCCGGGGATCCGCATCTTCAGGCCCTGCAGATCGTCAAGGGATTTGATCTCCTTGCGGAACCAGCCGCCCATCTGAACACCGGTGTTGCCTCCGGGAAAAGAGTAGACATCGAATTTGGAGTAGACCTTCTGCATCAATTCCAGGCCGCCACCGTAATAGTACCAGCCGTATTGTTCGGCGGCATTCAGATCAAACGGGGCGGTGGTGAAAAAGGTGGTCGTCACATCCTTGCCCTTCCAGTAGTACGAGGCGCTGTGTCCCATCTCGAACTGGCCGCCCTTGACCATGTCGAGAATTTCCAGTGCCGCTTTATGTTTTTCCGCTCCCTCGAAACGAATCTCGAAATTGCCATCGGTCATCTCGCTGACCATCTCGGCGAGCCAGGGGCCGGCCAGAGCAAGGGGCTCCAGGGTGCTCGTCCAGGTCATGGCAAGTTTCCATCTCACTTTCTGGTCCTGCGCCAGCGCAGGCATGGCAAGAAATAGTACTACGGCAAAACACAGGGTCATTCGTGCCAGACGATTCATCCGTTTTCCTCCCGAATATGGGTTCTCTGGTGTAATGCAGCAGACAGGGTGCGAGGGGACAGCGGCCGCGACCGTCGCTCCCTCTTGGTGATAATGGGCTCTATGTACATCGAAAATCGTGTTATCGCAAGACCGGATACGGTTCAGACACCGTGGCCGGAAGCACGGAAACGGCGAGTCCCGGCGCCCATGGTCAAAATGTTTGCATTTTCCAGCCGACCGCTTACTATCTGACGCTATGCTCCGGCATGTAACGCTCCCGCTCGGCTTGACCGGCGGTCGGGCCAACGTCGACCGGACAGGCACCGGAATCTGCTCCCCGCTTCACGATACCTTTGGAAGAGCGCCGGGCAGAGAGACAGCATATGCCGGACGGATAACCGGTCACCCTTCAACCAGGAAGTGAATTGTTATGGCGCGAGCCATCGAAATCTACGACACCACGCTTCGGGATGGAACCCAAGCGGAAAATTTCAATCTATCCGTCGAGGATAAGGTCCGCATCACGCTCGCCCTGGATCAACTCGGTATTGATTATATCGAGGGGGGCTGGCCGGGCGCAAACCCGATGTCGGTCGATTATTTCAACAAGATCAGACGCCACAAATTAACGGTCGCACGTCTTACCGCCTTCGGTTCGACCCGCCACATCAAGAACAACCCGGAGCAGGACGCCAACCTGCAGGCCTTGCTGCAGGCCGAAACACCGGTCATCACCATCTTCGGCAAGAGTTGGGATATCCACGTAACCGATGCCCTGAACATCTCGCTCGAAGAAAACCTGGAGATTATCGAGGACACCCTGGCCTTCCTGAAGCCTTCCGTGGATGAATTGATCTACGATGCCGAACATTTCTTCGATGGCTTCAAGAACAACCCGGACTACGCGCTGGCCACCTTGGCCAGCGCCGTGCGCGGCGGTGCAGGTACCCTGGTCCTCTGCGACACCAACGGCGGCACCCTGCCCCACGAATTGCCGGCCATCATCAAGACGGTAAAGAATACACTCGACCGTGACGACGCTGCCGTCAAACTCGGCATTCATTCACACAACGACTCGGAGACAGCGGTGGCCAACGCCCTCGTTGCCGTGCATTGCGGAATCACCCATGTTCAGGGGACGATGAACGGTTTTGGCGAGCGTTGCGGCAACGCCAACCTGACCTCGATCCTGCCGGCGCTGATCTTCAAGATGGGACATGACTGCACGGCCGCCGCCCGTATCGACGAACTCTACCGGACATCCCGGCTGATCAACGAACTGGCCAACCTGCCGCATAACCGCTACCAGCCCTATGTCGGCGAATCGGCCTTTGCCCACAAGGGCGGCATCCATGTCAGCGCCGTCAAGCGCAATCCGCTCACCTACGAGCACATCGAGCCGGAGAAGGTCGGTAACAACCGCCGCATCCTGATCTCCGACCAGGCTGGCCGCGCCAATATCCTGCACAAAGCCGAGCAATGGGGGCTGCGTCTGAAACCGGACGATCCGCTGTTGTCGGCGATCATTCTCGACCTCAAGGAAAAAGAAAACCAGGGCTACAAATACGAAGCGGCGGAGGCAAGTTTCGAGCTGCTGATGCGTGAGGCACTCGGCCTGCAACGCAAGTTTTTCCGGGTTGAAGGCTTTCGCGTGATGAACAACAAGTACCGGATCGATCGGCCACCGTTGACGGAAGCGACGATCAGACTCTATGTCGGCGGCCATGAGGTCCACACCGCCTCGATGGGCGACGGCCCGGTCAACGCCCTCGACCGTGCGCTGCGAAAAGCACTCACCCGCTTCTACCCCTGCCTCGAGGAGATGGGGCTGTCGGACTACAAGGTCCGGGTCCTTTCCGGAGAACACGGCACCGAGGCCAAGGTCCGGGTTCTTGTCGAAAGTACCGACAATGTCTGTCAATGGCGTACGGTCGGTGTCTCGATCAATATCATCGAGGCCAGTTGGCAGGCCCTGATCGACAGCGTCAATTACAAACTGCTCAAGGCTGAAGGGTTGCTCGGTTAGGTAACGGCGGTATCAGAGAGGTGCTGCTTCAGGCAGCGCAAACTCCATGATCCTCCGGCCGTAGGCTTCCCTGAGCCGATCGAAATACTCCCCATCGACAGGGCCCTGCCAGGTTGTCACGTCATAAAACCGTTTGGGGATGGTAATCTCTTCCGCGCAAAAACCGGTGGCGATTCGAACCTGCCAGCGCAACGCCCGGATGCGCTCGGCCACCGGCTCGATCGATGCAGCCAATTCCCGGTAGCCGACCGAGTCCAGGCATTTGACCAATTGCTCCGATTGATAGACAGAGCGGGCGAACAGGCAGGCAGTCATCGACGTGAGCAGCGCCCGATACGGTTCATCCGCCAACAGAAAATCAACCGCCGTCGTGACATCTTTGGCCGGGTCCTGCTGCTCCCGCGAGTAAGCGCCGGTGTCGAGATGGGAGTGGCGAAACCCGAGCGACTGAGCGGTGAAGAAAAGCGGACCGGTGGCATAGCCGGCCATCTCCTGACCGAGAACACAGGCAAAATCGTCGCCGCCGTATTCCGCTGCCGCTTTCCGGGTACCGCCGCCGAGCAGCCGGTAGAACTCGTTGCTGCCGAGACCGAGATGATGGGCCGCCTGTTGATAGGCGCCTGCATCACCGAACGACAACCGGACAATGGTCTGCTTTTCTGAAAGCAGTCCGCGCTGCGTCGCCTCGGTGGCCCAGGCCAGCGCCACGCCGGCCGACATCGCATCGAGACCGACCCGCTCGAAATCCTCGAGGATGCGCAGGACGTCAAAGCAATCGGTAACTCCGAGCATGGTCCCGGCGGCAAAGATCGGTTCATAATCGTAGGGTACCTGGTGGTAGAGATAGCGGGCATCCTCTTTGAACCGATCCCGGAAAAAGCCGAGATGTATGCAGCCCACCGGGCAGCCGGAACAGGCACCGTTACGCAGCAAGGTCCGGTCGGCAAAGATCTCACCGGTCACCCCCTCGATGCCAGGATCAGCGGTTTTCTGCAGGTTGTTCCAGGGCAGCGCCTGGATATCGTTAAGACCGCGGAGGTTGGCGGCGGTACCGAGATGATAGTATTTGCGCATCATGTCGGTGGAACATACCTGCCGGTGTACCTCCTTGAACAATCCGGCATACTCCTTGCCCGGCGGCACTGGCCGCTGGGCATCGCCGCAGACCACCAGCCCTTTCAGGTTCTTGACGCCAAATACGGCACCGCCGCCGAGCCGACCGAAATGCCGATACGAGTCGACGTTGATGCAGGCCATCGCCGATCCGATCTCACCGGCCGGGCCGATCCTGATAATCGATCGATGGCCTGACGATTTGGGAAACATCCTCCGGATCAGCTTGCCCGTGCCGGCGACATTCATTCCCTCCATAAACCCGGCATCACGAAGACTCAGGTGCTGGGAGCCGAGCGACAGACAGCTGAGTGTTTTGGCTCGCCCGAGCAGAACGAGTGCGTCGTAGCCGGCGAAAAACAGCGCCAGCGCCAGCCGGCCGCCGGCGTGGCTCTCGGTATACTGGTCGTGATAGGGAGAAACAAAGGCGCAGACCGTCTTGCTCATCAACGGGAAATGGCCGGTCAACGGGCCGATGGCCAGGATAATCGGCTGCTCCGGGTGGTCCCAGGGCTGCTCCGGCCTGCCGTAGCGCAGGAACAGTAACGCGGCCAGCCCGCTGCCACCGGCGACATCGTTTCGACCATCGATCGTTTCAACCCGGCCCTGTGCAGCCTCCAAATCGACGACAAATACTTTGAAACGCTCATTCATGGTCCAAACTCCTCTGCAGGTCGGCGCGCTGCGTTAACTCCAGACAACCGTGGGGACAGAATTCGACACAGCGCCCGCAATGCAGGCAGACATAGACCTCCCCGCCGCCGTCCTGGTAAATCGCCCCGACGGGGCAGGCGGTGACGCAGGCTCCGCAGGAAATGCAGTCGCTCTTACGGACAACCACACCGCCCCCTTTGCGTTGCCGAAAAGCACCGGTTGGACAGACCTGCACACAGGGTGCCGGGTCACAGCCGAGACAGACCACCGAAATAAAGCCGGTGGAGAGCCCGCCGGCCGAATGAATCCTGATACCCGAGGTTGCCCAGGAAAGCTTTTTATGCACCAGGCGGGCACAGGCGAGCGAGCACGAATGACAGCCGATACAGCGATCCATGCGCGGTGTGGTCAATGGTTTCATCGTTCCCTGTTTCGGTTAGGCCCCATCGATCCGGTGTTCCTGCAATCGGCTCAATACCGATCACGCTCAGCCCCGCCCTGTTCAAGTTTCCCTAACGATGATCGATGAGCAGTTTACGTCCGTAAAAATCGGCGATATCGACTTCGACGGCCTGAAATGAAACCGTTGTAACACTCCCGTCGGCGGCCTTGCTGCGGCGCTCGACGGCGACCAGGTCCTCGGCCTTTTGCGATCTCTTTTCTCGCTTGCCGTTGCCGATCATGGCCTCGATCTCACCGAGCAGTAATTGTTGCTGTGAGCGGCTTCCCGGATTCTTCAGCAGTTCATCGGTCAGTTTTTCCAATTGAAAGGGACGCTGCACGGTAGCAACCATGATAAACGTTTCCATGCCGCCCGGAGGGACAAAGGTAAACGTCCGGTTCCCGGGCGGAAAGAACTTCTGCCCGCGTGGAAATCCGTAGGTGTAATAACCACTGGTCATCGGAAACAGCGCCGCCACCTGATTGCCGGCATCGAGCAGGTAGAGATAGATGTAACAATTGTCCAGGTGTTCGAGATAAAACTGCATCGGAGTGCCCGAATGGACCACCGGCGGCGAGGAAAAATCGAGTGGCTGCATAACGCCGTCCTCCTCGGCCAGGATCGCCCAGCGAAACGAGACATCGGCGGCGTGGCTGGACCTACTCGAACCACACAGCACCAGCACCATGAGCAGTAAAACACCTGATATTCGACACATACCGCTTTTCATAAGGATCTCCGAAAACAATCGACGCCACTGTTTCTTCGGCGGACAACGAAGCCGATACCGTAATAACGGTAGCTCAGCAGCGCGCAAGGCGCCGCTCGCCCGGTGTTTGTTTGTATAAATAGCATTTCCATGTTTGATTGATTTACTATATCATTGGCATGAACCGCAACCGCTACCGGATAGTTCGGACAGGAGGACCCAAGCGAATCTCAGCAGATCACAACAATGGCAGTGCTGATCATCCCCCGGCACCGCCCTAAACCCGGTTACGATGTCAGACACCACCACAGAAACACTCGTACAGCGTACCCAGCGACGCCTCAACATCTTTTTCCCCGAGGAAATTTTCACCGCTGCGATGATCGAGGAAGCGCTCGAGGACGGCGATATTTTTTACAAGCCGACCGATATGCTCCCTTACCTGCAGACGATACTGATGGATGAAAAGATTCTCGAGGTCGAACTCGACGGTCTGACCAGAGTCTACTTCAGTCGTCTTTACGACGACCTGCCATCCCTGCCGGAAGAAGACGACAGCGGTGCCACAGCACCACCCCCTGACTATTCGCCGGGCGACTATCTCAAACAGATGTCACACCTGATTTTGCTGCCCCTTGAACCTGGGATCGGAAATCTTTTTATCCGTCATTCACAGCGGGTCCTGATCCGGTTTTTCACCACGACCTATGCCGTCGAACTGGGCACCGTCTTCCAGGATCTGGCCGATGTTCGCGGCCTGCCTGTCCTTCGGCTAACCTATCCGGCCATCGGCCGCCTGGTACGCGGCGCCCGGGAATTCCGGGCCAAGGTCCCGGAAACTATGAAATTGATTGTCCTGGTCATGGGCAAGCGCAAGCACGGCACCGTCCGCACCAGGGTTGTGGATATGAGCGCCAGCGGCATGGCCTTCTCTATCGCCAAGGAGCAGCAGGAACTGTTTCGCATTGACGAGACCAGAACCATTGAATTCGTGCACGACGACATGATGCTCGTCAGGCTCAACGCAAAGGTTCGCCATATCTCCAAAGTTCGGGGCAAAAAGGGAACCGAGTTCATCTGCGGCATCCAGTTCGACCTGGCCACCCGGGCCATCGCGGCAAAAATAGAATCGATCGTCGCCATGGTACAACGCGCCCACCTCAAGGAGCTCTCCGATCTTTCCGCTGAGAGCGGCATGAAGTTCATCATCTGACACCACCTTCCTGCAAACCTGAGTTATCATCGACGCAAACCCGGGTTGTCACCTCTCGCCAACTCCCATCGGCACTCGCTTTTCCGTTTTCTATAACATATTGATATTTATTGACTTAAGCTAACCGCTCCATGGGTTCCTGACTGGCACGACACTTGCTTCGCTCTCACTAAAATACCACCTGGCGCACCCGCCAGAAGGCACAATCACTTTATCACGGAGGAGAGCAATGGCTCAAACAGACCCCAATGTTGTCGTCGATCACGGCCAAAGTCGCTGGTCCGACTTATGGACCAAAGAGGACTACCTGGCGATCTGGCTCGGTTTTATCGTTATCGCCGTTTGCCTGATCGCCTATTTCGGTTTTGGACCAAAGGAAGAATTTGCCCGAAAAATTGAGGCGGCCAACCAGATTCAGCAGGTTGAGGCGGCCCGGGCACCGTTTAAAACCATCGCCTGGCACGAAGCCAACCAGACCAAGAAGAGCTTGAAGGCATCCAGCAGCACTGCTTTCGGCAAATTTGTCTCGCACTGGACCAAGCACCCCGGGTCCTGGAAAAGCAACCCGGTCGATTCCTTTGTCCGCACCGAAGCGCAAGCACAGGCCATGAACGAAAAGGCGCTGCCCGCTTACGAGGCGGCAAAGACGGCCACCGCCGACGCTCTAGCTGCGGCTATGCAGGCAGAAGAGGCGGCAGCGGCGGCAGCATTTGGCGATGAGACACTCAACGAAGAAACCAAAACCAAGATCGCCGCCTGGCAGGCCGCTGTAAAAAAAGAGTCTTCAGCCAAGGCAAAGGCGACCAACAAACCCTACAACTATATCCCGACGCTGATTGGGCTGGGCATCTTTTTCATGATCATCTTCGGCATCGGGATAAAAATGATGGGCAAGAGTTATACCGCCTTTGCCAAAGGGTTCGTCATCGTTTTTTTGGTCACGGTACTCGCCTTCATGCTCGGGGGCCAGGCAATCTCCAAGCAATACGGCATCGGCGCCGAGGCCTGGGGCATCCTGATCGGTATGCTGTTGGCCAATACCCTCGGCACGCCCAAATGGGTCCTGCCGGCCTGCCAGGTCGAATTTTTCATCAAAACCGGTCTGGTCCTGCTCGGTGCGGAAGTGCTTTTCGGCAAGATCATGGCCATCGGCACCCCTGGTATCTTCGTGGCCTGGGTAGTCACACCGACGGTTCTCATCTCCACCTATATTTTTGGCCAGACCGTTTTGAAAATGCCGTCCAAAACGCTTAACATCGTTATCTCCGCCGATATGTCCGTATGCGGTACCTCGGCCGCCATAGCCACCGCAGCGGCCTGTCGAGCCAAAAAGGAGGAGTTGACGCTGTCCATCGGACTCTCACTGGTCTTCACCGCCATTATGATGATTGCCATGCCTGCCTTCATCAAGGCGGTGGGCATGCCGGAAATTCTCGGCGGCGCCTGGATCGGCGGCACCATCGATGCAACCGGTGCGGTTGCCGCAGCAGGTGCCTTCCTCGGGGACAAGGCAATGTACGTCGCGGCAACGATTAAAATGATCCAGAACGTGATGATCGGTGTCACCGCCTTCTGTGTCGCACTCTACTGGACCATGCGAGTGGAACGGGTTGCCGGACGCTCCGTCGGCGCCGGCGAGATCTGGCATCGTTTCCCGAAGTTCGTACTCGGCTTTCTTGCGGCATCGATTCTCTTTTCAATTCTGGACAGCAACCTTGGCAAAGACCTGAGCGCCGCCCTGGTGGATCAGGGCGCGGTTCGCGGCGGCACCCGGCTGCTGCGCGGCTGGTTCTTCGCGCTGTCGTTCGCGGCTATCGGACTATCCACCAATTTCCGTGAATTGGCCGTCTATTTCAAGGGAGGAAAACCCTTGATCCTCTACGTCTGCGGCCAGAGTTTCAACCTGATCCTGACCTTGACTATGGCCTACATCATGTTTTATCTGGTATTCCCGGAAATCACCGCTATGATATAAGGCATCAACACAAGGTGTCCTCAAAGGATAATCGGCGCCGGGGGGAGCCCCCCCGGCGCACCACTACTCATGAAAACACAAACCCAAACAAGCCTGCCCCGCCGATTGACCGCTTTCGCCATCTCCTTGTGCGCACTGTTATCCTTTGTCTATGGGGTGCTACCGCTGCTCACCGACTCGGTAGACGTCCTCGACAGGATGTCTATTCTGCTCGAGGACAACAACATTGACCCGTCCCGCTATTACTACACCGATGTTCAGCAGGTCGAGCAGGGCGAGCAATACCTGGAAACAGTTTTAGCCGATCGATAACCGGATCGGAGTGACAACTGGTTCCCGTTTTATTGAAGCAATCCTTGCCGTGGGTTACAATGACGCCATCAGTACGAACACCGTCTTTGTATCCATCCTTTGCCGGTCACTTCCCGACGACCGGATGTTTCGATAACTTTGGGGAGTGGTATGCACATTCCCAAGCCTTATAACCTGCAGACCAAATTCATCTTCGGTCTGATCGTAGCCGCGCTCCTGCTCGGCTCCATCTTCTCTGCCGGTTCCTACTTTCACATGCGCAGTGTCCTGGAAGAAGAAGTCCACGACAGGGCCAATCTGATTTTTGCCCACCTCGATTCAGTGCAGCAGTACGTCAGGCAGATATTGCGGCCGGCAATGTACGAACATTTCCCGGACGCCTTTCTCATCCAGGCAATGTCTTCTTCCTATATATCTCGGAAGGTCATGTCTTCGGTGAGTACACCGAAAATCGGCAGCATCTTTCGCCGTGTCGCACTGGATGCCCGCAATCCCGAATATGAAGCCAATGATCTCGAGCGGCAGCTCATCACCTTTTTCAGAGAAAACGAAGACCATCAATTATGGCACGGGTATCAGGATCTAGGCGGTGATAGACATTATGTGATGGCGCGACCGGTACGCTTCGAGCAGCAATGCATGTATTGTCACGGCAAACCGGAAGATGCCCCTGCCGACCTGCTACAACGCTATGGCGACCGGGGCTTCGGCAAGGAACTCGGAGCCATAGCCGGGCTTGATTTCGTTGCCACTTCGGTACAAAAGAGCGTCGGCCGTCTGCGTCAGACCATACTGACCTATTTCGCCTTTTTCGCCTTTGGAGTTCTGCTCTTCTTTTTCGCCAGCAATGTGCTCTTCAGGCTGCTCGTGGTCAACAACCTGAAGCGCCTGACCAGCGTCTTTCAACGCAACGCAACCGATATCGAGAGCGCGCAATTGCTCAGTCAGCTCGAACAGGGAGATGAGATCGACGAGTTGGTGGACGGTATCGAGCAGATGGGCGAACATCTGTTTGAGGCACGTCGACAATTGCAGAATTACGCTGAAAACCTGCGCCTGATGGTAGATGAACGCACCGATGCCCTCTCCGACGAGATGGAAGCCCGGCGGGCGGACGTTCACCTGTTTGTCCGACTCCTCGAGGACATGTACCAGAGCAGATCGCGCTCGGAGCTCTGGCAGCATGCCCTGCCCCAGATCTGCCGCCGCTTCGGGGCGGAACGAATCGCTTATATCTGCACGATGGCTTCTCAAGGATCCTACAGTTGGCCGGAGACGCACAGTCCTCTGCCGCAACCGGAGCAGTTCGTCGAGATTGTCACCGGCGGTGTCTGTGTCGCCCGTGGTCCGGCCGTTTATGTCCCGGTCGAATCCGGCACCGGAAACGCCGAAGGGCTGCTCTGCCTCTCCTGGAAGACCCCGGAAGAAGCCGCTCGCCACGACCTGAGTGTCCTGCAGGCCCTCGGCAGACAGCTCGGTATTGCCGCGGAGAACCTGACGGCCCTTGACAGCCTGGCGAGACAGATGAATATCCTGGAAACCATTGTTGAGGGAATCACCGATCCGCTGATGCTCATGGATACCGGCTGTACATCACTGACCGTCAATCGCGCCGCAAAAAAACTGACGGCGGAATTGACCGACGGAGAGAGGACGGATGGCAATATCCTCTCCCTGTTTTTTCCCGCCGAAACAGAGAAATGTCCAATGAAGGACGCGATCGCCCGCGGCGAGCCCGATCTGCGCGAAGTCAGCCTGCCCTGCGGGCGCACCTTCTCTCTGTCTCTTTATCCGGTCCGCAGCTCGTCGGAAGAAGCCGATCAGGCCGTCGTCTACCTGCGTGAAATCACCAAGGAGCTGCGTATGCAACAACAGATGATGCAGACCGAAAAGATGGCGACCGTCGGCAAACTGACCGCCGGTATTGCCCATGAAATCAACAATCCGCTCGGTGTAATCCGCTGCTACACCGGCCTGCTCAGACAAACCGTCAGCGACCGGCAGCAACTCACCGATCTGGCTATTATTGAGCGTCACACCCAGCAGGCGCAACGGGTTCTCCAGGATCTGCTCAACTTCGCCCGTCCGAAAGCCGCCGGCTCCGGGACTGCCGATGCCTGCCTGGTGGCCGGATCGGTCAGCGAGGTATTCTCCGTCCAGGCCGCGAAAAAGGGGGTCCAACTGGAGGTAACATGCGCGGATACACCTCTGATAGTCCGGCTTGGCGTCGGAGCGCTCGAACAGGTCATCAGCAATCTGATCATCAACGCTATTGACGCCGTCGACGAAGAGGTCGGCAAATTAGCCATTTTCGTCGATAAAGGGTCGAAAACCATGATTGCGATAACCGTTGCGGACAACGGCCCGGGGATCGCCACCGACGATGCGCCGCACCTGTTCGATCCATTCTTCTCGACGAAGGACATCGGCGCCGGCACCGGACTTGGCTTGACGATCTGTTATGGTATCGTCAGCGATGTCGGTGGCCGGATCGAAATCGGCCGGTCGGCCGCCTTGGGCGGTGCACAGTTCACCGTGTTAATCCCATCTGCCGACCCCTCGGTATGACAGGCAGCGAAATGAAATCACCGCAAACTTCCGAAGAAGCCATTGCCATCAGGATGGTAATCGTCGACGACGAGCAGGATTTTGCCCAGGGGTTGGCCCGGCTTATCACCGGAAACTTTCCCCGCATCCGGGTCGCTGTCTGCACCAGCGGGAAACAGGCCCTGCAGGAGATGGCAGAGCGACCGGCGCAACTCATGATCACCGATCTGCGCATGCCGGAGATGGGCGGCATGCATCTGTTGGCCGAAACCCTGAAACATCATCCCGACATCAGCGTCGTCGTGCTGAGTGCCTATGGAACCGTGGAAACGGCAGTGCAGGCGCTGCACAATGGTGCCTACGATTTTCTGACCAAGCCGATCGAACCCGAACACCTCTTTCGGGTCGTCGAAAAAGGATTGGAGCGTAGCCGGCTGCTCAGGGAAAACAGTCGGCTGCAGCAGGTCGTCATTCGCCAGGATACGCGTGAAGAGCTGGTCGGAGAAGGGCCGGCGATCCAACGTTTGAGAAGCACCATCACCACCGTCGCCCGTTCAGAATACACGGTCCTGATACGGGGGGAATCGGGTACCGGTAAGGAAGTGACGGCCCGATTGATTCACCGCTTCGGACCGCGAGCGGCCAAACCGTTTCTGGCTGTCGATTGTCCATCGATCCCGGAAAATCTTCTGGAGAGTGAACTCTTCGGTTATGTCAAAGGGGCTTTCACCGGTGCCGATCGAGACCATCGAGGGTTGTTCGTCGCGGCGGATGGCGGCACCATTCATCTCGATGAAATCGGCGATATCAGTCCTCCGATCCAGGCCAAATTGCTCCGTTGCCTGCAGCACGGAGAAGTTCGGCCGATCGGCTCGAGCCAGACCTGTCATGTCGATGTGCGGGTCATCGCCTCAACCAATCGAGATCTCGAAGCGGCCATGAAAAGCGGCTTGTTTCGCGAAGACCTCTTCTACCGGCTCAACGTGTTGTCCATTACCATTCCTCCGATTCGTGATCGCATCGAGGATATCCCGCTGCTGGCCAGGCACCTTCTGAACTGCGCCTGCAGAGAAGCCGGTATCTCCGAACCGGAGATGACTCCCGACGTCATGCAATGGCTGAGCAATCGCCCCTGGCCGGGAAATGTCCGTGAACTTCAAAATGTTATTAGAAGGCTGTCGGTCTTCTGTAACGGAGAGCTGATAGACATGGACCTGGTCCGCAGGGTATTCAATACCAGCCATATGCCGCAGGCCCAAGCCACCGACGAGCACAGGAGCGGGCAGCCGCCGGCCTCCTACAAAGACGCCAAGGCCACGGTAGTCAACGCTTTCACCTTGAACTATGTCGAACAGCTTCTGACTGCAACCGGAGGCAATGTATCCGAGGCCGCGCGGATCGCCGGCCTGTCACGGGTAGCTTTGCAGAAAATTTTTGCCAGACTCGGGATTGATGTCGCTTCGTATCGCGGCCATTCAACCCAAGCAGATGCCCTAAACACCAACGGGAAACATCGATGACCACCTTGTCTCTTGAGGAAAAGCAACAGCATATTTGGGACAGCGAGCAAGAATTGGCCAGACAGCTCGCCCTCCAGGTGCTGGACAAACCGACTCCCCCTATCTGGATGATTTTCATCCCGATTTTCTTTGTCTTTTACGCCTGGCAACTGAAGCAATACACCAGCGGGCTGAAAAGCTTCGCCGATCACTACCTTATCTCCCGCCGCCGGGCCCTGGAGGCGACAATCGAAGCACAACAACGAAGCCAACCCGTGGATATCGAGGCGTTGCTTGCCAGAGCGGAGTCGCTGCCTGATCCTGCCAAACCCCTCTATCGCCAGTGGATGGTTCTGCTGACCGATCATTACGCTGCTCTGCTCACAACTCGCGGCAACAATCACGCCGCACTGGTGAGGGCCGGTTACCACAGCAAGTCGAACTACCTGCTGTTCTGCAATCGCCTGACCCAGGCAGAGCACGCCTTCAACCTGGCGCTGTTGCCACAAATCGAAGGACAAAGCGAAGACCTTCGTGACGTCACCGAAAAAATGGAGGCGGAAGCAAGAGCCCTGCGCCGGCAGGAAAGCGATCTGATCTTTGCCTGATAATCCGGTCAACCGTCAGACTCTTATCGATCCGCTACCCTCGAGTGAGCAGGATACAGCCGAAAAGAATGGAAAAATAGTGCATCACCGAGCCGGAGAGAACGAAGAAATGCCAGACACCGTGCATGAATTTGATCTTTTTCAGCGCGTAGAAAACAACGCCCAGCGTATAGAGCCCGCCGCCGAGAACCAAAAAGACCTCGGCTTTCAGCGACAGCTCGGCGAACAGAGGTTTGACGGCAACCACCACGAGCCAGCCCATCATCAGGTAGACCACCAGCGACAGTACCTTGAAACGTTCGGTGAAAAACAGCTTAAAGACGGCCCCCAGCAACGCCAGCCCCCAGATGACGCCGAACAGGCTCCACCCCCAGGGACCACGCAAATTCACCAGGAGAAACGGGGTATAGGAACCGGCGATCAAGAAATAGATGGCGATATGATCGAAGATTTTCAAGGCCCGTTTGGTTCGCGGATCGCGGGCCGCATGGTAGGTGGCCGAAGCCGCATAGAGCATGATCAGACAACCGCCAAAGATACTGGCGGAGACAATCTGCCAGGCGTCGCCGTACAGTGCCGCCAGGGTGATCAGCGCGCCTGCTCCGAGAGCGCTAATCACCAGGCCGAAACCATGGGAGAGGCTGTTGATCAGCTCTTCAGCGGAGCTGTATGGTCGAGTCGTCGTCTCGTTCATCCGTGGGCAGGTCTGGTTCGTATCATCGGTTGCGTTTCTCATGCATTTCATTATACCATGACCGGGACCGTTATAGAACAGCGACAACGGGGCCAAAATGCTTTTCTCTTCATTGTCTGTCTACCGGCCCGGCTACTCCTCGAAGCCGACGATACCAGCGGTCCAGGCGCGCCGGCTTAACACCCGCAGCATAGCCGCAGACGATCAACTGATTGATCAGCGTGGTCTGCACGACCCCCAGGTTGTGCCAGCGACGGGCCGACGTCGTGGCGCGTTCGGGGAGCGTGACGATGCGGCCGGTTCGTCTCATCCGCCGGACAAAGACGAAGTCCTCCATGATCTCGATCTCCGGGAAACCGCCCACCTGCTCGAATCGCATTCTGGTGGTAAACAGCGCCTGATCGCCATAGGGGAGCGACAACCAGCGGGAACGGAGATTGGCCAGCCGGGCCAGCAGGGCGTGACTGCGGGCGTAGCTGTCAATCGCCAGGGAAAAGGCTCCGAGTGCCACCTCCCGGCGAGCCAGGGTCTGCTCGACGATCGCGGCAAACCCCGGCGGCAACCGCGTATCGGCATGAAGAAAGAGGAGCAGTTCGGCGGTGCTAGCCGCCACTCCGGCGTTAAGCTGGCGCCCGCGCCCGGGCGGACCGGCGACCACCCGGCAACCGGCCGACCGGGCCAGGGCAACGGTAGTATCGGTACTGCCGCCGTCGGCAACCACGATTTCCAGAGACGGCTCACCGGACAGCGCGTCCAGCGTGGCCGGCAACTGTTCCATTTCGTTGAGTGCCGGAATGATCACGGCCAGCGCTGCCCTCACAACAATCCCAACTCCTTGATCAATGCCAGGTCTTCCGGCCGATCGATATCGCGCAGAGTCGGCAGCAGTTGGACCGAACAGCCATTCGCCCCGAGTCGGCCCAGGGTCTCGTACAACACCGTCTCGGTCGACCAGCGCATCTCGTCAAACAGCAGCGGCAGCACCCGGGGACCAACCGCTGCTGTCAGGCCGACGAGATAGTAGCCGCCGTCACGGCTCGGACCGAGCACTACCTCATTCCAGGCGAGGGTTCTGAAAGCCTGCCGAAGCAGCGACACATCGATCTGCGGGATATCGCTGCCGATCAGCACCACTGAGCCGGGCGCCGTTCCCATCTCCTCGATGGCGCCACGCATCGCCGCTCCCATCTTCCGGCCAAGGTCCCCTTCCACTTGGGGACGGTAGACCAGCGGACCGAGCCAGTCGCTCAGCTGCTCTTCGTCGCCGTCATAAAAATGGACCTGAATTTGAACCGGATACTGCGCAGCCAGCCGCTTTGCCTCATCGACCACGCGTTCGGTCAGCCGGCGCTGCAACCAGGCCGCCCCCTCCGGCCCCAATTCGCCGATCAGCCTGGTCTTGCTGCGACCTGGCCGGGGGTAGCGGGTAAAGATGAGCAGATAGTCGGCAGACATTGTCGGCTGGTCAGAATGCATCTTCGATCAATGGCTGAAATAGCGAGCGGATAAAATCGGCATCGAGATAACGCTGCAGGGTCCGCCAGGTATCTTCATTACGCACCCCCTGATAATCGGTCTGGTAGGCAACCCAGCCCATGGCCGACCAGGATATGCCGCGCAACAGCACGAACGGAAACTTGATGCGCAGCCGCTCGTCGAGACTGCGGCGCAGATGCACACTGCCAAGGTGACTGAGGTAGCAATCGAGGAAACCGCGCCGCTCCGGTTCACTGAAACGAAAGTCGCTCTTCCACAACGTCGTCAACGGAGAGTAAAAGTGACAGAGATCGGTGGACGGATCACCCCACCGCGGCATCTCCCAGTCGATCAGGTGGGTAGTACCAAGGGCGTCGTTGACGATAAAATTACCGGAATTGACCTCGGTATTGACGATGCAGAACCAGGGCTCGTCCTGAAAGTATTTCTCCTGGCGGGTCCGGTCGGCAGCCCAAACGATGATTCGCTCCAGCAGCCGTTTGATCTCGGCAGAGCCGAGCGGCGACTCGAAGTAGTGCTGCAACAATCCGCTGCATTCCTTGAAAATCAAACTGAGCGGCCGCCGCTCAACGACCAGGTGGTGGTCGCCCGCTGGCCGCACCCGGTGAATCGATGCCAGCGTCCGGGCGGCATCGGCGAGATCCCGTCGGTAATCGAGCGGTCGGCCCGGCAGATACTGCATGATGGCAATACCGCGGTCAATCTGCCGACGGCTGTTGTCGACGAAATAGGGTACCGGGGTGACCCCGGAAGCCTCGAGCAGTCGCAGCGCCTCGTATTCATAGACGATCTGGTCGTCCCGGCCGATCTGGGTGCCGATATTGACCCGGAAGACCAGTGGTCGCCCTTCGTCAACCAGCAGGTAGTTCAGGTTATACTCGCCGCCGGCCAGCGGTTCCACACGAAAGCGGCGGCCGGCGAGCAGCGGCACGTCCCCCCAGTCGCATATCGCTAGATATGACGCAACCTGACTCCGATATTGCTCCAAGAGATGATGCTTCGCCATCGTTTTTTATCCCTTTCCTGAGGAAAAACATCGAGCTGATCAGAAATCCGAGGCCGACGATCTCATTTTGGCACCAGTGCGGCCTGATGGACAACACCGATACCGTCCGTCTTCTGTCGTCACAGTCTGGCACAGTCGACCGTCGGACCGGTCGTTGACGACAGAGGTCCCGCTCTGGTCGCGGGTGACGATGGAAGAGGACATCGCCATGTAAGCTGGTCCTGGCGTTTGTACCTGTTTCCTTCAATACTTCATTAATTATGAATAAGTTATCTGCTCCAATCCGTACTTTCAAGCAATTTTGATCTGTTCACGGTGCTACTCAACAGATTCAGGGAAAACAAGGTGAGAAGTTTCCAGCTTTTTGGACAATGATGTCCTTCCAATTAAACAAGACAGATGTCCAGCCTGACCGGACGTCTATTCTTTCAAGCTTCAACGATGCATCTCGGTTTCACCTTTGGGGCCGGGGGGAGCTGGCATTACAAGCCGGCTTCAGACCCGGGCGAGTGACTGCCTCCAGAACCGATTTGCGTTTTTCAGCTTCGGACAACCTGTTTACGAAAAAACTGCGGCCCGAATCCTGAAGAACCGGGTCCGGGCCTTCAGCAGCTTAGTCGATCCCTCGCTCTCAGGCCGCCTGTTTGTAAGCGGCGTAGAGATCATGAACGCGTTGCCGCAGTTCTTTGATTTTTTTCGAGTCTTCATCAGCGAGCCAGCGAGGCTCGCTGATTGAATAGATCATCTTGTACAACTCATCAAGATAAGATTCCGTTGCATAGCACCACTCATCGGTGCAGATACTCTGCATTTCTCTCGCCTCGTTGATGTCTTTCTCGAGGACATCCAGAGATTTCTGGAGATTTGCTATAAAATCACGGTGGGTTTGGAGAAACGATTCCTCGATTTTCAACTGTCTTTCCATGTCTTGTATTCCTTTTCGGTTGATTTGTCTCATCGCCGAACCGTCGCTCTCGATTCAGGACCGGAGCCAACCGTTCGGTGCCAGCTACTATCAGGACCGGATACGAACGACTCGGTCGTCCGCCGGGAACCGATCAGCCACCGAAGTCGTAATCGACCAGCACGTTCTGGGCTTCCTTGTAGCGGCTTTGCAGATCATCGAGTTTTACCTTGATCTCTTCATCATCCGGTTTCCAATCGGTAGGACAGGCCGTCCGAAGGTTGTCGATCCGTTCTTCCAATTCGCTCATCAAAATGTGCAGGCCGTTGATATCTTCGTACATCTTCTCCTTGTCTGCGGTACTTGCCCGATCCATTTTACGGATGATATCGTAGAGACGCGATTTCCAGATAGTGAGTTCCATTTCCACATTGCGGCAATAATCTTTTACTTCCATGAAATACCTCCATGCTCGAGTTCGAATTCAATCAGTATATCGCCGGAACGGGAGTGAGGCCCGTCCCGGCTTTCATCGAATCCCCTGCTGGTCTTTACCGCTGAAAGTACACATCGCAGCCGGGACCCGTTTATACAGACCTAGTCTTTTCAAGTATCGTGCCACCATATTATGAACGTCACGCCCCGGACGTACCCCGGATGATCACGGATCCGGCAAGACGCTTTCTTTCCCATCTTTTTAGGGCATGGCGAAAAATTGGTCGCTCAACGAAGAAGATCTAGCTTCGGCATGACAAAGAAATAGCCACTCTCCAAAAAGGGGGCCGTCGGTCGCCCAAGCATAGAAAATGTGGGGCAACGGGCTGCATCAGCAACGGATCGGCAAAAAAGCCTCCTGTGGAATTGTCCGATGAAGCAGGACAATTCCTGTTGTCGATAGGACTGATGCACCCGGATCGGTTTTCGGGAAGCGTTGGAACTATTCCGTCGGGGTCTTGTAATGGTGATCTCTCGTGAGAAGAAACTGCTGGGTCAGCCCTCGTCTGTGTGCTCTGTGTGGCGAATGGTGTGCCTGCCCGAGTCTGGTTGCTGATTGACACGAGCGAACGGCTGCTCTAGGAGAAGGCAGGCACGAAAATTGAAGCATCCTTTTCATGGCGATACTGCCTCCATGCATTCCGCAGCATTTGATCAATCCCGGAGAAGATGAGAATACCAATCATTCAGAATAGAGGGGGATGGTATGAGTGAAACTGACTATATCAAATGGTTCAGTGATATCTCCAGCGCCGATCTGGATACAGTTGGGGGAAAGAATAGTTCGCTGGGGGAGATGATACGCGAGCTTGGAGAAAGCGGAGTACGAGTGCCGGACGGATTTGCGACAACTGCCGCGGCCTACCGTGAATTTCTCGATTACAATGAAATCAAAGACCAACTCGGGAAAATTCTGAAATCGTACCACGCGGGTGACCTTGAACTGAAAACCGCCGGCGAACAGGCCCGGGAACTGATTCTCGATGGTGAATTTCCGGAATCAATCGGTACGGCAATCAAAGAAGCTTACCGGCAGCTTGGCAGCGGCCGCGACACACAACAAGGGGCAGACGGCGACAAATTGGATGTGGCGGTCCGCAGCAGCGCCACGGCGGAAGATTTGCCGGAAGCCAGTTTTGCCGGTCAACAGGAAACGTTTCTGAATATTTCCGGATCACGGGAGTTGCTCAACAGCTGCCGGCGCTGCTATGCTTCCCTGTTTACCGACCGAGCCATAGCGTATAGACACAACAAAGGGTTCGATGATATGGATTTGGCTATCTCGGTTGGCGTCCAGCGGATGGTCAGGTCCGACAAGGCCGGTTCGGGAGTTATGTTTACACTCGACACCGAAAGCGGGTTCCCGAAGGTTGTCATGGTCGATGCGGTTTGGGGGTTGGGCGAGAACATCGTCCAGGGGACAGTGACCCCGGATGAATACCGCGTGTTCAAACCATTCCTGGACCAGGAAGGGGTTGTTCCGATTATTGAAAAGCGTCTCGGGACCAAGGAAAAGACCCTGATATACGGCCGTGGCGGTACCGGGTCCACCCGGAATATCGATACGCCGCCCCGTCGACGGAAGCAGTTCGTACTTTCCGATCAAGAAGTCCTTCAACTCGCCCGCTGGGCCTGCATTGTCGAGAAACATTACGGCAAACCCATGGATCTGGAGTGGGCTAAAGACGGCAACACCGACGAGTTGTTTATCGTCCAGGCGCGTCCGGAAACGGTCCAGTCTCAGAAACAGGAAGGCCCGCTGCAACGGTATCGGCTCAAGGAAACGGCCGAACCGCTGGTCACCGGGCTGGCTGTAGGGGATGCCATCGCGGCCGGCAAAGTACAGTTGCTGGAGCACAAGGATGAGATGAGTTCGTTCGAGGAGGGCTCCATCCTGGTGACGGAGATGACGGATCCTGACTGGGGGCCGGTCTTGAAGCGGGCTGCCGGCATCGTTACCGAACACGGGGGCAGGACCAGTCATGCCGCCATTGTCAGCCGGGAACTTGGCCTCCCCGCAGTCGTCGGCGCCGAGGGAGCTATGGACAAACTGCGCGGCTGTGACGAGGCAACCGTTGATTGTGCCGAAGGCTCCAAGGGGTTCGTCTTCGAAGGGCGGTTGGATTATGAGCGGCAGGAGATAGATATCCAGGACATCGATCAGGTCGATGTCCCGATCATGCTCAATATCGCCACCCCCGAGGCGGCCTCCCGCTGGTGGCGGCTGCCGGCCGACGGTATTGGATTGGCCCGGATGGAGTTCATCATCAATAATCTGATCGGGGTGCACCCGATGGCCCTGGTGGAGCCGGATCGGATTGAAGACGAAGCGGTGCGCCAGCAGATCGAGGAAGCGGCCGACGGGTACGAGGAGCTACCGGAATTTTTCATCGATACGCTTTCCCGGGGGATTGGGAAAATTGCCGCATCGCGTTACCCGGACCCGGTAATTGTCCGGATGAGCGACCTGAAGACCAACGAATACCGGGAGCTGATCGGCGGCGAATGGTTCGAACCGGAAGAGGAGAACCCGATGCTCGGCTTTCGCGGCGCTTCGCGTTACTACAGTGACCGCTACCGTGCCGCCTTCGCCCTGGAGTGTGCGGCGATCCGACGGGTACGCGAGCAACTCGGTTTCGTCAACGTGGTGGTGATGATCCCGTTCTGCCGGACGCTCGAAGAAGCCGACAAGGTATTGGAAGTCATGGCCGAAAATGGTTTACGGCGAGGCGAGAACGGGCTTGAAGTCTACGTGATGTGCGAGATACCGAGCAATGTCATCCTCGCCGAGGATTTTGCCGACCGGTTCGACGGTTTCTCCATCGGCTCAAATGACCTGACGCAGCTGATCCTGGGAATCGACCGTGATCTTGCCGAGCTTGCAGAACTTTTCGATGAACGCAACGAGGCGGTCAAACGAATGATATGCGAGGTCATCGAACGGGCGCACCGCAAGGGCAGAAAAGTCGGGATCTGCGGTCAGGCTCCCAGTGATTATCCGGATTTTGCCCGGTTCCTGGTGGATGCTGGCATCGATTCCATATCCCTGAACCCCGATTCGGTGATTGGGGTGCGGCGCCACCTTGCCGGACGCGACCCGGATTAAGACGAGGCGACAACGCACCGACAGGCCAGCAGGCTGCATTGAAAGACGAAAGACCGACTTTTCGTAGCCCGGGCTGCCGGCAGCGATGACACCGGTCATCTCCTGGCCGGCAAGGTCTTGGCGAAATCGTGTGCGTGGCTGAGCCAGTCCGTGAGCATCCCGTCGGAATGCAGGGCCAGCGACGGGATTTTCACCCAGCCGGTCATCGGCCTGCCGGTGATATCGCTGGGTTGCACATATTCCAGATCGAGCGCCAATCGAGCACTGCCTTCACCAAGACGCACTACCAGAAAATCGTCCTGAATGCCGCAAAACACATTGCCGTGCAGCAGGAAAAAGATCCCCCCGAACATGCGGCTGATGGTAACCCCTTCCCAATCGGTGACGATCCGCTGAACCCGTTGGACAAGCTCTTCGCTAACGGCCATTTTGATTTCCTCCCTGTTTCGTTTCACGCAACGATAGGTGAACATACCATTCCATCTTTTTCTCCACTATGGGTCATGAATCAGGACTGCCCTCCCGCAACCCCTGTTATTCTTTTCGCTCCTTATCACTGTGTCGTGTTGCAAGATCGATACCGATATCCTGCAGAACGGGACTCGCGTTACTCCCCCGGACCAGGGTTGAACCGGGCTTGATCCCGTTCCGTGACGGAGTTTGTCAGCCCCCGGATTGTTGGACAACGGCCCCTGCCCAGGGAACCACGTTTCTCCAGCTCTTACGTATTTAATTCGGGCTGTTCCGACAACAGCGCTGCTTTCGGCATGCCTGACTGAAGCCGAGGAAGAAATCGCCCGCTCCCCGTCTCCGCTCAGATGGGCGGGCACAATCCTTTTCTCTGCGCATCTGATTACTGTGCCGGCCACGACATCATGCCAATGGGAAGACAGGTACGGCGAAAGAGTACCATCACTACTCTTTGGAGGTTCGATGGAGGCAGCCGCCATGCTCGCGATCGAAGATATGCAGCCGGTCGATAGCAACCTGCAGATGCACCTCGCCGCCACGGGAAAGACGATGCGAGGGGTCGATTTTGACAATTCCCGAGACCTTCCCGCCGTCCCCGCCCTCTCCCGCTTCCTTGCCTGCAGATCTTTCGGATTGTCCCGCCTGGTCGCCTGCCCGGCAGGAGAAATGAACATAGGCATCCGCTCCGAGCCATTCGACCATGGTTACCGTGGCGGCCAACACGGCCTCATCATCTTCATCCGCAATGCCCAGGTGTTCAGGACGCAGGCCGACCACCACCTGTCGGCCGTCCGCCAAATCTGCGGCGTTATCGCCGAAATCGATGTCGTTTTCCAGCACCGGGAACCGCAACCGGCCCTTGTCGATACTGCCGGGGAAAAAATTCATCGGAGGGGAGCCGATGAACCCGGCGACGAAGCGGTTGGCCGGGGTATTGTAAAGCTCCCGTGGGGTACCCACCTGCTGCAGCCGCCCGCGATGCAGTACCGCCAGCCGCTGGCCCAGGGTGGTGGCCTCGGTCTGATCGTGCGTGACATAGACCATGGTAGTTGCCAGTTGTTCATGCAGCCTGGCTATTTCACCTCGCATCTGGTTGCGCAGCTTGGCATCGAGGCTGGAGAGCGGCTCGTCGAGCAAAAAGGCGTCCGGCTGACGGACGATGGCCCGCCCCATGGCCACCCGCTGCCGCTGTCCGCCGGAGAGACTGCGCGGCATGCGGTGCAGCAGATCACCCAGTTCGAGAACATGCGCCGCCGTGGCAATCCTCTCCTCAATTTCCTTCTTGCCCATACCGGCCAGTTTCAAGGGAAAAGCCAGGTTATCACCCACCGACATGTGCGGGTAGATGGCATAACTCTGGAAGACCATGGCCATGTTGCGGTCCTTGGGGTCGAGATCGTTGATCGAGCGGCCGTCGACGCGCACTTCTCCGGTGGTGGCGGTCTCCAGCCCAACTATGATGTTGAGCAGCGTCGATTTGCCGCAGCCGGAAGGTCCGAGCAGGATAAAGAACTCGCCGTCACCGATGGTCAGGGAAACGTCCTTGAGCACCTCGGTACCGTCCTCGAAACGTTTGCTGATATTATCGAGTTGTATTTCAGCCATTATTTACCTTTCAACGCAAAATCTGTGCTTTTCACTTCCCTATTGAGACACCGCCTTCAGCCCTTGACCGCTCCGGCAGTCAATCCGGCAACGATACGCCGTTGAAAACTGAGAACGACAACGATCAGGGGGATGGTAACCACCACTGCCGCTGCGGCGATCGAACCGGTGGGCTGCTCGAATCGGGAACTGCCGGTGAAGAAAGCGATGGCCGCCGGAACGGTCCTGGCATCATTGGTGGAGGTGAGAGAGAGGGCGAAGAGAAAATCGTTCCAGGCGAAAATGAAGACCAGGATGGCGGCGCTGAAGACCCCGGGGGCGGCCAAGGGAACGATCACCTTGGTGAAGGCTTGAAAGGCCGTGGCACCGTCGACGCGGGCGGCTTTATCAAGATCCCAGGGAATTTCCCGAAAAAAGGCGGCAAGGGTCCAAATCGCCAGCGGCAACGTCAGCGTGATATAGGGCAGAATCAGTCCGGGCCAGGTGTCGTAGAGCCCGACCAGGCGCCATATATTGGAGAGCGGCCCGATGATCGATACCGGCGGAAACATGGCGATGGCCAGGGCCAGGGCGAGAAAGATCCTGCGTCCGCTGAACTTGACCCGAACCACGGCATAAGCGGCAAACACAGCGATAGTGACCGCCACAAGCGTCGAGATACAGGCGATGCCAAGTGAGTTCCACAGCGCTGCCGGAAACTGCGCATCGGCGAAAATGGCACGGTAATGTTCGAAGGTAATCCGTTGCGGCCAGAACCGGTTATCACCGAGATCGCCGGGATGCTTGAGCGACAGGGATACGATCCAGACAATGGGGGTGAGGGCGTAACAGACTGCCAGAAGGCTTCCAACGCTCCACCAGAGACGATCTGCACGCAGACGATTGTGTTTCATTGCTCCTCCTGGCCGGTGAGGGCCCCGGCAATACCGAATCCTCTGAGGTAGCCGGCGGCGATTAGAAGAACACAGATAAAAATGAGGATGGAAACCGCCGATCCCAGGCCGAGGTTAAGCTGGGAAATAAGAGCATGGTAGCCGACGATGGATACCGATTCGGTGCTTTGCGCCCCTCTGGTCTGGACGAAGACGGTATCGAAGATACGAAAGGCGTCCAGGGTGCGGAAGAGCAGAGCGACAACGATGGTCGGTTTCATGATCGGCCGTATTATCAGGGTAAAACGTTGCCAGGCGCCGGCGCCGTCGACCCGTGCCGCCCGCAGCAGGTTTTCGGGGACCAGGGTCAGCCCGGCCAGCAGCAGCAAGGCCATAAACGGGGTGGTTTTCCAGATTTCGGTCGAAATGATAACAGCGAATGCACTCCAACGCTGACTGAACCAGGCGATATTGATGCCGGTGAAGCTACCCATGAAGCCGGTGCTGGGCAGAAAAGCAAATTTCCAGATCAGCGCCGCCACGACGGTGATGATGCCGTAAGGAATGAGCACAGCCGAGCGCACCAGACGGCGGCCCATAATGGCTCGATGCATGATCAGCGCGAAGATCATGCCGAGCAGCAGTTCCATACTGACGGAGAGGATGGTGATGACGATGGTGTTGAACAGTGCCTCCCACCAAACCGACGAGGTTAGAACGGAGATATAGTTGTCGATGCCGGTGAAAGATCGCTTTTCGGGAAAACGGAGATCATAGCGAAAAAGGCTGAGGTAGCAGGCGTAGAGGATCGGATAGGCGGTCACCGTAATCATGGCGACCAGCGCCGGTGTGCAGAGGAGCCATCCCAGTTTTTGCTGCGAAAGGCACGAGACTTTCATAGCAGTCCCTCCGAGCGCAGGGCACGCTCGATTATTCGGCGCAGGGTCTCGACATCCTCTTGCGGCTTTATGTCGCGCAGGGGATGCAGGGCGTGGCTGATGGCCATGGAAACGTCGTTGTAGAGAGGAGTCTGCGGCCGTTGAACGCCGTCCCTGAGTGTCTCGAGCAGGACATCTGCGAATGGGAATGTTTTCCGCACTTCTTCATCGTGATAGAGCTTGGTAATAGTCGGCGGCAACCCGCCCTTGCGCGCTACCAGCCGCTGGTTCGACTCCGATCTCAGACAGGAAGCGGCGACGAAGGCAAGCTCGCTGTGGTCGCTGTAGGCACCGATGCCGAGATTGATACCACCAATGGTCACCCGGCTGGGGAGGTCCCCGAATACCGCCGGCCAACGGGCCCAACCCATGTTGTCGGCGATTTCCGGAGCATTCTCCCGGGCACTGGGCCAGACAAACGTATAGTTGACCATGAACGTGGACGCTCCGGTCTCAAAGGCGAGCCGCGACTGATCCTCGCGGCTGGTGGACAGGGACACCGGGGCAGCCGACGAGAGGGCGACTCGCCGCATGACGGCAAGCGCTTTTTGAGTGGCTTCATCATCGAGCGCCACGCTCTCCTGGTTTTCGAGTATGGTGCCGCAAGCCGTCTTGCCAGCTGCTCCCGCTGTTGGTCGGCATCGGTCGGCAGCGGTACCAGATTGATACGATACCTGCCGCCGGAGGTTTCTGAACAGGCGGCGGCCCCCCTTTCCGGCAGCTCTTCGCTCGCTCAGCAGACAGCCTGGGCATGCTGCCGTCCGGAAATTTCAGACCCGTCCTGCTTTTTCGGAAATCCCCGCAGGCCCGAGCCCCCAGAACCATCCCTGTGCCGAGCTCAACCGTGCCAGCCCCTCACCGTTTTCCAGGCCTGATTCACGGCCGCCTTGTCAACCGTGAATCAGCTCTCAGTCTGCCCGCAAGAAATTAGTTGCCCGGAAGAACCTGGTTTCGATTGCCGTTCCTGAACGGCAATCGAACATCGGTGGCATGGTTTTTGAAAAACTGAATCCGAGAGCTGTGGCCACCTTGCAGAACAACCCGGAGAAGAACTTCAGGACCATCAACCGCACGGATACCCCGGGTGCGAGGGGTCAGACAGTTATACCCTGTTGCTCAGAATGAAAACCGCAAGGAAGGAGGAAGGACATGCTGAAACTGTACGGAACATACTGGTGGGCGTTCGTGGCCCGCGGCATACTGGCAGTGCTCTTCGGTATTGCGGCACTGCTGTTGCCGGGGATAACCCTGCATGTCCTGGCGCTGTTGTTCGCCGCATTTCTGATCGTAGACGGCATTTTTTCCCTGGCCACCTCGGTCTGGGGCAAGTCCCTGGACCAACGCTGGTGGCTGCTGCTGCTGGAAGGCCTGATGGGGATCGGTATCGGCGCCGTGGCACTTGCCTGGCCGGGACTTACGGTATTGGCCATCATCCTATTCATCGGCTTCTGGGCCCTGTTTACCGGGATGCTGGAACTGACGGCGGCCTTCAGCCTGCGAGGAGAGACGGCCGCCCAGTGGCTGCTCGGCCTCTCCGGCATCATCTCCATTCTGTTCAGCCTGATTCTTTTCAGCAGTCCGGAAGCCGGTGTGGTGGTCATGGCCTGGTTGATCGGCCTGTATGCCATCCTGTTCGGGATGGTATTGATCGTGCTCGGTTTCAGGTTGCGGCGGCATAACCTGATTTTTTCGGTCAATCTCTAATAGCCGTGGCCGATGAGATGCCCGCGCTCAAACCGACTCGTGCGGGTACCGTGGCTGCTGGGGATCAGGTTCCAGGCCGTCTCACTGCAGAGGAGCCTGATCTTCATTGATCGAAAAAACCGGCTTTCCCCTGAGGGCGTACCCCCCCATCAGCGCGGCGGAAGCACTCCAACATTGGGCGATATTGCCGCCGGGGCGGAACGTCTGGCCATTGACATATTCTGCAAACCCCCAGTCCCTTCCGTTCATCGGCAACCGGTTGGCCTGGTTGATTCCTTGCAGGTACATCTCGGCCCGATTACGGTGACCGCGCCGGACCAGATCGGCCACATAAAAACCGGTCAGCATCTGCCAGAGACCACCGTTATGATATTCGTAAGGGTTGTTCTTGAAATTGTATGAAAAGGTGACCTTGAGGTCCTTCCAATCGTCGTCGACCGGCTTGATAACCGGGTAAAAGGCCGGCAGGAGTTTGAACCGTGAGGGGACGACGTTTTCTTCCAGATACGCGTCCACCGCCTGGCGACGGCTATCGCTGGCAACATCCAGGAGCGAGGCCAGAATATTGGCAAAAGCGTCGAAGCGATAGCCATAGCCGTGGGGTGTAAAGAACGGCATCCAGTAGCGCTGGGTGCAGCGATCGGCGGCTTTACGGCCTTTTTCGAAAAGTACCTCGTGATAGACATGTTCCGGGATCTTGTCCTGGGCACCGAACCAGTAGTTGTCCTGAATCAGCTTTTCCAACCGGCTGATTTTTTCTGCCAGGTCGGGACGCTGTTCCTGCTTGCAGCGATTGTAAAGGAAACAACAGGAGCGGAGCGCCTGCAGGTAGAGCAGCTGATCGTAGAGGATGTACCCATTGTGAATGAACTCGTCAGACCAGTCGCCGGTGGCCGGGATGTACAGCAGTCCCCGGTTGTTGAACTCCCAGGCGCCGAGCAGGAACATGACTCGATCGATAACCGGCAACAACCGCTCGATGAAGCTCTCGTCCCCGCTGGCCTGCCAGTATTCGGCAACCCCGATGACGAACCAGATGGCGGCATCGACCCGCCCGGTGGTGCCGCCGTAGCTGATCCGGCCGCTGACCATGTCGACATTGCTGGGAATTTCGCCGTGCGGCCCCTGGTGATCAGCCAGGCTTTTCAGGGTGTTCCGCATTGCCTTCTGCAGATCGGGCTCTCCCGTCATCAGGGCCGCCAGGCCGACGATGACACCGTCGCGTCCCCAGATTCTACGATAGTTATGATTGTCAGTCTGACTGGCCACGAAACCGTGATCGGTCATACATTCGCGGACCAGCGCCATTGCTCGCTGCAGGGCTTCTTCGCTGTCGCTGCGTGTCGGTGCCATGATGGTGTTTTTCCAGGTTGTTCTATTCCAAATGAATGATATTATTCACGGTAAACACCCTGAAATGGGTTAACAAGCAGGAATTTGACGATGACGTGTTTCCCTGCTCCCGGTAGCCGCATCACAGCGCCTGCCCAAACCTGACGGCACGACCGTCTCTGTGAGGTATAACTATGAAAATCAGAAAAGCGGTATTTCCGGTAGCCGGACTTGGCACCAGATTCCTGCCGGCTACCAAGGCGATGCCCAAGGAGATGCTGCCGGTGGTGGATAAGCCGATTATCCAGTACGCGGTCGAGGAAGCCCTGGCGGCTGGCATCGAACAGATTATTTTCGTCACCGGCTCAGGAAAGAGCGCCCTGGAGGATCACTTCGACACCAACCTGGAGTTGGAAAAAGTCCTTGAGGAGCGGGGCAAGAGCGACCTGCTGAATACGGTACGGTCGATGATACCGGAAAGCAGCCATATCGTCTATACCCGGCAGAGCGAACCGCTCGGTCTGGGACATGCCATCTGGTGCGCCCGTGACATCGTCGGCGACGAGCCGTTCGCGGTACTGCTGGCGGACGACCTGATTCAGAGCGAGGTTCCGGTATTGTATCAAATGATCCAGGAATTCGACCGACTCCGGGCCTCGATGATGGCCATAATCGAGGTGCCGAAGGACCAGACGCACCGCTACGGCATAATCGATGCCGAACCGGCATTCAACAATACCTTTCGCGTACGGTCGATGGTGGAAAAACCCTCACCTGAAAAGGCCCCGTCCAACCTGGCGGTTATCGGCAGATATATCCTGACGCCGAAGATTTTCTCCTATCTGGGACGCAAGAAAACAGGCGCCGGCGGGGAAATTCAGCTCACCGATGCCATGGCCGCCCTGCTGGAGGAGCAACCGGTTTTCGGCTACACGTTTGCCGGCAAACGATTCGACTGTGGCGACAAGGCCGGCTTTCAACTGGCCAATATTTCCTTTGCCCTCGATCGTCCGGAACTCCGAGACGAGATTCTTCCCGGCCTGAAAAGCCTGATCGCTTAAGGCCTGGAAGCGGGCTCGGAAAATGATGCCGTATCATTTTTCTTGCCCTGCGGGAAAAACATGGAGTCGATCAGCTGGGAATTCAAGGCCGACGAGTTCACCGAGATGCCAGTGCGGCCTGATGGACAGCACCGATACCGGACCGTCTTCGGTCGTCACGGTCAGCCGGCTCATGGCCCCTTGGAAGCGAATACCGCTGATCCGGCCGGTCGGTCGGTCGCTGCCGGGCACGGCGGGATACAGCCGCACATCCTCCGGCCGGATCATCGCCACGGCCTCGTTGCAATCGGCACGCTCAGTCGGCACCCGAACCCGGGCACCGTGGAAATAGCCGTCACGGATACTGCCGGGCAGCACATTATTGCACCCGAAAAAGCGGGCCACGTCGACATCGGCCGGCCGGTAAAAAACCTGTTCCGGCGGGCCGGTCTGGCGCAACCTGCCGTCGAGCAGCAGCGCAACCCGGTCGCTGACACCAAAGGCCTCGCTCTGGTCGTGGGTGACGAAGAGCATGGTGGTCTTCGTCTGCTGCTGAATGGTGCGGATCAACTCCCGCATCTGTTCGCGAAGTTCGGCATCAAGCGAGGAAAACGGTTCATCAAGAAGCAGAATGGACGGCTCAAGGACCAGCCCCCGCGCCAGTGCCACTCGTTGCTGCTGACCACCCGATAATTGGTGGACCCGCCGCAGCTCCAGCCCCTGCAGACCGGTAATCGCGATCATTCGCTCGATCCGCTGCCGGGCGGCCGCTCCCCTGTGGCCGGTCATGCGCAGGCCGAAGGCGATGTTCTGGCCGACATTGAGAAAGGGAAAGAGCAGTGGCTTTTGGAAGATCAGCACCGTATCGCGACGCTCGGCCGGCAGGTGGTCCGCCGGTTGCCCGTTGATCGCGATCGAGCCGGAAAACGGCGGCAGCAGACCGGCAACAGCTTTCAACACCGTACTCTTGCCGGCACCGCTCGGCCCGAGCAAGGAGAGGATCTCGCCGTCCTGCAACTGCAGATTGAGTTCGCTGATGACCGTTTTGGCACCATAACGGATGGTCAACTCGCGCAGTTCGAGACGGCCCATCAACGCACCCCCTGCAGACCGCGGCGGCCGATGCTCCGGGCACTGGCCACCAGGGCAACAAAAGCCGGCACCACGAAGACCAAGCTGACGGCCGCGGCCACCGGCCGGTCCCCGCTGTCCATCAGGGCAAAGAGCAGGATGGGCAGGGTCAGCAGTTTGCCGCCGCCGATGATCAACGTGCTGAGATATTGCGACCAGGAGAGCAGAAAGGAGAACAAGGCCGCGACCGTGACGCCGGGCAGGATCATCGGCAACATGACCGACCAAACCACGCGGCCGGCCGAGGCGCCCAGGGTCCGCGCCTGTTCTTCGATTTCCGGGTTATAATCGCTGAATACGCCCCAGAGCACAAAAATCGCATAGGGCACGCAAAAGGTGAGATGAATGAGCACCACACCGGCAAAAGTCTCAGCCAGTCCGAGCCGGATAAACCAGAGATGCAGTCCCATCGCCACGGCCAATGGCGGTACGATGATCGGCATGATCAGCACCAAGGCCACCAACCGTTTGCCGGGAAAATTGTAGAGCCCCAGGGCACGGCCGGCGGGAATGCCGACGAGCAGAGAGATTGCTGCGGTGGTCAGCGCCAGCAGGCAACTGGTGGTCAGGCCGCCGAGAATCTGGCTGCCGGCAGTGGTGAAGACATAGCCCCAGGCCCGCAGGCCGAAATCTTGCGGCCACAGAGCCGGAAAGAACCAGCGCTCGCTGAACGACCAGAGCAGCAGCGGCACAAACGGCATACCGACGCTTAGCACGATCGTCCAGAACAACAATCGCCCCCGCCCGTTCATACGGTGATTCCCCGTTTGCGGGCAAAGCCGAGAAGCAGATGCGACAGGACGATAGAGACGATGATGATCACCGTGATCAGCAAGCCAATCGCAATTCCTTCGGGTCGGGAAAGCAGATCGATATCGCTGTAGTTGCGATACGCCCAGACCGGCAGCAGCAGCGGATGGGTGCGACCGAGCAGATAGGGAACCTCGAAAGCGCCGAAGGTGAAGGCAAAGACGATGAGCCCGGAAGCCCCCAGAGCCGGAGCAATAATCGGCAGGGTGATATGGAAAAAGCGTTGGCGCCTGGTCGCTTTCAGGGTCGCTCCGGCTTCGAGCAGCTCGGTTCCCATATTTTTCAGGACCGCCAACAGCATAAAGGTGATGAACGGTATCTCCTTCCACACATATACCGCCAGGATGCCGATACCGAGCGGGTCGTTGACCAGCAGCGGAAACGACGAGGCTCCGTCGATCAAGCCGACTGTCACGCCCAGCCGGGCAATCAGCCCGGAAGGGGAAAGTAGCAGCAACACGGATATGGCGATCACTAGGTGGGGAACGGTGAGTGGCAGTTGCAGCAGGAAATAGATGGTCCGGCTACGGCCGGCCAGCCTGACCAAGGCCATCGCCAGCAGCACACTGACCAGGCAGGCGATCAGCGTCGAGGTTGCCGAGATGTAGAAGGTCAGGCCGAAACTGCGCAGCAGTTCGGAATCGAGCAGGACGTTTCCGACATGCTCCACGGTAAGCGAGGAAAGCCCGCGGCCCGGCACATAACCGCCGGCCTGCAGCATGCCGAGCACCAGTCCGCCGGCGAACAAGACAAGCACCACCGCCAGCGCGGGACCGAGCAGGAGGCAGAGCGTTCCCGCCGTTGTCGTTCTACCCGTCGGCCGGACGGCAGGAGTGGACGACGTGCCGGGATGGAGCATTAGCGGTTCTTCAAGACCTGCTGTTCCCAGCCCTGTTCCAGATGGATCAGGATTTCACTTGGCGGCTCGGGAAGTTGATGGGACTGCAGTTCGACGTCGTCAAGCGTTGCCGGTCCGCGCGGCAGATCGGCAAACCGTTGCTGCCACTGCGGCGGCAATTTTTGCTGGCTCAGCGCCGGAAAATCACCCCAGACCCCGGGCTTCGCTTTTTCCAGCTGCGCCTCGGGCGACAGCAAAAAGTCAGCGACCACCATCGCCGCCGCTTTGTCAGCCGCATTGTAAGGAATCGCCACGAAGTGGGTATTGGCAATCGTCCCTTCGTCAAAGACGTAGGTTCGCACCGTGTCAGGGAACAACCCGTCGAGGATTTTACGCGACGCGTCCCCCTGATGATAGGAAAAGGAAAAGTCCAACTCGCCGTCGGCAAACAACGTGTCCATTCGAACCGGCGACTCCGGATAGGTCGAACCACCCCGCCAGAGAGCGGGTTGCAGCTCACGAAGGACTAGATACGTTTTTTCGGCGGCCTGTTCCAGTTCGGCCTGGGTATAGTCACCCTGCCAGCGATCGACCGAGCCGGCCACATGATAAAAGATGTGCCGGATGAAGACCGAGCCGGTGAAATCAGGCGGTGCCGGATAACTGAAACGTCCCGGATGGGCCTGGATCCACTCGAGCAGTGCACCGACCGAGCGTGGCGGTTCGGCGATTCGAGCACGATCGTAGACCATCACCATTTGGGCACTGCCCCACGGTGACTCCATCCCCTCCACAGGCGTGCCAAAATCGTTTTTTACCGTCGGGTTAGTCCAATCGACATAGCGCTGATTCGGCAAGACATCGGCAAACGGACCATAAAGCAGACCATACCGCAGGCAGGTGCGAAAATTCTCACCGTTGATCCACATCAGATCAACACTCCCCCCGTCATCCTTGCCTGCCTGTTTCTCGACCACCAGCTTGCTGACCACCTCGGCGATATCCTTGACCGGCACCTGGCGCAGGGTGATATCGTAACGCCGTTTCACCTCGTCCGCCAGATAGCCGTTCACATACGCATTGACCGCCGGCGAGCCACCCCACATGTACCAATCGACCGTCTGACCACGGGCACCGCTGACCGCCTCGTCCCAAGACAGGACCTGCCCGGTAACAACCGGCACCACTGGTCCGGCAAAAATCAAGAAAACGGAGAGAAACACGTGTAATTTTCTACTGAATGAAGTTCTCGCAAATCCTGGTCGGATCATCACAGTTCTCCTGGAATTCTTCGCGCTGATGAATCAGATTGATTTTACAAGAATGAGCTGGAATGCAAACCATCCGGATACGTGATTCATCGTAAAACGTATTCTATTCAGGAATTGAGTACAACACTTTATCACCCTCCAGCCAAAATCTGCTCCGAAGCCCAATTTCATGGCACCATGGGTCTGGGTAGACGACACAGGAAACCAGGCCAGGCGGTGCTTGTTAACAATCCTTGCCCACCGACTCGACCGCTCCTTCTTCTCCAATACTTTTAACGACACCACGGGAGTAGGGTTCGATTACGACTTCGGTGGATAAAACTGCATTGTTAAGGTGATGAATTAAGGGGGGCGCCAAGATGAAGCATGGCTGTCCCCTTTGTTCCTAGTGACCCGTTAATTTGGAAAATTGATCCGACCATCAGGGCAAGAAAAGGAGGGAGATATAACGGAAAACCCTTCGATAAGAAGCGTGAAATAGTCTTGACACTGGAAACAATCTATTCTATTGATGCGTCATTATCTTCAGGTTCCACCTCGGTGGATGAAAAGGGAACCCGGTGCAAATCCGGGACGGGCCCGCCGCTGTAATCCTGTCCTTCGTGTTGTTGTAAGGAACTCTCCCAGCCTTGGGTGCCACTGCATTTTGTGGGAAGGCCGCTGGTAGAGCAGGAAAGTCAGAAGACCTGCCTGAAGAGAACCGTCGAAACCTCGTGGACCAGGGTTTCGCATGTCTTTTCTGTGGATAAAACAGGGCATCCCCGGATCATTAACATGGTCCGGGGATTTTTCTTTTCCCCCGGCCGCAAGTGTTACCTGAAGGAGGGGGTTGTATGCCCAGGCATTTTCCTATCTTTCTTTGCCTGCCGATCATCGTTGCCTCATCTCAAGCAGCGGCAGAGCTTGTCGACAAGCCGGCCGTGATGGGCATGACCGTTGTCACGGAACTTCAAATTACGGAGAACAAGGGAAATGTTAACGGAATATCAGGACCCTCTCCCCGTACCCCACTGATCGATCGAGTACGAAAAAGGTTTTCAAATGTCTCAGGAATTTATCTTGACAATTCAAAACTTCGGAGTCACAGTAACACATTTCAATTTTTAGTATTACTAAATGGAGGATTCCATGCCTGCTGTTTTTTCCCGTCCTCATTGGCTGTTGTTTCTATCGATTCTGCTACATCTAATCGACCCGCACGGAATCACACAGGCTGCACCCTCTCTTGAAACCATCGAGAAGCCGGTGGTCGAATCCGTCCAGATCCGACAGGACACACAGCAGCATGAAGAACAATGGCGCGCGGAGAAACAGACACTGATGCTCCGCTATGAGGAGTTGCAGCAGAGACGGGAGCAGTTGACCGCCCGTCGGCAGGAGATGACGGCCAGCAATGACGCAACCGGTCAGCGCATTGCCGGAAAGCAGCAGGAAATCGACGATATCGAACAGATCCAGACCGAAATAAAGCCGCTCATCGCCGAGCTGACCGCCGATCTGCAGCGATTTGTCGTCGAAGACCTGCCATTCCTGCCGGATGAACGCCGGCGGCGGCTCGATCGTCTCCAGGAACTGTCCGGCGATCTGGAGATCAGCGTCAGCGAACATTTCCGCAAGGCCATGGAAGCGCTGCTGATCGAGGCGGAATACGGCACCACCATCGAAGTGTCCCAGCAGACCATTCGGCTGGATGATCGCGATCTGCTGGTCAACATCTTCAGGCTCGGCCGGATCGCTCTGTTTTTCCAGAGCATCGACGCACACACCTGCGGCTATTTCAACCTGGCAAAAACGACCTGGACAGAGCTGCCGCAACGCTATAACAAATCTATCGAAGCGGCCATGCACATCGGTTTCAAACGGCGCCCGGCAGATCTGCTCACCTTGCCGCTGGGAAGGATCCACCTATGATAAAGGCTTTCTTGTCTGGCTCGCACTCCGTGCTGCTTTTTTTCCTGTTTTGTTGGGCGCCGTTTACAGCAGCCGCCACGACGAGCGATTCGTCCGCCGCCGTGGATATGCGGGAGGAGCGAATTGCCGTGCGCAAGGCGGTGCTCGCCCTAGAAGGACAGGCCCGCATGGAAGAAGAAACGGCCCGGGAAGAAGCCCGGCGCAGCCGGGAAAGAATCACCGGCGACCGTTCGTCGTTGGAGCAGGAAATCACCCGGCTCGAAGCGGAGGTTGTTTCCCTGGAAGAAGCGGTGGCCACCCTGGAGCAGGAGGGGCAACAACTCGCTGAACAGGAAACCCTGCTCACCGAGCGACTGGCGGCGACCGACGCGATAATCCGCGAACTCGTGGGCGTCATCAGGATGTTCGCCAAAGACATCTCCAGCCACCTCAGCACCAGTCTGCAAAGTGCCCTGGCGGGAGGAACACCGGCACTTCTCAACGACATCGCTGAGCAAGGTCGGTTTCCCGGGCTCCATGACATCAATCGGATGATTGACCTACTCTGGCAGCAGATCGCCGGGGCCGCCAGCGTCCGCCTGCAACGCGGCCCGATCGTCGACCGATCGGGGACCGCCGTCGAGGCGGACATCCTGATCCTGGGCGATTTCACCGCCGCCTATCGCGTCGGTCAGGAAATCGGCTATCTTTCCCCTTCCCCAGCCGGCGGCGCCCTGTTCGCTCTGGCCAACCTGCCGCCGCGCGGTCTCCGCCGGCAACTCGGCAGCTACCTGGATGGTGCGGCCGAGGCGGTGCCGCTGGATATCACCCGCGGCGCAGCCCTGAGCCAGCTTGCCCATCAGCTGAACCTGTGGCAGAAGATCGGCTCGGGCGGGCCCTTGATCTGGCCGATCCTGGGCATTCTCCTGGTCGCGTTGCTTATCGTCGGCGAGCGGCTGCTGTTTCTCTGGCGCACCAGACTTCCCGCCGACGCCTTCACCGAACGACTGGCTGCCCTGGCCGTCGACCGCAACTGGCAGGCCTGCCGCGAGGAGTGCCGGCGGCGGCTCGGCAAACCATTGGCCCGCGTTCTGGACGCCGGTCTCGACTGTTACCGGCAACAGCGCGACATCATGGAAAATGCCCTGCAGGAAGCGATTTTGCGTGAGATCCCGCCGCTGGAACGATTCCTGTCAACACTTGGCATGCTGGCCGCCATCGCCCCGCTGCTCGGGCTGCTCGGCACGGTGACCGGCATGATCAGCACCTTCGACGTGATCACCCGCTACGGGACCGGCGACCCGCACATGATGTCCGGCGGCATTTCCGAGGCCCTGGTAACGACCATGCTTGGCCTGTCGGTCGCTATTCCGATCATGCTCGTACACACCCTGCTCAACCGCACCATCGACAACCGCATCGCCCACATGGAAGAAAAGGCAATGGCGCTGATCAACCTGGTCCAGAAAACCGGTCATGACGCTGCCTGAACAACTCCTCGCCCCGTGCCAGCAACTGGCCGACTATCTGCGAGCCGGCGGTATCGTGATGCTGCCGCTGATCGCGGTCAGCGTTTTGATGTGGTTGCTCATCGTCGAACGGGCCCTGTTCATCAGGCGGTTGCAGCGCCGCAGCATGAGTTTCGAGGATGCCGGGGAACACCTGCGCAGCGGCCGTTTGCCGCGGTCCGGGGCGTCCGGCGGGATCACCGGTCTGCTGGTGCAGCGGTTCCTCACCGCCCGCAGCGGCAGAACGGAGGTTGACCGCTACATCCTTGATGAGACCGTGACCACCTTGCAGCGCTCGCTCTCGGCTCGCCTTCCGGTTATCGGCGTATTGGCCGCGATCGCCCCACTGCTCGGCCTGCTCGGCACGGTGCTCGGCATGATCGCCACCTTCGAAGTAATGGCCATCTTCGGTACCGGCAACGCCAGGGCCATGGCCGGCGGCATATCCGAAGCACTGATCTCGACGCAGACCGGATTGCTGGTCGCCATCCCCGGCCTGTACATGAAAGGATTTCTCGACCGCCGGGCTGGTAATCTCGCCAAACACCTTGGTGCTGCCGGTTTGTACCTGAGACGACAATTGTGAATCAAGAACCTGCGCATATGGCGCAACAAGCCGGCCGGAGCTGATACCCATGCTACCTATTGCTACTACCCGACGCGCCAACCGGTCAACCGTGGAGCTCAACATCGCCCCGCTGATCGACATGGTCTTCATCCTGCTGATCTTTTTCATCGTCACCACCAGCTTTGTCAAGGAAACGGGTATCGACATCAGCCGCCCGACCGCGGCTACGGCAGTGAGCAAACCCAAAGCGACCATCCTGGTCGGTATCGACGCCGACAATCGGGTCTTTTTCGACAACCGGGAAATCGACATCAGGACGGTGCGGGCCAACGTGGAAAGGGCCCTGGCCGAGAACCCGGAGGGAGCAGTGGTGGTGGTCGCCGATAAGGGCAGTACCACCGGTACCACTATCGCGGTCATGGATGGTTGCCGGCAGGCCGGTGCCGATCAGGTGTCATTGGCTGCACAACTTCCGCAACACTGACAGATGGAAGCGACACTGATCAACACCTCCCGTGGCTATCAGGAAGTAGTCGGCCGACGGCACGTCTGGCTGCATCGTCTCGGCACCATCATCATTGCCTTGACCATCAACGGCGTGCTCTTCATCCTGATGCCGACCCTGCTGCATCTGCCAACAGACGAACCCCAGTTCACCGAGTTGGTGCCGGCGATCACCGTCATTCGCCTGCCCAAACCCGACGATCCGGTCAAAAAACAGACGCCCCAGCCGCCCGAACCAAAACCACAGCCCAAACCGCCGGAACCGGCGCCGCCGAAACCGCTGCTCAGCAAGCCGAAACTACCGTTTGCCGTCAATCCGCTGCTGCCGGAGGGGCCTCCGGAACTTTCCCTATCGGTGGACCTGGCCAAGATCAGCTTTACCGGCGGGAGCGACATCTTTTCTGCGGCGCAGCTCGATGCCCCGCTGCTGGTAACCACCCGTATTCCTCCCGTCTATCCCCACCGGGCACGACATCGTCGTATCGAAGGCTGGGTGCGGGTCGAGTTTGTCGTGCACGAGGACGGCAGTGTCGGCGAAGTCGTGGTGAAGGAAAGCCAGCCGGATGGGATTTTCGACGCTCCGGTCATCTCGGCGGTTTCCGGCTGGCGCTTCCGCGCCGGTACCATCGCCGGCGTGCCGGTCAAAGCCAAAGCAGAAACGACGGTTCGTTTCCAGCTGGACCAATAAAAACAATGGACATCGCCCCCCGTCGCCATGAGTAAACCATTGACCAAGCAGAGCCACGCAGCCTTCATCCCTGCCGTCGTCAAACTCCTGTCCGTGTTATTGCTGACCAGCGCATTTCTCCTAGCTCCCGGTAGCCCGGCGTTGACAGCCGGCGACGGGCTGCCGGCACCGGTCCGGGCAGTGCTGGCCAAGGCCGGAGCGATGATGAACGAAGACCGATACACCGATGCCATTGATATCCTCAACGCGTTTATCGCCCGGACGGCCGCACCCGAAAAGGAAGCACGACACGCCGCTGCTCATCATGCAGAAATCCTGTACACGCTGGGTACCTGCTATCTGCTGACCGGCGACTGCCGGCAGGCCGTCAAGGCCCTGGAAGATGCGGTCAAGCGAGATCCCGGCCATCGATCGGCCTGGGCGAATCTCGGCAAGGCCGCTTACGATCTCGATGACTATCACCGTGCCGCCACAGCTTTTGACCAGGCCTTTTCCGGCGATCCTGACGCCAGTCCCGATTACCTCTACTACAGCGGTGTCGCCTTCCTGCTGGCCGGCGATCACGACAGCGCCATCAACCAGTTCGAACGGCTGCTGGCCTCCTTTCCCGGCCGAATTGAAAACACCTGGCTCGAGCAGTACGTCCACGCCCTGCTCGCCGCCGGCCGCAGCCGTCAGGCGTTGCCCCAGATACGCCATCTCGCCGGCGCTTTCACGGGCGATAAACAGTTACAATGGCAGGAAATGCTGCTCCATCTCTACCTGCAGCTGGAGATGCTCGCCGAGGCCCGGGACTATGCCTGCTTGCTGACGGAATCGGCGCCGACCCAGGTCAAATGGTGGAAAGCACGCGCCCATATCCACCTTCAAGATGGTGCCTACCAGCCAGCACTGGCGGCATTGGTGATCAGCAGCTACCTGGAACCGCTTTCCGAGCAGGAGACCAAGATCGTCGCCGATCTGTTCCTGCAGCTAGGAATTCCGAGCCAGGCCGCCCCGCGCTATCGACGCCTGCTGAAAGATGACGACCGACAGGTTCTTCTCAACCTGGTGGTCGCCCTGCGCCAGCTTGATCGGAACGAGCAGGCACTTGAGGAGATCGAGGCGTGTACGGCACAGTCCGAGGATCCGCGGCTACTCGCCCACCGGGCCGATCTGCTCTACGAACTGCAACGTTACGAAGAGGCGGCCCTGCTGTACCGCAGGCTTGCCGAAAGAGATGGCAAGCAACATGCCCAGGCTGCCCGAATGGCCGAGTATGCAACCCTGCTGTCCGAACAACAAACCAGCAAGAGCCATTGAAGGTTGACAGCGCTGCCCGGGGCGCACTCATCAGCACCGGAACAGACGAGCAATCACCTGCCGGTGATTACCGCAACGCAACAGCTTGGTGAGGACAAGCAGCGACATAACAAGGACTTGTAGAGCCTGACCGGCGAGAGTCGATAACACAAAATATTTTGTGCACCACTTCAATCACGAGGAGAACGAAACGACAAAAAGGGGGGAAGGTGACCCGCTCCGGCCAGAGCCATTGGTCGCCTTCCCCCAGTCAGCCCCCTGGTTTGAAGAGGAAGCCTGTCTCCTTGGTAGCACTCGCTCCGTTAAAAGTCAATCGCGCGCGGTTTTTACCGCCCGGTATCTTCACGGACCGCTCACCGCTGCAACAGCCTCCTCTACCGGCAGGGACATGTTTTTATCCTGTCCGCTCCAGTGACTATCAACGGTAGCTCCATGACCACGCTGCTGGACGGACGTCACCGACCAAAAGAGGAGGTATTTGTTCATGTCAAAAAAATGCTTCAAAGCGTCTTGCGTGCTGGCAGTTATGCTCTCCGCCGGCCTCGTCGGGGCGGAGACCGGGCAGCCGGTCGACCGGCTCGAGGAGATCGTCGTCACCGGCACGCGCACCCCGCATGCCCTCAAGGACGTGCCGGTGGAAACCATTCTGATCAACCGTACCGACATCGAGCTGTCCAATGCCCAGACGATCGGCGACGTGCTCAAAACGGTTCCCGGAATCAACACCTCGGGAATCGACGATGTGTTCGGCGACGGCACCTCACGGGTACGTATGCAAGGCCTTGATTTCAACAACGGCTACGGATTGATCCTGATCGACGGCCAGCGCGTCCACGGCAGCGGCCAGAGCGGTGCCCACGGCGAATACGCGGTGGGGTTGAACCAGATCCCGGTGGCCATGATCGAGCGCATCGAGGTGGTCAAAGGACCCGGTTCGGTTCTCTACGGCAGTGATGCACTGGTCGGCGTCATCAATGTCATCACCCGCAAGACTCCTGGGGAGATGCTCGCCGGCGGTTCTGCATCCTACGGCTGGTACACGATCAACGACCAGGTGCGTGACGGCGTCGTCACCTCGACCAGCGACGACGGTAGCCGCACCCTTTCCGAGTATTCGCTTTATATCGGTGACCGTCCTCACGAGAAAATCGGTTACCTGGCCAGCTATTCCTACGAAAGCGGGGAAAGTGTCGGCCAAGACCCCATCGACTCGGATCGCCATTCGTTGATGGCCAAAGCCGATATGAGTGTCAGTGAGGTCGTCGATGTCTGGCTCAAGGGAGAGGCTTCGGTTTTTGAAAGAGAGGGAGCCAGTCCGCGAACCGAAGACAGTTACCGAATCTCCGCCGGAGGCACCTGGACGCCTTCGGAGAGCCAGGTGTTATACGTGAAGGGCTATCATTATATCGACGACTTCGACAACATCAGCACTGCTTCACACCAGCACGGCAGCATCGGCTACGACCAGGCGGAGGCACAGTACACCCTGTACTTCAATAAGTGGCAAGCGATCACCGTCGGCGCCGAGGTGCAGCAGCAAGGCATCGATTATCTGATCGACAACAGCAACGGCACTCGAACCACGGTCAAGGAGGATGTCGTCACCTGGAGTCTCTTCGCCCAGGATGAAACCACCCTGTTCGACAGCCTGACCATGATACCGGGGGTTCGCCTGGACCATCATTCCACCTTCGGAAGCTCAGTCAATCCAAAGCTGAGCATGATGTACCGGCTGACTGACAGCACCACCGTCAGAGGGGCAGTGGGTCGGGCTTTCAAGTCGCCGACCATCCGACAGCTCTATTACGACGTTCCGTTTTACCACAGCCCCTTCTGGATCCAGTCCAACCCCGATCTCGACCCCGAGACTTCGATCGGCTATTCGCTCGGTGTTGAGCAGTGGCTGCTCAACGACACCCTCATCGTCAATCTCGGCCTGTTCCGCAACGATATCGACGACATGGTGGTCAGCGAGATTGCCGACGCCACGTTCAACGGCGAGGAACTGCGCATCTATCGCAACATTGAGCAGGCGATGACCCAGGGGGTTGAATTGACCGCCCGACTGCTGCTGGGCGACGACTTCACCCTGTCCGCCTCTTATACCTATACCGATTCGGAAAACCAGGAGAGCGGAAACGAACTGACGTACACCCCGAACCACCAGATCACCATCGCCCCGGCCTACGAGTACGCGCCGTGGGGATTAGGCGGGTCGGCACTGTTCTCCTACAACTCCCGGCAGTACGCCGATACAGCCAATACCAATGAGATAGACGGCCACGTCACCGTCGATGCCAATATCTATAAGCGACTGGGCAGCAAAGGGAAACTCACCTTCCAGGCCGACAATATCTTCGATTCGGACAAGGGCAGCGAATATTACTTCCGCACCGGACAGACCTTTATTGTCAAACTCGACATCGCTCTTTAACAAAAAGGAGAAAATACCATGAGGCAGTTCAGACAACACCTTATCACCCTGCTGACTGCGGCAGCCATCATCGCCGGCACCGCGCTTTCCGCTCAGGCCCATTTCCCGTGGATCAACATGGAGGACAGCAACTTGGCCGCCGGGCGGAACTTGAAATGGACCATCGGCTGGGGCCACCGCTTCCCTCTGTCCGGCCTGATGAGCGCGGACGCCGTCGGCGAGATGGCGATCATCGGTCCCGACGGCGCCGGGAAAATCGGCGCCGAAGCGGTCAACGATCTGCAATTTCAATCGATCGAAGGACCGAGCCAACCCGGCGCCTATATCATCGCCATGAGTCGGGCGACGAGCTTTTACACGAAGACCACGGAGGGCAGCAAACGCCAGTCGAAAAAGGGGCTGGACAATGTCCTCAGCTGCTCTCGTTCCAACTCTTTCATGAAAGCCATTGCCAACGTGGACGGATCGAATGGAACGGTCGACACGGTCGTCGGTCATGCAATCGAGATCGTGCCGCTCGTCAACCCGGCCAAGCTTCGGGTCGGTGATTTCCTGCCGTTTCGCGTCCTCTACCAGGACCAACCGCTGAAGACCGAGTTTTATGCGACCTATGCCGGCTTTTCCAACGACAACGGAGTGTTTGCCTATGCCGCCGGCACCGACAAAGACGGCTACGGCACCGTCAAGATCCTTCATTCCGGCGCCTGGCTGGTCACCGTCTCGCTCAAGGAACCGTTCGCCGACCCCGAAGAGTGCGATGTGGAATCGTTTCGCTCGGCATTGACCTTTGAAATCCCATGAACGGCCCGAACGACACGACAGCACCCCCGGGCACCCGGCCCGTTTGCCGGGCGCTCGGCGGCGGTGTACTGGCCGCACTGCTGTTCATCCTCACCGGTGCCTCTGCTGCCCTGGCTCACGGGACTATCGGTGCCGTTGTTGACCGGAAGACGTCGTGCTCTTTTTTTTCATACGACGACGGAGAACCGATGGGCTATGTCAAGGTGTCCGTCACCGCCCCCGGACTGGACCAACCGTTCCAGTCCGGCGCCACTGATCGCCACGGGATATTCTGTTTCTCACCTGACCAGGCCGGCCCTTGGCTGGTCACGGCCAACGACGGTATGGGGCACCAGCACAAATTGCCGGTAACCGTCAGCGATTCCAAGGCTGAATCCCCAACCGTCACGGCAACGGAGGGACCTTTAGTGACGGGCCGTGACCGGACCAGCCAGGTTCTCGCCGGACTTGGTATCATCTTCGGCCTGACCGGCCTGTTCGGCTGGTATCGGGCCAGCCGTCCGGCAAGACCCGCAGGAGTGCACAAAGGAGCGCCGCGACAACCTTGATGGGTGATAAACAACGGGCACCGGAAGTTCGGCATGCCCGGCGAATCAGCCGGTCATGCCGAACGCTGCTGGAAGGCTGCTTCTTCCTGCTGCTGGCCATCGCTTCGACTTGGCCGCTGGCCCGTCACGGCCTCGATCACCTGCCGCTTGGCACAGAACCGGCGGCCACTGTGCCGCTGTTCAACGTCTGGACCATCTGGTGGAATAGTGACCGGGCCGCCGCCGGTTATCAGGGCTATTGGGATGCGCCGGTTTTTTATCCGGCCGACGGCAGCTTCGCCTATTCCGAACCGCAACCACTGAGTGTTGCCGCCGCACCGATCATCTGGCTGACCGGCAATCGGATCGCCGCCTACAACTTGCTTGTCATCCTCTTTATCTGGCTGAACGGCTGGATCGCCTGCCGCCTGTTGCGCCAGCTCTACCTGCACCGGCTGGCCGCCTGGTCCGGCGGTGGGTTTGTCGCCCTGCTGCCGCTGGTTCACTCCTGGCTCGGCGTGCTGCAATTGATCCCAGTGTTCGGTATCCTGCTGGCTGTCCAGGCGCTGTACCGATTCGGCCGGCGACCGGAAATCGGTCGGGGTGTCCTGCTCGGGGCATCGCTGGCACTGACCTTGTTGCTCTGCTCGTATTACGGGCTGTTTCTGCTCGCCTCCCTGGCCATCGCCGGCCTCTGGCTGACGGTGCCACTGCTGGGACAGGCACGGACCTGGATATCGCTCGCGGCCGGGGGGCTCGTCTGCCTGGTTTGCTGCCTGCCGGTGATCCTCGCTCACTACCAGACGCTGGGGTCCGCCGGGCTGGTCCACGCCCCGGGCTATCTGGCCGAACTGTCGGCACGCCCGGCGGACTACCTGAGCCCGGTCTGGCCCACCCTCCTCGGTTCGAACGGTGCGGGGTCGACCGCCACCGGTCACGGTTTCAGGTTGAATCCCGGCTCTTTCAAGGTTGGCCTGGCGCTGGTCGGCCTCTGCTGGGCTCTGTTGTCGTGCCGGCGGCGCTGGGCCATGGTCTGCCTGTCGATCGGCGTGGTCGCCTTTTTACTGTCCCTGGGGCCGACACTGCAGATCGCCGGTCATCGTCCCTATCTGCTGCTGGTCGACTGGCTGCCGGGATTCGGCCAAGCGCGCAACGTGTTTCGATTCGCCATACTGGTACACTTGATGATCGCCCTGCTTGCCGTCCTGGGCCTGCAGGCCGCACTGGTCGCCACTCGGAGACTGAGCACCGCGCCGGCCGTGCGAAAGGCGCTGGCAGCCCTGATCGCCGCGGTCGGCATCGCGGCGGCCTTGGAACAACCGCCGCCCGCGCAGCCGCTTTATCGCCCGCCAGATGCCACCACCCATCGGGCGTGGACGGAACATGTAGCAGGTCTGCCGCCCGAGAACGGCGCCATCGTCTGTCTCCCGTTCGCCTTCAAGCCGGACCCCGCCTCCTACGAACAGGAAGCGCTCTGGATGTATTGGCAGACGTACCATCGGCGGCCGATGCTCAACGGCTATTCGGGTTATTTTCCGCCCCATTTCATCAACCTCAAATGGCCGATGGCCGAGTTCCCGGCAAAGGCCTCCGTCGATCTTCTCCTGCAGCTCGATGTCACCGAGGTCGTGGTGCGCAGCGATTCGCCCCAGGGCGCCTATATCAATCACGTCTACCGGCAGCACCGGCGAATTGTCAAGGTCTTCCAAGACGACCGGGCCGCCGTTGACATCTACCGCATCCGGGCGCACCCGCCCCGCTTTCCGGCGGGTGCCGCGCCATAATTCAAGCTCGGCAAACGACCACACCTGCCCTCTTACGATCATGAACGAAGCCACCGGCACAGCACCGTCGCTTCACCACCACACCACCGATATCTTGTCGATCGTGATACCGGTTTATAACGAGCGAGCAACGATAGCGGCGCTCGTCGAGCAGGTTCAAGCCGCCCCCGCGATCCCGGCCAAGGAGATTGTCATAGTCGATGACGGCTCCACCGACGGCACTACGGAGCTTCTCCGCACCTCCATCCCCGGCGACAACATCGTCAAACTGTTCCACCCGAAAAACCGCGGCAAAGGGGCCGCACTGCGCACCGGTTTCCAAGCTGCCCGGGGCAACATCATCCTGATCCAGGACGCTGATCTGGAATATGATCCAGAGGATTACCCAAAACTGCTGACGCCCATTCTCTCCGGCCAGGCCGATGTGGTCTACGGCTCGCGCTTCCAGGGTGGCGATGCCCACCGGGTGCTCTATTTCCGTCACTTTATCGGCAACCGGCTGCTGACGTTGCTATCCAACATGTGTACCAATATTAATCTCAGCGATATGGAAACCGGCTATAAAGCCTTCACGAGGCCGGTAATAGACAAGCTGACCCTGCGCGAGGAACGATTCGGCTGTGATCCCGAAATAACAGCAAAAATCGCGAAACTCCACTGCCGTATCTTCGAAGTTGGTATCTCCTACAACGGCCGTACATACAGAGAAGGAAAAAAAATCGGCTGGCAGGATGGACTGCGAGTTCTCATCTGTATTCTCCGCTACAATCTTTTTCCCGGCAACAATCACCGATGATCATTTCACTGCCGGACCGGCCCCGCCAAGCAGTAGGATTGATTCTTTTTTCTGGGCATTGTTTCTCTTGCAAGGACGATCGTCGAAACCGTCGACCTGATTAACATGGAAAAGCGTAATTATCACCCTGCGCTGACCGAAATGGTTAATGCTGTTCTGCAACCTTTGCTGAAACAAAAATACTGAACATAAATATCAGGAAATCCAAACGGCCGGGCATTTTGCAAAGGTCCAGGAAAAGACGGAAGCAGTTGCGTGCGTCAAGTTCTACAATTTACTTTCACAGCAGATGATGATATAGCGCCACCATCCGGCAACTGCTGCCTGAATAGTAGCTGGTGTCTTCAATGTGTTCCTTCCAGAGCAAAGGCAACCGGTATCATGATCGTGCAGGCTATTGGCACCCCATTTCTATTTGCCGGAATGAAGCGCCACTTTCTGACGGCACGATGCGCGGAATCATCCAGAACGGGATACCCGCTGCTCTGATGTATTGAAGACGAAACGACATTACCGTTCGAATCTACACCAGCTTCAAGGATGACGATTCCTTCCCATTTTCTCCTTCTGGCAATCTCCGGGTAGATCGGCTTCGGGTTATGCTCGTAAAGCGGCAAAGCTTCGACAACAGAAGCAGCCGATACCTGAAGAGATCGTGACGAAGAAGTTTCCATTTTCTGTTGGCTCCCCATCACAGGACCCTCTTGGGATCGATTTTTTTCATGTTCGAGATCCGGCGTCGTTTTTTGAGCGCGGTTCGTTTCTGTCCGGGATCTAAAGATCTTTTTTCGGGCATCCGGGCTGATATTCACCGCTTCCTCGACTGATTCCGGCGGAGGACGGTGGTTTTCTTGTTTCCCGATTGTGTGGTTTTCGTTTCTTTCCGTTGTGTTTCGTTCGTTACGCAGTGGTGGTTTCTGCTCACGAACATGCTCACGATGTTCTTCATCCTTTGCTACTGAAGGCACGGCGAGGGTAACGGTGATTGAGTCACTGCTGATCAGGCGAGGAGAAACAGATGGGGCGGGGAGGTGGATCGTAAAGATAAACACGTGGATCGCCAAGGCACATGTCAAAGCGACGGTGAGGCGACTCTGCTTCATTCCCGGTTGGCTTGCAGGGAGATGCTTAAAACGCCGGCCCGTTTCAACAGGTCAAGGGTCGCATACAATTGCTGGTAGGAGATGCCTTCTTCGGCAAAAACAAGCACGGGGGCACCTCCTGCCTTTTCCTGCAAGGCACGCAGCTCCCGCTCGAGGTCGCCTGCACCCAATTCCCGATCATCGAGATAATAGGCTACGTCATTCGTTCCGACTCTCTTGATCGAGAGCGACAACGGACTCTGTTCGCTCGAGCCGGCAGTGGACGACTCGGGCAAATCGAGAACCAGCCCCCGATGAACCGCCATCGAGAGCATGGCATAAATGAAAAAGACCAGGAGCAGAAAAACGATATCGATCAGCGGCAGCATCTCGATCCGAACCCCTTTTTTCCCACGACGAGCCAGTTTCATGGTCTGTTGAGGGATCCGTTTTTCAACCGCTTAAAGACGACCTCCAGGCTGGTGGCGTACTTTTCCACGACATGGATCCCCCTGTCGATTCTGGTATTGAAATAGTTATATGGAAGCACGGCAACAATCGAGATGCTGAGACCGACCGCCGTGGTGATCAAGGCCTGGGCAATCCCTGCCGTCACCAGCTTCGGGTCGGCAAGTCCTTCCACTCCCAGCATTTTGAACGAATGGATAATTCCCAGCACAGTCCCGAGTATGCCAAGCAGCGGCGCCACGGTGATCATCGTGTCGAGTACCGGCATGAAACGGCTCATCCGCTGCAGCAGAACCTCCGTCTCTGCCTCCATGGCTCGCCCAATGTCGAACTCGCGATGCAGAATACCGACAACCAGGATGCGTATGACATGATCGCGACTGCCCTCAGCCCGTTTTTTTATCTGATCCCAATTTCCTGACTCGGCCAGTTGAAGCACCTCGTCCATCAGCAACCGGTCCCGTCTTCTTTCAAGGTCGAGCCAGAACAAAACACGTTCGATTACAACGGTAAGCACAAGAACCGAACAACCGAGTAAAGGCCACATGACCGGGCCGCCACTGAGCATGATGTCATAGAGTGTCATTGTTCCGTCTCACGTAATGTGTTCGGATGAATAAAACCGGTGATTAGGCGCAGGGCCTGAGTAAACGTGGCAGGAGAAGGGCTGCAGGCGAGATTGGGATCGATGATATGAACCCGGCCTGTCTTGACCGCGTTAACCGTGACGAATTTTTGCCACTTTTCCAGCTCTTGCCCGGCAACCCCGGTTTCTGAGCCCATTATCGCGATAATGATGACATCCGGATTAACCGCGACGACCTCTTCATAGTCGATCCGTCCGGAGTTTCGCTGCTCCATGACGTTCCGGCCGCCGCCAAGCCTGATATAATCGCTGAGAAACGTATCACCGCCGGTGACATAGAGCGGATTTGCCCCGATTTGCAGCAGCACGCTCGGCTTTGACCGATCGCTCACCTGCGCCCCCAGCGAGGATACCTGTTGCCGGATCTGCGCGATGATGCCGCCTGCTCGCTCCTCCAGACCAAGCAGGCGGCCGAGTTCGATAAACTGGACACAGCTTTGGGCAAACGATGACGGCTGCTCGAAATGGGCAAGCGTGACCCCAAACTTGCGCAGACTCTCGAGTTGCATCGGCTGGGTCAAGCCGGTGGTGAGAACAAGATCCGGTTCAAGGCTGACAAGCTTTTCTATGTTGACCTGCATCACCGAGCCTACTTTCTTCACCGTTTTTGCCTGCTCCGGTCGCACGCAATACATCGTATTGCCAACGAGACGATCACCGGCACCGAGGAGATAGAGATTTTCCGTGTTAACCGGACCGAGCGATACAATCCGCTGCGGCACGGCAGGTAGCTGTTCCCCGAAACTGTCTGACGGAAAAACACCAAAAACCAGAGAGAATAGAACCAATATGCGGATACATGTAACTTGGCAGACTGGTGGTCCGCACTCAATACGTCCGCGCCAGTTATCTAACACAGTGAGAACGTTTTCTGATTTCATCGACGCTATCTCTGTTAAAGTCAATCAGGTAATACGGTTTTCACCGGCAATGATCGCAACCTCGGCTTTCCGCAAAGATACCCGGACGGTGTGTCTCGAATACGCCACCTGCCTCCACGTAGCGCCGTGCTCCTGGCCGACATATGGTGCATGCTATTCGTGGAAAACTTGTGCTCTGGCAGCCTCATTCTAATCTTTTCCGTTTTCGTAACAGGCTTCAGTGCCGCCACAACCATTGAATCCGCTTGTCAGAGCGCCAAAGGCCAAGCGGAGGGTCGCGGGCAGCGACTCGTTATCGATCGTTTTCAACTCAACCGGCTGCCCGGCAATTTCAGCGGCAATTACCCGGCACCAATCGTTGAACGAGGAGAGATCCTTGATGAGACCGCGTTCATGGTCATCGCTGATCGCCAGGGCAGCGTGCACAAACGATTCGTAGCGCGGCTCAAGGAGGAGCTTTTCCAGCATACCGGCTTCACACAGATGATCATCTCCGGACCGGCAGATCTCACTCAGATCGATTTTCCGCTCTCTCAGTCGCTGGAAAACGGTTCGGCCTGCCGAAAGGCCATTCTGCCGCAGTACCGCGTCACGCACCCCGTCATAGACGACTTTTCCAATCAACTCGCCCAGCCTGGTATGGCCTCCGGCTGCGTCAACAGGCGGACCGCTGCCCTGTACGACGAGTATGTTGTCGGTCCCCGTTCCGGTCGCCGGATAAAACAATGCACTGTAGGACGAACGAATGTCCAGGTCCTGTAAAGCTGCGCTCTTTGCTTCGGTGGCGCCGATCAGCGCCCGGGACATCGCTCGCGGAGAAAGCGTGGCGTTGGTCAGCAGCAGGATATTTATGGTACCCGAACTTTTTTCCTGCCCCTGATCATCGAGTTCGTAGTAGAGTCCTTCGTCGAACGCCGCGCGCATCGCATTTCCCTGAACGCCGGCGGTAACCAGTGCGGTAACCTGGAGGTCCCGGTAGGATCGGCTGACCAAGGCTAGGTTGCCCATATCCGCACCGGTAAAAAGCAGCGCCGTATCGACCGCCTCGCGACCGAGAGCGGCCAGCGTCGTGCGGCGCAGCCCCTGCACTCCTTCCTGATGTCCAAGCCCCCAGGCGGGCGGCGGGAAATAATGATTGCCGACCCATCGGATATTTTCACGCCAGCCTTCCAATGTCGAGAGGATCCTCATCGGCTCAGCAAACTCGACCAACACACTCTTATTGTTAAAATCCTTGATGTTGCTCTCCACCACCCAGGCCGAAGAGATATACGTGAGCGGCAGGAGAAGCGGTCGGCGAACAACTATCCCGTCGGCCAATAATTGTTGCTGCGGGTCACTGAACCGTTCTTCATGGAGCCGTGCGGCAAGCCATGCCACGAACGAGCCGGGGTGAGCGGCAACCCTGCAGGTCAAGTCACAGGGAAAAAACATGACCCTGTTGTCTTGAATGGCATCAACATCTTTCCAGCCCGGCAGCTGGAGCAGTGGAAAAATACTCGCGCCGTCGCCGCAAGCGTAGATGACCTGCGGGTTGAAATCCTGCCACTCAGAAAGATCAAGCGAAACAATCGAACCGTTCTTACCGAACAGAGGAGCAGTTCCGCCTGCACGGCGGATGTACTCGTTCTGGAACGAATCGTCACCCGGTACCATGACCGGATCGCTGCCCATCAACCTGATCACCCTCGGTCTCTCGGCAGCGGAAAGAGCCGCCGTTTTCATTTCGACGAGTGTCAGCAACTGCTGCTGTTCCTCAAGGACTGCGGCCGATTCCGCTTCCCTCTCAAACATCCGGCCAAGAAGCCGTATATGGGCAAAACCCTGTTCAACCGAATTGGCTGAAAGATCGATCAGTATCACCTCCCGGCCGAATGCTTCGACCACCCCCTGTTGCAGTTCGGTATAGAAGACCACATCCGGTTCAAGGGCGGCGGCTCGAGCCAGATCAGGGCTGAGAAAGCCGCCCACAACCGGTTTTTCGGCCATACCGTGCGGCAGTAGCGAATGGTGGGTGATACCTGCAACCGCACTGTCCGCCCCGATGGAGAACAGTATTTCGGTGATTGACGGCACCAGGGACACGACCCGTTGCGGCGGTTTCTCGATGACGATCTCAGCTCCACCGGAGTCGCTAAAGACAAGCGGAAATTCCCCTGCGGCAACCGCCTGTGGCAGGAATACGAAGATGAACAGCGTGAGCGTCCTGATAAACATGGCAGACCTCAATCGTTTGTGTCAGGCAGAGAGCCGAGTCAGAAGCCGGGCAATACGGCAAATCGGTAACACACCCGTCTCCTCACACGGCTGACAGATCAACCCCAGACGATGGGTCAACCCTAGTAATCCCATCGCAGGCCGAGATAGACATTGATGCCGGGCATCGGGTAGCCTTTGACATAGGCATATTCTTCATCGAAAAGGTTTCTGATCTCTCCCCGTACGGTCAGTGAGCCGTAACGATCGTCCTGCCAGAAACGATAGGCCCCGACGATATCGGCCACGACGACGCTGCCGAGACTCACGACCGGGGCCGGGTAGGCACCGGACTCCCAATCATCGACGTCCTGCGAACTGTAATAGGCGACATTGAATCGACCATAGGTCCCCATGCCATTGCTGGCGGCAATACCTGCCGAGAGTGCAGCGTCGTTGATGTAGGGCAGATCCTCACCGGTTTCTTCGTCATCATATTCTGTTAGCAGGGTCGCACTCAGATACGGGCGAAATTCCCAGGTCAAGTCAAATAACTCGCCGATATCATAGCCGAGTTCAACCTCGAATCCGGCCACCGTGGCATCGCCCACATTCGCCCAGCTCTGACTGCCGTCGGCAAGATACGCAACGGTGATCTTGTCTTCGTATTTGGTGTGGAAGTAGCTGAGTGATCCAGAAAAGCCGTTGGCGGAGTAATCGACGCCCCCTTCGATCGTGGAGCTTTTCTCCGGACCAAGATCCGGGTTGCCGACGACACGCAAACCGAAATGGGAGGTATCGATAGCCAGCTGGTCGGCTGACGGCATCATGAATCCCTGGGCATACTGGGCGCGCAGTTTGAGATTCTCGGTGACAAGCCAGGCAAGCCCGAATTTCGGGGCCAGGTTGGTCTGGTCCTCATCCCTGCCAACCGGATCCAGTACTTCTACAGCAAACCAGTCATGGCGCAGGCCGAAATTGGCGATGAGCGTATCGTCAAAAAAGGAGCCTTTGCCCAACAGGAATAAGGCCGGGTTGGTATACGTGGCCTCCTTCGGCGAATAGGTATAGGTGACGTCGTAGTCCACCCAGTCAAAACCGGCAGTCATCGAATACGGGCCGAATAGTCCGGTAACCTGGGCCTGTACGCCTTGCTGATCCGTCGTCCGCACCGTCGTTTCACCGGTATCCCAGAAATCCGGATTGGATTCGACCGGAGTGAACCACGTATCTTCATCCTGGCCGAAGAAATAGCGGGCCATCCACTGGTGCCTGCCGTTTTTGGTAGCACCCGTGTAGCGTGTATCCAGTGAATAGTTGCTTTTATCGGTATAATCGTCCAAGTCATTGGCACTCAAGTAACCCGGAGTGCCGGCCTCGCTGACGTCAAAACCGGTGAAGATGAGACCGAGCCGATGCTGCTCCGAAAACGAATAGCCGCCCTGCAGGCTGATGCCGTACTGGCCGTCGATTCCGGTATTGGCGAAGGTGTCGCCGCCGCCGATGTCATAATCGCCAAACGTCAGGTAATGGATCGCACCTGAAAAATCAAAACCACCTTCCACAGCAGTGCCTCCGGCAGCAGCTTCCCAACGTTCGTACGATCCTCCCCCGCTCCTGACAAACATGGAGTTCTCTGATCCCCGGCGGGTAATGACATTGATAACACCGCCAATGCCGGCAGATCCGTACTGAACCGCCCCCGGACCTCGGATCACTTCAACCCGTTCGACATTCTCGGTCAGTATCTTGGTGGCATTGCCCGAACCGGCTCGCCGTCCGTCAAGCAGGATGAGCACTTTGCCCTGGAGATCGTTGCCGTGGCTGTCCGTCCTGAACCCTCTGATACCCACCGAAGCGAGACTCCCGGGATATTTCTGGATGTGCCCGAGACCATGTTCGGTCAGTAATCCGGCAAGATCACGACTGGCCGACTGCTCGATATCCTCACGGGAGATGACGGTGATATTGGCGCTGACCTCTTTCTTGGCTTCCTCGATTCTGCTCTCGGTGACCACGACCGTATCCATCATGGTCGGCCGGGCGGCCTGTTCTGCGGCAACAATCGGTGAGGCATCGAGAGCAATAACGGATAGTACGAGCGCGGCTTGGCAATGCTTGAACATGTGATTCCCTCCTCCAGGTTAGCGGGCGCCCGGGGAGAAAAAAATCCCCGGACCATGTAATGATCCGGGGATGCCCTGTTCTATCCTCAGAAACGATGCATGAAACCCTTGTCCACGGGGCTTCACCAGCTCATTTCAGGCAGGTCTTCTGACTTTCCTGCTCTCTCGGCGGCCTTCCCGCGAAATGCAGTGGCGCACAACTGGCTGAGAGAGTTCCCTCACCAAACTGGCATGAGGGCAGGATTACAGCGGCGGGCCCGTCCCGGACTTACACCGGGTTCCCTTTTTATCCACCGGGGTGGAACCTGAAAATCTTTCGTACACTTACCTCAGTTACATTTTCGAGTCAATCATGTTTTTGATGAGATCATAAACGTTGGCTATCCATCGTGTAACCTCCTTTCAACTCTTCTCGCCCATAAGGTAATCTTATCAAACATGGTGAAGAAGCGCATAGCCATCCCCATCACCACCGACATACCCATGCTCATTCTTTTGAGCATACCCACGAGCACCCGCATGGTGATGCAGATACCGGACACGACCATTCTCATGAACCTCGATCTAACCCGCATCGGCACGAACATGCCGATCATGACACAGAAGAGCACAGCCACGATCATTGACGAGGGGACAACCATTGGCATCAATGAACATCGGTGGCTCCCAGCCCGCTGAGAGCCATTTTCTGAAAGCAAGGCGAACACACGATGGCCTCGTCTTTCATGATGCTATGATTGACCTGGACGAAATCTCCGCAAACTGAGCAGAAACGATAGGCAACGGCCGATTCATGCGGCACCGTTTCATAGGTGACTTCTTCGATATGAAAAAGCTCTTCAACGCTCATTGCCAGAAGCCGTTCGACACGATCGTCCAACATACGCTGAAATGAAACGATGTCATCAAGAGAGGCTTGTTCTCTGCTGATTGAATCCTGCAACGAGTCAAACAACCTGCGGTCATCAAAAGGCAATGACCGCAGCCTTACCTTCCACCCTCTCTTTTCGTAATGACTGAACAGCGTATACACGTGCTTGCCATTATCTATCACCGATAAGCGCTGATTGCCCAACGTGGCGCCGAGCAATACCTGGATTGCGTCCAAGGCGGAGGTGTAGTTTTCGGCAATCACCGAATATCCGGTAACGGGGATGATACCGTTGTTGAAGAGATTCTGGGCAAACTCGCAAAATTTCGCCCCGACAACAAGTTCCGGACACACATGACCATGAAACGAAGTGATTCGTTTCAGAGAAAGATTGCCAAGCACTTTTCGATCCTCCACAAACCATGACATCAATTCGTCGTCGTTCTGAATACGGAAACTGAGCACCCAGAAACCGCGCGCCACGGCATGACGCCTCTCATCCGTTTCCAATTGGGAGTACAAACAGAAAACAGTTCGGTCGGTCGTTTGGATGAGATAGCCGCTTGCCGGCCGATCCGGCCGTATTCTGAAGTGGCAGATGACAGCCGCGACCTCGAACGATCTGCCGGTAAAATAGAACCGTACCGGCTGCTGTTTCCAATTGTCGTAATCAACCCGAACCTTCTGTTGAATATAGACCAGGTGATCATGATAAATGGAGCGGAGTGCCTCTGCTTTTTCCATTCTCAGGGTCTGCTTTTGCGAGCCGGATATCAAGCGAGTGATTAATCGTACCGCCAAGTATTACTTTTTCTATTTTCGTAATACACATAGCAAAGCGTGTCAAAAGTGTCAATGAACTTCTCAGGTTGGGGGAAAATAGATGGGAGGGAACTCAACTGCAGCACCCACCCCAAGCGCTTGACAGAAAAGCAGCCTCGATAAGACTTCTTGTATACTCTTGTTTCGGGTGTGAGATGATATCAGATGGTATGCCGTCTTCGATAATTTCACCTTCGCACATAATCATCACGCGATCGCATATTTCCCAGATCAACGCTATATCATGGCTTATTAATAAACAAGACATGCTCAATTCTCTTCTCAACTTCGCTATGAGATCAATTATTTGTGCCTGTATCGTCACATCGAGGGCGCTCGTCGCCTCGTCGCAAATGAGAAGCTTCGGTTGTACCGCAATAGCACGCGCTATCGATGCCCGCTGACACTCCCCTCCGCTGACCTGATGGGGATAGCGATCGGCAAACGTTTTTGGCAGTCCGCATAAACCGAGATACTCAAGCGTCAAATTTCTCGCCTCTTGTTTTGCGATCCCTTGGTTGATCAACCCCTCGATTATGCTGTCACCAAGTGTCAGACGCGGGTTGAAAGAATCGGCTGGTGACTGAAAAACCATTTGGATAGCTGTGCATACGTTTCGCCTCCTGCCGGATCCAGCGCTTATATCTCTGCCTTCAAGCAGGACCCTGCCAGCATCGGCCTGTATCAGAGATGTTACGATCCCGGCAACAGTGCTTTTTCCGCAGCCGCTTTCACCAACGAGGCCAACACATTCCCCACGATCAATCCGCAATGACACGTCATGAACAGCATGCACCCGTTCGCGACCAACACGGTAGTGCTTGCAAATCCCTGTCGCTGTCAGCAACGCTCCCATGCTTTCATCTCTTGAATATTCTGGGTACCGCCCGGATCAATTCTCTGGTGTAGTCGTCTTGCGGATCATTAATTATCGACGACGTTGCCCCGTATTCCACCAGGCGGCCCTTATTAAGAACAGCGATGTTGTCAGAAAAAATGGCGGCAAGGCCGATATCATGCGTCACCATGACAATTGAAGTCTCTTTCTCGTTCCGGAGTGTTTTCAATTCGTTTGAAACCATCGCCTTGACAATGACATCCAATGCTGAAGTCGGCTCATCGGTGAGGAGAAGATCCGGCTCCAAGAGCATAGCCATGGCAATCCCGACTCGTTGGCTCATTCCGCCGGACAGTTCGAAAGGATAACTTGCCAGGATCCGGGAGGCGTCTTTGAGATTCATTCCCTCAAAGATTGCCGCGGCCATATCTTCGACTTCGTTTCTATTGATTTTACGGTGCGCCCTGACAGCCTCGTAATATTGAGCGCCAATCGTTCGGATCGGGCACAGAGACGAGGCATGGTTTTGAAAAACCATGCCCATCTCCGGGCCCCTCGTTCTCCGTCGGGCCTCCGGGGACAGGCTCAAGAGGTTTTTCCCTTTGAAAAAAATTTTCCCTTTCGAGACATGCCCATCGCTGCCCAACAAGCCCATAACCGCATTGATCAGGGTGCTCTTTCCGCTTCCCGACTCCCCGACGATACTCAAAATCTCACCTTTGCGAACGCTGAGGCTCAGTTCAGAGATAACGGGTGTTCCACTGTAGCAGATCTCTACATTTTTGATCTCCAGCAGCGGGATCGGTGGAACACTACTCATTCTTATCCAGATTGGCGGTGATTTCGTAGTAGTCAGAGGGATGCGCGACAAAGCCGGTCACCCCTTCTTTCATAACCAAAGACATCTTCAGATGAGACGCATAGGCATAGGCGTGATCATCCAGGATCTGCTGTGAAATCTTTACGGCAAGCTCACCCCTTTTGGCCGGATCGAATTCGTTGCCCAGCGATTCGACCAATTTCTCTACCATATCATTATAATAGCCACCGCGATTATAGTCAGAACTCGCAACCACATGGGTGGTAAAATAATACTGCGGATCCCCGGTAGGTGCAGCCACGAAGGCACTGGCATACACATCCCATTTCCCCGCTTTCAAGAAATCTTTGGAGTTGTCCGTCGCATTGACCTTCACATCCATTCCGGCCAGTTTGAGTGTCGCCTGCACCGATTCCGCAAGCAATGGCAGCTCCTGACGCGACGTATAGGTGAGCCAATCGATGGTCAGCTTGTGCCCGCCCTTTTCCCGGATACCGTCGCCATCGCTGTCCACCCAGCCCGCAGTTTCAAGAACTTGTTTCGCCCCTTCGATATCGTACGGCTCACCCTTCACCGCATCCCCACCAAACTTGAAGTTGGCGGGAAACGGTCCGACAGTGGGAGATCCGTTGCCCTGCAGCAATACCGAAGTGAATCCCTCTTTGTCTATCCCCATGGCGATGGCTTTGCGAACCGCATCATCCTGGATGACCTCGGATTTATAGTTCATACAGGCCTGATACACCCTTGATGTACTAGCCGAATTGATCTTGTACCTGTCATCGCTTCTGAACAATTGCAGACTCGCATACGGTAAACCCTGCGCCGCATCGATTTCCCCGGACTGCAGAGCCATCGTCAAGGTGTCTCCGTCGGTAATGGACTTGATGTTGATCCTGTCGATCTTGGGGGTACCGTTCCAGTACTGGCCATTGGCAACGAGACTGATTTCCGTATCGGAGATTTGGGTTGCTACATACGGGCCCGTCCCCACGACATTCTTGTCCTCGCTAATACCTGCTTTCATATTGATAATCGCTCCATACGGATCACTCAGGTAGTTCAGAAGAGCCGGAACCTTCGCCTCTGAAGTGATCGTGACGCTCTGCCCGTGCGCCGTTATCGACTTGATCTGCAAATCCTTGGGAGCACGGTTATGTGCGGCAAGCAAATGCTCCAGGCATGCTTTCACCGATTCCCCGGTCATCTTCTCGCCATTGGAGAAAAAGACGTCATCCCGAAGATCGATCCGAATCGTATAGGGGTCAATCCGTTCATACCCTTTTGCCAGCCACGGCTCCAGTTCCATGGCTGCATTGAATTTGAACAATGTCTCGCCGACGCCGTAGCGGATGGTGGACCAGCCACTGTATCCTTCGTGGGGATTCACCCCCACATTGCCCATGGCAACGCCATATGCCATGGTCCCGTAATTGAACACCTTCCCTTTTGCTTCACCGGTACCGGAAGAAGCAGCCGCTACGTTTGCCGCTCCTGATACCACCATGCTCAAAGCGAGCATTGTTGCTGCAAGCAGCGATCCGATTCCTCGTGCCTTTTTCATTTGTCACTCTCTTTTATTGATTATTCTTCGGATCCAGTACATCCCGTACGGTATCCCCCAGCAAATTGAAAATCACCACCGAGATGAAAATGGCACAACCGGGAGCCAAGATCACCCATGGTGATGTCTGCAGCATGCTCCGTCCATTGCTCATCATCGAACCCCATTCCGGAGTCGGCGGGGTTGCTCCCAATCCGAGAAAAGAAAGAGCAGCCAGTTCCATGATCATCGTGCCGATATCAAGAGTTGCTGTCACCAGAATGATACCCGTGATATTCGGTAGAATATGCCTGAATATGATTTTCACCGTGCCCGAGCCACTCAGCCGAGCAGCCGAGAAATAAGAAAGGCTTTTTATGGAAAGAACTTGCCCTCTTGCCAGTCGCGCATACTTGGGCCAGGAGATGAACGCCAACGCCATCACCGCGTTTATCAACCCGCCTCCCAACACACCGGCAACCGCTATGGCAAAGACCATCCCGGGAAAGGCCAGAAAAATGTCTGAAACTCTCATCAGAAACGTATCAATTCTGCCGCCCTTATATCCGCTGACGATGCCCACCAGCGTCCCGAAAACCGATATGACAGCCACCAGCGACAGCGCTGTGTAAAGAGTTGTCCGTCCTCCCACCATCACCCGTGACAGCATGTCCCTCCCGTAACGGTCGGTACCGAGCCAGTGCATACCGCTCGGTGGTTGTAATGCCTGGGACAAGTCCTGTACATACGGATCGTACGGAGCCAAAAGCGGGGACAGAGCTGAAACAACAAGCAAAACTCCTGCCAGTGACAAAAGTATCCTGAATCGAATGCTTTTGGAGATCCTGAATCCGGCTTTCATCAATGATATCTTGCGCCATTTCACAGCATGGATTGATGCTCACGCACTGTGCGCTCTGCGAATGCGCGGATCAAGGAAATGATAGAGGAGATCGGTGACAAGGTTCACAGCAACATAAATGAGGGCCATCCAGATGACATAGGCTTGTATCATCGGGTAATCCCGCATGAGAATGGAATCCACGGCCAGCTTTCCCACGCCGTCCCACATGAAGATCGTCTCAATGATCGCCGTCCCTCCCAACAATGAACCAATTGACAAAGCCAAGAGCGTGATGATCGTCAACATGGCGGTCTTCAAGACATTGGCATACATGATCACCGACTCCCTGACACCTCTTGCCCGCGCTCCCGTCACATAATCCTTCTGTAACTCTTCAAGCACAGTCACCCTGACTTGCCGGATATATTTTGATGACATTGCAATGGCAAGGGTCAAGGTCGGCAGGATAATGCTCTTCAAGCTTATGGTTCCGCCCATGACAGGCAGCAATCTGAGTTTCAGCGAAAAAAAATAGATCAGCAGAAGAGAAGTAAAGAACCCCGGCAGGGAATTTCCCGCAAATGTCAGACCCCGGACTACATAATCCAGGATCCGGTTCTGTCGCACCGCAGCAAGAACGCCGAGCGGTATCGAGACAGTAACGGTCAGCGAAATAGACGAAACCATCAAAAGAAGGGTAGCCGGTAATTTGGACATGAAAGTGGGGAAAACCGCTTTGCCGGACAGATAGGAGATCCCCATATCGCCCTGGACCAACCCTTTCAACCAGTTTGCATACTGGACGAGAAACGGCTTATCCAACCCGAGTTCCGCTCTTCTTTCCGCTTTGATCTCCTCGGATACGCCTCCGGATATATTGTCATAGAGAGCGTCTACCGCATCGCCGGCAACCGACTGCATCAAGGCAAAGGAGAAGAATGTTATGCCAAGTACAATAGGAATGAGTTGCAGGAGCCGATGTGCGATATATGTTTTCATACTATCTTCAGCGCCAGTGGAGAGCGCTGGCGCTGAAGCAAAACCTCTGCCAAACACCTGCCTCGAAACGGGAGATGATTTGCAGATCGTCGGGCATAACAGGCATCATTTCGGTTTCCTTCCGGAGACCAGAAAGGAATTCCAACCTGCCCCCATAAGCCAGTTTTTCATCTTTCCGTCGGTTTCCTCTGCGGTAAGCCTCCTGAAAGACAAATCTACCAGTCCAAATTCCTGCAATGCAGTAACAATTCCCGGACCATCAAGACAGGGAAGCGCCGCCTTCACCTGGCAATATCCGGGGCTCCGCCATTCGGGCAAGCGACCGGTCATGACCATATCAACGAGAGCCGATCTCCACCGAGCAAACGTTCCCATTTCCAGAAACTGCCCATCGATACAAACGAGCACCCCGCCCGGAGCAAGAATCCGCACCATTTCAGCCAGAGCCCGACGGGGTTGTGGCAACGTCCAGAGCACCCAGCGGCTGACAACTGCCGCAACCTGTCCACTGGGAGCCTCCAGTGCTTCCGCATCACCAACAGATAATCGAACTCGATTCATACACCCTGCTGTGGCAAGGTTGCGGCTCGCGCGCGCCAGCATGGCGGGAGACAGATCGATACCGTTCACACGATACCCGTTGCTTACCAGAATCTCTGTGAGGAATCCGGTACCAGAACCAACCTCGAAGATCTCAGCGCCGGCGGCAACATCGGTCAACTCCCGGGAGAGCAGATCCCGCCAACGATCCCGGCTTGAAAGCCAGCGATATCGGTCATAGGCAAGGGCGTGTCGCTGATTCCAGCGTTCGTCTCTCATGATCGACTTAATTTCTCGCGCATCTAATGCTGTACTGGTGCTCATTTCAATGCCCTCTTTTCTTCTAAGGTTGCCTTCTGATACTCAGCCACAATCTGGAAGGACACCTGCCAACCTGCAATAATCTTTCAGTATCCCTGGCAAAATGCACCATCTTCACATTCTTCAACGCCTTTGCATCTTCTTTTACCAACATCGACAATTAGAAATATGCTGTTTTTTATCAGCATGTTAAATTTTTCATAGGAGTATTCTAGCCAGCACAAGAATACATTTTTAAAATACGTAACACTTATCCAGGCAAAGTACCAGACCTTGTGGTATTATGACAGTGTTTTCGAGAGGGGTGCGTTTTCAAGACCTGACGCTCGAGATCATAGTCTGAAAGCAACCATGCCAGTATGAGACACGCCCAGCGAGACGATAGGTTTTCGAAAAGCATCGACGACACAGGCACTCGACACATCATCGTCTGAGGAAAGAATATCTGCAGGCCGAAAAACCGCCCTCGGGCCGATTTTTCGATCCAACATCCTCATATCGCTCGCTCTTTGAGAGGATACCATCCCAATGAACAAACAAGACGGCCAAGGAGCAATGAAGGAGAGAAAATGCTGACAGAGTTATCCGCATGGACAACCGCCTGGCGGGAAGCGATACAAGAAATGCACCAAGTGAGTGATACAACCTACTGGGACCGCCGAGCACCTGACTACAATGATTTCATACTGACCAGCGAATATTCTTATGGTGAAGCTATCACCACTGTGTTAGCTGCGAACGGCTGCCTGTCTGCCACGGACCATGTCCTTGAAATCGCCGCCGGTGTTGGCGCCGTAACCATTCCCCTAGCACGCCGATCAGCGCACGTGACAGCGTTCGAGCCAGCGCCGACAATGGCCGATTTTCTTGGCGCAAATATTTCGGCATTTGGGCTTACCAATATCGAGATTCGACGCGAATCATTCGACAGCAATACGGACTGCGCCCCAAAATCCTGTGATTTGATACTGCTGTGTCACGCCGCTTGGCATTTTCCCGACTTTATCGAACTTGTCAAATCGATGGAAAAAATCAGTCGCGGATACTGTTGCCTCGCCGACACATCAGGTCTCGCAGACCCCGATACTGAAATCATCCACCGTCAACTGAACCTCCCACTTACCGCCGGCATCGATCGAGTGCCATATCTTTTCAATCAATTGTATTTCAGCAACCGCCGCCCCCAACTTACCCATATCCCCTGGACGACACGACGCAGTGTGGCCTCAGCCTTGGCAATGTGGACCATGGTACTTGAAAAATATCGGAGGCCGGAGGAGACAGACCTGGCAATCATCCGTGATCATGTCCTAGCCCGCAGCAAAAACGGCATCTATGAAAGTCCTTCATTGATGGCCCTGTTGTGGTGGCCGTCTGCTTGAGAGATACCACTACAGATTTTTCACTGAATTATATCATGACCTTTCAACTCGTTATACGTTTCACAAAAAACGGTGTGCCTTTATTGTTCTTTGACAGACCAGCTGAGTGCAGGAAGCAACAATATTTGCTTCCTGCACTACCGACAGACAGCCATATCTCAAGTTCCACTTTTCGATCGTCTCAATGGGAGAAAAGATAACCAGGGGATGCATCTATGGTAAATCGTCGTCAGGTCTATGACACCGCCGATTACTGAGCAAGCACCTGGCCATAAGGATCGCCTCCGCCCAGATCATCCGCCAGCGAGGCCTTGCCGGAGAACTCTTTCATAACCACCACCAGATCGAGAAGCTGTTGTTCAGGTACCTGCGCAAGCGCTTGAGACATTTTCGCCCGGGAGATGAAGAAGACCGGGTTGCTCATTCCGCCGGGCGGGGCAATCTCTTCTGGTGACATGCCGGCCAAGCCGTATGCTTTGTTCCAGTCAAAGCCAAGGACCAGCCCGTCGCAAGTATCCGCTGCGGCATTGACCCGCATGGCCACACTCGACGGAGTCACCCCGTTCAGAGCATACTGTTTCAGGCTTTCGCCGGGAACGGAGCGTGCGTACATCGAAGATTTTCCCGCAGTGGTGTTGAACATCATCTGCAGGGCATCAGCCGGGCAGATACCTGGGGCGTTGACGAAAACGAATTTCTCTCCTTGTTTGAGCGGCAGATGCTGCTGGAGATATCGGCCAAAATAATAACCGGCATTCACACCCGGGCAGAAATGATCGTGAAAGGTAGCCGCCAGCAGGAGCGGCCACGGAGGATCGGCCGCCCAGGTCAGACTGAGGCTGACGACGGAAAACATGTTTTCCTTCAACAAACCTGCAGCAGCAGCCTGCCAATTGTCCGGTAAGAACAGCTGTTCAGGATTCGCATCAATCACTTGCTGGCCAAAGGCGTCTGCTTGCCAAAGCGCGTACGCAAGTTTGTTGCTGCCCTTTGCATAGAGGGAAAACCACATCGGGTCGTCGATTGATTTATGCACAGACAGAAGGGATCGTTTGCCGGTTGAACAGCCGGTCACCTCCTGGGCAATATCCAGGAACCGCTCCGTCGTATCGCCGCCGATCTGACCGTAACCCGCATTGGTCAGTACCAGGAGGCCGGAAGCATCCTTCGCGGCACCCACCTCCGCCATCATGGCTGCCAGTGTGTCTCTGGCCTTGCCCATCCATGGCTTCTCTCCGTCAGGTCCGGCAAACACGTGCTGCACCGAAAGGACAAACAGGAAGCACACTACCCCCATGAGTCGAAGATTCGTGTTGATCAATTTACTCATCATCTCCCTCCAACATAGTAAAAGATTGACGTGGCCAGCCGGTAACAACGATCCGTGGCCACGCAGCACATCATGTCTCGTCCCAAACCAATACTTTCATTTCGACATAGGTCCTGTGGTGCACCACATCGTCGTGGCAATATCTGGAAACGATCGTTTGAATGGTCTCGGCGGAAATCTCATCCTCGCCCGAGACCTGCAGATACCCGGTCGCGTTCCGGCACGCTTCAGCAAAAGTTCCCTGCCAGTCCCAATGGGTCCGCACCTCGGCCTCCCGCGGTCGGATGCCTTGGGCCTTCAGCAAGCCGGTGATAGCGGCAGCTCCAGGAGGCGGCCCGAAACTCCGGTTATGGGCAGTGAAAATTTCTTCCAGAAAGGTGTTTTTCCGAATCGATCCCCATCCCACAAAGACGCATGACGTTCGAGCACAACGACGCATTCGCTCAAGATCTTCAGCAGTGCGGAGGGCGGGCGTCATCGCTGCCCAGACCACATCGAATCGCCTTGTGAAACCAAGCGACTCAACATCCGCATCACCCCACTCCATCAGCAGGGTCCGGACATTATTCAGGCCGGCAGCCGCTTGTTCCTTCATACAGATGGCAAGCATCTTTGCCGACGAATCGATCCCGGTCACCCGTTTCGCTCTCAGGGCCAGCGGCAACGTGTAGGTTCCGGTGCCACAGCCGATGTCGAGAATTTCCGCCCGATCGATAATCACTCCCGCGTCTTCGGTGATTGCCATGATCCGTTGACTGTCGGTCAAGGTTTTCCGGTCAAAAGGGCGCGGATAGCGTTCGGCCATCTCCTCCCAAAAGGCCTGTTGCGAATTCCGCCCTGCAATCGACTCTTGCTCGACCATTGCCTACCATCCTCTCGAATAGTCGGGAAAGCAATCGAGGCAGACCCTCTTGCCCTGATGCAGACGCACCTTGTGCTCAGGCGCTGCCTCCCCGCAGTCCTCGCAGACCACGCTGGTAAAGAGCCGAGCCCCCGACGGGGGAGTGAACGACGGGGTGCTGAAAGAAAAAAGCTCTTCCTCCGGCCCCAAGAGAATGTCCTGCTGAACCTGCTCCCTGTCCCTTGTTTCTCCTTGCCCCATCGGTTTGTGGAAGAGGATTCGGATGCTGGTCCCATTCTTCCGATCAAAGAAACTGAAAGCCATTTTCCCCGTGCCGCGATAGATCAGATTGCCCTTGCCGATGCTGCACCCGGTCAAAACCTGGACGGCATCGACGCCACAGGCGTCGTTTTCGGTAACGCAGACGATTTCTTCATCAGCTGAAAAGCTCACATTGAGGCGATTCCGTGCCGCCAGTGCCGCTCTATAGCCAATAGCCAGACCAGGGCAGGAATGACCGTGGAATTTTACGCATTCCTGCCACGTCGCTGCATCAAACAGAGCGGTTCCTTTTTCCTGGCTCTCACTGCAGGCGGTATCACTGGACATGGTGACGAACCCCTAAAAATTCCACTTGAACGATGTCCCGACGAGTATGCCCGGGAGCGGATAGCCGTATGCTTCTTCATAACTGGCGTTGAACAGATTCTGGGCAAACAGGCTGAGTTCACCCTGTTCCAGAACCGGCACTTTCACATTGAGATCGCAGGTCAGGCTCGAATCGACGGTTACCAGCCGCTTCAACGCCCGGCCCGAACTGTTGGTATACGCGTAAATGCCCGACCGATCTGAGCTGTAATGAAAATCGGTAGTCACCGTCGCCTGGTAGGGAAGCTTGAATTCCAGCCCCAGTGAGGCTTTCCATTGCGGGAGAAAATCGAGTTCATCGGTCAGGCGCGCCGTATCGAAGACATCCCCTTCTTTCTTGCTTTCCTGGTAGGTGAGGGAGGCTCGAGCCGACAGCCAGGACGTCAACCCGAGTTGCTGCTCGATGGACGCACCATAGATCTGTACCTGATCGATGTTGTAGACGCCTCGCCAGTCCGGGTCGAAACGCATCATGATGTAATCGTCAATATCATAGTAATAGCCCGACACGCGAGTTTGTGTAGTCGGGGAAAACCGGTGCTGATAAATCATTTCCGCCGCGTTGTTCTTTTCCGGCACGAGCGTCGGGTTACCCCGGGTCATGCCGTTGGCCCACCACCACATTTCCGGCAGACCCGGTGTTCGGTTCGACTGGTAGATTGAAGCAGTGAGCGTGTCCTCATCCGTGATGGCATAGGTGCCGGTCAGCTTCGGCGCCAAGGTCTCATCGCTCAGTTCCGCAAGCGGCGCGTTGTTGATGGGTTTGAGCTCATAGGTGTCGTAGCGGAGTCCGGCGGTCAGGATGAATTTATCGGAGATGTTCCAGGTGTCCTGGAGGAAATAGCCGATCATCTCCGCCTCCTGGCTCGGCTCCGAACTGGAATTGGGGCTGCCGTTATACGCGACATCGATATGGTTAACCGTAATGTCGCCGTAGGAGAGAACCTTGTACTGGACACCGCCGATCAGTTCGTGATCGCCAAACGGGACCGTAGCCTTCAGGCTACCGCCGTACGACCTGTCCGACGCCACCGACTGGTCGACCACCAGCGTTCCCGCCGAGTATCCGGGAACCAGACCGTTCATTGAATAGTTTTCCTCGTCCCGATCTTCGATATTTTTGTAGAGCTTGAACTCAACCAGTGCATCACCGATGAGCTGCTCATATCCGAGATCGAGATAGTACTTGGTCTTCTCGGAAGTAGCCCCCGCCGACGCGAGATAGGCCCTGCCGAACGGTGGCGCCAGGTTCTCCCCCAGGGAGAGGGGATAATCGGGGTTGATTTTCTGGGTAAAGCCCGGGTCATCGGGGTCGCTGGACCGCCGATTGTTGACAATGAACCCCCGATTATTCTCGGAATATTGCATCCCGAGTGTCAAGAGGCCGGAAAGCGGCATATCGATCTCGGTGTTGACCGTGACATTCTTCCCTTCGAAATCATTATTCCAGAGAAAAGCATCCGCTTTTTGGTAGCTTCCTCCCAACGAATAGCCAAACGCGCCGATCTTGTAGGAATGGCTGAACCGGTAATTCTGGGCCAGATCCAACCCATCGGCCGTGGCGACGTTGCCGTAGAGTGTGAACGTAGGGCTTTCCGTCGGCGATTTGGTGATGACATTGATAACGCCGCCCAGGTTGTTATTGCCATAGAGCGCGGAGCTTCCTCCCCTGATAACCTCTATCTTCTCAATATTATCCAGCGGGATGGTGCCCCAGTCGATGTAATACCCGCCAACCACGCCTGAGGCATTGACTGGTCGGCCGTTGATATCCAACTCGATCCGGTTGGTAGACAACCCGCGTATGGAAACGATGTCTTTGGTGTCACCGACCACCGCCCGGCGGCTGATGGTGATGTCCGGTTCGTCCTTGATGGCATCGGGAATGGTAGTGTTCTTACCCTTCTCAATGGTCTTGGCCCCGACAACGGTGGCGGATTCCGTGATGATCGAATCGGTCACGACGATTTCCTGCAGCGTCATATGTTCAAGATTCGTATCCGCCAGCGCATCGACTGTCGCAACTGATGGCATGAGGCCAGCGAACGCCCCGGCAGTGAATGCGGCGAAGACGATGCTGATCCTTTTCTTCCCGTTCAGTCGGTTTTGCATTTCACCCTCCAGGTTATCGTATTGGAAAACGACCAAAGAACACGAAACAAATTTTCGTAACACCATACACCCGACGGTCTGATTTTCAAGTAAAATGTGTTACGATTTTTAATTATGTAATACTACTCGGGACTTCAAGTAGAAAGAGTGAGGGAAATGATGTTCCCGAACGCACCTGTAGAGAGAAACAGCTGTTGTTATCACACGCCCCAAACACATGACAAAGATCGAACAATTCATGCCGAACGTCGTCAAATACCATGCAATAGTCCGGCTCATTGCCGAGAAAATAACACCTTGACACTGCTGAACTGGTATGGTTGATAATACAAATCAATTTTTTGTGTTACGACGATGTCAAAACCGTTCCGCTAAAAGTCAACCGTGCACGTTTTTTGCGGCCCGGTTTCTTAACGGACCGCTTACCACTTAACCAGCCTCCTCGCCCGGCAGGGACATTCTCATCCTGTCCGCTCCAGCGAGTATCGACAGCAGCGCCCTGTGGTGCCGCTGACCGGACGCCTCAAACCAATCGAGGAGGTATCTGTTCATGCCACAAAAATGCTTCACAATATCCTGCTTGCTGACCGCCGTGCTCTTTGCCGGCAGTGCCGCGGCGGAGACCGGGCAACCGATCGACCGGCCTGAGGAGATCGTCGTCACCGGCACGCGGACACCGCACGCCCTTAAGGACGCACCGGTGGAAACCATTCTGATCAACCGTGCCGATATCGAGCGAACCAACGCCCAGACGATCGGCGACATGCTCAAAGCGGTTCCCGGCATCAACACCTCGGGCATCGATGACGTGTTCGGCGACGGTACCTCACGGGTGCGCTTGCAGGGACTGGACTTCAACAACGGCTATGGGCTGGTCCTGATCGACGGCCAGCGCGTCCACGGCAGCGGCCAGAGCGGCGCCCACGGCGAATACGCCGTCGGCCTGAACCAAATCCCGGTTGCCATGATCGACAACAGCGACGGCACTCGGACCACCGTCAACAAGGACGTGGTCACCTGGAGTATCTTCGCCCAGGATGAAATCACCTTGTTCGACCACCTGACCCTAATACCGGGGGTCCGACTTGATCATCATTCCACTTTCGGCAGCTCAGTCAATCCAAAGCTGAGTCTGATGTATCGACTGACCGACAGCACCACCTTCAGAGGAGCGGTCGGCCGGGCCTTCAAATCGCCGACCATTCGGCAGCTCTATTACGACGTCCCCTTCTATCACAGTCCGTTTTGGATCCAGTCCAACCCCGACCTCGACCCGGAGACATCGATCGGGTATTCCCTGGGTGTCGAGCAGTGGCTGCTCAACGATACCCTGATCGTCAATCTCGGTTTGTTTCGCAACGACGTGGACGATCTGGTGGTCAGCGAAACCGCGGACGAAATGTTCAACGGCGAGGAACTGCGCATCTACCGCAACGTCGAGCAGGCGATGACCCAGGGGGCCGAACTGACCGCCAGGTTGCTGCTGGGCAACGACTTCATTGTTTCCGCCTCCTACACCTACACTGATTCGGAAAACAAAGAGAGCGGCAATGAATTGACCTACACCCCTAACCACCAGATCACCATAGCTCCAACCTACGAGTACGCGCCGTGGGGACTGGGCGGCTCGGCCCTGCTCTCCTACAATTCGCGGCAGTAGGCCGACACGGCCAACACCATAGAGATCGATAGCCACGTCACTATCGACGCCAACATCTACAAACGTCTCGGGACCAAGGGAAAAATCACCTTCCAGGCGGACAATATCTTCGATTCGGACAAAGGCAGCGACTATTACTTCCGCACCGGCCAGACCTTTATTGTCAAACTCGATATCGCTCTTTAGCGACCCAGGAGAAACTCCGATGAAACACTGCAAACAACACCTTGTTACCCTGCTGACTGCGGCGGCCATCATCGCCGGCACCGCGCTTTCCGCCCAGGCCCATTTCCCGTGGATCAACATGGAGGACAGCGCCCTGACCGCCGGCCGGAACCTGAAATGGACGGTCGGCTGGGGGCACCGCTTCCCGCTGTCCGGCCTGATGAGAGCGGATGGTGTCGGCAACATGGCCGTCATTGGCCCGAACGGCTCGGGGACAATCGGCGCCATAGTTGACCGGAATACATCATGCGCCTTTTTTTCCTACGACGACGGTGAACCGATGGGCTATGTCAAGGTGTCCGTTACCGCGCCGGGGTTAGACCAGCCGTTCCAGTCCGGCGCCACCGATCGCAACGGACTGTTCTGCTTCGCCCCGGACCGGGATGGGCACTGGCTGGTCACGGCCAACGACGGGATGGGTCACCAGCACAAACTAACGGTAACAGTCAGCGATCTCCTGGGCGACGCTCCGACCGTGACAACAACGGCGGACCCGGCAGTGTCTGGGGGGGACCGGACCAGCCGGATCCTGGCCGGACTTGGCATCATTTTCGGCCTGACCGGTCTGCTCGGCTGGTACCTTGCCCGTCGTCCGGTGACAGCGGCCGGCCAGCACGACAAAAAAGCGCACCAACCCTGATGGACCCTTCCGGAACAGCAGCTGTTCGGCAAGCCCGGCTGAGCGGCCGGGCTTGCCGAACAATCCTGGAAGGCTGCCTCTTCCTGCTGCTGGCCATCGCTTCAACCTGGCCGCTGGCCCGCCACGGGCTCGACCACCTGCCGCTCGGCACCGAACCGGCGGCAACGGTACCGCTGTTCAACGTCTGGACCGTCTGGTGGAACAGCGAGCGGGCCGCTGCCGCCTATCGGGACTATTGGGACGCCCCAATTTTTTACCCGGCACACGGTGCCTTCGCCTTTTCCGAGCCCCAACCGCTGACCGTCGTTGCCGCGCCGATCATCTGGCTGACCGGCAACCGAATTCTCGCCTACAACGCTCTGCTGCTACTCGCTCTCTGGATGAACGGCTGGATCGCCTGCCGGGTGCTGCGCACCATGCACCTACACCCGCTGCCCGCGATTGCCGGCGGGGCCTTTGTTTCCCTGCTGCCGTTGATCCATTCCTGGCTCGGCGTGCTGCAGCTGGTTCCGGTGTTCGGCATCCTCCTGTCCATCAGAGCGCTCCAACTGGTTGGCCGACGACCGACCATTGCCCGGGGAGTCCGACTCGGCCTGTCGCTGGCGCTCACTTACCTGCTCTGCTCCTATTACGGACTCTTCCTGATAGCCGCACTGGTCGTCCCCGGCCTCTGGCTGGTGGCGCCACACCTGAAAAGCCGGCGGCTCTGGCTGTCCCTCGGGGCCGGTGCCTTCGTCTTTCTGTTCTGCTGTCTGCCGGTGCTGCTCGGGCAGGCACACGCCTTGACCGCCACCAGCCGGACCCTCGATCATTCGTACCTCGCCAGCCTCTCCGCCCGGCCGACCGACTACCTGAAACCGGTCTGGCCGTCACCCGTGCTGCCCACGCCAGGAGAAACGGGAGACAACAACCCCGGTTATCGGCTGAACTGTGGATATCTGCAGATGGCGCTGGCAGCAATCGGCATCTGGGCAACTCTGCGTTCCTTCCGGCGACGCTGGGCCGGGCTGCTCGTCGGCACAGGGGCCGTCGCGCTCCTGCTGTCTTTCGGCCCAACCCTGAAAATCGGCGAAATCCGCCCCTATCTGCTGCTGGTGGAAGGGGTTCCCGGCTTTGCTCAGGCCCGGAATGTCTTTCGCTTCGCCCTTCTGACAAACCTGATGGTCGCCCTGTTCGCCGCCCTCGGTCTGCAATCGCTGCTGATCTTCGGCCGCTGGCTCCGGAAGCATCCCCCGGTCCGAAAAGCTTGCCTCATTATGGCCACGCTGCTCGGCCTGGCTTCGGCAATCGAACAGCTGCCGCCCGCCCAGCCGCTCTATCAACCGCCCGGCAGCTCCACCGACAGCGGTTGGATCGAATACCTCAATACCATCCCTGCGGTTGACGAACCCGTCGTTTGCCTCCCGTTTGCCTACAAACCGGATGTAGCGTCATACGAGCGGCAAGCTTTGTGGATGTATTGGCAGACATTTCATGAGCACCCACTGGTCAATGGTTATTCCGGTTTCTTCCCGCTCCACTTCATTGACTTGAAATGGCCCATGGCCGCTTTTCCAACCGGGGATTCCGTCTATCGCCTTCATCGACTCGGTGTCGAGCTGGTTGTCGTCAACCGGAACAGCCCGCAAGGCGCCTTTGTCCAGAGCAGGTACAGGGATGACCAGAGGCTCGAGCATATCTTTTACGACGACTCGGCCGCCATAGACATCTATCGTCTGCACCCTTCCGCACTATGAACAACCAGAACCCGAAACATCATCTCCTATCGATTGTCATCCCGGTCTACAATGAACGGAGGACCCTAGCAGCTCTTGTCGATAGGGTCCAGGCGGCAGCCATTCCGATCGCCAGGGAAAGCGTGTTCTGTACGCCATCGTAAAGTATAATCTGCAGCGTCTCCCCTCACAAGCTACACCTACGGGACAAGGCCAGCACCCCAATCTCTCGGCAGCAAATCCCGGCCGAATGACCGATCTGTGTTGATGCCGCTGATTACTGATTTTCATGGCACCGGTGACGGTAGCTGCCCACCTGAACCACCGGTACGCTTTCCTCGCCAAGGATATGGTAATGACCTCACCGCACGGAGTATTGCAGCCACCGGTTTTCCCGATCGTGGAAGAAAGCGCTACCAGCAGGCGGCGTAAATCATGCCCGTCAAGGTTTCTCTTGCCTTTGCGCAAAACGATATTACGCTCTGAATTGAAACGGGGTGAGGATCCCACCGAGCGGCAGATTTTGTCGACGAGCAGCGAATCGGGCCGTATCGGTTCTGGCACCATTATCACGAAGTGCAGCCCGAAGGTGCGGCAACAAGAATGATCGACCGGGTCCACTACCAACTCCCCTACGGGCCGCTTGGCGAGCTACTCCATCGACTCGTCGTGCGGGGGACACTGGAGAGGATCTTTGCCTTTCGTCGCCGGGAGCTGGACCGCCGCTTCCCGGCATAACGAAGCAGCGGCACCCGCCTGCCATCGCGCTGGCTGAACGTGTGCTCGCGCCGCCCGGCACCGGGGCGAGCATCCCTTTAGGATGGTTATTGCACCGTTTCACAGACATGGTGCCGGTCATCGGAGGTGTGATACAAGACCTTTGAGCCACGTCCTGTCCTGGTCTGTGGCGAAAACGGTCTTACGCTGCGGCCCAACAAACCATCATCGAGGTAACCTTGTGAAGATGCGCCTGGGTCTCTGCTGCCTGTTCAAAGATGAACCGGTCCGGTTTCGCACGACCACCGCCACGGTGCTGGCCAGACTGGAGCGCCCGGCGCAATTGCGCAAGCTCTCCGAGATCTGCCGCAACAATGCCGAGAACCTGCTGTTGGCCGTGCAGACCGCACAGCGTCTTGGTATCGGCGCCTTTCGTATCATGTCCCCGCTCTTTCCGAGAATGACCCACCCGCTTGTCGGTTATCGGCTGGATCAGCTGGTAGATGGCGAGACCATCGCCGAACTGCTCGCAGCAACTGGCAGTTATGCCCGGCATCACAACATCCGCCTCAGTTTTCACCCGGATCAGTTTGTCGTGCTGTCGTCGCCACGCCCGGAAGTAGTTGCCAATTCCATCCGGGAGCTAGAGTATCAGGCGTTTTTAGCCGAGGCGGTCGGTGCCGATGTGATCAACCTGCATGCCGGCGGCGTCTATGGCGACAAGAAGTCGGCACTGCAACGTCTCCGCCGTGTTATCGACGACCTGCCGCAACCGGTCAGGAGCCGCCTGACCTTGGAAAATGATGATATCAGCTATAGCGTCAGCGACTTGCTGCCGGTCTGCGAAAATCTTTCTCTGCCGCTCGTCTACGACATCCACCACCATCGCTGTCTTCCCGACGGATTATCCGTCGAAGAGGCAACCCGGCTCGCCGGCGAGACATGGCACCGACTCGGTAGGGAGCAATATTGCCACCTGTCATCGCCCAAGGCCGGATGGAACGGGCGAGATCCCAAGCCGCACGCCGATTACATCGAGCCGGAGGATATTCCGTCCAGTTGGTTTGATCGAGCGATGACCGTCGATATCGAAGCAAAGGCCAAGGAACTGGCAATTCTGCGGTTGATCTCCGAGATCGATACGAATAAACACGATATTACCTGACTTGCAGTACCCCGGTATCGGTGACGACAGGCGATCCGGCGACAACCGCTATTGCTGACACCTGTTTTTCCTTGCCGTGCGCTCTTCGGCACGCGCCATCCATTACTGCTCTTCGACTTGACAGAACCATATGGTGGCGTCATTGTAAGGACCAGGGAAGAAAAGAGAAAGAGGGTGATGATGGATCTGTTTTTCAGGACGATAACCTGGGGCGGTTCGCTGATGGTCCTGTTGCCGCTGGCACTGCTCATATCCTTGCTTTTTTACGCCCGGGGCAGGATCGGTGATGCCGCCCTGCTGCTCGGCGGACTCCTCGGGGCATCGCTTTTCGTACACATTCTCAAACGGCTTTTTGCCAGGCCGAGACCGGAGGTCGAGAACCTGCTGGTGGCAATGCCTCCGGACTTTTCTTTTCCCAGCGCCCACACCGGCCAAGCCGTCGCTTTCTCGATCGCCTGCGCCCTCATTCTCTCGCGGCAGAACGAGCTCACCGGTGCACTCGTTATATGGGGAATGTTGCTGGCTTTTGCTGTCTTGGTTGGCGTCTCACGGGTATACCTCCAGGTACACTACCTTTCCGACGTCCTGGTCGGGGCCCTGCTCGGTGGCTGCTGGGTGCTGTTGCTCTCCCGCCTGCTCGGACTTTGGCTGCCGCGATCGTAGGTTTCCGGGCTACTCGGAAAAAGGAAAGAAAATGCGAAATAAATTCCTCGGCACCGGTGAAGACGGCTATCATCCGATCAGGAAGATCAAGGTCGTTCTGTCCGGTCTCGCCTTTGCCGTCCGTTATGATTTCAGCGTCACCTACAAGCTTGTCGCTTCATTGGGCGTGCTGCTTTTTTTCTCTTTTTTCCGGCAATGGATCGATTTCCTGCTGCTGCTCGCCGTCACGGCGATGATGCTGCAGGCCGAATTGTTCAACAGTGCCATCGAGGCCGTCTGCGACTTCATAACCACCCGGGAGAGCCACAAAATCAAAGTAATAAAGGACATATCCGCAGCCGCTGCGGGTATCAGCATCCTTATCTGGGCGGTTGTCCTGGCCGTCGAGGCGTATCGCGTCGCCCGACTGCTTTATTTCTGGGCCGCCCGCTGAATGATGAAGAAATCGCCTGACCAAAAACTGATCGCCTTTGCGATTGCGGAAAGGCATTCGCGAAAAATGGGCACTGCCCCCTTTTTTCGCGATTACCCGGAGTTGTTACTCCCATCCAGAACACGGCGTATCTTCTGTGACAGTTCGGCGATGCTGAAAGGTTTTTGGATAAAGCCGTCACAGCCCCGCTGCATGATTTCAATGGCATGACCGTTGATGGCATATCCGCTGGAAAGCAAAACCGTTAGCAGGGGATGCAACTCTCGCAGTCGATCGTAGGTTTGCCCCCCGTCCATTCCCGGCATGATCATATCCAGAATGACCAGGTCGACGGCGTCACCCTGCTCGGCAACGATCGCCAAAGCTTCACTGCCACCGGTGGCTACGAGAACTCGGTACCCCAATTTCGTCAGCATGGCGTCCGCTACCGTCCGAATCATCTCCTCGTCGTCCACCAGCAGGATCGTCTCGATACCGGTGATGATCTGATCGGTGGCAACCACTTGCGGTTCCGGTGTCCTGTCGGACACCGGGAGGTACACATTGAACGTCGCCCCGCGACCCAGCTCGCTATAGACGGTAATCGTCCCGCCATGGTTTTTGATAATACCGAACGCCGACGCCAATTCCAAGCCTGTGCCGCGGCCCTTCTCCTTGGTGGTAAAAAACGGGTCAAAGATACGCTGCCGGGTATCATCATCCATACCGATACCCGTATCAGTAATTGAAAGCTTGACATAGCGGCCCACTGCAATCCCGTGTACCTGGCTTAAGGATTTGTCCAGGCTGACCGAAGTGGCTTTCAGGTAGAGATCACCGCCTGCCGGCATGGCATGCATGGCGTTGATGAATATGTTCAGCAGAACCTGTTCGATCTGCCGTCGGTCGACATCCACGATCAACGGAGACGCTCGGAGCTGATGATGAAGTCGAATTTCTTTATGGGTGCGGCCGAACATGGCCATAACACCGGAGGCCAGATGGTTGATATCAACGGGGCTGATTTCATACTTACCGCCACGAGCGACGCCCAGCAGTTGTGCGGTCAGGTCCTTGGCGCTGTTGACATAGCTCTCGATAGCCACGACATGATCCTTGCAAAGGTCAGGAATATCGGGATTCATCCACATCAGGGAAGCATTCCCCTGAATACCAGTCAGGAGGTTGTTGAAGTCGTGGGCGATACCGCCGGCAAGCGTGCCAATGGCCTCCATTTTCTGGGCCCGCTGGAAGGCTTCCTCCATCTTTTGGTTTTCGGTTATGTCGACAGCGATCTGGAGCCGAACCAGGCGGCCGTCAACCCATTCGATGGCACGATCATAATTCATGTACCATCTCTTGTTGATGGGGTTTATTCCCTTCCATGTCACGACCCCCATCGGTTGACCTTCGGCATCGAGCAATTTGGCGTTGGTGCAGTCGGCGCAGGGACCGGTGCCGCTACGGAAGGCCTGCCAGCAGATCTCGCCGGTCACGTCTCGCCCAAGGCTCGCAATCATGTTGCGATTCATGTAAAGGATCTCGTAGCTCTCCATATCGGCCACGTATATCGTGGCATCGATGCTGTCCATAACGGCCAGAAAGCGCTGGTGAGTAGCTCGCAGCGCCTGCTCGGCCTGCACACGGCCGGTAATGTCGGTATAAACGGCCATCACGCCTTTCAAGACTCCGTCCACGACGATGGGCGATCCGGCGGCGATCACGTGCCGCGGCGTACCGTCCTTGTGGCGGCGGACCGTTTCAAAAGCCTCGACCCGCCGGCCGGATAGCACCTGGCTCGTCTTGGCACCCGCTTCGTCTTGGTGAGACTGGTCGGCCACCAGATCGTCCAGCTGTCGCCCGAAGGCTTCGGCGGGGGAATAGCCGAACATCTTCTCCGCACCGGGATTCCAATCGATCACCCGGTGTTGGGCATCCATGGTGACAATGGCATCGGGGGCGTGATAGAGTACCGACTCGAGAAACGTTCGGCGCTCGCGGATCTCCTCCTGGGCCTGGCGAATCTCGGTGATGTCCCGGACATACTCGACCACGCGGGTCACGTCGCCGGAGGCGTCGCGGATGGGGAAAACGCGCACCTCACGGAGGCACCCATCGGCCGGGTTGACTATCTCCCGGCTGATACTGGTCCCGCTGGCAAAAACCGGCTGGGCGCTGCAATCTTCGCACGGGGCGTCCAGATGCTTGAAGCGGCCGTAGCAGGTGTTTTGCCGGCCCGCCTCCGGCGGAGACGAGATGTGATCATGCCCTTTGCTGTTGGTGTAGAGAATAGTGAAATCGCGGTCGACGACTATCAGCAGGTCGGGCACGGCATCCAGCACGCTTTGCAGCAGTTGGTGTGCTGCTTCACGCTCCTCCCCGATGCGTCGACGTTCGGTCACGTCCGCAAGCGTGACGAGCGCCCGCTTGTCTTTCAAAAAAGTGCTGCGGAACTCGATCTCCTTGACGACGCCCCCCTTGCATACGACTTTGAATTCACGCACCGCGTTGGCCGCGCTGTGGGCCACGGGCCAGTCGGCCATCACCTGCCGGCGATAGTCCGGATCAGGGTAGGCCCTGGCAAGCCAATCGTCCAATCCGCTGAGTTCCCCAGGGGTGTAGCCGGTCAACGTCCAAAATCCCCGGTTGGCCATCAGTAACCGACCATCAGCGCTCCAAACCGTAATCCCCAGTGCTATGTTGTCAAAGAGGCTGTCCAGAAGATCGTGCTGGCGTTGCAGATTTTCATGAGCTTCAATTTCCGCCGTGATATCGTGAGCCACGGCGTAAGTCACTCCATTTTCGGGTAACGGGTGGGAGGCCCAGTTCAGCCAACGGTAGGTGCCGTTTTTACAGCGGTAGCGATTCCTGAAATTAATGACCTTCTCGCCCTGCTGCAGCCGCTCTGTCACGACTGCCTGGGTGGAAGCGACGTCCTTCGGGTGGATGAAAGCGGAAAAGGGCTGTCCCAGCAACTCGGTCTCGCTGTAGCCAAGGGTCGCCATAAAAGCAGGATTAACCTTGAGGAAGGTTGCGGTTTGGATATCGGCGATGCAGAGCATGTCCAAGGACATGCTGAAGATAGCCTGAAACTCCGCCTCGGCCTGGCGAAGTTCACTGATATCAACAAACCCGCCCACCAGACCGGCCACCCGTCCCTGCTCATCCCGGAAGACATCTTTATAGAAAATCACCGGGCGATTGATGCCGTGCCGATCCAGGACCTCAAACTCGTAGATTTGACGGGTCTGATTCCGGATCAGTTCAAGGTCCTTTTGATGATAGACAGCGGCATGCTCACCAGGCCACAGCTCCTGGACAGTCTTGCCGGACAGCTGCTCCGGGGTAAAGCCCATCAGTTCGGAAAAGGCCGGATTGCAGCCCAGATAGCGACCCTGAACATCCTTGTAGAATACCGCCGTGGGAATGGCCGCCAGCAGGGAATCGGTGAACTTCAAGTTCCTCTTGAGTTCCGCCTCCATGCCGGCCAGGCGGTGATTTTCCGCCTCGAGTTCCCGGACACGCTCCTGCAGGGCTTCATAGGTGGGTTTGTCCGTCATAGAAGAGACCTCTTCCGCTGCGTGTAGCGCTGTACTTCCAACTCCAGGACCCGCAAAACCGTCCTTTTCCTGTACCTGCAGTGTAGCAAATCGATCACTTCTTGTCCGATTATTCCTTATATTATCAAAGCGTAGTAACCGTATTGTCTTTGACCATCACTGTCGCCTATCTCGCCGGTGATCGATGATATTCCTGGTCTTCGATCATTTCTATAACGCTTTCTTCTCTGACTGGAGAAGGACTATCCACTTTGAAATGGCACCAGAGACATGGACAACGAACCGAGGGGATGGACCGGTTGACTCGCAGCGTTGTTTTGCCCGTTAATCTTGACTATTGATGACCAGGGGACCGGAAACCACCTGGTTGCGCCCACCCTTCTTGGCTCTGTATAGATAGTTGTCGGCACTTTGCAAGAGGGTCTCATGTGAGATCGTGTCGATGCCCTCCCAAGAATCAATGCCGGTTATCCCAAAACTTGCGGTTATGGATACCTGCTCCTCGACGCAGGCTAACGAAATGTCGGCTATGGCCTGCCGTAATCGTTCGGCGACAAACCTGCCTTCTGCGCGGCTGGTCAGGGGCATGACCAGCAGAAACTCTTCCCCTCCGTAGCGAGCCAGCCAGTCGACTCCGTCACGAACCAACGGCTGGATAGTGGCAACAACCTGTTGAAGGACAGTGTCCCCGGACTGATGGCCGTAGGTGTCATTGATTTTCTTGAAGTGATCGAGATCAAACAGCAGGATCGACAGCGGATTGTTATAGCGTCGTGCTCGTTTGATCTCACGGGGAAGATTGCTGTTGATGCCGCCCCGGTTGAAACATCCGGTCAATGCATCGGTTATGGAAATCTGCTGGATTTTTTCAATGGCTTTTTCCAGCTCTGCAGTTCGTTGGTTAACCAACTCCTCCAGTTTATCCTTATAGACGGTGAGCTCTTCCTTGGACTGTTCGAGCGAGACCAGCATGGTCTGGTATCTGAGGTGCTGGTAGGCCTGGTTGGAAATCTGGTTGGCCATGAGCCAGAGAAAATCCAGTTTGTCCCTGAACTCCTTCTCGGAGATTTTCTCCATGCTGTCAAAAGCGGCCAGTAGCTGCCGTTTGTTGGCACCAATTTCTTCAGCGTAGGCGGCAACCCGCTCGGCATCAACCGTGCCGATACAGTTTTGCCCGATCAACCAGTTGGCCAGATGGACCCCGTCGATGACAATGGGGGCGGCGGCGTCCATAAAGCCGATGCTGTGGCAAAAATGGCAGGCCGGTTGTTGTCCCTGCAACGACAGCTCTCCGAGAATCCTGCCGGAACGGGCACAATTGGCATTGCCCTTTTCGGTTTGTCTAACCAGTGCACAAACAGCACTGTAATTGCTGAAGCTGGTGATCGGTGACCCATCGAGATTGATGATGGTCGAAGCGACCCGGTTGGCCTTGGCAAAAGAGTCCTGGAGATTTTGCAGATCGTCGATGCTGATAATGTCAGCCAGCGAATAGTTACCCCGCCGCAGATCGCTCTCGGCAGGCGCAGTAACCATCCATTTTCCTGAATGGGGATGTGGTGGCATGATCGTCTGCTCCAGGGTATTGGCTGGCAACGGACAAAACTGCGCTGCCGCGACGCTGACCTCCATCCGATGGTTGTCCATCGGTTAGCTGGAAAGCAAACCGATCAGAACAGGCTTAAAGGATATCATAATCGGAGGAAAAGCAAAACAAAGCGTCAATTCTCAGGACCGCCTACAGAGATATTAGAAACTTTCAGGCATTCATGCTCATTGGCTAATCGTTGTTCAGCACCCGATGAACAGTATGGGCCAAGTCCATATAGAGTACCGGCTTCATGAGCACTGCGTTTATGCCAAGGGCTTCCAATGCCCGGGTGTGAAGCCGTTCACTGAATCCGCTGCATAATATAATCGGAATACCGGGCCGGATTGCCCTCATGTGTCGAGCCATTTCATCACCGGTCATCTTCGGCATAGTCATATCGCTGATGACCAGATCGAACCTTGAGGGATCGACTCGAAAGGCTTCAAGAGCGTCAAGAGCGCTAGCCCTAGTTTCCACCCGGTACCCCAACCTCCCCAACAAAACACGACCAAGGTCGATCAGCGTTTGTTCGTCATCCACAAAGAGTATGCACCCTCTGCCCTTTGGGAGTTCCTCCGCTTTTTCGCTCGTGGTTGCAGCGGGCGACTCGACTGACGGCAGAAATACGTGAAACGCCGTACCGATCCCCACTTCGCTATACACCTTGATATAACCGCCATGGTCCTTGACAATGCCGTGTATGGTGGAAAGCCCGAGACCGGTGCCTTCTCCGGTTGGTTTTGTTGTGAAATATGGATCGAAAATCCGATTGATCAGATTCGGGGGAATGCCACATCCGTTGTCGGCAATGGAAAGCTTGAGGTAGCCTCCCGGCTTCATCTCAGGAAAGCTCAGCGCATCATGATCCTGGATGGTAACAGCCGTCAGGCTCACACTCAGCAGGCCACCGGCGGATTTCATTACGTGATAGGCGTTGGCGCATAGGTTCATCACAATCTGGTGGATGTTGGTTTCATTCGCGAACACCGGAGCAAGATTATTTGAGATGTTTGCCTGGATTTCAATATTCGCCGGTAACGAGGCTTTGATAAGCTTTAAAGCCTCCTCGACAACCCGACCGACATCCATCGGCCCCTTCTCCGAACGCCCCTGACGGCTGAACAAAAGGATTTGCTGAACCAGTTCCCTCGCACGATGACCTGCCTTGGTGATTTGGGCGGCATAATTCCTGTGGGTGGAATCCACCGGACAGGTGAGTTGCAAAAGCTCTGCATAACCGACAATTGCGCTCAGAATATTGTTGAAATCGTGCGCAATTCCGCCAGCGAGCGTTCCCAACGACTCCATCTTCTGGGCCTCACGCAGATGGGCTTCCATTTTGGCTCGATGCTTCTCGGCTTCTTTTCGCTCGGAGATGTCCTTGACAAAAGAGACGCTATAGGGAGCGTTGTCGAACTCCAAAACGATTCCGCTGATTTCGACGGGGACAGTGGTGCCGTCTTTCCGGCGGTGAGTGGTCTCAAACGTGTTTATACCACTGATCTGCTGCTGCCGGGTCCATATCTGGTCGATTTCCTGCGGCGTGTAGCCCCGGTCGAGTTCCACGACATTCATCTGGCACAGATCTTCCCTGGTGTACCCGAGATAGCGGCAGGCATGATCGTTGACGTTGACGATGTCGCCGCCGCTCCTGATCAGAAAAATGCCGAGCGGAGCCTTGTCGAACATAAACTGAGTAATGCGCAACGAATCTTCAACCTGTTTTCGTTCCGTAATGTCACTGCTGAGGGCCATGCAATACTGACACCCTTCGAAATCGATCAGAGTCGCGGTCATGGTAACAGGAGAGATGGTGCCGTCTTTCCGACGATGCCGGCTTTCGATAGTTAGGTAGCCGTCATCGGCTAACGTCTTCCACGCGTGCAACCACCGCTCCCGATCCATGACGGGATCAATATCATAAAGCGACATTTCCAAAAGCTCTGTCTTCACATAGCCAAGGGAATCGCACGCTTTGTGGTTGGCGTAGAGGATGTTGCCTTCTCGGTCCAGCCTGAAGGAACAAACCGTTGCATGCTCCAGGCAATACCAAGCCAGTCTTCCTTCTCGGTTATCGTCGATCGCTTCCGGATCGCGGTCGTTTCCCATGAAATTCTCCGCCTTTTTTTGCAATCAAATACAGTCAATGAAATAGTGCCTTACCCATATTAACAGCAGGCATCCTGACGAAAGTCAAGGGAGATCAAAGATCTCGTTGCACCGGATGCCTCTGAATCCTGGTTTTCGAGTGACGTGTGAAGGGTGCCGGGATTGAAAACCCTTGACAGCACGGCGCTATCCTTTTAGAGTCCCGCCTCAACAACGGTGGCCGAGGGGAGTCTTCCGACTGAGAATCTCACCTACGTGAGATGACCCTTTGAACCTGATCCGGTTAATACCGGCGGAGGGAACGGACCGAGAACCTGTATCTCGCTTCTCCTGTATTTCCGGTCCGCTTCCTGCGGAAATTCTGTCCGGAGAAATTCATGTACCAGACAACGATGGAACTGGCCCGAGAGGGTCGAATCAGTGATCTTGGCGCTGCTGCCGCTGACGACGCTGGTGTCTCTGCCAGGCAATTGTGCGAGCGGATAGCGGAGGGAACGGCAATTATTTGTCATAACAATCGCCATGCGGACGGCCGTCCGCTGGCGATCGGCAAAGGAATCCGTACCAGGGTCAATGCCAATATCGGCACCAGCAGAGACGACACGAGTATCGATCGGGAACTGGCGAAAGCGCGGGCGGCCCTGGCGGCAGGGGCCGACGCCATCATGGATCTATCGACCGGCGGTCCGATCGATGCCATCCGCCGGGCCATTATTGCTGAGACCGATCTTTGCGTCGGCAGCGTGCCGTTGTACCAAGCAGCGTGCGATGCCGTGGTGAACCGGGGAAAGGCGATCGTCGATATGACAGTTGATGAGATCTTTGCCGGCATCGAACGTCATCTCGAGGACGGTGTCGACTTTATAACCGTACATTGCGGTGTGACCAGGAGCACCCTGCAGCATATGGACCGCGAGGGACGGGTCATGGATGTTGTTTCTCGGGGCGGTTCGTTTACCTGCGCATGGATGGAGCATAATCACGCGGAGAATCCCTTGTTCGAACATTTCGATCGCTTGCTCGAATTGGTACGACCGTATGATGCGACACTTTCGCTCGGCGATGGCTTTCGTCCGGGATGTATTGAAGATGCCACCGATCGAGCGCAGATTCATGAGTTACTGACCTTGGGAGAACTCACCCAGCGAGCCTGGGAGGCCGGCGTTCAGGTCATGATAGAAGGACCCGGCCATATGCCGATCGATCAGATTGAAGCCAATATCACACTGCAGAAGCGCCTTTGTCACGGAGCACCTTTCTACGTACTCGGTCCATTGGTGACGGATATCGCGCCCGGCTACGACCATATCTCCAGTGCCATCGGCGGTGCGATTGCGGGGAGTGCCGGGGCGGATTTCCTCTGCTATGTGACGCCCAGTGAGCACCTTTGCCTACCAACGATACAGGATGTTCATGATGGCGTCATGGCTGCCCGCTTGGCTGCTCATGCAGCGGATATCGTGAAAAAAGTCCCAGGCGCCCGGGAGCGGGACGGAGAAATGTCCAAAGCCCGGCGGGCTCTTGATTGGGAGAAACAATTTTCCCTGTCTCTGGATCCGGCACTCGCACGAAAGAGACGCTGTGAAACGCTCGCTGCAGACGACCATGGAGCCTGCACCATGTGCGGTGAATACTGTGCGTATAAGGTGATGGATTTAAGAAAAAAATCGTAACGAAAATCGGGAACAGACCTCGCAGATATCTATAGAGACTCCAACCCCGAAAAGATTTGTGCCCCGGTGAATAAAGGGTCTCAAGATCTGACACATCAAGTTTTTGACTTCAGCTTCCCTTAAGTATCCCACCGTCCGGCATGTCAAGTGTTGAGACCTGACCCATACCTACCTTCTGTCAGGCTCTCTCGCCGTTCGAGGGAGATCTGGACTAACCGGAACAGCTCATCACGCAGTTCGTCAAGCAATTGCCTTTCGTATGCGCCGGTTGATTCCAGTGCGTGCAGTTCACGGACAAAGGTCAGCGGTAATTGTTCCAGTGCATTGCTGGGCAACAAAACAAGCGGGGCTGAAGGTAATCGTGATCCGGCAGGTAAATAGACAGCTCCCGCGGCCGCGGAAAAGGCAGTCCAAGATCATGGGATAACGCCTCGGCCTTGTACGGGTCAGCTTCAGCGACAGAATCTTCAGAATCCGCAGACCTTCAGGGCCGATCCGTCCGTTTTTGTTGTACCGACTGTCAAGAATAGAGATTTGACCGTCTTGTTGCTCTTGTTATCCCGTGTTGCCCCCAGCGTATCAGAGGGGTTTTCTAGAGCTGTGGGAAGGTCAGACCGAAGCGATCGCAGAGACCCGGAATGCTTTCAAAATCCATTTCCAGTGAGTATTTCCGGTTGATTTCGGCAAATTTTTGGACATCTCCCCAGGAGGCGGCAACCTCTCGGAAATAATTCTCAAACCCTGCCGGTGATATGATTTCGATGATCTCGCATGTTGTTTCTCCGGCATTCCAGAAGGTGTGCCATTGTCGCCGCGGCTTGAAAACCCAGGCGCCTGCTTCGGCAAAGATGACATCATCCCCCAGGAGCGCCCCCAGCCTGCCCTGAAGAACATAGGATATCTCATCTTCATTATGGTGGTAATGCAATGGAGCCGCAAGAGCGTGGGGTTGCATCGGGTGATGTACGACCGCGAAACGGTTACCGGTATCACCACCTTCTATTTTCCATTGGACAGCCAGCCCCCCGAAGTCAAAACCGGTTGTTTCTTTGGCTGTGATTACTTTCCTTTCCTTCATGTCCCTTCTCTCTCTGATGGATAAACTACTAACTCGGCGATAGAAGCCGTTGTGGTTATCATTGAGCAGTCCCATCTCCGGGAACAGAGAGAATGCCTCCATCGGCAAAGCACTCCGCATGCGGGGTTTTTGGAGGCATCCTCAAAGGAAGTCGCCGGATACGGTCCCACAGAAGAAAAAGAATTACTGAATGCCAACCACCGAGTATCCTTGAGCCTGATAGCCAGCCACGGAAATGAAGCCATTGCCGACCTGATCGATTTCCGGAAGAATGGAAGCGGGATCTACACCGAGCACCTTGACCGCATAAAGACAGACCTCAAGCGTAACCCCGTCACGTTTCATCTGCCGAAGCATTTCGGCAAATTCGTCAAGAGCCTTATTCTCCTCATCAGTGTACCCATCCCGGTTGGCAGAGATGAGCCTCACGGCAGGACCATGGAAGACGACGGCAATGCGTGGAGGTTCGGACAGTCCCCGAACACTCTGATCTTCATACACATTGCGCACCGCCCAGAAAACAACAGGAGCTGCCTGTGCCGATCCAAGGGTCACGTCAAAGACAGCTTGAACCCTGTCCACCCCTTCCAGGGCTGCATACTCCTCTGCTCCAGAGGGGGCAGCTGAGACAAGCAAGATAACAAAAAGTACCGCAGGAAATGGCTTCAATACCAATCTGGCAAAGTGCTTCATGGCAACCTCCTTAATCAAAGTAATGGAGTTTTCGTTAAAATCCCGGGCGCAGAACCAATATCCGCCGCCCATCAATATTCTTGATAACTACTTTGTAGTACTAAATCAAGGGAGGCCCAACCTGCCTGACGGCGGCAACGGAGGATCGCCCCTCAGTTCTTCAGCAGGGGGCGAGAAGCCATAATCCGGAAGGGATTGAAAATGTCCTCTTCCGACTGGGCGGATAGGGGCTTTTCCTCGACAACCTAACCTGACAGGAGACAAGAACCCATGTGCAAGGTATTGATCGTCATTTACAGCATGTATGGACATATCTACAAGATGGCCGAAGCCGCTGCCGAAGGGGTCGGTGAAGTGACCGAATGCTCGGCGATCATCAAACGCGTACCGGAAACGTTGCCCGGCGAGGTGTTGGAAGCCATGGGCGCCGTAGAAGCGCAACAGAAACTGGCCGATATCCCGATAGCCACGGTGAACGACCTGGCGGATGCCGATGCGATTATCTTCGGCACACCGACTCGTTTTGGCAACATGTGCGGCCAGATGCGCCAGTACCTGGATGGCACCGGTCAGCTCTGGCTGAAGGGAGCACTTGTCGGGAAAGTTGGCAGTGTCTTTACCAGTTCGGCTACGCAACATGGCGGCCAGGAATCCACTATTCTCAGTTTTCACATCACCTTGCTCCATCAGGGCATGGTGGTGGTCGGCCTGCCGTATTCCTTTGCCGGGCAGATGGGCGTTACCGAGATAACCGGCTGTTCGCCCTACGGTGCATCAACCATCGCCGGTGGCCAGGGAGAACGGATGCCAAGTGAAAATGAACTGGCCGGCGCCCGCTACCAGGCCGCCCATGTGGCACGTATCGCCTTGAAGCTGAAAGGTTAAGAACTTCGAGCGGGATCAGCACGGCGCCATGCCGGACTCCTGGAGCGCCCCTTTGATATCCTTCAGAAGATCTTTACCGAAGAACTGGCGTCTGGAAAGATTCACGGCCATGGTCAACGTCGGAAACCCCTCCTGCTGCCAGGCGACATTCTGGCGACAAGCAGTGTTGAGAACCCAACGCCCGATCGAAATGATAAGTCCGTTTTCTTCAGCCAGCGGGATGAACTGCCTTGGCATAATCAATCCAAGATCAGGATGTTGCCAGCGCAGCAGTGCTTCAATTCCGGCAATACGGCCGGTATTCATGTCCTGTTTCGACTGGTAAAAAAATACTAAGTTACTGATTTATCAGGGCATTACAACGGTAACTCAAATCGATACCGTCAAAGTTGGTAACCGGTATCAAACGATACACTTCTTCGGGAGGACGGACCCGCGGATTCGCATTCCCTGCCTTACGGCACTCGGAAACAATGGAAACGGGCAGAACCATACGCCCGACGCGCACATTCAGGTCCGGAGTGATAGCAAACGCGAGATTGGCCCACTCAATGGTTGGTGTATAGGTATCATCGTAACGCTGTTCGGCAACAACCTGCACGATGCCGGTGAGTCGGAGCAGGAGATTGGCAGCCATTTGCAGTCCAAGCCGACTGTCGACCTCGGGACTCCAGCTACGGGTGTAACCGGCCCCGTCAGGGACAAACCCATTGGAGACATAATCCGGCCTGGGTTTCATCGGAACAGACCATGCCCACCGTGCCGAAGCCGTTGAACGACAGGTTTGGCGTTTTCCTCTCCTGTGCCATGACGACGCATGCATGAATCAACATCGTGAACGCAACGACAATTCCCGGTTTCCCATTGTCAACCTTTCACGAAATGTGCTTCGGAACAGTACTGAATGTAATTCTCACAAGCTACACCGCAGTCGAGCAGTTTCTCGACTTGATCATCCCCGCTGCCACCGGTTACTCGGCTCTGTTGTGGAATTAACGTTAGATAAAAGCCTACTATTTTAGAGCGGGACGATCACGGCATGTCAATGTCGGGTCCCGATTTCGCACTCTTGAGATTTACGGTTTCGTGAGCAATGTAGCAAGAAAGGCATTTTCGGCAATGCCCGGGGTGTCAGGAGGATGGAGTTCTTCCGGCGGGTGGCCCGAAGTGAATTGAGGCCTCATGTGACCATCTCATCGAAATCGAATACTGCTCGCAACAGGCTCGCGGTCAACACAATTGAGAGAGCACCGGAAGGAATTTTCTGGGTTCGGGCCACCGGATTTTTTTACCAGGCCAATGAGTGGTTTTATAGATTGCTGGGTTATTCAGAGGAGGAATTGCGGGCCCTGCATGTCTGCGACGTTGCAATTGATCTGGAAAAGGCGCAGTGGGACGTTTTCTGGCGGCAAGCGGGCAAGCCAGGCGGCCTTCGCCATGAAGGCGGTCTCGCCACGAAGCTGCAGGAAAGCGTCATTGTCGAGATCAGGGCTTGTCTGCTGCCTATCGATGGAGATCAGCTGATGTGCGCTTTCGTGCGTGATTTGGTCGACCCGCATCGGGAGACAGAGCCACTGCTGGCCGAGCTTCGGGCAAGCGAGGCACGGTTTCGCACCCTTTACAATAACACCCCGGTCATGCTGCAGGCCTGCGATCATGAGACAAGGCTCTACAGCGCGAACAAGTATTGGCTTGAAACGCTCGGCTATGAGTGGGAGGAGGTCAAAGGCAGACAAACCCGAGAGTTCATGACGGAGGCTTCGCGCGACAATGTCATTCACCGTGTCATTCCGGTTCTTCTCGAGTCAGGGAGTATTCATGATTTCGAATACCAAATGGTGAAGAAAAACGGCCAGGTTCTCGACGTTGCCTTGACAGCAGTGTCCGAGCGGGACAGTGATGGGGACATTATCAGAACACTTTCGATGATCCTGCCGATTTCCGACCGCAAGCGTGCCGAACGTCTGGAATCGCAGAACGTCTTCCTGCGCGAGGAATTGAGCGGAGCCGCCGATTTCGCTGAAATAATCGGTCACTCGCCACCGCTGCAGGAGGTGTTCCAGGCAATTGACATGGTAGCCGGCACCGATGCCACTGTCTTGCTGCTCGGTGAGACAGGAACCGGCAAGGAGCTGGCTGCCCGTGCTATTCACGAACGAAGCGATCGCAGCAAATCCGTTATGATCACGGTTAATTGCGCGGCGTTGCAGCCGAACCTGGTGGAAAGTGAATTGTTCGGACACGAGAAAGGAGCGTTTACCGGGGCGTTGACCACCAAAAAAGGTCGTTTCGAACTGGCCGACCACAGCACCATCTTTCTTGATGAAGTCGGCGAACTCTCCCTCGAGGCCCAGAGCAAGCTCTTGCGAGTGCTTCAGGAACAGGAAGTGGAACGGGTCGGAGGAACAGAAACCGTCGGCATCGACGTCCGTATCATCGCCGCCACCAACCGTCCTCTGGAGGTGGAGGTGAGCAAAGGGAATTTCCGGGCCGACCTGTATTACCGACTCAATATTTTCCCAATACGGATGCCCCCCCTACGCGACAGAATTGATGACATTCCGCTTCTTACCAACCACTTTGTCGACAAATTCGCACAGCATATCGGGAAAAAAATTCCCAACATCAACCGGAAGGTTATCGAGAAACTGGTTTCATATCCCTGGCCGGGCAATGTCCGCGAGCTGGCAAACATTCTCGAACGGGCGGTGATCCTGTGCCCGGGGAGGACACTGCAGCCGCAGCATATCGGAGTGGATGCGGGTGTGGTTCAGCTCGATGACGACGTGCCGACGTTGGCTGAAAGCGAGTATCGCCTGATACTGCGAGCCCTTGAAAAATGTGACGGACGGCTATCGGGACCAAAAGGCGCCGCTGCAATACTCGGAGTGAATCGATCCACCCTCTGGTCCCGCATGCACAAGTTAGGAATCGACATCTCCAGAAAAATTGGGTGACGAGCCGGCAGGAGCTTGCAGCTAACCGATGCCTGTTCTGCCTGTCTCCGGACCCACCTTTATAGATCTGTCGCTTATCTGCTCCGGCCCGGAGTAGGCGCCCATCTCCCCGACTTGCCGGAACCGTTTGGCCCGCTCCCTGTGCCGCCCTCTTCTCTGAGTTGCAAGAACCCGCATCGATAGCAGCCTGCCGCAATTGGTGAGCGTGGTGCCGAATTCTCGGCACGTGCTGATATGCCAGCATTTTCTTCTTTTTATTTCCTGCAAATCCCAGCGATAAAACGGTGGATTGATTTACCGGATCATTTTAACAGCCTAATATCAAACATGAATTGCTCCATATCCGGAATAATGATGCGCTTTGGCACGCATGTTGCGTTATCTCAGGTAATCCTGCTTTTCAGGAGTATCTTCAACGGCACCTGCCGGCTTCAAGAAAGCAGCGATAAGGTAATCGGTGCTGGTGGTTTACCTGGACCTCTCGCAAGGACCGATAAACATCGCCCGTGGAAGTTTTTTTTACAAAGCAACAAATCAATGCACGAGGAGAAAAACCATGAACACCTTAATCGATACCGTCAGTGAACAGCAGAAAATCGAGAATTTTCTTGGCCAGGTGGTAAACGATGTCGCCGCCGCCTATTCATGCGCCATGACCACGGTGGGACACCGGCTGGGGCTCTACAAGGTACTCGCCCAAAATGGGCCGCTGAGTGCCGCTGAACTCGCAGTAAAGGCTGCAGTCAGCGAACGGTACGTTCGTGAATGGCTGAACAATCAGGCAGCGGGAGGGTATGTAAACTATAACCCGGCTGATCAGACATATCATTTGCCGGCCGAGCACGCGCCCGTTTTGGTCGATGAGAACAGCCCGATCTTTTTGGCCGGGGGGATGGGCGGCCTCAGAGCCATTTACGGGATAGAGGATCGGTTGGTCGAGGCCTTCAAATCGGGAGAAGGCATCGGCTGGCACGAACATCATGAGAGTCTGTTTTACGGTACCGAGTATTTGTTTCGCACCGGTTATCGGGCACATCTGACATCAGAATGGATTCCGGCCCTGACCGGTGTGGACGAAAAACTCAAGGCAGGGGGCAAAGTGGCGGACATCGGCTGTGGTCACGGCGCCTCGACCATTATCCTGGCCGAGGCTTATCCCAATTCCACCTTTATCGGTTTTGATTACCATGAGGCTTCGGTTCAGGTGGCTCGTATGCGTGCACGGGAGGCGGGAGTTGCGGAGAGAGTTCGTTTCGAGGTCGCTACGGCAAAAAACTTTCCCGGTAAGGATTATGATCTGATCTGTTTCATGGACTGTCTGCACGATCTGGGAGATCCTCTCGGAGCTGCCAGCCATGCCCGACAGGCCGTTGCGGATGGAGGCAGCGTCCTGTTGGTCGAACCGCATGCCGGAGACCGGGTCGAGCAGAACTTTAACCCCGTCGGCCGGATCTTTTACGCCGCGTCAACGGCATTCTGCACACCCAATTCACTCTCGCAGGAAGGAGGGGCGGCCCTCGGGGCGCAGGCGGGTGAGTCCAAGGTCGCTGAAATTGTCTTTCAGGCCGGATTCAACAAGTTTCGCCGCGCTGCCCAAACTCCGTTTAATTTGATTTTTGAAGCGCGAAAATAATAGCGGCCAGGAAATCATCAAGCACAATCAGGGACAGATCACGTTTTATATGCATAAAACGTGGTCTGTCCCCGATTTTGTTTTGCAGCCAACCCTGTGATTGTTCCTTTTCCTTTGTTTTCATAGACCCAACCCCCCGGAAATGTCAGCAATCTGGAGGGACTCGTAATGTTCTACCCCCTTCAGTCACCCTTGAGCAGGGCAGGATCTATTCCCGCAGGGAAACAGCCACGCCTCCTCTCAGCCGAGTTGAAGAGCGCATCTCCTAGGAATTTTTTATACGAAAATCGGCGGGACAGGTTTTAACCTGTCCCCCGCTCACTTTCATTGACCAGATCTTCCGACCATGGTGCTGATTTTCATGCTTCGTTGTGACGCCCCGTCCATGGAGATTATGTCAAATACGCCTGCAGATAATCGCTTGACTTAATCAATCGATTGATTAAAATGCGGCACATACAATAAGGAGACGTTATGCCCAAACCTACAATTCAGGACGAACCGTTACCGGGTGCCAAGGAAAGGCTGCTGGAAGCGGCAACCGATATCTTTGGCCGTTATGGCTATGACACAGCCACCACCCGCATGATAGCCAGGGAAGCACACGTCAACATTGCCGCCATTCCCTACTATTTCAACGGCAAGGAGGGTCTGTATTTTGCGGTTATCGATCACATCGTTGGCCTCGTTTTGCGCCAGGTGCAGCCCATCATCGCAATAGTTTCCGCCAGTTCATTTTCCGGGCCGGATGCAAAAGAAAAGGCGACAAGTCTTCTGGAGCAGTTCCTTGCCGGCATCGTCGGTTTCATGATCGGCTCACCTGAAGCCCATCGGGTTGCCAGGATTGTTCTGCGGGAACAGCTCGACCCTTCCGCGGCCTTCGACCGGATCTTCGCCGGTTTCATGGAAGCAGCACTCGATACACTCACCACCCTCATTCAGGTGATCAGCGAAAACGATTCGGAACGCACCGCCAAAATCCGGGCCATGACCCTGATCGGCCAGGTCCTCATTTTCCGGGTGGCGCGGGAGACCGTCGTCCGTGGACTTGCCATGAAAGGCTACACCCGAATCGAGACGGCTGAGATTCAAAACATAATTATCGAACAAACCCGTTCCCTGATGGCTGCACTCCAGTCCCATTGAACGGCCTTCTCTCCGAGGAGCAGACTGCATGACCATTCATTCACAGAAACCTTTACTCTCTTTTTACCTCGCCCTCCTGCTCTGTGGTCAGGGTTGCGCCGTGGCTCCGGATTACTCACCTCCGGACCTCTCGCCGTTCATGCAGAACAGCTGGCAGACCGCAAAAAACGATCGCTATACGGCAAAGCAGCCGGATAGCCGCTGGTGGAACCAGTTCAACGACCCGCACCTGACGGCTCTGATCGATCAGCTTTTCTCTTCAAATCTCGCCCTGAAGGCATCCAGGGAGCGAGTAGCCGAGGCAATGGCCCGCCAGGGAATCGTCTCTGCCGACAAACAGTTGCAGCTGGCGGCCGCCCTCGGGTACACCCGGGCCGAGACCGGCGATGAAGCGGTATCGATGCAGATGAACGTGCCCGGGAAAACAATGGATTTCTTTTCTGCCGGGGTTGTTGCCGGCTGGGAACTGGAACTGTGGGGACGGACCGCCCGCCTCATCGAGGCGGCCGAAGCCGATGTACGGAGTGCCTACAGCGACCATCAGGCCATGCTGGTCTCTCTTGCCGCCGAGATAACCCTGGCCTATGTGGAGATGCGCTCTCTTGAGGCAAGAGCCGCCATTATCTCCGAGAATATCGGTTTGCAGCAAAAAAGCCTGCACCTCGCCCGGGACCTCTACCAGGCCGGCAGCACCGCAGGATTGACAGTCGCGCGCAGTGAGCGGCTGCTGGAAAGTACCAGAGCCCGCCTGCCGGAACTGGAACGCGCTATCATCAAAACCGGCAACCGTATCAAGGTGTTGCTCGGGAAACCGCCCGGTTATGAAATCAATCAGCCGGGAAAGATGCCCGATGTACCACCGATCTTAGGCCTTGGCCTGCCCGCCGACCTGCTCACCCGTCGCGCCGATATCCGGCAGGGACTGTACCGTTATCAGGCGGCGGTGGCACGGACAGCTGCGGCAGAAGCGGAACGATACCCGACCCTGACCCTTTCCGGCACCCTCACCATTTCAAGCGATACCCTGGGCGGCGTCTTCGATCCGGATGCCTTTTTTTACACCCTCGGCCCCAGCCTTCAGGTGCCCGTTTTTTCCGGCGGTCGCATCGAGAGCAACATCGCCGTCCGCGCCTCCCAAACGGAGCAGGCCCGCTTCGCTCTTGAACAAAGTATTATCGAAGCACTGGCCGAGGTCGAAAGCAGCACCCACGGGGTCGTGTCCAGCCTGCAGCAGGTTGAACGGCTGAAAACGGCGGCAAACGCTGCGAAAAGGAGCGTCACCATGTCTGCAACACTGTACCGGAGCGGCTTGGTGGATTTCTTCCAGGTGCTGGACAACCAACAGCAGCTGGTCGCAAGCCAGGAGGCCCTGGAAATTGCCAGGCATCAGGCCCTCGCCGATGTGATCCAGCTCTACCGCGCTCTTGGCGGCGGCTGGGAACAGACAACAACAGTCAATCCTCCGGATAACAGTGCGCCCAGCGCTCACGCCCAACAATAACAATGGTGTCTTAAGATGAAGAAACGAATCATCCTCCTGCTGCTCATTGCCGGCCTGGCATTAGCCGGCTACCAGAGCAACCTGTGGAAAGGACGGGATGGACAACAGGACAACGGAACGCTGAAGATTTACGGCACCATCGATATCCGTGATGCCAGCCTGGCCTTCACCGAACAGGAACGACTGACCGAAGTCCTGGTGGATGAGGGGGACAGCGTGGCGGCAGGCCAGGTTGTGGCACGGCTGAACACCTATCGCCTCGAAGCCTCCATCGCCGAAACGGAAGCCAGAATAGCCGCTCAGAAACAGGTGCTTGCCCGACTCACTACCGGTTTTCGCCCCCAGGAAATATCCCAGGCGCAAGCAGAGGTCGAGGCGGCCCAGGTAGAGGTGACCAATGCCGAACAGGTCCTCCGCCGGGTCAACAACACCTCCCGGACCGGCGCCTCGAGCCAGCAGGATCTCGATGACGCCAAGGCCCGCTTCATGATGGCCCAGGCCCGGCTCAAGGTGATGGAGAAAAAGCTCGATCTGCTGGTCGAAGGCTCACGCAAGGAAGACATTGCCGCCGCCGAGCATCAACTTGAAGCCTTACAGGCCAACCTCCGGCTCCTCACCATCCGTTTTGCCGACAGGACCCTGATCTCCCCCGCCAACGGCATCATTCAGAGCCGGATCCTCGAACCGGGTGAAATGGCCGGCCCGACCCGGCCGGTCTTTACCCTGGCCCTGACCAATCCCAAATGGGTACGGGCCTATCTGCCCGAACCGCAGCTGGGCCGGGTCCGACTCGGCATGAAGGCGAGCATTGCCGGCGACTCCTGGCCGGGTGAACCCATTGAAGGCTGGATCGGCTCTATTGCACCGATTGCCGAATTCACTCCGCGTACGGTGCAAACCGAAGACCTGCGAACCAAGCTGGTGTACGAAACGAGGGTCATGGTGCCTGATCCGGAAAATCGGCTTCGCCTCGGCATGCCGGTCACCGTCACTCTCGAAACGGAAACCATACCGAGCGATGCAGTTTCGGCCTCGCCTGCGACGAACCGGCAATAATGAGCAGCCCACCGCAAATAACCCCACAGCCCGCTGAAACACAGGCAAAGGGCATACTGCTGGTCCGGGAACTCTGCAAATCTTTCTCCGACAAAAACAAGCCGGAAGTCAAGGCCCTGGATAGCGTCAGTTTCGTTGTTCACCGTGGCTGCATCACCGGACTGGTCGGGGCGGACGGTGCCGGCAAGACGACCCTTATCCGTATCAGCGCCGGCCTTCTGGTACCCACCTCCGGCAGCGTCACGGTGTTGGGTCGGGACAGCATCGCCGACACCCTGGAGATCCAGAGCCGGGTCGGTTATATGCCGCAGAAATTTGGACTCTACCAAGACCTGACCGTGGCGGAGAATATGACTCTCTACGCCGATCTGCAGGGTGTTGCCGGCACGGAGCGCACGGAAAAGTTTACCCGGCTGCTGCAGATGACCAGTCTGGGCGCCTACACAGGTCGGCGGGCCGGGGCGCTCTCCGGCGGGATGAAGCAGAAGCTGGGCCTGGCCTGCGCCCTGATCAAATCCCCGGAAATTCTGCTCCTTGATGAGCCGACGGTGGGTGTTGATCCCGTCTCCCGCCGGGAGTTGTGGAAGATCGTCAATGAGCTGGTCGAAAGAGATGGCATCGGCGTGCTGGTCTCCACCGCCTACCTCGATGAGGCCGAAAAATGCGACCAGGTGGTGGTACTCCACGAAGGGAAAGTGCTCGCCGAGGGCACCGCCGACGCATTCATCAAGCCCATGGCCGGCCGGACGCTGCTGCTCGACGCCTCACCCGACAGGAACTTACGTACCATCTACACGCACCTTTCCGGCAGGGCCGATGTTGTCGATGTCACTATTCGTTCCGGAAAAGTACGAACCGTCCTTGCCGAAAAGGTGGACGCAACGACACTTACCGATACCCTGGGGCCGATTACCACCCACCAGGCACAACCCACCTTTGAAGATGCCTTCATGGCCTTGATTCCCCGTTCAGACCATCAGCACCGACCTTCGTCGGTGGGATCAACGCACCCCGGTCACGATCAAGACGAGATCGTTCGTGCCGATAACCTGCAGAAGCTGTTCGGCACGTTCGAAGCGGTGAAAAAACTCACCTTTACCGTGAGGCGTGGGGAAATCTTTGGCTTGCTCGGCCCCAATGGTGCCGGCAAGAGCACCACCTTCCGCATACTCTGCGGCCTGCTGCCGGCCAGCGGTGGGGAAATCTCCGTGGCCGGTCACGACCTGCGCCGCTCCCGTGCCCGGGCCAGGTCCCGCCTGGGATACATGGCCCAGCAGTTCTCCCTCTACGGCCAGCTCACCACCCGGGAAAACCTCGGTTTTTTCGGCAAGGCCTACGGGCTTTCCGGTAAACGGTTGAAGACCAGGATAGAATGGGCCTTTGCCGAATTCTCGCTGGCCAAATGGGCCGACACCCCGGCCGGGGCCCTGCCCGGTGGCAACAAACAGCGTCTGGCCATGGCGGTGGCGCTGCTGCATGAGCCGGATATCCTCTTTCTCGATGAACCGACCTCCGGAGTCGACCCCTTCGCCCGCCGTGAATTCTGGCTGCGCATCAATACCTTTGCCGAACAGGGCACCACCGTGGTGGTCACCACCCATTTCATGGAAGAGGCGGAATACTGCGACCGGATGCTGATCATGAGCCAGGGCGACACGCTCGCCTTCGGCACACCGACAGAAATTCGCGAACTGGCAAAAACCGCCGACACCCCGCACCCCACCATGGATGACGCTTTTATCGCTCTGGCCGAAGGAACGGTGATCACGCCGCAGTCCGCCCCGGCGACACCCATGGGGGAGGGCAAGAGGCCATGAAGGGCAAACTCCTTTTTCTCATGCGGCTCCGCGGTATCCTGCAAAAGGAGACGTTACAGATTCTGCGTGATCCAAGCAGCATTGCCCTCGCAATCGTGATGCCGATGGTCCTGCTTTTTCTCTTCGGTTATGGGGTAACGCTGGACGCCGACCATATTCCCACCGCCCTGGTCGATGATGACGGCAGCAGTGTTGCCAGGGAGCTGATCGCACGGTTTGATCTCTCTCCCAATTTCGAACTGCTGCCGACCCGCACCATGGCCGAGGCGGAGGAACTGATCAGAAATCGCACGGCCCATGCCATTATCCGCTTGCAGTCCGATTTCAGTGCCCAAATGCTCAGTGGACAAGAGGCGCCGGTACAGCTCATCGTCAACGGTATTGACGCCAACCGGGCCCGGCTGATCCAGGGTTATGTGCGGACGGCACTGGGCAACTGGTCATCCATGCGACTGGCACGCGGCGAGACGGCCGGGCTGCCGGCGGTGATGGTCTCGCCGCGGGTCTGGTTCAACGAGAGCACGGAAAGCCGCAACTTCATCATTCCCGGTCTTATCACGCTCATCATGACCCTGATCGGTATTCTCCTCACCGCCCTGGTGGTGGCACGGGAATGGGAACGCGGCACCATGGAGGCTCTGCTGGTCACCCCTCTGAGGCGCATCGAGATCCTGATCGGCAAGATCTTCCCTTACTATATTCTCGGCATGCTCGGCATGGGGATGTCGGTGCTGGTGGCAATACTGGTTTTCCAGGTACCCTTTCGCGGCTCGGTGCCAGCCCTTCTCCTGTTCAGTTCGCTGTTCATGCTGGCATCGCTCGGCTTCGGCCTGCTGCTTTCGGCAGCGATCCGCATCCAGTTCGTTGCGGCCCAGGTCTCGATTGTCGCCGGTTTTCTGCCCGCATTCTTTCTCTCCGGCCTGATATTTGATCTGGAGTCCACACCGCTGCCGATTCAGGTCATCAGCCATATCGTGCCTGCCCGCTATTTTGTCGATATCAGTCACACCCTGTTCATGGCCGGCGACGTCTGGCCGGTACTCGTCCCGGGTGGACTGGTCCTGGCGGCGATGGCAATAATCTTTCTCCGTCTGGCCTATGGCAACATCACCAAGAGGCTGGAAAAATGAAAGCATTTCTCCTCAGGATACTGGCCATCGTCCAGAAAGAATTCATGATGGTATTAAAAGACAAGAAGAGCCGATTTGTCATCATCGGCCCGCCACTCATCCAGTTTTTCGTGTTCGGTTATGCCGCCACCTATGACCTGCAGAATGTCCGTTATGCGGTCTTTGATGAATCCCGCACCGCCCTCTCCCGGCAGTTGCTGGTCCATGTCGAGGGATCCGGCATCTTCCGGCCGGCCGGGTACCTCGAAGACCAGCATCAGCTGAACGAAATCATCGACAACCAAGACGCCCGCCTGGCCATCCATATCGGACCGGAATTCGACAACGCCCTGCAAAACGGCAGACCGGCAACCATTCAGGTTATCGCCGATGGCCGCAATCCCAACGTGGCGCTCATCGCCATGGGCTACTTCAGCTCCATGGTCGAGCAGTTCAATCAGGAGTTGGTTGAACGAGGGATGGTCGCCACCACCGGCCCGGGCCTGCGGCTCGATGACCGGGCCTGGTTCAACGAGAACCTGCGCTCGCGGTGGTTTTTCGTCTCAGCACTCGGCGGTATCATCAGCATGGTAGTGGTCATGATCCTGACCAGCCTCTCGGTGGCCAGGGAGCGTGAGTTCGGCACCTTCGACCAGTTGCTGGTCGCCCCCTTCAGCGCCGGAGAGATCCTGATCGGGAAATCGCTGCCGGGTATCGTCTTCGGCCTCTTGGATGCGCTCATTTTTGCGGTCGGTGCCATCTACTGGTTCGGCGTGCCGTTTCGCGGCACGATCACCGCACTCGTCCTCTCCCTGCTCGCCTTTATCATCACCATTGTCGGTGTCGGCTTGCTTGTCTCATCGCTGGCCATGACCATGCAGCAGGGACTGCTCGGCTCGTTTCTCTTTATCATGCCCGCCGTCACCCTTTCAGGATTCGCCACACCTATCGAGAATATGCCCTCTTGGCTGCAAAATGCAGATCTCATCAATCCGGTACGCTACATCATCATTGCCCTTCGCACTATCTTTCTTGAAGGGGCAAACAGTGCCATGGTCTGGCCCCAGCTCTGGCCCCTGCTGTTGATGGCCGCGGTGACCCTGCCTTTGGCTGCCTGGCTCTTTCGTCACCGCTCGGTTTGAAACCCTGACAAAGATGAAGATCAAATCCTTCGTAAACAGAACGCTTCAGGTGAGATCCGCCGTACGATATTTGAACGCAACCAATAGCGAAAACCCGTCCGCTCCAGCTGCCCTCCCCCGCAAGACCTCGGAGATATCTGTAGCAACTCCCGCTCCGAAAAGATTTATGACCCAGTTAATAAAGAGTCTCAACATCTGACACATCAAGTTTTTGACTTCAGCTTCCTTTAAGCATCGCACTGTTCAATATGTTAAGTGTTGAGACCTGACCCCTGTACCATTTCTCAAGACCATACCTTTTTCCAATCCGAGAATTCTGAGGGGCGCAATTGGTAGCGAGCAAAATTCCCCTCGTGCAGATTGATAAGCTCTGTCTCGACCACTTCTACAAAGCGGGCCTTATCGTTGATTGGGATCTCTCTTCCAGACATCTTTGCTATCCAGTTAGCGGCCCTTCGCTTGTCCATGCCATCACGCACTACCTCAGCCACGAGTTTTTTGATCTGCTGCCGGTACTGCAGCCTGAAAGGATCAGGCTCGCCCATGGACTGCCGGATAGCAGAGTACCTCTTGTAGGATCGTTCATAAGCCCACACAAAGACATCACGGAGGAGTTCAACCTTATTCACCTCATAAACGGCCACAGTGCCGTCAATGTAGGCCTGAGTTGGCACATCGAGAAAGGAGAGGGGACAGAGGTTCCGACGAATCAAGGGGATATTGGCGGCAAGGCGCGAAACACGTTTGTTAACATCCAAAAACGGCTGCAGATATGGCAGATGTACCATTGCAAAAAAGGCTTGTTCGAAAGGATCCTCAATTTCTGATGTAAGGGTAAGTATTTGCCTGAAACATTCATCAATCAGTTGAGGTACTTCTAAAGGATGATACACACTCCCTCCGATCTTTACCGGAGTGGTTCTTAATCGACCGCATGCCTGTGGGTCTGCCAAAAGGTTGTTGGACAGCAAGGCATGCAGATTGAGAATAGTATATCTATTGAAACCTACTTCAGCTGCCTGCTCAACCAAAAGTTCAATGGCATCCTTATGGTTCAGAAGCATCTGTGTTTCCATCGCATTTTTGCCTTCCGCCGTTTCACCTTGCTCAAGAAGTCGTTCTGTTTCTAATAGCGAATAGGTATTTCCTTCCAATCGGCTTGAGTTCCAGGAAAGGTCGATCAATAATCGATTGAATATCTGCTGTGCATAGGTTCCGGCTACTTGCTGATCATCCGACGATCGTCCCAGCTCGTAAAGCCTATGCCGAATGTCCTCAGCAAGATAGAATGTCTGGTTTGGTTGGTATATATCAAGAAAGGCGCGATTGTACCCCACTGGATTCCGACTCTGGATTGGTGCACGAATTAGCCTTTTTATCTCTTGACCTTCGGGAGATATAGGGATGTACGTTTCTATTTCACTAGATATGACCGGAATTGGGGCAGAGATTTCGGCAGCAATGGTATTTGGCACTCGATAGCGACGAGCTCTACCTCTGCCTTCTGCTATGAGACGTTGCTGTTCGACAAGCAGTGATAGACGTCGCTGCAAGGTTCGACGAGGTATCCTCCCTTCTAGTGCCGAATTAATTTCTTCAATTCCACCACCATTCGGAAAGGAACTCACGGCTTCTACGATACTATCAAGGTCTTTGGGAGAGATTTGTGCTGGCATGATAAAACTATTATGGCGCAATTTTCGGAATCGCGCCATAATAGTTTGCTTTTCTGGCGCAATAAACACTCGCGCCACTTGAGACGGATGTTCCACATATAGGGCAGCCACAGTTGGCACCCAAGGAATCGAATTTATTTCGCTTTTCTCCTGTCGATCAGCTTCTTCCTGCTGCCTACACGATCGTTTCGACGTGGCAGAGCACTGGGCGGAGTAATCGCCAGGGCTGAGAATAACTGAGCTAGGCTCGGCCGTGGCTGCGATATGCTGAGCATGCCGCCGGTCTGGCTGCCGTTGATTTCATGCTCCATCGTGAACAAGGTCGACAGCTTTTTTAGACCTTCCTCAACCGTCACATCCAGATCCCGCCAGGCCTGCGCCAGTTTCCGTCGAATCAGATATGGCAGCATGTGAGGATATCCTTTTCCAATGTCATCAATCTTAACCAGATCGCTTTCAATATCTTTTTGGTTTTGAATCTTCAGTATTAGTTCTGTTTACATCGCGCTTTTCAAGGCCAACGCTTCAATAACCGGTGTCTAGAACGAAGCGAAGTGCAGTGTAAGCCGTCCGGCGCCGAAGGTGCGTAGTTCATTGACTTGCCAGGCCATACAACTCAGCCCTACAAATATTCACAATTTCCGCGCCCTGAAAGCAATAGTTTGTTAATCAGGGAGTCTGACAACCAGCTCCATTTCGACTTGTAGATCCGGGGCTGCCAGCGCTTCAACGCCAACACCAGTAACACAAGGTTGAGCACCGTCGAAGGTGGCTATAAACGGTGGCATCAGTTCCTCTAATCTTTCGGCCGTGAGATCAACCATATAAATACGTGCCACCACCACATGCTCAGGTTTTGCAGCTACAGCATCTAAAGCCGCGCGCGCATTTTTTGAAACTATCTTCATTTGCTCTACCAAACCTTCTGGTACAGGCGCGCCGTTTGACTGCCAAGCCACTTGCCCCGATATATAAGCTATACGACCCGGCTCGACTATCGAGATCTGTGAATATCCCATTTCGCCGGCATTAGGCAATGTCGGCGGATTAAGGCGAACGATGGAATTTGTCATGTTTTCTCCGCAGTAAAATCTATAAAAAGTGATTAGTAGTGACGCACCCAATGTTCAGTACTGGACATCATTTACAACTATGTCACCACATCGCTTACACATAGTTTCTCTTTAAACGGCCTTTTTCATCCTGGATTCGAAGGCTCTTTTCGTCAAAGTATCCTAACAACTTTTGCCGAAAATACACTCGCCATATTCCCTCACCGATAAAGCAACATCCTTTCTGTAAATTCACTATCCTTTCAATTCTTTCAACACATGCACTCCTGAGTAGCGCGGACAGCTGAGATCGTCCAGGCCAAGCCCTTCGGGTGCTCGTTCCTCGCAGCCTTGACAACCTCAACCTTCAGCGCTGGACCTGAAGATGGCGATGACGGAGAGGCGTCTCCGACGGGGCTCCAACAAAAAGGCTGTGGAGCAGAGCCAGCACCAAGTTCCAGCAATTATTCAAAGGTTAAATATGCTTTCCCAGCTTCCCACTCGTCAGAGATCTCCATGGCCACAGCCGTCACCAGTCGTAAACACGATTCGGTGTT
>NZ_FQXS01000012.1 GCF_900130015.1 Desulfofustis glycolicus DSM 9705 | reverse complement strand
TGCTGGCGTATCTGATCCGGCGCAAGCTGGCGGATGCCTGGCGGGATCTGGACGTGACCGTCGAGGAGGGGTTGAAAAAATTATCAACCCTGTGCGCGATGGAGCATGAAATCAACGGCAACCAGACCGGTGGCATGCTCAGCGTACCACAGCCACGGCCAAGTCTGGCTCGGTTATTCTCAGCACTGACGATTACCCCGCCCAGTGCTCTGCCGCGTCGGACTGGTCACGTAGACAGCAGAAGGAAGCTGCCGAGCAGGAGAAAATCGAAATAAATTCAGAATATTGAGGGGCAAAATCGGCCTTTCTATATTTGGAACATCCGTTAAAACCTGTTCCCCGTTGGTTGGAAAATCGATGGTTCTTGATTATCACCGCGTTATCCCGTACCATTAGGGAACCTTGAAAAATTGTCATTTCGTCCAATCTCATCGTTGCGTAATCAAATTTTATCCTCGGAATATCATGCATATGCCTGCGGTAAAATTTTCTTACGCGCCTCGATCTTGAACGAAATTCCGAATTTTTCAAGCTCCCCATTATAGGTAGAAGAGGCACATCTACACTTTTTTCAGCCAGCGACAATCATCTCCGATTGAGGAAAGACCGCCCCATGCCGCCGAGAAAACAAGCTCCCAAGACGTCCACCAGTTTCGACCTCGACAGCCCCGAATGGTACCTGAATCGGGAACTGACCTGGCTCGCCTTCAACAAACGGGTGCTGCACGAGGCACTGGACGAGCGGATCCCCTTACTGGAGCGAATTTTCTTCGAGGCGGTGGTCAGCTCCAACCTCGATGAATTCTTCATGAAACGCATCGGCGGCCTGAAGCAGCAAGTCGGCGCCGGCGTCAAGAAGCTGACGGTGGACGGCATGCTGCCGCAGGAACAGATCAACTCGAGCCTGGCGGTTGCCCATGAGATTCTCCTCGAGCAGCGCCGCATCGATGCCCAGCTGCGTGAACTCCTGGCCAAAGAAGGAATCATTTTCCTGCGCTACGAAGAGTTGAGTCCCCAGCAGAAAAAGGAGATGGATGCGTTCTTCAAACGGGAGATCTTTCCGCTGCTTACCCCGCAGGGCATCGACCCCGCCCATCCGTTCCCGTTTATTTCGAACCTCTCTTTGAATCTGCTCGTCACGACCAATGAAGTCGGCTCCAACATCGAGCATCTCAACCGTATCAAAGTGCCGCTCGGGGCCGGAATCCCACGCTTTATCAAAATCGGCGGCAAAGATCACTACCTAACGTTCGAGGAGTTGATCGCCCACAATCTGGACGACTTGTTTCCCGGCCTGGTAATCCAACACTGTGAATTTTTCCGCGTCATCAGAAACGCCAATACGGACCAGCGGGGCGAGCAGGCCAACGATCTGTTGTCGATGATCGAATCGGCCCTGCGCGATCGCAAATTTGCCGACATCGTCCGGCTCCAGGTCGCTTCCGGCATGCTGCCGGTCCATCGCGGCAAACTGGCCGCCGAGCTCGACATCGACGAACAATACGATGTCTCCGAGGCACCCGGCATCCTGGCAAAACGCGATCTGATGGAAATCTGGAAGATCGATCGACCGCACCTGCACTACCCGTTCCACCACCCGTGCGACCTGCCGGAACTGCTCATCGACGAGCCCAATATCTTTCACATCATCCGTCAGCACAAATCAATGCTGTTGCAGCACCCGTATGAATCGTTTGAGACGTCGGTGGAGCGGTTTCTCAAAGAAGCAAGCACCGATCCGAAGGTCCTCGTCATTAAGATGACCTTATACCGGACCAATCCCGATTCACGGATCATCCGCTATCTGATCGACGCCGCCCAGAACGGCAAACAGGTGGCGGTGGTCGTCGAACTGATGGCCCGCTTCGATGAATCGGCCAATATCAAATGGGCGGAAGCGATGGAAGAGGCCGGTATTCACGTAACATACGGGGTCATCGGCCTGAAGACCCACAGCAAGGTCATTCTGGTGGTCAGGCGCGATTATTCCGGTCTGCAGCGCTACGCCCATATCGGCACCGGCAACTACCATTCAGGAACGGCACGGCAATACAGCGATCTCGGCCTGCTGACCAACGACCAACAGATCTGCGAAGACCTGACCGAATTGTTCAACTACCTGACCACCGGCTATGCCCCGATTCGCAAATACCAGAAAATACTGCCGTCGCCGAACATTCTGAAGAAAACGCTGCTGAAAAAAATCGCTCGCGAAATCGACCTGCACACACCGGACAAACCCGGCCTTATCCAGTTCAAATGCAATGCCCTGGAGGACAAGGATATCGCCAAGGCCCTCTACCAGGCTTCCCAGGCCGGGGTTCACGTCGATCTGATTATCAGGGACACGTGCCGGCTGCGGCCGGGCATCAAAGGGTTATCAGAGTCGATCTCTGTTATCTCGGTCGTCGGTCGATTTCTCGAACACGCCCGTATCTATTACTTCAGAAACGGCGGCCAGGAAGAATACTTCATCGGTTCCGCCGACCTGATGAAACGAAATCTGGAAGAACGGGTCGAGGTCGTCACTCCCATCGAGGGTTCCGTCTTACAAAAACGGCTCCGGGAAATCATTGACGTGCAGTTGGCCAACAAGCGCAGCGTTTGGGAAATGAGGTCTGACGGCAGCTATAGCAAACGGCAGCCCGGTGAAAAAGATGATGCCCGCACCGTTCCGGAAATCATGATCGACCTGGCCGAGCAGCGGCTCGCTACCTCACCGTTCGCCAAGAAAAACCGGCTCAAATCGGTCAAGAAAGGCTCGCGAAAGAAAAAATAGTGGAATTGCCGTTCTCCGGGAAACGATGAGTCGTGGGACGACCCCGAGCCCGCCGGATGTTATTGACAGCGACGCCGCCCCTGACATACAATTGTTCTTCAGGAGGCTGTCTCGGCCCCCTCGCCCCGCATCGCCCGGCGATGCATCACGATAAGGAGACAACCATGGCTCAGAGTGTCTACAAGATTATCGAACTGGTCGGAACAAGCAGCAAGTCCTGGGAAGACGCGGCAAAATCAGCCGTTGAAACCGCCGCCAAATCACTCAAGGACCTACGGATTGCTGAAATATCGGAACTGGACATGCAGATCGACAAGGGCAAGGTGGTTACCTACCGGGCACGGGTCAAGATCTCGTTCAAATACAAGCAATAAGTCGGCGGCGCCGGTTTACGGCCGGTACCGGGTCAGGCCAGTTCATCAAACCGGCAGGACAACACCAACTCGCCGTCTTCAAGTTGTTTCTTGACCTGGTAGGGCAGGGTCTTGAACAGCGCGATCATTCCGGTGTTGGTCGGAAAGGTATAAGCGATCAATCCGGCCACACCGCTTTCCCGGGCGGCGCCGGCAAGTTTTTGTAAAAACAGGCGTCCGAGTCCCTTGCCCTGGTATTCGGGACTGATCGAGAAAGCCACCTCGGAGAAATTTTCGTCTTTGAGGCGCATCGACTCGGCCACCCCGATCACTTTGCCAAAGCCGAATTCGCCGACCACCGCTACCAGCGTCAGGCTATTGACGTAGTCGATCTGCGAACGGATTTCCACGTCCTTGCGGGCAAAGATCGTTTTTTGCCCGAAGAAGCGGGAAACGACATCTTCCTTCGACAAGGAGTAGTAGTGCTCCTGGATGCGCCGCTCGTCAACCGGTTTGGCCGGCCTGATAACCACGTCCTCGCCGTCGATCTCGATGGTCTCCTCGAGGCGCACCGGATAGACCGCCTTGACGGCCTCACCGAGACTCCGTTCCAAACCGATCAGCCCCTGCTCCTTGGCGGCTTCGAATAGGCGCTCACGATAATCGGGATGGGCGATGGAAATCATCGCCACGACGCGTTCCTGTAGACTCTTGCCGAACAGATTGACCGCGCCGTATTCGGACACCACGTAATGGACATCCCCCCGGGGCACCACCACCGCCGTATCGCCCAGGGTCGGGACGACGCTGGACAGCGGTTCGCCGTCCGGCCCGGTTCTCGTCGAGCAGAGCATCAGGATCGACTTGCCGCCCGGCGAGCGGCGCGCGCCCCGGACGAAATCAGGGATGCCGGACACACCGGCAAACCGGGTTATTGCCGATGCCTCCGCGGCAACCTGCCCGGTCAGATCCATCATATAAGCGACATTGAGGGAAACCATGCGGTGATGCTGGGCGATGACAAACGGATCGTTGACGTAGTCGGAAGGCCGGAAATCAACGGCCGGATTATCGTTGAGAAATTCGTAGAGATCCTGGCTGCCGACCGCCATCGAGGCCACCATCTTCCCTTCGTTGAGGCCCTTTTTCATATTGGTGATATTGCCCTTGGCGTAGAGCTGCATGATATCGTCGGTCAGGAATTGCGAATGAATCCCCAAGTCCGACTTATTCTCCAGTCCCCTGACCGTGGCCTGGGAAGCCGCATCGAGACCGATCTGCAAGGTCGAGCCGTTCTCGATCAGGTGGGTGATATGGCTGCCGATCTGGTTGGCCGCTTCGGACACGGCCCGGGACGGAGGCACCGAGAGCAGTTCTTCTTCATATTCGACAAAGTAGTCGACATAATTGACATGGATAAAGCTCGACCCCATGACCCGCGGCATTTTCGGGTTCACCTGGGCAATTAACAAATCGGCCGAACGGCTGGCGGCCATAGTCACATCCACGGAAATGCCGAGGCTCATCCAGCCGAAATCATCCGGCGGACTGACCTGGACAAGAGCCACGTTGAGCGGCATCTTGCGGGAGAGAAAGAGACCGGACACATCAGACATGTTCATCGGCGTGATAAAGCGCCGCTGCTGGCCGATCGCCTCAATTGTCGCCGAACCGAGATAGATGGAGCGGATATTGAGCGAGGTGTCTTTGGTCCGATCGGCAATCGCCGTCAGCGACGCCGTTTCCCGACCGAGCAGGCGGACAATCTCCAGGCCACTGAAGACGTTGGCTTTTTCGGTCAAGGCCTGGACCAGGTGTTGCGGTTCACCGCAACCGGACCCGATAAAAACCCGCTGCCCCGACTTGATCTGGTCGATGGCCGCAGCCCCGGATATCCGCCTCTGCAGATACCTGTCCGCCCAATATTGAGAAGCCGGCATAACGTGTGCCCCCTGTGCTGGTTAAACAAAGAGCCCGGTCGACATCGGCCGGGCCGCTGTCGCGGGATTGGTTCAATCCATGATAGCACAGAATCGGCAGCCTCAATAAAAAATTGCGGAGCTGCCGCCAAAAGCCGCACCAATTCTGCGGCGGAAGACTTCTTATAGTAGGTAGTAGCGGGAGCCAGGTTAAAAGTAAGAAGTCAGTCGGGGGACAGGTTGAAACCTGTCCCCCGATAATAAAGACTCGTCCCGCCGGTGGCGGGCGGTATCAGCTGAACTCGCCGAGGATGGCCCGGGCGATGATCAGTCGTTGAATCTCGCTGGTTCCCTCGTAGATTGTCGTAATACGAGCATCCCGGGCATAGCGTTCCACCGGATAGTCGCCGGTGTAGCCGTAACCGCCGAGCATCTGCATCGCATCGTAACAGGCCCGGTTCGCCACTTCGGTGGCAAACACCTTGGCCATCGATGTCTCCTTGGCAAAAGAGCGTCCCTGTTCCTTGCGAAAAGCGGCCTGCATCAACAACAACCGGGCCGCTTCCAACTCGGTGTAACGATCGGCGATTTTCCACTGAATTGCCTGGAACTCACTGATCTTCTTGCCAAATTGCGCCCGCTCGAGGGTGTAGCGAGTGGCCACATCCATCGCCGCCAGGCCGATACCGAGACCGAGCGAGCCGATGCCGATCCGACCTCCGGACAATTCGGTAACCGCGGTCCGGAAACCGTCGTTGATCGTGCCCATCAGGGCATGGCCGGGAATTCGACAGTCCTGTAAAAGTACTTCATTGGTCGACGAGGCATGCTGCCCCATTTTCCGCTCCGCCTTACCGATGACCAGTCCCGGGGTACCCTGCTCGACCAGGAAGACGCTGATGCCCTTGCCTTTCGGCGCTTGCGGGTCGGTCACCGCCCAAACCACGAAGACACCGGAACAGGCGGCACTGGAGATGAAGAGTTTGCTGCCGTTGAGGATCCATTCGTCGCCATCTCGCACGGCGCTGGTGATCATTCCGGCCGGGTCGGACCCGGCTCCGGCCTCGGTCAGGGCAAAGGCGCCGGCAAGGAATTCTCCGCTGCAGATTTTCGGGATATAGGCCCGCTTCTGCTCTTCGCTGCCGAGCGCCTGAATCACTTCGCAGACCATGTTGTTCACCGAGACGGTCACCGCCGTCGAGGCACAGGCCTTGGCCAACTCGGTGATCGCAACGCTGAAGGCAACCACGCCCGCCTCCGAGCCGCCGTACTCGTCACGGACATTGAGGCCCATAAAACCGAGTTCGGCAAGTTTCCGCAGATTGGCATAAAAGATCTCCAGGTCGCCGCCTCGATCGAGTTCTGCCGCCACCGGGGCCAGTTCCGCCGCGGCAAATTCCCGGGCAGTCTCCTGGATCAGTTTCTGCTCTTCATTGAGGTCGAGATTCATTGTCGGCTCTCCCGTCTCCCCTCCGGTTAATGATCACCAAACATCGCCGCGCGCTTCTCGAGAAACGCCTGCATGCCTTCCTTCTGATCAGCGCTGGCAAAGCAGAGCCCGAACAGATCGGCCTCCTGGCGGCAGGCACTGTCGATGTCGAGTTCCATGCCGGCACGTACCGCCTCCTTGCACAATTTGATACTAATCGGCCCTTTTTTTGCTACGTTGGCCAGGATCTCCCGGCAGTGCGGCAGCAACTGCTCGGGCGTGACGACCCGGTTTACCAGGCCGAGCCGATACGCCTCGTCGGCGTCGATCATATCCCCGGTGAGCAATAACTCCAAGGCGGGTCCGACACCGATCAAACGGGGCAGTCGCTGGGTTCCCCCAAAACCGGGAATGACGCCGAGATTGACTTCCGGCTGGCCGAACCGGGCGTTGACCGCAGCGATCCTGATATCGCAGGCCATGGCCAGCTCGCAGCCGCCGCCGAGGGCAAAACCGTTGACCGCAGCAATGACCGGTTTGGCAAAGGTCTCGATGGTGCGCATCACCCGCTGTCCGAGTAGGCCGAACGCTCTACCGGCTAAGGCATCGAGGCCCTGCATGGCGGCAATGTCGGCACCGGCGACAAAGGCCTTGTCCCCGGCACCGGTAATGATCACCCCGACCAGTTCACGGATGGTCGCCAGTTCGGCAAAACAGCCGAGCAATTCCTCCAGGGTTTCCCGGTTCAGCGCGTTGAGCGCCTTCGGCCGGTTGACGGTGACGACCGCCACTCCCTCCTCGTATTCACAGAGCAGGTTGTTCATCTGCATGGATCCTCTCCTCCTCTCGTTGTCCGAGCCGATTTCACTGCTTGATGCTGAAACGCCAGGCGCAGAACCAGTGCGGCGGATGCGCATCGGGCGGACAACCGATGCACTCGGTAACAATACGCTCGTCGATAGCCCGGGCGAAATAGCTGTATTCGACCAGCCCTGCGGATTTGCACGGATAATCAGGCAACCCCTTGCGCATCCTGGCCTGCTGAACCCGACATTCATCCATGCGAAAGACGAAAGAGTCCTCTTTCTCTTCGGCAATGGATTGGCGGTTGATACAGGCATAGACCCGGTAATTCAGGGCACGTTTCAGGCCGTCCAGACCCGGCCGTTCCGGCAGGTCGAGCAAGCGCTTGATATCGGAGGACTCGAACGGCGAGAAATGGGCCCAGCAGGAATCATTGCACCGCTTCGCTTCATTCAGGCCCTCGGATCGTTCGATGGCCTGGAACCAGACGCCGTCATTGACCAGCCAGTTCTTGGCGACCCGCTCCTTGAGCTGCAGCAACCGCTCGTGATTCATGGTCAGCAGCGGTTCGGGAATCCCATCGACCAGGGAAAACCCGAGCAGCCGGGCCAGGTGTTTGAGTTGGATCGCGGAGCTGGTTCGAAACACCTCATGGAGCAACTCTTCGGCCCGCTGCCGGCCCATCTGGTGCCTCACTTCGGTAAACCACAAGACGTGGTGCACCATGGTCCGGTGCAGCAGGTCGATAATAAACGCGGCCGTTTCCCGCTGCTGAGCCTCGGGGCTGTGCCCTTGTTCTTCGCTCATCGTCGCTCCTCCTTCAATCATCACCAGCAGAACACCATCGACGGAACAAGTCTCGTCCAAAGGCGGGACAGGTTTTAACCTGTCCTCCGCTAACTACTGTCCTCCGCTAACCACCGCCCTCTGCCAAAATAATCGCCGTGGTCGGAAGGGCTGGCCGGCCCTGCCTCCGGCTGCTGCGCTGCGGCCTGATCGGCTGGCCTATGAGGCCGGCAGACAGGCCATCCATGGCCTGGCCGCCGGCGGCGGACGTCCTGCCCGCCGCCCTTCGGGCCTGTTTCTCCGACCCGCCGGGCCTTCGCGATGCAGCCTCCGGCAGGACCGACCAGCCCGGGGGAATGTTCTCCACTACCCCGCGAGCGAAATGACGGACTCGGGGCTGCTGGTCAACGATTCGAGACCGTCTTCCCCGACCAGGTGGGTGTTCTCGATACCAACCACGCCGCGGCCCGGGAAGATCACCTTTGGCTCCAGCGCCAGAACCATGCCGGTGGCCAGTTCCATCTTCTGCCCCTTGGCGATGAAGGGGTATTCGTCCAACTCCAGGCCGACGCCGTGACCGGTAAAACGGATCCGTCGCTCACCAACCCCCATGAACCTGTCACCATAACCCAACTCATCGGCCCGGGTGATCATCTGTTCGTAGAGTTCGCCGGTCCGCGCTCCGGGTCGGGCCGCCGATTTCATCTGCTGCTGGAGATCGAGCATCGCCTCGTGTGCCGCCAGCAACTCATCGGACAGCCGGCCGATACAGAAAATGCGGGCGTGATCGGCGCAATAACCGTTCAGAGCAAAGACATAATCGACGAGGATCGGCTCATTCCGGTCGATCGGCCTGAAGCCCGCCCCTTGACTGACCAGCGGGCTGACCCCGGCGCCACCGGTCGGCGAGGCAAGATAACTCGGCACCGCCGCGGCATCACCAGACATCAGGTGACCATAAAAGAGCTCACCACCCCACAACCGCATCCGCACGATGCCCTGGTGCCCGAGGCTGCGGGCAAAACCCTCCAGCTCCCCGGCAGCGGCCACTTCTGGTTTCCCTTCGGCCAAAATCTCCGGGACCTTGGCAAAGACCTGATCGGAGCAGCGGGCAGCCCGCCTGATCATCTCCACTTCATAGAGTGACTTCACCGCCCGGACCAGTCGGATGTCATGCGCGATATCGACAATTTCGGCGTCGGCGAAGATCTGCCGGTAGCTGAAATAGAGGTTGGCCGGCAGCACATCGAGTTCAAGGCCGAGCACCTTCGGGGCCGGGTAACCGTATTCGGCCAGCATCGCCGGCAGCTTTTTGGCACTGGCCAGCGAGGCCACCTGCTCCCAAGCCGACTCGGCGCAGGCCCGCTGGTAATCCTTGAAAATCAGCAGCAGCGGCGCCCCGGTCGCCGGAACATAGAGCCAGCCTTGCTGTGCGGTCGATGCGAAGTAGAAAAGATCCGTCTTCTGGATGATCAAGGCACCGTCGACCCGGCCTTGCATGGCCCGCTGCAGCTTGCCGACCCGCTCGTTCAGTTCGGCGGCCGGTACGATACCGTCATAATGCTGCTCCATGGCCCCCTTGCTATTCACGGTTTGCCGGCCGTCCCGGGATCAATACTGATAAAAGCCACGGCCGCTCTTGCGGCCGAACCAACCGGCCTCGACATATTTTCGCAGCAACGGACAGGGACGATATTTCGAATCCTTGAACCCGTCATAAAGGGTTTCCATAATCGCCAGGCAGGTATCCAGCCCAATCAGATCGGCCAGGGCGAGCGGGCCCATCGGGTGGTTCATACCGAGCTTCATCACCGTGTCGATATCTTCCGGTTTGCCGACGCCCTGATAGAGGCAGAAGATTGCTTCGTTGATCATCGGCATCAGGATCCGATTGGCCAGAAACCCCGGATAATCACCGGCCTCGGCCGGTGTTTTGCCAAACCGCTCGCTCAGACTCCAGGTCAGGGCAAACGTTTCCTCGGACGTCCGAAGCCCCCTGATGACTTCGACCAATTTCATCACCGGCACCGGGTTCATGAAATGCATGCCGATCACTTTTTCCGGCCGCTTGGTCTGGGCACCGATCCGGCCGATCGGGATAGACGAGGTATTGGTCGCCAGGATCACGTGGTCTGGACATACTGTATCGAGTTCGCGAAAGAGGCCGAATTTGAGCTCCTCCATCTCGACTGCCGCCTCGACCACAAAATCGACGCCGGCCAGGTCGGTCAAGCGGGTGGTAGTGCTGATCCGGCCGCGGATCGCCCGGCAGGTTTCCTGGTCCAGTTTACCCTTGTCGACGCTGCGCTGCAGATTCTTCTCGATGGACTGCACCCCCCTGGCCGTGCAGTCGTCGTTGATATCGCTCATTACCACGTCGAGCCCGCTTGCCGCAGCGACCTGAGCGATGCCACTGCCCATCTGGCCGGCACCGACGACGCCGAATGATCTGATTTCCATGAGCCCTCCTCGGCCGGCCGCGATCGACCGGACCTACGATTGACAATACCGTGATACCGTGTTCGGACAGCCGGGCCCCCATGCTGGCGGCCCGGCTGTCCGAACAACAACCTTCCCGGATCAGCGGTTGACGACCAGGGCGACGGCCTCGCCTCCGCCGAGACACAGCGAGGCAACACCCCGCCTGACGTCGCGCCGAATCATTTCGTGCAACAACGTGGTCAAAACCCGCGCACCGCTTGCCCCGATCGGATGGCCGAGGGCGACACTGCCGCCGTTGACGTTGACTTTCTGCGGATCAAGGGCCAGCACCCGGTTGATCGCGGTCGAGGCACCGCTGAAGGCCTCGTTGATCTCAAACAGGTCGACGTTTTCGATACCGACGCCTTCTTTTTTCAACACCTTCGGAATGGCGTGAATGGGCGCCATCAGGATATATTTCAGCTCAATCCCGTGTGACGCCTGGGCGCCGATCCGGGCCAGGACCTGACAGCCCAACTCCGTTGCCCGGGCTTCGCTCATCACTACCAGCGCCGCGGCGCCGTCGCTGATGATCGAGGCATTGCCGGCCGTGCCGACGCCGTCCTTGGTGAAGGCCGGCCGCATCTTGCTCAAGGTGGCAAAGCTCGTCTCGGTCGGGCACTCGTCAACGGAGAACCAAACCGGCTCCTTGGTTTTGCGCTGTGGTACCGGTACCGGTGCGATTTCATCGGAGAAGCGGCCGTCACCAAGGGCCTGCAGGGCGCGGGCATACGATTGTTCGGCAAAACGATCCTGATCTTCCCGGCTCACGTGCCAACGCTCGCTGATGAACTCGTTGGACATGCCCATGTGAAAATCGTTGACCATATCCCAGAGACCGTCATTGATCATGTGATCTTTCAGGGTCCCATGCCCCATCCGCTGTCCCCAGCGGGCTTTCTCCAGATAGTAGGGGGCCATGCTCATGTTCTCCATGCCACCGGCAACAACCACGTCGGCGTCACCGCATTGGATGGCCTGGGCCGCGAGCATCACCGACTTGAGCGACGACCCGCACACCTTGTTGATCGTCAGCGCCTCCATTTCCTCGGGCAACCCCGCCTTGATAGCCGCTTGTTTCGCCGGGTTCTGGCCATAGCCGCAGGGCAGAACCATTCCCATGATGCACTCGTCCACCACCTGCTGCTCGATGCCGGCACGCGCAATCGCTTCCCTGATAACATGTGCCCCAAGGTCGGTCGCCCCGACGGTGGACAATGTTCCACCGAAACTGCCCAACGGCGTGCGAACGGCACTGACAATTACCGCTGTGTTCATTGACTCACCCGATCTGCTGATATGGTAGTGTTCCGGCTTCCCGCACCGCAGCATGCCTGCCGGTCGCCGCCGGTCAAGCGGCGGCTCTGCCGAGAGGTCGTCCCTGGCTGCAGGAATGTCCCTTTCCGTCTCCGACCAAGCGCTCGGTCGTTAACCGTGATGTTTACCAGCTCTTCCCTTTTTGTCAATCATTTTCACCGCTCTGCAACGGGTGAGAAATAATCCTTGCACCACCGCACCAGATATGCTGTATGGGGGGGGAAACGGCGGTACGCGTACGAATCGTCTCCAGCGCCGAATCGTCCATAACCGGTATGGACAAGACCTTATGACCTCAACCAACACACCAGGGATTCATGAGCAGTCTCGTTCTATCGATTCGCGAGGTAGCCAAAGCCTTTGACGGCCACGATGTCCTCAGCGACTTCTCCCTTGATGTAGCTCATGGCGAGTTTATTACCCTGCTCGGCCCATCCGGTTGCGGGAAAACAACGCTGCTCCGGCTGATCGCCGGTTTCGAAGCGCCCGACCGCGGATCGATTCTGCTCGACGGCATTGATCTTCTGCCCCTGTCTCCGGAAAAGCGGCAGGTCAACACGGTCTTTCAGAGCTACGCGCTGTTTCCGCACATGACGGTATTCGATAATGTCGCCTTTGGCCTGCGCCTGAAAAAAATCAAAGGCCTTCCATTACGGGAGCGGGTCGAGGCGGTCCTCGCCGAAACCAAACTGTCCAGCTTCTCTTCCCGCTTTCCCGGCCAGCTCTCCGGCGGCCAGCAGCAGCGGGTGGCGATCGCCCGGGCAATTATCAACCGCCCGCGGGTCCTGCTGCTCGACGAGCCGCTGTCGGCACTGGACGCCCGGTTGCGACGGGATATGCAGATCGAATTGAAGCGGTTGCAACGCGAGCTGAACATCACCTTTATCCTGGTCACCCACGATCAGGAAGAAGCGCTGTCCATGTCCGACCGGGTCGTCGTCATGCGCGACGGTCGTATTGCCCAGACCGGCACGCCCCGGGAAGTCTACGAAGAGCCGAACAGCCTCTATGTCGCCCGGTTCATCGGTGACATCAACCTGTTGCCGGCCACGGTCGAGCAGCGACTCGACGGAAAATACCTCAGCGTCTCGCTGTTCGGCCACACTACGCCGGCCCGCTCCGGACGCGACCTCGCTCCCGGCAGCGGCGTGCAGATTCTGCTCCGGCCGGAAGACCTGCGGTTGACCGATGACGCCCGGCACGGTATGCCCCAGCTACCGGGCACTATCATCGAACGGAGTTACCGCGGCGCCACCTTGGATACGACCATTCAACTCGATGCCGGTCCTGTGGTCCGGGCCTGTGAGTTCTTCGACGAGGACGACCCCGATTTCGATTACCGTATCGGTGAAAAAGTTTCGGTATCATGGGTCCATGGCTGGGAGGTCGTGTTGCCTGATGAAGAGTAGGACGAGGACTCTGATAATCGCCCTGATCGGCTTCTGGCTTGTTGTTTTCGGGGTACTGCCGATCCTGCTGCTCCTCTTTGCCAGCTTCCTTGGCCAGGACCCGGAGGCCTTTTTCGAGCTGTCTTTCTCCCTGGACGCTTATCGGCAACTCGTCGATCCCGGCTATCTCAGAGTCCTGTTGCGCTCGATCTGGCTGGCCGTATTGACCACCGTCTTCTGCCTGATCATCGGCTATCCCTTCGCCTGGCTGACGGCCCGCCTCAACCGCCGCACGCGGATGCTGGTGCTGATCTTGCTAATGATCCCCTTCTGGACCAATTCATTGGTCCGGACCTATGCTATTCGGATGGTCCTCGGTACTCAGGGGCTGCTCAACACGCTGCTCCTCCACCTCGGCATCATCGACACCCCGATCAGGCTGCTCTATACCGATACCGCCGTTGTACTCGGCCTTTTCTACCTGATGCTGCCGTTCATGATCCTGCCGCTCTATGCCACCATGGAGAAATTCGATTTCCGCCTGGTCGAAGCGGCCCGCGATCTCGGGGCCGGATTCCCTGCCACCTTTCGCAGCATCGTCTGGCCGCTGACCCTGCCCGGCGTACTGGCCGGCTGCATCATGGTCTTCGTGCCGACCATGGGTCTGTTCTACGTTGCCTCCCTGCTCGGCGGCGCGCGCCAGTTACTCGTCGGCAACCTGATCCACCAACAATTCCTCAACGCCCGCAACTGGCCACTCGGTTCAGCGACCAGCGTCGCACTGATCATCATCATGGCGCTGATGCTCTGTGTCTATTGGCTGTTCATGAGAAACCTGGCCCTGCGGAGCCATCAGCCATGAATGCGGTGCGACTGATCTATTTCACGCTTATCTTCGGCTATCTCTACCTGCCGATCATCGTGTTGATCATCAACTCCTTCAATGCCAACCGCTACGGCCTTAGCTGGGATGGCTTCACCCTGCAATGGTTTCCGGCCATGCTGGCCAACGCCGGGCTGATGGAAGCGGCAAAAAACTCATTGGCCGTGGCCTTCTCGGCGGCGACGGCGGCAACGCTGCTCGGGGCACTGGCCGCCATCGGCTTTCGTCTCTACCGCTTTGCCGGCCGGCGCATCCTGCAGGGCACCTTGATGACACTGATGATGGCACCGGACATCATCCTAGCCATCGCCTTGCTGGTCCTGTTTGTGATGCTCGGCGTTTCACTCGGGTTCTGGTCTCTGCTGCTGGCCCACATCACCTTCTGCCTGCCGTTTACGACGATGACCATCGTCGCCCGGCTCCAGGGATTCAATCCGTTTCTGCTCGATGCCGCCCGCGACCTTGGCGCCTCGGAAAGCCAAGTCCTCGGCCGGATCGTGCTGCCATTGCTCAGTCCCGCTTTGATCGCCAGCTGGTTGCTGGCCTTTACGCTGTCTCTCGATGATGTTATTGTCAGTTCGTTCGTCACCGGCCCGTCTTTCGACGTGCTGCCGCTGAAAATCTTTTCGATGGTCAAGGTGGGCGTCAAGCCTGAGGTCAACGCGTTGTCGACCCTGATGGTCGCCTTGTCCCTGGTACTGGTGATTATCAGTCAGCTTTTATTGAAGGAGAAAGAACATGGCGCCTAAACGATTTTTGCAAACAATCTGCCTCTGCACCCTGCTCTGCGCCTTTCCGGCGTCAGCCGCAGAAAAAGTCTATATCTACAACTGGACCGAATATATCCCCGACACGGTCCTCCGGCAGTTCACAGCGGAAACCGGCATCGAAGTCATTTATACCACCTACGACAGCAACGAGACCATGTACGCCAAGCTGAAGCTCGTCGACGACGACGGCTACGACCTGGTGGTACCATCCACCTATTACGTCAACAAGATGGGCCGGGAAGACATGCTGGTGGCGCTCGATCATGAACTGCTCCCGCATCTCGGCGATCTCGACCCGAACCTGATGGATCGGCCCTTCGATCCGGGCAACGTCTATTCCATCCCTTATATGTGGGGATCGACCGGCATCGGGGTCAACAGCAACGAGATCCTGCCGGAAACCATCGATTCCTGGCAGGATCTCTGGAAGCCCGAATTCAAGGGCCGCCTGCTGCTGCAGGACGACATGCGCGAAGTCTTTCACATGGCCCTGAAGATCAAGGGATACTCGAGCAACAGCCGGGATCCCGAACAAATCGAGCAGGCCTACCAACTTCTCCGGGAGCTGATGCCCAATGTCCTGCTCTTCAACAGCGATTCGCCGCGACTTCCCTACCTGGCCGGCGAAGTGAGCATCGGCATGATCTGGAACGGGGAGGCCTGGATGGCCCAACAGGAAAATCCGGCCATCGTCTATATCTACCCACAGGAAGGCGCGGCCTTTTGGGTCGACAGTTTCGTGATTCCGAAGGGGGCGCGCAACATCGAGAACGCCCATGCCTTCATCGATTTCATGCTCCGGCCCGAAATCGCGAAAATCTGCGTCGAGGAAAACGGCTATGCCACACCGGTACTCGGCGCCATCGCGTTGCTCGACGAAGAAGTCCGCAGCAGTCCGGTCATCTTCCCGGCCGCCCGGATCGTCGAAAACGGCGAATTTCAGACCGATGTCGGCGAGGCCCTGCCAATTTACCAGCAGTATTGGGAAAAACTACGGACGGGCCAATAGCCCCGCAGCGGTCGAGCCTGAACAATGGCAGGACATGAGGCCCTGATCGTAATCGCCGGAGCGTTCCTGACGGCTGCCTGCTGCCAATGGCTGGCCTGGCGGGTTAATCTGCCGGCGATCCTGTTTCTGCTGCTGGCCGGCATACTGGCCGGACCGGTACTCGGCGCGCTCGATCCGGACCGGTTGCTTGGCGACCTGCTGCTGCCCTTCGTCTCGCTGAGCGTTGCGATCATCCTCTTTGAAGGCAGTATTACCCTGAAGTTCCATGAGTTGCGGGGCATCCAAGGGGTCGTCCGCAATATGCTGACCTTCGGTCTGGTAATCACCTGGCTGATCACCACCGTCGCGGCCCATTTCATTACCGGTCTCGGTTGGGAGATTGCCTTTCTCTTCGGGGCGCTGACGGTCGTCACCGGACCGACGGTAATCGCCCCCCTGCTGCGGGCGGTCAGGCCCACTCCGGCGGTTGCCGGGGTTTTGCGTTGGGAAGGGATCGTCATCGACCCGATCGGCGTGGCGCTTGCCGTCCTCGTCTTTGAATTCATCGTCGCCGACAGCACCCAGCAGGCCTGGAGCCGAACCGTTCTGGTCTTTGCCCAGATCGTCGGTGTCGGCGCCTTGATCGGGGTGACCGCCGGCTATCTGTTCGGCCTGGTGCTCAGAAACCGCGCCCTGCCCGACTTTTTGCAGAACGTGGCCACCCTGACGATGATCTTCGTCACCTTCGTGCTGGCCGACACCTTGCAACCGGAATCGGGACTGGTCACCGTTACCGTATTCGGCGTCTGGCTGGCCAATATGCCGGGCGTAACCCTCGATGAAATCCTGCGCTTCAAGGAGAACCTCAGCGTCCTGCTGATTTCGCTGCTCTTTCTGCTGCTCACCGCCCGCCTCGACCTGACCGCCCTGATCGGGCTCGGCTGGGGCGGGGGTATCGTCTTTCTGATCGTGCAATGCCTGGCCCGGCCGGTCAATGTCCTGCTCAGCTCACTTGGCTCGCGCCTGCGGCTGCAGGAGCGCCTTTTCCTGGCCTGGGTCGCCCCACGCGGTATCGTCGCCGCGGCCATTTCCTCGCTGTTCGCCCTCAAGCTCGAATCGGCCGGTTTTGCCGATGCCCACCTGCTTGTCCCGCTGACCTTTACCATCATTATCGGCACCGTTCTGCTGCAAAGCGCCACGGCACCACCGCTCGCCCGCTTGCTCGGCATTACCAAGCAGGAACCGCGCGGCTTTTTGATCATCGGCGCCAACCCCGTCGCCCGGACAATCGGGACCGCCCTGGCCCGACAAAACGTCAGGGTGCTGCTCGCCGATACCGACCGGAATCAGATCAAAATCGCTCAGCAGGAAGGCCTGGAAACCTACCAGGGCAACCCATTCCCCGATTATGCCGATCAGCGTCTCAATCTGGCCGGCATCGGCACCATGCTGGCCCTATCGCCGGACGACGACATCAATTATGCGGCTGCCCTCCGCTATCGCCAGGAGCTCGGTCGGAACAACCTGTTCATTATCAGCGGCGACCACAGCGAGACCGACGCCACCGCTCCCCGGTGGACGCCCTCGCATCGGCTCTTCAACCGATTCTGCAGGCCGGTCTCTTACCGAAAACTCCATGAACTGCTGACCAGCGGAGCGGAGATCCGGGGCGAGCCGCTGCCTCAGCAGCAGGCCATAGACGCGCCCGAACAATGCGACACCGAGGCGATCCCCCTTTTCTTTGCCGATCCCGACGAGCGGATCATCGTCTTCGGCAGTCATTTGCGCCGGCCGCCGCCGACCGGTTCAACCTTGTATTCGCTCTATCCCGCTGATATCCGAAACAACGACTGATAAGCAACGAGACTCGGAGCTGCCCTGGCGGCGTGAGAGCGACAACGTGAAAGTGAGCGGGGGACAGGTTAGAAACCTGTCCCGCCGTTGATCGAGCTTTATCTCGCCACCGCTTGAAATTTGTTCCCGAGAAAGCGCTCTTGAATCAAAATAATCTTTGACAAACATCACCGTTTATTATCATATAAGAACCGATCGAGCGCTCGGTAGTGACCGGTCGCGGGGCTGTCCATGTCTATGGCCGCACAACTCATAGAAAACCTATTCGCTGCGGAGGTATTATGGGTATGAAGACGCTGTATCAGGAAGTGATGGACCTGAACCAAATGGAGGACAGCGACCCAAAAGAGGCTGCTGCCAAGGCCTTTTTCGAAAAACTCAACGCGATGGAAATGCCCGAATACTTCAACTGGGCGCAGGAGATCTTCGAAGACTTGCACGTCAAAGAACGGGGTGACAAAACAGCCCTGATCTGGACGGACATTCACAGCAAAGAGATCAGGCAGTTCACCTATCAAGAATTTGGTGCCAATGGCAATCGCTGCCTGAATCGTCTGCGCAGCGCCGGGGTCGATAAAGGCGACAACCTCTATATGATGATACCCATCGCCCCGGAGACCTGGTTTTCCACCTATGCCTGCATCAAGGGCGGCATCGTCAACGTGCCGACGGCAACGACCATGACCCTGCGGGAAATGGAATTTCGCTTCCGCACCTATCCACCGGATTGCATTATCGCCGCAGAAACCTTTACCGAAATGATCGACGAGGCGCTCGATCTGACCGGCTCGAAACCAAAAATCAAGATCGTTCTGGGAAGCAAATCGGGATGGATCAGCTACGAGGAACTGGCCAAGGAGTCACCGGAAGCGATCAGCGCCAAAACAAAATCCAATGACCTGCTCTTTTGCTTTTTCACCTCCGGCACCACCGGCCTACCCAAGCGGGTCGGACATACGTCGGTATCTTATCCGGTCGGTCACCTGTCCACCTCGGTGATGGCCGGTCTCCGGACCGACGATATCCACCACAATCTCGGTGCTCCCGGCTGGGCCAAATGGGCCTGGAGCTCGTTTTTTGCGCCCCTCAATGTCGGCGCCACCGCCACCGCGTTCTCCTTTACCGCCCTTGACGGCATGGCCTACATGGAATGCCTGACCAAGCACAAAATATCGGTTTTCTGCGCTCCGCCGACGGCCTGGCGAGCGTTCATCAACCTCGACACCTCCGGGTTCGACTTCTCACACCTGCGCCAGTCCATCGGCGCCGGCGAACCGCTGAATCCCGAAGTCATCACCCGCTGGCATAAAATGACCGGCACCGAAATCCGGGACTTCTACGGCCAGACCGAATCGACGGCAATGATCGGCAATGCCCCCTGGATGAGCGGCAAAATGCGCAAAGGCTCGTTCGGCCGACCCTCGTTTATGTACGACGTCGCTCTGGTCGACGACGAGGGCAAGGAAATCACCACCCCCGACGAACCGGGTCATATCGTCGTCCGCCTCGACCGCTGGCGGGCTATCGGCCTGTTCACCGAATACATCGGTAACCCGGAAAAAATGGCCGGCGTCTTTATCGACAACTACTATTATACCGGTGACCGGGCCAGCATCGACCAGGACGGCTATTGGTGGTTTGTCGGTCGCAGCGACGACGTCATCAAATCATCGGATTTCCGGGTAGGCCCGTTCGAGGTGGAAAGCGCCCTGATGGAACATCCGGCCGTTGCCGAGACCGCCGTGGTCGGTGTCCCGGACGAGAAGCGGCACCAGTTGGTCAAGGCCTTCGTGATCCTCAAGCAGGGACAGCAGCCGTCCCGGGAACTGGCCCTGGACATATTCCGGCACACCATTGACATCCTCGCCAAATTCAAGATCCCGCGCATCATCGAGTTCGTCACCGAGGTCCCGAAGACGCTGAGCGGCAAAATCAGGCGCGTCGAATTGCGCGAGCGCGAGATCGAGCGGCAGCAGCAAAGCGGGCAGACGCCGGCGCAGGAGCACTATTATTGGGATTTCCCAGAACTGTCTTCCAAGAAAGGATAATACCGGCAGGTGCCGGGCGCCGACTGCATCCTCGCGCCCGGCACCTGCCGCCAGATTTCTCCGGAGCATGAACCATGATTTTTGAATTGAGTGAGGAGCAACGGCTGATTCGCGATACGGTACGGGATTTTGCCACGGCGGAAATCGCCCCGTCGGCCGGCGAACGTGACGAACAGGAGCGGTTTGATCGGTCGTTGATGTTCGACAAACTCGCCGAACTCGGGCTGACCGGCATCATTTTCCCCGAGCAGTACGATGGCGGCGCGGCCGATTACATCAGCTACGCCATTGCCGTCGAGGAACTCTCTCGGGTCTGCGCGTCCACCGGCGTTACCCTGTCGGCCCACATCTCGCTCTGCGCCAACCCGATTTTCCTGTTCGGCACCGAGGAACAGAAACAACGCTTTCTCGCTCCGCTGGCCCGAGGCGAGAAACTCGGCGCCTTCGGCCTGACCGAACCGGCTGCAGGCTCCGACGCCGGCAGTACTCGGACCACCGCGGTAAAAACCGACCGCGGCTGGCTGCTCAACGGCACCAAGATCTTTATCACCAACGCCGGCGATGCCGACACCTATGTGGTGCTGGCCCGGACCGATAGGGATGCGAAAAAGCACCACGGCATCAGCGCCTTTGTCGTGGAGAAAGGAACACCGGGGTTCAGCTTCGGCAAAAAGGAAAAGAAGATGGGCATTCGCTCGTCACCGACCATGGAGTTGGTCTTCACCGACTGCCTGGTGCCGGCGGACAACCTGCTCGGCGCCGAGGGAGAAGGATTCCGGGTGGCGATGAAGACCCTTGACGGCGGCCGTATCGGCATCGCCGCCCAGGCCCTCGGCATCGCCCAGGGAGCACTCGACCTGAGCATTGCCTACGCCCGAGAGCGCAGCCAGTTCGGCAATCCGATCGGCTCCTTCCAGGGCGTCCAGTTCCAGCTGGCCGACATGGCCACCCAGACCGAGGCAGCGCGGCTGCTCGTCTACCAGGCCGCCTATCGGGCCAGTGCCGGCCTGTCCTATTCACAGGCCTCGGCGATGGCCAAACTGATGGCCAGTGAAACGGCGATGAAGGTGACCACCCAGGCCGTCCAGATCTTCGGCGGTTATGGCTATACCCGGGATTTCCCGGTGGAGCGAATGATGCGCGATGCCAAGATTACCGAGATCTACGAGGGCACGAGCGAGATCCAGCGACTGGTCATCGGCTCCTCGCTGATTAGGGACTGATGACCGGCCGGTGTTGTGAGCATTGAGAGGCTGAAAAAGGGATCACTACAAGCGTGCTGCTGCAATTTCCCTTTTGTTCCGCCATCAATTTAGCTAGGGTTATCGATAGCGGGACCATAACGAATCGACAGAGTATCCGACACCACCCCTATTGAAGAGACACAACCAATGCTCACCACAGACACCAAAGAAGTCGCCACCCAGATCAAGAACAAAGAACTGGTCAAAGAACGCCGCCGCCAGATCGTCGACGCGGCGGTGCCGCTGTTTATCGAACGCGGCTATCACAAGACCACAACCAGGGCCCTGGCCCAAGCCACCGGCCTTTCCATCGGTTCCATGTACGAATACATCTCGACCAAGGACGATGTCCTCTACCTGGTCTGCAGCGCCATCCATGCCGAGGTGGAAAAGGCCGTCAAAGAGGCGCTCGGCCGGCCCCTTGTCGGCAAGGCCGCTCTGGCCGAGGTTATTCGTGAATATTTTCTGGTCTGCAATCGGATGAGCGATCACATCCTGCTGATGTACCAGGCCACCCACTTCCTGCCACCGAAGTGGCAGGCCAAGGTGCTGGAAGCGGAATTGCGGATCACCGATATTTTTATCAAGGCCATGCGGGAGCTGAAAAACAGAGGAATGCTTCCGGAACTGGACGACGATACCATCAACCTGATGGGCCATAATATCTCCGTGCTCGGTCATACCTGGGCCTTCAGAAGATGGTATTTCGCCAAAAACTTCACCATCGAGCAGTATATTGAGCAGCAGACCGATTTCATCATGAGGTTCCTGGTCGAGACCAAGGGCTGACTATCACCGTTTTCCCCTCCTCTGCTCGTTTCACTCCGGTTCGGGAAAATCGGTCCTTCAGCCCGTTCCATCTCACCGTTTTGAATCTCTCGGCTGCCAAACGCTAAGTCCGGATCAGCCCGCCTCGTGGCGGGCTGCACTCTCCGCCGCCAGAAAGGAAGCTGACATGAACGCACCGATCACCGTTTACAAGCCCCGTCACCACGTCCGGATCATCACCGCCACCTCACTGTTCGACGGTCATGACGCATCGACCAATATCATGCGCCGCATTCTCCAGGATTCCGGAGTCGAAGTCATCCACCTGGCCCACAACCGCTCGGTCCAGGAACTAGTCGACACGGCCATCGACGAAGACGCCCAGGGTATCGCCATGTCCAGCTACCAGGGCGGGCACATGGAATCGTTTACCTACATGATCGATCTGCTCCGGGAAAAAGGCGCTGCGCATATCAAGGTGTTCGGCGGCGGCGGCGGCGTCATCGTCGCCGACGAAATCAAACAGCTCGAGACCTACGGCGTCACCAAGATCTACTCGCCGGAGGACGGCGCCACCATGGGCCTGCAGGGTATGGCCAATCACATGGTCGAGCTGATGGATTTCTCGACACTTGATTTTCACCAGCTCCAGCCCGAACATCTCCACCACGACAACAAACGGCTGCTCGCCGCCTATATCACCGCCCTGCAGCTGGCCAAGACCGAAGACCCCGAGGCCCTGGCCCGCCTCCAAAAACAGATCAAACCGCTCGCCGATCGGCACAACCCGCCGGTCATCGGCATTACCGGCACCGGCGGTGCCGGCAAGTCATCGCTGACCGACGAGATTATCGTCCGCTTCCTCCACGACCTGAAAGATATCCGCATCGGCATCATCTGTTGCGACCCGTCGCGCCGCAAGACCGGCGGGGCACTGCTCGGCGACCGCATCCGGATGAACGCCATCGCCAACTCGGACCGTGTCTACATGCGCAGTCTGGCGACCAGGGACTCGGCCCATGAGGTTTCCGAAGCCCTGCCGGAAGCGATCATGGCCGTCAAGGCCGCCGGGTTCGACCTGGTTATCGCCGAGACCGCCGGCATCGGCCAGGGTGACTCGCGGATCATCGATCTGGCCGACCTGTCCATCTACGTGATGACCAGCGATTACGGGGCGCCGTCGCAGCTGGAAAAAATCGACATGCTCGATTACGCCGATATCATCGTCATCAACAAATTCGAGAAAAAGGGCAGCGACGACGCGATTCGCGACATCCGCAAGCAGGTGCAGCGTAATCGCAAGGCCTTTTCCACCAAGCCCGAGGAGTTCCCGGTATACGGAACAATCGCGTCCAAATTCAACGATGACGGGGTCACCGCTCTGTATCACGGGATCATTGAACAGGTGGCCGACAAGACCGGGCGCCGCTTTACTGTATCTCTGCCGAAACCAGCCGGCAAAGTATCCTCGTCGAAAGTTATCGTCATCCCGCCTGAGCGGATTCGCTACCTGGCGGAAATCGCCGATTGCGTGCGCGCCTACCACCGCCGCACCGGCGAGCAGGCCGAAGCGGTCCGCCGCCTCCACCACCTACGCCACAGCGCTGAACTGCTCGTCGCCGGCGACGACGATGCCACCGCAACGGCGCTCAACGTGCTGCAGCGCAAAATAGATGAACTCACCGGCGACGTCGACAAGCAAACCGAAGAACTGCTCGCCGCCTGGCAGCAGATCAGCGCCGACTATGCCGGCGACGAGCTGGTCTATACGGTCCGTGGCAAAAAAGTGCGGGTGCCGCTGTTCACCACGTCCCTGTGCCACTCGCGCATCCCGAAAATCTCCTTGCCCCGCTTTCAGGATCCGGGCGATATCTACCGCTGGCTGCGCACAGAGCACCTGCCGGGTTATTTTCCTTATACCGGCGGGGTCTTCCCACTCAAGCGGGTCGCCGAAGATCCGACCCGGATGTTCGCCGGCGAGGGCGGGCCGGCCCAGACCAACCGACGTTTCAAGTTATTGTCGGAAAACTACGAGGCCAAGCGACTGTCCACCGCCTTTGATTCGGTCACACTCTACGGCTGGGACCCGGCCGAACGGCCCGACATCTACGGCAAGATCGGCACGGCCGGGGTCAGTATCTGCACCCTGGACGACGTCAAACTGCTCTATGACGGATTCGACCTGTGTAGTCCGACCACGTCGGTGTCGATGACCATCAACGGCCCGGCACCGATCATCCTGGCGATGTTCATGAACACCGCCATCGACCAGCAGATCGAGGCCTTCCGCAGCGCTCAGGGGCGCGAACCCAATGAGTCTGAAAATGAGCGAATCCGTGCCGATGTCCTGGGAAATGTTCGGGGCACGGTACAGGCCGATATCTTGAAAGAGGACCAGGGGCAGAATACCTGCATCTTCTCGATCGAATTCGCGTTGAAGATGATGGGTGATATCCAGGAATTCTTTATCGAAAACAAGGTCAGAAATTTCTACTCGGTATCCGTGTCCGGCTACCATATCGCCGAGGCCGGCGCCAACCCGATCACTCAGCTGGCCCTGACCCTGTCCAACGGCTTCACCTATGTCGAGTATTATCTGGCCCGGGGCATGCACATCGATCAGATCGCCCCGAACCTTTCCTTTTTCTTCTCCAACGGTATGGATCCTGAGTACACGGTCATCGGCCGGGTGGCACGGCGCATCTGGGCGGTGGCCATGCGCGAAAAATATGGAGCGGTCGCCGGTTCACAGCGGCTTAAATACCATATCCAGACCTCGGGACGCTCCCTGCACAGCCAGGAGATCCAGTTCAACGACATCCGCACCACGCTGCAGGCACTCTGCGCCATCTACGACAATTGCAACAGCCTGCACACCAACGCCTTCGACGAAGCGATCACCACCCCGAGTCAGGAGTCGGTGCGCCGGGCACTGGCCATCCAATTGATTATCAATAGGGAGTGGGGCTTGGCCAAGAACGAAAACATGAACCAGGGCAGCTTCATCATTGAGGACCTGACCGACCTGGTCGAGGAGGCCGTACTTGCCGAATTCGACCGGATCACCGAACGGGGCGGCGTGCTCGGGGCCATGGAGACCGGCTACCAGCGTAGCCGGATCCAGGAAGAATCGATGTACTACGAGCGCCTCAAGCATGCCGGCGAGTATCCGATCATCGGCGTCAATACCTTCCGCAATCCCGACGCCGACTTCGACCAGCTCAACGCCACCCTCGAATTGTCCCGCGCCTCCGACGACGACAAAAAGGAACAACTGCGCCGGTTGGCCGCATTTCAGCAGCGCCACCGGGAGGAGACGCCGCAAGCCCTCGATCGCCTCAAACAGGTGGCCCTGAGCGGCGGCAATCTGTTCGCCGAACTGATGCACACCGTCAGGTATTGCAGTCTCGGCCAAATCACCGGTGCCCTCTACGATGTAGGCGGCCAATACCGCCGCAACATGTAAACACATCCCTGCGGCAACGACAGGTACCGGGTAATCTCGCGCGGTACCTGCACGCCTCTAGCCGCGGCCGCAGCACTTCTTGAACTTCAGCCCGCTGCCGCAGGGACAGGGCTCGTTACGGCCCACCTTGGGCCGGTCCCGTACCACCGGCCGGGCCGGCGGTGGCTGCCCGTCGTAGAAATACCATCCCCCCTCATGACGACGGAAACTGGCAATTTCGTGGTGCCGGACCGGGCGGTCCTTTTCGGTATAGGCGGCGATAAATTCCACGGTGCCGGTCTCGTCTTCGGGTCCACCCTGGTGCGTGGCGATGATTGTCAATCCCTGCCATTCGCTGTTACGGGACCATGCTTCGATCTCCTGCTCCGAATAGCCACTACGCTTGTCGGGATAAGTACTCTGGTAAATGAATTGCACCTGTCCCTGGACATAGGCGCTGTAACGCGCCCGCATTAAAGCTTCGGCGGTTTGGGCGGTCTGGCTGCCCGTAATGATGGGTTCACAGCAGTCGCTATAGGTCTGAGCCGACCCGCAGGGGCATTGATCCATCGATACTCTCCAATCGGTTGTTGTTTGTATCAGGGGGTGAGCTCCGGTATGCCGCTCAGGAATCCGTTTGGCGCGACTCCCGGGCCGCCTCCGCCGGGTCAATCCGCCAGGTGACCAGCGGCGAAACGACGTACAGACCCATAAAGGCCAGGCAGACCAGGCCGAACCAGGGTGTTACCACGGTCATCAGGGCGACCAGAGCGAGGCGGGTCAGCCACGGATTGCGGCTCATGTAGCGCCCCATATGCAGATAATGAATAAAATAGCAATTCATCAGCAGCGCCGTAAAAATCATCAAGCCAAACGAGAAATACCCCCATAACGACAGCCAGGGTGAGCTGTCGCCGGCGGCCTGGCTGAACACGATCAGCGGTGCCAGCACGAGCATGGCCCCGGCAGGCGTCGGCAGGCCTTTGAAAAATCCGGGAATCGGCTGTTTGTCGAGGGTAAAATAGACCAGCCGGCCAAGGCCCAGCAAGCTATACAAAATCGCGACCAGGCCGACCGGCAGCGTGGTGAAGCTGTCCGGCGCCAGATCGCGCAGACAGATATAAAAAATCCAGCCGGGCACGATGCAGAAACTCACCGCGTCGGCGAAATCGTCCATCAGCCCGCCCAGATTGACTCTGCGTTCCGCTACCTCTTCCGGGAGCGGCTCGGTAAGCCCCAGGCGCCGGGCAAGGGCGCCGTCGAGCTTGTCAAAAGTGGCGGCTCCGATGATCATCAGGTACGCCTCACGGATACGCCCCTGGTAGGCGAAAAAGACGGCAAGCAACCCCATCAGCGCATTCATCACGGTCAATGCGTTGGGAAAGACGGCAAGGATCCGACGGCGCAACAGCTGGTCGCCCAGGCACAGTTCGTCAAGGCAGAACGTTCCATATTTCCGGCAATAGCCGGCAATGGAGCCGAGATTGATAACGAGAAACAGGATCTCGACAAAGAAGAGCCCCTGCAGGGGAAAATTGGCCAACCAGGAAAATTGAGTATATAACCAGGACGAAGGTCCTTCCGGGACGTAGAAGGCGTAGGCGTAGAGCAGGGCGCTGACCGGCGCGGCAACCATGGTGCGCAACCGGTTGTATTCGCTGAGAGACGGCTCGATCCCCTGGCGGACGGCAAAACCGCGCATGAAGGCGGCGAAATTATCGCGGATCAGGACGACCACGCAGAGCAGTAGCACGAACATCGCGTGCAGCAATTGGCCTTTGCTGTAATCCGGCATCATCACCAGCAGGCGCCACATCATCCCAACCGCAATAACCGGAAAAATGATGGAGTAGACCAGCTTGTCCAGCAAGCGATCCGCCAGGTGGGCCAACGGCGCATCGGGACGGAAGCGGGCGGCGAACCAGCCGTCCACCAAATCGAACGTCATCGATAGCAGCAACAGACTGACTCCGATGGTATAGACCACCGGGTTCTGCTGCCACATGATCGACAGGGCACAGATCATGCCGCCGAAAACCAGTACCGGTCTGCTATAAACGAGAATCGCGGAAAACGTCCTGGGTAGATGCATGGTTCCGGGCGGTGCTGCTGGTTGTTTCGAGTCGCTCATCAGGCGTCAAAAAGCAGGGTGCGTCAGACTGAAACAGCGGTGACCGCCCTGCCGGTGAATCAACGAGTCACCAATCCTAGCCGATTGGGACAAGCAGGACAATAGTTTATAGTCTCCTCCCCATCCGGGCCTTGTCAATATAAAATCAGCTCCCCGGGCTGGCCGGTTCTGCCTGAGGCTGCATCACCATAGGCCCGGCGAGCCGGAGAATCAGCCGAACTCCTGGCGCATCATCCGCTTGTTCAGTTTGCCGACGCTGGTTTTGGGCAGCTCGGCTACGACCAGTATCTTATCCGGCACCGCATAACGGGGAATCAAGCCCTGTTTCGCCGCATCAGCCATAAACTCCTGCAACCCCTTACTGTCGACCGCTTCCTCCTGGCCAGGCTTGAGCGTGACGATCAATAGCGGCCGCTCACCCCATTTATCATCGGGGACACCAATCGCCGCCGCTTCCAGAACGGCCGGATGACGGCTGATGCAGTTCTCGAGATCCAGCGAGGAAATCCACTCGCCGCCGGTCTTGATAACATCTTTGATCCGATCGGTTACCTGAAGATAGCCGGCAGCGTCGATATGCCCGACATCACCGCTGTGCAGCCAACCGTCACGCCAGAGGTCCCGGGTCTTGGCCGGCGACTTGAAGTAGTCCCTGGTCAACCAGGGGGCCCGGAAGACAATCTCGCCGACCGTCTGACCATCGTGCGGCAGCGGTTGGCCATCAAGATCAACCACCTCGAACTCGACCAGGGGAATGGGCAGGCCGGTCTTGACCACCAGGTTGAGCAGCGCGTCGTCATCGAGGCTGCCGAGCATCGAGGTCTTCGGCGTCGACAGACTGATCACCGGACACGTCTCCGACATCCCGTAACCGGTATAAACGACAATACCGAGCTGTTGCGCGGCCGCCGCCAGCCCGGTGGACAGTTTGGCGCCACCGATAATGACCTTCCAGCGCGACAGGTCTACCTGGCGGGCGGCCGGACTGGATACCAGCATCTGCAGGATAGTCGGTACGCAGTGGGAAGCGGTAACCCCTTCCGTGACGATGAGCCTCAGCAGCATCTCCGGTTCATACTTGCCGGGGTAGACCTGCTTGGTAGCGAGCATCGTCGCAACGTAGGGGAGTCCCCAGGCATGAACATGAAACATCGGTGTGAGCGGCATATACACATCATCGGAGCGAAACCGCCCGATGGTCTCGTAGCTGCCCAGGGCCAGAGCGAGTGACAGGGTGTGCAGCACCAGTTGCCGATGACTGAAATGGACCCCTTTCGGGTCCCCGGTGGTTCCGGTGGTATAAAACGTCGTCGCCTTGGTATGCTCGTCGAGATCGGGAAAATTATAATGATCGGCACTGTCCGCGAGCAATTGTTCGTAGTCGCAGCAAATCTCGAGCGAGCTCTCCGCCACCTGCTCGTTTTCGATGATCACAACGATTTTCTCAACCCAGGTGAGTCGCTCGCGGATCTGCGCCAGCAATGGCAGAAAGTCGGAGTTGACGATGATCAGTCGGGCCTCGGCATGATTGATGGTGTATTCAAGCTGGTTGGCGGACAAGCGCCAGTTGACCATCTGCATCACCGCGCCCATCATCGGAATGGCGAAAAAACTCTCAAGGTAGCGATTGCTGTCATAGTCAAACACCGCCACCGTATCACCGGCCTGGATGCCGAGTCGCCCCAGTCCGCCGGCAAGCCGGTGGATCCGCTCATTGAGCTGTTGATAGCTGCACCTGAACCGATCCCGGTAAACGATTTCCTGGTCGGTGGCATAGGTGAGCGCCGTCGTCAGCAGTTTCTTGATAATCAACGGATACTCATAGCACTCTCCAACCTGCAGTGTTTCATGCCCCATACCCTCTCCTCCTCTTCTTGTTCATCTCTTTGACAAACCATACGACGCGTGATGCGAAGCCGAAGCGACGACAACCTTCCGCCCCGACAACGGTCGCACGCACACCCGATTTAATGAGGTAACGATCTCCCTGAGCTTAGCTGAGCGCATGCTCGATGGCAATACATTTTGCGTAAACGTCAACTAAACGGTGTTCACCCTCACTCTAACCGGTAGCCGACTCCTGTCCGGTCTACCGCGATAACGGCGGACGTCTGCGATTAATCACAAGCAGTCCCAGCGAGACGAAGATAATTGCGGCAACCAGATTCACCGTCAACGGCTCGCCAAGAAGCAGCACCCCTAAGGTAACCCCGGAAATCGGCATGACAAAGACAAACGCATGCAAGGCGGTCGCCCCGTACCGTTTGATCAGCGTGTTCCAGGCAACCATGCCGAAAGCGGCAGTGACAAAGGTCTGGTAGAAAAGGGCGGCGGCAATGGTTGTATCGAAATGCTTGATCATAACCGGATCGACGAACACGCCACACATCAAAAACAGCGGCGCCGCCATCAGCATCGGGTAAACGGTGAACTGCAGCGGCTGGAAAGCGGCAATAATCCGTTTGGAGTAAACGGCATTGCTGCCCCAGACAACAACAGCCAGCAACACCAGCAGATCCCCCTGCACAACTTCAGCGGTCAACCCGATGGAATCGATAAAGAGCAGCACCACACCGGTAAATCCCAGAACCAGACCGCCAACCTTGCGCCAGGAGATCCTGTCGTCAACAAGAAAGACGTGGGCCAGCACCATGACCACAAACGGCAGGGCGTTGGTGATCAGCGTGCCGTGCGATGCGGTGGTTCGGTCGATACCGAGATAAAAGAGGGAGAGTTGGACAAAAAAGATCAGCCCGAGCGGTGCCAACTGGAGCCGCTGCTTCCTGTTCAATGACAGCGGTTTGCCGGTCAGTCGAGCCCAGCACCAGATGGTCGCCGCGGCCAGACCGAAACGCAGTCCGGCCGAAGTAAAGACGCCGAGCCCGCCGAGGCTGATCTTGATCGCGACGGCATTGGCACCAAACAGGATACAGAGAAACAGACTGGAAAGAGCTGCCGTGGGCGGCAATCCCTGACCGGACGCAGAACTCGTCGTCTTTTCGATTTCGTTCACTGACGCTCCGCCCGCCATGGCCGTGTCCGACGGAGCGGCTCTTGCGCGGGTTCTACCGCTATTCGACCCGCGGTGCTAAAGATCGATTTCTTCCCCGTAGGCCATGACCCGGGCCTTCTTCCCGAGCGCTTCGACTTTCTGCACAAAGAGCTCCGGGTCCACAGCAATCACCGGGAAGGTGTTATAGTGCATCGGGATCGCCAGCTGTGGATTGATCAATTCCACCGCTTTGACCGCATCGTCAATGCCCATCGTAAAATTATCGCCGATCGGAAGTAACAGCGTGTCGACCGGGTTCATCTCGCCGATCAGCTTCATGTCGTAAAACAGGCCGGTATCACCGGTGTGGTAGAGGGTCTTGCCATCGATGGTCAGCAAGACGCCGGCGGCCAGGCCGCCGTAGGTGTTGTCCGGAGTCATCGAGCCGTGGTGGGCGATGGTGAATTTGAGCCGCCCGAATTCAAACTCGTACGCTCCGCCGATGTGCATGTTGTGGGCACGAAAGCCCTTGTCGCTGCAATAATTGGCCAGCTCATGGACGCAGATGAATAACGGATCGCACCGTTCTGCGATCTTGAAGGCATCGCCGACATGGTCGGCGTGGGCATGGGTCAGCACGATGAAATCGGCAGTTACCTCGTCGGATCCAACCGGCGAGGTCGGATTGTCATCGAGAAACGGATCGATGAGCAGGATCTGACCGGCAGCGGTGGTAATCTGAAATGATGAGTGGGAAAAATAGCGCAGCTTCATATCATCCTCCTCGATCTGTAGCGGCCCGGGAAAGCGACGCCCCGGCAAAGCCGGGGGGGCGACACGCCCGGGTCATGGTTGCTCACGCAGCCTCTGTTCGCAAGGCTAAACCGCTTACCGTATCGAGCTTAGCAGCAATATGGTGGCTTTTCAATTGCTTTGTCCGGTCGTTTCCGGTACAGCGAAAAGCAGGCACCCCGGCCAGGCGCACGATCGCTCAACGGGGATTCACGAGTGTCATCTAACCCCCATGAAGGAACGTCACAACAAGCGATGAAAATCGGCGCCTTGGTAGGATGGGCTGGTTGATCCTCCCTCCGGCTGCTGCGCTGCGGCCTGATCGGCCGGGCTCCGAGGCCGGCAGACAGGCCATCCATGGCCTGGCCGCCGGTGGCGGACGTCCTGCCCGCCACCCTTCGGGCCTGATTCTCCGCCCCGCCGGGCCTACGCGATGCAGCCTCCGGGAGAACCAACCAGCCCGGGAAGTTCAGCCTGTGGAACCGATTTTCGTATAAAAAAACCGTGTACGAATGGACACCTATCCCAACTTTTCACTGTTGCTCCAACACGAACACGACTTTGTCATCGAACAAGCCGACCGTGGAGCGACGACGACTATTGTGGCTCCGCACGGCGGCGCGGTCGAGCCGCACACCTCAGATATCGCCCGACTCATCGCCGGGGATGAATACAACTATTTCCTGTTCAATGGTGCCAAAGGCGCCGATAACGGCGTCCTGCACATTACCAGCCATCACTGGGACCATCCAGCGGGCCTGGCCCTAGTGACGCGCTCGCTCCGGGTGATCACCGTGCATGGCTGCCGGGCCGTTGAAGCGGTGGTAATCGTCGGCGGCCGTGACACCCGGCTGCGCGACCTGATTGTCGAGGAAATGGACCGTTGTGGCCAGCCGGCCGTCATCGCAGCTACCGGTCGCCACAGTGGCCGCCATCAACGCAACGTCTGCAACCGGGGACTGACCGGCAGCGGCGTACAGCTGGAAATCAGCCGCCCACTTCGCGACGATCCGTCCTGCTGGCCGGCACTCGCCGGTGCCGTGCGGACGGCTATTGGCCGCTGCCGAAAACACCGGGGGTGAGGGTTCAGAGAAAGATCTTACCCGGGTTCATCAACCCCTTCGGGTCAAGCAGCTGTTTGATCTGGGCCATCACATCATAACTGTCGCCGTGCTCCAACCGCATGAATCGACGCTTGCCGATGCCGACGCCGTGCTCGCCGGTACAGGTCCCGTCCAGCTCGATGGCCCGTTCGACCACCCGCCGGTTGATGTCCTCCAGTTTGTCCCACTCGACGTCGTCTTCGGGATCGCCGGCTAGTACCACGTGCAGATTGCCGTCGCCGGCGTGGCCGAAGACATAGCCGGCCACACCGTGTTCCCTGACGAGCTGCCGGGCAAAAACCACCATTTCCGGGTAGCTGCCAATCGGCACCGCGGCATCGACGATCAAAGTGCGTGTGCCGGGATGGGCTCGATGGATCGTTTCCCAAGCCTCATGCCGGGCCCGCCAGAGATCGGCCCGCTGCTGCGGGTCGATACCGTAACGAAAGTCAAGGGCGCCGCAATCTTCGCATAGCTCACGGGCCAACGCCACCGTTTCCTGCAGCATCGCCTCGCTGGCGCCGTGGAATTCGCAGAACAGCGACGGCTGTTCCGCCAGGCCGAGCCCCTTTTCCTCGTTCATCAGATGGATGATCTCCTCGGTAAGCAGTTCCAGGGCTGCCGGGTCCATACCCGAGCCGATCATCAGCGCGACGGTCTCAGAGGCCGCTTCCAGCGTGGGGAAGGTTACCGTTACCGCCAGGTGACAGTCGGGAACCCCGGCCAGGCGCACGGTAGCTTCGGTCACCACCCCGAGCGTACCCTCGGAACCGACAAACAGTCGCGTCAGATCGTAGCCCGACGACGACTTGCGCGCCCGGCAGCCGGTCCTGATAATCCTGCCGTCGGGGAGGACCACGGTCAGGCGCTGTACGTAATCCTTGGTTGCCCCGTACTTGACGGTCTGAACCCCGGAGGCGTTGTTGGCGATCATGCCGCCGATGGTCGCGTCTGCCCCCGGGTCCACCGGAAAAAATAATCCCTCGCTGCTCAACCGGGCGTTCAGCTCCTTGCGAAACACCCCCGGCTGCACATCGACCTGCAGATCCTCCGGTCGAACCGTGAGAATCCTGTTCATTCGAGTCATATCCATGACCAGCCCGCCGACGGTCGGCAGTGGGTTGCCCTCCGTACTCGTCCCGGCTCCCCAGGGGGTTACGGCAATTTCCTGGCCGTAGCTCCAGGCCAGGATCTTCGCCACCTCCTCGGTCGACTCCGGCCAGAGGACCGCCGCCGGCAGAACACCGCTGTGCGGGGAAATATCATGCATGTGCAACTCAAGATGGGACCGGCCGGTGGAAAAGCGCTCCGGTCCGAGCCACTGTTCTAATTGCTGTCGTTGCTCACTACTCAGTTCCTCTGTCATCCCATACTCCTCTTGTGTTGTCCTGCCGGTGGTCCTCTCTAGGGAACCTTGAAAAATTGTCATTCCGCCCAATCTCGTTGTTGCTCAATCACATTTTATCCTCGAAATATCATGTATATGCCTGCGGTAAAATTTTCTTGCGCGCCTCGATCTTGAACGAAATTCCGAATTTTTCAAGCTCCCCTTTACCCGGATGATATGGCCGCCGCCGCTGTCCGTCAATAACCGATATTGTGTTCAAACTCCCGAAGACGCTTATGGATCGAACGCAGCTCGGTGATGGTTGTCCAATTGGCGATAAAAATTGAAAATGATTCACGGACCTTGCTGAAGGCATTGGAGACCTGGACCAGCACGCCCAGCGTGATCAGTCCGGTAAACAGACCGGGCCCCATAATCAGATAGGGGACGATGATCATCAGCTGCTCGAAGAAATTGACCCAGATATCAAAATAGCCATAGTGGAGGAAGAGTCGGTGATAGTTGATCTTCAGACCGGTAAAAAGCTCCACCAGCGTCTCCGTCTTGCCGAAATTGACCTTGTCGTCTTCGGCATAGACCAATTCCTTGCGAAAGGCCGCCTCCACCTTCTGGTTGTTGTATTCCAATCCCGGCAGTTTGATCCCGACGAACCAGGAAATAAGCAGGCCACCAAGCGATACCAGCAGGGCCACCCAGACCAGGCTGCCCGGGATTTCCCTGACCAGCGGCAGATCGACCCCGCTGCTCAGGGCCCAGAGGATCGGCAGGAAGGCGATCAGGGTCAGCATAGCCCTCACCACCTGGAGTCCGAGGCTTTCGAAAATACGGGCAAAACGATAGATATCCTCCTGGATCCGCTGACTGGAGCCCTCCACTTCCTGCTCGACGGTCTGCCACTTACTCACATAGGAAAAGGTCATCGCCTCGCGCCAGCGAAAGGCGTAAACCCTGGTCACGTAAGCAGTCGCCGTAGCGATCAGGACATAGGGAAAAGCGATCCAGGCGAACTTGACCATCTCACCCCAGAACTCGGCAACCTGGTGCTCAGTAGCTCGCTGCAGCATATTGTAAAAGCCGCCGTACCATTCGTTGATCCTGACCGTCAGCCGTACCTGGATGTAAAGGGAAACCAGCAATCCCAGACCGCCGCCATAGGCCCACCAGAACCATTTTCTGGTCCTGAAAAAGGAACGAAACATGAATACCTCAACACTCTGTCAGAAATGGGGATTTTCGGCGGCGACCGGTGCCGGTGCTCCCGCCCGAACTGCAGCTCGGTAAGCAGTCAGCACTCCATACCACGTCTCGGCCGGCGCGCCAAGCACCAGCTGACGTGCCGGCGCGCTGGGGCGACCCGTCGCCGGATATCGGATTACCGCCGGGCGGACCGGGCCACAGGCCCCGGGTCAGTGGTGTTCGCCCGGAAATAGGTGCGCAAGGCGTTGATTGATAACCGTAATATCGCAGGCCGTCACGGAAAAGTCAGGAACGCCGGGCAGGGACAGACGAACGGTATTCCGATCAAGTTGATCCTGGTCCAATTCGGCAAGCAGGCACTGATAACGATGGATATCACCGATCGACTCGGGCGGACACCCCCGGTCTCCGGTCAGGGCGACCGGACAGCCACCGGAGATCGGCGGTCTGACCACCTCCTCCAAAGTCAACTCGATTTCCCAGCCCTGACCGCCATCATAGAGATAGGTAAAGATGAACTGCATCCCCTCTTCCAGCTGGTGCAGGGAAGCGGCCGCCTCGTCATAGCCGATTGCTCCGTCCTGCCCGGCGGCAAGAGGGCGCGGTTGGTAAAAGATCTTGCCGACGAGAAACCGATGTGCGTCACTGTCGCACCAGCCCAGACTGATCTGGATGATCCGGTGCAGATCGGCCAGGGTCAGTGTGCCGGGCACCAGAAGCCGTCGCCAGATCAGCGGATCGGAAAAACAGACGGAAAGCAGCAGCCGGTAATCGGGGACCGTCTCACCATCGCTGCCGGTCTGCCGGGGCGCCGTTTTACCTTTCGAAAAATCACCACGTAATACGTGCGCCATGTCTGTCATCCCGAAGTATCATCATTCGTGCCGCCACCCGGTGCGTCCTCTGTTCCGTACGCGCCCGGAGAACATTAGGTGAGCCGGTCTTACACAGAATCGCCCGAGAAGAAGCGAGTAAACGATTCGACGGGTTCGCGCGAGGTGCGATACTGATTGATCGGGGCCGCCGTATCCTCATAGCCGATTGCCAGACCGCCGAGCAACAGCAGGTCTTCACGATAGCCGAGAGTGCGCTTGACAAGCTGCGGGTATTCACCGAGCGCCGCCTGCGGGCAGGTTGCCAGACCTTCCTCGACGGCCATCAGCATTACGGCCATCAGGAACATACCGTAATCCATGTAGGAACCGGTTTCCAGAGACGGCTCGATGAAAAAGAACAGGGCCGCCGGTGCGTCAAAGGCTCGATAGTTGGCAGCCCACTGCTCCTGCCGCCGCTCCTTGTCCTGGCGTGTAATGCCGAGACTGGAATAGAGCTGCAGACCGCATTCGATCCGTCGTGATTTATAGGGTTCCTGCCACTGCAGCGGGTAATACTGGTAATCCATCCGCCGTTCCTCGCCGCGGCGAAACGCTTCCTCGAGCTGCTGCTGGAGCTGCTGTTTGGCCGTGCCGGTCACCACCGCCACCTGCCACGGCTGGATATTGACACCCGACGGGGCGTGTCGCGCCGCGTCGAGAATGCGCCGCAGTTTCTCCGGCTCGATATCCTGTTGCAAAAAAGCCCGGGTTGACTTGCGCCTGGACAACGCCTCGCTAACTCTCATGTCTCCTCCCTGATCTCGTGTTTCCCCTCCGCCACCGTCCGATCTCGAGCTACCCACGGCCGGTTCGGAGACGAGGGGAGCTTGAAGAATTCGAAATGCCAATTTTTCAAGGTTCCCACTAGAAATAGATCTCGCTCTGACCAACCTGGCTCAACTGTTTGCGCAACTGGTTGATCTGGCCGAAGATCTTTTCCAACAGCTCCTTTTCCATCGGCGAGATCTCGTCGATATGCACATGGTTGTCCGGTTCCTCTCCCTCGTCTATCCGCTTCAGCTGATGCCTGAGTCGTAATTGCATCAGATAGTTATATGCCTCCCTGAGTTCCGCATGCCGCTCTTTGCCGAGTACCCCTTTTTCCAGCAAACTGTCCAGGCGATGCAGGGTCGAGGTACTTTCCAGGCCATGGAAAATTGCATAAATCCTGGCAAAAACAATAACCTGGGCCATTACGTGCTTGATATTGAAGGTGTCGGGATGCTCCCCTCCGGACTCGACGGCGAGTTTGCCGAAAAAATCTATCGGCACCTTGAACAGCAAGGTATTCTGGGCCATCTGATAAAGAAAGGCCTTCTGCTTCATTCCTTTTGTAAAAACGTGGGTGCGAAGCTGCTCGGTCAGGGAAGCGGTACCATAAAGACAGCGGAAATCGAAAAAGATGCTCACTTCCATCAACTCTTCCGGGCCGGATTCGCCGATCCATTTGGAAAAATAGTTTTTCCAGACGGCAAGCGGCTGGCACCAGGAGGGGTTCATCGCCATCACGTTGCCGGCACAGAAACGGTAGCCGACCTGATCGAGCCAGGTGCAGACCATCGACCCGAGACGCTGGAAGTACTCATGCACCCCGGGCGACCGAACCTCGGCGACATCGGCGAAAATGATGGCATTGTCCTGGTCGGTAACCAGGGTCTGCTCGCCGCGTCCCTCGCTGCCGACGCTGACAAAGGCAAACTGAACCGGCGGCTCGCCGAGTTCGGCGATGGCCAGATCGAGCAGCCGGGTGAGCACCGTATCGGAGATCGTGGTAACGACCCGGGTGATATTTTCGGCATGGGCACCGCTGTCGATGAGGGCCTTGATGATGCGCGGCAGTCGTCTCAGGCTGACCCCGATGGTACCGACCGAAGCTGCACTGCGGATCTGTTCCAGCACAAAAGCCGACGAGTAGCGATGCACATCGAGCAGCTCCTCGTTGCTGATCACACTGGCTACCGCCCCGCCGGCATCCCTGACCACCAGGTGCTTGATGCCCCGCTCCTGCAGTAGCAGAACGGCTTCGAAAATCAGTGCCGAATCGTCGATGTAAATGAGCGGGGCACTCATCACCTGGTAGACCGGAGCATCGATGGCCACCGTACCGCCCACCACCCGCTCGCGCAGAACGAGATCGGTGACGATACCAATCATCGCCCCGGACTCACTGGTCACCAGGATCGCACTGCGCCCGGCCTCGCTCATCATGGCAGCCGCCGTGCGAATCGGCGTATTGAGGTTGCAGGAAATATAGCCGCTCAGTGAACTGCGCACCGGCTGGTTTAAAAACATCAGGGATGTCTGCAACTCGACGATCAAGTTTTCCCGCTCCTCTTCGCTCTGCTGACGGCGGCTGATGTCCTCCAGCAGGCCGTCACAATAGAGGGGTGTGCCGTCCTCGTCCCTGACCAGGACCATGGAAATCGATATCGTTCGCGATCCGCCCTGCGAATCCTTGAGACTGAGGGATTTCTCTTTGACGAGTCCATCCTGCTGCAGGTTCGCAACGAGTTCCTGTCGTTCCTGCGAATCGGGAAAAAAATCAAGCAGGTTGGCTTCGAGCAACGGTCTACCGCCTTGCTGCTGCAGCAACTCCTTCGTCACATCGTTGGCCTCGAGAAACCTGAAGCCACCGCCGGCACCAGTCCGGAACATGCCAATACGCAGGCGGTCGGCCAGTTGCCGGAACCGTTCTCGGCTTTGCTCCAGCTCTTCCTCGAGCCGCCTGCTGTTGCGGATATCGCGGGCAGTCAATACGACGACTTTCTGAGAACCCAGGTCTTTCCGGGCCAAACTGACGACGGTTGTCAACGGACGGCCGTCTTTGCGTTTGAGCACGATCTCGTGTTGTCCGACCGTCACGTAGCCGTGCAGAGCGTTTTCCCAGATCTCCCGGCTCTGTTCATGCGCGGCGCCTTCTCCGGCAACCAGGGTGGCCACATTCATCTCTTCCAGCTCGGCACCGCTGTAGCCGAGTAATTCTTCCATTCCCTTGTTGGCATAGAGACAAAAACCGTTGTGGAGCATCATGATCGGATCTACGGCGGCCTCGACGAGCGTCTTGTATTTCACCCGGGACAGCCGCAACGACGCTTCGGCACTCCGCCGCCGCCGCTCGATGATCAGGCTGCGTATCACGGTCACCGTCAACAGCAGGGCAATGACCACCATGCCGAAATAAATCATCCGGGTCAATCGCCTGGTGATCTCGTCGGTTTTCTGCTCAACGTCATCAAGGTACACACCGGTGCCGACGACCCAGCCCCACGGCTCGAATTTTCTGACGTAGGATAACTTGGGAACGTCCATCGATTCTTCATACTTCTTGTTCCAGATATAACCGATAAAGCCGCTTTGGGCCGAGGACAGGGCCTCCTTGATTTCCATGAACAATCGCTTGCCGCCGGCATCCTCAAAAGAGCTGAGATCACTACCGATCAACTCTTTTGAGTAGGGATGCATCACCAGTCGGGGGTGCATATCGCTGATCCAGAAATAATCACGGCCCTCCCGGCCGTAGCGCAGGTGTTCGATCTCCTCCACCGCTTTTTCCTGGGCCTCGGAACGGCTCAACAGGCCGGCTTGCTCCTGCTCCTCATAGAGCACCATGACACTCCAGGCAACATTGACCAACTCGCGAATCATTTCTCGTTTGCTATCGAGAAAGGTCTCTTTGAAAACCGGGATAATCACCACATAGATCGAACCGACAGCGATCATGATGACGAGCGCCGTCGGCAGGATAATGCCGAGGACAAACTTCAACCAGGAGCCCGATTGCTCATCGACCAGATGCTGTTGCATTGTTGGTTGCTCCGGTGTTGGTTGACTGGAAATGTTTAAATGAAAATCGAGTTCCCGGATTGGTTGGCTATCCCTCCGGCTGCTGCGCTGCGGCCTGATCGGCCGGGCTCCGCGGCCGGCAGACAGGCCATCCATGGCCTGGCGAGAAGCCTTCGGGCCTGCTTCTCCGCTCCGCCGGGCCTTCGCGATACAGCCTTCGGGACAGCCAACCAGCCCTGCCGGTCGTGGTAATAATTTTCATACTGCGTTGTAACTCCCGGTCATGGGGCTAGATAAACAGCTGTGCGGCCATTGGTCGACCGGCCGCCAATTTTTGCCGGTAACGCTGCAAGCAGGCCAGATCGGAGCCGCAAATCCCATCGGCCACGAGGTCCGGGTGTTCCGTCAGGGCGGCAAACAGCGCGGCGACAACGGCCGGATCGAATTGTCGGCCGGCTCCCTGTTGCAGGTTGACCACGGCATCTGCCAGTTTCATCCGGGCGAAATGGGTGCGGCCGGCCAACATCGTCTCGAAGGCATCGCAAACCGTCAGAATCCGGGCACCCAATGGAATAGCTTGGCCCTGCAAACCATCGGGGTAACCGCTGCCGTCGTAACGCTCATGGTGATGACGGATCAAGGGCACCACGTCGTCAAGAAAGCGCAAGGGACTGACAATCCTGGCCCCGATCACCGGATGCTGGCGAACGATATCCATTTCCCGTCGGGACAGGATACCGAGCCGTTCCAAGATATCATCATTCATGCCGATTTTACCGATATCGTGGAGCAGACCACCATGGTGGATGGCCTCGACCTCGGCTTCCGGCAGACCGAGGTGTTCGGCCGTCATTTTCGCAAACCGGGCCACCCGTACCGAATGACCGTGAGTCGATTCATCTTTCGCTTCGATGGCCAGGGCCAGGACCTCCACGACCTGCCTGAGGTTCTGCAGCATCTTCTCATCATAACTGAGGGCCTTGTGCAGCGCGATGGCGCCCTGCTCACCGAGGGCGGTGATGATTTCCCGGTCCCGTTCGCTCATTTCGCGAAAGGCATAGAAATAGACGGCCAGAATACCGGCGTGATTGCCGATGATAGCAAACGGCATGCCGATGATCGAGCCGACGCTTTTCTTACCGATGGTGTCGACCTCCGGAATCCGACGATCGGTCCGGGCATCGGCAATGTAAACGAAGGGCCCATCGGTCGGATCGAAAATCCTGCTGAGTTCCCGATAGTTGACATCGGCAAGATTGCGGTACGGAAAGCCGTCGGAAACCATGGTCTCGATCTTCTGCCGACCATGATCGACAATCCAGAAAATGCAGCCTTTCGCCCCCAATAACGATCTGATGTTCTTGACGATATGCTCGAGGATCTCGGTGGTATTCTCGCCGGAATGAATGGCCTTGCTGACCTGGGCAAACACCTTGAAAAAATCGGAATAATCAACGTTCATAAAACCTTCTCCTGAAGTCGGCCCCGACAGCGCGGACCGCAGGTGCACCGCCGACCGGCCATACCGTCAGATAACCCCCCGGCGCCGCAGATCGGCCACCTGTTCAGCCGAATAGCCAAGATCCGCCATGATCTGCTCCGAACTGCCGCCGAATCGGTCCGGCGGTCGGCGGATCGAACCAGGCGTTTCGCTCATTTTAATCGGAATGCCGAGCGCTTGCTGCGTACCGCCGGCGTCATCGTCGATGGACACGATCATATGGCGTTCTACAAAGAGCGGGTGCGAAAAAATGTCGGCAAAGCTGCTGATCGTCGTACAGCAGACATCATGGTCAGCCAACAGTTCTTCCCACTGCACCGCGGTGCGGCGGCCTATTGCCTCTTGCAGCACGTCGATCAGCTCTTGCCGGCACGATTCATCGTATTGTCGATCCGCAAAGTCGGGAATATCGAGCAGGGTGCAGAGCTGTTTCCAGAACCGGTGCTCCAGGGCGCCGACCGCAAGATAGCGCTGATCGGCCGTCTGATAGACATTATAGCAGGCATAGCGGTGGGAGAGAAGGCCATCGGCCCGGCGTGGCTCGGATCCGCATCTTCTGCACAACTCCTGCGGCAGGGCCAACAGGCCGAGCAAGCCGTCTGTCATTGAAATATCGATGTGCTGGCCTCTGCCGGTCCGCGCTCTGGCTAGCAGCGCCAGCAGAATTCCAGTCACCGCCTGCTGACCACCGCCGGCAATATCGGCAATCTGAACCCCGGGGATGGTCGGTGGGCCGTCATTCGGGCCGATCAGATCGAGAATGCCGGCAACGGCGAGATAATTGACATCGTGACCGGCACGATACCGATACGGGCCAGTCTGTCCGAAGCCGGTGATCGAGCAATAGATGAGTCCCGGGTGAATGCGACTGAGGCTATCGTAATCGATGCCGAGCCGCTCGGTGACTCCCGGCCTGAACCCCTCGATGACGACGTCGGCCGCTTCGGTCAGACGCAGAAAGATTTCTTTGCCTTCAGGATCCTTCAGATTCAGGCACAGATGCCTCTTGTTGCGGTAGAGACCGGGGAAGAACAGGTTGTCGGCGGCAAAGCGACGATCTTCGACGGCGATCACATCCGCCCCATGGTCGGCAAGGATCATCGAACAATAAGGCCCGGGCAACATCCGCGACAGGTCGAGCACTTTCAGGCCGGTAATACTTCCTGCGGCTGGCAGCATGTGCACCCCCCCTTCAGAATTCGATACCCTTTTGGGCCTTTATCCCACTGGCAAAAGCGTGCTTGACGGATTGCATATCGGTCACCGTATCGGCAATAGCCACCAACTCCGGCGGCGCGTTGCGGCCGGTGATGACAATGGTCAGCCGCGGCGGCTTCTGGGAGATGACCTCAATAATATCGGCAACGTCGAGAAAACCGAACTGCGGCAGGTAGGTGAGTTCGTCGAGAATGATCAGGTCGTAGGCGTCAGAGGCAATTTTCTGGCGCGCGAGTTCGAAGCCCGCGCGCGCCACTGACCGATCTTCTTCGATCCGTTCCTTCTTGAAGACAAAGCCCTTGCCGCAGATAAACCAGTCGAGTCCCGCCTGAGATTCGGCAAAACGTCTCTCCCCGTATTCCCCCTGCCCTTTGATAAACTGGATCACACATACCCGCCGGCCGTGGCCGAGCGCCCGAAAGGCAAGCCCCAGAGCAGCCGTCGTCTTACCTTTGCCATCGCCGGTATTGATAATAATCCGCCCGTCTCCGGTCATGTCGTTCACCCATTGTTTTTTCCAGACCAGTCAAACCCAACTTCCGTCGGCTCGTCCCTCAGCGACCGGCCCGCCCCATCACTCCTTCTTTGTCGCACTGCATAGGCTGTCTAACCCACTAAAAAAACGATACATAAAAATCGTTGACATTTTCCATGCAGTGAATTTATATTCAGGCGTATTCAGAGTGAGCGCTCGCTCAGGATGATCACAAGTGTAATCGTTATCCGGTAAATGCGCTCATGATTTTTCCTACTCCGGGAGGACCTCCACTCACCAAGGACGAGCAGATACCCCTTCCAGCTCCTCACGATCGCCCCTGACCGATCCCTCCGGACCCTGTAGCTCAGAGCGCGGAAGGAATCAACGCCACCGGCGACGAACGAGCGCTCGCTCTTTGCTGATTGACTCTCTCGCACTGACCAATGGTCGATCTGTTTCGGACCTGAACCGGGACGGCGCTATAACACTGTTTCGCCGGGCTGTTTTAACATATATGACGAGGCTGTGACGACGATCATGCCGCCCGTCAGCCCGGGACGACCACCGCTCCTTACTTGCTGATACCGGCAGGGCATCGGCCCTGTCGCAGATAAAACGCCCCTCCGCAGGCTCCTGGCCGAGATCGATCGGACTCCCGGGAAAACGACGGCGAGGGAAAACCAAAAGGCAGTTTTTCAAAAGGAGGAGAGCATGAATAGCGCGTACAAGAAGGAAATTCGATACACCCTCATTTTCAGTGTGTTATTGCTGATTTGCGGGCATCTCGGATTATTTTTCGTGGCTTTTCCGAGCCTGCAGAACCACATGGTCTTTGGTTTCCCGTCACAATATATCATCCCGGTGCTGATGGGCTGGCTCGGTCTGATGGTAGTCGTCTGGTTCCAGGCCAAGCTGTCCAACGATCTCGATGACGAGATTGAAGAGTACAGCGGTTCAACCGAGAACGTCGGGTAAGGAGGCGCGATTATCATGGAACAGCAACAATGGGTATTATCTAGCCCGACGCTCGGTATCGTTTTCGTCGGCGCTTCGTTCGTCATTTTCTACCTGATCGGCTGGTATTCCCAGAAACGGGCCAAGATCGCGACCGACTACTGGACGGCCGGCCGCAGTATCGGGGCAGTCACCAACGGCCTCGGCATGGCGTCGAGCTACATGAGCCTGGCCACCTTCATGGGCGTTACGGCACTGATTCTGAACCTCAAGGTACCGTTTGTCTATATGTGGATCCAGTTTTCCTTGTCGATACCGCTCATCACCCTCTGGTACGGAGCACCATTGCGGCGCCTGGGTGCATTTACACCGGCACAGTTTGTTCGTGAGCGCTACGGTCTGTCGACATCCTACATCACCGTTCTATTCATGATTCTCGTCATGGTCATGTACGCCCTTGGCCAGATGATCGGTGTCGCCAAGGTCTTTGAAATGCTGTTCGGCTTCAATTACAGTATCTCACTGATCTGCGGCGGTGCTCTGATTGTCGGCTACGTCACCATCGGCGGCATGTACGGTACCAGCTACAACGCCGCTTTCCAGATGATCTTGATGGGCATTGCCTTTGTCATTCCGCTTGGCGCGATCATGAAGGCCATGGGCGGCACCGGCTGGTATTTCCCACCACTGCTCTACAGCGATATGGTCCCGGCCATGCTCGAGGCGGTGCCGGATTTCTTCGACATGAAATACGGTTTTAAATGGTACCTGGCCCTGATCCCCTGCTTTACCATCGGCGCCATGGGCCTGCCCCATCTCGGCATGAGGGTCTACACCGCATCGAACCTGAAAAGCGCGCGAAATGCGATGTTCTGGTTCACCTTTTTCTGCGGCATCGTTTTCAGCGCCACCTATACCATGGGGTTTTCCGGCGTCTTCTTCCAGGCAACATCCGGTCAGGCCATTGCCCCGACCGACTTTGACAAGATCACCCTGATTCTCAACAGCGTCTACAACCCGGCCTGGGTGCTGGCCTTCGTTATTGCCGGCGCCATTGCCGCCGGCCTGTCGACGATCAGTGCCAACCTGATGGCCATTGGCGCGATGATCGCCCAGGATATCATTGCCACGATCAAGCCGAACCTGCCGGACAAGACCATGAAAATCATCGGCTATGCGGCCATTGCCGGCGGCGGTGCCGCCAGTATCCTGATTGCGCTGGATCCGCCCACCTTCCTGGTGGTCAGTATTCTCTGGGCCTTCGGCCTGGCCGGCGTTACCGTTGCCCCGGCGGCTATTCTCGGTGTCTGGTGGAAACCGGCCAATCGCTATGGAGCGTTTACCTCCATTCTTGTCTCCGGTCTCGTCTACATTCTCGTGTCACCGTATATTTTCCCCGACATCGTCATATCCACCGGCCTGCAGGCCAAGGTCGGCATGTCCGGCTCGCTGTTCTGCGTGCCGCTCAGCTTCTTCCTGCTGACTACGGTATCGATGATTACCGAGCGCATCCCGTCTCTGATGATGCGCATTCCGGTCGAACAGGATAAAATGCTCGTCGACAAAGTCCACGGCTGGTCCGAATACAGCGACGAGCGTTATAACAGCACCACCGCCGGCATCATCATTGCCGCAGTCAGTCTGTTCTTCTGCATCTACGCAGTGCTGCCGGGCGGCTGGGCGTAACCGACAACCACGAACCGATCCGGGGGCGGCAACGGGGCCCCCGGATCGATCCCGATTATTTGCTCTATAGGAAGAGAGAACGAGACGTGCCGCGCTACCTGGATCTACTTCCCGCCCTCGCCACCGGCAAAGAAGAGGTGTTTCGCTTGGCCCTGGAGGGAAAGGCCCGCCCGGTCATGCTGATCAATATTGCCATTCTCGGCACATTGTTCGGGCTGTCCAATCTGATCGGCGTCATCGGTCAGGCCGGGAGCGAAGCGTTGACAGGGCGGATGCTGCTGCTTCTGTCTCTTCTGCTCATTCTCTACGGCATCTTCACCATGTTCGCGGTCCTCTTCGGCCTGACGCTTATTTACTGGGCCGCCGCGAAGGCGTTCGGCGGTCCGGGCGGCCTGGTCCTGGTTCTCGAGTTGATCGGCCTGGCAACGCTGCCGTTCTGGCTGTTCGCTCCGCTACTGAACTATGCCATCCGCTTCCGGCCGGACGATGGAGCGGTGATGTCCATCTTCCTGGTGCCCCTGCTCCTGTCTTTTGTCTGGTCGTTTGTGCTGATCAAGAAAAGTATGGTGGTGGGACAGGGTCTGAGCGAGGGCAAGGCAACGCTGGCCGTTGCCTGCATGTGGATTTTCAGTGTCAGTGCGATCTACGTGTTTTCTCCCTGATCACGATCCTGGAGCACCCGAAACACCTCGATCTTGTCTCTGACGTTTTTATATTCGAATCGGCCCATTGCTTCGCAACGGTAGAGCCCGCCCAGCAATTCCATGGTTTTCTTGGAAACGCAGATTTCGCCACCCGGGCAGCCCCGCTCGATCCGGGAGGCGATATTGACGCCATAGCCAAGAACCGTATAGTCGCAATACTCCTCGGAACCGATAGTGCCGACCACCACCTGATCGGTATTGATACCGATACCCAAATCAATCTTCACGCCCATGCGGGTCTGCCACCGATGACGCAGGTTGCGCATCATCGCCTGCATCTCCAGCGCCGCTTCCACTGCTCGTTCGGCATGATCCGGCCGCTCCACCGGGTTCCCCCAAACCACCATCAGGGAGTCTCCGATCAGTTTATCGATAACGCCATCATTGGCCCGGGCAATCGAAATCAATTTGCCGAAACATTCACGCATCATCTTGATCACCTGCTCGGGCTCGATATCCCGGCAGAGTTTTGTAAATCCACGGAGATCGGCAAACATCACGGTGACCGTCTTGAGGACGCCGTCCTCCTTGAGCAAGCCGGGATTCTCGATGGCCAATGTGGCAATGCTCGGTTCGACAAAATGCCCGAACGTGTTTCTGATATCGTTCTTCTCTTCTTCAAGAACCGTCGACCCCCAGGCCAGGACTCTGATGATAGCAGCCAGTGTGCCGATCAGCGGGGCCGATACCGGCATAAACAGGTGAAAAGCTGTGGAATAGGAGTGGATCAGCACGGCATAAAAAAACCAGGCAATGACCGTATAGATCATGCCCTTGACCACCCCTTCTTCAAGAATGATGATACCGGGAAACAAGGTGTGAAACATGATGATCAGCACGGTGACACTGAGCGGTATCGGCTGATACCCCTCAAGCGAATCCATCCTGAACAGCGCCATGTCGAACGGCGTGAATATGTGAGCGGACTGGACCACACAGAGGGTGGCGCCGACGAGAAAAGAAACAATCAGGAAAATTTTCAGCTGAGAGTATTTGGTGTATTTCAGACGCATCGTCATCATGGCTGTCTGGTGATCTCCTCTCGGGTCATCCACTCACCTGATCGTGGTGCCGTGTCAATCGATCTGCTCCGGCGGCACCAGGCAACATCCCAGAAAAACAAATCTTTGTCCACAAAATACAAAACCGGACTATAGCCGTCTTTCTATTTTTGAACAAGAAAATAGCTGATTCCCCCCTCATCGTAGTGCCGACCGGTCGACGCAGCATCGCCTGTGGCGACGGCGGCACACCGTCGCCACAGGAACTCCTCAATCGGCCGGGTTTCCGGCACCCTAAATGGCCTTCGCAGAACCCCTTGCCATCATGCTTCAGCTGTGATTATAATCGGTGCCGCAGCGGTAACAACTGTACATGCCACAGATAATCTTCGTTCTTCGTCCGGATCACCGGTCCACAAATGGGAAATCGTCACCTCCAACAGCACCTCGACCTCCGGGCCGGATTCACCGCCAGCCTCGTCGTTGCCGCCAGTGTCGGCGCCTACGGCAGCGTTCTCGGCCTGCTCGCTGCCCAGAAAGGACTGACCTGGTATCAGTTGCTGGTCATGAACCTGAGCGTTTTTGCCGGTTCAGCGCAATTCGTCATAGTCGATATGTGGCTGCCACCGCTGCCGATCGTCGAGATTACGCTGGCCGTGCTGGTGATCAACATGCGCTACCTGCTGATCGGCGCCTCGCTCAGTCCGCTCTTCCAGGGAACATCCCTGCGCCATCGCTTTTTGTTCATGCATCTGGTTGCTGACGAAAACTGGGCCATTACCATGGCTCGTTTTCACAAGCAGAGGGTTTCCACCTGGTTTTTGCTCGGCGGCGGTCTCTGCGTTCAACTCGCCTGGTGTAGCGGCACCATGCTCGGCCATCGCCTCGGCGCGGTGATCACCAATCCGGAGCGATACGGACTCGATTTTTCCTTTGTAGCGGTCTTTACCGCGCTGGTTTTCAGTTTCTGGAGGGGACGTCGCGACTTGCTGCCCTGGCTGATCGCAGCAATGTTCGCCTTGGCCAGTGAGGCCCTGCTACCGGGGAAATGGTATATCGTCTGCGGCGGCGTTGCCGGGGCACTGGCAGCTGCAGTGCGCGAGACCGAGCCGGGCAGGGGGCACGGCAATGGCTGACACACTGCTGGTTTGGCTCGTTATCGGTGCAGCGGCGCTGGTAACCTACGGCCTGCGGATCTCCGGACTGCTGCTTGCCGGTCGTTTACCGAAATCAGGCCGGTTTAAAACGTTCATGGATGCGCTGCCCGGCACCATTCTCCTCTCCCTGATTATCCCGGCCGCAGTGGCCGCCGGGCCGATCGGCTGGCTGGCCACGCTGGCGACCGGCCTGTGTAGCTGCAAGACGGGCAATGTCTTCCTGTCAATGGTGGTCGGTGTGGCAATCGTCGCTCTTGGCCGCTGGTGGGGCATATAACCCCCATGGCTAATGGTCACAACGAAACATGATCGGCATCGTGGTCGGAAGAGCTGGCCGATCCTGCCGGAGGCTGCATCGTGAAGGACCGGCGGGCCGGAGAATCAGGCCCGTAGGGCTGTGGACAGGACGTCAGCAGCCGGAGGCAGGACCGGCCAGCGGCCATCCCCCGGAGCGATTGATTTTCATGTAAAACCATCGGTGAGCCGATAATTGACCGGGCGTGAAAACACGAAGGGCGGATCGGCTGATGCCGGTCCGCCCTTCGTGTCCAATTCTACACCTGTAGAACAATCAGCAGCCTCTAATCCCTCACGACCCTGAGGACTTGGCCTTCTTCTCCTTGCCGCCCGCCTCCGATTTGGCGTCTTCTTTTACCTGCGGGCCGGCGATGGCGTCACGGGCCACCTTGATCCGCACGTTATCGGCAATCTCCAGGGTCAGCACACCATCGGTCAGGCCGGTGATTTCACCGTAGACGCCACCCTTGGTGACCACCCGGTCTCCCTTTTTCAACTCGCTCAAATAGGCCTGATGCTGTTTTGCCTGCTTTTGCTGAGGCCGAATCAACAGAAAATAAAAAACCACGAAAATCAGGATCAACGGGATGAATGACGCAAATCCCCCGGCTGCTCCTCCGCCCGCTGCCCCTTCGGCCGCGTAGGCTATACTTGTCATCTGAGTACCTCCCTTTGAGAATCGATTTGTCCGAATAGACGAAAAAACTTGGGCCTAACCATAATCACTCGGCCGCAAGGCCGCTATAAAAATCGTTGCGAAACGACGCCAGACAATCTCCGGCAATCGCCTCCCTGATTTGACGCATCAGGTTGATATAATAATGGATATTATGGATCGTATTGAGCTGATACGAAAGAATTTCCCGACTGACGAAAAGATGACGGAGATAGGCCCGGGAATAGTTGCGGCAGGTGTAGCAATCGCAGGATTCGTCGATCGGCAACTGATCATCCCGATACCGGGAATTTTTCAGTACCACCCGACCGGTCGACGTGAACAGGGTGCCGTTGCGGGCATTTCTCGTCGGCATCACGCAATCGAACATATCAATGCCGCGCCAGACCCCTTCGACCAGATCCTCCGGGGTTCCGACTCCCATCAGGTAGCGCGGGTAATCATCGGGCAAACAGTCCGCAGTTACTTCTGTCATATCGTACATCTGCTCCTTCTCTTCGCCAACGGAGAGGCCGCCGACGGCATAGCCGTCAAAGCCGATGTCTATCATGGTCCGGGCCGATTCGCGGCGCAGATCCGGATACATACCGCCCTGGACGATGCCGAACAGCAAGTGATCATGCTTGGTCCGAGCCTCCCGGCAACGCCAGGCCCACCGACCGGTCAACGCGGTGGCACCACTGGTCTCGGTACGATCAGCCGGATACGGGATACAGGTATCGAGGCACATCATGATATCCGAGCCGAGCGCCTCCTGGACCTCGATCGCATCTTCCGGGCTGAGAAACAACCGGGAACCGTCGAGATGCGAGCGAAATGCGGCGCCCTCCTCGGTAATTCTGGACAATTTCTTCAGACTGAAGATCTGAAATCCGCCCGAATCGGTAAGAATTGCCCGATCCCAGTTCATGAAGCGATGCAGGCCGCCGCATCGTTCGATCAACCGATGCCCCGGCCGCACAAACAGATGGTAGGTATTACCGAGGATGATCTGGGCCCCGATCTCCTGCAAGTTTTCCGGGGTAATCGCCTTAACGGTCGCCTGAGTTCCCACCGGCATGAACACCGGCGTCTGGATGACGCCGTGTCGCGTCGCCAGTTCGGCGGTACGCGCCCGGCACTGGCTCGAACGATGGCCGATTGTCAGTGGTGAAGGGGGGCGCTCCATTGTCTTTTGCATATCCTTTCCTTCTTTTTCCTTAGGGGAGCTTGAAAAATTCGGAATTTCGATCGAGATCGAGGCGCGCAAGAAAATTTTACCGCAGGCATATACATGATATTCCGATGATAAAATTCGATTGCGTAACGATGAGATTGGGCGAAATAACAATTTTTCAAGGTTCCCCTTAGTGAAAGCAGCTGTCGTGCCGGAAGCGTCACCCCGGCCAGCTCAAGGCCAGATATCGGCAACCAGTGCCTCAATACCTGCCTGTTGATGCTCAATCTGTGCCAACAGATCGAATTGGACCCTGGCCCGGTCGAGATTATCTTCCGGCTCTTCAACCTTGAAGTAACGGTCACCGGCCAGGTAATCGGTCAGAAAACGGACCCCGAGTTCAAAGGTGAGCAGGCGTAGCCCTTGAAAAAGCAGCGACCTCTCAGCTGCACTCAGGTCGGCACCGCCGGCACGGTAGCCGGTCAGGACGGCACGGCAAAGATCGAGATGAAACTTCCCCGGTCGCCGATCAGGCGGTCGTTCTCCAGCCGGGTTGCAGACCGAGCGCAAGCAATCGCCGAGATCCCAGAGCACCAGGCCGGGCGAAACGGTATCCAGATCGATCAGGGCGACCGCCCGAAGAGTGCTCCGATCGAACAAAACATTGTCGCATTTCGGGTCGCCATGAATCAGGCGTTGGACCAACTCACCACGCTGGTGTGCCCGAACGAGCGCGTCGGCATCGACCAGCCGCTGCTCCACCTGGAGGCAGCAGTCGCGCGCGGCTCCGCTCGCAGAGCGCCGAGGCTCCGCCAAAGTCTGCTCCAAGCCCCGGCAATAAGCGGGCAGATCGTGAAAGCCGGGCAACGGCGGCCGGAGCACGCCGGAATCGAAATCATCGAGCAACAGATGGAAGCGGCCGAGCATTCGCCCCACCTCAAAGGCCTGGTCCGCTGACGTGACCAAGGGGTAACTGACCGCTCCGGAGACGTACTCGATCACCCGCCATACTGCGCCGTCGTGGTCGATCGCACAACTCTTCCCATCCCGTGCCGGCACAAGACGCGGAAACCGCTCATCGCCCCCGCTCTGCTGCCGGCGGCCGGCAAGATGGGCCGTAACCGCGGCGACGTTTTCCGCAATGCAGACCGGATCGGGAAAGACATCACCATTGATGCGCTGCAGAACGAGCGGGACATGGCCGGAACTGGAGACCAGAAAGGTGTCGTTGATCCTGCCGGCTCCGAGGGGTTCAATCTCTGGAGGCCGGGCAGTTGGCGACAGAAAAGAGGCGCACACGACACGACGGCCACGATCAATGAGAGACGGGGTCATGGCACCAAGCAGCGGGCGGCAGCAGATCGCATCATTCCGGCCGTCACGCCTCCAGCAGGGTGATATCGGTTGCCTCGGTGCGGTTGTTGTTTTCCGGGTTCTGGACGATGGAAAACTCGAAAATATTGGCGGCGTCGAGAAAAACCGCATCGTTTGCCACCGTCGATTTCGAACAATGAAAAAACACCGTCTCCGCTCGCAGTCCACCACCACTCAATTTGTAGTAGCGCAGGAACCCGAACCCGCGATCGGCATTGTAGTTGACCGGCATGCCCCGAAGTCGGCCGGCGCCATCGGGCGGCATCGGCAGCAGACCGGGAACCAGGAAGCCGGAGAGGTAACTGTCGGCCGTTTCCTTGAGTTCACTGCTGACGTTGTTAAAGCCGATCACCTCGACCCGGCAGCCCATGTTCTGCAAGGCGAGCACCAGACGGATAAAATCGCCGTCACCGGTGAGCAGGATGATCCGGTCCAGGTTCCGGGCCTGCAGCAATGCGTCGATGGCCAGATCCATATCGGCATTGGCCTTGGTCGTCAGGATCCCCTCATCATCGACAAAGTGCTTGACGTATTTCTTGATGACCTTGAAACCGCACTGCCGGATGATATTGTGGTAGCGATAGAGTTTCTGGCGATACTCGTCGTCCTCCTTGGTTCGGCTCCGATCTTCGGCCAGGTAGGAATTGGCCCGGAGCAGCACGGAATTGCCGCTGTTGGCCAACTCCACCAGCACGTCATAGCGCATGCCGTAGCCACCGCTGAGCCTGATGTTTTCGGCATCGACATAGATTCCGGTCTTCAGCATGCTATTCCCACTCAATGGTCGACGGCGGCTTCGAGGAGATATCATAAACCACCCGGTTGACGCCGCGGACCTCGTTGATGATCCTGGTGGACATGGTGCCGAGCAGATCGTACGGCAGCCTCGACCAGTCGGCCGTCATCGCATCTCGGGAATCGACGCAGCGAATGGCCACCACGTGCTCGTAGGTCCGTCCGTCACCCATGACCCCGACCGTCTGGATCGGCAGCAGTACCGCAAACGATTGCCAGACCTGCCGATACCAGCCCTGTTTTTTCATCTCATCAAGCACGATGACATCGGCCTGACGCAGGATGTCGAGCCGTTCACGGGTAATCTCGCCCATGATCCGGATACCGAGTCCCGGTCCGGGAAATGGCTGCCGGTAGATGGCTTCTTCTGGCAGACCGAGTTCGAGTCCAAGCAACCGGACCTCGTCCTTGAACAATTCCCGCAACGGTTCGATCAGATCGAGCTTCATAATCTCCGGCAGCCCGCCGACATTGTGATGGGACTTGATCGGCGCCGCACCACGAAAGGATACCGACTCGATCACGTCGGGGTAAAGGGTACCCTGGGCAAGGTAAGAGACATTACCGATCTTGCCGGCCTCCTCCTCGAAGATCTTGATGAATCCGAGGCCGATCTTCTTGCGTTTCAATTCCGGATCGACCACGCCGTGCAATTCGTCGAGGAAGAAGTCGGTGGCATCGACGTCGATCACATTGAGCTTGCTCGTTTCCTTGAAGAACCGCAGAATCGCCTCCGATTCGCCAGAACGCATCAGACCGTTGTTGACATAGATACAGGTCAGCTGGTCGCCGATGGCCCGGTGGACCATCGCCGCCGTGACCGAGGAATCGACCCCGCCGCTCAGCGCACAGATGACCCGGGCCGTGCCCACTTTCTCCCTGAGTGCCGCCACGGTGGTCTCGATGAAGGACTGCATGGTCCAGTCCGGCCGGCAGCCGCAGAAACCGAAAATGAAATTGCGCAACACGTCGTTACCAATCAGGGTGTGTGCCACTTCCGGATGGAATTGTACGGCGACAAAAGGTTTGTCACGATGCCGCAGCGCCGCAAACGGCGAGTGGGCGCTGACTGCGGTGGCCTCGAACCCGTCCGGGACCACCTCGACCCGGTCGCCATGGCTCATCCAGACCTGGTGATGATGGACTCCCTCTCCGGTTTCCAGTCCGGCAAAGAGGCCGTCGGTCCGCAGTACCTGTAATTCGGCCTTGCCAAACTCCCGTTTTTCGGCTCGTTCGACCCGGCCGCCGCACTGCAGGATCATCAACTGGGCGCCATAGCAGATGCCGAGAATCGGGATACCGAGAGCCAGGACCGCCGGGTCGGAGTGGGGGGCATCGTTGTCATAGACCGAACAGGGTCCGCCGGACATGACGATGCCGGCGGGTCGCAGCTCCTTGATCCGCTCGACGGAAATCGAATAAGGGTGAATTTCGCAATAGACCTTCTGCTCCCTGATTCTTCGGGCGATCAACTGGGTCGTCTGTGACCCGAAATCAAGAATCAAGATCATCTCGGTATGGCTGCTCATCTCCGGCGAGACCTCTCTGCTCTGGTGATTAACCGAGCCATTTGCAAAACAATCTTTTCGCCCAAACTCTGCGTTTTGCTCAAAATTTTATCCTCGGAATATCATATATATGCCTGCGGAAAAATTTTTCGCATGCCTTGATTTTGAACGAAAATCTAAGTTTTGCAAAAGGCTCAACCGTTTAATTGCCTGCGGCGGCAGGTCGTCATGCCATCCGATAATTAGGCGCTTCCTTGGTAATAATGACATCATGGACATGGGATTCGCGCAATCCCGCCGACGAGATGCGGACGAAACGGGCCTTGGTCTGCAACTCGGCAATGGTCGCCGCACCGACATAGCCCATGCCCGAGCGCAGACCGCCGAGTAATTGATAGAGCACACTGGCAAGCGGTCCACGATACGGTACTTTACCCTCGATACCTTCCGGGACCAGTTTCGCCGCAGCTTCTACTTCGGCCTGAAAATAGCGGTCCGAGGAACCGCGGGCCATGGCCCCGAGCGAGCCCATCCCCCGATACCCCTTATAGGTGCGCCCCTGGTAGAGAAACGTTTCACCCGGTGTCTCGTCGGTTCCGGCGAACAGGCTGCCGATCATCACCGCCGACGCCCCGGCGCCGATCGCTTTGGCCAGATCGCCGGAGTGCTTGATGCCGCCGTCGGCAATCACCGGGATATCGTGAGCGGCAGCCACCTTGACGCAATGCCTCAGGGCCGTAAACTGCGGAACCCCGACGCCGGCAACGATTCTGGTGGTACAGATCGAACCGGGCCCGACGCCGACTTTGACGGCGCTGGCGCCGGCCTTTATCAGGTCTTCAACCGCCTCGGCAGTGGCGATGTTGCCGGCAACGATCTCAAGATCGGGAAAGGCCCCGCGAATCGCCTGCAGCGTCCGCACCACTCCGCTGGAATGGCCGTGGGCCGAATCAAGGACTACCACGTCGACGCCGGCCTTTATCAGCCTCTCGACATCGGCCTCGCAGTTCGGTCCGACGCCGATGGCGGCCCCGACGATCAGCCGGCCGAACTCGTCCTTGGCCGAGTTGGGATATTTCTTTATTTTTTCCAAATCCTTGATAGTGATTAACCCTTTGAGATTGCCATCGTCATCGACGACCAGCAATTTCTCGATGCGATGCTCATGGAGCAGGGCTTTGGAATGCTCCAGGGTGATACCGGCTTTGGCGGTCACCAGGTTCTTGCTGGTCATCACGTCGGAAACTCTGAGGTCGGCATCGGAGACGAAGCGCAGATCGCGGTTGGTGACGATACCGACCAGCTTGCCTTCATGGAGGACCGGCAGGCCGGAAATCTTGTAGCGGCTCATGATGTCCTGGACCTCGGCCACCGACTGGTCCTGGTGGACGACGATCGGATCGGTAATCATCCCCGATTCCGACTTCTTGACCCGTTCTACCTCCTGCGCCTGACTTTCGATCCCCATATTCTTGTGAATGATACCAAGCCCGCCCTCGCGGGCCATGGTGATCGCCGTCGCTGACTCGGTGACCGTATCCATCGCCGCGCTGATCAGTGGACAGTTAAGCCTGATCTTTCGAGTCAAGCGGGTCGCCAGGGATACTTCGTTGGGCAGTACAGCGGATGCTGCCGGCACGAGCAAAAGATCATCGAAAGTTAGTGCCATTTCATAACTATCTGGTAACATAGGTCACTCCTTTGCCGGCAAATCCTGCCAACCATCTGAAAAGTTAAGAATTATTGCGCAGCGAACAACCGATACTTATATTCTGCCCATGACTGTCACCATCCGGGGTCAGCACCCCGTTCGAGCATCAGTCCATTAGAGATAACGCTCTGAAAATATCCAGAACCCGGGCGACGCTTGCTATCGACACCATATCATGATCATCGAAATCAACCCGCACAACCCGCAGCCCCGCATGATCAAACAAGTCGTCGAATCGATCAGGCATGGGGCCGTTATCTGCTATCCCACCGACACCGGTTATGGCATCGGCTGTGACATCTTCAATCCGAAAGCAATCCGCCGAATCGAATTGCTCAAGCGGAGACCGCACCACAAGCCGTTCTCCTTTATGTGTTCCGATCTGAAAAACATCAGCGAATATGCTCACGTATCAAATACAGCCTATCGCCTGCTGAGGAAAAACCTGCCGGGTCCGTTCACTTTCGTCCTGCCGGGCACGAAACTCGTTCCCAAGGTCATGACCACCCGCCAGAAAACCGTCGGTATCCGGGTTCCGGAGAATGCAATTTGCCGGTCACTCATCGAAGAACTCGGTTCGCCGATCATCACCACCAGCATCCCGGTCAGCGACGATGTGCCGGTGCCCGCCGAGGCCTATGAAATCGAGGAGTTGATCGGCAATCGGGTCGACCTGATCATCGACGGCGGCCCGGTGTACCCGGACCCCTCATCGATCATCGCGCTGACCGGCGACGTTCCGGAAATTCTCAGGGTGGGCAAGGGCGACGTTACTCCCTTCCGCTGATCAGCGCGTCTTTCAGTGACTTACTCATGGTGAAGTGGATGGTCTTCCGCTCACCGATATCCATGATCTTACCGGTTCGTGGATTCTTGGTCTGCCGGGCCTTCCGGCTCCGCGTGGAAAAGCTGCCGAACCCGCGCAACTCCACCCGTCGACCGCCAGTGAGCGCGGTGGCCATGGTATCCAAAATGGTATCGACCGCCACAAGAACATCCTGTTTCTGGATCGAAAGATCACTGCTGATCTGATCGACAATCTCTTTTTTCAACATGTTCATCTATCGTCTCAACTCCTCGCACCTTCATGCCGGAGACAACGGTGAGGCCGCCCCCGGAGCGCATTGACCTATATAAAAAAAGGTTGCTCTGCCGATCGTTACGGCAAAACAACCTTTCCCTTCAAACACGGCCGGCAGAAAGGTTATTCTTCCGACTTGTTGCCCCCTTCCGCTGCGGCCTTCAACAGGTCGCCGAACGTGGCAGGCGCCGCCTCGGCGATTTCCGCCTCGGCCTTCTTGATCTTCTGCACGGCCTCCGCCTCCCCCTCGTCCTCGAGGGTCTTCACCGACAGACCGATCTTGCGATCCTTGGCCGATACGTTGATCACGATAGCCTTGAGGACATCGCCGATCTTATAGAATTCAGCCGGGCTCTTGACCTTGTCTTTGGGAATTTCGGACACGTGAACGAGCCCTTCGATACCCTCTTCCAGCTTAACGAAAACTCCAAAATCGGTGACGTTGGTGATCTCACCCTCGACAACGGTGCCGGACGGATAGTTATTGTACGCGGTCTGCCACGGATCAGGCGTCAACTGCTTGACGCCGAGTGAAAATCGTTCGTTTTCCTTATCGATCTTCAAAACGACCGCCTGGATGGTATCGCCCTTGGCATACTTCTCGGCCGGGTGTTTAATCCGCTCGGTCCAGGACAGATCGGATACATGAATGAGCCCGTCGATCCCTTCCTCGATACCGATGAACACACCAAAATCTGTGATATTCTTGATTTTCCCTTCGATAATCGCGCCGACCGGATAACTCTCGATAACCATATCCCACGGATTGGGCTGCAATTGCTTCATGCCCAGCGAGATCCGTTTGGTCTCCGGTTCGATATTGAGCACCATGACCTCGATCGGATCACCGACAGTCACCATTTTGGAAGGATGCCGCGGTTTCTTTGACCACGTCATCTCGGATACATGAATCAGGCCTTCGACACCTTCTTCGAGTTCAACGAAGACACCGTAATCGGTAATCGACACAACCTTGCCGGCCGCTTTTTCGCCAACCGGATAGCGATCGGTCACCGTCTCCCACGGATCTTCGCGCAACTGCTTGATGCCCAGGGACACCCGATCGTTTGTCCGATCGTATTTGAGGACCTTGACATCGACTTCCTGACCGACCTTGTAAAGTTTGGCCGGATGCGATACACGCCCCCAGCTCAGGTCGGTGATATGGCAGAGACCGTCCATGCCGCCCATATCGATAAACAGGCCGTAATCGGTGATGTTAGTGATCGAGCCGGTGATGATTTGGCCCTCTTCCAGACGGGAACGCATTTCCTCGCGCAGTTTGTTGCGTTCTTCCTCGAGGATTGCCCGCCGGGAAATAACGACGTTATTGCGTTTGCGATTGAATTTGAGGATCTTGAAATCAAACGACTGACCGATCAGTGCATCGAGATCCTTAACCGGTCGCAGGTCGATCTGCGAATAAGGAAGAAAAGCGGGAACACCGATGTCGACGGACATACCGCCCTTGACCCGGCTGTCGATCCGACCCTGAATGGTACCGTCTGCCTCCTGGATCTTGGCGATATCCTCCCAGACTTTGATGGCAATCGCCTTTTCCCGAGACAGGAGCAGGCCTCCTTCGTCCTTGCGGCGTTCGACAAAGACCTCGACCGTGTCGCCGACCTTGAGTTCGCCGACATCGTCGTGGCGGAACTCGGATTTCGGGATGTAGCTCTCCGCCTTGTCTCCGACATCGACGAGGTAGCATTCATCATCTTCGCCGATAATCATTCCCTCGGTAACGTTGCCGACTTCAACAACCGTATTGTTCTCTTCCATCTCGAAGAGCTCGGCAAAACTCAGCTCTTCACTTCCCGCCTGATTTTCCTGGTTAAATTCGTCTGTCATGGGTTCAACTCGCGGTACAGTCGAAACTGTACTGGTTTTCGGGTTAACACTTTGCCTGCCGGGGCAGACGCCTCAAAAAACGAGAAGGGGCTCACCCATGCAACGGTCAGCCCGATCAAGTGAATTTCACTTTATAGCACAAAAACAGCGGAGCGACAAGCCCTTGTTCCGGACACTGAGCACAAATCACCGTTGATTCCCCTCACCCGTCCGGTCGGTCGATTTCCGGCGCGGCTTCCGGCGTCTCTTGGCCGGTCGCTGGCGTGCCGCCGTTCGCGGTGGCACCGGGGTCAGCAGGTCCTCCTCCGGTTCGAGGCAGGGCAGCGGCCGCCCGGTAAATTCCTCGATATCGGGAATGACGAACGAGCCTTTTTCACAAGCAAAGCTGACGGCCACCCCCTTGGCCCCGGCCCGGCCGGTACGACCTATCCGGTGAACATAGTTCTCCGGTTCCTCGGGCAGGGTGTAATTGACGACGTAGATGATGTCATCGACGTGTATCCCCCGACCGGCCACATCCGTTGCCACCATCACCCGGGTACTACCTGAACGGAATGCCTCCAGCCGACTGAGTCGCTTCGGCTGCGGTACGTCGCCGGTAAGCAGCAGACTGTCGATGCCGTGATCGCCGAGGCGATCGGCAAGCCGGGCGGCGTCGCTCTTCATGTTTTCGAATATGAGGATCCGTCCGTTCGGACAGCTCTTGATCAGGTTATACAGCAGTCCAAACTTCTCTTCGGCAGTGGTCAGATAGACCCGTTGAGCGATCTTGTCCACGGACACGCTTTGTTCTCCGGCCTCATGGGAGACCGGGTTGCGGCACCAGCGGTCGGCCAGGCGCCTGACGTCATCGGAAATGGTCGCGGAAAACAGCATGGTCTGCCGCTTGTCCCGATCCGGCAATTGCGACAGGATACGCCTGACGTCGGGCAGGAACCCCATGTCGAGCATCCGGTCTGCTTCATCGATGACCAGCGTCGTACAGCGGTCGAAAACCAATACCCGGCGTCGCAGGAAATCGAGTAATCGTCCCGGGGTGGCAACAACCATGTCCGTGCGTCGGGAGCGCAATTCCTCTTCCTGGGCCCTGAGATTCGAGCCGCCGTAAACGGCGGCGAGTTGTAGCGGTGCGTGGGCGCCGAGGGCCTGGCCTTCTTTAACGATCTGGATCACCAGCTCTCTCGTCGGGGCGATGACCAGGGCCCGGGGGTGCCCCGGCGGTGGCAGCCGCTGCTGATCCTGAAGCAGACGACAGAATACCCCGATCAGGAAGACCGCCGTTTTACCGGTGCCGGTCTGGGCCCTGGCGATCAGATCCCTGCCGGTCAGTACAGTTGGCAGGCCCTGCTGTTGGATCGGGGTGCAATAGCGAAAATTCTGTTCGGCAATGCCGCGCATGACCCGCTGGTCAATGGCAAAATCGTGAAACCGGCTCTTACCGGGCAGCGGATCGACGACAAAATCATCGATACTCCACTCCGGCTCTGACGTCTCCTGTCCGCGGCGCCGCTTCCGGCCTGTGGCCCCAGCCGGTTCGGCCGGCCGCGGCGCAGGATCGATTGCCTCTTCCCGCCCGGCCGCGGCGGGTGACACCTCCGGCGACGGAGCTGCCTCCGGAGCGATCGGGGCCGGGCTCTTTTCTTGCTTTTTCCCGCCGGAACGCGAGAGGCGGTGATAGACGGTCGTCGAGGAGTTGGCCAGGCGATTGAGCCGTTTCGCCGCAGAGCCGAGCAGACGATGGACGCGTTTCAGCATGCCGGACGGTTCCCGTTCCGTCTCATCGGCCGGCGGTCAAGGCGGTACGCATAGTTTATTGCTTCAGGAGCGAGCCGCAGCACCGTCCGGGCGGACGGGAAGCCGATCTCACATCGTTTACTGCTGATTGCATCAAATGATTGGTAGCCCAGCATGATCGTTATTTTCTCTGTACCTTCAGTTCTTCCATATACGGCCCGAACAACTCTTCATAGTCGGGTATGGATTTGCGGAGAATGACCCCAAAATAGGGGGTGTCCTTCTCGTTGACCACCAGGTTGGCCGATTCCGCCAAGGCCTGGATGTTGTAGAACGTCTTGAACTCGGAACCGATGAGCACATAAAAAATGTATCGACGACGGGCCATGTTCATCGCACACATGAAGCGGTGAAACTCGTTATCGGCCAGGCGGTCCCCGGTGAAGCCCGAATGCAGGACGATACTCGAATAGTTGAAAAATTGCATCCGCTCAAGTGCATGGTTCGTATCCATCGCCGTTTCCGCCCGGTAGCCGAGTCCGGTCAAGGCCTTGACCACCTGCTCGCGACCGGGGCCCTCCGGCATCAGAACCATCGACTGCGGGATATCTGAGACGATCTCGTCTTCCTCGAAGATACCGTCTTCGAGCCAAGACGTATCGGGCGGCTCCGGCGGTTTGATCCGTTTGGCGACGAACGGCTGTGCCGTCTGCTGCCCGGACGATGAAGCTGCCTTGCCGAGCAATTCCCTGCCGAGCACTATCTGTTCCCCGCATTGCAGGCATTTCATGCGCAAACTGGAACCGGGCTGCAGGCTCTTCAAGCTCGTTTCCAGTTTGGCATTTGTTTTGTGCGCTTTGCCGCAGGCTGTGCAAACAATCTTCATGGCGCTCACCTGGTCACTGGTTTATGGAAATCTTGAAAAATTGTCACTCCACCCAATCTCATCGTTGCGCAATCAAATTTTATCCTCGGAATATCATCGATGCCTGCGGTAAAATTTTCTCGCGCGCCTCGATCTTGAGCGAAATTGCGATTTTTTCAAGCTCCACTGATGTCGTTGGCGCCGGCCACCGCACATCGATACGCGGGCCGGTCAAAAGCCGAATTTTTTCTCCTCTTCCTGCTCTTCCATGGCCAGCCCGGTCAGACTCGACGTCGCCTCGCCGCGGGTCGCCTTGATCCGGTCGATACCGCGATAGATCTCGTTGCGATACGAGCAATAGGTAATCGCCGTTTCCTCGGTGACCAGCCCGTCGGCGAACAATTCGAGGATATGCTGGTCAAACGTGCGCATCTGCAGCGCCGAGCCGGATTTAATGACGTTGTAATAGGTCTTTTCTTCGCTTTCGCCGTTGAGAATCAGGTCCTTGACCCGCAGACTGGTGCAGAGAATCTCCATGGCCGCAATCCGCCCGCCGCCGATGCGCGGCAGCAGTCGCTGACTGACGACCCAGCGGATGGTATCGGCGAGACGGTTCCGGATCTGCGGCTGCTCCTCCTGCTCGAACATACCGAGCGCACGGTTGATCGCCTGGCCGGCATCGATGGTATGCAGTGTCGACAGGACGAGATGTCCGGTCTCAGCAGCGGTCAGGCCGATCTCCATGGTTTCCCGATCGCGCATCTCGCCAACAAGAATGACTTTTGGCGCCTGCCGCAAAGCTGCCCGCATACCCATCGCAAAGTTACTGAAATCGTTACCGAGTTCCCGTTGATTGAAGGTTGCCTTCCGATGCTCGTGGACATATTCGATGGGATCTTCCAAGGTCACTATGTGGACCGATCGCTCTTCGTTGATCCTGTTGAGCAGCGCAGCCAACGATGTTGTTTTACCGGTCCCGGTGGCGCCGGTAAAAATGATCAGCCCGTTGAGTTCCCGGGCCATTTTGGCAAAAGCCGGCGGGAAATTCATACCTTCGATGCTCGGCACTTTGGTCTCGAGCCTCCTGAGCACTGTCGTGATATAGCCTTTCTGGGTAAAAATGTTCACCCTGAAACGGGCAGTGTCGCTGAGTGCATAGGAAAGGTCACAAGAGCCGTTGGTCACCAGATCGGCAAGCAAACGCTTGTTCTTGCCGATCAGGTTCAGCGCAAACACCTCAGTCTGAAACGGGGTCAACTCTTTAATCGGCGGCTCTACCTCGACCGGAACAAGCACACCGGCCGACTCGACCTGCAGGGTTTTACCGACGGTGATATTGAGGTCTGAAACATTGGGGTGGGCCTCCAACAAGGCGGTGATCCAATAATCGATCTCAGTCTTCTTCATGACAATCTCCTGGAAATAGATCCGCAACCATCAGGTATCGTTGTATACTGCTACAAATTGCAGAAAAAGTACAATCATTTTCACCCGATCCTCCCCTGCCGGAGCGGACCTGCGGTACTCCGGCAACCGGTAGCGGCGCGCATGCCTGCCGCACCTGTTCCGGATTGTCGCATATCATGCGGAAAACTGTTGCCTTCTCAGGAGCAATCGTTACCTTATGGTCGGTCGATAATGATTATCAACGGGTATCGTCGGCAGCGGTAATAGCCGAGCCGTTTTACCGCGCTTGGCTTTTATCCCGCTTCTTGCTACTATCTATTGTTATCCATGAGAGCCATTTGCAAAACAATCTTTTCGCCCAAACTCTGCGTTATGCTCAAAATTTTATCCTCGGAATATCATGTATATGCCTGCGGTAAAATTTTTCGCATGCCTTGATTTTGAACGAAAATCCAAGTTTTGCAAAAGGCTCATGACCGTGACGATACCGTTTTTGAACCGACCGGCCGGCGCCCCAGGCCGATCATCGCCACCAACCGCGAGCAGCTCACCGTGAAGCCGACGAATATCAAGAACCCCGAGTATTTCCACAAAGTAATCGACTGCCAATTCGCCTGTCCCGCACATACGGCGGTACCCGAATATATTCGCCTGATCCTCCACGAGCAGTATACCGACGCCTACCTGCTCAACTGGCACTCCAATGTCTTCCCCGGTATTCTCGGCCGGGTCTGCGACCGTCCCTGTGAGCCGGCCTGCCGGCGCGGACGCGTCGAGGAGGACCCGGTGGCCATCTGTCGTCTGAAACGGGTGGCGGCCGATCATCGCGATGACGTCCTGCCGCTGCTCCCGCCGGTCCCCCGGGGAAAAAACGGTAAACGCGTGGCCCTGGTCGGTGCCGGCCCGGCCTCATTGACGGTGGCCCGCGATCTCGCCCTGCTCGGCTATGAACTCGATCTCTACGACGATCAGTCCAAGGCCGGCGGCTTCATCCGCAGCCAGATCCCCTCGTTTCGCCTGCCCGAAGAAGTGATCGACACGGAAATGGGCTATATCCTCGACCGGGGCGGCATCACCACCCGTTTCAACACCTACGTCGCCGACCTGCAGGATCTCATCGAGCAGGGCTACGACGCTATCTTCGTCGGTACCGGCGCCCCTCGCGGCCGGGATCTGCCCGACCTACCCGGCCGCAGCGAGGCTGATAAGTTCGTGCACATCGGTATCGACTGGCTGGCCGGTGTCGTCTTTCGTCATGTCGAATCCATTTCCCGGCGGGTGCTGGTACTCGGCGGCGGCAATACCGCCATGGACTGCTGCCGCACCGCCCGACGACTCGGTGGAGAGGACGTCACGGTGGTGGTGCGCAGCCCGCAATCGGAAATGAAAGCTTCCGAGTGGGAGATCGAGGACGCCATGGCCGAGGATATACCGATCATCGACAATCATGTCCCGCTCGAATTCGTGGTCGACGACGGCATCCTGGTCGGCATGCGTTTTGACCGGGTCGAACCCCAATACGACAAAAACGGACGGCGTCGGCTCGTCTCCACCGGGGAAGAACCGGTGTTTTTGCCCTGCGACGAGGTTCTGCTGGCCATCGGCCAGCAAAACGCCTTCCCGTTCATCGCCCCGGACAGCGCCATTGAGTTCAACGACAAAGGACTGCCGGTGCTCGACCCGAACACACTGCAATCGAGCGTTCCTTCGGTTTTTTTCGGCGGCGATGCGGCGTTCGGGCCGGGCAATATTATCATCGCCGTCGAGCACGGTCACCAGGCGGCGATCTCCATCGACCTGTTCTGCCGTGGCGAAGACCTGCATCGGCGACCGGCGCCGGCTGTCTCTCTGGCCGATCAGAAGCTCGGTTTCCATGACTGGATCTATGACAGCCAGGTCATCGAAGACGGTCGTCAGGTGGTGCCCACCGTCGACAAGGCCAAGTCGCTGCACGACCGGCTCATCGAGGTGGAACTCGGCTTTCCTTCGACTGTCGGCAAGACAGAGGCGAAACGCTGCCTCAATTGCGACGTGCAGACCGTTTTTGACTATTCCCTCTGTATCGAATGCGATGCCTGCGTGGACATCTGCCCGACGACCTGCATCAATTTCACCGACAACGGCGAAGAGGACGAGCTGCGAGAGCGGCTCCTGGTGCCGGCCCGCAACAAAACCCAAGATCTCTACGTTTCGGAAACCCTGCCGACCGGCAGGGTCATGGTCAAGGACGAGGATGTCTGCCTGCACTGCGGGATGTGCGCCGAACGCTGCCCGACCGCGGCCTGGACAATGGTCAAATTCGTCTATCAATCCGCACTCGCCGGAGACTCATGAAGAAAATCTCCCGTATCAACGATTTCGTCATCCGCTTCGCCAACGTCAACGGCTCCGGATCGGCCAGCGCCAACAATCTCTTTGCCAAGGTCGTCTATCGGCTCGGCGTGCCGGTCAGCCCGAAAAACGTCTTTCCTTCGAACATCCAGGGATTGCCCACCTGGTACGAGGTGCGCGTCAATCAACGGGGCTATCTCGGGCGCCGGGGCGGCGCCGATTTTGTCGTAGCGGTCAACGGCCAGACCATGGAGGAAGATTACCGGATGGTCGAGCCGGGCGGCTATTTCCTCTACGATTCAACCAGACCGCTACCCGACAGTTTCCGACGCGACGACCTGACGATCATCGACATCCCACTGACCCGGCTGTGCAACGAAGCCTTCAGCGACAACCGGGTCCGTCAGTTGATGAAGAACATCATCTATATCGGCGCGCTCGCCCACCTGCTCGATATCGGCCTCGAACCGGTCGTCGAGGCGGTGCAGCGACAATTCGCGAAAAAACCGAAACTGGCTGAACCAAACGTTACCGCCATCGAGATCGGGTTCCAGTATGCCCGTGAGCATCACCGCAATAGCTGCGCACTGTCCATCCGGCCCTCGGCTGTGGTCGGAGACCGAGTCCTGCTCGACGGCAACAGCGCCACGGCACTCGGCGCGCTTTACGCCGGGGCGACGGTTGCCGGCTGGTACCCGATCACCCCGTCGACGTCGGTGATCGAAGCCTTTGAGCGGTTCGCCGGCCGCTACCGAATCGATCCCGATACCGGTCAGCGGCGCTATGCGGTGGTCCAGGCGGAAGACGAGCTGGCGGCGATCGGTATCGCCATCGGCGGCGGCTGGAACGGCGCCCGTTCTTTTACCGCCACGTCGGGCCCCGGCATCTCGCTGATGGCGGAATTTCTCGGCCTGGCCTACTTTGCCGAAATCCCGGTGGTGCTGATCGATGTCCAGCGCAGTGGCCCGAGCACCGGTATGCCCACCCGGACGCAGCAGTCTGACCTGCTGGCGTGTGCTTACGCCTCCCACGGCGATACCCGCAACGTATTGCTGGTGCCCGCCGACCCTAACGAATGTTTTACGATGACCGCCGATGCCTTCGATCTGGCCGATCGGTTGCAGACCCCGGTCATCGTCATGAGCGACCTGGATCTCGGCATGAACGATCATCTCAGCGCACCGCTCAGCTGGCCGGACGAGCGGCGCTATGACCGCGGCAAGGTGCTTGGCGCCGACGAGCTCGATCGGCTGGAAAAGAAATGGGGGCGTTATCTCGACATCGACCGTGACGGCATCTGCTACCGCACACTGCCCGGCACTCACCCTGAAAAAGGTGCCTATGTCACCCGCGGCACCTCGCACACCGAATACGCCGCCTACACCGAGGAGAGCGCCGCTTATGAGCGGGGCATGAAACGGTTGCTCAACAAGTGGGAAACGGCCCGCTGCCTGGTGCCGCTGCCGGAATGCACCATTCGCAACGACCGGGGGGACTGCGCCGTGATCTATTACGGCTCGACGACAGCGGCCGCCCTCGAAGCCCTTGATCGCCTGAAGGAAAGCGACATCATCCTGAACAGCATGCGCATCAAGGCCTTTCCCTTCCAAAAGGAGGTCTTTGAGTTCATCGACCGCCACGATACGGTCTTCATCATCGAACAGAACCGCGACGCCCAGATGCGCATCCTGCTCGCCGGCGAATGCCAGTTAGCACCGGGCAAACTGAAGCCGGTAATCAATTTCAACGGTCTGCCGATTACCGCCCGGATGATCACCAACCAGATCCACTCCGCCCTGCTTGGCACCAGACAGGCCATCCCTGCCAGCAATCGGGCGGCAGCCCCGGAGGGACTGTCATGAGCTACACACGTCCAACCTTCCGTCACCCCGAGGCCCACAAGAATCAGCTCGGCTACACGCGCACGGCCTACGAAGGGTCGATCTCGACCCTGTGCGCCGGCTGCGGCCACGACTCCATCGTCAACAGCATCATTACCGCATTTTTCGAAATGTCGATCGAGCCCCACCGAATCGTCAAACTGTCCGGCATCGGCTGTTCATCGAAAACACCGGCCTATTTCCTGAACCGCTCACACGGATTCAACTCGGTACACGGCCGGATGCCGTCGGTGGCCACCGGAGCCAACATGGCAAACCGTGAGTTGATCTACCTGGGTGTCTCCGGGGACGGTGATACCGCTTCCATCGGCATGGGCCAATTTACCCACGTCGTCCGCCGCAACCTGGACATGGTCTACATCGTCATGAACAACGGCTGCTACGGCCTGACCAAAGGGCAGGATTCGGCGACTGCCGACAAGGGCTCGAAAAGCCGGAAAGGCGCCCCGGTGGCACTGGAATCCATCGATCTCTGCGAGCTGGCCCTCGGTCTCGGAGCCGGCTTTGTTGCCCGTGGCTTCTCCGGGGACAAGAAACAACTGGTACCGATGCTCAAGGCAGCGATCGCCCATAAAGGGCTGGCGTTCGTCGACGTCGTCTCCCCCTGCGTCACCTTCAACAATGCGCCGACATCGACGAAGAGCTATTCCTGGGTCCGGGAGCACATGGAAATCACCAACACCTTCGACTTCATCCCGCTCCGCCAGGAAATCACCACCGACTACCCGCACGGTTCGAGTATCCCGGTGACCCTGCACGACGGCTCGATGATCAGCCTCTACAAGCGGGAAGACAAGGAAATCATTACCAACAGGCAAGAGGCGATCAATGCGCTCGAGCAGGCCAGGAGCGCATCCCAGGTACTAACCGGTATTCTGTTCCTCAATCCCGACAGCAGCGACTTTCACGATATCAACAACACGATCACAACACCGCTCAACCGGCTTGGAGAGAAAGAGCTCTGCCCCGGCAACGATATCCTGCAAGCCTTCAACGATAGCCTCCGCTGACCCCGTACAGCCGGAGTTGCACGCTCCGGCTGCAGGTCCGTTCTTCGCTGTTGAATTATCGTCAGGACACGGCTACCATACGTGCAGTCGTGCACGGTGCGGCCGGAATACGCGCCGGACAGACCGGTGCATCACTGACCGGCCGCAGGTTCCCGCCTCCGAGCCACCGGGCTGTTCGGCACGATATGGCGTCCACCCGCACCCGAAAGGTGAATTGATGGCAGTGCATAAACGAAGTGACCTCGGCACCATCCTCGACGAGATCACTCGCGGTGCCCCGAAACAGATCTATCTCTGCTGCGGCGAACGATACCTCTGCCGGCAAGCGGCCGCCTCCATCGAGCAGGCCTTCCTCGAGCACGGCGGCGGTACCAGCCACGCCATCGACGGCGCGGCGGAAGACCCGGCCCGGATCCTCTCCCGTCTGCAGAGTCTGAGTTTACTGCCGGGCTGGCAAGTCTACCGGGTCAGCGACAGCCGGCTCTTTCTTTCCCGGGCCGTCGGCCCGGAGCTCTGGGATAAGGCCCATAAAGCCCACCAGGACAACAAGACGGAGAGCAGTGCCCGTTATCTGGCGCAACTGCTCGCCCTGGCCGCGTTGACCGACGAACAGCCGGGCATCTTCACGGCGCTGTCCGAGCAGCAATGGCAGACCGCTTTCGGCTTTTCGCGACCGGCCGACAATCCGGCCTGGGCTGATGAAATTCTCGCCCGACACCGTCCGCCGGCCCCGGCCGGAGGCGGTGATGCCACCGAGCGGCTGATCACGGCCATCGAAAACGGTCTGCCCGGTCGCAATATCCTGCTGCTGCTCGCGGAAACCGTAGACAAACGCAAGCGGCTTTATAACGCCATCAAGAAACATGGTCAGGTGGTCGACTGCAGCATCGCCGAAGGTGCTTCGCGGGCGGCTCAGGATCAGCAGAAAGGCATCGTCAGAGAGTTGGCCGCGGCCACGCTGAAAGAATTGGGCAAGACTATCGAACCGCAGGTTCTCGAACAACTCTTCGAGCGCATCGGCTGTCATCCCGTTGCGGTAGTCAGGGAGGTGGAGAAGCTGGCGCTCTATGCCGACGAACGCACCCAGATCACCGGCGCCGATCTGGACCTGCTGATCGGCCGTACCAGGGAAGAAGCGGTATTCGAATTAAGCGAGGCGGTGGCCGCCCGCAACACGTCACAGGCGTTGATTATCCTGCACCAGCTGCTGCGTGACGGCATTCACGCGCTGGCCATCATTGCCACCCTGCGTAACTTTTTGCGCCGCCTGCTCATTTTCAAATCCCTGCAACTCCTGCCGCAACCGGCCTGGAGCCGCTCGATGAGCAGCTCCCAGTTTCAAAGCAGCTACCTGCCGGCCCTCAAGGATGGTGGCCGGTGGCCGGAACTGCTCACCGGGCACCCATACGCTCTGTTCATGAGCTTCAGCAAGGCCGCAGACTGGTCGCTACCGACCCTGAAGCACGGGCTGACCCGTCTGCTGGAAGCGGAGTTCAGACTCAAGGGGACGCCGCTGCCGGCGCATATCATCCTTGAGGAGATGCTCGTCACAATAACGGCAGCGGCCACGCCGCGTCCGCCGACGAGATGATCTGTTGAAAAGCGTTTGATCGGGATTATTGTTAGTTCAGACATTAAAGGAGCTTGAAAAATTCGGAATTTCGTTCAAGATCGAGGCGCGCAAGATAATTTTACCGCAGGCATATAAAAGATATTCCGAGGATAAAATTTGATTGCGCAACGATGAGATTGGGCGAAATGACATTTTTTCAAGGTTCCCATTACAGAGTCGTAACCGGAAGAATCGAGACGAGACGAAAAACGAGATGGGAGACAGGAAAGGGGAACTGCACGGGTCGACACTGACCGAAGACAACGTTGAAACCAAGGAGCCGCCGTTTTACAAAGTGCTCCTGCACAATGACGATTACACGACCATGGAATTCGTGGTTTCGATTCTGGAGAACATCTTCCAGAAATCGAAGCAGGAAGCGACCCGGATCATGCTCAACGTCCACACCGAAGGCGTCGGCGTGGCCGGCGTCTACACCCGGGAGATCTGCGAGACCAAGATTGCCATCGTCCATGAACTGGCCAAGAAAAACGAATTTCCACTGCGTTGCAGCATGGAAAAAGATTAGCCGTACACCTCCACGACCAGCGAGTAGCACCTTATGTTAAGTAAAACGTTAGAAGCATCATTGATCAGGGCCATCAAGGAAGCCAAGCTGCACAACCATGAGTTCGTCACCGTCGAACACATGCTCTACGGACTTCTTTACGATGAACTGACCACCTATATCATCCGGGAGTGCGGCGGTTCCGTGGAAACACTGAAACAACGGCTCGAGTCGTTTCTGTCCACAGAGATTCCGACCATCACCGCCGCCACCGGCGGTGATCCGACCCAGACCATCGCCTTTAACCGCGTACTCCAGCGGGCCGTGGCCCACGTCCAGAGCTGCGGCAAAAAAGAAGTCGACTCCGGTGATGTCCTGGTGGCGATCTTCTCCGAAACCGAATCCCATGCCGTCTACTTTCTCAGCTCGGTCGGAGTCGGCCGGATGGCCGTGGTCAACCTGATCACCCATGAACTTCCGGAGGGGCTGCAGCAGGAACCACTGCCTCACCCGCCACCGGATCCCCGGCAACAGCCGCAGACCGGCAAAAACGACAAGGAAGACCGGGCCCTGGCCGACTTCACGATCAATTACGCCCGGCTTGCCGAAGAAGGGAAAATCGATCCGTTGATCGGCCGCTACGAAGAAATAAACCGGATGATGCAAGTCCTCTGCCGGCGCAAAAAAAACAACCCGCTGCTGGTCGGTGAACCCGGCGTTGGCAAGACCGCGATGGCGGAAGGGTTGGCGCTACGGATCCACGAGGACAAGGTGGCCCGGTCCCGTGGGGACAATTCACTGGTGCCCCAGTTGCTGCAGGATGTCGAGATCTACCAGCTGGACATGGGAACCCTGGTAGCCGGCACCAAATACCGCGGTGATTTCGAAAAACGGCTCAAAGGTGTGGTGGCGGCCATCGAGAAGAAGGAGAACGCTATCCTGTTCATCGACGAGATGCACACCATCGTCGGTGCCGGCGCCACCAGCGGCGGCTCGATGGATGCCTCGAACCTGCTGAAACCGGCACTGCAATCGGGCATTCTGCGCTGCATCGGCTCGACCACCTACGAGGAGTACAAGAATCAGATCGAAAAGGATCGGGCTCTATCCCGCCGTTTCCAGAAAATCGATATCGAAGAACCGTCAGTCGACGACTCGGTGAAAATTCTGCGCGGCCTTCAATCCCGTTATGAAGAGCACCATCATATCCGCTACTCAAAGGCGGCCGTCCGGGCCATGGCGGAACTCTCCGATCGGTATCTCAACGAGCGTTTCCTGCCCGACAAGGCCATCGATGTGATGGATGAAGTCGGTTCCCTGTTCCGGCTTGAAGACCGCCAGAACACCATCGTCAAGGTACCCGATGTCGAACGGGTCGTCTCCCGGATCGCCCGCATTCCGGCACGAACCAGGAAAGCTGCCGACATGGAATCGCTCCGGGTGCTTGACACGACTCTAAAATCGGTCATTTTCGGCCAAGACCCGGCCATCGACGCGATTGTCCAGGCGGTCAAACGCTCCCGGGCCGGTCTCGGCAATCCCGATTCGCCGACCGGCAGTTTTCTGTTCGCCGGCCCGACCGGCGTCGGCAAGACCGAAGTGGCCCGTCAGCTGGCCAGAGTGCTGGCGGTGCATTTCGAGCGTTTTGACATGTCGGAATATATGGAGAAACACGCGGTTGCCCGGCTGATCGGCGCCCCTCCGGGCTATGTCGGCTTCGACCAGGGCGGGCTGCTCACCGAAGCCATTCGCAAACACCCATACTCGGTACTGCTGCTCGACGAGATTGAAAAAGCGCACATGGACATCTTCTCCATTCTGCTGCAGGTCATGGACCATTCGACACTGACCGACAATTCGGGGCGCAAGGCCGATTTCCGCAACGTGATCATCATCATGACCACCAACGCCGGTGCCCGGGAGCTGGCAGCAAATGCGATTGGTTTTGTCGGAGACAAAACCAAAAAGGGCAGCAACAAGGCGGTGGAAAAACTGTTTTCACCGGAGTTTCGCAATCGCCTCGACGGCATCGTCACGTTCAGTGCCCTGAACAACGACGCGATGCAACAGGTGGTGGGCAAGCTGATCGGTGAACTCGAGGCGCAGCTCTCCGAGAAACGGGTCAAGATCGAACTAACCTCCGTGGCCCGGGAATGGCTCGCGACCAAGGGATACGACCCGGATTACGGCGCCCGCCCGCTGCGCCGTCTGATCATGCGTGAAATTGGCGATGTGTTGGCTGAAAAAATCCTGTTCGGCGAACTGGCCCGCGGCGGCCTGGTAAAAATCGGTATTCGCAGCGATGCTTTGCACTTTACCTATAACCCCTGACGGGGCGTCGCAACGAACGATTAAAATCAACGCCGTGGTCGGAATGGCCGGTTGGTTTTTGAAGGTGAGCGGGGGACAGGTTAAAACCTGTCCCGCCGTTTTCGTATAGAGCCCCTGACGCGAACCGTAAACCAATCTTTTCCCGTGAGGTACCGATGACCGATTGTTTGTTCTGCAAAATCATTGCCGGCGACATCCCGGCAGAGACCCTTTATCAGGACGACGATATCCTGGCATTCCGGGATATCTCCCCCCAGGCCCCCCAGCATTTCCTGATCATCCCGAAAAAGCACCTGAACGGGCCGGCCGCAATCACGGCCGGTAACGAGGAGCTCTTCGGCAAAATGATGCGCGTGGGCGCCGAACTTGCCGCGCAAAACGGCATCGGTGAGGGCTTCCGGGTCGTGCTGAACAACGGCGAGCAAGCCGGCCAGACGGTCTTCCACCTGCACATGCACATCCTCGGCGGTCGCCCGATGACCTGGCCGCCGGGCTGAACCTCAAGCAACGGTGAACCTCAAGCAACGGCGGGACAGGTTTTAACCTGTCCCCCGCTGACTATGAAATCCCAAGCTGACTATCAGATCAGGCGGAAGGGCTGGCCGGTCCTGCCTCCGGCTGCTGCGCTGCGGCCTGATCGGCTGGCCTCCGAGGCCGGCAGACAGGCCATCCATGGCCTGTCCGCAGCCCTTCGGGCCTGATTCTCCGGCCCGCCGGGCCTTCGCGATGCAGCCTCCGGCAGCACCGACCAGCCCGGGGCACTGATGTTCATAAAAACTCCATGAGTCGAACTCTCTATAAACAATGACAAGCACTGTCACGTACGCCAGGACTGATCGTTTCTCCAGCCAGCTGCTGTCTTGCGGCCTTATCTGCCGAGTCTCGACCAACGGCGGTACAGGTTTTAACCTGGTTTCCGCTAACCATCGGGTGGCACCTGCTGTACCGGCCAGCGACAAACCGGATGTAAGCAGATGACCACCTGGCAACGGTTGCTGACCCTGGCCGAATCGGCATCTCCCGCTGCTACACTCTCCCTGGCGGCGGCGGGGCTGGTTCTGCTCCTGCTTCTTACGATTGCCAGCTGGCGCCTGCTGTACTGGAAAAGCCGGTCCCAGGCCCTGGCCGGCCGGGCCGCCGCACTTGAAGAGCGGTCGACGCTGGAACGGGCACACGCAGAAGAAAAAATCACGCTGCTGCAGCAGGCCGGAGACGATCTACGTCTCCAGTTCAAAAGCCTCGCCCAGGAAATCTTCGATGAAAAAACCAGCAGTTTCAGCCGGCTCTCCAGCGAGCGGCTTGAGGGGCTGCTACAACCATTCCGGGAACAACTGCACGCGTTCAAAGGAACCGTGGAACACGCCTTTCTCGAAGAAACCAGAGAGCATGCTGCACTCAAGCAGGAAATCGTCCATCTGCGGGAATTAAACCGCCGGATCAACGACGAAGCCGCCAATCTGGCCAGGGCCATCTCCGGCGACCGGAAATTGCAGGGGACCTGGGGAGAATTGGTGCTGGAAAAGCTTCTTGAACAATCCGGGCTGCGGCGCGGTCACGAGTACGAAACACAAGTCGGGCTGCGAGACGGCGACAACCGGTTGTTTCGCCCCGATGTGATTGTCCGCCTGCCGGAACAACGTGATATCGTCATTGATTCAAAGGTCTCACTGTCGGCCTGGACACGCTACATCGAGACAGACGATGAAACGCAGCGCAGCCGGGCTCTGGCCGAACATGTCGAGGCACTGCGGCAACACCTGAAAAGCCTGGCAGGAAAAGATTATCGCTCCCTCAAAGGGTTGCGAACCCTTGATTTCGTATTGATGTTCGTGCCCATCGACGCCGCCTTTATCTCCGCAATCCAGGCCGAGGAAGACCTGGTCGGCGAGATGTATTCGAAAAATGTCATTATCGTCACGCCGACTACGCTGCTCGCCACGCTTCGCACCATCGAGCACTTCTGGCAGCTTGAACGACAGAACCGCAACGCCTTGGAAATTGCACACCGGGCCGGCATGCTTTATGAAAAGTTGGTCGCCTTCCTCGAGGACATGGAACGCCTCGGACGCCAGATCGACACCTGCAAGGACACCTACGACAAAGCATTGACCAAAATCAGCCAGGGCCGGGGCAACTTGATCGACCAGGCGGCTCGATTTCCGAAACTCGGCGTCAAGATCCGCTCGGACCTGCCGCGAACGATGACCGACAAAGCTGATGCCTGACTGTCAACTGTCCGACACCGAGCCCCTTATGGCTCCACGGTGCACCGGATAGCTGCAGATCAGCCGTGGAGCCAATCGCTGCCGTTCCGTTTGTTGCCAAACAGGAGCAAACATGGTACTCAATTGCAAACGTGTCCCAAAAGCCTCTGAGCCAAACTTCAGACTGAGCGATTTCAGACAGTTATCAATCAAACAGGAGCGGCCAGAGAGACGTTGGTCACGCCGTCCCGCGTGACGATCCGGGCGGTGGTTTCGGCGGCATCGACGCTGGGCCCCTCGGGTTTCTTTCAACCAGGAGGAAGACTCGTGCTGCTTCATCACCATTTTATCGATATCGCCAAGAAGATGGGCGATTCGCTGGCTATCCACGACTTCACAACCAACAAGGAAGTCTCCTATCATCGGGCGCTCCTCGCCTCTCTTCTGCTCTCCTCCGTTTTCAAATCCTACGACAAGGGGTTTGTCGGGGTTATGCTGCCGACTTCGGCCGGCTGTATTCTGTCCAAAATCGGCTTGCTGATGTGCGGCCGTATCCCGGTAATGATCAATTACTCCACCGGTGCCGACCAGAATGTCCGTTATGCCCAGAAAAAATGTGGTTTCCATACGGTTATAACGTCCCGCGCGTTGCTGGAGAAGATCGATTGTCCCTATGTCGAGGGGATGATCTATATCGAAGACATCATGGAGGGGTTGAGCGGCCTGCAGAAAGTAAAAGCGGCTCTGTTGGCCAAACTGCCGGCCGCGGTGATAAAATCACTCGTCAGCAGCGGCCAGGATGACGATGTCGCGGTCATCCTGTTTACCAGCGGCAGCGAGAAAGACCCGAAAGCGGTACAGTTGTCCCACAAGAATATTGCGGCCAACGTACTCGGCGCCGCCGAGCGGTTTGGCTTTACACGGGAAGACAAGTTCCTGTCGTCACTGCCCTATTTCCACGTCTTCGGCCTGACGGTCAATCTGTGGGTGCCGGTTATCCACGGCTGCACCATCCTCTCCTACGCAAACCCGCTCGATTACCGTACCATCTGCGAAATCGTCAGGGATCACAAGGCCACACTGATGGTCGGTACGCCCAGCTTTTTCTGGGGGTACCTGCGCAAATCGGAAAAAGGCGACTTCGATTCGCTACGCATCGCCCTGGTCGGTGCCGACAAATGTCCCGATGCCCTGCGGGACGCCTTTAAGGAAAAACACGACCAGACCCTTTACGAGGGATACGGCGCCACCGAATGCTCCCCGGTCATCTCGGCCAATTCTCCCAATGACAACCGAGCAGGCAGTGTCGGCAAGCCGATCCCGGGCGTCCAGGTCAGGATCGAGAATTACGAGACCGGCGAAGAATGCGGCCCCGGCGAGGACGGCAGGATCCTCGTCAAGGGCGACAATGTGATGAAAGGCTATTACGACGACTTCGAGCAGACCTCGCTGCATATCCGTCACGGCTGGTACGACACGGGGGATATGGGCAACATCGACGACGACGGCTATCTCTGGCATGTTGGCAGAATCAAACGCTTCGTCAAAATCGGCGGCGAGATGATCTCCCTCGTCAAGATCGAATCCATCCTGGAAAAAATTCTGCCGGAGGATGTCCAATGCTGCGTTGTCGAGGTACCCGACTCGACCAAGGGCGCCAAGATCATCGCCGTGACCACCGAATCGCTCGATGAAAAAGCCATCATGAAAAAGCTTGCCGAACAATTGCCGAAAATCGCCCTGCCCAAACAATTCCTCGTCTTCGATGACCTGCCGAAAATGGGCAGCGGCAAGATCGACTTTCGTAAGATCACCGAAACGGTGCGCGAGACGCTCAGCGAAAAGCGCTCCAGCTGATGGCCGACGCACGGCTTAGCCGAGCAGCGACGATCGTTGCTGCTCGGTATCGCGCACCGATCATCGACACCATCCGTTTCTCCCTGCTGCTGGTACTGCTCGGCTGGCTTCTGTCGAAAAGTTTTGCAACACTCGGTTATAACTGGCAGTGGCACCGCGTCAAACCGTTCCTGTTTACCATCTCCGATGCCGGGATCACCCCCGGCCCACTGCTCTACGGCCTCGGCGTCACTCTGCAGATCTCTGCACTGAGCATGATTTTTTCCTTTCTTATCGGCATGTTCATCGCCCTGCTGCGGCTCTCCGGTTCGCCCGTCGGTCAATTGCTGGCCCGTGGCTATCTGGAGGTCATTCGCAACACCCCGCTGCTCATCCAGATCTTCTTTATCTATTTCGTGCTCGGCCCGGTGTTCGGACTGGGGCGATTTCCCGCCGCAGTACTGGCCCTGAGCCTGTTTGAAGGCGCCTACGCATCGGAGATTTTCCGCTCTGGCATTCTGTCCGTCGAGAAAGGCCAGTTGGAAGCTGCCGCGAGTCTCGGCCTGAAACAGCATTTGATCTACCGCTTTATCATTTTACCGCAAGCGATTCGTGTCGTTCTGCCCCCGTTAACCAGTCAGGCCATTTCTCTGATCAAGGATTCGGCACTCGTCTCCACCATCGCCATCTATGATTTGACCATGCAGGCGCAAGCCTTGATTTCAGAAACTTTTTTGACCTTTGAAGTTTGGTTCACCGTTGCCATTCTTTATCTGGTGATTACCGTTACCCTGTCTTTCCTGGTAGCTTTCCTGGAAAGTCGTCTCAAGATTTCCTGACCACACGATTGCACCGCTTACCGTCACTATCAGTCATCATTTTTCGCCGAGGAGGAGATGACATGCTGCAGACCAGACTGAAACGTTCCATCGTTGTTCTTACCTTCATGTTCCTCGTATTTGCCGCCGGCCCCGGCCTGGCCCTGGCCGCATCAATCCAGAACGATCTGGCGCGGGCCAGCGTGATTGAGCAGATCGTCAAACGCGGCGTCCTGCAGGTCGGCATGGATACCTTCGAGCCCTGGGCCATGAAAGATAAGAATGGTCAGTTCATCGGCTTTGAAATCGACGTGGCCAGACGGCTGGCCGAGGATATGGGCGTCACCGTTGAATTCGTGCCGACAGCCTGGTCGGGCATCATTCCGGCCCTGCTGACCGGTAAGTTCGATGTGATTATCGGCGGCATGGGCATCCTGCCGCAACGGGCGCTCAAAGTCAATTTCAGTCAGCCTTACGACTATTCCGGCATGGCCATCGTCGCTCACCGGGAACGGGCCGCCGGCTTCGACACGCTCGACGATTTTAACAAAGTTGACGTGGAAATTGCCGTCAAACTCGGCACCAGTGCCGTCACCGCGGCCAGAAAATACCTGCCGCAGGCAACCCTGCGCATGTTTGAGACCGAGCCCCAGGCCTACCAGGAGCTGCGCAACGGCAATGTCCACGCCGTGATCGGCAATGCCCCGAAACCTGCCTTTGAAGCACTGAGCTACAGTGATACCCTGTTTTTACCGATCGAGGGCACTTTTACCAAAGAACCGATTGGCTTCGCACTACGCAAAGGAGATCCCGACGCACTCGCTTTCTTCAATTCCTGGATAACCGGCGTTAGGGAAGAGGGATGGCTCAGCGAGCGGCACCATTACTGGTTTGAGACCCGCGACTGGATCGACCAGGTCAAATAGCGGCTGCCCGCTCTATTCCGACGAGATGCCCGGATTGACCACGCTTCCCCGGTGAGTCCCGTTCCGGGCTCGATCCATTATGAACCGCCGCTCATCTGCACTCTCTCTGCTCGATCTGGTATTGATCGCCGGCTTGCTGGGACTGATTTCGTTCATCGTCTACCGGCTCGCCTTTGCGCTCAATTACCAGTGGAACTGGTCGATCATCCCGACCTATCTCGTCCGTTACGACGACAGCAGCGGTCGCTGGCTGCCCAACATCCTGCTCGAGGGGCTGTTCACCACGATCCGCTTGAGCATCTGGGGAATGCTCATCGCCGGCGTTCTCGGCTTGTTTATCGGCATCGCCCGGACCGCCCGTGGACTCTTTCCTCGGCTGTGCTCCCGAACCTTTGTCGAGTTGATCCGCAACACACCGCCCCTGGTGCTGATCTTCATCTTCTATTTCTTCGTCAGTAACCAGATCCTGCCGGCCATCGGCATCGAGGGTTTCGTCCGCAGCCTGACTCCGGCGTGGCAGGAGCGACTGGCCATCCTGGCTGCACCGCCCGGCCTGATCGTTCCGTTTCTGTCCGGCGTTGTCACCATCGGTCTGTTCCAGTCGGCCTACATCACCGAGATCGTCAGGGCCGGCATCGAGGCCATCGATACCGGGCAATGGGACGCCGCTCGGGCCCTCGGTTTTACGCGCTGGCAGCAACGCTTCTTCGTCATCCTACCCCAGGCGTTGCGGCTGATGCTGCCGCCGCTGGCCAATGAATTCATCAACACGATCAAATATTCTTCGATCGTGTCCATCATTTCCATCCAGGAATTGACCTTTCAAGGGCTCCAGGTCATGGCTTCGACCCAGGCCTCCATCGAGGTGTGGCTGACCATCACCGCCATCTACCTCGTTCTCTGCCTAACCCTTTCGCTCGGGGTCCATCACCTGGAAGGACGATTCAATGTCCATCGTCGCTGATCACCGGCCCGTCGGCAGGGAGGAGCGATCGTGCTTCTCCATCCCCAATATCCGCCTGTTCATTGCCTTCAGGATTCTGTTCAACGCCCGTTTCTACTATCCGGTCTTCACCGTTCTCTTCCTCGATTATGGTTTGACCATCGAGCAATTTGCGCTGCTCAACGCCGTCTGGGCGGTTAGTATCGTGAGCGCCGAAATTCCGTCCGGGGCAATGGCCGATTTGATCGGCCGCCGGCGCCTGCTGGTGCTGACCGCACTGCTGATGATAGCTGAAATGAGCCTGCTCGCCTTTGTCCCGTTGGCCAATAGCACCGTGGTATTCTGGGCCTTTCTCATCAACCGGATACTGAGCGGCCTGGCGGAAGCGATGGCCAGCGGGGCCGACGAAGCGATCGCCTACGATTCTCTGCTCGAAGACGGCAACCCCGACCACTGGCCGCGAGTGCTCAGTGTCCTGATGCGCTTGCAGGCCCTGGCCGGAGTCGTGGCGATGACCATTGGCGCCTTGGTCTACGATCCCGACTTGATTAATCGGCTACTCTCCTGGCTGGCCATCGATCAGGTCGTCAGCCAACAGGTCACCATGCGCTTTCCCATCTATCTGACCCTGCTACTCGCCATCGGCGCCTTCTTCGCGACCATCGGCCTGCAGGAGCGCAGCAACGGGGAAACGGTTTCACTGGCGACCATACGCAAGGCTTTTTTACTGACCATGCAGGCCGGTCGCTGGATTCTGCACACGCCGTTTGCGCTGGCCGTCATCCTGTTCGGCATGTTTTACGACCATCTCCTGCGGCTCATTATCACGCTGGCCAGCCAATATTTTCGCCTGATTCAACTGCCGGAGGCGAGCTTCGGCATGATCATGGCATCCTTCTCTCTGCTCGGCCTGCTGGTTCCCAAGTGCGCGGAATGGCTGGTCGAACGCTTCTCGCCGGCCGCCAATTGCGGCTTGCTGGGCCTGCTGACACTGGCAACCTTGTGGGGGCTGAGCGGCTTTTTCCCGTATCTCGGCGTCCTGCCGATGGCCGGGGTGATGATCGGCCTGCTGCTCACCTCCTTTTTCACCAGCCACTATCTCAATCGCGCCACCGCATCGGCGAGGCGGGCTACCGTGCTCAGTTTCAAGGGCCTGCTCTTCAATCTGGCCTATGGCTTGATCGGCGTCTTTTTTGCGTTGCTGATCAGCCATGTGCGCAACGGTCTGCTTCTGGATAAGCCGTTGCTGTCGCCCGAACTGCTTGAAAACGAGGCCTTTCGCCAATCTTTTTCCTGGTTTCCCTGGTACGGGCTGGCCCTTGGCCTGCTGCTTGCTGCCATTTCCTACCGGCTCCTCCACGCCCGGTCGTCACCCACCGATGAGACGTGATGCTTCGATGGACAGGCTGACCAGCTTTATGTCCCACAGCACGGTTTCCGAATCAACCGTCGATATGCTATAGTTTTATTGCCTTCAGGTTCCGTTATGGACGGTCGAACTATTGCTGCCCCGACCCTGATATTTTATGTGAACATCAGTCCCCCGGGCTGGCCGGTTCTGCTGGAGGCAGGACCGGCCAGCCCTTTGAACCACGACACCGATTTCATGTTTTGTTGTGACGTCCCGTCCAGGGGGGGCATGACCATGTATTGCTGCCAAGCTGCACCTGGTGCCCAGGCTCTTTGCTCTCCCGATAATCGCTTAGCCCACTGAGGTGGCTGTATGAAATTCGTCGTACCCCAGTTGATGTTTTTCTTTCAGGATAAGACGACCAAACGAAACGTGGTGGTCTTGTCCAAATTCCTCGCCTTCCTACTGTCAGTCATCTGTCTTTATTCAATCCTTTTTCACCTGCTGATGGCATACGAAGGTCAGGATTTCTCCTGGGTGACCGGTGTTTACTGGACACTGACGGTTATGTCGACGCTAGGCTTCGGCGATATTACCTTTAACAGTGATCTCGGCAGGGTCTTTTCGATATTCGTCCTCGTTTCAGGCGTGCTCTTTCTGCTCATCATTCTGCCCTTCACCTTTATCCAATTCTTCTACGCGCCCTGGCTCGAGGCCCAGGAAAAGGCCCGGACCCCACGGCAACTCCCGAATGAAACCGAAGGGCACGTGCTGATCACTTCTGTCGATCCAATCACCACGCGCTTGATCGACTACCTTAACCGACGGCAGGTTCCCTACGCCGTCATCACCGGAAGCCAGCAGCATGCCGCAACCCTGCTCGATCAAGGTTACCGGGTAATCGTCGGCGACCTGGATCGTCAAGAGACCTACCGCCAGACTCAGACGGACAAAGCGGCACTGATCGTCGTGACCAACGACGATCTGATCAGCACCAATATCTGCTTTACCATTCGCCAAGTCAGTGAGGATGTGCCGATTGTCACCAATGCCGCCAACAAACACTCCATCGATATCCTCGAGTATTCCGGCAATGTCAGCGTCTACGAATTCATGACCATGCTCGGCGTGTCCCTTGCCAGAAGGGCCTTTGGCGTTGGCCTGGGAACCACCATGATCGGCCGCTTCGGTGATCTGCTCATTTCCGAGCTGCCGGTGCGCTACACCAGCCTGGAGGGGAAGAGCCTTGCCCAGGCCGGTATTCGGCAAGCCACCGGGGTCACGGCGATCGGTATGATGGAAAAAGGCAAGTTCATCGTCGCCAACCCGGAAACACGTATCTCCGCTCAGACCATTTTAATTCTGGCCGGCACCAGTGGACAACTCAAAGCCTTCGACGAGCATTTCACCGTCGCCATCCAGCAGTCCCCCGACATTCCGCAAGTGCTGATCCTCGGCGGCGGCCGGGTCGGTCAGGTGGCAGCGGCAACACTTGATCAATACGGTATCAACTTCCGCATTGTCGAAAAACGATCCAACATCGGCACTGGTGCCTACCGCGAGAAAACCATCTGCGGCGATGCCGCAGATCTTGACACCTTGAGAAGCGCCGGTATCGAGCAGGTCAAATCGGTTATCATCACCACGCACAGTGATGATATGAATATCTATCTGACCTTTTACTGCCGGCAACTTCGCCCTGATATGCAGATCATCAGCAGATCGATTCTCGAAAGAAGCGTAGCCAAACTGCATATGGCCGGTGCCGACCAGGTCATGTCCTACGCCTCCCTCGGCGCCGGGATCATTTTTCAACTGCTGCAGCCAAACGAGATCTCACTCTTTACCGAAGGTCTTGTCGTGCTTCAGCGCCAGGCCGGAACGCATTACGCCGGCACCTCGATAATGACTTGCGGTATCCGCGAAAAAACCGGCCTCAGCATTATTGCCATCCGGCAACATGATCACCTGCACATCAGTCCTGATCCGGAAACAATGATCGAAGAAGAAGACGAATTGATCTTTATCGGCACCCCCGATCAGGAAAAATTGTTTGAGGAGCTGTCCTGACCGGCAGGCAACGACCGACTGCTCGCCACGCCTCTCTCGTCGGAACGCCGCGCTGCCCGTTTCCGGCCGGACAAGCCCGACAAAAAAAGGGCCGCCCGATCAGGCGGCCCTTGGCGACGCAACAGAACCTTTTTCTTGGGGACGCCGGAACTGACCGGCGCCGATTGTCGCTTATTCCATTTTTTTCAGACCGATAGGATTGGGTGCCTGCCGGGAAAACCCCTGTCCCTGAGCAACCAGGTCGAGCGGCAAACTGGCCAGATCCGCCAGATCAAACGTCATTTTCTGTAAAGCCGAATCTTCAACAACCTTGACATAGGTCTTACACTCGTCGCAGGTCGCTACCCGGAATCCCGGCTCATCATCGGACATCAGGGTATTGAGTTTGTCGATGTTCTCGCTGCCGCAGTGCAGACAGCCGATAAACCGCGAATACGGGCCGGAGGTGCCGCAGAACGAACACTGGATGCGGCGCTGCGGACCATCCACGATGGAAACCAGCGTAGCTCGTGCCGAGCAAAGGGGGCAGCGGCCGTCTTCCCAGATGCTGCCGTCCAGGACAAATCGCTCACGCAAGGCCAGGAAATAAGGCCTGCTCAACAGAAACAGCAGAGAAGCCCACTCTTCGTCAGTAAACGGCTCGGCAGCCTTCATCGGAGCATCTCCGAGCGGCAGTTGCATAAAATCGAGCTCGCCCTGCTCCAGTGCCCGGCCGAGCGGAGCCAGCTCTTCTTCCGGCAGATCAAAGGTCTCGAGAAACAAGCGAAAGACCGCAGCACTCGCTTGCTGGGGATAGGCCCGGGCATCAGCGGCCGACATGTCCTCTCCGTCATCCGGCAGCAAGGCTGCCACCTCCTGCTGAAACTGCTGCCAACGGGCATAAAACTCGAGTGGGTCCTTGAGATGCGGCCGCTGCTCAATCAAGGTCGGGATATCAATGGTCATGCGTCTCCTTAGGGTATCTTGGGATAGGTTAACGGGGTGATCTCACCGGCAAGACCTTCTTCCAGAAAGGCTTTGAGCTGCGATTTTTCCGCCGGGGAAAGAGCCAACGGTTTCAGCGCGGTGGTGCCGGCGCCGCCGCCGGCGGCAAAAAAGTCGAGCACTTCATCAAGCGTCGCAAAGATGCCGTTGTGCATGTACGGTGCGGTTGCGGCAATCTCTCTGAGCGTCGGGGTCTTGAAGGCCTTCCAATCGGCACGATCCTTGGTGATCAGGTAGCGACCAAGATCTTCGTCCAGCGTCCGGTACGCTTCAAAATTGTGGAGCTTGGCGACAAAACGCCGGGTAGCGGTGATCCGCGGGTCTTCAAGATGGTCTGGATTCTCAGGAACATAAAGGGCGTGAAAGCGGTTGTCCATCAAATTGGGGCCGTAATGACACGTGACACAAGCCGCTTTGCCGATAAACAGCTGATAGCCCTGCCGCGCATCCGGCGAAAGCGCCGTTTCATCTCCATCGAGGAATCGGTCCAGCGGGGCATCGCGGGAGATCAGGGTCCGCTCGAAGTCGGCTATGGCGATGGCAATACGCTCCAGGGTGACATCCCCATCGCCAAAGACTGATTTGAATTCAGCAACATATTCAGGAACGGATCGGATTTCTTCTTCTAGAAAATCGAGGTTCTGATTCATCTCAAAGGCCGACATCATCGGGAACAGGGCCTGCTCCTCCAGGGTTGCAGCACGCCCATCATGGAAGAACTGTTGATGAAAGACGACATTGATCACCGTCGGTGAATTGCGCCAGTTTTTGGTCGTCGGGTAGTTGAGCGAGATTTCCATGCCATCGCTATACCCCTGTTCAGGATCGTGGCAGGTACCGCAATTCATCGTTCCGTCGCCGGACAGTCGCCGGTCAAAAAAAAGCTTTTTCCCAAGCTCGGCCCGAGCTGCCAGCTCAGGAGTCTGTTCGGGTAGCATCGCATCGGTAATGGCGGCCAACTGCCCGGCCACAGCAACTGCCGGCAGGCAGAGTCCGGCCAGGAGCAGCCATGCAATTTTCTTCATCGATCACCCTCCCGTCCGCGTCAATTCCTCATCTATCATCTTCTTAAAATACTCGAAGGGCCGCTCCCCGACAACCTGCAGACCGTTAATAAAAAATGTCGGCGTGTTATACAGATCGATCGACTCGGCCAGGGCGATATCACGGTCAATCTCCCCGGCATGAGCATTGCTGTCGATCGACGCGGTAAAGGCTTCAACATCGAGCCCCAACTCGCCGGCATAGGCGATCAGGCTGGAGCGATCCAGTGCAGGAGACCGGGTCAGCAGCAGATCATGCATCTCCCAGTATTTACCCTGCTCTCTTGCCGCCAGTGAAGCCTCAGCGGAAATGCGGGCGAAATCTCGATATTTGTACGGATAGTTTTTGATCACCAGCCGGATTTTTCCTGGATAACTGGCCACAAGTTGCTTGACGGTCGGACCGACCGCTACACAATGGGGTCACTGAAAATCGATGAATTCAATGATGGTTATCGGCGCACCGTCAGGTCCGAGAGACGGGGAGTCGCCAATCGGTACATCAACCCGTTTTTCGCTCGCCTGTGCGATGCCGAATAATAACAGCACAACAATGCAGATCAGGGCTTTTTTCATCGTCAGTAAAAAAAGGGGATACCGTGGTATCCCCTTTTCCCTCCTTGAATATTGTTCATCGGGCGAAGCGGCCGTTGGCCACCTGCCACCGACACATCAGCTAATCCACTTGGGATGCCGCTTTTTGGCGGTTTCCAGCGGCATGGTACCGGTCACCATGATACCGAAAGTACCCGGATTTGCCAGGGTACCGAGATAGATATGAACCGGCACGACGACAACAAAGACAACGAAAGCCACATTGTGTACCAGGTGAGCAAGAAGCATTATGCTTCCGTTATCCTTCATGAACCAGATGGCGAAACCGGAAAGCGCAATGGCGATGCCGGCCAGCAGGATAATCAGATAATAGAGCTTCTGGCCCGGATTGTACTTGCCCATCGGCGGCACTTTTACCTTGTGGGACAGATAGCCGCCCGCCACCTTGAACCATTGCCGGTCGTCGGCGTCATAGTGTAGTGCATCTGCAAGGTAATGGCGCATGGAGTAGAGCAGGGACACCGAGAAGACGACGCCCGCCCAGTTATGCACCGATTTCATCGTATCAAAGCCGCCGAAGACACCGCCGACCGATTCCATATGGAACAGGAAGGCAAACCCGGTGATTACCAGCAGGATGCAGCTTCCGGCGAGTATCCAGTGATTCAGGACCTCGTCGACACTTGATTTTCTTACCATCTCTGCCATGTCACACCTCCTCTTCCTGATCCTTGTGGGGACCGATCGCCAGATAGTGGATCGCCGCGGCTCCAACAACTCCACCCAGACCGATCAACGAGAGCGGCTTGAGGTAGGTATGCCAGAAAACGACACTGCTTGGAATCTCCGGATTTTCCTTCATCCCGTACAGCTTCGGCTCTTCTTTGAATGCGTAGATCGAACCAAGGCCGCCCAGATCCTTCTCCCCGTAGATGGTGCCGAATCCCTCTTGCTTCGCAGCACCGACCAGCTCGTCCCGATCTCCGAACTTCAGGGCACCGGTGGGGCAGGTCTTGGTGCAGGCCGGTTCCATGCCGGCACCGATCCGATCGAAGCACAGGTGACATTTCGTCACTTTGTCCTCCGCGTCATAGCGAGGAACATCGAACGGACAGGCGTTGACGCAGAGCTTGCAGCCAATACACTTGTCTCGATCAAAGGCCACCGCGCCATCATCGGTCCGATACAACGCACCGGGCGACGGACAGATGGTCATGCAACCGGCATCCTCACAATGCATGCAGCGCCGGCTCAGGAAAAGCCAGCGTACCGCATTCTGGTCCGACGGCACCTCGCTGTACTGAATCATGTTATAGGCCGCACTGGCCAGGTCCGGCGGGTTCTGGTAGGTACCGTTGTTTTTTGTCTTGATGGCCGACAGCTGGTTCCATGATTTACAGGCGACCTGGCAGGCCCGACACCCGATACAGAGTTCCGGGGTAACCAGGATTGCTTTACGGCTTGTGTTCGTATTATTAGCCATGGTTCACCCCCTATGCCTTCCGGACGTTGACCATGAAGGCCTTCGACTCGGGTATCATTGTGTTCGCATCACCGACGTTCGGCGTCAGCAGGTTCGCTGAGTCGAAACCGCTGCCGTCCTCCGGAAACTGCCAGCCGAAATGCCAGGTCAGGCCGACCTGGTGGACCGTCGAATTAGCGATCTTGAACGGCTGGAACCGCTCGGAGACCATGGCGATCGCCTGCACTTCACCACGCCCCGAGGTGACGACAACGGTGTCGCCATTATTAATCCCCAGTTCTTTGGCAAGTTCGATACTTATTTCGCAGAAATTCTGCGGCTGCATCTCCAGCAGCCAGGAGCAATGCCTGGTCATAACGCCGGTCTGCCAGTGTTCGGTCACCCGGTAGGTACTGGCGACAAACGGGTAGCGCAGATCGCAGGAGTAGAACGCATCGGAATCGCCGCCGAAAATTTTGATGGTCGGATTGATCCGCTGACTCGACATCGAGTTTTCCTCGAGCGGGCACTCCAGCGCTTCGTAATGCTCGGGAAACGGTCCTTCGGCCAGACCGGGGCCAAAGATCGAGGCGACTCCGTCCGGCTTCATAATGAAGGGCAGTTTGCCCGACTGACCCATCGGCGGCGGCCCGCCGTCGACGACATCACCGACCCACTTCTTGCCGGTCGCATCCCAGGCCAATAGCGGCCGCTTCGGATCCCACGGCTGACCCTGCAGATCGACAGAAGCCCGGTTGTAAATAACCCGCCGGTTGACCGGCCACGACCAGGACCATTCGGGATAGAGCCCCAGGCCTGTCGCATCCGTCTTGCCGCGTCGGGCCATCATATTGACGGGTTTGCCGTCCACCTGGATATACGAGTTGCAGTAGAGCCAGTTGCCGCTCGAGGTGGACCCATCGGCCCTGAGCAGACCGAAGCTCTTCACCAGGTCGCCTTTCTTGCCGATCAGCTTCGGCGGCTCAACACTCGTGTCATACACGTCCTGAGTATAGTAGCCGTTAATGTGCTTGGCGACGGCATGAATATCGACATGTTTGACCTTACCCGCCGAATCGCGCTCGCCGTAGTCCCAGAACAGATTGACCACCGGATCGGGATAGGCGCCGCCTTCCTTCTGGTAGAGCTGTTTGACCCTGAAATAAAGCTCATTGATGATATCGGCGTCGGGCAATGACTGTCCGACCGGCTCGACGGCCTTATAGCGCCACTGAGCCCAGCGCCCGGAATTTGAGATACTACCCTCTTTCTCCACTGAAGACGCACAGGGCAGCATAAATACCTCGGTCTGGACATCAGCCGGGTTCATGCCGGGACCGCGCCAGAAAGAGCCGGTCTCGTTGTCATAGAGATTGACGTTGACCATCCACTTCAGTTTTGACAGGGCGGTCCGTGTCTTGTTTGAATTGGCGCCCGAACAAGCGGGATTCTGCCCCCAGGCGAAGAACCCTTCGAATTTACCGGCAAGCATGTTGTCAAAAAGATTGAGCCAGGAGCAATTCTGGCCAACATCCAGTTTTGGCATCCATCCATACCCGAAATCATTCATCGCGGTTGCCGCATCTCCATAAATTGCCTTGAGATAACTGGTGATATACTTGTTGCGATTGGACCACCAGTTAACGCTGCCCGGTTCAGTGGCTTTTGGGGTAGTTTTCTCGATATAGGTAGCCAGGTCAACGAGCGACGCGTTCGGTACCGGGTTATAGCCTGGCAGAATATGGAAGAGAATGCCGTGATCCGTTGACCCCTGGACATTGGATTCACCACGCAACGCATTGACACCACCACCGGGCATCCCCATATTGCCGAGCAGCAGCTGGATGATGGCCATGGCCCGGATATTCTGGGTACCGACGGTATGCTGGGTCCAGCCCATGGCATAACATTCGGTCCCGACCCGGTCCGGCTTGCCGGTCGAGCCGTAGAGTTCGTAGACCGCCTGCAATTTATCCAGCGGCGTGCCGGTGATATTCGACACCGTTTCCGGAGTATACCGGGCATACTGTTTTTTCAGCAGCTGGAAAACGCAGTTCGGATCTTCCAGGGTGGGATCTTTCAGGGCAACGCCGTTCTCGTCGCGCTGAAAAGACCAGGTTGTCTTGTCATACTTACGCTGCGCCTCGTTATAGCCCGAATAGAGCCCGTCCAGATCGGCCGGCCCCCGGAAATCCTGGTTCACCAGAAACGCCGCGTTGGTGTAGTTGACCACGTATTCCCGAAAATAGAGATTATTTTCCAGGATATAGTTGATCATACCGCCGAGAAAGGCGATATCCGTTCCGGAACGGAGTGGGGCGTAGAGGTCCGCTTTTGCGGAGGTCTGGGTAAAACGGGGATCGACGCTGATCAATTTGGCGCCTTTTGCCTTGGCACGCATGATCCACTTCATCGAAACCGGATGGTTTGACGCCGGGTTACCGCCCATGGCCAAAATGACATCGGCGTTTTTCAGGTCAATCCAGTGATTCGTCATTGCACCGCGTCCGAACGACTCTGCCAGAGCCGCAACAGTTGCGGAGTGTCAGATACGCGCCTGGTGTTCGACCCACACCAGGCCCCAGGACCGGACAAGTTTTTGCATCAGGTAGCATTCTTCGTTGTCCATCGCAGCACTGCCGATATGGGCGATGCCTTCCGTGCGGTTGACAACGAAACCTTTTTCAACGGTCTTGAAGCTCTTGTCCCGGCTGTCCTTGACCAGCCGAGCAATGCGGTCGAGGGCCCAGTCCCATTCCACCTCTTTCCAGGCCGTGCCGCCCGGTTCACGGTACATCGGTTTCCCGAGGCGGGTATCGTTGTTGGCCATCTGCACCAGCGACGACCCCTTTGCGCACAACGTTCCCTCGCTGATCGGATGATCCGGATCACCCTCGGTCTGGATGACCTTGCCGTTTTCGGTGTAGACGATAATGCCGCATCCGACGGAACAGTACGGACATATCGTCGTACTCTGCTTGGCGTTCTTGATCCGCAATTCCTGCGCATACACTTTCGCAGGATCGAGGTTCACGCCGAGCGTTCCGATCAGAACGGTACCGCCTGACAGTTTCAGAAAATCCCGTCTTGACACTCCCATTGAAGCCTCCTCCTCGTTATAAGGATTTATTTCCGGGGTTTATTGTTCCGGGGTTGCAAAAATTCCCCAATGATCAACCTGTGCTATGATGCCTCTCCGAGAGATTCGGCACCAAATCGCTTTTCTCAATGGTCCTGCTTCGGTAGGCATTGCTGACCCCTCTCAATTACCGACAGGCGTTTGGGAAACGATTGCGGCCGGGATACCACCTAATCGAAGTTTCGGGCAATCCAATCGCTGCGTAGCGACGGCCCGGACGGTGAAACCGGTCGAAAAACCTGCTCAGCGTGAGAAGAATAGTAAGAATGCCTGATTATACGGACGGCAAGAAGAGAAGAGAATCGGGCCCCCGCCTATTTTCCGGAAGGAAAAAGGCTTGAGACCATGTAGGAAATGAACTGAGTCGCTGTAGGACAATACCCTAACACGCACCGGCGGTCGGCTGACAGATGGCCGGCTGCTGCCGGTCGTGTGCCGACCGGCCAGCGCCTGGCAGCCGGTCAGATCGAGGTCGGCGGCTTCTCGGTAACACAGCGGACGCCGGCCGCTTCGAGCTCGCCGACCACCTGGTCGCAGGTCGCCGCATCGATGGCCCTGGTGCCGTTCATCAAGACCCGGGTCCGGTAACCCAGTGATGCGGCATCGAGAGCGGTGGACCGGACGCAATAGTCAAAGGCCAGGCCGACAATATCGACATCGGTTATCCCGTAGCTCTTCAGGGCCCGGTCCAGCCCGGTGTCATGACGTCGGGCGTTGTCAAAAAAAGCGGAGTAGGAATCAACCTGCGGATCCTGCCCTTTCTGAATGATCAACGAGAAAGCACCGGCCCTGGTGATGTCGGTCAGCGTCTCCCGAATCTGTTCCTGAAGGCGGGCCCCCGGGCTGCCTTGCACGCAATGATCGGGCCAGAGCACCTGCGGCAGACCGGCCAGCTCTCCCGTCTGGAAGGGAACCGCATCGGGATGGTTCGAGGCAAATGAACCGTGGTCCGAAGGATGCCAGTCCTGGACGGCGACGATCAGCTGATAGTCCCCGGTTCGCTGCATCATGTTCCGCACGAAGGGAATGATCTCGTCTCCCTGCCCCACCGCCAACGCACCGCCCGGCAAAAAGTCGTTCTGAATATCGGTAACCAGCAGTGCTCGTTTCATCGTTGTCTCTCCCCTGATTGTCGCCTGCCGTCGTATCCATTGGTTTTGTGCCTGTGGATTTTGGCAAGCTCGTTTTCGCGCATGCGCTCTCTCCGCGCATGGAGCCGTGCCGACAACCCGGCGGCGTATGTGTGCGGATTATCGAAACGCAAAATGGTCCGATCGAAGTCGGTCAGGCCGTTCAGTGTTCGCTGCCGCAGATCCGATAGCAGCGACTCCTTAGCGACCCGCCTACCGTCAACAAAGAGTGGTTGAAGCAGCTGTGTTCGGGACACATCGGCGGTCGGTACGGTCCAGTGCTGCCGCGGATCGACCGGTGAAATAATAGTCTGAGCGGTTCCATCCCGTCCCGGCTCCTCTTCGCTTGCGCTATCAAAAATAATGTCCCCGACGCAACGGCTGCCATCGTGCAGACGGACAACATCCAGGCAACCGGGGATCGATGCTTTGCTCGCCTGATCTGATAGTTTCATCCTCTCTCCGAGGATTCCGTCTTTGTCGGTTACCGCTGCCAGTTTGTAGACACCTCCCAGCGCCGGCTCGTCGAAGGCCGTTGCCAGCTTGGTACCAACGCCCCAAATATCGATCGGCGCACCTTGACCCTTCAGGCTGACGATCAGTTGTTCATCAAGATCGCCGGAGGCAACGATCCTGGTCTTCTGAAACCCCGCGTCATCGAGGAGTTTTCGAGCCTGTCCAGCCAGATAGACAAGATCGCCCGAATCGAGCCTGATGCCGAGCAGATCCTCGCCCCGCTCTCGCAACCTCCGGCCCGCATCAATGGCGTGGCGAACACCGTCGAGGCTATCGTAAGTGTCAACGAGCAGTACCGAGTTGTGCGGAAAGACCTGGCAATAGGCATGAAATGCCGTCAGTTCATCGGCAAAAGCCATGATCCAGCTGTGGGCGTGGGTGCCGCGCACCGGAATTCCGTACTGCTGGCCGGCAAGTACGTTCGAGGTAGCGTCAATACCACCGATATAAGCCGCCCGACTGGCCGACAGACCGCCGTTGAGGCCATGGGCCCGCCGCAGGCCGAACTCGAGAACCTCGTCCCGGCCTGCAGCCAGACGGATCCGTGAAGCCTTGGTTGCCACCAGGCTCTGGTAATTAACGATGGCCAGCAGGGTCGTTTCGATCAGCTGTGCGTCAAACAGCGGAGCCCGCACGCGAACCATCGGCTCGTGCGGAAAAACCAACGTTCCTTCGGCCACCGCTTCAATCGAACCGCGAAACGTCCATCCAGCCAGGTAGCGTAAGAACTCATCGGTGAACAACGGCCGCTCGTTCGCACCGGTCACGGTAGCCAGGTATGCGCAATCCTGTTCGCTGAACCGATGACGGGACAACCAGTCGGCAAACACTTCGATACCGGCAGCCACTACATACCGTCCACCAAAAGGCGGCGTCCGGTAGAACATGTGAAAAATACTGTCCCGCTCGGCCATAGCCGACGCCCAATAACCCTGGGCCATCGTCAGTTGGTAGAGATCGGTGGCCAGCGACCAGGAAGGCTCCCGGTGGTTCAGTACTTCTCTATTGTCGCCGATCATGGCTGACACCTCCGTTGAACGTCGGGACAATCATCGTCGCGCTCGGCAGGGCTGGTTGTCTAAAAAAAGTAACGCATCTTCCAAAGTTTCGCAAAATACCGGTTCCGCCCGTTCGATATTACCTGACGCAGCCGAGCAAAGTATGCCACAGGCGGCCGGTGTGCCAATGTCTGAGAACGACCACCGGCAACTTCTCGAGCAGCGCTCGGATCTGCTCCGCTTCCCGGGTCTGCAGTCCCGAGAGCACAAACCATTTCTGTTCCAGAAATTCGTCGCCGGTGATGATATCACGCAGGACCGGATAACCGATATTGGCCACCAGCAGGTCGGCCGCAACACCGCACCACACCTCGGCCCGACCATTGACAACAATGACCCGGTCTTGCGCGTCGTTGAGTATGACATTACGGTGGGTGGTTCGCGCGGCCAGCAGGTTGACATCGACCGCCACCACCTGCCGGCAACCAAGCTTCACGCCAGCCAGGGCGAGCAGTCCGCTACCGGTGCCGAGATCGATCAGACGGTGGACAGACCCAGCCCGGCAGGCGATCTCCATAGCCGCCAGACAGGCACAGGTAGTCGGGTGGGTGCCGTTGCCGAAGACGAGGCCGGGATCAAGGACCAGCCGATATTCATCCGGCCCGGCCACGGCCTTGAGCCATGGGGGGGTAACGAGAAAGCGGCCGATCCTGAGTGGCTCGACAGTGGTGCCCTGCCACTGTCGGTAGCTCATACAATAGTAGTCGACCAGCGTCAGCGCGGCATCTTCATGAACCAGGTCGGCGACAAAATCAGGCTGCGGTTCCCGGAAAAACAGGAACGAGTGATCGTCCTCCTGCCAATTGCCAAGAAATCCCTGCGGAAACGTCTGCCGATCGGAGATCAGGCCCTTCAGGCAGTAAATCGACAACATGGTATCGGGCAGGAGGTTCATCGACACACACCATCTTGGACTATGGCCGACCGCCTATCGACGCTCCGCCGCGGAAAAACGCTTTTTTTTAGCTTTTTTTAACAGTTTCGTGCACAATGAACAAGCATCGTCAACCGCGGCAGCCGACACGGGTCCCACCATCCGCTACCGGCCCTGCGCCGGCAACCGAGAAACAACTGGATCTGTGCATAAACTGCGTTCCGAACATCGCCAACCCGGTACCATGTTACGTCTGCTTATCGCTCTGCTCATTCTGACCGCCGCCTTGGCTCGCTCCGTTCCCATCGTTGCGGCAAACCAGCTTTCTTCCATCGTTCTCGGGCAATCCTGCGCATTGAGCGGACCGACCCAGAACCACGGTCTGGAAATGCGTGCCGGACTGCTCGCCGCGTTTGCCTATATCAATGAACGGGGTGGGATCAATGGACGCGACATCCATCTAATCAGTCTCGACGACGGCTACGAACCGGACAAGGCCGTGCGCAACACGCTCCGGCTGATCACCGAAGACCATGTGTTCCTGCTCATCGGCGAGGTGGGGACGCCAACCTCGAAAGCCGTCATCCCGATCGTTGAAGAATACCGGATCCCGTTTTTTGCGCCGTTCACCGGCGCCGAATTGCTGCGGAAGCCGTTCCGGCGCTACATCATCAATGTTCGGGCCAGTTATTACCAGGAAATGGAAACCCTTGCCGCCTACCTAATCGATCATCACCACCTGCAGCGCATCGCCTGTTTCTATCAGAACGACAGCTACGGACTGACCGGCCTGGAAGGCATCGAACTGGCACTGGCCCGACGCGGCATGCAGCTGGTTGCCAAAGGATCCTATGAACGCAACACCCTGGCGGTCATGGGTGGCATCCGCGAAATCTATCAGGCCGATCCGCAAGCCGTGGTCATGGTCGGCGCCTATCCGGCCTGTGCCGAATTCATAAAACTGAGCAAGATCAAACTGAAAAAGGATGTCCCCTTCTGCAATATCTCCTTCGTCGGGACCGAGAGCCTGAAAAAGGCCCTCGGCGCCTACGGCCAGAACGTTATCGTTTCGCAGGTCGTGCCTCACCCGCTGAACAACGACATTGCCCTAATCGGGGAATACCGTGAATCGATGATGATCTACCAGCACGACGCGCCGATCAGCTTTATCAGCCTCGAAGGCTATATTGCCGGCAAGCTCTTTGCCCAGATCGCCACCGCAGTCCCGGGAGAGTTGACCAGGGAAAAATTCATCACCACGATGCAGGAGGTGGGCGGTTTCGATCTCGGCGGTATTCTTCTGCAGTTCGGTCCCGGCGATCATCAGGGCATGGATTCGATCTTCTTGACCACCATTTTCCCCAACATCATCAAGCTGGAAATACCGGCACAGCCATGAGCGGACTGATGCCAATCTGTTCGGGTGAGGGCCTGTAATGGCGCGGTCGGCCATAAAACACGCTCTGCAACGGCTGAAGTCACACAAGGTGTCACTATCGGCGGCACCCTTTTACGCCTCGCTTGTGGTCGTCGTCGCCTTGGCCATCTTCATCGGTATCTTCTGGGCCATCAACGAATATCAGGCCCTGCAGGAGAGTATCGACAACATCCGCACCACATACGAACAGCAATACCGCGACCGGGTCAAGGAAGAGTATGATACCGTGGTCGATTTCATCGATTTTACCCGGAACCAGGCCAATATTACCGTCGAAGAGGATATCCGCAACCGGGTACAATCCGCCTACACCATCGCCTCACACCTCTACTCGATGTACAAGGACGAACAGAGCGACGCCGAAATCCGGTCGATGATCGCCGAAATCCTGCGACCCGTGCGCTGGTATGACGAACGCGGGTACTATTTCGCCGGACAGACCGATACCGGTATCATCGACCTGTTTGCCGATGAACCGTTCTATGAAGGAAAACAAAGCCTGCAGGCGCTCGATCGCCAGCCGTCGGCGGTAATCAACGACATTATCGAAATCGTCACGCAAAAAGAGGCTGGCATCTATCGCTACAACCTGATCAAGCCTTCTTTCGGCAACCAGGTCTACTCCAAGATCTGTTTCGTTAAACATTTCCAGCCACTCAACTGGTTCATCGGTGCCGGTATCTACAGCAACGACATGGAAAATCTCAACCAGGCCAATGTGTTGGCCAGGATCGGCCAGATGAAATTCGGGCAGGGCGGTGAGGTCTTCGTTTTTCGCTTCGATGGCACGATCATTTCCCACCAGAACCAGCAATTCGTCGGCCGTTCCATTCGCAGCCTGACCAATGCCGCCGGTGAGCAATACGGCGAGATGATCTGGCAGGCCAGCCAGTCACCGCCTGATCAGCGTTACGTCATCTTTCACGACGGCGCCCCCGACAGCCAGTCTATTCCACAAAAACTCTGTTTCGTCGGTCCGTTCCAGGAATGGGGCTGGACCATCGCTACCAGCATGCACATGAACGAAATGGAGGAACTGATCACCAATGCCACGTTGACCTATCGCCGCATCGCCTTCAAGAATGTTTCGACCTTCCTGGTCCTTTTCACTGTCGCCGTCGCTCTGCTGCTACTGGTGGCGTTTTACTATACGATCAAGATCAAACAGGGATTCAGTCTGTTCACCGACTTTTTCCGCCGGGCTGCGGATGCCAAAGTCAAGATCGAAAAAGATGACTTGGCTTTCAGCGAATTCGAGGACCTCTCCGTTCTCGCCAACCGTATGGTCGATGACCGCATCCAGAAGGAACGGCTGCTCCATCGCGATGAATTGCGGCTCGACACCTTGCTGCGACTTGGTATGATGGAAAGCTTCTCGCTGAAAGACAAGTATGAGTTCACCTTGCAGCGCATCGTCCAGGTGACCCGCTCCGAACAAGGCTATCTGGCTCTGGTCAACAGGCCTCAACGACATATCACGATCATTTCACATCGTTGGGCGGACGGCACCAAAGTATATTACGGCAATAAGCGCCATCTCTCCAGCAGTGTCGAAAAGGCCGGCCTGCCTGGTGCTGCGGTGCATCGCAAGACCGCCGTGATTTGCAACGACTGCAGCAAAACCGGGCGGGAGGTTCTCTATCCATACCAGGGTGAGGTCCGGCGCCATCTCGACGTACCTATCTACAACAGCGGCGTAATCGTACTTGTCGCCGGCGTATGCAACAACCAGGACTCCTATGACAACGCCGATATCAGACAGATGACCATGGTACTCGAAGGAATGTGGCTGCATATCCTGAAAACCCGGTCGGAAAAGAAAATGGCCCGGCTTGAGCGACGAGTCATCGCCGTTCGGGAGGCGGAACGAAGCAACATCGGCCGTTTGCTCCACGACGATCTCGGCTCACATCTCAGCGGCGTGGAGCTGCTCGTCAAGGCGCTGAAACGCACTTTGGAAAAAGAGAAGTCGATCCGGGACGATCAACTCGAGTCGATCCGGCAGTTGATCGTCGATGCCACCGAAAAAACACGGCGTCTGGCGCGCGGCCTGTATCCCGTGCATATCATTGAAAACGGACTCGAGGCGGCGATCGAGGAGCTGGCCGTGGAAATCGAGACCCTGTTTTCCATCAGTTGTGAACTCTCTTTCAATTGCACCACCGAATACAGCGATAATACCACCGCCACGCACATCTACTACATCATCCGCGAGGCCGCCTTCAACGCGGCCAAACACGGCCGGCCTGACAATATCGGCATAACCATGCACACCGAGGCTAACCTGCTGTCGATTAAAATCATCGACAACGGCACCGGTTTTGATACATTATCGACAAGAAAGGGCATGGGGCTGCACACCATGGAATATCGCGCCAAGGCAATTGGCGCGACGTTGACGTTTCAATCCGCCCGGATGGGAACAATCGTTTCCGTAGCCAAAGAGATCGCGCACTGATGACCAGAATACTGATTGTCGATGATCATCCCATTTTTCAGATGGGCATGAAGGAATTGCTGAACCAGGAAGAGGATCTCCTGGTCTGTGCCGTCGCCGAAGATTTTGCCAGCGCCCGTCAAGCGCTCCGGGAACAACACCCGGACCTGGCGATCATCGACATATCGCTGGCCGAGGAAAACGGCCTGGACCTGGTCAAGGAAATCACTGCTGAATACCACGGCATGCCAATCCTCGTCCTGTCGCTGCACGACGAATCGGTCTGGGCCGAACGGGCCATTCGCGCCGGTGCTCGCGGCTATGTCATGAAAAAGGAGGCGTCCGAATCGGTAGTCCTGGCGATTCGCAATATAATCGAAGGCAAAATCCATGTCAGTCACGCGATGATGGCCCTGCTCCTCGACAAATTCCAGATCAATCCCCATGCCCAGGGCGCCCCGACCATCGAAATCCTGACCGACCGGGAATTGGAAGTTTTCCGGTTGATCGGCTCCGGACTCTCAACGCGGGAAATTGCCGAACGGATGAAACTCGGGATCAAGACCATCGGCACGTATCGGGATCGCATCAAACAGAAACTCTGCATCAAGACAGCGACAGAGCTGACCCGGCGCGCCGTGCTGTGGAACGAAAATGAACATTTCGGAAAATCTGAATAATGAGTGCACCACAGGCCATCCACCCGAACAGACAAGCCCTCGGTCGCTGCCGTTTTCTGTAAGGCATCACCTTACGGCCGGCTATCCCGACCGCCTACACTGCCGTCACCGCCCTCCCTACAAAACAAAAGGCTCTTTGCCGATTCTTTCCGGCCGACGCAAAAGCTATAGTAAACAAGGCTTTATTAATGCCACGCCCAGTGCGTGCACCAGCGTTGCAACGGAAGGAGACGTCCATGGTACGCCCCCATTTAAGCGGCCTTGCAGAGCACCGTGTCACTCGGCCGCACATCTCCGGCAAACGCACGGCTCAAGCGGCGTTTGAGCAACTCTGCGCGGCCACTGCCCTGCTGTCCAGCGCCGCCATGACCGCTCCGCTGACCTCTCGCCTGGTCACCGCCGGGCCGCCAATCAACGAGCATCAGACGAAGACAATAGGTATCCTACCGGCTGTGCGACACAGTGTCGAAGCCCACCACGGGAAACCAAGCTTGCCGGTGACAAATCGAGTGAAGGAGATTGGCCAGATCATCAATTGGTGATGACCCGCCGGCACCAGAGGGGCGGTGCGGAAGGACAGGTTAAAACCTGGCCCGCTTTTTTAGTTTGCGGAGGACAGGTTAGAACCTGTCCCGCCGATTGTTGAGATTGAGCTGCCATACACACTGCGGGAAGCGCCTTTCTCCCTTGCATTCGGCGCTTCCCGCGGTGTGGACCTTACTGAAGCCCCGTACCGGCTATGACCGGTTGGAGCGCCACTTCGTCCAGCGCTCGTTGATCGGTTCCAAAAAGTCGAACATCGTCCGCCTCATCTTGACCACCACTCGTTCTTCCTGACGAAAAATCGACTCCAGTGATATCAGCGGGTCACGCTCCGGGTTGCTCATGTAGTTTTTGATCGCTTGCAGTTTCCAGACGATCTCGTGTTCGGCCTGCTGACGCAGTACCGATTTAAGCCTGATGATATCCTCTCCGGCCTTCTCGTCGATCTCGCTGTTCCCATATTTTCTGAGTTTATAGGAGATACGCAGGGCAATCAGCTCAAGCAGGGTCTTTTCGTACTGCTCTCCGAGCCAGATCGTCTCGGGCACCAGATCGCCGAAATTGGTCACCCCGAGGACATCTTTGTCCTGACTCCAATAATTTATTAGGAAATCCTGCTCGAGACTCTTGTAGTTCTGCTGCGGCATATACATACGACGCAGATATTGCAGCACCTTCTCGGTCTTTTTCTTGTGCCCGCCGATAATGACCGAACCGCCGATTTCATCCTTGGTGACCCCTTTGGTCCACGGCGCTCCGGTAATCCCGAAATCATGGTAGATCGGAATGTGCAGCAGGGCCGACAGGGTATTGAGGGCCAGCGCGTAACCGGCCGACGGCCCGCCGACGTTATAGGATGCGGACAGCAATTGATGGTGGATGGTCATATTGCCGAGAAAACTGCCGAGCAGGCGGGCCGTGCTGATTTCCGGAAGCAGGGCCTGGAAGTAGTTCTTCACCAGGGTCAGCGCCTCCTGGGCCGACTGCTGGGTCATCTGCACCGCCATCTCCATCTGGGCCGAACTATCCCCCGATCCGGAAACAGCGCCGGTAACCAAGACCTTCTCGGCGGTCAGGCTATAGGTGAGGCTGGTGGCGATCGGCAACAATACGCCATCGGTCTCGTTGGCGCCGACCCCGACGATGAACCCTTTCTGCGGCTCCCGGCTCAATTCCGCTTCGAGATAGTCGTCAAGTTCGATCTTGCCTTTCTTGATCGGACTCTGCGACATCTCCCGCCGCGCCAGATGCAGGTGGGAACTGCACAGCGGATAATCTTGCTCGGAGACAATCGAGGCAAACAGGGCATTGATCTCCTCGGCCCGAGCCAAAAACTGTTTGGGCCGTTCTTTGAGAAGTCGCTGCAGCCCACCGGGATTCCCAAGCGCCTCGAGAATACCGCTCAAGGTTTTCATGTTGAACTTGAGAAAACGCTCCTGCTCCGCGGCGGACAGTGAGCTGATGGTTTTAAATGTCTTGAGCACCATCAATTCCGTGCTGCGCAGAGACAGCGCCTTGGCGACAAAAGCCGCGAAATCGGCCGGGGTACTGCACAGACCTTTGGCCGCTTCGATAACCTTGGTCGCGGTGAGTCCTTCCTCCCGCGGGGCACTCTCCAGCGTCATCTCGATGATCTCGTTGATATCACCGCTGGCCAGCTGCCCGGTCACCTCGAGGACCTTGAGTCGTTTCGAGCGAATCAACGCCGGATCGAGTAGATCCAGTCGATTGGTGGTAAGCACCGTAAACACGCGCGACAGGGGCTGTTCGCCGTCGATGATATTGAGAAACGTATTGGTCAGCCGATCGGCCGGTGCACCGCCGATACTGCTGCGCCGTGGGGCAAGGGCGTCGCCCTCGTCGAAAAAGACCACGGCCGGAGCGATCATCTTGGCGATGTCATAGATTTTCGTCAGATTCTCTACGGCACCGTCAACCGGACTAGCCGGGTTGTGGAGGATGCTCGGATTGGCTGAGACATCGTGAATGGTTTCGTTGTCACTGAGCCAGGTACGGACCAGGAAGGTTTTGCCGCTGCCCGGCGGGCCATTGAGCACGACGCCCTTTTCCTCTCTGATCTGATAAAGCAGGCAATTATTGGCCATCTCGGAAAAGGTATGCTTCACCTCGCCGGCATAGTCGTCCCAATGGGCCGAACGGTCGATGCGGTTGACGACCTTCTTGAACAGATCGCCGAACGAGTTTTTCGCCACCAGTTCGAAGGCATGGCGCACCAGCAAAGAATCGTCGAGATAATCGGCCTGAAAAGAGCCCTTGATCGACACGATATAGCCGACCAGCTTGCGCGTATAAGCAGGTGTAATCTGCAGGGACCGCTCCTTGAAGATGTGGTAGAATTTGCCGACGGCGTTTTTCAAGTCCTCTTCGCTGATCCACTGGATGCCGGGAAAATCGTGAGAACGGTCGCCGGCAGCAATCCGGATATTGTTGCGCATCAGCTCGATGCGAACGATTTCCTGCAAGTTAACCTTGCTGCGCCAGTATTCGGAAACATCAATGATCGTCCCTTTCTCGACAAAACGCCGATAGATAGCCGAATCAAAGACTTCCGGCTGGTCCGATGTGGCGATCAGGATACAGTCGCGACCGCCGCTGATGATTTCATCGATAATGATGTTGGAGCTGTCGACCAGTGTCCCCTGTTGCCGCTCGACACCGCCGCTGACGCCACTGCTTTCCTTGCGGGCAAAAGCGGAGTGCGCCTCCTCGAGATGCCTGATACAGGTGAATTTCGGATTGCCGAAGGCTCGCCGCAGATAGTTGCCGGGTTCCCCGGACAGGGCGGTCTGGAAATCGTTCGGGGTGATGCGCGCATAATCGACGATCAGGCTCTGTTCCTCCAGGTCACTGAGGTTCTTGCCGATCTGTCGCCGGAACAGCAGATTGACCAGGGGAATCCGGGAAAAAAACTTGTAACGGCGCAACCGCCGGCGCCGCTCGATGGCCTGAGCAAGATCTGGGGATACGTCTTCGAGTCGTTTCCAAAACGGCACCGACGACATCACACTGGCTCGTTTCTGCCGCAGGTCGACTTCCGGCTGGGCCTCATCGGAAAAAAATACCTGTTCGATCGCCCTGGTCGCCGTTGCCGTCTTGCCGCTGCCACTCGGCCCGACCAGCAGAATGATCGGGGCCTGCGGCACCTCCGGGTCACTGGTGTATTCCTTGCGCAGATGGGCTCGATAGATCTTTTCAAAGAGACGCCGCAGCTCCTGGGGCAGATGAACGTCGGAGAGTTCCCTCTCGAGACGGGCGAGCATGTAAGCGTGGTCCTTGGGACTCAGCTCCTTCTCCAGGATATGATTCCAGGCCTTGCGCGGCACCGTCTGGCCGGAGACCTCGAAACGTTTCTGCCAATCGGTGAGGATGTTGGGGTCTTTCAGGATGCGCAGGTCGCGTTTTTTCGCGGTTAGCAAAAACCAGCCGAGACAGCGACTCAGCAGCCGGAAAAACGGCGGCGGCGGGCGATACTGCTTGAGACGGGCCCGCATGAATTCTTTGGTCTCGTGAGGCCATGAAGCGACCAGGTCGTCAATCTCGACGATACGCTTTTCCGGTAGCCGGATCAGGCGGACCTGCTTGGTTAACCGTCTCGGCATGACCGGTTCACCGTTCGTCCTTCGGTGCGGCTGCCGGCAACGGCAGGGTTATCGCCCCCGCATCGGTGTTTTGAATGACCACGGTGTTTTGACCAGTCTGGTTTTTTTCATAGGCCGAGGCCCACTTTTGCTGGCTGAGAAACTGCAGGATGACCGCGTCGGTGGCCCCGTCCGACCGGCCGATCTCCTGCTGCAACGAACGGATACTTTCCAGGTAGGCGGCATACAGTTTTCTGATTCGGCTCGCTTCCTGATCGGCGGCATAATTCTCCGCTTCGGCAATCAGTTCACGTCTTTTTTTCTCTTCCGACGCCTCCACCAGGTTGTCACCGAAATGCGTTTCCCGGAGAACGAAGCTGACGATTTCAATGCCGTACTTCTGCTCCAGGGTCGGCCCACCCTCGTTGATCGGCTGTGATTTGAGAGCCAGGAAGATGCGTTCCTTGACTTGCGGCCTGCTGCTGATCAATCGATCGACCGATTCCGCCTGCATCAAGTCTTTGACTATGCCGTCGTAATCGCCCTGCAACAGCGTCAGCGGAGATTGGTTTTCGATCGCCCAGGTCTTCAAGTCACGAATCCGATAGGTGAGCAGGGCCGACGTCCACAGGGCAACATTTTCACTTGATATGATCCGCATCGGCTCGGCCGTGCCGCCCAGGTACATGCTCTGGTTCATCAGGGTCACCTCCTGCTCGATACGGGTAAACAACGGCAGCCTGACGTGCCAGCCAACCTCGGTGACCGGTTGGCGAATACCGCCCAGTTTCTCCAGTACGACGGCATGGTTCATCTTCACCTTGAAGATCGTCCTGGTAGCGTACACCGCGGCCACCAGACCATAAACAACGGCCGCCAGCACGATCACCAGCAGGAGAAGCCGGCCGACACGAAAGACAAACGCCCGCTGAAACATCCTGGAAACAGGCCTGTCCGCCATAGGTGCCCCCTTTGTCGTCGAGAGAAAGAGACAACCATGCCCGATGGTGCCCACACGGCGTTGCCCGTCCCCTCTTTCTTCTTTTCTGATGACTTTTTGGAAAGGCGCTACAAAACAGGTAAAAACTCCTCTTCTTCAACAGTAGCGAAACAAATCGGCCCTGTCAATCTCAAGGAGTTTAATGATCTCTCCGGCCAAACGCTTCCGGGTGTGGTGTCGGTAACGAAAACGCAAACAGCTTTCTATGAAAATCAGTTCCACAGGCTGAAATCCCCGGGCTGGTTGGTTCTCTCGGAGGCTGCATCGCGGAGGCCCGGCTGGGCGGAGAATCAGGCCCGTAGGGTGGCGGACAGGACGTCCGCTGGTGGTGAGCGGAGGACAGGTTAAAACCTGTCCCACCGTTGATTGAGAATCAGCCGTTCAGGCCGCAGCGCAGCAGCCGGAGGGAGGGCCAACCAGTCCTTCCGACCACGACGCAGATTTTCATAGTTCGTTGTGACTCCCTGTCATGGGGATTATCTAAAGCGGCCTGTCGCGCTGTCGCTCGAGATTGAGAGCCTGGTGCACGTAGGGCAGCAGGTTCTCGACGATGACCCGATAGCCCTCTTCATTGGGATGAATGGTGTCCTGCTGGTTGAGGCCTCGGTCCATGGCCACGCCCTCCAGGAAGAACGGCATGAAGGTCACCGGGTAGTGCTCTGCCAGGCGCGGATAGACCGCGTTGAAGGCAGACCGGTAATCGTCGCCGAGGTTGCTTACCATCTGCATGCCGACGAGCAGCACGCCGATATCATTGGCCAGGAGGGACTCGATGATCGCAGCCAGGTTGTCGTACAGCAGTTGTGTTGAAATACCGCGAAAGCCGTCATTGGCGCCGGTTTCAACGATTACCAGGTCTGGCCGGCTGTTGATGATCCAATCGATTCGGGAACGCGCCCCGCTGCTCGTCTCCCCGCTGACGCCGGCGTTGATGACCCGATAGTTCAGCCCCGCCGCCTGTAAACTGCTCTCCAGCAGGGCGGGATAGCTCTTCTCCGGGGCCACGCCGAGACCGGCTGTCAGACTATCGCCCATGGCAATGATGACTCCATCGTACACCGGCTCGGAAGCGATGGCCGGCTCACGCCGTTGATCGCGCTGCTCGCGCTCACAGCCCCCCAGTAATCCTGAAACAACGAGTAACATGACAATGAGGATCCCCGGCATCTTCAGCATCGATCGCATAACGGGCAGCTCCACTGGCGATTAACCATTTTGCCGATAGAGAAAGGTGACCGGTTTCTGCCGAACAATGCTCAATGAACTGATCAGCCCGATGCCCACAACCGCGGCGCAGGTCGTCAGGGCCATGATCACCAACGCGCCACCGTGCAGACGAAAGGCGATATTGAACCAGGCGCTGCAGATCAACCAGGAGGAAACAATGGCCACGGCCGCTGCCAGGATCGAACTGGTCATGCCGAGCAGCAGGTTCTCATAAACGGTGATCGACAACACGAAACGAGTCGTGCCACCGACAATTTTATAGTAGGCGCAATCCCTGATCCGCTCCAACCTGGTTGCCAATACCGAACCGATCAGGATCAAACAGCCGGCAACGATGGAAAACAGTGAGAAAAAGGTGATGACCCTGGCCAGTCGATCGATCAGTTCGCCAAGCCGGACGACGGTATCGGCGACGTTGAGGGTGCTGACATTGGGCAGCGCGGTAACGATACGGGTAATGGTCTCGTCGATCGCATCTCTCTCCAGATGCAGTGCGGCAAAAAATGTGTGCGGCGCTGCGGCGAGCACCTCTTCGGCAAAAACGAAATAGAAAAACGGGTAAAGCTTCGATTTGGTCCGGCTTCTGATGCTGGTAACTTCAGCGGTCATCGGCAGCCCTTGAATGGAAAAGACCAGCCGGTCGCCCAGATCGATATCGCCGATTTCGGCAATGGTATCGAGCACCGAAACTTCAACCACGTCCGACGCCGGCCGCGAAGCCTCAAAGAGGCGCTCACCGCGAACGATAATCTCGTCGTCAAGCAGCGTGTCGCGATACGTCAGGTTGAATTCCCGGGCCAGACTGTCGCTTCTTCGCTGATTTTCCCGCTCATAGTCGATCGCCTCTCCGTTGATCGACAGCAGACGGCCGCGCACCACCGGAAACAACTCCGCTTCTTTCCCGACGGCGGCAAAAAAAGCTTCCTGTTGACCGCGCTGAATATCGAGACTGAACAGATTAGGGGCATCTTTGGGATAGGAGGTGATAAAGGAGGCAACCAGGTTGAACTCAAGCAGAAAGATGGTCAACAATACCGACAGCGCCGAGGCCAGGGTGACGATGATCGACCGGGTGGCATTGCCCGGGCGAAACAAACTCCTGAACGCTTGGCGCATCGCCAGATTGCCGACAGGTAGCGCTCGCAGCAGTCGCAGTACGAGGCTGGTCAGCAGAAAAATAATGGCAATAAACCCCAGGCAGCCGAGCATGAAGACCAGCCCGGTCTGGACATCTTCCAGTTGCCGGACCACCAGCAGGGCGAGGAAGACCACCACCAGCGCCGCCAGCAGATAGGTTGCCGGCTTGCCGACATTTCCGGTCAAATCAAGACGGAGCAGCGCCACCGGCCTGATGGCGGCGATGCGATAGAGCGGCAGACTGGAAAAGAGGACCACCACAAGCAGGCCGATCAGCATCCCTTCGACGAGATCGCCGATCGTTACGCCAAGCATCAGCTCCGCCGGGATGATCTCCCCGAAGAGCAGCGGAAATGTCGATTTGATGATTAGGCCGGCAAGCACGCCGGCGATAGCGCCGATCAGGCCGAGCAGCATGGTCAGAGCAAGGTAATGCAGGAGCAGGAAACGGTACGTCGCCCCGACCGTTTTGCCGATGGCAATGGTATACTGCTTCTGGCGCAGCAGTGCCGACAGAGAACTCTGCATGCCGATACCGCTGAGAAGCAGCGTGAATATGCTAATAAATGAAAGAAAAAACAGCATGTTATCGAAAAATCGCTTAACCTGGGAACGGGCGGTTGTCGCCGTTTCGACCCGCTCCTGCCCGGCTGTGGCCACCCGGCTCAGTGTTTCGGCTATCTTCCGGGCCTGTTCCGGTTCCGGCAGCCGGAGCAGGATCTCGTAGTGCGATCGACTGCCGACGCCGAGCAACCCCATCTGCTCAAGATCGCCGGTCGAGGTGAAGATACGCGGACCAAGAGAAAAGATCGATACCGGCCGGGACGGATCGTAATCGATGGTGTCGACGATGGTCAAAACGGCAGTGCCGATGCGCAGGCGATCGCCGATGCGCAGTGAAAGACGTGACAGCACTTCCGGCGCAACAACGACAGCGCCGGCCTGCAGGACTTCGCCAAACGGTCGGCCGGAGGCCAGGTCAACCGAGCCGTAGAGCGGATAGCCCGGCGCCACGGCCATGATATTGACGAATAATGAACCGTCGGCAACCTCCGGCCGAACCACCGAATTGAACCCGTATACCCTTGCCAGATCCGCTCCGGCCCGACTTTGGATGTCGCGAACTGCCTGTTCGAGCGGTTCGCTGATCGGATAGTGGGAGTGGATGATCACATCCCCGCCATGCAGCTTCTGGGCATCATTGAGCAGCGAACGGTGGACGTCGGAGCGAAAGCTGTTTAATGCCGTCAGCGTGGCAATCGACAGCGCCACACAGAGGATGAAAGTCAGCGCCTGTGCCCCGCCGTAGCGCAGTTCCCGCAAAACGAAGCGTACCTGGATCATGACGCCTCGCCCGAGACCAGACGGCCGTCAGCCAGTCGCACCTCCCGGTCGGCCTGCCGGGCGATCTCCCGGCTATGGGTGGCCAAGACCAGCGTGGCATCGCGCTCGCGTTGCAACTCGAGCAGCAGGCTCATGATCTCCCGGCTGTTTGTCGAGTCCAGGTTGCCGGTCGGCTCATCGGCAAACACGAGCGGCGGGTCATTGATCAGCGCCCGGCAGATCGCCACCCGCTGTTTCTCTCCGCCAGACAGTTCCGACACCATGTGCTGCCGCCGCATCGACAAACCGACCCGCTCCAGCAGCCGGGTCGCCTTGTCACCGGCTGCCGGGTCCTTTTTCAGCTCCGCCGGGAACATCACATTCTCCAGAGCGTTAAGCGACGGAATCAGATGAAAGGCTTGGAAGACAAAACCGATCAATTCATTGCGCAGCGGGGCCAGTTCATCCTCACTCAACTCGGTAATATCCCGATCGGCCAGACGGATCGTACCGCTGCTCGGGCGGTCCAGACCAGATAGCACGCTGAGCAGCGTTGTCTTGCCACTGCCGCTGTTGCCGGTGATGACGACGAATTCGCCACGTGAAACGGTCAGGGAGATATCGCTGAGAACAGGCAATTGCCGCCCACCGATCTGATAGGTTTTGCTCAGTCTGCTGCTGACGAGAATGGCTGCGGTCATAGGTACTGGTCCCGGATAAATGGCTGGTTTCTGCTTTACTGGAGCCGGTTCGTGTTCCGGAACAACGTAATCACGAATTGCAGAAAGCAAATGCCTTCACCGGATGGAGCATCCTGTCGACGCATCTTCCGCCCCAATCCTCCGAGCCGCCGGGCTTCCGCAATGCAGTCTCCGGCAGAGCCGGCCAACCCGGGGATCTGGTTTTCATAAGAATTACAGTTCGACAGAGAAACACTTTCGACGGCGACAAAAAGGTCGCCGTCAGAGGGTTATGATCTCCACTGCCGCGCTTGCAGAAATCCAGGTTGGCCGTTTGGTTCGGCCTTGCCGGTTAAAGTGCAAACGTGGCCACCGCTCGCACGGTGGCGAGATCATCGGGAATGTTCAATGCCGTCTCGGCACGAACCAGCGCGAGACGGGCGTGGTGCTGCGCGTTGTCGCGCATCGCCGCGTCCCCGGTCGCAGCGAGCGATTCGAGAGCCTTGAGCAGCCGCACGACCACTTCGACAACGCCTGCCCCGTCTCGGGCGATCCCGGTAAAAGCGTCATCAAACATGTCTGCCACGGACAACTCCGGCACCGCAACGCGGTCGAACTGCACCGTGGCACCGCCACCCGTCTTGCCGCCTTCATTCCATAATGCGAACAGGCGGACAAGTGTGCCGGTGACACCGATAGCGGTCCCTGGATCGTTGACCGCCGGCGAAAGCGCACGGCTGGCGATCTCCGAAAGGACCACCAGCCCGAACCGCGGATCCTGATCAAAGACTCTCGAGCCGCCGATTTTGAACGCGGCAGCGATTGCTTCGGCATCCTCATCGGATACACCGCCTGACACCTCCCGGACAACCCATGCGACAGGGCGGTTGGGCGTACAAAAGGTACCGGGCAGGGCAGCCACAACAATTCTCAATTGAGACGCTGCCGCCCGCGCTTGCAACGCGGCGGTGTCAATCCGCTGTACGTACCCGATGCCTTTTCCAAAAACCGCATGGCTGCCATCCGGAAGACTGAACGCAGCAACGCCCCCAAGACGAGGCGCCGACTGTCGCTTCCTAATTGCCTCAGCGGCTGCCGCTTCCACCTGATCGATCGTATGTCCCAGCCGTCCGAGCCGGGCGATGTTATCGACCCACCGGATGAAGGTGATAATGACGACTGCAAGCACAACTATTGTCAGGCAGAACAGGATAAACTGACTGGTCCTTCCACCATAAAGCCCGTTCATCAATGCAACGAGCGCGACCACGCTGTAGATGAACGTGCCGATGAATGCCGAGAGCGCATTCTGCGAAAGATCGTCGCCGACGATCAGCGGAAAAGAACGGGGCGTCGCAGATCTGCTTGCCGACGCATACGCGGCCACCATCGAGGCCACGGCAAACGTGGCCATCATCAACATGCTCGAAGCCATGATCTTGAGCAGCGTTTCGGTCGACTCCTTCGAGATCTCCGGCAGGAAACGGCCGAATTCGGTCATGTCCATGAGATTGGCCAGGAAAACTGCGCCAATGGATAGCACACATACGATGAGCGGCTTGATCCATAACCGCTCACGGAAACGGTTGATGATGAAACTCAGGTAATCCCACATCTTCGACCCTCCCGACACTGTTTATTGCGACAGGACGCGGCGCACCTGCCAGAGACGCTGGTGCCAATATGGTTCGTCCAGTGCGGACAGCACCACACCCTGACTGCTCGAGGCATGGATGAATCGGTCCTGGTCAACGGAGATGCCGACATGCCGGGTAAACCAGCTGGTCTTGAAAAGCAGCAGGTCGCCGGGTCGGATCGCGCCGTGGACGACCGGGCTACCGACTACGGCCAACTCGTCGGTCGTTCGCGGCAGTTCGATACCGAAATTCTGCCGGAAGGCTAACACGACGAAAGCCGAACAGTCGATCCCGGCCCTGCTTACCCCACCGTTTTTATACGGCACGCCGCGCCACTGCCGGTAATGGGAAAGCAGCTTGTCGACAACCGCGTCCCGGTCGGATTGACCGGCACCCGGACCGAGACGGTAATCGATTCTTGCCTTTTGGCTACATGATGCCGCGAACATCAGTACCACCGCGATCACCAACAGACGCCGGATCACGCTGTGCACCTGGCAGGTCACCAATGCACACCAGCCGAACACGCTATGAAGCGCCGATATCGGTCTTGGCATTGCCATCTCAAGCGATTTGTGCGATGCCGTCGAGTCCGACGACGATAAAAGAGTAGCTGGACAGCGCAAATACCGCGAGGAGCAAGAAACACAACATCTTTCGCTGGAGCGTCTGTTCGGCAGCCTGAGCGGCTGCAGCGATCATCAGGGTCGCGCCACGGCCCTGGGCCTGAAAATCGGCGCTCCACGAATGATAAAATGCGGAAAAACCCTCGTTTGTCGATGGTAATAGACAGATCGACGACGGCTCGGTCGACAAAAAAGAAGAAATAGCCCGCGCACAGCGCCAGACAGACGGTGATCAGGAACCGGTGTCTCCATAGGTGGGATATGACCTCAGCGAGCATTACAGCACCTGTGTCGTGGAGAAATTCCCATCCGGTTCATGTTGTCGCAGCCTGGTCGGACGGTAATGAATCGATCAACGTAAGGTGTAGATCGCAGACATTGGTATTGGTCGGACCGGTCTTGAGCAGCCCGTCGCAGCCCTGGAAAAAATGATAGGAATCGTTATTTGCCAGGTAACTGGCCGGATTCAAGTTGGTTTCACTCGCTATCTCAAGGAGTTTCAGGTCGGCGAAGGCCCCCGCCGCATCGGTCGGTCCGTCGTTGCCGTCGGTGGCGGCAGCAAGAAAAGTCAGATTGCCTGCCAGCTCTGGGTGATGCGCCAGCTCCAGCAAATACGCCAAGGCCATCTCCTGGTTGCGACCACCCAGGCCATCCCCTCTGATCTGGACCACCGGTTCACCCCCCGATAGCAGACAGACCGGAGGTGCAGCAAGGATCGAACCGGCGGCGCAATCCAGGGCAATGGCCGCCAAGACCTTGGCTACCTCGCGTGCCTCGCCGACGATTCGACTGGTCAGGCGAACCGGCCGGTAACCGCGCCGCTGCGCTTCGCCGGCCGCTGCTTCAAGAGCCTGCAGATTGGTGCCGAGCAGGATATTTTCCGTCAGCGCCAACTCCGGCCGTCCCCGCTTCACCGTTTCCTCCACCTCCCCGCTCCGGCCGGCTTCAAGATAGCGACGAACGATCGGTGGCACCCGGTCAACAATAGCATATTTGTCCATGATCCCGAGTGCGTCGCCAAAACTCGTCGGGTCGGCACAGGTCATGCCGGAGGCGATGCTCGACAAAGAATCGCCGACCACGTCGGAGAGAATAAAATTGATGCTTCGAGCCGGGGCCAGCCGCGCGAGCAGGTGCCCGCCTTTGATCATCGACAGATGCTTGCGAATACAGTTTATCTCTTCGATATCGGCACCGCAGGCCAACAGCAGACTGGTGGTTCTCTGCTTGTCATCGAGCGTCAACGCCACCTCTTCACCGCCGATCACGACCCGGGCGGGCAGGGGCAGCAGCGCCGAGCCGCCACCGGAAATCAGCGAGATCACCAGGGTCTGTTCGTCGCTGTCGGCGGCAATGGCCATAATCCGCCGGGCTGCTTCCTGACCGTTGTCATCGGGAACCGGATGCCCCGCCTCGATCATGTCGATGCACTGCAATCGTTCGGTATGACCGTATTTGACGGCAATGACACCGCCGTCCAGCCGATCGCCAAGGATTCGCTCCAAGGCCAGCGCCATCGGCGCCGTCGCCTTGCCGGCCCCGATGGCGACGATACGGCGGTACGCCAACAGATCAAAACGCCGAGGGCTACCGGCAAGATCGACGCAGAGCTCGTCGCCTTCGAGCCGCACATGATCGAGCAACATCTGGTAGGGATCGACACGCCTCAGCGCCGCCTGTACAATGGCCGTTAAGTCATCCCGTCGCCGTGTCCATCCCATAACCGCCCCCTTTCCAAAAAGGTTTTTATGTTGAAACAGGCCCTTCGCGAAACGATGAGATCCATCGTTCCAGGTTTTTTTTATTCACTTCACTTTCAAAATCCCCTGCGCTACAATAAACCGCTGGTCGATCTTTGCCGACAGCCTTTCATCACCTCAGACTGTGAATGTCCGCTGATCGTCATGAACATATCCTTTTATCTGCCGTTTACCTCACTCAGCGGTATTTCGGCGAGCCAGACGGGTACCGCCGCCGATGGCGATCCGGCCTCCTGCAGTCCAACCACCGCAATCCATTCCGATCAGCATGTCCATGCCGGCTTCTCGGCCGTTGATCACGATCACGTCGTACGCAACGGCTTCGATGGGATGATGCTCTGTGATTTTCTCCGCCGCCGGCATACGCTCCATGTCGCCAGCGGCTACTGCAGCCGCCTCGCTTACCTGAAACCCTGGCAATACGTGCGGCTGGCCGGGGAGCGCCGAAAAACCATGCACCTGCTCCCTTCGACCGCACCGGATGTCTGGCTCAGCTGCCATTGCGACGAAACGGCACCGGACCTGCTTGGTCCCTATTGCAGTCAACGGCTATCGCTTCCCTATATCATCTATCAGCCTCTCCAGACAAGCACGGATCGACAGCGCCTGCCAACCTATCCGGGTTTTCTGCTCAACCGCTACGCCCTGCGGGCCGCCGATCTGATCTTTACCAATTGGCGCAGCGACCGCCAACTGCTGGGACAATTGGTTCTTCAGCAGCGGGTCTACCACCTTGCTCCCCGGATCGTCCCCGATGATTTCACCTTCGACCTGGTTTCCCGCCGGGCTCTTCGTGATCAATGGTCGACCGGCGAGCGTCGAATTGTGATGACCGCAGCAATGCTCCGGCCGGGGGCCAAAACCGTCGGCGTTCAGAAAGTCATCGACAGCTGTGCCGAATTGCACCGCCGCGGTCTCGACATCCTCCTGATCATCGCCGGCGACGGCCTGGACCGAGCCCTGCTCGAGCGGCACGGCCGCGAGAAACTGCCCGGGAACGTCATCTTCCTCGGCAAGGTTCCGCGTACCGAACTCTATCGTTATTACAGTGCCGCCGACGTCTTCGCCTTTCCCGGCATCCGGGAATCCCGCGGCATGGTCTACCTCGAAGCTCAGGCGGCCGGCCTGCCGGTCGTCGCGTTTGGTGACTGGGGTGCCGCCGATACGGTCATCCACGAAAAGACCGGTCTGCTTGCACCGGCCGTGCAGCCGAAACTGTTCACCGACTACCTTGAACGTATCCTGACCCGCCGCGACGAACGGATCGCCATGCGCGAAGCGGCCAAAATCCATATTCGCGCCAACCACGATGCAGCCGCTGGCTATCGCCTCATCGAGGAGATCGTGGCGGATCTTGTCGCCAGGCACCGCCGCGCGCACCGCCGTCTTTCCGCCGGCCGGTGACCGATTCACTGCGCACCGCCTAGGGCTGACACAACAGGCAAACCAGGCACCTCTTCTCTTGACTGCAAAGAGCTTTTTCCGTTACGATCGGCTGCCGGGCCATAGAAAATGCTTTACCTTTGTAGTGAGTATCTGTATAGAGGGCTCGTTTTTTTACAATCGCAGCGGAGGATAACCGTGCAGGGAGAGAACACGTGAAGCAGACCATGGAACGCTGGAACACCACCAAGTCGGCGGAGCTCTACGGGGTGCCGGAATGGAGCGGCGGCTATTTTTCCATCGCCGCCAACGGTGAAATGATGGTCCTGCCCGCCGGCGGCGCTGATAATCGTGCCGTCAGCATCAGCAAAGTCGCCGAGGGGGTCAAGGCGAGAGGCCTGGACATGCCGGTACTACTCCGCGTCGAAAATATCCTCGATGCCCAGATCGCAATCCTCAATGAGACCTTTCAGCAAGCCATGACCGAACTCGGCTATCGCGGCTCCTTTCTCGGGGCCTACCCGATCAAGGTCAACCAGCAGCAACAGGTCGTCGAGCAGATTACCCATTACGGTTCTCGTTACCATCACGGCCTCGAAGCCGGCAGCAAAGCCGAACTAATCGCCGCGATGGGAACCATGCGGGACCGCAAGTCGGTTCTGATCTGCAATGGCTACAAGGACGAGGAGTTTATCGATCTCGGCCTCTACGCGACCAAACTCGGCTTTACCTGCATCCTCGTCGTCGAGCGCCCGGACGAGTTACCGCTCATTCTGGAACGCTCGAAGCAGCTCGGCGCCACACCGATTCTCGGGATCAGGATCAAGCTCGCCTCCCAGGCAACCGGCCACTGGGCCGAGTCGGGCGGCGACCGGTCGATTTTCGGCCTGGACACCAATCAGGTGATTAAGGCAATCGACCTGCTCACGGCCGAGGACATGCTCGATTGTCTGCAGATGGTCCACTATCACCTCGGTTCGCAGATCTCCAATATCCGGGAGATCCGCTCCGCCGTCAGCGAGGCCTGCCGGGTCTTCATCGGTCTGGTCCGGGAAGGGGCCCGGGTCACCTATCTGGATCTCGGCGGCGGGCTGGCCGTTGACTACGACGGCTCGCAATCCAATTTCCTGTCGAGCCGCAACTACTCGATCAACGAGTACTGTACGGATATCATCGAAGCGGTGATGACCTCACTCGACGAGGAAGGTATCGACCACCCGATCATCATCACCGAGTCGGGCCGGGCCCTGGTCGCCTATTACTCGATCCTGCTCTTCAATGTGCTTGATGTCGCCAGGTTCCGGCCCGATCCGTTGCCGGAGCAGCTGCCCGAAGATTGTCCCTCGCAGATCCATTACATGATGGAGACCCTAGACGGGCTGACCATTCGCAACCTCCAGGAAAGCTTCAACGATATCCTCTTCTATCGCGACGAGGCCCGCCACCTGTTCCACCACGGAACCATCAACCTGCGCCAGCGGGCCCTGGCCGAGCAGATCTTTTGGACGACCATCGCCCGGATCGCCGAGTTGTCCAAGGAGCTCAAGCATATAACTCCGGAGCTGGCCGATTTGGATCGCGTACTTTCCGACATTTATTACTGCAATTTCAGCGTCTTTCAGTCGTTGCCCGACGCCTGGGCGATCGGCCAGCTGTTCCCGATCATGCCGATTCACCGGCTCAACGAGGAACCGACCGTCAACGCGGTACTTGCCGATATCACCTGCGATTGTGACGGCAAGATCGACCAATTCATCGACCGGCGCGGCGTCAGGCGCTATCTGCCGCTCCATGAGCTGAACAATACCGACGAGTATCTGCTTGGCGCCTTTCTCGTCGGCGCTTACCAAGAAACGCTCGGCGACCTGCATAACCTGCTCGGCGACACCAATGTGGTAACGATCCGTATCATGGACAACGGCGAGTTCGAATTCGTCAACGAGCTGGAGGGCGACACCGTCGCCGATGTCCTGTCCTATGTCGAATACGATCCGAAACACCTGTTCAACAGTTTCCGCAAGACCGCGGAGCGGGCAGTGCGGGCCGGACGGATCTCGCCGCAGGAACGCAAGGAGATCGTCCAGGCCTTCGAGGCCGGCCTGCGCGGCTATACCTATTTCGAGCGCTGAGCCTGCTCGGCGCGGCAACGAATTTTTTAAGGACAACCCCGGAGACGACACATGGCACATGTACTGATTATCGGAGCCGGCGGCGTCGGCAGCGTAGTTGCCCATAAGTGCGCCCAGGTTCCCTCCGTTTTTTCGCAGATTTCACTGGCCAGCAGGACGAAGTGTAAATGTGACGCCATCGCCGCATCGGTCATGGCACGAACCGGCATCGATATTGCCACCTTCGCGCTGGATGCCGACCGGGTCGCAGACTCGGTAGCATTGATCGATCAGCTTAAACCGGACCTGCTGCTCAACGTGGCGCTACCCTACCAGGACCTGGCGCTGATGGACGCCTGCCTGAAGACTGGTGTCGACTATCTCGACACCGCCAACTACGAGCCGCCCGACGAGGCCAAATTCGAATACAAGTGGCAGTGGGCCTATCGGCAGCCGTTCGAAAAAGCAAGCCTGACCGCTCTGCTCGGCTCCGGTTTCGACCCCGGTGTCACCAACGTCTTTTGCGCCTGGGCCCAGAAACATCATTTCGACGAGATCCACGAGCTGGACATCATCGACTGCAACGCCGGCGATCACGGCCAGCATTTCGCGACTAATTTCAACCCGGAAATAAACATCCGCGAGATCACCCAGCGCGGCCGCTACTGGGAACACGGCGAGTGGGTCGAAACCGATCCGCTGTCCTGGTCGATGACCTATGATTTCCCCGAGGGTATCGGCCCGAAGAAATGCTTTCTAATGTATCACGAGGAGTTGGAGTCACTGGTGCTGCACCTCAAGGGGCTGAAGCGGGCACGTTTCTGGATGACCTTTTCCGAGCAGTACCTGACCCATCTACGGGTCCTGGAAAACGTCGGCATGACCCGGATCGACCCGGTCGATTATAATGGCACGCCGGTCGTGCCGCTGCAGTTTCTCAAGGCGGTGCTGCCGGAGCCGGCCTCGCTCGGTCCGCTGACCACCGGTCGCACCTGCATCGGCTGCCTGCTCAAGGGCATCAAGGACGGCCGGCAGAAGCAACTCTATATCTATAATATCTGCAACCACGAGGATGCCTACCGAGAAGTGGGCTCCCAGGCGATCAGCTATACCACCGGAGTGCCGGCGATGATCGGGGCGATGATGATGCTGACCGGCGCCTGGAAACGGCCCGGCGTCTGGCATATGGAACAATTCGACCCGGACCCCTTTATGGCGGCCCTCAACCAACACGGCCTGCCCTGGCAGGCCATTGAACCCTGATGAACAGCAGCGGCGTTTCATTCGACCCGGAACAGGTACACACCCCGGCCTTTGTCGTTGACGAAGGGTTGCTGCGCCGCAACCTGGCGATTCTCGATAACATCAAACAGCGCACCGGGTGCCGAATTCTGCTGGCTTTGAAATGTTTTGCCATGTTCAGCGTCTTTCCGCTCTTGCGCACCGTTTTGGACGGCACCTGTGCCAGTTCCCCGCACGAGGCGCGACTCGGCCGAGAAGAATTCGGCGGCGAGGTTCATACCTTCGCGGCCGCCTATTCGCCAGATGACATCGAAGAACTGGCTGCCACCACCGATCACCTGGTCTTCAATTCGTTCAACCAGCTGGCCCGTTTCCGCACACCGGCCCTGGACCGGGCCGCTGCACTGGGACGACGGCTGGCACTGGGACTGCGCATCAACCCGGAGCACTCGGAGGGGGCCGTCGCCCTCTACGATCCCTGCGCTCCCGGTTCACGGCTCGGTATCCGCGCCGGTGATTTCCGCCACGACGAACTGGAGGGGATTTCCGGGCTGCACTGGCACAATCTCTGCGAGCAGAATGCCGATTGTCTGGAGCGGACTATCGCTGCCGTCGAACGATCATTTTCTTCGGTATTACCGCATCTCGACTATGTCAATTTCGGCGGCGGTCACCATATCACCAGAAGCGACTACGATCGGCACCTGCTCGTGCGGTTGATCAACGATTTTCAGGATCGCTGGGGAGTCCGCGTCTTCCTGGAGCCGGGCGAAGCGGTAGCGCTTCAGAGCGGTTTCCTGGTGACCACCGTCCTTGATATCGTACCGGCCGATATCGATATCGCCATCATCGACGCCTCGGTACCGGCCCATATGCCCGATGTTCTGGAAATGCCCTATCGACCGCTAATCGTCGGCTCCGGCAGGCTGGGCGAGAAAGCCTATACCTGCCGGATCGGCGGACTGTCCTGTCTGGCTGGCGATGTTGCCGGGGAGTACTCGTTCGATCGACCGCTAGTAGTCGGGCAGAAACTGGTGTTCACCGACATGGCTATCTATACCATGGTCAAGACCACGACCTTCAACGGGGTACGGCTCCCTTCGATAATCCGCTATGAACCGGAAACGAAGAGCCTGCAGGTGGTGCGTGAATTCGGCTATGAAGACTTCAAGGGGAGGCTGTCCTGATGGCCGGCACCGAGCTTCCCGGCTTCCTCGCTTCCGAACTGGCGAGCAGCGCGGCCGCCGACTCATTGTTTCATGTTATTCCGGTGCCGCTGGAGCAGAGCGTCTCCTACGGGGCCGGTACCGGTAACGGACCCGCGGCCATCCTTACGGCATCGCAGCAGCTCGAGGCCTTCGATGGGATTTCCCAGCCGCTCGATCTGGGCATCCATACCACGGCCGCTATCGATTGCCGCACCACCGTCGAATCGGTGCTGGCCCGGATCGCCGAGCGCTGCAGCATCGCTCTGGCCGATGGCCGTCTGCCGGTACTGCTCGGAGGGGAACATACGGTAACCCTCGGAGCCCTGCAGGCCGTAACAAAACACCACGCCGCACCGGTCGGTCTCTTCCAGCTCGATGCCCATGCCGATCTGCGCGACCGCTACGAGGGCAGTCGCTATAGTCACGCCTGCGTCGCCCGGCGCGCCCACGAAGATCTCGGCATGGTGCTCTTCCAATTCGGTGTACGCGCCCGTTGCCTAGAAGAAGAGCGCTACCGGCGGGAGCACCACATCGCCGGCCTTGACGCCGTAACGCTGCACCGAAAGGGTCTGGCAGCCCTGCACCTCCCCGCTGACTTCCCCGAAACGATCTACCTCAGTCTTGATGTCGACGGCCTCGACCCCTCGGTAATTCGTGCCACCGGCACCCCGGTGCCGGGCGGACCAGGCTGGTACGATACGCTGGCGGCCATAGAGATAGCCATCCGCGGCCGCCGTGTTGCCGGTTTTGATGTGGTGGAATTGGCTCCCCGGGCCGACGATCACGCATCGAGTTTTGCCGCCGCCCAGCTCGTCTACGCAGTAATGGGCATGATCGAACGAAATCGTCCGGCGAATCCGGCTACTTGACCAGCTTTTTCACCGGCGCGGCGGCCGAGATATGTCCCTGGCTGCTGTAGGCCTCGTGATGCTTCTCGATCGAAGTCAGGTCATAGAGATAATTGACCATCATCCCGGCCGACTCCCGAACCCCCCGGTCTGAACGGTTGGCAGCCCAATTGATCTGCCTGATCTGGGCGCCGTTGGTCAGGTGAAAGTGGGCGACCCGGTCCCAGGCCTGCCGCCCCCGCTTGGCCGTCAGCAGATATCGAGCGCAAAGCTGCAACAGTGCTTGCTGCAGGTGCTGGCCCCGCTGTTTCTCGCCCGGCCCGGCGGTGCTCTGTTCCGGCAGGAGCAGTCGGCTGAAACAGTCGACGTCGATCGGCTCGGCCCGCAGGCAGGCCACTGCCTCACTATCCACATCGACCAGTTCCGGAACTTCTTCCTGCTGCCTGAGCCAGTCGATAAAACCGGGAATCGGTGACAGTGTGGAAAAGGTCTTCAGATTTGGCAGCTTGCTCGTCAGGTCGGCAACTACCCGTTTGATCAGAAAATTGCCGAAACTGACTCCGGCCAGTCCGGCCTGGCAATTGGAAATGGAATAGAAGATCGCCGTATCGGCCCCAGCCGGGTCGCCGGCTGGGGCTCGCTCGTCGAGCAATTGGTGAATGCTGGTCGAGATGCCGTTGACCAGCGCCACTTCGACGAAAATGAGCGGTTCATGAGGCATATGCGGGTGAAAGAAGGCATAACAGCAGCGATCACCTTCAAGCCTGTTTTTCAGGTCCTGCCAGGAAGTAATCTCGTGCACCGCTTCATACCGGATTAGTTTTTCCAGCAATGCCGCAGAGGTATTCCAGGTAATTCGCTGCAGCTCGAGGAAGCCGATATCGAACCACGAGCCAAGGAGGCGGCAGATGTCCCGGTCAAGGGCCCGCAGTTCCCGGCTTTCCCGGGCCCAACCGATCAACTCGGCGCGCAGGTCGACCAGGAATTTGACGCCGCCCTGCAGACCGTTGAATTGGCGCAGGAGTCTGATCCGCGGCGGCTCCAGAACATCACGCAGCCCGGCTGCAGCCTGCTGTCGGGCAATAGCATCCTGCGCTAGACGCCACTCGCCAATGGCCGTCTCCAGCGACTCGTTGTCCACGTCATAGGAAGCGGCAAGCAGTTCAAGAAACCGGCGCCGACCGGTAATGCCGAGAACCGCATAGGTCTCGCCAAGTTCAGCGGCCCGAGCCCGGGCCGATACCTCACCACCCTCACCGGCCAGGCAGGCGTCGATTTTGGCACGAACCTTGGAAAGATCAGCGGCCGGCAGATCGGTACCGACAACATCTTTCAAAGCGGCCGGATCACCGAGAGGCCAGAATTCCCTAATTCTTCTCAGTGTCCGGTCCCACAGAGGTTCCCGTGGCTCCGTTGTTGTTTCCTTATCGTTCATGGCTTCTCCCCATCGTCAACGTCAATCAGTCGCGATCCCCCTTCGTTTCGCTCCTCTTGTGCAAGGGTATACTGATTACGAGAATAATTGCAAGCAGCATCGACCGAGCGCTCACTTGCAGTCGCTCGACACCGTCCATCAATTGGAAATCAGGTCATTTCACCGCAACAGAGCGATCCGCCGACCAGAGTAGTGCGAGCCGGCCACTAATCCGTTGAAAACCGCCGACGGCGCAAGCAATCAATTGAGTTTTGCCGGCAAAGCATGTTTAATACAGACGGTAATCAACTTTTCACCGTGGATGCCCCGATGGAACAAACCACACCGCTCCCGCCGAGCCAGTCGAAGCTGCTGATTGTCGATGACGACGACCAGGTGCGCACCCTCATTTCCGTTATCGTCGAGAGCGAGGGCTATCGATTCCGCACCGCCGACAATGCCGAAGCAGCGCTGGAGCTGCTGAAAGAGGAGCCGTTTGACCTGGTGATCAGCGATATCAACATGACCGGCATGACTGGTGTCGAGCTGCTCGACACCTGCCAAAAAACCTACCAGGACCTCGCTTTTATCATGGTCACCGGAGTCGACGACCGGACCACGGCCATTGAGACCCTGCACATGGGGGCCTACGGGTATGTCACCAAACCTTTCCAGGCCAATGAGTTGATCATCAATATTACCAATGCCTTGCGTCGAAGACGATTGGAAATCGAAAACCGGCGACACCGGGAAGAGTTGGAACTGCTCGTTGAAGAGCGCACCTTCGAACTCGACAAATCGCGGGAAGAGACCATTTTAATCCTTTCCAAGGCAGCGGAGTTCAGGGATAACGAGACCGCCAAGCACACGGTACGAATGGGTAAGTTCTGCGAGACTCTGGCCCGTCTGATGGGGCTGCCGGAATCGTTGTGCAAGACACTGAAGGTATCGGCGCCGCTGCACGATGTCGGTAAAATCGGCATCTCCGATACAATCCTGCTGAAACCGGGGAAACTGAGCATCGAGGAATTCGAAGTTATCAAGACCCATTGCGAGATCGGCCACCGTATTTTATCGGAGTCAACCTCGTCGATCCTGCAGATCGGCGCCGAAATCGCGCTGACCCACCACGAAAAATTCGACGGCAGCGGCTATCCACGTGGTCTTCGGGGCGAGGGAATCCCCGTTATCGGCCGCATAGCGGCGATCTGCGACGTCTTTGACGCACTGACCAGTGAACGGGTCTACAAGTCCGCCTCATCGGTCGACGAGGCTCTGGAGATCATCAAGCAGAGCAGCGGCAGCCATTTCGACCCGGATATTGTCACCGTCTTCATCGGCAATATCGATCTTCTTCTGTCGATCAGGGCCGGTTTGGCCGACTGATCACCCCGCAGCCGCCAGAACCGAAACTCGGTTTCCACCTTCTCTTTTACTGGTATACATCGCCTGATCCGCCCGGGTGATCATCGAGTCCAGGTCGTCTCCCTGGACATACTCGGTGATGCCGCACGAAATGGTAATCTCTTTCCGCGGGTCATCCATCCTCGTTCCGACTCCGGCCAAGTCGGCAGTGACAACGGCATCGACCAGTCGCCGGGCGACCATGACGGCTTCCGCAGTTCCAAGCCCGGTCAGGACAACGAATTCATCCCCGCCCCAGCGGGCAACCACGTCGATTGGCCGAACCGTCCCGGCGCTGATATCGGCAACCTGGCGCAGTACCATATCTCCGGACATATGTCCAAGGACGTCGTTGACTTTTTTAAAGCCATCGAGATCGACCAGGATCAGCGAAAAGGGATGTCGAGACCGCTGCTGTACCGAAAGGAACCGGGAAAATTCGATCTCCAGCATGCGCCTGTTGGCAACACCGGTCAACGCATCAATGGTGGCCATTACCTCCAGGCGAGCCTGAAAATGGTTGATGGTGAACAGCGTCAACCCGATTATGAACAGCGAGGCGACCAGACCGACCAGCACGGTGCGCAGCAGATTCATCCGCGCCTCATGCAAGGCGGCCGTCTCGTTTTGCTCGACGAACAACAGCCAGTTCAATTGACCGATATGGCGAACGGTCAACAGAATGGTCTCCCCCTGCCGGGAAAAGCGGAAGTTTTGCGGCTCTTCCCCGGTTGCCAGGATCTTGCCGGCCAGCGGAGCAAGGCCCGGCAGCGTGGAGATGGACTTCTTTTCGATGAGCGCCTGATCCTGGTGCACCTGAATCAGGCCGGCCCTGTCAGTCAGGTAGATGGCGCGGTCGTAGATGTGTTGATACTCGGCGATCAATGCGGCGAGCCGCTGGATCTGCAGGCCGACCCCGGTCACACCGAGCAGACCGCCGTCCCGACCGGCCACCCGATAGTTGATAAAAACGGTCAGGTTATTCGCCGCGGCCTCGTCGTTGTCGACATCGAGCTCATAGTCCTTGTTTCGATCCCGAAACGAGTAATACCAGACGTCGTGAGCGTCTTCGGGACTGACCACTTTATGGAAACCGTTGAAATGATAGTAGTTGCCTGTCTTCTCGGAAACAAAGAATACCGAAAAAAAGTCGTAGCGATCGCGAATCCCCCTTAAATAGCGAGTAATCAAATCGACATCGCGTTCACCGCTTTCAACCCATTCTTTGAGGAAGCTATCCACCGCCATGCTGGAAGCAACAAGAATCGGACGACTCAGTTCAGCAGCGAGGTCGGAATAGATATTGTCCCGGGTCAGCGGCAAATCCTTCTGAACAATTTCCCGGCGAATCGCGGAACTGGTAATGGCATAATTGATCAAACTCGTGCCGACGAACGCGGTAACCAGGATAACGGTCAGGGCCAGGAGCAGCCTGTTACGGGCTGAAAACCTCTCAACCGGGAAGGCTCCCCTGAGTTTGGCCGTCATGGTCATGTCGGAGACCGGCGGGCGCTCAGCGGCGACTGAGGCAGAGGTGTTCCAGCGCCGGGCCGACTTTCTTCCAATCGACGCACGGCCGGGAAAATCCTGACGGCCTGATCAGCGGGCAGCCGAAAGCGGCATCGTCGACATAGATATCGGCATACGCCTTCGGGCTTGATGTCCAGCTTTGCTGGTCCGGGTTGGTGTTGACCCCATGAAGTTCAATGCCCTGATCCTGTAGATAACGGACCGCGTCGAGCAGCGTGTCACCGGCAATGCCCTGTTCGGAACGCATCGTAAAGAGTATGATTTTCGCTCCGCAGGCCTGTAGCCGCTTCAGCCAGGTCACGGCCTCGGGCACGGGTTTGCCCAGCTCCGGATAACGATGATCAACGATGGTTCCGTCAAAATCGACACAGATAATCATTGCTCATCCCGCTTTCAGCTCCTTGTTACGGGGAGCTTGAAAAATTCTGAATTTCGTTCAAGATCGAGGCGCGCAAGAAAATTTTACCGCAGGCATATACATGATATTCCGAGGATAAAATTTGATTGCGCAACGATGAGATTGGACGAAATGACAATTTTTCAAGCTTCCCTTATGTCAGCACAGAAATCGGCTGGCCCGGTCCGGCCGACAACGATTTTTAACAGGAGAGCAGTGTAGCAGAGATATCCCCGGGAATGCAAACACGATCTGCGGGCTGCTGCGCTGCGGCCTGATCGACAGGGCGAAGAACCAGGATCGACGTTGCTCGTGAACGGAGGACGGGTTCAAACCTATACCACCGTAGGTTGAGATAAAAAACAGGCCCCTCGGATACCCTCGTAGGGGCCTGCACTACGGCAGAAAGCATGAACCGCCAGAGGGTTAGAACATCGGCTTCATCGCTCCCATATAGCCGCGCAGCTCGGCACCGATCGCCTCGACCTCGGTATAGCGGATGGCCTCGTTGACATCGATCAGGTCGAGATTGTCGACCCCGCAATCATCGAGCTCGAGCCCTCTGCCGATCACATCGGTATCGATGCCTTTCATGAAATCGGCCAGCAGCGGCACCGCCGAATTGGCGAACAGATAACAGCCGTACTCGGCGGTATCAGAGATGACAACGTTCATTTCGTACAGTTTTTTGCGGGCAATCAAGTTGGCGATCAGCGGTACTTCATGAAGCGACTCGTAATACGCCGACTCCGGCTTGATACCGGTGGCCACCATGGTGTCGAAGGCCAACTCGACACCGGCCTTGACGAAGGCAACGAGCAGAATGCCGTGATCAAAGTACTCCTGCTCCGGGATATCGCCGCTCATCGACTCGGCCCGCTCAAACGGCGTCTCACCCGACGCTTTGCGCCAAGCCAGCAGGTCGGCGTCATCGTTGGCCCAGTCTTCCATCATGGTGCGAGAAAACGCCCCGGACATGATATCATCCATATGCTTTTCGAAGAGCGGGGTCATGATATTTTTCAGCTCTTCGGAAAGGATGTGGGCCTTGATCTTCGCCGGGTTGGACAACCGGTCCAGCATATTGGTGATACCACCATGCTTGAGCGCCTCGGTAACCATCTCCCAACCGTATTGTACGAGTTTTGAGGCATAGCCGGCATCGATCCCCTGCTCGATCATCTTGTCGTAGCAGAGCAGGGAACCGGCCTGCAGCAGGCCGCAGAGAATGGTCTGTTCGCCCATCAGGTCCGATTTGACCTCGGCGATGAACGATGACTGCAGAACACCTGCCCGGTCGCCGCCGGTGCCGCAGGCATATGCTTTGGCCAATTCGAGGCCGTCACCGTTAGGATCGTTTTCCCGATGCACCGCAATCAGAGTCGGAATACCGAACCCGCGGACATACTCCTGTCGAAGTTCGGTGCCAGGTCCTTTCGGGGCCACCATGATCACCGTCAGATCCGGGCGGACCTGCATCCCCTCCTCGACGATATTGAACCCGTGCGAATAGGAGAGACAGGCTCCTTGTTTCATCAGCGGCATGATCGTGCTGACGACACCGGTATGCTGTTTGTCCGGCGTCAGGTTGGCCACCAGATCTGCCTGCGGAATCAATTGTTCATAGGTGCCGACGACAAAGCCGTGCTCGGTGGCGTTTTTCCAGGACTGCCGTTGCTCCTTGATAGCCGCCTCGCGCAACGCATAGGAAACATCGAGCCCGGAATCACGCAAATTGAGCCCCTGATTGAGGCCCTGCGCGCCACAGCCGACAATGACGATTTTTTTGCCGCGCAGCGCTTCGACACCGTCGAATTCATCACTGTCCATGAACCGGCATTGCGCTAATTCCTCGATCTGCAATCTGAGCGGTAGCGAGTTAAAATAGTTGCCCATGACCTTTCTCCTTGTAACGTGGTTTCGTAAGTGTTTTCCTGTGAACCGGCTCTCTTGACGCTGTCCGCCAGGCATCGAACCGGGTTGTTGGAACTGCACCGCGGGCTCGCCTACCGATACGATTCCATTGCCTCACACTCGCTTCCGACGACTTCGCTCAGCGCATCTGCAGGTACTTGAATGCACATAACTTACTGAAATTACAATGTCAGATGGTGTCGATGTCCGGGAAGCTTGAAGGAAATTTTGAATTTTCAAGGGTCCCATCTGTTTTCAACGAATGCAATCATTCCCATATAGGCGGATTCATTTGTTGCGTCAAGTGATTTGTTCGTGATATTGTATTGCATCACTAGTGTCCGATTGTTAATCGAATAAATTCAGTTGCTTATTGGGGCACCTGGTCTCTTGATTGTAATCTCTTTCAGTAACTAATTGATAAAACGGTACTTTCTCGAAAACGTTGACGCTCAAAATCTGTAAAATTGTGTAGAGACTTTCTTGCAAGTCGAACTGCTTTTTCATGATAGCGACCAGCACGTATACTGAGACCGCAATCCAGATTTGTGATTTTACTGCGTTCTCCGATGTACCGAAAAAGCTCTTTATTCTGAGGTGTTGCTTGATCCATTTGAAAAACAGTTCGATTTGCCA
>NZ_FQXS01000038.1 GCF_900130015.1 Desulfofustis glycolicus DSM 9705 | reverse complement strand
CGGGTGAAAGAGCGGTTGCGTTGGGTCCGAAAAGCAGCAACCCCGCAGGCAGCCAAGTGGCGCTTGAGCAATTTTCTACTGTGCATGGCAGAGACCGATTTGACCAGATCACCGGTGTTAAAGCCGATCATCTCCGCAATCGAAACAGTGATCAGGCACCGCCAGGCGATTGAATCACGGTGGCAGTCGGGCCACAGCAATGCTCGCCTGGAAGGCTTGAATAGCATTTTCCAGGCAGCCAAAGCACGGGCCAGAGGGTATCGGAACCCACAGACATTTATCAGCATGATTTACCTGATCGCCTCACCGGTTGGTAATCTGCTCAAATCCACTTGAAACGACGAAGAGCCATTTACTTCAGTATATTTCTGGGTTCCATTTTTTATTTCTTTCAGTATTTGTTTCACTATTTTGCCCTGAGGGACAAATTTATTTAAATGCACAACGTTAATTAGGCGAAGTGGCGGTTAGGGCTTATGTGCGACAATACTTTCTTTCTTTTCAGCCTGATCATTCTCAATCTCTCGTAGAAATTTAAAGCCAACCTTGGGTGCAACCTGAGCAAAAAGTTATTATGCAACAGAAATAATTAAAAATTGCTCATGAGTCCTATTGTAAAACTCTATGCAAAATCAATTCGTTCTAAATCGGTGAGAAGAATAATTACAAAATAGCGACTTCTACGCCAACCGGATCATCATCCCGGTCAAAGACACGCTGCACCGGCCCACCGAGATCGTCATCAACTCTCGCATGCCGATGGGCCGCGAAGAAACCGAGATCGAAACCACGGCCTTCTTGTCCGCCAGCAGTCGTTTCAACAACGGCCGCTGGTTCAATCAAATAGTCTCTGGGACCAACCGTCACGGCAACAACACATGACCAACCGACTCCGCACGAGATCGACAGCGCAGCCGTTCCGACTACAGCCGGGCGGGTACGCTGTCGATCATCCCGATTTCCCGCATCATTTGCACTCTACCCCCCGCCGCATCAAAAAATCAAGAGGAGAAGGCTATGGAATGGACACCGCTTATCGAGGCAACCTACTTTACTGGCATCCGGACGGATCTGCTGACCACCGTCATCGGGATCGCCAGTTGCCTTCTTATCGTGGTTCGGCCTGCGGGCTTCCTCCACCAAGTCTTCCGGAGTTGACAGGAACTCAGCGATCACCCGTACCTTGCCGATCGGCTCATTGGTGTATGTTATTTTCGGCTTCATAAATCTTTTTCCCGTTGCGCCAGTATCCGGCGCCAATGATCCGCACTGTATTCTTCCACCAGGCAAACCTGACGGTCAAGATCCCCTCGGCAACCTTTTCCAAACAATAGAACCGATTTCTCTCTCGCTGTGCTCGAGATCCTCGAGAATAACACGCCGAAACGGAGGGGGACCGGAAAATCCGTTCCCTTTTTATTGAATGAAGCAAAAAATAAGACGATGCAGCCGAGGGGAATTACCTTTACTTACTACTCGCATTGCGAGGAATAGTGCGGGGAAAAGGAGAAAGGGTTTCAGGAAAAATCCTGAAACCCTTTCTTTAGCTGGCGGAGCGGACGGGACTCGAACCCGCGACCTCCGGCGTGACAGGCCGGCATTCTAACCAACTGAACTACCGCTCCGAATAAACTCGTCTATGGTGGGCGGAACAGGGATCGAACCTGTGACCCTCGGCTTGTAAGGCCGATGCTCTCCCAGCTGAGCTACCCGCCCGGAAACGTGGTGTGTATTTACCAGCATAACCGGTACCCGTCAAGCAAAAAGATCACTGGGTCGTATTATGCTCGTTGAGTGAAATTTCGTTATATACCGGGTTGATCGGTGGGTGTTTGAACAAGCTCTCCCCCTCATTGACGATGATCGCCTGCTCGAGGACCTCATCCATGTGTTCGACCAACGTGATGGCGAGCTTTTTCCGGATCTTGACCGGCACGTCGTTGAGGTTGCGCTCGTTATCCTTGGGGACCAACACGTTGGTGATATTGCCTCGTTTGGCTGCGAGCAGCTTCTCGGTCAGCCCACCGATCGGCAGCACCCTGCCGCGCAAGGTGATCTCTCCGGTCATCGCCAAGTGATGTTTGACCGGTTTCTTGATCAATGCCGAGACAATCGACGTGGCAATGGTGATGCCTGCCGACGGTCCATCCTTGGGGATGGCCCCCTCCGGGACGTGCACGTGGATGTCCAGTTTCTGGTAGAAATCGGGTTGCAGGCCGAGTCGTTCCGCCCGGGACCTGACATAACTGAGGGCCGCCTGGGCGCTCTCCTGCATCACATCGCCAAGCTTGCCGGTGATGATCATTTTGCCGGAACCGGTCATCAGCGTCGTTTCAATTTGCAGCAGATCGCCGCCGACCTCGGTCCAGGCCAGCCCGGTTGACAAACCGATCCGCTCCTGCTCTTCGGCCAGGCCGTAGCGATATTTCGGGGTGCCGAGATATTTGTTCACCGATTGGACGGACAGTCGGTATTTCTTATTCTTCAAGTCGCGCTTGAGGCGATCACGGGCTATCTTTCGGCATATCGCCGAGATATTGCGCTCCAGGTCTCTGACCCCGGCCTCTTTCGTATAACGACGAACGATCTCGAGAATGGCGCCGGCAGTCAGGGAGATATCGCCGGCTTTGAAGCCGTTTTCTTCGATCTGCTTGGGAATCAGGTACCCTTCGGCGATCTTCTGCTTCTCCTCTTCGGTATAACCGCTCAGGTGGATGATCTCCATGCGGTCCTGGAGCGGCACCGGAATGCCGTGCAGGTTGTTGGCCGTGGTGATGAAGAAGACCTCGGAGAGATCGTAGTCGATGTCCAGGTAGTGATCGTTGAAGGCGATGTTTTGTTCCGGATCGAGCACCTCCAGCAGTGCGGACGAGGGATCGCCGCGAAAATCCATGGACATCTTGTCGACTTCATCGAGACAGAAAACCGGGTTGGATACCTCGGCCCGCTGCATGGCCTGGATGATCTTGCCGGGCATGGCACCGATATAGGTGCGCCGGTGCCCGCGGATCTCCGCCTCGTCACGCACGCCGCCCAGGGAGAGACGGACAAACTTGCGGTTCAGCGCTCTGGCCACGGAGCGACAGATCGATGTTTTGCCGACACCCGGGGGGCCGACGAGACAGAGGATCGGTCCCTTGATCTTCTTGACCTGAGCCTGTACGGCCAGGTATTCGAGGATACGCTCCTTCGGTTTTTTCAGGCCGTAATGATCTTCATCGAGGATCTTTTCCGCTTTGTTGATGTCGATGACGCTCTTGCTTTTCTTTTTCCATGGCAGCGTCAGGATGCAGTCGACGTAGTTTCGCACCACCGTGGTCTCTGCCGACATCGGCGGCATATTGCGCAGCTTCTTCAGCTCTTTGGTAACCTTTTCCAGGGCGATCTGCGGCAGCTTTTTCTTTTTAACCGCCGCTTCGAGTTCGGCGATATCGTCGCCCCCGTCTTCACCCTGGCCCATCTCACTCTGGATTTCCTTGACCTTCTCGCTCAGGTAATAGTTGCGCTGGGTCTTGCCCATCCGCGTCTTCACCCGGGCGTTGATCTCCTTTTCCAGCTCGGACAGCTCGATCTCCCGATTGAGAATATCGAGGATGGTCTCCATGCGCCGCCCCAGTGATTCAGACTCGAGGACCTTTTGCTTTTCCTCGGTTTTCAGCGGCAAATGAGCGCAGATAACGTGGACCAGCTTACGGGGATCATCGATGTTCTGGACAGACTTGACCACCTCTTTGGCGATCTTCTTGTTGGTCAGCGCAAATTCCTCGAAATAGCGGCGTAACTCTCGCTCGTAGGCGACCACCTCGCTGGAGGCCTCCATCTCTTCCGGCAATTCCTGCAACTCGGCGAGCATGAAGCGGTCATGGTGGACATGCGAGATGATACGCGCCCTCCGCTTGCCCTCGACCAGCGCTTTAATGGTACCGTCCGGCAGACGCAGCAATTGCATGACATTGGCCAAGGTACCAACGTCATAAATGCCCTCGGGGCCGGGTTCGTCGTCACCGGCCTTTATCTGCGTCACCAGGAAAATCTCGGTGCGTTTTTCCATGGCGTCTTCGAGGGCCAGGATCGACTGTTTTCTGCCGACCACCAGCGGTGCCACCATATGCGGAAAAATGACGATGTCGCGTAGCGGCATCACCGGAAAAAGCTTCGTTTCAAGAGATGATTTCATTATTATGCTCGTCTACGGTCTTCTCAGGCGCTTTTCAGTTCGTCGTCGGCGACCGATTTCTGATAGAGGATGACCGGATAATCGCCGTTGGTGATAACCTGCTCGCTGATCACGCACTCCTGCACATCCTTTTTCGATGGTAAGTCGTACATAACGTCAAGCATCGCCTCTTCCAGCACCGAGCGAAGACCGCGGGCCCCCGACTTGCGGGCCAGCGCCTTGCGGGCAACGGCGGTCAGCGCGCCTTCGGTAAAGCGCAGCAGGATATTTTCGAACTGAAAAAGTTTCTGATATTGTTTGGTTAGGGCGTTCTTCGGTTCCTTGAGGATGCGCACCAGATCCTCTTCGACCAACTCCTCCATCGTGGCAATGACCGGCAATCTGCCGACCAACTCTGGAATCAGGCCGAACTTGAGCAGATCTTCCGGCTGCACACTCGCCAGGATTTCGCCCATTTTCTTCTTCGTTTCACTGTGGATTTCAGCGGTCATACCGATCGATTTCCGGCCGGTGCGGCGTTTGATTACCGAATCCAGGCCGACGAAGGCGCCACCGACGATAAACAAAATGTTGGTGGTGTCGATCTTGATCAACTCCTGTTGCGGGTGTTTACGGCCGCCCTTTGGCGGAATCGAGGCGATGGTGCCTTCGATGATTTTCAGCAGGGCCTGCTGAACGCCTTCACCGGAGACATCGCGAGTCAGCGACGGGCTGTCGGATTTGCGGGCGATCTTGTCGATCTCATCGATGTAGATGATGCCGCGCTCCGCCTTTTCGATATCATAATCGGCGGCCTGCAACAGGTTGACCAGGATGTTTTCTACGTCTTCACCGACATATCCGGCCTCGGTCAGCGTCGTCGCATCGGCGATACAGAACGGTACCTGCAGGACCTTGGCCAGCGTTTGCGCCATCAGGGTCTTTCCCGAGCCGGTCGGACCGATCAGGATGATGTTCGATTTCTGCAGATCGACCTCGTCGTCACTGGCCGGGGCGTCGATCCGCTTGTAATGGTTGTGCACCGCTACCGACAGGATCTTTTTGGCTCGCTCCTGGCCGATGACGTATTGCTCCAGATAATCGTTGATGTCCTTGGGTTTCAGCGAGGCCGCCTGGAATGCCCGCTGGCCTTCCCGGCCGTCGATTTTCTCGTCTTCTTCGAGGACGATCTCGTTGCACAACTCAATACATTCGTCGCAAATATAAACGTCGGGACCGGCTATCAGCTTTTCCACCTCGTCCTGGCTCTTACCGCAGAACGAACATTTACAGTCGGTTTCCCGCTTGTCGAAATCACTCATGATGCCTTTTCCTCTCCTGGGAGCGTTCGCTTGGTGAGTACATTATCTATTATACCATACTTTTTCGCTTCTTCGGCACTCATAAAGCGATCACGCTCGGTATCGGCAGCGATCTTCTTGATCGACTGGCCGGTATGGCCGGCCAGGATTTTATTCAAGTCTTCACGAATCCGCAGAATCTCCCGGGCATGGATATCGATATCGCTCGCCTGTCCCTGGAACCCGCCCATCGGCTGATGGATCATGATCCGGGAGTTGGGCAGCGAGTAGCGTTTCCCGTTGGCCCCTGCGGCGAGCAATACGGCCGCCATCGAGGCGGCCTGCCCCATGCACAGCGTGGCGATATCGCACTTGACAAATTGCATCGTATCGTAGACCGCCATACCGGCTGTGACCACGCCGCCGGGAGAATTGATGTAGAAGGTGATATCTTTGTCGGGGTCTTCGGCCTCGAGGAAAAGGAGCTGCGCAATGATCAGGTTCGACACGTCATCGTTGATACTGGATCCAAGGAAAATAATGCGCTCCTTGAGCAGGCGGGAATAAATATCGTAGGCGCGTTCCCCGCGAGGACTTTGTTCGACTACCATCGGTACCAGGTTCATATCCGCTCCCCTGAAAAAAGTCGACTGCAACGGACGTGAGCCCCTGCAGTCGAAATTGGTTGACACTGACACAGTAAAGCCAAAGCTGAAATAATCAACGGCTCCGTGTCGTCTTCCGGTGCCGTTGGTCGGACACCGTCCTGATGTCGATTATTCTTCGGTGCTTTTCGCTTCTTCAGACGTTGCCGCCGCCTGCTGATCCTGCTGGTCTGCAGTCTCTTCGGCCGGCTGTTCCGCCTTCGGCGCAGGATCGATCAGCTTTGCTTCCTGCTTGAGGAAGTTCAGTATCTTCTCATTGAGCACTTCGTTCATCAGCGGCAGCAAATCGTCACGGTTCTGGAAAAACTCTTTGACCCGGGATACCGGCATATTGTACTGATCGCCGATTCTCTTGAAGGTCCGTTCGAGATCTTCATCCTTGACCTTGATGTCTTCGACTTCGGCAATCTTTTTCAATATGAAGTCGCCGGTAACCCGTTGCACGGCAAACGGCCTGTTGGTCTTCTCCAGATCCTCTCGGCTGATGCCAGCGGCCTCCAGGCTCATACCGTTCTTTTCGAGCCGTTCCTGGGTATTTTTGATGATCTCATCGAGTTCAAAACGAACGAGTCGCTCCGGTACTTCAAACTGGTGGTTCTCCAGCAGTTTTTTCATGATACGGTCGTTGAGATCACCTTCGGCGGCCGTTTCCTTATCTTTCTGCAAACGTTCCCGGATGGCGTTTTTCAACTCGTCGAGAGTGGTGAACTGCTCGTTGACGTCCTTGGCGAATTCATCGTCGAGTTCGGCGAGTACGCGTTCTTTGACATCCTTGACCAGTACTTTGAAATTCACCTTCCTGCCGGCCAGGAGCGGATTGGGATGGCTCTCGGGAAAATCGACTTCGTAGGAGGCCTCCTCGCCCTGCTTCATGCCGACCAATTTTTTTTCGAATTCGGCATCGAGTTGACCGGAGCCGACATCGACGGAGAGGTCTTCACTTTTCACCTGTTTCATAGCGCGGTCTTTGTGGTAGCCCTGATAGTCGACGACAACCACGTCGCCCTCGGCGACCGGCCGGTCTTCGACGCTTTTCAGGACTGCCATCTGCCGTCGCATAGCGGCAAGCTCATAGTCGACGGCTCCATCGGTGACCGTGTTATCGGGCCGCTCCACCTCGAGTCCCTTGTAGGTGTTGAGTTCGAACACCGGACGGGCATCGACCTGGGCGACATAGGTAAAGCTGCCGTCGTCGTTGAAGGTGGCATCGGTAATCTCCGGATGGACGACCGGGTCGAAATCCTGCTTTTCGATAATATCAAAATAGGTATCCTGAACCAGTTTCTCCCCGACTTCGCCCTGCACCTGTGCCCGATAGCTCTTGACGATAACGGAACGGGGCACTTTGCCTTTGCGGAAGCCCTTCATTTTCGATTCCTTCTGCAGTTTGGCGTAGGCCTCGTCGAGCCGGCCCTGCACTTCTTCGGCGGGAATCGTGATCGTTACCTTTCTCGTCAGCGTACTGAGTTCTTCTACCTTTACATCCATGTGAGATTTTCCTCTGGTTGTTAACCTGTTGCCTTTGTTCCAAGCTCCCGGAAGATCGAAAAAAACCGTTCAGCCTCTTGGGTGAACGGAACGTACGAATATCCGGACAGCCTTCAGTTGCAAGACCGTCAAGAACGACTCGACAGCCGTTTGAGTTTCAGCACGTGGTGCGAGAGGAGGGACTCGAACCCACACATCAAAGATACTGGTTCCTAAGACCAGCGCGTCTACCAGTTCCGCCACTCTCGCCCAAGGTGCTTGCTGTTTGAACCCGGTTCCCCTGTCACGTAACGCTTATCGGAACCCGGCAGCGGGCACACCGTAAGATTTCAGGGAGACGGAATCAAGCCTGCAGGCCACAAAAGGGATAAATATTACCATCTATTGTATCGGCAATCCATTCTTTTTGTTAAAAAGGTGTTCTTTTTTGCGTCTTGTCAAAGGATACGATAATGGCTATGGTGGCTGCTATCCACCTGTATCGGTGCGAAGCCGCTCCTGATGCATAGCTTACTCTTGACTCATCCTTAACGAGGTTATCATGATTCCTTTCTCGTTTTTCCGGGCTGTAGCCGTCGGCAGCCTGTTGCTGTTGCCCACCATTTCATCGGCAGCCGCTCAGTCGGCCCCGACCGGATTGATTTTCGAACAGACGAGCCAGTGGCAACTTCCGCAGAAACCACTCGACCTGGTGCAGTCGGTTGACGGTAAGTACCTGTTTGTGTTGACCGACCAGCAGTCGGTCCTGATCTATGAGACAAACGGTCAATTCAAGGGCAGCGTCCCGGTCGACAAGGGCGTTTCCGCCATCGATACCGACGCTCGCGGCGAAAACATCCTGCTAATCAATAACAAGGACAATACGTTTTCATCGATCGCTATCGATTTTGTCGTCGATATCGACGTCGATGGATCACCGACCAAAGGAAATCCCGAAGCACCGGTGACCCTTACCGTTTTTACCGATTTCGAATGTCCCTACTGCAAGCAGTTTGCGCCGATGCTCGACGAGGTACACGAGCTAAACAAGGACACGACCCGCATTGTCTTCAAGAATATGCCGCTTCGGTTCCATAATTTTGCCGACCCCGCCGCCCGTGCCGCCCTGGCCGCCGGCGCCCAGGGCAAGTTCTGGGAGATGCACGACATTCTCTTTGCTGTACCGGAACTAAATGATCAGGCCATCGTTGACGCCGCAACGAAACTCGGCCTTGATATGGCCCGCTTCAACCAGGACATGAACTCGCCTGCGGTTCGGCAACAAATCAACAAAGACCTGCAGGCTGCTCAGGAAGCCGGTGTGACCGGGACACCGACCATTTTCGTCAACGGCAAACGCGTCAAAAATCGCTCTATGGAAGGATTCCAGGCCATGATCGATCAGGAGTTGCAGGGAGGGGGTCAGTAAGCCGCCCGATGCAGGTGCAACAGGAACGACGCACCCTGGAGCTGGACAGCAACGAACTGGCCGGCATCCTCTACGGTGATCTCAACAAGAATCTGCTGGTGCTGGAAAACGGCGCCGGCGTCAAAATTCATATCCGGGGCGCTAGCCTGACCGTCGCCGGCGCCCGCCACGATGTGGCATTGGCCGTCAACCTGCTCGAACAGCTCTACGAGTTGATCCGAACCGGCTATCCGGTCTTCTCTTCCGACGTCGCCTTCGGCCTGAAAATCCTGCAAGCCAACGCCAAGGCGCGGTTGGACAAGATTTTTCTCGACAAGGTCTATGTCACCACGAGAAACCGGGTTATCTCGCCGAAGACCCCCAACCAGAAGATCTATATCGACGCTATCCGTGATAACGACATCGTCTTCGGCATCGGCCCCGCCGGTACCGGCAAGACCTATCTGGCCGTGGCCATGGCCGTTTCCGCCCTGGTCGAGGAGCGGGTGCGTTCCATCATCCTGACCAGGCCGGCCGTCGAGGCCGGTGAAAAGCTCGGCTTCCTGCCCGGCGACCTGGCCCAGAAGGTCGATCCTTTCCTGCGGCCGCTCAACGATGCCCTGATCGATATGCTTGGCCCGGACAAGGCATCGGATCTCGTCGAACGAAGTGTTATCGAGATTGCCCCGCTGGCCTTCATGCGCGGCCGGACGCTGAGCAATGCCTTTATCATATTGGATGAAGCGCAGAATACGACCCGGGAGCAGATGAAGATGTTCCTCACCCGAATCGGCTTTGATTCCCGGGCGGTGGTCACCGGTGACACCACCCAGGTCGACTTGCCGGTTCACCAGCGCTCCGGGCTGATCCAGGCCGAGTCGTTACTGCAGAATATCCCTGGTATCGGGTTTTGTCGATTTACCAAAGCCGATGTCGTCCGCCACCCGCTGGTACAGAAGATCATCCATGCTTACGAAATGCACCAGGCCGGCAATGACACCGTTGTTTAACCGCTACCGTGAAGATGGTGTAATCACCCCATTGGCTCTCGACCGATACGAGGCACACCGACAATGCCGATCTCGCTGATCAACGACCATTCGGCAATTACCCCGGCACTTGCCGAAGCCCTGCGCTGCGACGGTGCAACGCTGCTGCACATTTGCCGCATCGGCAGCGGCACAGTCACCGTGCTGCTGACCGGTGACAAGCAGGTTCGCGAACTGAACCAGCGTTTTCGCCACCAGAACAAGCCAACCAACGTCTTGAGCTTTCCGTTTGGTGACGGCGCCGATCCGGCCGTACAATCGCTTGGCCTCAGCGAACTCGGCGACATCGTTATTTCCGTCGATCGCGCCGCAGAGGAGGCGCGCACCGTCGATACTACACTCTATCGTCGTCTGCATTGGCTCATGGTTCACGGCCTGTTGCATCTTTTGGGTTACGACCATGAGCGATCCCCGAAAGAGGCACGGTTGATGGAAAGCGAAGAAGAACGGATACAGCAATCACTGCTGCAAACTAGGAGGTTTAAGATGATCAATTTAGCTATCAATGTCGATCACGTCGCCACCATTCGACAGGCCCGGGGCATCAATGAGCCGGACCCGGTGACTGCGGCTGCGATCTGCGAACTCGCCGGCGCCGGCGGTATCGTCGTCCACCTGCGGGAAGACCGGCGCCACATCCAGGATCGCGATGTCCGCCTGCTACGGGAAACGGTGAAGACGAAGCTGAACCTGGAGATGGGCGCAGCACCGGAGATCATCAAGATCGCCTTGGAAATCGTTCCGGACATGGTCACCCTGGTTCCGGAGAAACGAAAAGAACTGACCACCGAAGGCGGCCTCAACGTCGTCTCGCAGAAAAAAAAGCTGGCCAAAACAATAGCACGAATGGAGCGGGCCGGCATTCCGGTATCACTGTTTATCGATCCAACGGCCGACCAGGTGGCCGCCGCCGCCGAAGTCGGCGCCACTTTTGTCGAACTGCATACCGGTACCTACGCCGAGGCCCGCCAGGAATCACAGCGGCAGGAAGAATTGGCGCTGCTGGCGACAGCAGCCGAGCAGGCGGACCAGCTCGGTTTGCGCGTCAACGCCGGTCACGGGCTCAACTACAATAATACCGCGGCCGTCGCCGGGCTCGATTTTATCGAGGAGCTGTCGATCGGCCATGCCATCATCAGCCGCGCCGTATTTACCGGTCTGGATGAAGCCGTCAGAGAGATGCAGGCCATCATCGACGGCGCCTGCTGGTAACGGGTACGCCGCCGGTTGCAATTGCGGTCATCTCAATTGACAAGCGGAAAGGGCCTGTGTTAAAGACACACAACCAGCCTCGGTGGTGGAATCGGTAGACACCAGGGACTTAAAATCCCTTGGACCTTGCGTCCGTGCGAGTTCGACTCTCGCCCGAGGCACCATCAGGATTTCCTGTCAATCCTGATCGTTGGATGCCGCTAACGACATATTCTGCAGCGAATGGGCAGGGGAAAACCAACGTCAAGATCAACCCGCCGGTTCGCCCACGGTCGCAGGCGAAACCTCCCCTGATTGCCGGTTCCCGAAACGACCGGCTGCCCGGCAATAGCAAGCTGTTTCAGCCGTCGCGGGTTCGAAATCATCTCTCAACCGTCACGACGCGCCTCAGATCAAGGAGTTATCATGCACGTGCAATTCGAATCATACGCAAAACGCTATCCGGAAACGCTCTACGAGTTGTTCGATCACTATCGGGCAACGGGCAAAAATCTCCTGCTCGGCAGCGAACTGTGGGACGGTTATCAGGCCTTCGCCGCCGGCCGGCAGACCCAGACGGAAGACTCTCCGCTGGCCGACGCGATTCGTAAAAGTCAGGAAGCCTCGCTTTCCGATACCGATTTCTATGTCATAATCCGCCCCGGTGTGGCGCGATGGATCTATTACCACTATTCGTTCGACAGCAAGACGCTGTCCACGGTGTCTGCCGCAGAATTTCTCGCCTTCAAGGAATCCCTGATCTCTGAATCGCCGAGCGATCGCATACTGGAAATAGATTTCGCCCCCTTTGAAAGGGATTTCCCCAAGATGAACCAGACCCGTTCCATCGGCAACGGGGTTGAGTTCCTCAACCGGCATTTTTCCAGCCGCCTGACTCGCGACCTGGCCCGGGGCGAGGAGCTGCTTCTGTCCTTCCTCAGCGTGCATGGCTATGACTCGCAACCCTTCATGATCAATTCGACGATCTCAACGGTCAAGGAATTGCGTCGGGCACTGGTAAAAGGGATGGACTACCTGGAGAGTCAGTCGGCCGATCAGCAGTGGTCCGACTTTGAAAACACCTTGCGCCTGATGGGCTTCGAGCCCGGCTGGGGACGATCGCGTGACGGCATCATCAAAACCATGAGTCTGCTCGCCGACCTGCTGGAAGCCCCCGACCACCAGGTTCTCGAGACCTTTCTGGCCCGCATCCCGATGATCTTCAATATTGCCATCCTGTCCCCCCACGGCTATTTCGGGCAAGCCGGGGTCCTCGGTCTGCCCGATACCGGCGGCCAAGTCGTCTACATCCTCGACCAGGTCAAGGCACTTGAAAAGGAGATGAAAAAGCGGCTTTTCAACCAGGGGCTCGAGATCCAACCGCGCATCTTGATCATCACCCGCCTGATCCCCGAAGCGAATGATACCACCTGCAATCAACCTGAAGAACCGGTGGAAGGAACCGAAGGTGTCACCATCATCAGGGTCCCGTTCCGCCGAAAGGACGGTTCGGTCATCAACCACTGGATTTCCCGATTCGAGGTCTGGCCGTATCTGGAACACTTCAGCATCGAGGCCGAACAGGCCATAGTCGAGCGCCTCGGACGGCAACCGGATCTGGTGATCGGCAACTATTCGGACGGCAACCTGGCCGCCTACCTGATCGCCCAGAGTCTCGGCGTCACCCAGTGTACCATCGCCCATGCCCTGGAAAAGACAAAATATCTCTACTCCGCCCTGTACTGGAAGGACATGGAGCAACAATACCATTTCTCCTGCCAGTTCACCGCCGATCTGATCGCGATGAATTCCTCCGATTTCATTATCTCATCGACCTACCAGGAAATCGCCGGATCAGACGATGTGGTCGGCCAATACGAGAGTTACGGCTCGTTCACCATGCCAGATTTGCAACGCGTTATCCAAGGGGTGGACGTGTTCGATCCGAAATTCAACATCGTTTCACCGGGAGCCGATGCCGACATCTATTTTCCCTTTACCGACCAGGCGCGTCGATTTGTCGATCGACACGACCAGATCCGCACCCTTCTTTTCGGCGAAGCCGGCGAAAACTACCGGGGCACGATGCAAGACCCCAACAAACCGATCATCTTCTCGATGGCACGACTCGATCACATCAAGAACCTGACCGGCCTGGCCCGCTGGTTCGGCGAACATGAGACGCTGCGCAAACAGGCCAACCTGCTGATCGTCGGCGGCTCTATTTTTGAGGAACACTCCGGAGATAACGAAGAGCGGCAGCAGATTCGCCTGATGCACGAACTGTTCGAAGGCCTCGAACTCGACGGCCATGCCCGCTGGCTCGGAACCCGGCTCGACAAGGAAACATCAGGGGAATTGTATCGATTTATCGCCGACAAGAAAGGGGTTTTCGTACAACCTGCTTTTTTCGAGGCCTTCGGTCTTACCGTTATCGAGGCAATGTCCTGCGGTCTGCCGACCTTTGCCACCCGCTACGGTGGGCCACTGGAGATCATCAAAAACGGTGTCTCCGGTTTTCATATCGACCCGAACCACGGTGATCGCGTCGCGGCCGGCCTTTCATCCTTCCTGCAACGCTGTTCCTCGGATCCCGACTACTGGCAACAGCTCTCCGACGGTGCCATTGCCCGGGTGGAAGAGCGTTATACCTGGCGCCGCTATGCCAAGCGGCTGCTGTCGTTGACCTGCATCTACGGTTTCTGGAAATTTTCGACCAAGCTGGAGCGGCAGGAAACCAGACGCTATATGGAGATGCTCTATCAACTGCAATTCAAGCACCGTGCCGCAACCATCGAACAATATTAAGGGAATCCTGAAAAATTGTCATTTCGCCCAAACTCATCGTTGCGCAATCGAATTTTATCCTGGCAATATCATGTATGTCGGCGGTAAAATTTTCTTGAGCGCCTCGATCGTGAACGAAATTCCGAATTTTTCAAGCTCCCCTTAGGCCGAGAGCTTTACCGTTACCGGCCGGCGAGCGGCATCAAGCAAAACCGTAGTGTCGCAGTCCGTCGATAATGCCGGCGGCGTATGATTCCGGCGAGAAATAGATATTCGGGCGATCGCACAGGTGGTCCAACTCGTCACTGTGATTACCGACCACCAGCCCCCTGGTGCGGCCGTCAATCATGTCGGCGTCGTTACCGGAGTCACCGGCAACCATGATGTGACGCGGGGAGAAATCATACTTCTGGATCAGGTATTCGATAGCCTTACCCTTTGACGCCCGAAGCGGCAGGATGTCGAGAAACTGGCCGTGGGAATAAATCACCTGACAGCGCAGCTTCGTATCGTCCAGAGCGTCACGAACCTGCTGGAGGCGGGAATCTTTCTCCTCGAGATAGTAACTGATCTTGTGACTGCGCTGCCCTTCCGCCTCCTGTGAGACGAGGAAATCAAAATCTGCTAGCGCCCTCTTTATTTCCTCGGCCTGCCACTGCCAGGAGATGTGCTGCTGCCAGCCTTTGTCCATGCGAAAATCGGGACCGTAATAGATTTCAGTACCTACCGAGCAGATCATGATGTCCGGTGTCGGAAAATTGTACTCCGTCATAATCTCGATGGTCAACTCCAGGCTCCTACCGGTTGCCACCCCCCAGGCGATGGTATCGCGGTTCTCCTCGAGCAGGTAGAACAATCGCTCCATCGCGGCATCGTCTCCGACCAGAGTGTTGTCGATATCGGTAATCAATAAATGCCTGACATTGGTCAGCCGCCGCCCGAACGACGGTCGGTTGTTCGTGCTTCCTGCCGCCTCGCCTCCCGGCAGATCAGGATGAGCCCCCTTGGGCAGTAATCCTCTGATGGCATCAAGGTATTTTTCGCAGTGGGCCCGCCAGGAATAATGTGAGCGAACGCCGTTGATACCGTTGTTGGAGAACATCGTCCACTGCTCCTTGTCGAGCAGGATCGACTTGATCGCAGTGGCGATCTGCAATGAATCGGTGACATCGACGAGAATCCCGTTCTGACAATTGGCAACGATGTCCCGGGGGCCACCATCGTCAGTGGCGACAATCGGCACGCCGCAGGAAGACGCCTCGATCAGGGTCAGGCCAAACGGCTCGACCAGCGCAGGGTTTACAAAAACACCGTTACTTTCAGCACATAAACGATACAACTCAGGAACTTCCGTAGCAAAATCGTGTTTTTTCGGGATGGCCAGTTTGCCGTAGAGGTCATAGCGATCCATATGCAGCAGCATATCGGTCAGAACATCCTTTTCATTGTCCTCCATGTCGCTGATATTACTTCGTAAACCTGCAAATATCGCAAGATTGGCAACGGCCCGCAGCTCCGGGTCGGTACCGTAGGCACTGATCAACCCGGCAATGTTTTTCCGGTGGTCGGGGCGGCAGAGCGCCAGGATAAATGGCTTGTCCGGCGACATCCAGAAACGGTGCAATTCCCGCAACAGGGTGTGGCGGGTCTGTTTTACTTCGTCGCTGAAGAGATCCGGATCGAACTGGATGTCGTAGTAGGGGTAAAACGCCTCGAGGTCGAGACCGGGCGGAATCACCTGCAATGCCGCCTTGGCGGTATTGTCGTAGAGACCGTATTGTTCTTCGATTTCCTGCTGCGTCGATACGACGATCAGGTCGGCGGTTTCGATAATGCGCTCTTCCCGGTCGATCCGGGTTTCGATTTTGTACTGGCTGTCGATCTTCGTCGTGGTCAAACCGTCTCCGATAAGCTTGTTGCGCTTGTTGCGACCAAGCGAATGACCGGTAAAAACGAACGGGACGTCAAATGCGGCGGCGAGTTCCATGGCGACATAGCCGGCATCTGCATAATGTCCGTGAATCAAGTCGGGAGTTCTGCCCTCTTTGGTGATAAAGGTGATGGTATTGTCGATAAATTCCTCCAGATGTGGCCAGAGCAATTCTTTTCTGAGGTATTTTTTACCGCCGCAGGGCAATCTGATCAATCGGGCGTATTCGGTTATCTCTTCCACCGGTACGGCATAATCGGTACTGACCCGTTTGTCATCGATCAGGCGCGTCAGCAGGTCGACCCGATCAACGCCCTCCACCTCGCCAAGGGACTTGGCCAACTCGAGTACATACTTGATCTGTCCTCCGGTATCGGCATCCCGGCCGAGTTCCGGACTCCGGTGTCTGATCAGACCGTGTATGCTGATATGCATCACATAAAGACCGTTATCTTTCATTAGTGCTCCTCAACAGAAAAGCTTGGCGGAAAACGAGAGCGTTGTATCCCGATGTATGGGCGCATGGCACCTATCGGGTACTTTGGAAATAACGCGTTCGGGGCTTCCCCAACCGCGGAAATTGGGTCGCAAACAGCGGGCACGAACGGGTATGGTGCGTCGCTCAACTCGCTTCGGGCAGCCTCTCGCATGGCAATATAGTCATGTAATAATAGTACATTCGGCATCGAGATGCCAGCCCGTTGTGTTTCCTGACAAACTATCGTGCCTCGCTGAGAGACGCAATTCGGCTTGCATTTGCCCTGTCGCTCCGTATTTTGCTATACTTTGAGAAAAGGGCCTCGCCATGGTGAAACAATTCCCGTTCTTCATCCAGTACCACGTCAGGCAGATCCCGTCGTCCCCCTCCTCTTCCTTCGTCCGCGAAGGTCTGGCAACGATCATCGTCTTTGCCGACAGTTGGGAAGTCGCCCGCACCCGTGCTGGCCGGGTGGTCGCGGAACACGAGTTGGAAATAGTACAGCTCGCTCGCATTCATCTCATCGGTGAGCACTCGGTTCAGAGATTCGACATAGTGTTACGTTCGCTGTATCAACAGGCCGAAATGTACGGTGTCGGTCTGCATTGTGATTACTGGCCGATCCGTTCGGGTTGTTGCGCCGATCGGTAACGGCATCAGCGCCGGGTCAGGAAACCAGCTACGGTGAAAAAAAATAACGTGAACGGCAAAAAAAAATAGAGCGAGTGAAACAATTCTAACCAGGGGTTTTTAATAAGATTTCTTACTTTCAACAACAATCATCCAAAGCAAAACTACGTATATATACCTATTTACTTCACCGTCAACGACAAGTAACAATGGAGGAAGGATATTACGATAAGCGTAATGACGTCAGGGAGGGGTCCATGGACAGTCATTCTCGAGGCAACAAACGACAACCGAAAGTTTTTCCGGTGCAGGGAGAGGTGCCTGAAAAAAAACTGCGACATATCCTTCATGCCAAACCTTCTTTGAAGAAGAGAAAAGCCCGGGCAGTCACACCACCTTTTCAAGCGCCCAGGTCTTATCTTATCGTCAGAGCTTACCGGGAATTTGAAGGATCTGATTTTATCGAAGAGCTGATCATGCAGCGGGACTACATCATCGATTAACAACATTCCGCCCAACCATACTGCGGGACGTAGTCGAACCGCTCCCCTCTGTTCCGAATTGATGTCACCACCCTCTTCGAGCTACTGAGAACTACAGCCTCCCGATCTCGCTACTCTTTTTCAAGATCCCCTTAGCTCCCCTTATGTGCCGGCAATGTATCGGAAGACAGTTTGCCGCGCTCCGGGCTACCCGTCGGCAGATCCTGCAAGGGTATCTGCCGCTCCTGTTAACCATCAAAAAACAGCTGGTCCGGATACGTGCTGCACAGCCACACTGTCATGTCGGGTTACACCATACCTGCCCATCCTGATGCCGACAGTTAAAACGGCCAAATCAACGGGATCAGGATCGTACCGGCAATGACCACGAGCAGGTTGAGCGGGATCCCAAGTCGCAAGTAATCGAAAAAGCGATAGCCGCCGGGACCGAAAACCATCAGGTTGGTCTGGTAGCCGAGTGGTGACGCAAAGCAGGCGCTCGCGCCGATGCAGACCCCGATGATGAACGGTTTCGGGTCGGCGCCGACACCGAGCGCCGTGGAAATTGCAATCGGCAGCAGCAATACAGCGGCGGCATTATTGCTCAGGATCTGCGTGCTGATACTGGTCAGGGCGATGACGCCGCCCAGCACGACGATAGTCGGCATGTCGCTGAGCAACGTGAGAAAAAGATCGGCATACAGGCTACTGGCACCGCTCTTTTCCATGGCCAGCCCGAGGGCAATGGTGCCGGCGATGAGTAACAGCACGTCGGCCTGCAGTGCGCGGTAGGCATCGCGCATCTGCAAGCAACCGGTGACAATCATCAAAAAGGCGGCAGTCAGCGCACAGGTCATGATATCCGCGAGGCCGAGTGCCGCCGTACCGATCATAGCGACAAAGTTGATGATGGCCCACCAGGCTTTCCGCTTGTGCACGATCTCTTCGTACACGTCTTCGATGATAAGGTAGTCCCGCTCACTGCGCAGCTCTTCGAGTTTCGTTCCGGAGCACCAGATCAGCAGGATATCACCAGTCTTCAACCGTACATCGTGGATCTGTTTCTCGGCCAGGCGAGCCCCCTGCCGTTTGACGGCGATGATGTTGATTGCCGTATCTCTGGCCAACTCGGTACGGGCCAAACGCCGTCCCAGCAGCGAGGAACCGGGAGCAATCAACAACTCGAAGATGATTGGCGGATCTTTCTGGGCGCCAAGCGTCAACCCTTTTTCCGACGAGGGGAGTTCCACACCGTCCTCGTGCAAGATAGCGACCAGATCATTGAGTGACCCCTTGACCAGGAGGATATCGTCTTCCTCGATCGATTTGTCATCACGCATCGGATAATAAATACGGTCATGACTCGTCAGCTCGATCACTTCCAGGGCCGGAAAGCGCTCCTGAAAGGCATGCCGTGGCTGCTGTCCGATCAGTTGGCTCGCGGCACGAATCTGCAGCTCGGCAAGATATTTCCGATGCTCGCTGTCCTGCATCTGGCAGATCGGATTGGCAAGCGACGGCAACAATCGTGGCGCGGCAACAATCAGAAAAACCATTCCGGCGACGGCAATGGGGACCCCGACCAGCGACAGCTCGAACATGGATAAGGCGCCGTAGCCGTGCTGGGCGCTGAGATCACTGACGATGATATTGGTAGAAGTGCCGATCAACGTGCATGTTCCGGCCAGAATCGAGGCATAGGAAACCGGAATCAAAAATTTCGATGGACTCAGACCGAGATCACAACACATCGCCATGACAACCGGGATGAACAGCATGACGATCGGCGTATTGTTGATAAAGGCCGAAGCGAAACCGACAGAGACAAGGATCAGTGCCAGTGCCGCCGTCAGATTTTTCCGGGCCACTTTGATCACCTGCCGGCCCAGAAATTCCACGCCGCCCGTCCGCATCAAACCGCGACTGACGACAAACATCGCCGCCACCGTGACGAGGGCGGGATTGGCCAACCCGGACACCGCCTCACCCGGTGCGAGCAACCCGGAGACAACGAGTACGACCATGATACCGATAGCCGTCAGGTCAACTGAAATCGTCTCGGTCACCAACAGGTACAAAACAACCACCAGAATCACACTGATGATCCAGACATCCATATCAACACCTGTACCATGCTAGGTTTTGTCGGCCGATCTCCCGAATAACAAATACCTCCTCCTGCCCTGGTCGAAGCGGCGGCGATTGGAAAACATATAATCCCCATCACTGGAAGTCACAATGATCAATCAAAATCGGCGTCGTTATCTCAAAGAATGGCCGGTCCTTCATCCGGCTGCGCTGCGGCCTGATTTTTCGCCGCACCGGGTCTTGGAGATGCCGCCAGCGTCAGAACCGACCAGCCGGAGGGACTATTTTGATACATGCGTCCGGTTACCCGGAAACAAGGGTGGCCAGGGGCTGCCCTGGTCCTGCAGGCGCCGCGGCAAACCAGAGCGAAGCCCTCGAACCTGCAGGCAGATAGTAATCATGGTGCTGCCTGGATGGTTCGTGTTCCTCACTGGTTTTGTCGTTTTTTGCGGATGTAGATCGTTTTCCTTACCCTGGCCACCAATTGACCTTGTTTGTCACAGATAGGAACTTGAAATCTTGCAAAATATTTTTTTCCGTCGGCAGTCTGTCGTCTGATCAGGGACAGGTCTTCATCGGTTATTGTCATAATCGCCGATACGGTCCCTCGCCCGGCAGTGACAAATTCGATCTCGGCGGCCTTGTCCCAGACCAGATAAGACTTCCCCAACAGGTTCATGAGCATCAGCATCAGATGCGGATCGACCATCGAATAGAGGCTACCGCCAAATTGGGTTCCGACAGCATTACGGTTATACCAACGCAACTTCATGGACACCCGAGTCTCGTGCCAATCCTTGGCGATGGAGGTGACCCTGATTCCGGTACCGAGATAGGGTGGATACAAATTGAGAATCATTTTCATCAATCGTGGTGTAATCTTCATCTGTTAATCCAATGTTTAAGTATGCACATCAGTGCTTTCGGTGCTGCCGGAAGACCATTGCGACAGGTACCCGGAAACTGGACGGACCACGTAAAAAAGGTTTCCCCCCGGTTCAGGACGTGATACGATTATAATTAAATCAGTCCTTACAAGTTGACCGGTTCTGCCGAAGGCAAGACCGGCCGGCACTTCCGTGCTTGATGCATAGCCAACCTTCTTTCAGCGCACTATCGTGTCAAAACATACCCCTCTTCAAAACGACATCAGCGCCGCAATTTTTGCCGCGCTGCCCGAACCGTTTTTCGTTTTCGATGAAGAAGGACGCTATGTCCATATTTTCGGCGGCGCCGATCAGCAGAAGTATCACCGGGGGGAGCACCTGCTCGGCAAACGCATCCACGATGTGATCGACCCGTACCTTGCCGACCGCTTTATCGCCGAGATCGAAAAGGCGATAGCGGCAAACAAGGTGCACACCTTCACCTATCAATTGTCGGCCCAGGATATCAGAGGCTCGGAAGAACTTCCGGGACCGCCGGGAAAACAGTGGTTCGAGGCCCACATCTCGCCCATCGCCGCTACTGCCGGACAGCCGCGAATGGTGGTCTGGATCGCCTTCAATATCACCAAACTCCGCAACACCGTAACAGAAAAAGAAATCCTGATCACCAGCCTGCAAAATGCCATCGGAGAAATCAAGACCCTCCGCGGCATCCTGCCGATCTGTTCCCACTGCAAAAAAATCCGAGACGATAATGGCTACTGGAATCAATTGGAAACCTATATCAAAGAGCACTCAGAAGCCGATTTGAGCCATGGCATCTGTCCTGAATGCCTGAAGAAACACTATCCGGAATTCACGTTTAACGACTGAGCCGGCAGGGCGGCCCCTTGGTCTCCTCGCGATCAATTGTTTGGTGATAAAAACAGGTTTTCGATGCCGTTGTCGTAAAACTCCTGATGGTAGCGATCGGCAATTTCGTCCTGAGCCTGCAACCGAGAAACCGGGTCCATGCTGCGTACCGCCTCCAGTCCCTGATCATTGATAAGATCACGCAAGGCCAGTCGTTGCCCCAGTTCTTCCCAAAAGACGTCGTCTTCAAACTGTTCGATGAATTTGCTGTACGTCCCCATTTCTTCGAACTCTCTTGTTGGAAAAAATTCTTCCAGCTTGCTGTCATAGGAGACCAGATTCCCACAGCCGAAATCCTCGGCATAAGACATGATCTTCTGTTCCAGTTTGTTGTAAGGCTTCGTCTCCGAGTCTTTGCCCACCTTGAATGAGTTCATGACCCACTCGGCTATTGCAAATACATCGAGCATCAGGCGATATTCATTTTTCGAGATTTTGATTTTCATGTCAGCCTCATCCTACCTGCTCTTTATTGGTTCAAGAAATACCCGTTCGCGCCGGTACTACCCGTACCCCTCAAACGATCGGGTTCGTCAAATACGGATCACCGTCATAGCAACACTCCGATTTTCAACTATTCTGTCAGCTTTGTGCCCGGCACGCAATAACCATTTGTTTCGAGTCGGACGAGGGTCTGAGAGATACGACAGGGACAACGATGGACGAAAGGGGGGAAACAGCACTATGGAAGAGATACCCGGTCGGCACGATATCGGAGAGGAACTGAAAGGGATTCAGTTCCTCCCCCTCGCTAGAAATGGAGGTTGATATGGCAGTCTTCTTCCATTTTTTCTAGCCAGTCTGCAAGATCAGATCAAGACAACGCGCGTCCGCTTCGAATTACTTTGCAGACGTTCGCCCGCTGCACAGATCGCGGATCGTTTCTCGTGGCTCAATACCTCTCTCAACCCGCGGTTCTCTGTCACTTTCGATCTGAGGTTGAACGAAAATTCAAAGTGTTCCACGGGGTGTAAGTGTTAGTCAGAGGAGGATTTAATTAATTATACTTATGGCGAAGGGAAACACCATCAGAAATAAACCTATTGTGTGATAGGCTTTCGGATGACAGCTGTTTGTGTTACGAAATATTATTAGGCCATCCTTACCTACTTTGAGATGAATCAATACCCTCTTGGCTCTCTGGACAAAATACTTTTTGCACACTCCACGAAACAGCGTGGCAAAGACTATGTAATCCCTCCATATCGTACCAGGAAATCAGATCCTTGCCTCATGTTCACTCCGATACCTTGGCCGCCACATCCGCCAGAGTCCGTCCCATAGCCGCTTCCACCCTGGCCGCCACCTTGTAGGCTCGCTGTCTGCGTTCGGCAATAGCTTTCCGTGCTTCCGGGTCAGCGCCGTAGCGCTCCGAGGTCAGATTGTATCGCTTTTCCAAGGGCACAAGTTCAGTGCCGATCACCATCTTGTCCGCTAGAAAGACCACCTCCCGCTCACTTATCGAAGACCCCGGCTCGGGATCCAGATCCCTGTGGCTGGCCACAATGCCGGCGATGTCAGTAAATCCAGCCTCCTCAAGCATGTGTCCGCCTTTCTGTTCATGCATTGGAAGCCCCTTGGCCAGATCATGCAATAGGGCAGCTCGCTCTATACGCTCAAGATCAAGAATATCGCCCGGAGCTATGCCTTGATTCACGGCCAATCCCAGCGCCACGGCCACCCTCGCCACGGCTCGGCCGTGCCACCTGACCCTCTCGGGTGTGTCCGCAAGATCCAACAAAGCCTGGCACTCTTCCGCATTGGGCAGCCCTCTGGCGGCAAATCGTTGGTAAACCTTTCGATAGTCCTCCTCCGTATCCATGTCCCGAATTATGCCCGAATCCGCCACCGGCAGCGGCATCACCGAATCGGGACGGGCCTGCTCAAATCGCCCCAACACATGCCGCAAACCGCCGCGGCCATCCGATTGCATGATCCATGGGAGAAGTCTTAGGGAGATAATGGGGGGATGACCGCGACGTCCCAGAAAAACGGGATGTACCAAATCGATATTTTCTCGGGTAAATTCTCTGCTCATGCGGCGAAGAGTCGAAACTCTGATCAAGGGGATGTCCGCCGGCAACAGAAAAAAGCCGGGACACTTTTGATCCAAAGCATTCACCCCTGCCTGGACCGAGGTGAACATACCATCCAGGTGGTGCGAGTTGAACACAAGACGGCCCCCGGCCGAAGCCACGACAGGTGCAAGATCCTCCGAGCGGTGCCCTGAAACGACCAGCACCTGCCCCACCCCGGCTGAACGAAGGGTATTCAGCACCTGCTCCAAGACCGTGGAATCGCCTAGCGGGGCCAACGGTTTGAAGCAGCTCATGCGGCTGGACGACCCCGCCGCCAGCACTATTGCAGCCAAATCAGACAGCATTGTCCAGGAGTTCCGCCCGCTTCTGAATCATTTCGGCCACAATACTCACTGCGATCTCAGCCGGAGTTTCCGCCTTGATGGACAAACCGATGGGACTATGCACCCGGGCCAGGGCCGCCTCGCTCACCCCATCGTCAAGCAGGGCCTCATAGATAGCTGTTCGCTTCCTGGCGCTACCGATCATGCCGATGTAGCCGGCCTCCGTGGACAGGGCTTGGGCCAGTACGCCCCGATCATGCAAATGGCCCCTGGTCATGATGACCAGGAAGCTTCTCCGACCTGGTCGAACTCGCGTGAAACAGTTTTGGAACGACTCCAGGACTTCGACCTGATCAGCCTCGGGAAACCGCTCCTTGCTGGCAAAATCGGCTCGGTCGTCCAGAACCACGGTGCGAAATCCTACCATCGCGGTTAGTCGGGCTGTCGCCTGCCCTACGTGGCCGGCACCCACGATAATAACCTCAGTTTCAGCCATGAAGGGCTCCACCAGAAACCGCCCTTTTTCGATTTTGATGATCCCGGTTTCCAAGTCTTGGAAACTCTGTTGCTGCATCAAATCAACCAGCGGCTCAGGGTGCGTGTCACCAGCACCCCCCTGCCTGTCCAATACCCATCGTCCGGCCAGCTCAAGACGCTCAGCCGAACCTTCCACCTGGCTTACAAGGACGGCATTCCGTCCCCTTCCGATAATGTCGGCCAGTCGATCAAAATGTTCCACGGATTCAGGTTCTGACGGCACATGCTCGAGCCTAATCCTAACCTGGCCACCGCACAGCATACCATCCCGTGCAGCCTCGTCCCCGGTCAGAATAAAATCGACCAGTCGCAACCCACCGGACTGGAACAGCTCCTTCGCCATCTCTTGCACCTTGGCCTCCAGCAGCCCACCACCTACGGACCCCTGGATCGAATCGTCCGGAAATACCAACATCAGGCTTCCCGACGAGCGAGGTGTAGAGCCGGAGTGGGAAATAATGGAGGCCAAGACAAGTTCTCTGCCCCCTTGCACCTGCTTCACCAGTTGTTTGAGTAAATCACGCATCAAGCCCTCTCAATCCGATGATTCGGCGTTTAGCCATCCCCGCCATGACCCCACTATTATCCAGGGTGAGATTCAAGGTCAGCTCATTTGAAGGGATATCCGAATCCGAAAAAAACTTTTCAATAGCCAAGCAAGCCTCTCCCAAGAACCATGCTCCGGTACCGGGGGACGAACGAACCTTAACCTCCAAGACAAACTTTGGCGTTGTTGGCAGCAATCGAGCACCATAATCCTCCAGACACGGTACACTGAAAAGTACTTCATCCAATTCGGCCAGATAGAAGACCTTTCCAGAGGGCAGCTCGACCTGCTCACCGACCCGCTTCCTGATTCTGCTGAGACGGCGCAACTGGCTGCCACAGGGACAGGGGAAGGTCAACAGCGCGGCCAGATCTCCGCTACGATAGCGAATCAGTGGCATGCCACGACGGGTCAAGGTTGTCACCACCACCTCCCCTTCCCTGCCGCTTGGCAACTGTGCTCCAGTTGCCGGATCAATCGTTTCGAGATACAAATCCGTCTCACGCAGATGGTAGCCCTCCCGTGCTTCACATTCGACACCTCCGCCCAAACCGGTTTCGGACATGCCCCAGTGGGTAAAAACACGGCAAGACCAGGCCTTCTCCACGGTCGCAACCAGAGAACGGGGCACATTGTCCGAGCACAGCAGCACACTATGCACGCTCCCTCCCGCTGACCGGTCTCTGCTAGCCAAGGCCAGAACATGAACCGGAATTCCAACAATCACCTGGGGACTCAAATCGTGCATGTGCTGGAGGGCGGCGTCCGGGTCCAAGACGGGTCCATGCACCACACCGTTGGCACCCAATTTCTCAAGACCTGTGCATAGTAAATCACCTACACTGCCCGGTCGTTCCCCGGGCATAAAGATCAAAACCCTATTTCCGGGTATGGTGAAAGTGGACATGCCGCGATGAAAAAAGTCCACGGTACGATTCAGATCTTCAGCCGAAAAATGGACCCGTTTTGACTCTCCCGTAGTGCCAGAACTGGCAAGAGTCACCACCCTGGCGATGTCGCCCTGAGAAAGGCACAGAAACTCATGATCCCGGCCGCGCAACTCCTCGGGTGTCGTGGTTGGGATACGGGCAAGGTCCATTGGCGTATGGATAGACCATGGATCAATATCTCGAAGCCGGTTGGCATAAAAGATGCTGTTCTCTTTGGCCCAGGCCAGCGTCTTGCACAACAGAGCGCGCTGATACTTCCACACAACCGCCGGAGCGGGGGAAGCGCCAATGGCGTCTTTAATCCATGCCTCCAGGGGGGTGATTACCATCAACTTTGCCCACGGTGTAGTGACCGTCCGTCAACAGCGGTCAGATTCCAGGCGCAGAACGGAACCAGGCGGCCATCCGGGGACAGGCAGTGGATACAACATCCCTGCAGTCGCTCAAGATCCAGAGTCCATGCGTCCTGAAAGGCCATGGCCGAAATAGTAAAGCTATCACGACGACTACGGGCAATGAATTCGTCCAGCCCGCCTGGAGCACAGTCACGATCACTCACTGGCGGAGCGGCCCATATTCGTGCCGTGAAGGCCTTAGACAGTTCCGCACCATGACTGGCCTGGAGCGGCTCCGATCCAGTACAGCAACGTTCCCGGTCGGTCAGCAATTTCAGCTTCCCATCTTCTCTCAGATAGTTGGCATGAAAGGAACACATGGCATGTTCACAGGCAGGGGGGCTAAAATCGAAGACCCGGACCTGACCGCTAGTCTGGTCCTCCAACGCCCGCATGATCTCAGGAAGGGTAATGCGTTCCTCATCCGAGGGAGTTTCAGGATACCGCCCGAAGTAGCTGATGGGTTGGTAATGAACACCGCGCACCAGGGTCCCCTGCTCCAAAGCAAAATGCAGGATGTCACCTATCTGGTGATCGTTGATTCCTGGCTTGAGGGTAGGTACCAGGACCAGTCCGATACCCAGCGAGACGCACCGCTCAACAGCACGTTGCTTCAAATCCCAGAGGGATCGTCCTCGAAGATTCAGATAGACCTCGTCACTAACTCCATCAAATTGAAGAAATACCGATTGTAATCCAGACCTTACCAAGGATTCACCAAAAGCCTTGTCTTTGGCCAGACGCAGCCCGTTGGTATTGATTTGGATCAGGCCGAAACCACGCTCTCTGGCCAGGGCCACGATGGCCGGCAGGTCATCTCGCACCGTAGGCTCGCCACCTGAAATTTGCAGATTGCACGGTCCGGCAAGCTGGAGAGCCCGGTCCATCATGGCTGCCACAACGCGCAGTTCCGGATCTTTGCCTTTCCCACCTGAAGCTGCAAAACAAACCGGACAACTCAAATCGCACCTGGAGGTAACCTCCACCAGAACGGTGCAGGTATGCTGGCCGTGTCGCTCGCACAATCCACAATCATTGGGACAACCACGTTCTGTGGCCAAAAATGGCTGGCGAGGACGGGCCGGGATCTTGGGCCGGACCCAGTCGCCCAAGGATGGGTTCCCTCGCCACACCGGGGTACGGAAGCGGCCATGCTCAGGACACTCTTTGTCCAACAGAACCTGGCTGCCCAGCCGAACTCGTCGTGCCGGAATGGTTCGAAGGCATACCGGGCAGACGCTCTCGGTACCGTGCCCCGCACCGTGGCCGTAGTCTATACCTTCCAACGGAATCGAGGAATTCACTAAAATTCTCTAGTCCTTGGCCAGGCTGGGATCGATATCACTGGCAGTTAAAATCTCCATAACCTTGGCATAAACCTTTTGGACCAGGTCGCCACACCGGCCTGTGTCGGTTTTCCCTTGAGTATCGCTGAGGATGTCGGCGCAGCGAATTCCGCCATAGCCGGCGCAGACAGTGTCCCGGAACCATTCCACCAACTCGGCTATCATGAGCTCAAAACGATGGTGGGGCTGCTCCTCAGCCGTACCCTTGCCGGCATACAGGGAGATAAGACAGATTCCGCCAGTGAGTGCTCCGCAGGTTTCGCCACAGAATCCCATACCATGGCCAAGTCCGGTAACCGCCCTCACCAGATCAGAGTTATCTCGGTGCTGCAGCTCAAGGCCCAATTTGATCAGGATCTGGCTGCAGTTGAATCCTGCTCCTGCCAGCCGCAACAGGTCCATAGACACGTCGCTATTCATGTTCACTCATTCACTTTTTTCTGGCAATGACCAGAACGTAGCCAAACTGGTTTTTCCTTTTTGCCGATTGATAACCACTGCGACATGGCAAATGATCCCCAGGATCAAGACCGGCAAACACCAGCCGAGCAGCAGTCTCCTTCAACAGATGGTCATGCGTCTCGGATTGCACCACCTCACATTTTCTGTACTGTAGCATCTCAAATATCCGCGGCAGAGAAAGAGCCCCTTGAAAACAGTTGATCAAACAGCCTCTTTGGTAAGCCTCTACTTCTGGTAATCGGTCACGCCGGTATACGTCTGACCAAACCAGGATTCCTTCGGGCTCGAGGACCCGCACTATTTCACTCAAGGCATGATTACAGTCTTGTACGAGACTGAGCACGCATTCACAGAACACAGCCCGGAATTGACATGAAGTGAAAGGCAATTCCTCTACCCTACCGTTGATCAGGAGGGATTTCGCTTCTGAGACCGGATTTCCAAGCAGATAGTGCGAACGATCCACGCCGACAGCGCGAAATCCCCGCCGGGTCAAATGACCGACTGTTTTTCCTGGTCCACAGCCTACATCCAGAATCCTGGAGTCAGGCTCCAAATCGCACTGACCCAACGCCCGTTCGGTCAAAAGTAGCCCCCCGGGCCGCAATGCCGCCTCCAGGGCGTCTCTTAACTCCGGTAGCTCATAAGCCGGGCTTTTTTGCACCGCCAGGCTCATTTATCCTCCAAGATACGCTCCACCTCTAGCATCTTGCCGGTTGCCAGCTCTTCCGGAATCAAGGTCTGAGCACATTTAGGGCACACCGGTAGCTCAACGTCAAAGGTTACATTCAGATACTCCAATCGAACCGGACCGGGTACCAGGACCTCATTGCACCGTTCACAACGCCAGCCCGCATATTTCTCTATGAGCTCAGGAAAACGCTGCATCAGTCCGCCTCCAATTGCATACGATGACTCCAGGCCCGGTGAACGCGAAAACATCCGGGATCATCGGGCAAAGACGTATACTCAACCCAATAGGTCACGGCACCAGGCTTATGCATGCATACATATCGGCCAGTAGCCGGGTCGACCAATCTATTCCCATGCTCCTCGGCATGATAAATGGCGCGGCGCAGATCGTCGCTTAAGATACGCCTCTTATCTACCAACTCCTGAGTTTCAGGATCCAGGGCCAGGCGCAACGTTTCCCATGGTTCTCTGGCCATATCTTCACTCCATATCTGATCCAGCAGGGCAGCTCGCAAGCGGGCCCGGTTCTCTTGGCGATCGGCCATGCCCCGGCCTGTACGTACAAGAGGTTCAGTTGACTGTGGGTATTGAGAACCTGGGAACAAAACATCAAGCAGATGGGCCACCTTCTTGTCGCCTCGGGCCAATTCATCCCGACATATTGCGCAGTAGACCAGAATGCGCGCTTTCTCTGACCTGGCTGCTCGCCTGGCAGCCTGCTCTCTGGCCATTTCCGGATTGGCGCAGTCCATGAGCCCACCATAACCGCAGCATTCCGTGAGTTCCGCCGTAAGGCTCGGTTCTTCTATTTTCAAGCCAACGCGAGCTAGCAGATTGCGCACGCTTTCCCGAAAAGCCGGCAGGTCTCTGGTGGTGCAGGGATCGTGAAGGAAAAATATATCTTTATCGGCTCTTGCTTCCTCCGGCAGCCCGGTCTCCTCATCCAGCACCTGCCATAACGAGATGCTCTCCACCTGTGGGAGGATATCCGCAAAGATCATGGCACAGGTAGAACAGGCCAGAACCAGGCGAGGCCGCCCAAAAGAATCCCAGGTCTCACGAATGCGCTCAGCATTTGGTGTGAGCAGATCCTCCCGGCCTGCCCATCGGGGCGGAGCACCGCAACAGTCGAGCATCAGCCCGACCCCGCCGTCGAGCCGACTGCGCAAAAAGTCATACACCATTTTGACGTGACGAGGCGACGATCCTGATAACTGGCAGCCGGGGAAAAAGAGATGATTGCAGGCATCTTTGCCAGGTTCCAGCCGGGCCAGCGAGGCACGACTGGAAGTGCTGAAGGCATAATCGCGGAGGGCAAAATCATGGGCCGAAGGAGGCATCTTTTTTGCCGTCACCATCTCCCGCCGAGCTAAGCCGGTCAACTCGGCCATGCTGAAATCGTGTGGGCAGACGTATTCGCACAGCCGGCACCATGAACAAGAGTTAATCATGGTATTTGACTGACGCTGGCCATGAACGACAGAAAGATTATTGTAAATTTCCCGGGCATACCGCTTGGGCCAGGCCTTGTAGCGTTCCAGGTAGGGACATACGTCAACGCAGCGCATGCAATCGCATTGCAAGCACCGAACCGCCTCGGCCCTGGCTTCGTCCGGAAGATACCCAGTCGACACGGCCATTGGCACCGCAGGCCGCACCGTCACCCCCTCGATAGAAGTGTCCTGCCGGGTTAGATAGGGTCCCTCCTTTTCCCGGGCAGCAGTCAAAGAGGCTCCCTGAATCTGCCGCTCGATGGATAAGGCCACCTTCCTTCCGTGCAACGCCATGTTCACCGGCGAGAGTTCTCGCTCCTGCCAGCCGCCGCAGTACACTCCCCTCCTGGATGTCGCCAGCGAAACCAGGTCGACTCTCGGCAGGCCCAGCTCAAGCTCCAGACCGAGTATTGAGAAATCAAGAAGCGGTTCGTTCGGCAACAGGTCATCAAGTCCCAAATACACCGCACTGCTTTCGGCCAGCAGCGTGTCCAGAAGATCTGCCGTCAAAGCTCGGATACCATGAACCGACACGCCCATGCCGATCATCTTTGTCATCTCCGCTTCCAGAGCCTGGCGTGGCAACCGCTCCTCGGGCAGAACCAGCAGGCTGCCGCCGATCCGATCTGCAAACAGGTCTACGCCAAAGCCCTTCCTGGCCAAGTCCCAGGCCAGGCTAAGTGAACTGAACCCCCCACCGAGCACGGAAACCTGCTCTTCTCGACGAGGCAAGGGAGGAATACCGCCTATGTCCTGTGAGTTGCGAATACAGGCCCGTTCCAGTTCTCCTATTCGAATAGCCTGTCCCACGTCTGCCCTGCGGCATTTTCTCTCGCAGGGGTGATCGCAGATCAATCCCAAAACTCCTGGCAGAGGCATGATTCTGGCCAACACCTTGCGCGCAGCCTGGACTTCGCCTCTACTCATGTGGCGCGTCAGCCCCCGCACGTCAACATGAATAGGGCAGGCCGTCTGGCAAAAGGGCGGCTCCTCCTGAATGCACCGCCACTCAAATTCGCGCAGTGTTTTCTGATCCATGGTCTAAGGTAATCTGCTCGATTTCAGCCGCTCTTTAGTCACGGTCCTTAATAGAATCAGGAGTTCTCGCCAATTTTCTGTCTTGATCGAGAGCTGGTATTCGCCTGGCAATCAGGCTCCTGATCTTCTGTCACTGATTTCAGGGGGAGCTTGAAAAACAGAACCATGATCAGGATATCGGCTGCACGAGAACCATCATACTTCTATTTCAACGACCTATAAAAAAACAAGGCCCGGGACGGCACTTTTATCGTCCCGGGCCTTGTCGCTGAATTTTGCTATCTTTTGAGCGCCGCTAACACCTTCTCCGGTCGAGCCGGAAGTTTAGTGATGCGGGCGCCGCAGGCCTTGGCTATGGCGTTGATCACCGCAGCATGCGGGCAGGTAAGGGGCAGCTCACCCACGCCACCGGCTCCGAAAGGCCCCTCAGGCCTCGGACTTTCTACGTACATCAGCTCAATATCATCGGGGATCTGCTTGATGTACGGAAAACCAGCACCACGGAGGCTACTGTGTTTCTCGATGTCCTCGTAGTCCTCGGTCAAAGCCAGACCGATACCCTGAGCGATGCCTCCATAGAGCTGCCCGTCTACCACCAGGCGGCTGTTAATCTTGCCCACGTCGGCGGCCAGGGTCATCTTCTCCACAGTAGTCTCGCCCGTTGTCACATCCACGGCCACCTCGGCCATGAATACGCCATACATGTAAACAGCAAAGGGATTGCCCTGACTATTCTCGTCACATGGGCTGGCTGGGGCCGACCATTTGCCCGTATACTTGGTGGGGATCTTGTCCGCCTGCATCTCTGCGAAAGTACGGAAGCTGCCGTCCGGCTTCTTCATCCCGGCCACCAAGGCCTCACCAGCGGCTTTTATGGCTTGACCGGTGACTACCTGGGAGCGGCTACCACCGGCCGGACCACTATTGGGAGCTTTGCTGGTGTCATTCAGAACTAGCTTGATGCGGTCCGGCGTAACACCGGCTGGACGCAGAGCCTCGGAAGCAGTACCGAGGGTCCCGGCGTCAGCGCCCTGGCCATGATCTTCCCAACACGCGTAGACGGTGACCGTGTCGTCCGGGTTAAGCTCCATCCAAGCCTCGGAAGCATCGGGACCATCCAAGCCACAGCCATAGACGCCCACAGAGATGCCCACCCCCCGCTTGACAGAGTCCGTAGAATTCGACCTGGCCTTATCCAGTGCAGCCTTGTACTTGGGGCGGATCATATCCAGCATCTCAGGCAGGGAGTAGACCTCGGGATCCTGGCCTGTCGGTGTCTTGGCTCCCTGACGATAGACATTCTTATATCTGAGTTCCAGGGGATCCATGCCCAGTTTTTCGGCCAACTCGTCCATAAGCACTTCAGAAGCGAACTCTGACTGGGGCGAACCGTAGGCCCTGAAGGCAGATCCCCAGGCGTGATTGGTACACACCGTCCGCCCCTCTCCCCTGATGCTCGGAATATCATAACCGGAACCGATAAACTGTGCGCCACGCAAGGTAAGCAGATCGCCAAATTCAGAGTAGGGACCGTGATCCACGGACCAGTCGCTCTCCATGCCAAGGATCTTGCCCTCTTTGTCAGCAGCCAACCTCAGGTTGATAAAGAAGGGAGAACGTTTCCCCGTGTACTGCATCTGCTGTTTATAGTTGTAACGCAAAGAGCAGGGACGCTCCGTGGCCATGGCCGCTACTCCCACCAAAGCCTCCATGGTGGGGCTGAACTTGTAACCGAAGGTTCCGCCGGCATAGTTCTGGACCATGACCAGATTATCCAACTCCACACCCAAACCAGGAGCGATCATAGCCGCGTGCAGGTGCAGACCAATTGACTTGGAATGGATGACCAGTTTCCCCTCGTCATTGATGTAGGCGAACCCATTGTCAGGCTCCATCGGCATGTGCGGTTGCCGTCCTACATAGAAATCGTCCTCGACCACCACCGGGGCATTCTCAAAGATGGGCGCAGTGTCCTCACCTTTGGCGATCTTCTGCACAAAGTAGACATTGGGCGTGCCGGGGTGGATCTCCATGGCATCATCGGCCATGGCTGCCGGTGCGCTCATATAGGCGGGCAGCACCTCAAGGTCCACCTTGACCTTCTCGGCTGCAGCCCGGGCATTTTTCTCGGTATCCGCGCAGACGATGGCAAAAGCGTCACCGTACTGGAAAACTTTCTCATCGCACAGAATAGGCCGATCCCAGCCATCACCCTTGTTGGTGGGAAAGGTGATCAGACCGGTAATACGATTTTTCCCCTTGACGTCATTGTGGGTCAAGACCTTGTACACCCCAGGCATCTTCTCCGCCTCGGAGGTGTCGATGGACTTGATGTTGGCATGGGAAACCGTAGCCTGGACCAAGGCGAGACGCAGGGTGTTCTCAGGTAGTTTGAGACTGACATCTGGACCATAATCGAGGGTTCCGGTGACCTTTCCCACAGCTGTAGGCCGAGGGAAATTAGTGCCGAAAATTTTCCCATCAGCGGGAATTTTGAAGATTAGATCTTCCTTTGACATATCGCCATTTATAATTTTTGCAGCATCCTGCACCGCATCCACCAGTTGTTTGTATCCGGTGCAACGGCACGCGTTCTTATTTTTCTGAAACCAATCGCGCACATCATCCCGGGTAGGATTGGGGTTACTGTCCAGCAGGGCCTTGGTAGAAGTGATGAATCCAGGGGTACAATAGCCACACTGAGCTCCACCATGAGCGATCCAGGCCAACTGAATGGGATGCAGATCCTCGGGTGACCCCACTCCTTCCACGGTGATGATGTCGGCAGACTCATCGACACGGCTGAACTTGGTGATGCAGGAGCGGACCAGCTTGCCGTTAAGAATGACCGAGCAGGCCCCGCACTGCCCTTGACCGCAGCCGATTTTGGTTCCCGTCAGCCCTAGCTGCTCCCGGAGTACCTCGGCCAACATGGCATCCGCCGGCGCAATGACCCGGATCTCATTACCATTGATCTTGACTACTTTGCTGATCATGAGAATTCCCTCCTTGATTGTAGACAATACCAAAAGCCGGGAAAGTCCGGCTCATTTCTTCCTTCAAGACAATCGACCCAAAAACCTCCGGACGGATATTTCAAAACCAAAAATCCGTTACAATCCCTTGCCAAACGAACAGATGGGGTATCGACACTCAGGGCACCCCGAGCATAAACCACCATGCCCGAGCCGTACAATGTCCTTTCGGGTAACGGTCTCCCCGGCCAACAGCCGAGGGACAACCAAATCGAAAATACTGGCCCGGTGATACATGACGCACCCGGGCAAACCGACGATGGGAGTGTCATCGAGATAGGCGAGCATAAACATGGCACCGGGGAACGTCGGCGCTCCGTAGGTGACGATGCGGGCGCCGGTCTCGCGGATGGCGGCAGGAGTCTGGTCGTCGGGATCGACGCTCATCCCGCCGGTGACGCAGATCAGGTCGTAACCATGCCTACGCAGAGACATGACGGCCGCCACAGTCAGATCCACCTGATCGGAGACAAAGACCTGCTCCTCCACCGTGCAACCCAAGTCGTCGAATTTGCGCCGCAGGACCGGGCCAAACCCGTCCTTGATCCGGCCGTGAAAGACTTCGCTGCCGGTGGTGACGATACCGACGCGTGCCGCCTTGAGCGGAGCAACCTCGATAAGGGGCAAGTGCTGGCGGCCAATATCTTCGGTCAGGCAGACCAAATCCTCGGGGACTACCAGGGGAATGACCCGGGTACCACCCAGGATCTGCCCCGCTGTTACCACCTGATGGGTGTGGATAGTGGCAAAGGTCACTTCCTCGAGGGTATTCAGCCGGTTCAGGCCCGGCACGTCGATACGGAGCAACCCGGAACGGGCGGCGGAAAGGGTGACCTTCCCTTCGGTCGGCTGACCCAGGACGATTCCCTGCCCAGCCGCGGCCCAGGCAATGCGCTGAGCCGCTTCATCCTCGTGAACATATCCGTCCCGCGGATCGTAGACATAGAGCGAGGCTTTGCCAACATCAAGCAAGGTTTCAATATCGTCAGCCGAAACAATGTGGCCTCGGCGAAAGACAGGCCCTTTCACCTGCCCGGGAACAATTTGCGTAATGTCGTGGCAGAGTACCATGCCAACCGCTTCCTGCACGGGAATTGTCTTCATACGCTTCACCGTCGTAACATGGCTAGGTCGTCGGAAGTCCGACTGACCTCGTATCAGAAAGGCAAGTGAGCCCAGTGAACGGACTCAGGAAGGCATACTATCTATGTCCAAGCGTAATTGAGCAATTATTTTCCACATGTTACCCAACAATTACCATTAATAACTTCTTACCAATAGTGATACGTCGATCCATTTTCCGCCTGAACCTTCGATAATTTTTCCCGTCTACTCAAACTGGAAGCAGATCAGCTGTAAATAGAGAGGGAAAAACACAGGAGCCATGTTTCACGTCTCTGTTAATCTTCGTTATTATTGGTTATTTAAATATGCGCATATTGCATATTTTCTCTTTGGGAGTAATCTATTGCTGTTTGTAGTGTAGGGAACCTTGAAAAATTGTCATTCCGTCCAATCTCAGTGTTGCGCAATCAAATTTTATTTTAGGAATATTATGTATATAACTGCGGTAAAATTTTCTTGCATGCCTCGATCTTGAACGAAATGCCGAACTTCTCAAGCTCCCCTGTAGTCGTTCCGTTGAAGGATTCCTTTAAATGATGCCGTGGGCACATATCTACTTGAATAGCAGAAGGATAATTTAGAAGTGATATTGTTTTAAAGAACAAAAGAAAAGGACCGGTACTAAATTGAGGATGGTTGTCAATATTCATCTATTCGACAACCGCAATAGTTCAGATTATAGACTGAATATATGTTGCTTTTAACAAGAGATTTGCTTGATCAGGTTTTTGATCATAATTTAAATGAGGAATTCCTAATAGATCAGCTGGATCATCTGGAATCGTCCAGGGAACTGGACGGGCCTGTCGAACTATATTGGCTTTCTATGTCAAGAATAATGGAACTAGCCTTGCTCTGTGCTGGTAACTATGCTGACTTTGGGCAGATTCGTGATGTTGCTGATTTAATGGTAAACCCAAGACATACTGAGGTTCATATAAATGGGATCTGGGAACCTGTTCGAGTCAAGAGACATGAAAGGATGACAAAGCAATTTGCAGATTATGCTCCTGCCGGGACAAATGTAAGAGAATGGCTTCGTGATAATACCCATCTTGTACATGTTAAAGGTCCTTTGATACCAAATTTATATGATAAGTTGAAGGGCGCAGACTCACTATCAGAATCATATATTTCATCCGTATATTCAAGGATGCAAAAAATTTCAGAAACGATGGCATTTGTCATGCAAGGTCAAAGGATGAATCCAAACTATCCACTTAGCGGAGTTTTTTCAAAAGAGAAAGAATTTGTTGAAGCGAATTTGTGTAGATACAATAGAAACCAATTTCGCCAGATAGGTACGGATATTAGCGGGATGTTAAAAGATGATAAATATTGTAGCAGTTTTTTAAAATTTAGTTGAGGTAATAATTACCTTTTTTGCAAGCTTAAAAATCGATTTGATTGTTAAATTATTAATCGAATGCTTTCAGTAATATTCCTGCAACTTTCATCGCTCGATCCCGATTCCGCGAGCAACAAGAAAACCACTCTACACTTAAAATAAATACTCAAATCGTGTAAAGATTTAAAACTAGTTATCAAAAATGTGCGCTGTCTAGCGGATGTTCCAAATATAGAAAGGCCGATTTTGCCCCTCAATATTCTGAATTTATTTCGATTTTCTCCTGCTCGGCAGCTTCCTTCTGCTGTCTACGTGACCAGTCCGACGCGGCAGAGCACTGGGCGGGGTAATCGTCAGTGCTGAGAATAACCGAGCCAGACTTGGCCGTGGCTGTGGTACGCTGAGCATGCCACCGGTCTGGTTGCCGTTGATTTCATGCTCCATCGCGCACAGGGTTGATAATTTTTTCAACCCCTCCTCGACGGTCACGTCCAGATCCCGCCAGGCATCCGCCAGCTTGCGCCGGATCAGATACGCCAGCATGACAACAAAGACATGCCCCCTCGTGC
>NZ_FQXS01000034.1 GCF_900130015.1 Desulfofustis glycolicus DSM 9705 | reverse complement strand
GGCTATGCCACGATGATCGACTTGACGGTCGGCCTGGCCGAGTATTTCAGCTTTTATAACGGCGAACGCCCTCATCAGTCGTTGGGGCAAAAGACACCTGATGTCGTATATAAGACCGCGATGGGCGGTGGAGCAGTGATTGTGAATAAATACCCACGCGCGATTGATGGAACCCCTGTTCCGCTACGCTCCACAGGGGTTCCATCAATCGCGGAGTCAGCACCAGAAGTATCGGCAGAAGCTAAACCGGGGCAGCGCCGACCCGCTGCACGTGACGTTGAATGTCTAGCTTAAACCCAGTGGATTTCTGTCTTGACTCAGGGGTCCACTTCATAGCGTTTGTCACAATCTTCGTACTATTTTAATGTTATGAGTTGAAGGGTTTGTTCTTTGGTAACAAAGAAAGAGCAAGAATTGTTGCAAGAAGATACAACGCTCCGGCAAAGGCAAAAACCATCCGCATACCGAAAAGACTCGTGATCGCGTAACAAAGCAGCGGCCCCACCATCCTGGCTCCTGCGTTCACCGAGCTGTCTAGTCCGTAGACGGTTCCCTCGTCACCTTCTTCCGAGAACAGGGCAAGCATTGCGCTGATCGAAGTGATGACACCGCCGAGGGCGATTCCATAGAACAGCTGCAGGATGATCAATTGCCAGCCGGTCTGTACAAGACTCTGGAGAACAAACACCACACCGGCGCCGAACAGGCAGAATAGTACCATCTTCTGGTGAGTTGATCGGTCGCCCAGGCGACCGATCAACACTGAAAAGAGGGCTGTTGAGACGGAGGCGACGCTGATGACGATACCGGTATAGCTGTTGATTTTTTCCGGATTGTCGATCAGCGTGAGTAGAAACAAGGGCAGGATGGGAAAATAGATGATTCTTCCCGACTGGTTGATGAAACGGAGCAGAAAGAGCAATCCCACACCCGGCGCACGCGAAACCCGCTTCCAGGCGCTGAAAATATTTATGGACTTTTTCCCTTCGATTTTCCGCGGAACAAACTGCTCGTCAACGAAGCGCCATACGAGCACTCCCGCCATGAACAGAAGGGGTGCGGTGAAATAGAAAACGGACTGGTAGCCGAACAGGTCGGCAAGCACCCCGCCGAGCAGGGGGCCGAGTGCAAAGCCCACGCCCATTGAGACCTGCATCAGCCCCATGGCAAAACCTGACTTGGAACGCGGCACGGAAGCCGCCACCAGCGCGTTTGCGGCACCGAGAATGCCCGAGATCCCTCCCTGAAGCATCCGCAACAGTACGAGTTCTTCCGCAGAGCGAGGAAAGGCCATGAGCAGCAGAACGAGTGCCCCGCCGAACGTCGCCCGTTCGACCATTACCTTTCTCCCGTAACGGTCGGCGAGGTATCCCCAGAGCGGGGAGGCGATCATCATGGTCAGAGCCTGGCCCGAGTAGACGAGAGCAGTGCATAGCGATTCGCTCATGAAGGTGACGGTGCCAAGAGCGTGGACATAGAGTGGCAGGAAGGGCATGATACAGGCGAACCCGACCACCGAGATCATCTGGACGACGAACATGATCGCCAGGAGGACTTTCCAATTTTCTTTCGATGAGTTAGATGGTTGCGCGGGCATAGTGTGCTAAAATTTTAAAAACAGCCTGCATCATATCGTTCTGGAACAATAACTACAGGCAGTGTTTCAAGACGAAGTCACCTCGACCTGCACCCAATCCAGTGACGATATTGCAAAATGTTTGAACCAGCCTCTCAGCAACAGTTCCTCCAGTGGTTAAAAAGCGGCAGATGACCGAAACGATGGTGACCGGGCGACGTCTTGTCGGTGCTGCGTCGTTTTACCGTACATTCCCTCGAATAATCCGAAAGCCCCCTCACAGAATATTCTCTTTTCTGCCACCCATCAAGACTGACGGTTCAAAGCGCCGGCCTTGATAGTAGTTGACAGATATGCCCGAATTGATTACTCCATATATAGGACTAATATCCATATATGGAGATTGGGCCAGATCGTCAATGTGCTGACAACGAATACATGCAGCGTGCAAGCGTATCGTCGGGCGGCCGCCACGCGTGTCGTTTTTTGGAAAGTCTAACTACAGAGGAGAATTCGGCATGAAGAAATGGATGGCAGGAGGGTTTGTTGCTTTGTTGGGGATGCTGTTTGTGCTGTCTGCCGGGCAGGCGATTGCGGCGCAAGAGTATGTGTTCAAGTATTCCAATTCTCAGTCGGACACCCACCCCCGGTCTGTGTCCATGTATTATTTCAAAGATTTATTGGAAGAGGCTTCCGGCGGCAGGATAAAGGTCGAACTGTATACGGCCGGTGTGCTCGGCAAAGAAGCCGAGGTCCTCGATATGGTCAAAACGGGCAATTTGCAGGGCTGCCGGGGAGGTCTGTTTGAGCGGGCCAATAAAATGTACCTGCTCTACACCTTGCCGTTCATGTTTGACAATACCGATCAGGTACTCAAGTTGATGCGCGGTGAGTTCGGTGAAAAGATCAACAAGGCTGCCGGAGAAAACGGTTTCTACATTCCTGCCTGCGGGGTTGCCGGAGGATTTAGAAATATCACCAACAATGTCAGACCTATCGAAAAACCGGAGGATATCAAAGGGCTCAAGATGCGAACGCCGCCGATTGACATGACCATCAAGACCTTTAAAACACTCGGGGCAAATCCACAGATGGTCGCCTATACAGAGACCTATATGGCCTTGAAATCGGGGGTGGTTGACGGCCAGGAAAACCCGTTTTCCAATACCGTTGACATGAAATTTTACGAGGCACAGAAGTATCTGTCGGTCGTTAACTGGCAGATACACCCTGATCCGTTCTATGTTAATCCCGATTGGTATCAGGCGCTTCCCGATGATCTCAAGCAGATTTTCAATGCTGCCGCCAAAGCGGCCATGATCTATAGCGATACGGTCTGGCTCAATTCGGAAAACAATTATTTCAACCTGCTGCAATCCAAGTTGGAAACAAACACGCTGACCCCCGAGGTAACGGCCACGTTTGCAGCAGCCGTGCAGCCCGTCTGGCAACAGTATGTAGATGACGGCTATTTTTCCTGGGACGATATCGAAGCCGCGAAAAAAGCGGCCAAAGGTCAATAATGCCGGATCGTGCCGCACCTGTTTCTGCCATGTCCGTGATGGACGGGAGATCATGTGCGACACGCCCGGAGTATCGCCTGCCGTTCGATTTTCCTGAAATGGAGAGCTCGCGAAGCAATGCCATATTTTATGGCGGTTGTCGGCTTTCAAGGTGAAGCATGGATCGTCTGAAACGGACTGCTGATTGGTTGACCGTGGGACTTGACGTGATGATCGCATCGTTCTTTGCGATAATCGTGCTGATAACCATTTTACAGGTGATCCTTCGCTACGCCTTTAATGCCTCGGTCCTTGGCGGCGGCGAAACCATGGAGGCCCTTTTTATCTATACGACCGCGATCGGCGCCGCTGCCGCGGTGCGCAGGCGACAGCATATCAACATCAGCTTTGTTGTCGACCTGCTGCCGGTTACAGCGCGCCGCGTGGTGGACGGTATCGTCCATCTGCTGATCGCTTTTCTCAACGGGGTCATGATCTATTACAGCATCAGGTGGATCGGCTCGGTGGGCTCCAATGAGTCACCCGTCTTGCGGCTTCCCGAGTGGATGTTTCAGCTAAGCATCCCGATTGGCTGCGGTCTGGTCATCCTGTACTGCTTGGTCAATACGGTGCTCACCCTGTGGGGGGAAGAGCTGCAGGGAGATGAACGGTGCTGATCCTTCTGGGTAGTCTGCTCTGTTTCCTGCTTGTCGGCGTGCCGATTGCTTATTCTCTCGGGTTATCAGGGCTTGCCTATTTCTGGATGGTTCATCCCGAATTGCTGTCGGTCCTGCCGGCGAGGTTTTTCGCCGGCATGAACTCCTATGCGATGATCGCCATGCCCCTCTTTGTGTTCATGGGATTGCTGATGAACTCCGGTGGGATTACGACCCGCCTGATTGATTTCAGTCTCATGTTTGTCGGTCGGCTTCGGGGAGGCCTTGGCCTGGTCAACGTGATTGCCAGTATGGTCTTTGGCGGCATTTCCGGTTCATCCGTGTCCGATACCGCCTCCGTCGGGGCGGTATTGATCCCGGAGATGAAAAAAAAGGGCTACTCCCTCGAGTTTGCCAGCGGTATAACCGTTGCATCGTCGACGATGGGAATGATAATTCCGCCAAGCGTGCCGATGGTTATTTACGCTTATATATCCGAAGAGAGCGTCGGCCGACTGTTCCTCGGAGGGTTGATCCCGGGTGTCCTGATCGGTTTGCTGATGCTGGTCATCACGGTCATCGTTTCCTATTACAAGAAGTTTCCAACAGCGGCTACAACCTTGTCCAATAGAGATCGGCTCGTTCTGACGGGACGTGCCTTTCCCGCGCTGATTATGCCTGTTTTCGTCGTCGGTGCGGTGGTTCTCGGCCTGGCTACGGCGACGGAATCGGCCGGTTTGGGTGTGCTGTACGCCTTTTTTGTCGGACTTTTTCTCCTCAAGGAGCTGGAGCTGAAAGCCGTGCCGAAACTGCTCCGAGATTCGATCCAGACCAGTGCAACCGTGATGATCATCATCGCTCTATCCAAACTCTATGTCTGGATTCTCGCCCTGGAGCGAATTCCGCAAAGCCTGGCCCTGTTTGTTTCGGGATTGGACGTACCGGTGTTTGCGATTCTGGCCGTGGTTCTCGTTATTATTTTGCTGGTAGGGACCTTTGTCGATGTCAGCCCGGCTATTTTGTTGTTGACTCCGGTATTTCTGCCGGCGATGAAATTACTTGGCATCAATGGTATTCAGTTCGGCGTGATTTTGATTACCGGATTGGCCATGGGGCTGGTGACCCCGCCGGTTGGCATGTGCCTGAATGTGTGTTCCGCTATTTCCAAAGTTCAGATAGGACGTATTTTCAAAGCTGCGTTGCCGTTTTTGCTGGCCAATCTGATCACGTTGATCTTGATTACGTATATCCCGCACCTGAGCCTCTGGCTTCCGTCACTGCTGATGGATTAAGCTTATGAAAGCGATCGTACTGAAAACAGGTATCGCCTCCGCCGTGCTCAGCGTCGTAATCAGGAGTGGAGCAGTCGCAACCAGGTAAGCCATGAGCCGCTCACTTAGCGGCAAAGAGGATCATCGAAAGAGGCCGCCGGTCCTGTCTTGCCGGCTCTGTCTTTGGAAATCACGACCGAAAGAGAACAAAGAAACGAAACCTATAGAGAGGAGGAATCGACCATGGATATCCGTCATGCCATACACCCGGAGCATGCCGCTCTGCTCGATACGGACGAATTGCGAGAACATTTCCTGATTGAACAGCTATTTTCCGGAGACGCACCGAACTTGATTTACACCTTTTACGACCGGCTCATCATTGGTGGCATAAAACCGTCAGGCCCTGTTGAGTGTGCGGTCGATTCTGCCGTGATTGGTGCAGACTATCTGCTCGAGCGCCGGGAAATGGGAGTTATCAACATCGGTGGCCCGGGGAGCATACTCGTCGAGGGCAAAAAAATCGCCATGGCTGATCGTGACGGTTTGTATATCGGCAAAGGGAATCGGACCATGGTCTTTGCCAGTGATGATGCCGCCAATCCTGCCCGGTATTATCTTCTCAGCGCACCGGCTCATAACGTTTATCCGACGGAAAAGATAACCTTCGCCGATGCCGCTCCGGTGGAGATGGGCGAGATGGAAAAGTCGAATAAACGGACGATTCGCAAGTACATCCATCCGGACGGAGTGAAAAGTTGTCAACTGGTGATGGGAATGACGACGCTTGAGCCCGGCAGTGTCTGGAATACGATGCCCCCCCATTCGCACCAGCGTCGTATGGAAGCTTATTTGTATTTTAATATGAAAGAAGAGGACTTCGTCTTTCACTTCATGGGGGAGGCCGATCAAACACGGCACCTGGTTGTTCGAGAAGGGCAGGCCGTACTTTCTCCCAGCTGGTCCATTCATGCCGGTGCCGGTACCGGCAGTTATACCTTTATTTGGGGAATGGCCGGTGAAAACCAGGCGTTTACCGATATGGACCACATCCCGATGTCGGAAATTCGTTAGGAGAAGACGATGATCCTTGATCAATTCAGATTGGACGGCAAAGTCGCCATCGTAACCGGCTGTAACCGTGGCCTCGGCAGATCCATGGCTCTGGGGTTGGCCGAGGCGGGAGCGGATATTGTCGGCGTATTCAGCTCATCGGAAGGTGATGTCGCTTATGAAGTAAGTGCCCGAGGCCGCAGGTTCGTTGGAGTCCAGGCTGATTTGCGAGAAAGGGGAGTGCACCTGGATATCGTCGACAGGGCGGAAAAAAGCTTCGGTGGAGTCGATATCCTGATCAATAATGCCGGAATCATAAAGAGATGTTCCGCTCTTGACTTTAGTGAACAGGATTGGGACGAGGTCATGAACGTCAACCTCAACGCTCTGTTTTTCCTCAGTCAGGCGGTGGCCCGGTTGATGGTGGAGCAGCAGCGGCGAGGGAAGATCATCAACATCGCCTCCATGCTTTCCTTTCAGGGGGGAATTTTAGTGAGTCCCTATACCGCCTCCAAGAGCGGAGTAATGGGATTGACGCGTATTCTCGCCGCCGAGTGGGCGCCATTGGGAATCAATGTCAACGCTATCGCGCCGGGCTATATGGCAACAGATAATACCGCCCCGATCCGGGCCGACGAGAATCGCAATCGCCAGATTCTCGAGCGTATTCCCGCCGGTCGCTGGGGTGAGCCGGACGATCTGCAGGGCTGTGCTGTTTTTCTGGCTTCATCGGCGTCTGACTATGTTCACGGCTATACCTTTGCCGTTGACGGGGGGTGGTTGGCCCGTTAGCGGTGCACTCACTTCACTGTGTTCTGCCTGACAACAGGTGTCATTGTGAGGTGCAGATAAAAGACCCGGCGTCGTACCGTTTCTTGTTGGGTCGGCGCCCGGTATCGCGATCTTTGTCTGTTATTCCCCTCTTGTCCCGGAGCGTCCCGGTTTCCGGGACATTCTTGTCGTGGTCCGTTGCAACTCTGAAAATAATCATGATAACAATTCGTTGCTCAGGATAGGAGCGATTCTGTATCGCCGGTTTTTGCGCCCTGCTGCCGCTATCGCAATGCAGAAAAGTGGTTCGTCGAGGGGTATGGATGTGTTAGAATTGTATAGGACTGTTCTGTGTGCCGATGAATGTCCGGGTCTTTGCACTCGACAGCAATCGGCGTTATAGTTCTGCTCATGGCGGCGGGTTGTTTACCGCCGTGGGGATACCCATAACCCGACTGGAAATCAGTGGAGGAAAACATGCCTGAATTTGGTCATCCTTTCAGTGTACTGAAGCAAGACCGCCTGTTGACGCACAAAGAGCTGGTGCGGGCGATTCGGTTCATGATTGCTGCCGAATATGAAGCAATCCAGCTGTATCAGCAGTTGGCGGAATCAACCGACAACGTGCTGGCGCAAAACGTCCTGCAAGATATTGCCGACGAGGAAAAGGTGCATGCCGGCGAATTTCTGCGCCTGCTCAAGGAGCTCGAACCGGACGAGGAGCGATTCTATCAGCAGGGTGCCGAGGAAGTTGAGGAGGAGTTCCTCAGCCAGGGTGATACTGCCCAGGAAGCCGGCGAAACGCCTGCTGAAGGTCAGGGACTGGGTATCGGCAGCCTGAAAAAATAGTTCACCAAGATCCTGCAAAGGAGGGAGCCGATGGACCTGTTACGAAGAGAAATGGCCCCTATCAGCGCGCAAGGCTGGGGCGAAATAGACACGCTGGCCAGAGAAACCCTGGTCGCCAACGTATCGGGAAGAAAATTTGTCGACATTGACGGTCCCCACGGGATCGGCCATGCCTGTGTCACGCTTGGCCGCTTGTCGGTGTCTCGCAAACAGGCCGATGGCAAGGTCAAATACGGTATTCACCAGGTTCAGCCCCTGGTCGAGGCCCGGGTCAATTTTACGTTGCAGACCTGGGAACTCGACAATATCGGTCGTGGCGCCAAGGACATCCAGTTGGATGCGTTGGTCGAGGCTTGCCGGGAGATTGCCAGGTTCGAAGAGAAGGTCATCTTCGAAGGATTCAAGCCGGGCACTATCGTCGGTCTGCATGAGAGCGCCGGAGATCAACAGATCTCGCTGCCCTTGGATATGGATGCCATCGTTGACGGAGTGGCCGAAGGTCAGACCCGGATGCTGAAGGAGGGGATCGAGGGGCCGGCCAATCTGGTCGTGTCCGCCCCGTTGTGGAAATTTCTGGCCCGCAGCGCACCGGGCGGCACCTTGCGCTCAATTCTGGAAACCCAGATCGGCGGGAAGGTGGTCTACTCGGAAGGGGTACAGGATGCCCTGCTGGTTGCCGCCCGCGGCGGCGATTTTGAATTGACGGTTGGCCAGGATTTCGCGATCGGTTATCACAGCCACTCCACCAGCGATATCGAGCTGTTTGTCACCGAATCGTTCACATTCCGGGTGATTACCCCCGAAGCCATCGTCAGATATCGCCTCGCGTAACAAGTGAATAGAGATCGCTGCCCGGCCGCCAGCATGATAACCGCTTGAGAAAGCCGCGCTGCTGTCAGGCTAGCGAGACAGCGACGCGGCTTTCTCGGTGGCGGTCAGTCGTTGGCTCGATCGGCCTTCGGCTGTTCAGGATCTACTCCCTTCAGTTCGAGAATGCTGCGATGCAGGGTTCTCATCATTGCTTTCGGGTCATCAGCCAGGGCGACTTCAGAAATGACCGCCGCGTTATGACAGGACCGGAGATCAAGGGCCGTCAGACGTGCCCGGGTCAATCCGCCGATGGCGACGATCGGTCGGCTGCTGAGGCGATATGCCTCGCTCAGCAGGGCCGGGCCGGTAACCGGGTCAGGCTGCTGTTTGGACGTGGTCGGGTAGAGTGGCCCGAAACCGATATAGTCGACGGGTTCCTGTTCGGCAGCGGCAACCTGGTCCAGGTTGTGGGTGGAAAGACCGAGCAGCATCTTGGTGCCGATCAGCCCTCGAACGTCCGTGGCCGGCAGGTCTTCCTGGCCGATATGGACGCCGTCCGCACCGGCGATCAGGGCGATATCGGGGCGGTCGTTGACGATGAACAGGGTCTGCGAACCGCGGGTGATGTCGCGCAGGTTTCGGGCCAGTTGCAGAAAACGGCGCTGGTCCTCTCCTTTATAGCGCAACTGCAGGGCCGGCAACTGCTCCGATACGGCCGACTCGGCCAGCTGTTCATAACCGCCGGGCGGTTCAGTCAAGACCAGGTACAGCCCCGGTTCGAGCCTTCTGGCTGGTGACGCACTGGTGCAGGAGGCTTGCTGGCTGATCATGCCAGACCCTCCAGTATCGACTCGGCGGCCCGTTTGCCGGAGAGCAGCATTCCGCCGAAGACCGGTCCCATCCGGTAGCCGCCGCAGACCGCATTGGCAGCCATGCCGCTGACGAAGAGGCCTGGATAAACCTCCCGGGTGTTGGTCACTGTTTCCCTCTCCGCGCGCTCTGCCGCCATCGATTTCTCGCCGACCAGTCCTCCCGTTTCGGTATTCAGCCGAACGCCCATCTTGCGTACCAGGACGGAGGCGATCTCCGCGTCATGGCCGGTTGCGTCGAGGACATAGCGGGCAAACAGGGTCAGCGGATCGATATGCCAGCCAAGGGTGGATACGGCCCCCCAATTGATGACCAGGCCGGCGACCCGCTCGTCCTTGATCACCACGTCGTCGACGCCGATCAGATTGAAGATCAGCAAGCCGGCGGCCATGGCCTTGTGGACCAGGGTGGCTGTCGTGTACACCGAATCGAGGGTATAGTAGCCGGGCTCAAAAGGTGAACCTGCCAGGCCGAACTCGGCGAGCACCGCTGCGCCCGCCTCTTGAACCACGATCTCGTTGAACATCATGCCGCCCCCCCAGATACCGCCGCCGATGGACAATTTTCGGTCGAACAACGCGACTTTTCTGCCGGCCTTGGCGAGATAGTAGCCGGCGACCAGGCCGGACGGACCGCCGCCGACAATGGCCACATCGAGATCAAGGGCCGAGGTCAGCTTGGTCATATAGCGGTTGATGATTGCGGTACTGATGGTGACTTCATTCAACATGGGTGATGCCTCCGTTAAGGATTAGCGGTGGTTTCGTTTTATCAGGTGCATGAAGCTGCCTGACGGAATTCAACGAGATGTCGTGGGCAGGAGGGCGAAAACGAAAAGCCGTTTCCGGAGAGAGGGAAACGGCTCGTGGAAAGGCTTCCAAGAGGTGACATCAGCGTCGGATGGGATGCTGATGCGGTCTCCCTTCGCCGGTATTATCCGGATCAGGTTCTAAGGGTATGATCTCAGGCGCGCGGCCACCCCTGCTGGAGATGCTGTTACCGTATTTCCGCGCGGTTGTCAAGGAGCCAATAGGAGCCGGTTGTGCCAGCCGATCTCGCAGGCCACCGCAGAACCGGCCCGGCGCCCCGCCGGTTCCCCAAGATGCAGCCTGCACTACAGCCACCCGGCCTGGCCAGTCTTGAAACAGTTGGGCATTGTTCGTCGTGACGTTTCGAAAAGGCGGATGCAAGAAAGAATTTTTCTCATTTCTTAAAGATTTGATATGATAGATCAGAGTTCATGCAATAGCGCGTGGATACCATTTTTATGTCGGAAATATTGAGGGCCCGGGGCCTGGAGGCAGTCAGTGATAGGGAAGACATTCAGCCGTGAAGAACTGGAGCGGCGACTGGTCGTGCTGGAAGAGCAATTACAGCAGCAGAGCCGCTTTGCCGCCATCAATCAGACCCTGTTCAAAATAGCCAATGCCATCAATGAAACGGCCGATCTTGACGAGTTGTTCACCTCGATTCACCAGGCCCTCTGCCTGATCATTGATACGACCAATTTTTATATCGCTCTCTACGACGCTTCCGATGACAGTCTCACCTTTCCCTATATCGTTGATACGGTCGATACCTGTTATCCGCCGATAATCGAGGTCAGTAAAACCGCCTCGCTGACAGCCGAGGTTGTCCGGACCAAGGCACCGCTTTTGGTTGCCAAGGCCGAGATTCTGGCACGGCAGGCGGCCAGCACGCTAACCATTCCAGCCTGCACTCCTTCCGAGATTTGGTTGGGGGTGCCGCTGAAAACCCAGAACGGCATCGTCGGGGTGATGGCGGTGCAGCATTACCAGGATGCCGACTGCTATGACCAGACCGATCTCTCCGTCCTGGCGGCTGTTGCCGACCAGGTTGCCGTGGCCATTGAACGAAAGCAATTGGAAAAGGCCCTGCGCGACAGCGAGCAGATCTTCCGTCAATTGATCGAGACAGCTTCCGACGCCATTTACTTGATTGACGAACAGGGGCAGATCGTTCGCACCAACAGTGCCGCGGCGAGGATGCTCGGACGCACTGTCGGCGAGATGAGCGCCCTGAATCTGGACATGATCGATGCGAATTTCTCGCTGCCCGAATTTCTGTCATTCTGGCATTCAGTTCCCGACAACGAACCGTTGACTTTCGAGTCTTCCCATGTCCGGGCAGATGGCAGCCTTGTTCCGGTGGAGATCAGTGGTGCCAAATTCACCGTCAACGGGAAGGGCTGTTTTTACGGAATCGTCCGTAATATTTCCGGACGAAAACAGGCGGAAGAAGTGCTGCGGGAGAGTGAAGAGCGCTATCGATTACTGTCAGATCTGACTATGGAAGGGATCGTCATCCACAAGAACGGGGTGGCGATTGACCTCAACTCGTCCATGGCAGATATGCTCGGTTATCGGCGAGAGGAGCTGTTTGCCAAGGATTTCTTAGGGTTCGTGCACGAGGATGATAGAGCGCTGGTCCGAAAAAATCTAGCCAAGGATTATGCAGCCCCTTACGCGATTCGCGTGCTCAGAAAAAACGGCGAGTACTTTGACGCTGAGCTAGAGGCACGTAATTTCAAGCAAAAAGGTGACAACTGGCGAGTAAGCGCCATCCGCGATATTTCGGTTCAGAAACAGGCCGAGGAGAACCAGAAAAGACTGCAGGCGCAGTTGATTCAGGCGCAGAAGATGGAGTCTGTGGGCCGGTTGGCCGGCGGCGTCGCCCACGATTTCAACAATATGCTTGGGGTCATCCTCGGCTATACGGAACTGGCAATGAACCAAAATCCTCCCGATACGAGGCTCGGTGAATACTTGCAACAGATTCATGGTGCCGCTAAACGATCTGCCGATATGACCCAGCAATTGCTGGCGTTTGCCCGCAAGCAGACCATAGCGCCAAAGGTGCTTGATCTCAACCAGACGGTTGCCGGTATGATCACGATGCTGCACCGGCTGATTGGCGAGAATATCGAACTGGTATGGCGACCGGCACCGGAGGTGATTCCGGTCAAAATGGATCCGTCGCAGCTCGACCAGATTATGGCCAATCTCTGCGTAAACGCCAGAGACGCCATCGCCGGGGTCGGCAGGCTGACGATTGAAACGGCCCCGGCGGTGCTTGATGAGACCTATTGCGCCGATCGGCCGGAAGCTGCGCCGGGAGCGTTTGCCCGGTTGACGGTCAGCGACGATGGTTGTGGCATGGGTCGACAGACCCTGGATAAACTGTTCGAGCCGTTTTTCACCACCAAAGACATCGGTGCGGGAACCGGCCTCGGGCTGGCCACGGTCTATGGGATAGTCAAGCAGAACGATGGGTTTGTCGAGGTGGAGAGTGCGCCTGGCAGCGGTACTACTTTTCACCTGTTTCTCCCGCTCTATCGGGAAGATGCGGAGGGTGGCCCACAGCGCGTCGCTCCCCCTCGGACGACGGCCGGCAGCGAGACTGTTTTACTGGTTGAAGATGAACCGATGGTTCTGGAAATGACCACCATGATGCTCGAACTTCAAGGTTATCGAGTGCTGCCCGCCGGGAAACCGACCGAAGCACTTCGCCTGGCCGATGAGCACGCCGGTGAAATTCATCTGTTGATCACCGATGTGATCATGCCCGAGATGAACGGTCGGGATCTGGCGGCTCGTTTGCAGGCCGGCTATCCACGCGTGAAGTGTTTGTTTATGTCCGGTTATACGGCCAGTGTAATCGGACCGCACGGGGTGCTCGATGAAGGGTTTGCATTTATACAAAAGCCCTTCTCGATGTCCGATCTGTGCAACCGGGTGCGCGATGTCCTGGATGAGCGCCGAACCGATGAACAAAATGCGATACATCAATGATGCCCGGTGGTGTGGTCATCATCTGGTGTGATTGAGTCGTATGACGGCATGATCGATTGTTTGATAGGCGGGTGCCGCGCTCGACCGGGCGAATACGTTTTGGGTGAGGAGGAGAGCCATGCGTTGGCGGGATGGTCGTAGGAGCAGTAATGTGGAAGACCGCAGAAGTGTGCGGCTGTCGGGAAAAATGAAGGGCGGCGGCATCGGCATAGTCATTCTCGCCCTGATCGGCATGTATTTCGGTATCGATCCGCGGATAATTCTGGAACAGGGGGCTCAGTTTTCCGGTGGTCCGACCGTAGAGCAGGCGGATTATACACCGACTGCTGCGGAAAACGAGTTGGCGGATTTCGTGTCGGTGGTCCTGGCCGACACCGAGGATACCTGGACGCAGATTTTTACCGCCGGCGGTCAAAGCTATGAGAAACCGACCCTGGTACTGTTTTCCGGAGCGGTGCAATCGGCCTGCGGTTTTGCCCAGGCGGCCACCGGGCCGTTTTATTGTCCGGCGGACCGTAAAGTCTATATCGATCTCAGTTTTTACCGGGATCTGCGCACCAAGCTCGGCGCACCCGGAGATTTTGCTCAGGCCTACGTGATTGCCCATGAGGTCGGTCACCACGTCCAGAACCTGCTCGGTATCAGCGGCAAGCTCCAGCAGATGCAGGGCCGGGTAAACCAGGTCGAATATAACCGGCTGCTGGTGCGTCTTGAATTGCAGGCCGATTGCTTTGCCGGCTTGTGGGCCAATCACGCCGATCGCACTCGGCAGATCCTGGAAGCGGGAGATATCGACGAGGCAATCAATGCCGCCGGCATGATCGGCGACGATCGATTGCAGCAGCAATCCCAGGGTTATATCAGACCAGACTCATTTACCCACGGCAGTTCAGCACAGCGTGTGCGCTGGTTTCGTCAGGGCTATCAGGCGGGCCGGGTGGATCGCTGCGATACCTTTGGCGCCGATGATCTGTAGGGAACCTTGAAAAATTGTCATTTCGCCCAATCTCATCGTTGCGCAATCAAATTCTATCCTCGGAATATCATGTATATGCCTGCGGAAAAATTTTCTTGCGCGCCTCGATCTTGAACGAAATTCCGAATTTTTCAAGGTCCCCTGTAGTCTCGCCGGCTCAGTCGGCGCCGTGCATGCCGTGCCACAGGCCGGTAAAGAAGCTACGGGCATTGACGCCGAGCGAGCGTGAACGGTAGCCGCCTTCCTGGACGACTACGGTCGGCAGCCGCAACCGGCCGATCATCCAGCCGTTGGTCTGCAGGTCGGCAGGGGTCAGCGACCAGGTGCCGGTCGGGTCTTTGCGGGCGGTATCCAGGCCGAGGGCGATGACCAGTCCTTTCGGACGGAAGGAGGCGATGCGGCGCAGCGCCCGCGCCAACGTCTTGTGATAGGCGGGTCCGTCGAGAATCTCCGGCAGCGGGTAGTTGCGGTTGCGCCCCAGGCCGTTGCCGATGCCCCGTTCTTCAGCGAAACCGGAGAAATACGGGTAGGCGAAGCGGGGATGGCCGTGAATGGAGACGGTCAGCACGTCGTCGCGGTCGTAGAAGATATCCTGGGTGCCGTTACCGTGGTGATAATCGACATCGAGAACTGCTACCCGGCCGTAGCCGCTTAGGAAATTGGCGGCGATCGCGGCTGAGTTGAAGTAGCAGAAGCCGCCGAAGACTCGGCGTTCGGCGTGATGGCCGGGCGGGCGAACCAGCGCGTAGCTGAGGCGGTAGCCTTCCAGCAGTTGCCCGGCGGCGGTCAGGGCGCAGTCGACGGCGCCTTTGGCCGCCTTGTAGGCATTGCGGTTGAGCGGGGTAAAGGTGTCGATGCAGTAATACCCGGCCCGAACCGGCATCTCCTTGGGCGGTTTGGCTGCATTTCTGATTGGAAAGACATAGGGGTAGACCGATTTCCCCGCTTCGATGGTCAGGCACATCCGTTTGAGATATTCGACGAAGGCCGGTTCGTGGACCGCTTTGATATGCTTTTCCGGAAAGTGCCTGGCGCCAATGATGTCGAACAGGCCGGTCTGCATAATGCCCTTGCGGATCGAGGAGATGCGGACCGGGGCTTCAACATAGCCGCGTTCGTGGATGTGGTGGATATCGTGGCCTTCGTTGACCACCAGCGCGATGCGCTGGTCGATGTTGATCGCCGTCGTCTCGGTTTTCGGGCGCGCCGGCGGACTGTAGCGGGGCGGCCGAAAGCGGATCGGGTCGTCACGGAAGGAATCGACGACCAGGTCGACATACTCTTTTGAGCAGCGATTGCCATATTTCCTGGTCAAAATGGCGTAGACCACGGTGCGGGCATAATCGCGATCCAGGTGCCCGGTGCTGCCGAGGCCGTCGAAGACCAGGTACGGGGGGCAGTCGTCGCCCGGCTTGAGCGGTGTTTCATAAGCGGTTCCGGTGATCGGCAGAGCGCCGAACCGTTCGTAGAAGCGTAGCCGTGCCTTGTTCTGTTTCAGGATGGTGCGGTCGGCGCAGAGTTTTGGGTCGTCCGGCAGACATTCCATGAAGATACCGACGGCCTGAAGCTGCCGGGCCTCCTCCCGTACCCGTGCATAGAGGGCGCTGCCGATACCGCCGGTGGTGGCCGGCTCGACCGAGATGAAGTCGAGATAGCAGAAGCGCAGATCCGGGGCATGGTTGAGGACGGCAAACCCTTTGATGTGGTGTCGGCGGTCTTCGGCCACGAAAAGAATGGTGCGCAGGCGGTGGCGAAAGGGATCGGCGAGTTTCTGGGCCAGGCTGGTGATCTCCTGCTCCTGCAACCCGACAAACTGCCGGCGCAGGAGATCCTGCACCTGGACGATGGCATCCCGATCGATGGCCAGGGTGTTATCGTAGATGCGCCGGATGCGAAACATGTCAGCAGACTTTCCGATAGACGATCTTGTCGTCGCCGTTGCGATAAAAATCCTGCATATGGGCGACGATCTCGTAGCCCTGTTTTTCGTAGAAACGCCGGGCCGGTAGGTAGCCTTCCGTGGATGAGGTATCGATATAGATGTGGACCGGGGTGTTGGCGCTGAGCCGCTTTTCCATCTCCGCCAGCAGCATGGTGCCGATGCCGTGCCGTCCCTGCTGCGGATCGACGGCGATCCAGTAGAGATCGAAACGGTTTTCCGTGAGCGGGATCGGACCGTAACTGACGAAACCGAGCATGCGCTGCTGCGGATCGGCGGCGGCCAGTACCCGATAGTCTTCCTTCGGGTGAAAGGTCGCGTCGATCACCTCGATGGCGATGTCGATCTCACATTTGAGAAAATTCTTCTGCCGCTTGATGATCTGCACCAGCTGCTCCCGGTCCTTCGGCTTGATTGGCGCTATCGTGATATTCATACCATTCTGTCACCCAGAAACGTAGTCATCTGTGCCACCATGGCAGTGTAGTCATGGCCCGCCGCACCGCAGGCGGCGGCAAAGCCGGCGTCCGGACTGAGGCAGGGGTTGGTGTTGATCTCCAGTACGAACGGTCGGCCGTTACGGTCCATCCGCAGGTCGATGCGGCCATAGTCGCGCAGGCCGAACAGCCGGTAGCAGCTCAGGGCGATATCGTTCAGGCGGGTGATCAGTTCGTCGTCAAGCGTCGGAAAGACCCGCTTCGTCTCCCGATACTCGATCGAATCCGGCGCCCATTTGGCGTTATAGTCGACGATCTTTCGTAGCGAGCCGGGCATGCCCGAGAAATCGATTTCGGCCACCGGCAGCGTCTGCGGCGGTGCATTACCGATTACCGAGACGTTGAATTCCCGGCCGTCGATATACTCTTCGACCAGGATCGGACCATAGCGTCGGTACAGGTGCTGCGACGCGGTTGCCAGGCGATGCGGCTGATCGATGACCGATTCCTGGTCGATGCCGATGCTGGCGTCCTGGAATTGCGGCTTGAGTATGACCGGGAACTCCAGGTCGTCCCCGTCATACGATTCTTCTCCGTTGTAGAGAAATGAGCCCGGTGTCGGCAGGCCGGCGCCACGCAGGATCAGCTTCATCAGGTGCTTGTCGGTGGTCGCCTGCAGGGCGGCCGACCCGGATCCGCTGAAGGGAAGACCGAGCAGTTCGAGCAGTGCGGCCGGGTGGGCGACGAAAAACGGATCGTCGTCAATCGATTCACAGAGATTAAACGCAACCTCAATCTTCGCTGCCGCAACGGTCTGCAGGAAGTGCGACAGGTCCCGGGTCATCGGTAGCCGGACAGAGGTCCGGCCCAGGGCAGTCAGCGATGTTTCGATCGCTTCTACCTGGGCCATCACATCTGCCGACGATTGCCAATGGGCTTCGCCCGTTGCGATTGGCTGGTTGTAGATCAGGCCGATCATAAAGGGAACCTCACGGGACCAGCCCATTACGTTTCAGGGATGCAATGACGATCTGCTCGAGCAATTGCTGGTAGCCGATGCCGTATTTGGTGGCGATGATGCACAGGTCGGAATGCTCAGGGTGCAGGCCGGCCAGCGAGTTGATTTCGATAAAGTGGGGGCGACCCGCCGCGTCGGAACGCAGATCGACCCGGCCCGCGTCGCAGCAGCCGAGGGCCTGGTAACAGGCCAAAGCAAGTTCCTCGGCGGCCCGGGCCTCCGGATCGCCGGCAGCCCGGTAGGCAACCAGGTCGCTGTAGTTCTCTTTGTTGTGGTAGGAATAGACTTCCGGTTCCGACCGGTCGAGCAGGACGACTTCCATGGTGCCGATCGACCGGCATCCGGCACCGTTACCGACGATGCCGACGGTGAATTCCCGTCCCGGCAGGAAGGTCTCTATCAGTACCGGCTGGTTGAAGGTGGCCAGCAGCCTGGTGCAGGTAGTCTGCAGTTGCTCTGGGTCGGCTATCTTGGAAGCGGGGGTGACCCCTTTACCGGTGCCCTCGGCGACCGGTTTGGCGAACAGCGGATAGGGCAGATCGATGGAGGCGATTGCCTCCGGTGTATCGACCACCGCAAAATCCGGTGTTGCCAGGCCGCAGTCGCGAACGATATGTTTGGTAATCCCCTTATGCAGGGTGATCGCCTGCACCAGTGGACCGGAAAAGACATAGGGGATACGATAAGCGTCGAGCAGAGCGGGGACCTGTGCTTCACGGCCGAAACCGTAAAGCCCTTCAGCGATGTTGAACACCAGATCCCAGCGCTCGCCGGCGGCCAGCCGGGGCACCAGGGCCATCAAATTGCCGATGCGAACCGGTTCGTGGCCCATGGTCCGGATCGCCGTTTCAATGGCTTCGATGGTGGAGAGGCGATCGAATTCGGCGGTCTCTTCATCCCCATAGCCGGCCGCCAGGTAGTCGTCACGCAGATCGTAGGTCATGCCTATACGCATGGGGCCACCTCTCCGTCTGTGCGACCGGGGCAACCGGCAAACTGGTCGGGATAGCGAAAGACTCGGCCTTCGTAGTTGCGCAGCAGCAAATCGTTGCCTTCCCAGCCGAGCATGGTTTCCGGAAGCAGCGGGATCTTGCCGCCGCCTCCGGGGGCGTCAATGACGTAGGTCGGTACCGCATAGCCGGTGGTATGACCGCGCAGCCCCTGGTAAATCTCCAGCCCTCTGGCGACCGACGTGCGGAAGTGGGAAGAGCCGACGATCGGATCGCACTGGTACAGGTAATACGGTTTCACCCGGATCTTCACCAACTCGTGCATCAGCCGCTTCATGGTGCCGACGGTGTCATTGATGCCGGAGAGCAGCACGGTCTGGCTTCCGAGCGGAATGCCGGCGTCGGCGAGCATGGTGCAGGCCCGGCGGGCCTCGAAGGTCAGCTCGTCCGGGTGCATGCAGTGGATGCTGATCCACAGGGGATGATATCTCTTCAAGACCTTGACTAAGGCGGGGGTGATACGCTGGGGCAAAACCATCGGCACTTTGGTGCCGATACGGATCAGTTCGACATGATCAATGGCCCGCAATTTACCGAGCAGCCAGTCCAGCTGACCGTCGCTCAGGGTCAGCGGGTCGCCGCCGGAGATCAGAACGTCGCGAACCTCCGGGTGGGCGGCGATGTAATCGATAGCACGCTGCCATTGCTGTTTCCCGGCGCTCTTGCGTTTGCCGACCATGCGCGAACGGGTGCAGTAGCGGCAATAGCTCGAGCAATAATCGGTGACGAGAAAGAGAACCCGGTCGGGATAACGGTGGATCAGTCCCTTCACCGGACTGTGGCTGTCTTCTCCGAGCGGGTCCTGCGCTTCTCCGGGAGAGACAAGCAATTCGGCGGCAACCGGCACCATGGCCCGCCGGATCGGCTGATCCGGATTGTCAGGATCGATTAGGCTGGCGTAATACGGGGTGATGGCCAGCGGCAGGGTGGCGTTCTGGAACTGGAAGGCGTTTCGCTCATTGTCGGTGAGCGTTACCAGCTGTTCGAGTTGATCGCAGTGCTCGATGCGATGGCTGATCTGCCAACGCCAGTTGTTCCAGTCGGTTTCGGATACTTCAGGGAAGAAACGGTGACGAAAGGCGGTGATTTTGTCGGCACAGGGGGAGGGAGGGACAAACGGTTCGTCACCGCTGTCTGGAGGTTCGTCCTGTTCGTCGGCGAAAATAGTCCTGGCTATCATGGGAACACCTTTTGAATAAAATTAATATGTTACTTCGTCCTTAACGGATCCTTTTTTTTAGTGATTTCATGTTCTTTCTGGCCCCTATATGTATTCGTTTTGGTGGTCTGTCAATAGAAATTATGAGGGATGTGAAAAGAGTGGTACCGGTTCTTCTATCATGCTGATTTTGTGAGGGTAATAGGGAAGTGCAGGGCTGCTCGGCGAAAAGCGAAAAAGGGTAGGTGGCCGGCGGGCGGCCATCTACCCTCGTGCCCGTTTTCAGGCGGTACGGCAGGAATCGGAAACTTCAGTCTAACTACCGCTGATTTCGATAGTTTTCGGTTTCGCCGATTCCGATTTCGGGAGGTGTAGGCAGAGAATACCATCTTTCAATTCCGCCTTGACCTTGGCTACATCGATATTCTGCGGCACCGCAAAAGCTCGCTGGAATTCCACGTCACCGAACTCCTCCCAGCTGGGCGCACCGTCACGGCCGGCTTTTCTCATGCCGAACAAGCTCAAGTTGCCGTTGTCGATGTTGATTTTAACGGCGTCCTTGGTGACGCCCGGCATTTCCGCGTGCAACAGTATTTCGTCATCGTTTTCGAAGATGTCGACCAGCGGCATGACCGACTGGACTTTTCTGGGGGTTCCGACCGCACCCTTCTCCTTGGTTTGCAGATTTTTGCTTTCCATCGTCTCCTCCCGGCTGTTGTCTAAGAACACAGGCTATTGATGATTCACATGGTGTCAATTGATGGTTATTTGGCGCGGTTTGGCTGCTTCCGCTTTCGGCAAGCTCAGCGTCAGAATGCCGTCAGTGAGAGTCGCCGTGACCTTGTTGGCGTCGATATCGGCCGGCAGACTGAAGCTTCTGGTAAACGACGTGCTACCTCGCTCTCGCCGATGGACCGAATACCCCTCAGGAACGCTGGCGCTTCTGGTTCCGGAAATCTCCAGATAGTTCCCCTGTATCTTGATGTTGAGATCGTTTTTGGCGATCCCCGGGATCTCCGCGGTCAGCTCAAGATAATCACCCTTGTCGAACATATTGGTGCGCGGGTAATTGCCGGTCAACCTCCAGCCGGGATCGGAGCCGAACGATCGATCAAAGTCGTCATACATGCTGTCGAGCCTTCCCCTGAGCAAACCCATTGCCTCAAACATCCGATCAATATCACTCCATCTCGTTATCATGGCAGTCCTCCATTTTTCGCTGTTCACGGCTCGCGGACGGTGCCGCTTCTTCGGTCTCTTGCAACCTGTTTCCATGATAATTACGAAAAGTGGTATGTCAATATTAGAAATCGTATTAAAAGCCGTAATGGTATATATTACGAATACGCGTAACTTGACAAAGTAATATATTGTTCCTACTTATTTCTCGTACAAGGTGCAATAAAGGCTGTCATGGGAAACTTGATTTTTTCCGAAAGCACAGCAAAAGAGCCTTTTGCAAAACTTAGATTTTCGTTCAAAATCAAGGCATGCGAAAAATTTTATCACAGGCATATAATTGATATTCCGAGGATAAAATTTTGAGCATAACGCATAGTTTGGGCGAAAAGATTGTTTTGCAAATGGCTCAAAAGAGTTCTGTTTCCCTGAGGAACAAAAATGTCATTCAAAAGAGAAATAGTTCTCGGTCAACGAAAGGTTTGGGCGGGATTACGTTTCCGGGTGGCCTGAGATAATCCGGGGAATAGCAGGTGATGATTTCCGATCCATTATCTATCAGTGCTCGTGAACTGCGGGGAAAACAATCGGTTCGAGCGACATTCAGGCTCCCCGACGACACCATAGAACTGCTGAAAACCGCTGCCGAGCATTTGGCCGTCAAACAGAAATCGTTGCTTGATCAACTCGTTGAAAATCGTCAGGTGCTGGACAAGGTTGCCCAAGAGGGACGGGTAACAGGAAAGAGCGACATCCCACGACGACAAAAGACGTTCGTTTTGAGCCGCAAGGCCTTGGCCATGCTCGAAGAAATATCGGCAAGACACGGGATCGCCCGTGATCTGCTTCTCGAATGTTCGGTGCAGCGTTTGATCCCGTTTGTCAAGGCGGAACAGGAAAAGCAGAAAAACCGGAGCCGGTTGTCCGTCGATATCACCATCTTTCTTGATACCAGCCGCACCCTGTTGCAGAAGTCGGAAGCCCTGCTGGACAGTGATGATCGATTACGGCTGAAAATTGAAAAAATGGTTACTCAGGTCGAAAAAGCGATCAACGATATGACCGGGCTGCTGCCGGTAGAAAAAGGCTGACCAGGCTCCGGGGCGGTAGGCCGGCCTGGCGGTGGGGGCGAGGCTTACCTCTGTTCACTGTGATTTCCAGTCATGCATGGTGGTCAGGCCGGAGCTTCCGCCAGCAGCAGCTCGCTGACAGACAGTGAGCGGTGTTCGCCGGCTTGCAGATTGAGCTGGTATTGATCGGTTGGGGGAATTTCGGCTCCGTCCGGGGCGTTGGTAATCCTGACCCGTGGTCGATCGATGCTTGGCCCGGTGGCGGTGACCAGTCCTTTTCTGCCGTCGGAGAGCCTCACCATGGTACCGGGCGGGTAGAGGCCGATCGCCGAGATGAAAGAGGCCAGCATGGCCGGATGGAATCCGCCCTTGTCGCGCAGCATGATGCTATAGGCCATATGCGGAGTGAGCGGGGGTTTGTATGGCCGGGTAGCGGTGAGCGCTTCGAAGGCATCGCAGATCTGCAGCAGAGAGGTGATGGGGTGCCGGGCCGCCCATTCGGGTTGCCGGGGATAGCCGGTACCGTCGTGACGGATGTGATGTCCCCAGGCGGCGGCTATATCGAGCGTCGTGGTGTTCTTCTGACTGAGCAGAATTTCCGCACCGACCCGGGAATGGGTCATGATGGCGGCGAATTCCTCTTCGTTCAGTTTGCCCGGTTTATAGAGGATCTGTTCCGAAATCCTGCTTTTGCCGACATCGTGGAGCAGGCCGGCGGTGCCGATGGCCAGCAACATCTCGTCGCTCCACTTGAAGGAATTGGCGAGAAACACGGTTAGCGCGGCGACCCGGACCGAATGACCGACCGTGTAGCTGTCATAGTCCGGGTAATGGACGTGCTGCATCATGTCGGAAAAGTGCGTTTTGGTGAAATGCAGCATGTATTCGCTGACGGACCGGGTGTTGTCGATGTCGATATCCTGCCCCAGTGCGACATCGCCGTGGGCCTGGGCGACCGAGTCGAAGAGCGCCTGGTAGATCAGCGTCGGCGAGTGCAGGAAGTCACCGGTGTCCTGGCCTTGCCAGACGGTGCGCTGGTCTCTGGTCATCGGCCCGGAAGAGCCCATGTAGTGATGGGCGATTTCGATATTGTAGATATCATTGGCGACGAGCAATTCCCGGGCCTGCTTGATCGTTTCCACCGGTTGTTTGAGATCGATGGTCAGGTCGAGCAGGGCGCTGAATTCATTTTCCGACGTCTGGTCGGTAAAGGAAAAACCGCCACAACGCAACTTGTCGGCAAATTGCACGAGCTGGCGACCAACGATGCTCGGTCCGATCAGGTTGCGTCCTTCGAAGACAAGATTGTTGTCGATGATTCCGATGAACAGTTTGTTGATCTCCGTTTCCCGGCAAAATTCCCGCAGTCGCTCGACAAAGCCTTTGGCCAGCACACGAACTTTGGGGTGGTCGGAGAAATAGAGACGCCTGGTGGAAATCGCGCGACAAAGGAGGATCAGGAGGTTGTTCAGTTTTTCGTACATATTATCTCAAGCCGGGTCAGCGGTGCCGTTTGTGGTCGGCCAGCGCCTGCTGGGCAGCCTTGCGGCATTCCGACGGCCACTCGGGGATGAAGAGCAGTTTTCGTTCACTTGCGATCTGTTCGAGTATCGCGGTTGTTTGCTCGGCCGGTAATTGAGTCAAGACACCAATGGTCTCCGGCAGCCAGCTCTCCGCACGTCGCTCCTGGGGCAGGGTGGCCAGACCGTCGGCGATGATTTTGGCGGCGGCGCCTTTCAGTACCGGTGGCATCGACTTCTCCGGTGCCTGGCGCAGGTAAGAGTAGAGAAACAGTTTGTGCTCCTGCTTGCTCAGGTCGAGCAGGTGGACCACCGCCTTGATCAGCCATTCCGGAGGACGACGGCGCAGGCCGCCGATGACTCGCTCACCGACGTAGGACTCGATTTCGGTCTTGAGTAGAAAGGCAAAGAGCGGATAACAATCGGTGGACAGTCCGGGAAAGATGTCCGGTGCAATGGTGTTGTTTTGAAAGGCATCGAGATCCCGTAGGTGCTCCAGTCCGGCGGCCATGTCGGCCGGGGAGAAACGTGCGGCAAAACGGCAGAGGGCGACGAAGGACTGTTCATCGGTACTGCTGCCGCAGACGAGTATTTCGTTCACCGTGTAGGGCCAGAGTCGTTTCGTCTCCTGGCCGTTGCAGCGCCGAGCCGTCAGCAGCAGTAGATACAGAGTCGTGGCATGCGGGGAGCGCCGCAATGGTTCCGCTACCAGCCGCAAAGCGGTGGCGATGCGTGGGCTGCCCTCCTTGAGCAGTTCGTGGAGTCCGCCGGAAAGGATGTCCCAGGTCTTTTCCTGAACCGGGCCGGCCAGGATCTCACGAATGAGCTGCTGCATCCGGGCTTGGTTGGCCAAACTCTGTTCATACCGGGTCAGTTGCAGAATGATCGACAACGTTTCCGGGCTGGTCGGCCCCTCCGGGATATTTTGCAGAATCTTCGGATGCAACCGATGCTTAGTCGTAAAAAGCTGGATCTGTTCGCTGGAGAAATAGGGGGTTTCCGGGAAAACGCGTTGCACCTGACTGATGTCTGCAGTGACGGCTTCCGCGTCGCCGGAAAACGGTTTCCTGATGATCGAGATCAGCAGATTGATCGTTTCCCGGGAATCTTTGTCCGTTGCCTCGCGTTCGAGTTTTTTTAAGATCGAGGCCAGTGCATTGATGTTGGAATGAATGCTCTGCCGGTCTTTGTCGTCGTCGGGTCCCTGTTGGTTGGCTCTGATGGTTCTGGCCAGCAGGCGGGCAACATCGTCCCAGGAAGCGTAGGGCAGTTCTGACAAAGCCACGCTGCTGTTGGACAATCGCTGCGGCAGCTTGTCCAGCAGTGTCTTGCACTGCTGGATTTCTTCACCCGACAATCCGTATTTGGACAAAGACTCGACAAACCCTTCCAGGCTTTCCGCCGATTCGCCGGACTGATCGTCGGAGATCGAGGCATCTTTGCGGGCGAGAAATTCCTTGAGGGTGAGATTGATCGAGAGCGGCAGGTCGGTCACTTCGATCTGCTGAAAGGTCCTGGCCTTGAGGACCTGGGAGCGGAAACGGAGCATTTTCCTGACAAACAGGTGAATCTCGTTGCTGGTTATCTCTCGGCTGATGCCGATCGCGATAATACCCAGCCCTGCCATAAGGGACTTGAACTCCGGAACAAACGGAAAATCTTTGGCCAGGGCCAGATCGGCGACCATCAGGCTCTCGCCATGCTCGGAAATGGTTACCTCCGGCTGATCGCCCGCTACTGTCTTGAGCAGTCTCAGAAAACGCTCGGTTGCCTTATCGAGCGTAGCGTGTCCACTCGGGTAATAGATGCCGATTTTGAACAACCGCTGCAGCGAATTCATAAATTCGTTGATGGTCGTCGGATCGGCGAGATATCCTTCCTGTTGCTGCGAGGTCATCGAGTCACGAAATTCGAGATGACAGTGTATGCTGAACACTGGTTGGAAAAGGTATGGTTCTTTTTGATAATAACTATTATTTTGAAATATTGAAAGAAAGACTGAAACCAAGCGGCAGAAAAGAGGGTGTAGAAAAAGGTTATCAGTTTGCCGGATACATGGTATTTCTCCGGCAGGAGGGGGCGCTGTTAACAAACAGCGGGAGCGAAAGATGAAAAAGGTCGTCAGTCGAAAAGGGGGAGCGGCCGGTTTTGTCGACGGATCGAGTGTGGAGGTCCGGTCTTGCATGGGGGGCATATGGAGATAGATAGGGAACGACAGGCACAAGCGCTGGCAAAAGCCAAGGAAATTATTGCCGACCAGGAAAAAAAACGTGAGGCCGCCCGGGTCGAAAAAGGCGTGGCGATTTTCCTGCAAGGCAAATTTGATATTTTGCACAACGACGAACTTGTCGAAAACCTGGCTTCTTATATTCTCAACAAATATATCACCGAGGACCAGGACGGGGCGATCAGGATTCTGCAAAAACTCGGCATGAGCCTGTGCTGGGATGACGTGACGATCCGGGAGAGATCCCTGATGGTGATCTCGGTATTTACCGAGATTATCCTGGAAGAGGATTTTGACGAGTTCAGGGAAGTACTGGCACGTCTTCTCGTCGACTGGTTGAAGTGTGAAACCGAGTATATCGCCGGTTTTGAGATCGTCTGTCTGCAATTGCAGAAGATCGTTCTGCGCATGTTGTATGCCGGGCAATGGCACGAACTGGAAAACCTGATCATCGTGCTCTATCAGATCAGCACCGGGGTGATCGTCAAAAACAATCTGATCCGTGGGATGACCGCAAAGGTCCACGAGAATCTCGCTGAACCGGATCTGCTCGACAAGTTGGTCAACGTCTATCTCGATGAGAACGACGACCGCCGGCCGCTGGCCGAGAGCCTGCTCATTCACCTGGGGCGCCTCTCTGCCACATTCCTGGTACAGAAGCTGATCTACAGCAACAACAAGGAAGATCGTTTCGCACTCATTGACCTGATCCCGAAAGTCGGCGAGATCGGTATTCCGGTACTGGTCAAGTGCCTGAAAGATGAACCGCCCTGGTTCGTCATCCGCAATATCATTTTGATCATCTCCCGGCTTGGTGATCCCGGTTTATTCGGGATCGTCGAGCCGTACCTGACCCACAACGATATCAGGGTGCAGCAGCAGGTGGTCAATTGCATCGAGACGCTGGGCGGCAAGTTGATGCGCAAGCGGTTGATTCAAGCCTTGATGAATATCAATGACGAGTTGAAAGGGCAATTGATCGTGCAACTCGGCCAGTTTGAAGGCAAAGATATCGGCAATGCCTTTCTTGATCTGTTGGAACAACGGCACACCATTGCCAGCCATGTCCGTCATGACCTGCTTTTGAAACTCTGCGTCAAGCTCAAATTTTACCCGTTGCAACGGGCACTCGATAGCCTCAAGGAATTGATCGGGGAGCGGCGTAACCGTTTCGGCGAAGCCGACAAAATCGTCAGGGCCGCTGCCACGTCCTACCAGGCCATCGAAATAAAGATGAAAGGTGATTTTTCGGCCACCGAGGAGAACGACAGTAGTGTTCCGGCACGCACCGAAGAATCACTGGCCGAAGCGATACCGGCCGGTGATGAGCTCGGCTTGTTCGAGGACGAGGCTGGCGGGTTGGCTGGGCTCTTTTCTGAAAGTGAAATCGATGACATGGCGGCAGGATCGGAAATTACCACAACTTCCGAGACGAAACAGGACAGTCATGCGGCAGCCGGCGGCCAGGAGATGCCGTTTTATTCAAGCCAGGATCATCATCTGCTGGTCTGGAGCAAATTGTATGAACAGATGAGCACCGAGGAGGTCAGTGAGTTTTTCGCCCTGCTGAAACCGGTAGTGTATCAGGCCAACGAGGAAATCGTGCATCAGGGCGACGCGGTGACCGACCTCTTTTTTATCGACAGCGGCTTTGCCGGTATCACTCATTTTGACGAAAGCAGTGAAATCCTGTTGACCAGTCTGCAGACCGGAGACTTGATCGGTGCCGAGGGGTTTGTCCAAGGAGTGAGCTGGTCGGTTTCTTTGCTTGCTCAGACGGAACTTCAGGTGCGGATCCTTGAGCGGGAAGCGTTTGCTGTGCTGGCCGCAAACCATCCCGGCCTTGAAGAAAAGATCAGGTTTTATTGCAATCATTATGATGTTGTTCCATACCTGATCAATATCAGTGACAACGACACACAGCCGCCCATCGGCAGCGACCTTGAAGTCTGCTCGGCGTCGATACTGGTCGACGATTCCGGAGAGCCGGTTGCCGATACGGTGCAGGGTGCTCTTCAGTATGTCGCTCGTGGCGGCTATTGTTTCTCGCTGTCCTTAATCCATGAAGAAAACCCGGCGACGGTGCTGGGGCGGCAGGTTTCATCGGACATTGATTTGCCGGATGGGTCGCACCGCCGCTGCTTCGGCGTTATTGCCGGCGCTGGTCGACACGATTGGAACGAGAGGGTGCTGTATCTCTATGTCAAATTCTATCATCCGTTGGAGAAAGCGGATTATTCCTGCAATCAATTGGAATTGATGTAGCAGAGACGTGGCACCTCTTTCAGGTGTGGGACTGTCCGGTGTTGACGAAGTTGATAACGGTGTGTGCTGGTGATGATGGACGGACGTCCGCTTCTCGAGCGAAGCGCGATGTGTAACAGGATGTCTGCGGTCGACTCCAGAAGTCAGCTCCGGCCTTGTTCTCGGGATGGCAGCACGAACCGGCCCCCCAGCTGTGGTAAATACACTCCACGCAACTGACCTCGTCACCGATAGTCACGATGTTTTCCTGGTCGTTGAAACATCGCGGGCAAACGGGCGGCAGATTGCTCCTGCCGGCGCGTTCGGTGAAACGTGGCGGGGTATCAATGTGGTTACATTGTTTGCATTTAAAAAAGGGCATTGCTTGGCTCGAGTCGGCGTTGTGGACAGCATGGCAAAAGCACGCAAGAGCCTCAAGGATAGCAGAAGGACGTACGGCTTTCCATAGGTAGAAATACCCATTTTTGCGGTTTTATATGCACTTTCGAGCCTTTTGCAAAACTTAGATTTTCGTTCAAAATCAAGGCCTGCGAAAAAATTTATCGCAGGCATATACACGATATTCCGAGGATAAAATTTTGAGCATAACGCAGAGTTTGAGCGAAAAGAGTGTTTTGCAAATGGCTCTTTCGATAGGACAGAGAGCTGGGAGGCATCGATGAAAATGGAAAAAAGCGACAAATTGATCGGCGAGCGTCTGATCAAGGCGCTGAAAGATCCGCAACACAGTGACAGTCAGGAGAGCTTTGCCAAGGCCTTGGAGTTGACCAGAGCCTATGCCGGGTCAGGCGCGGTCACTCATTACGGGGCGGTGGCCAGGCTTTTTTACGACCTGTTTGAGATGTTCGAGACCGGTCGGGATCCGCGGGAAAAATGAGAAAGGGGCAGTGTGGCGGACTCAGCTGCGGAACGGGGGCCGCCGCCGCAGGTGAGTCAAGAGGCTTTCCAGGTTTTGGCAGTCTTTGATAACCGTGCTCAGATATTTGATATTACTTTCTATATTCTCTTCGTATAGGTCTCTGTCGATATCCCAGCGATGCCGGAAATGAATCCGCATCGCCCGCGCAACATTTCCCAATTCACGGCGGAGTCGTTCTATGATAACCTGATGAAAATGGGCGGTATCGTTCATCAGATCAAAGGCGCTGTCGTAGTGATTGAGACCCCCGGCCCGGTGTTCCTGAAAGAGAAACGGCAGTTGTTCCAGATAATAACGATCCGCCATCTGGGCGAGAATGTCAGCGGTCCCGAGAATCTGTCCGGCGCACTTGGTTTCCGGAGAGCCGAACTCGATCGATTCGATGTCCAGGGCGAGATTGGTGCAGCGAATCATCGAGGCGCAATCGAGCCGCATGGCGTCGTCGAAGTTGTAGGATTCAAGGTATTTGAACAGGGAGCTGATGGAGCGAGCTTCGTGGTACTGGGTGAACTCGGCGCCGGTATCGGCAGTATCGAAGGAGCGCAATAACAGGCCGGTGTCGTGGAAATAGGCGCTGAGCAGCCCTTTGATGATGATATCGTCGGAGAAGCGATGTCCTTCCAGGGTCAGACCGTGAAAGAGTCGAACGGTTGCCAGGACGACGCCGAAGGTATGTCGAAGGTTGTGGTATTTATTGCCGTTTTCCCGAAATCCCGGGTAATACCCGGAAAAGATATCCTGGATATCGTGATGGAAGGCCAGCACCGTTTCCTGGTTAACGGATGGATTGATCAGCTCCACCAACGTGAGAATTTCGTCGACCGGATCGGGCGTGGCGCCGCTTTCAAAGATCCGGTGCAAGCGAAAGGTTGTATCCTGTTGTGAAGCGTTCATGCCGCTGCCGCTGTTGCTGAAATCATACCGGGCTTGAAGAGCCATGCCTGTGCCGTTTTAATACACCCTTTATTATAGGCGATCTGAATGGAAGGGGGCAACTGGTTACCGGTGGTAAGAGCTTCTTTATACTTATAGTTCACAAAAAAACAAGGTTTTCTTGGCGGTGCCGGCAGCAAAGAAAGTGATTGATTACCAAAATGTAGTTGGACATTGCCGCTAAAGGCGGCTACAATACCTGTCAGGGGTGGAAGACTAACTATTTGGTATCTGTTGATATTACATGGATTGGAGAGACGACGGCACGGCGATCATCCTGGTGGTGGATGACGATGATCTGGTCCTGAAGACACTTAATGTCTTGGTATCATCGCTCGGTTATCGCTGTCTGTGCGCCGCTGACGGCATTGAAGCCACCGAAATATTAAAGAAAACCAGATGTGATATCGTTCTTTCCGATCTGATGATGCCTAATATGGACGGCATCGAACTGCTCAAGTACATCATTCGTCATCACTCCGAAACGGACGTCATCATCGCCACCGGTTATAGTGAAAAGGCCAGTTACGCCGATGTCATCAGGGCTGGAGCAATCGATTTTATCAAAAAGCCGATCGATCAGGCCGAACTTGAGGCAAAGCTGGCCAGGGCCCTGCGTGAACGGCACATGATCCGCAAGCTGGAAGCCTTGTCCTTGTGCGACGGGCTGACCTCCCTGCTCAATCGCCGAGCCTTCAATCTGCGCTTCCCGCGTGAAGTCGAACGGGCGTCTCGACAGAACTACTCGTTGTTTCTGGCCATTATCGATATCGATAACTTCAAGGAATACAATGATTCACATGGTCACGACGAGGGTGACAATGTATTGATCTCCCTGGCCGATACAATGAAGATCTGCACCCGCGACAGCGTCGATCTCTGCTTTCGCCTCGGGGGTGACGAATTTGCCGTGTTGTTGCCGCAGACAACCGCTACCCAGGCCACCGAAATCGTACAGCGGATCTTGCTCAGGTTTGTCGAAAGCAATTTCGACGGGACGACGCTGTCGATCGGTATCGTCTCCTGTATCAGGGACAAGTCGGCCAGTATTCTCGAAGATATTACCGTGATGCAGAAACGGGCAGACCAGGCGATGTATGACGCCAAGCATTCCGGCAAGAACTGCGTGGTCTGCCGGATCTGATCTCCCTTCCTCCTGCTGGTGACAGCCAGCCGTTGCTCAACTGCCGCAGCCGGCCAGTGCGTCTTTGTGGAAATTGCGATCGGGCGGCACCGGATAGTCGGCGTTGAAACAGGCCAGACAAAAATCCTGCATGGCCATGCCGGTGGCGGCGACCATTCCTTCCAGACTCAGGTAGTAGAGCGAGTCGAGACCGAGATAGTCGGCGATGGCCGGAACGTCATTGCCGGATGCTATCAGTTCTTTGCATGACGGGAAATCAATGCCGTAAAAGCAGGGATACCGGGTCGGCGGGCAGCTGACCAACATATGCACCTCTTTGGCCCCGGCATCGCGCAGCGAGCGAACCCGGCTCTTGCCCGTGGTTCCCCTGATGATCGAATCCTCGATGATGATTACCCGCTTGCCGGTGAGAAACGAGCGAACCGGGTTGAGCTTGACGCGCACGTTGAAGTCGCGCATCGACTGGGTCGGCTGGATAAAGGTGCGGCCGACGTAATGGTTTCGAATCACCCCGAATTCCAGTGGCAGTCCGGATTCCTGTGAGTAGCCGATAGCCGCGTAGTTACCGGAGTCGGGAAAGGGCATCACGAAATCCCCGTCGATACGGCATTCGCGGGCCAGCATCTGTCCCATACGCTTTCGTGTCTGGTAGACATTGATGCCGAAGATGTCCGAATCCGGCCGTGCAAAGTAGACGCTTTCAAAGATACAGAAGCTGCTCCGCCTGGCCGGCCACGGATAGATCGAGTGCAGCGCGCCGTCTTTGCAGATCAGCACTTCGCCCGGGGCGATGTCGCGGAGATAGGCGGCCTCGACCAGATCCAGGGCGCAGGTCTCGGAGGCGACGATATAGCCGCCGTTGGGCAATTTGCCGAGGCAGAGCGGCCGGAAGCCGTTTGGGTCGCGGACGGCGATCAGGGCGTCCTGGCTCATCATCACCATGGAAAAAGCGCCCTTCAGTTGCGTCAGCGTTTGTCTCAGGGCTTCTTCGAACGAGTTGTCCGAGGCGTGTGCCATCAGGTGCAGAACCACCTCGCTGTCCATGGTGGTCTGGAAGATCGAGCCGCGCATTTCCAGTTCCCGCCGCAATTCGACGGAGTTGACCAGGTTGCCATTATGGGCGACGGCCAGTGAAGTGCCTTTGTGCGTCGCCAGCAGCGGCTGGGTGTTGATGATGGTAGAGGCGCCGGTAGTCGAATAACGGACGTGGCCGATGGCGATGTCGCCGGCCAGCTTGCTCAGGATTTCTTCGGAAAAGACTTCCGGGACCAGTCCCATATTCTTGTGAATATAGACCTGCTTGCCGTTGGAAGTGACGATGCCGGCGCTTTCCTGGCCGCGGTGCTGTAATGCGTACAGCCCGAAATAGGCGAACTTGGCCGCGTCGTGATGATCGTAAATGCCGCAGACGCCGCATTCGTGGGTGGGACGGAGAGAATCGACGGCGGAACTGGGGGCTGCTGGGATCTGCGTGTTCATGTGATGTCTGCGACTGGTTGAGGAGTCGAAAATCAGTTCGGATCGGAAGACCGCTATCGGCAATCGAAACGCCGGTAGTGCTACCGGGAAAAACGGAAGGCACAAAGAAGCAAGCGTCTTTGTGCCTTGATCTTCGGTTGATTGGCTCTGTTTAAATCAAACGTGGCACAAATTCAACAACAAAGCTGAACCGTCGAAAGAGCTCGATCCTCATTCGGTGACGATGGCATAGAGCAACTCGGTCAACCTGACCATATCGTTGAGGTCGAGACATTCGTCGGTGGTGTGCACTTCGTTCATGCCGGTCGCCAGGATGGCGGTGGCCAGGCCGAAGCTGTTGAAGACATTGGCGTCGCTGCCGCCGCCGCCGATGACAAAAGATAGCTGACGGTCCAGCTTGCGGGCGGCGGTGCGCGCCGTTTCGAGAACCTGGTCCGTCTCGCCGAGTCGCATGGCCGGATAGTCCGACTCCACGGTAAAGGTGACGGTGGGCCGCCGGGCCTCAGATTCCGGGGGAATCGGCCAGTCGGCCGCGGTATCGACGAAATGGCGCCGCATTTCATCGGTGTAGGCATCCAGCTTGGTCATCGAATGACTGCGCACCTCGCCTTTCAGGAAAAGGTGTTCCGGAACGATGTTGGTGGCGACGCCGCCTTCGATGACCCCGATATTGGCTGTTGATTCGTCATCAATCCGGCCGATGCGCAGCTTGGTGATGGCCTGGGCGGCGATCAGCAATGCGTTGACGCCGGCTTCGGGGTTGAGTCCGGCGTGGGAGGCGGTACCGTGGACGTCGATCCTGACCTTGTTGGCAGCCGGTGCGGCGATGATGATTTTATCGACGCCGGTGGAATCGAGGGCATACCCGAACGTAGCCTGGAGTTGCCGGTGGTCCAGGGCTTTGGCTCCGCGCAGGCCGATTTCTTCGCAGGTGGTGAAGACAAGTTCGATGGTGCGATGGGCCGTCTTGTTTTCCTTGAGCAGGTTGATCAATTCGATGAGCGGAGCGATGCCGGATTTGTCGTCGCCGCCGAGAACCGTATCCCCCTTGCTGGTGAAGATATCGCCGTCACGCTTGACCTGGACATTATGGCCGGGTTTTACCGTGTCCATGTGACAAGCGAAAAAGATCGGCGGGGCGTCTGTCGAACCGGTGAAGCGAATGATCAGGTTACCGGTGCCCGAGCCGGTCTGGGCAGCCGAGTCGTCTTCATGGATGAAGTCGGCACCGAGCGCGGTAAATGTCTGGCGCAAGTAATCCGCGACCTGTTTTTCCTCGCGGGAGGGACTGCTGGTCTCGGCCAGGGTGGTAAAATAGTCGGCAAGTCGTTGTCTGTTGATGGCGATGCTCATGATGGGGGTTCCTTATCGGCAAAGTTTCTGCAACAAGACCACGGCATGGCAGCAGATTCCCTCTCCTCTGCCGGTGAATCCCATGCGTTCTGTGGTTGTTGCCTTGATGTTGATGCGATCGGTGGTGCAGCGGCAGTGTCCGGCCAGCATGTCGCGCATGTGGCCGATGACGGGTGCGAGTTTCGGTGCCTGGCAGACAATGGTCAAATCACCATTGACGAGTTCGAGACGACGGCTTGCTGCTGCTTCCATGACCCAGTCGAGCAGATTGAGCGAGAGAATGTCCTTGAAAGCCGGGTCGGTATCCGGGAAGTGGCGGCCGATATCTCCCAGGCCCATTGCCCCGAGCAGTGCATCGCACAGGGCGTGGGTCACCACGTCGGCATCGGAGTGGCCGGCCAGACCGAGATGATAATCGATCTCGACACCGCCGAGAACCAGGCGCCGTCCCTCGCTGAAGCGATGGGCGTCGTATCCGTGTCCGATGCGCAGGGGTGAGCTCTGTGTTGCCATGATCGATTCCGCCAGCAATAGGTCCTCCGGCCCGGTAATTTTGCGGTTGCTTTCCTCGCCATGCACCAGCCGGACCGGGGTGCCCGCCTGTTCGAGCAGCGCTGCCTCGTCAGTGACGTCCCGGTCGGCCAGCCGGTCGAAGGCATCGACCAACAGGTGTTTGCGGGCACCCTGCGGGGTCTGGGCCAGCCACAGGGAGCTGCGGTCGACTGTTGCGGCGATGTGCAGCTCAGCGTTGCCGCGTTTGACCGTATCCTTGACCGGGACGGCGGCGATGGCGGCGCCAGAGGCGACAACTTCCCGGTAGCAGCGCTCGATAAGCTGCGGTGAGACGAGCGGCCGGGCTCCGTCATGCACGAGAACGATGTCGATCCCGTCAGCTACCGCGGCGAGTCCGCAAGAAACCGAGTCCTGGCGTCGGCGCCCGCCGGCAACGACGCTCATTGCCGGCCCGTTCAGGCTATTCTCGGCCAACAGGGCGGTGGTTTGTTCAATCCGGTCCGCCGGAACGACGACAATGATCTGGCCGATGAACGAACAACGGGTAAACGGCACGATGCTGCGGACCAGAATCGGCGTGCCGGCCAGGGCCAGGTATTGCTTGGGCATGGCCGCGCCCATCCGGGTGCCGCTGCCCGCGGCAACAATGATAACCGCAGCGTGTTGCTTCATGAAGCGTCGGGAGCCGTAGTGTGGAGAACCTTCAAAGGCGGAGCGGGCTATAAGCCGAATTCTGTTCCCGCAAGGGTCATGATCATTTGACTGGGATGCCGGTCACCCGACACCTCGTGCAACCTACCCGGAGATCTCGGACGGGCCGCCCTCAAACATCTCCCTATTTGGTCTTGCTCCGGATGGGGTTTGCCGTGCCTTCCCTGTCACCAGGGAAGCGGTGAGCTCTTACCTCGCCGTTTCACCCTTACCCGATTGCTCGGGCGGTTTGTTTTCTGTGGCACTTTCCGCCGGTCACCCAGCGTTCGCGTTACGAACCATCCTGCCCGGTGGAGTTCGGACTTTCCTCTCCGGCACTGAGGCCGGAGCGATCATGCACCCGCTCCACCCTGAAATGTAGTCCTTCTCGTCGGAAGATGGAAGGAAAAACCGGAATTAATTGTCCTCGGCCTGATGGTACAGCAGCCGCTGGCAGGACGGGCATTCCAGCACCTGATCTCCCTTGAGCAACCGGTTGAACTGTTGCGGCGGCAGGTTCATGAAACAGCCCTGGCAGACGCCGTCGAGGACGTTGACTATGGCCAGGCCATTACGCCGGGACCTGAGCAGTTCGTATTTGCGGATCATTGAGCCGTTGATCGCATCGGCCTGTTTTTCCCGTTTGCCCTGCTTCGTCTTCCGCCCCTTGTTCAAGTCGTCAATGGCGGTGCGAACCTTATCCCGGGCCTCTTCGACAAGGGCCTTTTCGGCTTTGAGCAGGTTCTTGTCCTCGGTTGAGGCGGCGACCAGTTTTTCCACCTCTTCCATGATGGCAACGATTTTGTCCTCGTTTTCCTTGGCGCTCTTTTTGGCGTCCTCGATCTCCTTGAGCAGGGCGGTCTGTTCACGGCTGGTCTGGACCTGCATCATCTTCGACTGCCGTTCCTTGACATGGGCGATCTTGTCGGACATCTCATCTTCCAGGGTACGCCGTTCCTTCTCGAGCTCGCCCATCCGTTCTTCCTGCTCTTTGATCCGGGTTTCCCGTTCGGCCATCTCGGAAATACGCTGATCGAGCTCTTCCTGCTCGGCCTTGATCTTGTCGTCGATCTGGTCGATCTTCAAGTCGATGTGCTGCAGTGCTACCAATTGTTCTATGAGTTCGTTCAAGATGCTTCTCCTGTGGGTTAGTGGTTGTCTTGAATCGTTTTCTGCATCCGGACAAACGGATGTGTTTCGGTCGTGGTTTCGTGGACGGTCACCTGCCATCCCCGCTGATGAAACGCATCGCGCAGATTCCGGGCGAGACGTTCGACGACCGGTTTTTCGGTGGCGAAGTGGGTACCGTCGATCACGCAAAAACCGCATGCTTCGGCCCAACGTGCGGTGTGGTGCTTGATTTCCGCCGACAAATAGAGGTCGGCCCCGCGCCGGAGTGCCTGCTCGGCCAACTCGGAGCCGCTACCGCCGCAGAGCGCCACTGTCTGGACCAGTTGCGGCAACGGTCCGGCAGTGTCGCAGGAGGGCAGACCAAGCACGTCAAGGACGCGGGCTATGAACTCGCCGCCGGTGATCGGTTTTGCATAGCGCCCGATCCGGCCCATGCCGACACCGTCGCTCGTGGCTTGATCGGCGGGGACGAGGGGGACGAGATCGATCAGGCCAAGACGTTCCGCGAGCGCGTCGTTGACGCCGTGTTCGGCGCTGTCGAGATTGGTATGACAGGCCACAACCGTCAGTCGGGCGCGCAGGGCTTTTTCCAGGAAAATCCCGGTCGGGTCGGCCGTGTTGATAGAGAGCAGGGGTTTGAAGAGTGCCGGGTGGTGAGTGATCACCGTGTCGGCGCCGAGACTGATCGCCTCGTCGAGGAGTTGCGAGGTCGGGTCGAGTGCGACCAGGATGGAAGTGACGCTTCTGTTTTGATCACCGACCAGCAGGCCGACGTTATCCCAGGATTCAGCGACACTAAACGGGGCGATCCCGTCGAGGCAGGCGATAATGTCAGCTACGGTAACCGGCATGAATCACGCTCACAACAGACTGAAAAACCATAAAAAAAAGGTACATCCCGAGTCGGGGTGTACCTTGTGTCTTGCTCCGGCCAGGAGCCCAGTGTTGCTCCTGTCGGTCCGTTCTTTATCGGGAAGGGGATGATCGATGCCCCTTGTTGTCTGCGTTTCGTTTTCTTCGTTTTCAAGATCATGTCGCGGGACTGATCGTTTCCATTGGTGGGCGCAGTAGGATTCGAACCTACGACCGACCGGTTATGAGCCGGTGGCTCTAGCCAGCTGAGCTATGCGCCCTGCCGGGCAGTGAAACTTTTTATTTAAAATGAAGATTCAACAAAAGTCAATAAAAAAATCAGGATGGTCGCCCCGGATCGACCGCCGAAAAACGACCGGACGGAAGAGACTCTAAGGATCCGGAAGGCCTTAGCGCGTTACCATCCTTGCCCGCGATGGGAAGGATGGCTATTATTGCAGGTATTCGTCTGTTTCCCGTCCATTTAACCGGGTTTCTCAATATCGTGATCTACGCCAACCTGCTGGTTTTTCTGACCGCTATCTTTCTCTTTTCCGTTGCTTCCGTGCCGGAAACACCGGCTGTGTCGGCGTTTGAATTTCTGCTGATTTTTGTCGGCAGCGTAGGCTTCTACGGTACCGTCGCTCGACGGACATTCAGAAGCGCCGGAACGCGCAGTTCCAGCGGTTACTTCCGGGCCGAAAAACGGCTTTCCATCCTGGCGCTGGTAGTTTTTGCGGTGCTGCTGTATTTCGGTGAAGTCAAATATTATCTTTCATTTCTGTCATTTGGCGACCGTTTTCCAGCCCTTCTCAATGTTGGTGGCCTGGCCCTTTTCCTGCTGTTTCTCTCCCTGCTCTGGCTGGCTGGTCGGCGGAGTTACGGCCAGGTGTTCGGCAAGAGTTATGGGCGCGGTGCGTTTATTGCGGCCAATGTCAAAGCCAACCTGCCGATCGTGTTGCCCTGGGTTGCCCTGTCGCTGGTGTACGACCTGGTGGCGCTCGTACCGTCCACCAGGGTGCGGCAACTGATCGAATCACCGTGGGGCGACGTGCTCTTTTTCGCGCTGTTCCTGGTGCTTGTCGTAATCTTCTTTCCACCGCTGGTACGTCGGCTCTGGGGTTGTACGAAGATGCCGGACGGGCCGCTGCTCAGGCATCTGCAAACCTTTTGTCGGCGGCAGGATTTTCATGCCGATATTTATATCTGGCCGCTTTTCGAGGGGCGGGTGCTGACCGCCGCGGTGATGGGCATCGTCCCCGGGTTGCGCTATATCCTGTTGACGCCGGCGATCATCGAGACGATGAGTGAGCCCGAGCTTGAGGCGGTAATGGCCCACGAGATCGGCCACGTCAAGAAGAAACACCTGTTGCTCTATGTCTTGCTGATCGGCGGTTTCAGCGCCATGGCCGGCTTTCTCGCCGAGCCGATGCTCTTCTATCTGCTCTCCCATGATGCGGTCTACCACCTGATGAGCATGGATATCGTCCGCCCCGAGACGATCATCGGCGTGATCGGCGGGGCGCCCTTTCTGCTGCTGCTGTTGTTTTATTTTCGATTTGTTTTCGGTTACTTCATCAGGAACTTCGAGCGTCAGGCCGATCTCTATGTGTTCCAGGTGCTGGGTAACGGCCAGGCCCTGGTGGCCGCATTTGAAAAAATCGTCTGGGCCAGCGGGCAACCGAGGGACCAGCCGAACTGGCATCACTTCGGCATCGGCGAGCGCATCGCTCATCTGGAGTTGTGCGAGCGGGAGCCGCGATGGATCGCCCGGCAGGATCGCAAGGTGTCGCGCAGCCTGATCGCCTATATTCTGGTCCTCGCAGCGGTGGTCGGTCTGGCCAGCCAGGTGCCGACCGAGCAGTTGGCCAGGAACTACGAGGCGAAATACATCGAAATGGTGTTGATGCGGGATATGGAGGGTGTCGAGGACCAGGCCCTGTGGTACCGGCTGCTCGGCGACCTATTATTCAACCGCAAACTGGAGAAGAAAGCGCTGGTCGCTTATAACAAGGCCCTGGAGCTGGAGCCTGACGATCCGGAACTGCTCAACAACTTGGCCTGGCTGCTGCTCACCGGCAGCGACCCGGCGCTGCGCGATCCGGTTCGGGCCCTGCAACTGGCCGAGCAGGCGGCTCGTCTCCAGCCGCGGCCGCATATCCTCGATACGCTGGCCACCGCCTATTGGGCCAACGGCATGATGGATCAGGCGATTGCCGTCGAGCGCCAAGCCTTGCTCGGCGACCCGCAGCAGGCCGAGTTCTACCGTCGCCAGCTGGAGCGGTTCCAGTCCGAACGCTATCACAACAGTAAGTCGATTGCCGACGAGTAACAGGAGGAGTTTTGTTCATGCCGTTTCTAGGCGCCCACGAATCGGTCAGCGGCGGTCTGTACCTGGCCTTTCAGCGAATCGAGCAGGTCGGCGGCGAGTCGCTGCAGATCTTTACCCGTAACCAGCGGCAGTGGCGTCACAAGCCGCTGGCCGACGAAGAGATCGAAGACTTTCGCCAAGCCCGTGCGCGCCATCCGGAGATGATCGTCGTCTCCCACGGCTCGTACCTGATCAATCTTGCCGCTGGAGATCGGGAGTTGCGGCGCAAATCGATCGATGCGTTTGTCGAGGAGCTGCAGCGCTGCCGGCAACTTGAGCTGCCCTATGTGGTGCTCCATCCGGGTTCGCACGGCGGCGACGGGGTAGAGACCGGGCTGGCACGTTTCGTCGACGCTCTTGACGAAGCGCTGGCCGCCACAGCCGGGTCTTCCACCATGGTCCTCGTGGAAACGACGGCCGGCCAGGGGACCGGTCTTGGCGGAACCTTCGAGGAGTTGGCCGCCATCAGAGAACAATCGGCGAACAGTGGGCGGATCGGGATTTGTTTCGATACTTGCCACGCCTTTGCTGCCGGGTATGATTTCCGCGACGAAAGCAGCTACCGGACGATGATGGACGAGTTTGACCGATTGGTCGGGGTGCAGCATCTCCACCTCTTTCATCTCAACGATTCAAAGAAGCCGCTCGGCAGCAGGGTGGATCGGCACGAACATATCGGTGCCGGCCATATCGGCCGAGAGGGGTTTCGACTGCTGCTCAATGATCCCCGCTTCGCTGCTCACGCAATGCTTCTGGAGACCCCGAAAGACGAGGATCTCCGGGAAGATATCGACAATCTGGCAACGCTGCGCAGCTTGTTTCACCGGTGACATTCTGCCGGGTGTGAAAGAACCTTGCGAAAATCAAGAGAAAAGTGGACAATGCGCCCTTGTTGAAGGACGTGATGTACCGGTACGCAAGGAGATGCAATGAAGATTCTGTACAGTGAAGCCCTGCTCGACCTGCTGGTCAAACGCAAGGTTATGACCAGTGAGCAGCGCACCTTTATCAGTCTGGAGAAGGGTAAACAGCGCCAGAAGCTGATGAAGCAGCACGGCGGCGGCGACCCGCTCGACCGCAATTTTCCGGACCTGATCGATATCATCGTGTCCTACAACCTGCAGAGGCCGGGGACAAACGAAGAGGTGATCGATGAGGAAACGATCATGCGCGCCGTGGCCAAGGAGTTCCAGCTGCCGTTCAAGAAGCTCGATCCGCTTGAGCTGGACATGAATATCGTCACCAAGACGATTCCGAAAAATTTTGCCATCAGCCATCTCCTGCTGCCGTTCAACGTGGCCGACGGTGTTCTCGAAGTGGCCGTTTATCATCCAGACTCCCAGACGGTCTTAAACGACGTCGAGCAGGCCAACCAAGTCAAGACGCGCCCCTATATCGCCACCAAGGCGGAGATCAAACGAATCCTCGCCGAATTTTTCGGTTTTCAGACCTCGATCAGTGCCGCCGAGGATCAGTTCGGCTCGTCGCAGGGAGCATCGTCGGTCGATATAGGCAACCTCGAGCGTTATGTCAAGATCAGTTCCAAGGGCATCACCTCGTCCGATCAGCATATCAAGAATGCGGTCAACCATATCTTCAACTATGCGCTGGAGCAGCGGGCCAGTGACATCCACATCGAACCGAAGCGGGAGATCTGCATGGTCCGCTTCCGGATCGACGGCGTGTTGCACACCATCTACAAGCTGCCCAAGGCAGTTCATTCGGCCCTGGTGTCCCGGATCAAGTTTCTCTCACGGCTCGACATCGCCGAAAAGCGGCGGCCCCAGGACGGCCGCATCAAGGTCGGCACATCCAGCGGCAAGGATATTGAGATCAGGGTCTCGACGGTACCGGTATCGTTCGGCGAAAAAGCCGTTTTGCGAATCCTCGATCCCGATGTCATTTTCCAGTCGGTGGAGCAGCTCGGTTTTTCCAAGCGCGACTTCGGCGTTTTCTCTTCCTTTATGCGGGCTCCGCACGGCATCATGCTGGTAACCGGCCCGACCGGCAGCGGTAAATCGACCACCCTCTATTCGGCGCTGAAGGCCATCGCCACCCCGGAGATCAATCTGGTGACGGTGGAGGACCCGGTCGAGATGGTCTACGAGGAATTCAACCAGATCGCCGTTCAGCCGCTGATCGACGTGACCTTTTCGACCATCCTGCGCAATATCCTGCGCCAGGACCCCGATGTCATCATGATCGGTGAGATCCGCGACTACGACACCGCCGCGCACGCCGTCCAAGCGGCCATGACCGGTCACCTGGTCTTCTCTACCCTGCATACCAACGATGCCGTCTCGTCCATCGTCCGGTTGCGCGATCTCGGCCTCGAACCGTTCCTGATCGGCTCGACGCTGCTCGGCGCCATGGCCCAGCGGCTGGTCAAGAAGATCTGCACGAATTGCAGTGAGGAATTTGAAATCGAAGCGGAAACGCTCTACAAAATGGGCTTTCCGGTAACCGGCAAAGAGCCGCTCACCCTGAAGCGGGGTACCGGCTGTCGGGAGTGTCGTGGCACCGGCTACAAGGGGCGGTGCGGCGTCTTCGAGATTTTTCCGCTGTCCAATCAGCTCAAGATGATGATCGCCGATGGCAAGACCACCGAGGAAATGCGTCAGGTTGCCATTCGTGAGGGAATGACTACCTTACGCGAGGACGCCTGGAAGAAGGTCCGGGCCGGTATCACCACCTACGAGGAAGCCATCAGGGTCACCGCCGAATAACCCGGCGGACAGGATACACCAATGAGCATCAAGATCGTCGCCCGCAACAAGAAGGCCTATCATGACTATCATATCGACTCGAATCTAGAAGCCGGTATGGTGCTCAGCGGCCCCGAGGTCAAGTCCCTGCGGGCCGGCAAGGCGAACCTCAAGGACGGTTACGTGAAGATCAGCGACCGCGGCGAGGCCATTTTGCACAACGTTCACATTTCGGTGTACAGTCACGCCACCCACAACCCGAACGACCCGCTCAGGACCCGCAAACTGCTCCTGCACAAGCGGGAGTTGCGCAAACTGATCGGTAAACTCCGGGAGAAAGGCCTTGCCTTGATACCACTCAAGATATACTTTAATGAGAAGGGCAAGGCTAAAGTGGAATTGGGCCTGGCCCGCGGTAAACGAGAGTACGACAAGCGGGCGGCACTCAAGGAAAAGCAGTCCGATCGCGAGATCGAACGCGCCATGCGCCACAACCGCTGACCGCAAAACGAAAACAGCTAACAAAACGACAAGGTAAAACCACCACCACCATCACAATCATCATCAACGAAATTTCAATAAGGAGGGGGGCGAAACGGATTCGACGGGGATGTGTAAGCTCACTGTTGCATGCCGAGCTTCTACTGGCTCGTAAAACTGGTAGAACTTAAATATAATCGCAGACGATTATAACTACGCAGTAGCAGCTTAACCGCTGTCATACTGCCGTCCCACCGGCTTTCGCCCGTAAGGCCGGATTCGGGGCGTCGACTCAACGGGCTGGTTCCCCGGTGGCCGCCTGTCCACCGGGGAACGAGATCCAACAGGCTGGCACCGGGAAATCTATGTTCCGACTGAGTTCCCGAGGCGAGATCAAAGCACGGAACTAAGCATGTAGATACGGGAGGGGAGCATTTCCGGACGCGGGTTCGACTCCCGCCGCCTCCACCATTTTCAAAAATAATACAAATAAAATCAAACAGTTGTAAAGCATAGAAAATCCGAGGTTCGACACTTTTGTCGAACTGGTACATCAGGTGGTCCATTAGTGGTACATTGCCCGCTAATGGACCATTTTTTTTGCCCTCATTTTGAACTGCAAAGGCTCGTAGAAATTTCAGAGTAGTCCTTGAGAGTGGTTACCTGGTTACCGTGATTACCGGTCTCGTGGCGCTTCGCTGCGGCGGTAGACGGGTTCGGCCGGAAAAGTTAGGCAGATTTTTCTAGTAAATTCTAACCAACTTTGATAACTGTTTGTCAATTTTTCCCTTTTATTTTGATTCTTTGATACATACTACAGACGACCTTCGCTCGCCGAGAGATTCTCATGCTCACAGAAAGCACATTTATAATACTCGTGCCGTCTCTCGTTGTTGTTGGGATGATGCTGTTGCCGGCTTACCTGATAGTCGTCTTTTTCAGGTACTACACCAAGAAGAAAAAATCCCCGCTCAACATGAACCTCCTGAGAAGTCCTGGGCATTCTCTACGAGAACAAATTATTGAAATATCGCAAGATATCATCGGCTGGTTGCTGATGATTCCACTCGTCGCGTCAGCCTCGTATGCAGTGTTTGTCACCAATAGATTGCAGGCTGATGGTCAGGAAACCGGTTTGTCGGTATACGTCGTGATTCTTATGGTTCTTGGCTTGGCTGTGTATGGTGCAGCAAAGGCCTACCGGATGGTGTTGAAACGCAATACTCTACGATTGGGGTATGAATGTGAACTGGCCGTCGGGCAGGAACTGAGTAGTCTTATTAAAGAAGACTATAATATCTATCATGATTTTCCTGCTGATGGCTTTAATATCGATCACGTCGCCGTCGGACCTTCAGGGGTATTTGCAATTGAAACGAAAGGTAGAGCAAAACAGGCTGTAGCCGAGAAAGAGAATTGGAAGCTCAATTATGACGGTGTCAGGTTGCAGTTCCCGACTTGGACAGAGACTGAACCGGTACTTCAGGCGAGGCGGCAAGCCCAATGGCTAGAGAAATGGATCAGGTCTTCTACTGGAGTGCCTCAAGCAGTAGTTCCAGTTTTGGCTATACCGGGGTGGTTTATCAAAAGGACGGGTGTCAGTGATGTAAGGGTTTACAATGGTAAAAATCCTTCTGCTACCGTTAACGGCCAACGCGTGTTATCAGACCAAAGGATACAGGCGATTTCCCATCAGATTGAAAATAAATGTCGAGACGTGAAGTCCGAATCGTACAAAAAGGATTGAAAGCCAGACACGATCAAGCTGAATGAGCAAAAGGAAAGGAAATAACAATTCAGTCGATCTGGATATTGAAGTGGACCCCTGAGTCAAGACAGAAATCCACTGGGTTTAAGCTAGACATTCAACGTCACGTGCAGCGGGTCGGCGCTGCCCCGGTTTAGCTTCTGCCGATACTTCTGGTGCTGACTCCGCGATTGATGGAACCCCTGTGGAGCGTAGCGGAACAGGGGTTCCATCAATCGCGCGTGGG
>NZ_FQXS01000003.1:182340-243627 GCF_900130015.1 Desulfofustis glycolicus DSM 9705 | reverse complement strand
TGGCCTCGGTGTTTGCGGTGAGTTCGGCCTATGCGTCGGGGTATCGGATCCCGGAACAGTCGGCGGATTCGGTGGCCAAGGCCGGTGCCCACATCGCCTCGGCAAAGGGCGCCGACGCGAGCTATTTCAATCCGGCAAACATGTCTTTCGCCGAGGACGGCTGGCTGACCGAGATCGACTTCACCTATATCCACCTGACCGAGATCGACTATACCGACGCTCGGTCGCCGCTGATGAACGGCACCTCGGATACCGAGAACTTCCTGTTGCCGACGGTATTCATGATCTCGCCCGATTTCTACAACTTCCGCTTCGGCTTTTCGGTAACGGCGCCGTTTGGCCTGGCCAAGCGCTGGGAGGACCCGTTCCCGGCCACCTATGCACGCAAGTTTTCACTGCAAGTCTTCGACATCAACCCGACGGTATCCTACGCGGTAACCGACTACCTGTCGATCAGCGGCGGCGTGCGGTTGCTGATGGCCAAAGCGATAGCCCGCAACGGCGGCAGAACGGCGGAAGGGATCGGATTCGATCGTGATCTGGAAGGAGACTGGGAAGCCGACTACGGCTACAACCTGGCGGTGGCGGTGCAGCCGATGGAGGCGTTGAACCTGTCGGTGACCTATCGTTCGCACGTCGATCTCGACCTGACCGGCGACGCGACGCTGAACACCAACTATCCGGCCCCGTATGTCTTCGAGTCGACCGGCAACGTGACGCTGCCGGCGCCGGCGGTATTGACGATAGCCGGTGCCTATACCTGGGAGAACCTGACGGTCGAGCTGGCCTGGGACCGGACCTTCTGGTCGGAGTACGAGGAGTTGGACATCCAGTATTCGACGCCGCTGCGTCACCCGGTGCTGGCCCAGATATTCGGCCCGCCGGTAGCGAAGAACTGGGATGATACCGATGCCTTCCGGATCAGTGCGACGTACGTGTTCAACGAGACGTTTACCGGCATGATCGGTTTCGCCATCGATGAGAATCCGGTGCCGGAGGAGACGCTGAGCTTCGAGCTGCCCGATTCGGATGCGATGCTGTTCTCGATCGGCGGACGGATAAAACTGAGCGAGCAGATGGAGCTGGGACTCGGCTTTCTCTACGACCTGAAAGACTCGCGCAAGGTCAGCAACGGCGCGATTGTCGGCGAGTTCGAGAACGCCTCGGCGATCCTCGTCTCGGCCGGGTTGAGCTACAAATTCTAGTGATATGCCTGCGAAGCGGTGCCGCCGCCAGAGCGGCGGCACCGCTGCCGCGGGCGAGTGTTATCCGGTCAAAGTGCTCTGAGGTTTTCCGGCTTGAGGGGCACCTGTCCCTGCAATGCCCGTTCGATGAGCTGCAGGGTGCGCGCTTTGTCTCGGGGCAGGCGCGCCTTGATCGGCAGATAGTTTGAGGCGTGGTTGGCGTGAAACAGTCCACGGGTCAGGTTCGTGTGGTTGATCATGACACCGAGCTCAGTCAGCAATTCGGTCGCTTCGCGTTGCCGCCAGTCACCGGCCTGCCAGCGATCGTACAGCGCGCTGCCGGGGGTGAGCATCAGGCTCAGGGCGCCGACATATTCCGGATCGATGGCGCTGAGTACCCTGCCGGTCTCTTCGGCGTGGATCAGTGATCGCCCGGGCTCGGCAACGCCCAGCAGGACGGTGATGGAAAGGGCGATACCGGCGGAACGGGCTTTTCGCCCCAGCGAGATCATCTCTTTGCTGCCGGTCCCTTTGCCGATTTGTGCCAGTGTCCGGTCGTCGCCGCTTTCCAGCCCGAGATAGGCGATTTTCAACCCGAGATCCCGCAATTGCTGTAATTCCTCAGGTGATTTTAGCTCGATGCTGCGAGGGGTGGCGTAGGTTCCAACCCGGGTTACCCAGGGCAGTCGCTCCTTGATTGCGGTAAGGGTGGGGACCAATCGTTGCTGCGGCATGATCAGTGCGTCGCCGTCGCAGAGAAAAACACGGTGTTGTCTGCGGCAGTGATGGGCGGCAAAATCGATGTCCGCCAGCACCGTCTCCTCGTCTTTGATCGAGAAACGCACGCCCTGGTACATGCTGCAGAACGAACATTTGTTATGCGAACAACCGGTAGTGACTTGGAGGAGGATGGAGTTGGCTTCGCTTGGAGGTCTGAAGATTGGTCCTTCGTAATGCATCGTCGATCCGCTTGCTCCTTGTTGAGGTGTGCCGGATTGGGTTCACATATGAATGATACGATAATTATCTCCCGCTGCGAAGGCAAGAATCCTTGGCCGGTTGTTTCGCGCCGGTTCATCAGGAACAACCAGCCGGCAGCCAACGATCATCTTGGTGTAAGGATATGCAATGAACGCTGAGCACCCGTCTTATCCCCACTTGTTTCGACCGCTCGATCTCGGTTTTATCTCTCTGAAGAACAGGGTCCTGATGGGCTCCATGCATACCGGGCTGGAGGAGGAACGGGATGGCTTCCGGCGCATGGCCCGTTACTATGCGGAACGCGCTGCCGGCGGCGTCGGCTTGATCGTTACCGGCGGTGTCGCTCCGAACCGGGCCGGCTGGATCGCCCCGTTTGCGATACGGCTGGCCACCGGTTCACAGGTCGGCAAGCATCGCCTGGTGACGGATGCGGTCCATGACCAGGGCGGCGTCATTTGTCTGCAGATTCTACACGCCGGCCGTTACGGCTATCATCCTCTGTGTGTTGCGCCGTCCGCCATCCGGGCGCCGATCAACCGCTTTCGACCGCGAGCGCTGACAAAGCGTGGGGTCCGTTCGACGATCGATGATTTCGTCAGGTGTGCCGCGCTGGCACAGCAGGCCGGTTACGACGGGGTCGAGGTGATGGGGTCGGAGGGATATTTGATCAACCAGTTTGTCGCTGCCAAAACAAATATACGGAGTGACGAGTGGGGCGGCAGTTTTGCCAACCGAATTCGTTTTCCGGTCGAGATCGTTCGGCGCATCCGGGATCGTGTCGGCACCGATTTTATCATTATTTTCCGGTTGTCGATGCTTGATCTAGTGCGCGATGGAAGCTCTTGGGCGGAAGTGGTTGAATTGGCACAAGAGATTGAGCGCGCTGGGGCGACGATCATCAATACCGGTATCGGTTGGCACGAAGCGCGGGTACCGACAATCGCCACGGTAGTGCCGCGGGCCGGGTTTGCTTGGGTGACCAAACGGCTGCGCGGTCAGGTCGCGATTCCGCTGGTCGCGACCAATCGAATCAACATGCCGGCAGTTGCCGAACAGGTGCTGGCCGACGAGTGCGCCGACCTGATCAGCATGGCCAGGCCGCTGTTGGCCGACCCGCAGTGGGTAGTCAAGGCCGAGCAGGGGCGGGAGGATGAAATCAACACCTGTATCGCATGCAACCAGGCTTGTCTTGACCATATCTTTGCCCGTCAGACGGCCTCCTGCCTGGTCAATCCCCGGGCCTGCCGCGAGACCATCGCGCCGCTGGTCAATACGGCTGCGCCGAAACGGGTCGCGGTGGTCGGCGGGGGACCGGCCGGGCTGGCCTGTAGTGCCACTGCTGCGATTCGGGGGCATCGAGTGACGCTCTTTGATGCCGGCGAGCGACTCGGCGGCCAGTTCCTGCTGGCCCGGCATATCCCCGGCAAGGAAGAGTTTGCCGAAACGCTGCGCTACTTCGAACGTCAGCTCGAGTTGCACGGAGTAAATGTGCAGCTCCGCCGGCGTGCCGGGGTCGATGATGTTCTCGATTTTGATGAAATTGTTATCGCCAGCGGCGTCAAGCCGCGCCGAGTCTTGATTGACGGCGGTGATCGTCCCGAGGTGCTGAGCTACGAGGATGTCATTTCCGGCCGGTGCACCGTTGGCCGCCGGGTAGCGATCATCGGCGCCGGCGGTATCGGTTTCGACACGGCGGTCTTCCTGTTGCACGAAGGATCGGACCGGCATCGACTCGATACCTTTCTGGCCGAATGGGGCGTCGATCCCGATTATCAGCAGAGCGGTGGGTTGCGGCTGCCACACGTGGCCGAGCCACAGCGGGAGATTCACCTGCTGCAGCGGCGCACGACGAAACCCGGAGCCACCCTTGGCAAGACCACCGGCTGGATTCATCGGGCCGAATTGAAGAAGAACAAGGTGACCTTCTGGACCGGCGTCAGCTACCGGGAAATCAATGAAGACGGCTTACTGATCGACCATGAGGGCGGAACCCGTCTGCTCGAGGTCGACAACGTGGTCATTTGCGCCGGCCAGGAGTCCGAGCGGGGGTTGGCCGATCAGCTTTCCGCTGCGGCGATCGACTACCACCTCATCGGTGGCGCTCTGCTGGCTGCCGAACTCGATGCCGAGCGAGCGATCCGTCAGGGAGTCGAGTTGGCCGACAGTTGGTAGCTTCGAGAGATGAAACAGAGATCGCCTTACCCGCTGATTGATCAACGGCCAAGGCGGAGCCGAAAGATATCGTGTGTCTAATAGGCACACCTTGCATATTTTGATTGGTTGACATCGATTTCCTTGAAAAAGAACTCAAGCATTACTGTTTTTTTGCTTTCTGGGAATAGTGTTATACCAGAAGATACTACTAAAACAGCAAGTTGAACTCGTTTGGGAAACTGGTAAGGCCAAGCCTGGAGAATATCGTCGACAGTTTTCTTTTTTCATATTGGCTATTTTTGAGTACAGTTAGCCCGATTGAGCGGAGAAAGAGAAGCCGTCTCGCCTTCATGGTCCGGGAATTCGAATGGGTCAGCACAAGGTAACATTTTTACCGCATAACAGAGTCGTCTCTGTCCTCGAAGGAGAAAGCCTGATCAGGGCCGCGCTGCAAGCCGGTGTGCACATCAACGCCTCTTGCGGCGGTGAGGGCGTCTGCGCCAAGTGCCGGGTCCAGGTGGAGAAGGGCTCTGTCAGCGGTGGAGAGTCGGACCGGTTCAGCGATGAAGAGACTGAGCGTGGCTGGCATCTTGCCTGCCAGTCGCGGATTATCGGCGATGTTACGGTCCGGGTACCGGTCGAATCGGCCATCGACAGGACTGTCTTCGACAAGCGGTTCACGCCCCGGCGAACCGCTTCCATCAGGCAAATGGATTTTGACAGTCTCAAGGAGCGGGGGTTGTTCATTCCGCCCGTGGAGAAGGTCTATCTCGAGTTGCCCACCCCCGATGCACAGAACAATATGCCTGATGTCACCAGGCTCGTCGAACATTTGAAACTGAAGGGTAACGAGCATAAACTCGAACTGACGTTGGCGGTGATCAGAACCTTGCCGGCTATCATGCGGGAGCACGATTTCAAGGTGACAGCCACTCTGGTCAGGCCGGTCCGCGATGACGGCAAGACCCTGATCACCAGCGTCCAGTCCGGTGATACCACGGGCCAAAACTATGCGATTGCCCTTGATATCGGCACCACCACCATTTATGCCCAATTGATCGATCTGACCAGCGGCAAGTGTCTGGGCGAGGCCGGTGATTTCAATGGCCAGATCAGTTATGGCGAGGACGTCATCAGCCGCATCATCCATGCTGAAAAGCCGGAAGGTCTGGAGACTCTGCAAAAGACGGTGGTCACTACCATCAACAAGGTAATCGGCACGATCATCAAGCAGGCGCAGGTTGACCGCCAGAACATTTCCACCATCACCATGGCCGGCAATACCACGATGACCCAATTGCTGTTGGCCATCGATCCGCGCTACCTGCGCCGTTCCCCCTATGTGCCGGCATCAACGTTGTTCCCGCCGTTTCAGGCGTCGACCATCGGCATCGATCTCGACGAGCATGTCATTGCGCTACTCTATCCCGCCATTGCCAGTTATGTCGGCGGCGATATCGTCGCCGGGATCATGGGCACCGGGTTGTACCGGGAGGAGGAGCTGACGCTGTTTCTCGACATCGGCACCAATGCCGAAATCGTTATCGGCAACAAGGATTGGCTGGCCTGCACGGCCTGTTCGGCCGGGCCGGCGTTTGAGGGTGGCGGTATCGAGTTCGGTATGCGTGCGGCCAAGGGGGCCATCGAGGACTTTTCAATCGACCCGGTCACCTATGAGCCGATGCTGGTGACGATTGGCGATGTTCGACCCAAGGGGATTTGCGGGTCAGGATTGATTAATATGGTGGCGCTGATGTTTGAGATCGGCGTGATCAACAACCGCGGCAAGTTCAACCGGGAGCATGGAACACCGCGAATCAGAGAAAACAAGGGTATCTGGGAATTTGTCCTGGCGTGGAAGGACGATACGCAGATCGATCGTGATATCTCCCTGTCCGAAATCGATATCGACAACCTGATCAGGGCCAAAGGTGCGGTCTACAGCGGCTGTATGACGCTGCTCGAAGAGGTCGGCCTGGACATGGGCACGATTGAACGGATCATTCTGGCCGGTGGATTCGGTAGCTATATCGACCTGGAAAAGGCGATGACCATCGGTCTGTTGCCGGAGATCGACCCCGACCGGGTTATTTTCATCGGCAACGGTTCTCTGATGGGTGCTCGAATGAGTTCGCTGACCAACAGGATTCGTAAGGATGTGGTCGAAGTAACGAAGAAAATGACCAATTTCGAACTGTCTGAGACACCCTCCTACATGGATCATTATGTTGCGGCGATGTTTATCCCACACACGGAAATCGAAAAATTTCCCGGCGTCAAACGCCGGATGAAGGCCTGGCAGGAGCTGCGGGCCGATAAGCCCTGACAAAACCGGTCGGAGTGGTTTGCCGGGTCGGGGGGCATGACGAAAGCGTATTGATTGTCGGTTTTTAGTGACCAGGAGAACGGGAGCGTGGAAATGTGCATGCCATCAGGCCGGTTTTCGCTGGGGTGTCTGCCGTATTGCACAGACTCGTTCGAGACTAATTTTCACTTTCAAGGAGGCTCACGTGGCATTTGAAATTAAGAAGGAGGCCTATACCGGTGGTATCAAAACGATTTCCATTGGTAAGGGAGATTCCGCTGTAACTGTCGGTGGCGAGACATGTTACCCGTTCTACACCTTTGAAGGTGACATGCCCAATAAGCCCTTGATTGCTATGGAAATCTGGGATATGGAGCCGACCGACTGGGCCGAGGCGGCCTTGGTCCCGTTCAAAGATGTGGTTGCCGATCCGGCCGCCTGGGCGAAGAAGTGTGTTGATGAATACGGCGCCGAAGCAATCGTTCTACAGCTCAAGAGCATCGACCCCAACGATAGGGATGCCAGCCCCCAATCGGCGGCGGAAACGGTGAAGAAGGTTCTCGATGCCGTTTCGGTGCCGGTTATCGTCTGGGGATGCGCGGCACCGACCAAGGACGAAGAGGTTATGAAGGTCGTGGCCGAAGTCTGCCAGAATAAGAATTTGCTGCTCGGCCCGGTCGAGGAGAAAAACTATAAAGGTATTGCCGCGGCGGCAATGGGCTACGGTCATTCGTTGATCGCGTCCTCGCCGATCGACGTCAACCTGGCCAAGCAGATCAACATCCTGCTGGAAAACTTCGGAATGCCGATGGACCGGGTTGTCGTCGATCCGACCACCGGCGGGCTCGGCTATGGCATGGAGTATTCGTACAGCGTCATGGAACGACTGTCGATGGCGGCCATGAGCCAGGGAGATGACAAACTCCAGTATCCGATGATCAACAACCTCGGCAACGAGGTCTGGAAATGCAAGGAAGCCAAAGAGAGCGCCGAGGACGCGCCGTTGCTCGGGGATCCTGAGAAACGGGCTATTCTTATGGAGGCGGTCGGAGCCGTGGCCTACCTGCTCTGTGGTTCAAACATCCTGATCATGCGCCATCCGGAGGCGATTCGTTTGGCCAAGGAATATATCAAAGCGATGATAGCGGGCGGATCCGTGGCCGAGGTGGCACCGATCGAAAAACGGCTTGCCTCCGTTGCCGTCGATTTTGCCGCATTGGCCCCGCCGCTTGACCTGACCATCGAGGAGGAGAAGAAGGCTGCCGCTCCGCCGAAAAAGGAAGCGCCGGCCAAGAAGGAGACTCCCGACAAACCGGCTGCGCCGGCAGCACCGGCCAAACAAGCTGCCGCGCCGGCAGCGAAACAGGAAGAGGTCGCGGCCAAGCCGGCGGTGGCCGAGAAGGATGCAACGGCGACTGCGGAGGCGGCAGCTAAAGAGAAAGCCGAGGCGGAGATAAAGGCCAAAGCCGATGCGGAAGCCAAGGCCAAGGCTGACGCTGAAGCCAAAGTGAAGGCCGAGGAAGAGGCGAAAGCCAAGGCCGAGGCGGAAGCTAAGGCCAAAGCTGAGGCCGAGAAGCAGGCCGCGGCGGACGCGCGGGCGGCGCGGGAAGCCGAGGAGAAGGAACTGCGGGCCAAACGGGCCAGAGAACGGGCCGAATTGGCGGCCAAGCGGACGGACGAACCAACGGTACAGGGAACAATGACCCCTGCTGCGATACAGAAAACCGAGCAGCAGAAGATACTTGAAATGCTCGACAGATTCCACAAGCGTGTGTGATCGATCTGTTCGGTGTTCAGGCGGACGTAACGAAATTTTTTGTGGAGGAAGATCAGATGGCAGAATTACAAGCAAAAACCGCTGCGAAAGAGCCTAAGCTCGTGGACCCGAGAGATGCTTCGATCGACCCGGCAACCCAGGAGATGATTCAACGGGCGCAACGGCTGCAGGTGGAGACGGTATTCGATCGTGCCATGACCATGAAACCCTGTGCGATCGGCATGCAGGGGATTTGTTGCAAAAACTGTGCGATGGGTCCTTGCCGTCTGCCGCTTCCGAAGGGCGGGATTACCGGCGAAGACACGCGGAAAGGATTGTGCGGTGCCACCGCCAACACCATCTGCGCACGAAACTTCATTCGCATGATCGCCGGCGGTGCCGCGGCCCATTCCGATCACGGCCGTTCGGTGGCCGAGGTTTTTCGTTCGGTGGCCCGTAAGGAAAGTCATGACTATTCCATCAAGGACCCGATCAAACTGGTTGATATCGCCCCGTACTTCGACGTGGCTACGACGGTTGAGGTCGACGGCAAGACGGTGGATCGCGACATCGACGAGATCGCCCTTGAGGTGGCCGAGGCCGCCTATGCCGAGTGGGGCAAGCCGGAGGGCAGCATTAAATATGTCAAGCGGGCCCCGAAACCGCTCCAAGAGAAATGGGCGCAGGAAGGTGTCGTGCCCCGTAACGTGGATCGCGAGATTGTCGAAATTATGCACCGCACCCACATGGGCGTCGATCAGGACTACAAGAACCTGATGAAGCAGGGCACCCGGGCAGCACTGGCCGACGGCTGGGGCGGCTCGATGATCGCTACCGATCTGCAGGACGTCTTATTCGGCACCCCGTCGCCACTGCAGTCCGAAGCCAATCTTGGCGTCATGAAGGAGGACCACGTCAATATCATCGTCCATGGCCACGAACCAGTGCTTTCCGAGATGGTCGTCGCCGCCTGTCAGTCCCAGGAGATGATTGCCTACGCCCAGGAGAAAGGAGCCAAAGGCATTCAGTTGTCGGGTATCTGCTGTACCGCCAACGAGGTGTTGCAGCGCCATGGCGTGCCGCCGGCCGGAACCTTCCTGCAGCAGGAATTGGCGATCATTACCGGGGCCTGTGACGCGATGGTGGTCGACATCCAGTGTATTTTTCAAAATCTGGCTAATGTCGCCAAGTGTTTTCATACCAAGCTGATCACCACTCATCCGATCGCCAGGATGGAGCAGGAAAACGTCATCCATATCGAGTTTGACGAGCATCACGCGATGGAAGACGCGAAGCGCATCGTCAAGATGGCTATCGACAACTTCCCCAACCGCAGTGCCGATGTCATGATCCCGCGGCATAAAACCGCGCAGATCGCCGGTTTCGGCGTCGAGTCGATCCGCTATCATCTCGGCGGCACCTTCCGCGGCGATTACTATACCCTCAACGACAATATCATCAACGGTCGAATCCGTGGCATCGCCGGTGTGGTTGGCTGCAATAATGCCCGGACCAAACATAACGAAGAGCATATCACCATCATCAAGGAACTGATCAAGAATGATGTCATCGTGCTGACCACGGGCTGCAGCGCTATTGCCGCCGGCATGCATGGTTTGATGACCCCGGGAGCTGCCGCTGTTCACTGCGGTCCCGGCCTCGCCGAGGTCTGCGAGACGGTCGGTATTCCGCCGGTGCTCCATCTCGGCTCCTGCGTCGACAACAGCCGGATCCTGCTGGCTGCGACCGAGGTGGTCAGGGCAGGCGGGCTCGGTAACGATATCAGTGACCTGCCGGCCGCGGGAAGCGCTCCCGAGTGGATGAGTGAGAAGGCCATCTCGATCGGTCACTACTTTGTTGCTTCAGGCGTCTATACGGTCTTTGGCTATTCGCTGCCGTTGGAAGGCGCTCCGGTATTCAAGGATTACCTCTACAAGGATATGGAAAGAATGTACGGCGGCATGTGGGATTGCGAACCCGATCCGGTCAAGCATGCGCACAAGATGATTGCTCATATCGACAAGAAGCGCAAAGAACTCGGCATCGATAAGGCCCGGGAGCGCGTTCTGATGGATATGGCCGATCGTCAGGCCCTTGGAATGGAATAAGCATACGCATCTGCAGGGGAGTCAATCCTGAATAAAGGAGGATAGCATGTCAAGATTAGTAGCTTTTGCAGCGATACAAGGCGGCTACAAGGTCGTGTCGCAGGTCGAAGGTGAGTTGGAGAAAGCACTCGCATCCCAGGATGCCGCCACCAAGATCGGTTTCGGCAATACCGCCTATTATCTGCCGGTTATCTACTCGCTGACCGGTATGAAGTGTGAGACACTGGAAGACCTCAGAAAACCGCTGGAATTCGCCCGCGGTCTGTTGCCGCCCCATGTCAAAGGCCAGAATCACCTGCCCTATCTCGGACCGCTGCTCGATGCGGGTATGGCCGGGATTTTCGCCTATGAGGTCAAGGAGGCGCTGCGCATTCTGCGAGAACCGGAATTCTACACGTTCACCGAGGATCCCGATATCGATGCCGGCAAGATCTGGGTCGGCCCGGCCGATGATACCATTCTCCGTAAGCGCGGCGTCGAGTTCGTCGACGGTTCCGCGCCCGGTTTTGCCGCCATCGTCGGTGCCGCGCCGAACCCGGAGATCGCCAAGATGATCGTCGAGGATTACCAGAAAAAGAGCCTCTACATCTTCTGTGCTGCGAATCATAACGGTAAGACGGTCATCGAGCAGTGCCTGGAGGCGGGAATGCAAATCGGCTGGAATACCCGTATCGTCCCGTTCGGACCGGATATCAGTTCCGCAGTTTTCGCGCTCGGTTTCGCCAACCGTGCCGCCATGGCCTTCGGCGGTGTTCAACCGGGCGACTATCGGCGCATGCTGATGTACAACAAGAACCGCATCTTCGCCTTTGTCAACGCACTGGGTGATGTCGGTACCGAATGGGCGGTGGCGGCGGCCGGTGCAGTCAACTGGGGTTTCCCGACCCTGGCCGATACCGATATCCCGGAAATCCTGCCGACCGGTATCTGCACCTATGAACATGTGGTCGCCAACGTGCCGCATGACGAGATCTGCCAGAAGTCCGTCGAGGTCCGCGGACTGAAGATCAATATCACCGAAATCGACATCCCATTGGCTTTCGGTCCGGCCTTCGAGGGCGAGCGTGTCCGTGGTGGCGATCTCTACTGCCAGATGGGCGGCGGTAAGACGCAGTGTACCGAGTTGGTCAAGATGGCCGACATGAAGGAGATCGAAGACGGCAAAGTGGAGGTGGTCGGCCCGGATATCGCCGACCTGAAGGAAGGCGACACCCTGCCCCTCGGCATCTACGTACAGATCGCCGGCCGGGAATTTCAGGAAGATTTCGAGCCGATCCTGGAACGCCAGATCCATCATCTGATCAACTACATCCAGGGCGTCATGCACATCGGCCAACGGGACATCTCCTGGGTTCGGGTCAGCAAGGGTGCCGTCGAGAAGGGTTTTTCGCTCAAGCATCTCGGCATCGTCCTGCACGCCAAGTTCCACCAGGAATTCCAGAAGATTCTCGACAAGGTCCAGATAACGCTCTATTCCAAGAAGGAAGATGTCGACAAACTGACCGAGCGGGCCCGGGCCGAGTACAAGCACCGTGACGAACGGGTCGACAAGATGACCGACGAGGATGTCGATACCTTCTACTCCTGCACGCTCTGCCAGTCTTTTGCGCCGAGCCATGTCTGCACGGTCAGCCCGGAGCGGACCGGCCTGTGCGGCGCCTATAACTGGATGGACTGCAAGGCTTCTTTCGAGATCAATCCGACCGGCCCAAACCAGCCGATCAAGAAGGGTAAGGTCCTCGACCCCAAACTCGGCCGCTTCGAGGGTGTCGATGAATTTCTCAAGCAGGCGTCGAAAGGGGCCCACGAGACCTACAACTTCTACTCCATGGTGCATGCACCGATGACCACCTGCGGCTGCTGCGAGTGCATCGCTGCGATGCTGCCGTCCTGCAACGGCGTCATGACGGTCAACCGCGATTATGCCGGTGAGACGCCGTGCGGCATGAAGTTCACCACGCTGGCCGGTGTCATGGGTGGCGGTGCTGCCTCGCCGGGCTTTGTCGGCCACTCCAAGTTCAATGTCACTCAGAAGAAATTCATCCTTGGTGATGGCGGCCTGCTTCGCGTCGTCTGGATGCCCAAGAGCCTCAAGGATGAGATCTATGACCGGCTCAACGCCCGCGGCAAGGAGATGGGCGTAGAGAATCTCGCCGATATGATTGCCGATGAAACCGTCGGTATAACCGAAGACGAGATTCTGCCGTTCCTCCAGGAAAAAGGACATCCGGCCCTGAACATGGAGTCATTGATCAGCTAACAATAACGGGCCCTGACCGGCCGCACTGTGAGCGGCCGGTCCTGTTTTTTGTCCCGAAAAACAGAAGAGGAGAGAACACCGATGGCATTAACAGGAATGCAAATATTCAAGCTCCTGCCGAAAACGAACTGCAAGGAGTGCGGGGTGCCGACATGTCTTGCCTTTGCCATGAACCTGGCATCGGGCAAGGCGGAACTTGACTCTTGTCCATACGTCTCCGACGAGGCTCGGGCGCAGCTGGAAGAGGCTGCCGCCCCGCCGATCCGTCAGGTGGCATTGGGCAAAGGGGTCAGGGCGGCCAAGACCGGCGGAGAGACGGTCTTGTATCGGCACGAGAAGACGTTCTATAACCCAACCCTGATCGCCGGTCTGATCACCGCCGATACGGCGGCGGACGACGTAGCGAAAACCCTCACAGACTGGCATGCGCTGCAGTATGAGCGGGTCGGGCTTAATCTGCGGCCGGAGCTGGTAGCGGTCAAGGACGTCAGCGGAGACGCTGCGGCCTTTGCCGCCGTGGCCAAACAGGTTGCCGAAACCTCGGAATTCAATATCATCCTGATGAGCGAGGATGCTGCCGTGATGGAAGCGGCGGTTGCCGCCTGCGGCTTCAAGCGGCCACTGCTCTATGCGGCGACAGCGGCCAACGTCGAGGCGATTGGCAAATTGGCCCTGGACAACAACCTGCCCCTGGCCGTCAAGGCCGATTCCATTGACGGTTTGGTCGAATTGACCACCACCTTGACCGGCATGGGGCTCAAAGACCTGGTGCTCGACCCTGGTTCCCGCGAGGTGAAGCAAGGGATCGAGGATATGATCGCGCTGCGCCGGGCGGCGCTGAAGGACGGTAATCGGGCGCTTGGATTCCCGACCATCGCCTTTCCGTGCGAGATGGCCGGCAATACCGACATGGAAGCGTTGGTCGCCGGCATGTATATCTCCAAATATGGTGGTATTGTCGTCCTCTCCAACCTGACCACTGAAGCGCTGTTCCCATTGCTGCTCGAGCGGCTCAATATCTACACCGATCCGCAGCGGCCGATGACAGTCACCGAGGGCATCTACGAGATCGGCACCCCGGATGAGAATTCTCCGGTTCTGGTCACTACCAACTTTGCGCTGACGTACTTCATCGTGTCCGGTGAGATAGAGGCGAGCAAGGTATCGTCATGGCTGCTGATCAAGGATTCCGAAGGACTCTCGGTATTGACCGCCTGGGCCGCCGGCAAGTTTAGCGGCGACGATGTCGGCCTCTTTGTCAAGAAGTCCGGTATTGCCGACAAGGTGAAGCACACCGAACTGATCATTCCCGGGTATGCCGCTTCCATCGTTGCCGATGTCGAGGAGGAATTGCCCGGCTGGACCATCACCGTCGGACCGCGGGAGGCTGCCCATCTTCCCGGCTTTTTGAAGGCGCGCTAGCGAAGAGCGGCCGGCGCCCGGTGTCGGGCGGCGATTCAGGCACCGGGCGTGTAGTTCGGTTGCTGCTATTTTCGACCATCATGAAAGGAGAGAGCATATGATTTTATTCGGTGAAAGCCTCAACGTCATTTCCAAGAAAATTGGAACGGCGTTCAAGGAGCGCGATCCCAAGCCGATTCAGGAAGAGGCCCTCGAGCAGAAAAAACTCGGCATGGATTATATCGATATCAACCTGGGGCCGGCAAAAAAAGACGGCCACGAATTGATGCCCTGGGTGTGCCAGGTGGTTCAGGAGGTTGTGCCCGATCTGCCGATCCTGCTGGATACCAGCAATATCGCGGCGATCGAAGAAGGACTCAAGGTCCTCAAACCGGTGAGCAAGCCCCATATCGTCAACTCGATTATGGCCCGGGCCGAACGCTACGAAGTGATGCTGCCGATGGCGGCCAAGTACGAGGCCGATATCGTTGCCCTGCTCTGGGGACCGGACGGATTGCCCCGTGACGAAAACGAGCGGGCGGCACTCTGTGTCGAGTTGCTCTATGCCGCCAACGAAGCGGGCATCCCGAACGAGAAAATCTGGGTGGACGGCATCGTGACCCCGGTCAATATCCAGCAGGCGCAATGTGTCAGCCTGCTCAATTTCCAGATGATGCTCGAAGATATCGCCCCCGGTGCGATGAGTACCTGCGGCCTGTCCAATATCTCCAACGGCCCGCCGGTACAGCTGCGTCCCATCCTCAATACCACCTATATGGTCATGCTCGAGCGCTACGGCATGAAAGCGGTAATCAGTGACCCGCTCGATACCAACCTGACCGCAGTGGCCAAGGGCAAGCGGCCGGAAATCGTCGATATCGTACACCAGGCGATGGATGGCACCGCCCCTGATCCTTCCACACTGGACAAGGAACTCGGCGACTATGTCAAAACGGTCAAGGTGATTATGGGCGAGACGCTGTTCTCCGATTCCTACCTGGACATCTGATTTATTCACTTCGCAAACCCGGCCCCATTCCCGAAAAGAATGGGGCTATTTTTTTTGTTCGTGATTACCTTGGTCCGTAAGATAGGTAAACGATCGGCGGATACTGCGTAACGGGAGACGAACATGGTGGAAAACAAGCATACCGAAGGCTGGGTGTGGGTAATTGTCCACGATCAGGCCGACAGTGGTCATTATCTCGGCCTGCACAGCGAGGAAAACGATATCGATTTCATCCCGGCCTTTATCAGCCGGGAAGCGGCTGATGATTGTTATCTGAACTTGCCGCGGCAGAAAGGGCACAAGTATGAAATTCAGGCGGTCCATATCGACGAGTTGACCGCCGATGCCAAGAAAAACGGTTTTACCGTCGCCTTCGTCGACAGCAACGGCAAGATCGTTGACCGTCACGGTGAAACTGTCTGACATATCGGGTCGCCAGGATACAGAGCGCACCACCACGGTGGAACAGGGGATGAATTGAGATGGGACTGAAGATTGCAATAGGCGGCAAGGGCGGGGTCGGCAAGACTACTGTTGCCGCGTTGCTGGCCAGGGCGCTGGCCGTTGATCCGGCAAACAAGGTGATCGCCATTGATGCCGATCCAGTGGCTAACCTGGCTGCCGCGCTCGGTATCGAAGGGGGGGAGCCGATTACCCCGATTGCCGAGTTGCGCGAGCTGATCGCTGAGCGGACCGGCGCCGAACCGGGCACCATGGGCGGTTTTTTTACGCTGAACCCGAAGGTTGACGATATTCCGGACCGCTTTTCCCGCGAGCGTGACGGGGTCAAGTTGCTCGTCATGGGGACCGTGAAAAGCGGCGGTTCCGGCTGTATCTGTCCGGAAAGCACCATCCTCAAGGCGTTGATGACTCACCTCGTACTGTTTCGCGACGATGTCGTGATCATGGACATGGAGGCCGGGGTCGAACACCTCGGCCGGGCCACGTCCGCTTCAGTCGATGCCCTGGTGATTGTCGTCAATCCCGGTGCGCGGAGTCGGGCGGCGGCCGAAACCATTCGCAGACTCGGTCATGACATCGGTATCAAGCGAATTCTCGTGCTCGGCAATCGCGTCAGGGACGAAGAAGATGAAGCACTGATCAGGGAAGCGTTGCCGGATTATCAGATCATCGGCTTTCTGCCGGAAAACGACGAGATCGTCCAGGCCGACCGCCAGGGCCGCCGCCCCTTTGAACAGATCGCCGAGGCGCCGCGCCAGCTGCACGAGGCGGCGGAACAGCTGCTAAGTCTCAAATAACGGCGGGACAGGCTTTAACCTGTCCCCCGCTAACTTCCAACGCTTTGGATCAGGGGGTGTTGGCGCCGGGCTGGTCGGTTCTGCCTACGGCTGCTGCGCTGCGGCCTGATTCTCCGTCCAGCCGGGCCTTCGCGATGCAGCCTCCGGCAGAATCGACCAGCCCTCCTCCGGCGGTGCCTACCAGTATTCCCTTGGTCCAGCTGGCCGTGGCTCTGTTTGAGGCCCGTGTCGACGGCTAGGTCACCTGGAGCAAGCGGCCACCGGTCAGACTGGCGAGATCGGCCGGGCTGATCTCAATATCGAGGCCGCGCCGGCCGCCGCTGATCAGTATGGTCGAATGGTCGGCGGCCGATGCGTCGATGACGGTTGTCAGTCGTTTTTTCTGGCCGAGCGGACTGACTCCTCCGAGAACATAGCCGGTGGTTTTTTCCACCATTGCTTTGTCGGCCATTACCGCTTTCTTGCAGCCGCAGGCCGCGGCCGTTTTCTTCAGATTGAGCTGCGTTGAAACCGGCAGCACGGCCACGGCCAGTCGGCCGTCGTCGAGTTGGATGACCAGCGTTTTGAACACCAGGTCTGGAGCGATACCCAGTTTTTCGGCCGCCTCCAGTCCGTATGAGGGATGTTTCGGATCGTGGTCGTAGGAGTGGAGAGTGAAGGCGATTTTTTTTCTTTTCAATTCATTGACCGCCGGGGTCATTGTTCAGCCTCCTGTAATCACTCTTGTCCAGAGCAGCCTGACGATAGTCAGGAAAACGATGGCCAAGTAGATCGGCCGGATGATACGGGCACCGTTGGTGATGGCCAGAGAGGAGCCGATCCGGCCGCCGATGAGTTGCCCGGCTGCCATGGTCAAGCCGATCGAGTAGACGATGTTGCCGCCGATGACGAACAGTGCCAGAGATGCGATGTTGCTGGTGAAGTTCATGACCTTGGTGACGCCGGTCGCCTTGACCATGTTGAAACCGAGCAGGATCATCAGCGCAAACGCCCAGAACGAGCCGGTCCCGGGACCGAAAAAACCGTCGTAGAAGCCGAGACCGAGACCGAACAGGATATAAAACGGTGTCTGGTTCATTCGCGCTGTTCGATCGACATAGCCAAGGTGTCGGGACAGCAAGGTGTAGAGAAACACAAGAAACAACAGGATCGGGATGAGCGGTTCAATGATTGCCGGATCGATGATCTGGACGAGCAGGGCGCCGGCGGCGGCGCCGATCAGCGTACAGACGATGCCAGTCGTGCACTCCCTTGGGTCCACGAGTCGTTTCCTGACGAAATTAAAGGAGGCGGAAAAGGCGCCGAAGGTCCCTTGCAGTTTGTTGGTTCCTAGGGCGACCTGGGGCGGCAGACCGATGAAAAGCAGGACCGGGAGAGCGATCAGTCCTCCACCGCCGGCGATCGAGTCGACCAGTCCGGAGACGAGACCGACGAAAAAGAGCAGGATGAAGATATCGCCGGAGAGGGTGACGGAAACGTCCATGCCTGAGAGATCCTCTTTGCCCGGCACCAGATCCGGCACCGAAAGTGGCGCCATGGTGCCGGCCGCCGGGAACTGTCGCTTGGCACCGGATATCCTGCATACCCGATGCGTAGAGATGCGGCAACGAAAAAGAACTCCCCGGCCGGAAAGATCGGTAGCACCGGCCGGGGAGCTGAAAAACTCGCCCGTTGAGCGGAACTGCGGACGGTGGAGGGATCAGTCTTCGATGTTGAAACGGGCGATTTCTTTCTCGCCGGGCAGGTATTCTCCGATCGGGACCAGCTTTTTATTGGTTTTAACGCAATCGATGATCACTTTCCAGAGGGCGTCGAGCTCCTTGACTTCCTGAGGGCTTTCGGGTTTTAGTTCCACCAGTGTCTTGTCGAGTGTGATTCTCATGGGTCCCCCTTCGTGTTGGAATTTTCCGATTACCGTCCCGTGTCGTTAGACGACTTCTTTAATCAATAACGCATTATTGGAGAAATTCCAGTATCATTTTGCCTGCCGGCTGCCAAAGCGGTGCCACGATCGTACCAATCCCGCCAATGAGGCGCCAGCGCCGCCCATGCTTGCGGTGAAACGCAAAAAAGGGGTGACAAGATCTGGTTGCGCATTACACTTCTCAGGTATATAAAAACCGACACCAGGGGAACTTGAAAAAATCGGATTTTCGTTCAAGATCGAGGAGCGCAAGAAAATTTTTCCGCAGACGTAGATGATATTTCCAGGATAAAATTTGATTGAGCACGATGAGATTGTTCGGGATGGCAATTTTCCAAGGTTCCCACCAGTAATTTTTGAGCAGGATAGGACTATGACCTCTGTTTTTTCCACCGATGCATTGCCGGTCCTGGTCGGCAGTATGCCCCATGCCGACCATCGCCAGGCAGTCGACCTGATTTTTGCCGCCACCCCGCAGATTCCGATCTGGCCGCAATTACCGAAATACCCCATCGAAGGGATGCTCCGTCAGTTTCTGCCCGGGATGCCCGGAGTTACCGAACTCGACGGGAAAATCTTCGTCGATTCCCAGCGTGCCGATTTCGATGAACAATTCCTGGCCTTTTTCGAGGAGTACCTGCTTGTCGACGAGGGTGGTGCGGCGCTGGAGGATTCGCGTTTCGCGATGTCGCCCGAGGAAGCCGGCGGTTTTTTTGTATTCCTTGAGGAAGCGGAGCACCGGCGGGAGCAATTGACCGCGCTCAAGGGCCAGATCACCGGGCCGATAACGTTCTGTACCGGACTGGTCGACCAGGACGGCCGGGCCGTTTTCTACAACGATCAACTGCGGGATGCGGCCGTCAAGCTGCTGGCCATGAAGGCGCGCTGGCAGACGAGGATGATGGCTCAGGTCAAGGAGCGGCCGTTGATCTTTTTCGATGAACCGGGGCTGGCCGGGTTCGGCTCGTCGGCGTTTATCACTATCACGCCGGCCGATATCGCCGGTTGCTTCAGTGAGGTTTTTGCAGGAGTTCACCGGGAAGGCGGTCTAGCCGGTGTACATGTCTGTGCCAATACCGAGTGGTCGGTTATCTTCGATACCGCGGTCGATATCGTCAATTTTGACGCCTATTCCTATTTCGATAAACTGCTGCTTTATCCACAACAGCTGACAACGTTTTTTGCTCGCGGCGGTATCCTCGCCTCGGGAATCGTCCCGACCGCGGCGGAACAGATCCGTGAGGAGAGCGCCGCATCCCTTGCCGACAAGTGGTTCGAGCAAACCCGGCAACTTGGCCGGCTGGGAATTGATGAACGGACCGTTTTCGCGCAGACCCTGATCACGCCGAGTTGCGGCACCGGAACAATCAGTGAAGAGCTGGCCGAGACCGTTCTGCGACTGACCGGGGAGGTTTCCACCCTGATCAGAACAAAGCTTGGTTGAGACGGCGGCGGCCATGAACGGGTTGACCATCAATTTTCCCGACGGCGGCAACGGACCCGTCGAATGCGCTGCGGCGATTATTGTGCCGGAGCAGGCGCTGCAGGAGCCGGGTTATATCACGATGATGGCCGGGCAGGGGACGGCGGTCGACAAACACGGCCTGCAGGCCTTGGCTCAGACCGCCTGCTATCAGTTTCAGGATGGAGAACTCGAGGTCGCTGGAATGACCGGCCCCTGCCGGCTCGTCGGGCCGAGCGGCGAAGCGGAATTGCTCAGGGGAATGATCATCTACCGGGAGACCTCCGGAGCAATCGGCGCGGCTGTTCACACGGGTCTCAACCCGCGGAAACTGTTGGAGTCGGCGCACCGTTATTGTACCCGCTGGGTACGTCTGGATATATGAGCATGAAACAGGACAAAGAGGCTTCGGCACGGCAACGGGTTGTCGTTTTTCAGCAAAACGGCAGCGGTGAGCGGAAAATAGACGGCGTTCGGCGCCACGGGGCCGACATTATCGACCTGCGGGTGGTATCGATCGATGCGGAATTGCCGCCGATCATCGACGACAGCGATGCCTATCTGCCTCGAGTCATTGATGCCGACCTGGTTCTCGATTTCCTGAAACACTACGATCTGTCGACCGATCTGGCCAGGCGCTGCGCCGAGGAGAAGATACCGATCGTCGTCTCGGGAAAAAAAAGCCTCGATAAGTGGGCAGTGACGCCACCCACCTGATGCGGCCTGCCAAGGCAGGATTGTCTTGGTCATTACGGGCAACGGTTTGGCGCTCCGGAATTTCGCGTACGTGTCGCCGATGGGCGGCTCGTCAGCGTTGCGGTCGTGCGCGGCGCGCCCTGCGGCGCAACATGGGATGCGGCCCGGCAGCTGATCGGTGAGCGGGCTGAAGAAGCTGTCCGGAAAATCGGTCTCCTCGCCCAGTTTTCCTGCTCAGCCGATCCGGCCGGCTGGGATCCGATATACGGTAAAAGTCCGGTCCATTTTGCCGGCATTGTCCACAGCAAGGCACTGGCCAGAGCGATCGCGGCGGCCGAGGAAACGGACCAGTCGCCTCCATCCGGGGGCACCGCTCGCCAGGATTAATGGACAGCGAGAAAGACGCCTGTTTCAGGCGGAACGTCGTCGGTTCGTCGATCGTTGAGTTTTTCTGGGGACTGGGATTCCCGATCGTCCTCGAGTCCACCTTCCTGCAATTGTTCCTCAAGCATCTTGGCGCTTCCGGATTTGCTATCGGGCTCGTGCCGGCGCTCTTTATCGCCGGGGTTTCCTGTTTCCCGCTCTTTGCCAGTTATCTCTCGCGCAATTACCGACTCAAGAGACCTTTTGTCATCGGGCTCCATCTCAGCTCGGCCTTGACGATCCTGCTGCTCGGCGTGCTGCTGATGATCTTTGGCGAGTCGGCCGGCGTCTTGCCGTTGTTTTTCTGCTGTTACGCGCTCTTTTCCATTTCCATGGGACTGAGTATCCCGGTCTGGCTCAATTACCTGGTTCGTATCTTTCCGGAAACCCGCACCGTCTCAGGTCTCGGATACATGATGTTGGCGCAGAACTGCGGTAAGATCGTCGCCAGCTTTTTCATCCTCAAGACGGTGCAGCGCTATTCCTTTTCGGTGCAGGCGGCGGCTATTGTCTTCATCGTCACCGGGCTGCTCTTTGTCGCCGGTTCGTTGTGCTTTCTGATAACCCGCGAAGTTCCGGATCCCGACGATCCTGAGCCCGATCAGCTGTCGTTCTGGCGCCACACGGCCGCCAGTGTCCGAGAAATCATGGCCAACCGGCGGTTTCTCAGGTATACCGTTGCCGACCTCGATTTCTACGTGATTCTGACGATCATGTCCTTCTATGCCAATTACGCAACGACCTATTACCAGGTGCCGGCGGCGATTGCTGCCGGGGGATTTGTGGCGTGCATCTATGCCGGGTCGATTACGGTCAACATCTTTCTCGGGGCGATGAATCTGCTCAGTCTCAAGGGAAAGTTCGTGCTGGCCAAACTCGTGACGCTTGCGCTGTTGGCCATCATGGTGTTGTGGCCGAGTCTGCCGACATTTTACCTGATCAGTTATCTGCTCGGTTTTGTCAGGGCGATCCGTAATATGGTCTACGCACCGGCGGTAAAGAAAATCTCCGGGAAAACCGATGTCACACCCTACTTCTCCCTGGCGCCGATAATTTCACTGCCTTTTGCCGTCGGTTATCCGCTGCTGTTTGGCCTTGCCCTTGATACGTTGTCGTTCCCGCAACAGGACGCCTATAAAATTCTCTTTGCGGGTTCCGCCTTGATTGTCCTGGGTACTTTGGTGCTCTGCGGCAAAGCAGATTTCTTAAGCGACAGCGACCGGCCCCGCCGGGCACGCACCGAGCCCCTTCAGACCTGATTCTCCGGCCCGCCGGTACGGTGCGCCTCCAAGCCCATCCGTATTGACAACCACTGGGAAATCCTTTAGAAAATGGCAATGATGGAGACTAGCAGAGGCGTCGAGGAGTCGACAACCGACCAATAGTACTTATCTGTAGCAGAAGAGGAAGGTACGTCTAGGGGGGCGGCACCGGCATACATCCATAATCAGCCAGGGAGAGCATATGAGTGACAAGGCAACCTTGACTATAGACGGAAAGAGCTACGAGTACGATGTCATTACCGGGTCCGAAAACGAGCGTTGTATCGATATCAAGGCACTGCGTTCCGAGACCGGCTGTATCACCATGGATCCCGGTTTTGGTAACACCGGTTCCTGTTATTCTTCGATCACCTATGTCGATGGGGCCAACGGTATACTGCGCTATCGAGGGTACCCGATCGAAGAGATCGCCGAAAAAGCGACCTTTGTCGAAACCGCTTATCTCATCCTCTACGGTGAATTGCCCAATCCCAGACAGCTTGCCGATTTCAGGGCCTCGATCGCCGAACATGCGCCGCTTCACACCAGCCTGGAACACCATTTCTCCGGCTTTCCCCGGTCGGCGCCGCCGATGGCCATCCTATCGGCCATGCTCAATATCATCTCCTGTTTTCACCCTGAAGTTCTCGATGTCCATTCGGAGGGACCGGGTTTCGATAAGACGGCTGCGTTATTGCTCTCGAAGGTGCGGGCCATCGCCGCATTTTCCTATCGCATGGCGACAGGGAAACCGCTCATTCATCCCAATCCCAGTCTCAGCTATTGTTCAAATTTTCTGCACATGATGTTCTCCGAACCGTATCGGGAATACATAGCTTCCCCGGTGGTGGAGAAGGCACTGACGCTGTTTCTCGTGCTGCATGCCGATCACGAGCAGAATTGCTCGACATCGACGGTGCGGGTGGTCGGCAGTTCCCGGGCCAACCTGTTCAGTTCCGTTTCGGCCGGGGTCTGCGCACTCTGGGGACCGCTGCACGGCGGCGCCAATGCCGGCGTGATCAGGATGCTGGAAGACATCAAGACTTCCGGCCGGCCGATCAGTCATTATCTCGACCTCGCCAAGGACAAGAGCAACGACTATAAATTGATGGGGTTTGGGCACCGGGTCTACAAGAATTTCGATCCGCGATCCAAGATCTTGAAAAAACGGGTGTACGAGGTGCTCAATGAATTGCAGCAGCAGGATCCGCTGCTGGAGATTGCGCTTGAGCTGGAAGAGAAAACCCTTAAAGACGATTACTTCATCGAACGCAATCTGTATCCCAACGTCGATTTCTACAGCGGTATCCTGCTCAGGGCCATCGGTATTCCTCTCAACATGTATACGGTGATGTTTGCCATCGGTCGGATGCCGGGCTGGATCGCCAATTGGAAAGAGTTGCACGAACACGGCCAGCGGATTTCACGGCCGCGCCAGATCTATACCGGCGAGACGACGCGGTCGTTTGTACCGTTGGCCCAGCGGTAGCGAACAACCGACAAACAGCATGCCGAAAGGAGAGGACTGATGGCCAGACCGGAAAATGCAATGGAGATTTTTCGTCTGTTGAACAAAAGCAATTGCCGGGAGTGTGGTGAAAAGACCTGTCTGGCCTTTGCCGGTGCCGTTTTTCAGGGGCGACGCGCGATCGGTGAATGCCCGCACCTGAGTCCCCGGGTCATTGAGCGCTTTGCCGATGCTCGGTCCCTGGCTGACGCACGTTCTGACGATTCGTTTGATGAGCCGAGAAACCAGGTGGCCGCGCTCGATTTTCAGCAGGCTGCCACGCGCATTGGCGGGCGAGTTCAGGGGAATCGATTGACCCTCAAGATTCTCGGTAAGGATTTCAGTATCGACGATAAGGGCGATTTTCACACCGATATCCATATGTTGCCCTGGGTAATCGGCCCGTTTCTCGGCTATGTACTCGACTGCCGGGGGCGGGAGGTGAGTGGAGAGTGGCTCTCTTTCCGCGAGCTGCGCGGGGGCGCCGAACGCTACCCTTTGTTCCGCAAGCGTATCGAGGAGGCGATGCGGCAGATTGCCGATCGCTATCCCGACCTGTTCAGCGACATGGCGCACCTGTTTCGGGGACGGCAGATCGACAGCCCGTTCGATTCCGACGTCAGTGTCATTCTCCCGGTGTTGCCGCTGGTGCCGATCATGATCTGCTATTGGCAGGCGGATGAGGGTATGGACTCTGATCTGCTCATCTTTTTCGATCGATCGGCGGACGATAACATCGGCATCGACAATGCTTACACGCTGGCGGCCGGCCTGACCCAGATGTTCGAGAAACTGGCCCTGCGTCACGGAGTTCCCATCGATCACCCCCATCTCAACTAACGGCGCAATCTCTTCCAGCGGCGGGACAGGTTTAAACCTGTCCCCCGCAAACTCCCAACGGAAGGATAGTTTGAAACTCGTCCTCTGCTCACGTTCAAAGGACGTCTTGGTGTCCTCCTCCGACCAACTCGGGAAAACGGATTTTCACATACCTCCGTGATTAAAAGTCACAACAAACAATGAAAATCGTCATTGCTGCCGGAAGGGCTGGCCGGTCCTGCCTCCGGCTGCTGCGCTGCGGCCTGACCGCCGGTTACGGACGCCTTGTCCGCAACCCTTCGGGCCTGATTCTCCGTCCAGCCGGGCCTTCGCGATGCATCCTCCGACAGAACCGGCCAGCCCGGGGAACACTGAGGTTCACGGAATAAACGGCGGACAGATTTTACATATCTGACTGCCGCTTCCTGTTAGTGGATGTCCTGTCCGTCGCCCTTCGGGCCTGATTCTTCGGCCTGTCAGGCCTTCGCGATGCGGCTTTCGGCAGGACCGAGCAGCCTGGAAGGCTGTTTCCCGCTAAACAGGTTGCTGATTTTATTGATGCAAGTGAGACAAAAGCGCTTGTCGGCAGGTCCGGGTCAGTGGTAGGATGTGTGCATTGGCACATTAAAACAAAGGAGGTCTGTCGTGGAGAAGATACTGATCGTTGGTTGTAAAAATACCATGGATGATGTCTGCATCGGTTGTTCCCGTTGTCTGGTGGCCTTCAACCGCCGCCAGGGGGTGTTTGAGATTTACGAGGGGGTCGAGGCGGAGATTGTCGGCATGGTCGGGTGCGGGGGATGTCCGGCCCCGGCCATCGTCACGCGGCTGATGCAGGTGAAGTTGTGGAACGACCCGATGAAAGAAAAGCCGACGGTCATCCACATTGCTCCCTGTATTGCCGAACAGTGCCCGTACAAGGATGACATCATGAAGAAAATCAAGGCAAAGGCAGGCGTCAGGGTGATCGAGGGAACTCACCCGTACGTACCCGCAGACATCTTTGCCTGACACCGTCCGGGTGCAGGTGGCCGGTTACCGCACCGGCCACCTACCAGTTCGTTTCGAGCAGCGCGAAGTAGCCCTGTGGCCTGACGCAGGCCGGGCATTTGTCGGGAGCTTCCCGGCCACGGTGCAGATAACCGCAACCGAGGCATTTCCAGACCTGGTCGTCACTGCGGGCAAAAACCCGGCCATCGGAGATATTGTCGGCCAAGCCGCGAAACAGCTTTTCGTGGTGCCGTTCGGCAACGCTGATCGCATCGAATGTATCCGCTGCCCGGGCCAGTCCTTCGTCGTGGGCGATCCGGGCAAACTCCCGGTACATTTCTTCGTGAACGAAGCGCTCGAGTTCGGCGGCGGAGAGCAGGTTGGCGCGGGTATCCTCGATGACGCCGGCCGGAAATCGCCAGGTGATTTCCAACTCCCCACCGTTGAAGAACTTGAAGAAACGCAATGCGTGCTCGTATTCCTGAGCGGCTGTTTCATCAAAAATGCGGGCGACCTGAATATAACCATCCTCTTCGGCCCGTCGGGCAAAGAAGTTGTACCGGGTGCGGGCCTGGGCCTCTGCCGAGTAGGAAATCAGCAGGTTGCGGGCGGTCCGGCTTTTTCTGAAGGAGCCCATCGAAGGCCGGCCTATTCCTCGATTTCGATGGCGTCGGCGCCGCATTCGCGAGCCGCCTGCCGAACGATATCCTCCAGATGGGCCGGAATCACATCGTACTTGACGACCGACAGTAATTTGTCTTCATCGTAGGCAAATACTTCAGGGCACAGTTTGTTGCAGTTGCGATCGCCCATGCACTGGCTGGTAATCGTTGCTTTCATGCCGATCTCCCTGTTGCGGCGGCCGATGCCGCCGATGACGGTAATACTGCCGGGGAGCTTGAAAAATCGGAATTTCGTTCAAGATCGAGGCGCGCATGAAAATTTTTCCGCAGGTATAGATGATATTCCGAGGATAAAATTTGATTGCGCAACGATGAAGTTGGGCGAAATGGAAATTTTTCAAGGTTCCCTGCTGATTGAAGTCAGGACTGTCCTGTGTTTTATCGAAGGAAGTTCAATCAGTCAATGAGAACTTTTCTCCGGGAGGTTTATCCTCGCAGGGCTCGCGCCGTCTGTGATGCTGTTTGAGACAATGACCTTGTCAACGGACAGAGTGCCTCCGCCGACGGTGGAATATCGGCAGGTCGGTGATTCGGCAGCCGTAATGTCAGCGCCGGGGTGAGATTTGGTAGCGCTTCATCCGATTCCACACGGTAACCCGGGAGATACCGAGCATCCGGGCAGCCTGGGACTGATTGCCGTTGCATGTGTCGAGCGCTTCGAGCAGCTCCTGCCGTTCGATTTCCTGCAGATTGAAAGCGGTCCGCTTGGCGGGGGGCAGCTGTCTTCTCTCGCCGGTAATGGTTTCCGGAAGGTGATTGGGGTGGATGAGCGAATTGTGACAGGTGACAAAGGCATACTCCAGCGCACCGCGCAATTCCCGGACATTGCCTGGCCAGGTGTGATGCATCAGTATTTCCATGGTGTCTTCGCGAATGCCGTTGATTTCCTTGTCGGTTTTCAAGCGCAGTTTGGTGACGAACGATTCGGCGAGCAGCGGGATGTCCTCGACCCGTTCCCGGAGCGGCGGCAGGAAGATCGGAATGACGTTGATCCGGAAGTAGAAGTCCTGTCGGAATAAGCCCTTGCCGACTAGTGCCGGCAGATCCTGGTTGGTGGCGGAAATGATGCGCACGTCGCTGGCGATCGGCGTGCTTGAGCCGACCCGCTCGAAGGTTTTCTCTTCGAGGACCCGGAGCAGTTTGATCTGCGTCGGCAGCGGCAGGTCGCCGATCTCGTCGAGAAACAGATCACCCTGATCGGCTTTCTCGAAACGGCCGACCCGATCTTTGTAGGCGCCGGTATAGGCTCCGCGGACGTGGCCGAATAACTCGCTCTCCAGCAGCGATTCGGTGAGGCTGGCGCAATTGACTTTGACAAACGGCTTGTCCCGGCGACCGCCGATCTCGTGGATGGCTCTGCTAACCAGCTCCTTGCCGGTACCGCTTTCTCCGTAGATGATGACCGGCGCATCGGAATGGGCGGCATTATCGATCATGTCGTAGACCCGGTGCATGGCCGCCGAAGAACCGACGATGCCGTGGAACTGGTTCTCGCTGGACAGCTGTTTGCGAAACGCCTCGAGTTGGTGCTCCTTTTCAATGATTTCGGTCAGATCGGTGATGGTTGCCACCGTGCCGATGGTATGGTTCGAGCCATCGCGCAACAGTGCGGTATTTTTCAGGGCGTGGATCAGGGAGCCGTCCTTGCGGCGGATTCGGCACTGGTGCTGGGTTGCTTCGCGCTGCGGTGCCAGGCAGATGTCGGTGGCTTCCTGCTCCTGCTCTTCCTGGCGGCAGGTGTCGCAGTCCAGGATACGGCAGGAATTACCGATCAGCTCCTCACGGCTATAGCCGGTGATTTCCTCGAAAGCCCGGTTGACTGAAACGATGGCCCCACCGGTATTGATAATCATGATTCCGTCGCGAATGGTGTTGACCACCGTCTTCCAGAATCCTTCCAGCTCTCGCCCGATCATCAGTCCACCTGTTAAGGATTAACACCTGTTCATGCACATGCCTTTAACACTTTAACACCTGATGAACAATGTGCAGCGGTGCCGGCTGCTATTCTAACAAATCACAGGCCGTTGGGAAACACCGTAATATGCCGGCCAATGATGGTAATCAGCAGAAAATTCTAGAAGAAATTATCGCTGACGTTCTCCATCAACAGAACTGATGGAGAGCTGGCCCGGTTGTTGCGTTCACCAGCGATATGGTTTTCCAAGGAGTACCGAGCAGTGACTGACAAGCCTCATATTATCATGGACCTGCGTAATTTCGTGTCGTGGGTGGCACTGTTAAAGATCACCCAGGTATTTGACGCGATGGCCGTGTCCGATGTGCTGGAGATCCGCGGCGCCGACCCCGACACCAAGCAGGACCTATTCAAGATCCTGCCAGCATCGGCATATGAGGTATTGACGGTGGACGATCAAGAGGGAGCGGGAGGTTCTTTTCAGGTCCGCATCCAGAAACGGACCTGACGAGCAGCCCTGCCGCAAGATTCGATAAACCGAAAGGATAAGCAGATGGGCGAAACCAGCATTGCAATCAAAGGAAAGAAACGGTCCTCGTTCAAGGACAAGGTCAAATCCATTATTCCCGGGGGCGGCAATCTTGATCTCTGTCTGACCTGCGGCGCCTGTGCCTCGGGTTGTCCGGCCTCCGGCCTGGAGAACATGGATCCGCGCAAGTTTCTGCGGATGTGCGCGATGGGCCTGGACGAGGAGGTGACTACCACCCCTTGGGTATGGATGTGCACCATGTGCCAGCGCTGCATCTATGTCTGCCCGATGCAGATCGATATCCCGCAACTCGTCTACAACGCCCGTGCCGCGTGGCCGCGCGACGCTCGCCCCAAAGGCATCCGCGATTCGTGCGACATGGCTATGCGCAATGATTCCGGTTCGGCCATGGGCACCGCACCCGACGATTTCGTCTTTGTCGTCGAGGATGTGCTGGCCGAATATCAGGAGGCGCAGCCCGAGTTCAAGGATATGGTGGCGCCGATCGACAAGCCGGGGGCCCACTTCTTCCTCAACCAGAACTCCCGGGAACCAAACACCGAACCCGATGAACTGGTACCATTGTGGAAGATCCTTCACCTGGCCGGGGTCGACTGGACGTATGGCAGCCGCGGTTGGGCGGCCGAAAACTATTGCATGTTCCTGGCCGACGACGATTGCTGGAAACACGTCATCAAGGTCTCGGCAGAGCAGGCGGACCAGCTGGGGTGCAAGGTCTTTCTCAATACGGAATGAGGGCACATCACCTTCTCAGTCCGGGCCGGACTGAAAAAATTCAATATCGACCACAAATTCGAGGTCGCCTCGATCTATCAATACTATGCCAAGTGGATCCGTGAGGGTCGCTTGAAAGTCAACTCGGAGTGGAACCGGGAACGCAAGATCAAGTTCACCATCCAGGATCCGTGTCAGATCGTACGCAAGAGCTATGGCGATGCGGTTGCCGAGGATCTGCGCTTTGTCGTCAGGTCGGTGGTCGGTGCGGAAAACGTCATCGAGATGACCCCGAACAAGTCCAACAACTATTGTTGCGGTGGTGGCGGCGGCTTCCTGCAGTCGGGTTTTACCCAGGGCAGGCATGATTACGGCCGGCTGAAATTCGAGCAGATTATCGCCACCGGTGCCGATTACTGCATTGCCGGCTGTCATAACTGCCATGCCCAGATCCACGACCTGGCGCACCATCACGGCGCCGCCTACAATACCGTGCATATCTGGACCCTGATCTGCCTGTCTTTGGGCATTCTCGGCCCGAACGAGCGCGCCTACCTGGGGGACGACCTCAAGGACGTCGACGTATTTCACCCCGAAACGTCCCTGTACTAGCGACTGTCATGCATCCGGGGCAAGTGATTATTCAGTCAGCTCTTATCTGGAGGGAAAGAATCATATGAGTTTCTCAAAGCGATTAACAGCACACGAATTTGTCGTTCTGGCCGAGATGCACACCCCGAAAGGGGTCAATATCACCGGGCTGGTCAATGACGCCCGGCGTATCAAGGGCAGGATCGATGCGGTTGTCGTTCCCGACATGGACAACGGCATCATGCGGATGAGCGCCCTGGCCGGTGGTGTCCTCATGCAGCAGCAGGGTATCGAGGCGATCATCCACATCTATTGCCGGGACCGCAACCGCATGGCCTTGCAGGGCGATCTGCTGGCCGCTCACGTGCTCGGCATCCGCAACGTGATGGTGACGCACAGTGAGGAGATGAGCCAGGGGGATCACCGCGAGGCCAAGGAGGTCTTCGATCTGAACGAGGTCGAACTGGTCCGGACTGTCGGCGAATTATGCGGGGGGCAGGATCTGAGCGGCTTCGAACTCGACGGTTCGCCCGATTTTACCGTTGGTTGCACGGTTGCTCCCTATGCGGACGAGGCGGCTCTGGCCGGTGAGCTGCAGGCGGCAGCCGACAAGGTGGCCGCTGGGGCGAAATTCGTCATTACTCCGCCGGTCTTCGACCTCGATCACTTTCAGTCGTTTCTGGCACAGGCCAAAGGCTTGGGCGTACCGGTCATCCCGACCGTGTTTTTGCTCAAGTCCCTGGCTATCGCCCAGTATATCGCCCGAAGCGAACCGGGTGCGAAAATATCCGAGGAGTTGGTCCGGCGGATCCGCAAATCGTCCGACCGGGAGGCGGAAGGTTTGAAGATCGCCGGCGAGACCGTCGCCGCTCTCAGAGACATGGCCCAGGGGGTCATGCTGCAGACGCTGGGGTGGGAACACAAGCTTCCCATCATCCTCGATCATGCCGGATTGTAGGGGCGCCGTGACAACCAGTGTTCGAATCGGCACCGGGCAACCGGCCCTTATCCTCACCCTCATGAAAGAAGATGGCATTGTAGAGCGTAACTGAGCTGGCCGACCCGCCCACCGTGGACACCACATGCTGAGGGCGGCGGCGCAGCGGACTTCTACGAGGCTGTCCAGGACAGGTACCAATGCAAAACACGAATCTATCGCAGACGAGTAATCGAGTGCTGATTGTCGGCGGCGGCCTGGCAGGCATCCGCGCCGCCCTGGATCTGGCTGAGGCGCAGAAAGATGTCATCCTTGTCGATACGGCGGAAAACATCGGCGGGCTGATGACACAGCTGGATCGGACCTTTCCGACCAATAACTGCGACCTCTGCACGCTGGCCCCGAATCTTTCCGAGAGCGGTCGCCAGGAACACATCACGCTGATGCCGATGACCACGCTCCGGGAAGTGACCGGCGAGCAGGGTGATTTTATCGTCACGCTGGAGACGGCGCCGCGCTATATCAACCTCGAACGTTGCACCGGTTGCGGTGAATGTTTTCAGGCCTTTCCCGAATGTGTCCGCTTTACGCCGGGACTCGACCACCGGGCGCCGACCTGTATGCGCTATCCCCAAGCCACCCCGCAAGCCTTTTCCATCGATCTGGCCACGTGTGCCGACATCGAGGCACTGGTCAAGGTCTGTCCGGCCGGGGCCATCGTACCCGACGATATCGGCAGCAAGGGCAACGTTGCCTGCGGCGCCATCGTGCTGGCACCGGGGGCCTCGTTGTTCGATCCGAGCGGTCTCGACAATCTCGGTTATGGAGAATTACCCGATGTCGTCACCTCGCTTGAATACGAACGGATCCTGTCCGCTTCCGGTCCGACCGGTGGGCGACTGCTGCGGCCGTCCAACGGCCAGCCGCCAAAAAAAGTGGCCTGGATCCAGTGTATCGGTTCACGTGGACTGCAAAAAGGGGCTGCGCCTTATTGTTCCGGCGCCTGCTGCATGTTCGCCTTGAAAGAGGCGATCGTCACCCGGGAGAGATTTCAGGAAGATACCGAGACGACGATCTTCTACATGGACATGCGAACGTTCGGTAAGGATTACGAGCTGTATTACCAGCGGGCGAAAAACGAGTTCGGCGTGCGTTTCATTCACAGTCGGCCGCACAGTATCCTGCGCCCGGAGGGGGCCGAGAACCTGCATCTCTCCTACACTACCGACGATTCACCGGTGCTGATCAACGAGGATTTCGACATGGTCGTGCTGGCCACCGGTTTCCGTATCGGCGAAGAGGCCCGACAGCTGGCAGCCGTCTGCGGTATCGAGCTCAACGATGATCATTTCCCCATCCATACCGGGTTGAACCAGGTGGCTACCAGCCGTCCCGGCATCTATGTCGCCGGCACTTTCCAGGCCCCCAAGGATATTCCGGAGACCATGGTACAGGCCAGCGCCGCCGCCTGCTTAGCCGGTCACGACGTCAGCTCGCCGGACCGTGAGCAGGAGATTCCCGAACCGTTGCCCCCAGAGCGTCACCTGGTTGGCGAGGAGCCAAGGGTCGGCATTTTTGTCTGCGATTGCGGCGAGAACATCGGCGGAGTCATCGATGTTGAAGCTCTGGTAGCCCGAGTCGGTGCCTTGCCTCACGTGACGGTGGCGCAGGCGGCGGGACACGGCTGCAGCCGCGAGTCGATGGAGCATATTCGCGCCACTATCGAGCAGCAGGGTATCAACCGGGTGGTGATCGGCGGTTGCTCGCCCCGCACCCACGAGGCCAAGTTTCAGGATTTGTTGCGCCGGGCCGGCCTCAACAAGTACCTGCTGGAATTTGCCAATATCCGTGATCAGGCCACCTGGGTTCATTCCCATCAGCCTGAAAAAGCGACGAAAAAGGCCGAAGAGCTGATCCGGATGGCGCTCGGTGCGGTGCTCAATGCCCAGCCCCTTGCCGAGCACCGGTTGCCGATCAATAAAAATGTTCTGGTCATCGGTGGCGGTGTCAGCGGAATGACCGCGGCGCTGGAGTTGGCTGAACAGGGGCTCAAGGTCTACCTGGTGGAACGAAACGCGCAACTCGGCGGCCTCGCCTCCCGAATTCACCGGACCCTGGAAGGGGACGATGTGCAGGGCTTTGTCGCCGACCTGGTGGCGCGGACGTCTACTCATGACAATATCGATGTCATTACATCGGCAATCATTGTCGATCATGGCGGCATGCCCGGTCTGTTCAAGACCGGCATGCAGGTCGGCAAGCAGCTGTTCTACCGGCAAATCGAGCACGGGATCACGATCCTGGCCACCGGTGCTATGCCGCATCGGCCCGATCTTTTCCTGCTCGGCAGGCACGAGGATGTCAAGACACAGCTGGAGACCCAGCAGCTGCTGGAAGAACGGCCTGAACTCGTTCGCGACTGGGAGAATGTGGTCATGATCCAGTGTGTCGGGTCGCGCACCGAGGACAATCCCAATTGCTCGCGCATCTGCTGTCAGACAGCGGTGAAAAATGCCTTGCGGATTCTTGAAATCAATCCCGAGGCACGGGTCTTCGTACTCTACCGCGACATGCGCACTTACGCTTTCCAGGAAGAGTACTACCAGCAGGCCCGGGCAAAGGGTGTAATTTTCGTCCGTTACCATCAGGACCGGCCGCCGCAAGTCAGTGAGGTCGGCGGCAAGCTGGAAGTCGTTTACCAGGATATCATCCTCGGCCGGGAGGTACAGGTCAGCACCGATTGTCTCTGCCTGAGCACCGGTCTGATCGCCGAGCAGGACAACACCGAGGAACTGGCGATGATCTTCAAGCTGCCGCGCACCCACGATGGCTATTTCCTGGAGGATCACATCAAGCTGCGGCCGGTCGACCTGCCGGTCCCCGGTTTTTTCGTGGCTGGTACCGCTCATGCGCCGAAGACCATCGCCGAGAGCCTGGTGCAGGCCCGCGCCGTTGCCGCCCGCGCTCAGACCATGCTGGCCAGCGATTATATTAGCCTCGGCGCAGCGACCGCCCGGGTCGATTCGAAGCTGTGTGCTGCCTGCCTGATCTGTGTGCGGGCATGCCCGTTCGGCGTGCCGTTCATCAATGCCGACGGCTACTCAGAGATCGATCCGGCCAGGTGCCACGGTTGCGGCGTCTGTGCCTCGGAGTGTCCGGCCAAAGCCATCCAGCTGATGCAGTTCGAGGATGACCGGATTCTCTCGAAACTCGAACAACTTTTTGAAGAGGTGGAAGGATAATGGAATCATTTGAACCCGTCATCGTGGCCTTCTGCTGTCACTATTGTGCCTATACGGCCGCAGACATGGCCGGCAGCCAGCGGCTGCCCTATCCGTCGAACGTCAAGATCGTTCGGGTCCCCTGTTCCGGTAAGGTCGATGCGCTGCATATCCTCAAGGCCTTTGAAAAGGGAGCGGACGGAGTCTATGTGGCCGGTTGTCTGGAGGGTGATTGCCATTTCAAGAACGGCAACGACAAGGCGGCCAGGCGCGTTGACTACGTGAAGCGCTATCTCGAGGAGATCGGCATCGAGAGCGAGCGGCTGATGATGGTTCGCATGTCGGCCGGCATGGGTGCCCGATTCGCCCAAGTGGCCACCGAAATGACCGAGAAGATTCGCCGGCTCGGCCCGAGCCCGATCAAGGCCGCAGCCGCATAAGGCGGCGACGGCGACTATCTGAGCCGACTATACAAGGAGAGTGAATCACCATGATTACGGCGGAACGAAAACCTTTGGAAGAGATTATCGATTACGTCAAACCCTTCAAGCGCATCTTGCTGCTCGGTTGTAACGAGTGTGTCACGGTCTGTGCCGCCGGGGGTAGAAAAGAGGTCGGCCTGTTGGCCTCGGGCCTGCAGATGGCCATGCTCAAGGCCGGATCGAGCATCGAAATCCGCGAGCATACCCTGGAGCGCCAGTGTGATCCGGAATATGTCGAGGAGCTGGTGCCGATGATCGACGGCGCCGATGCCATCCTGTCCATGGCTTGCGGCTGCGGGGTGCAGCAATTGGCCATGCGTTTCAAGGACAAACCGGTCTTCCCGGCGGTCAACACGAAGTTCATGGGTGGCTCGCAGCGTCAGGGCGTCTGGGACGAGCGCTGTCAGGGCTGCGGCGATTGCCTGCTCGGCATCACCGGCGGCATCTGTCCGATAGCCCGTTGCGCCAAGCAGCTGATGAACGGGCCGTGCGGTGGGTCATGCGACGGGAAGTGTGAAATCGGCGAGGATGTCGAATGCGCCTGGCATTTGATCTGGGAGCGTCTCAAAGCGCTCGGCCTGCAGGATCGTTATCTCGAGATCATGCCGGCCAAGGACTGGCGACCGGCGGGTGGTGCCGGGCCACGCAAGATTATCAGGGAGGATTTGGCAGAATGAAAACCGACAGCTATTTGGAAAAAGTATTGGCCGCAGGCCACCTGGCCGTCACTTCGGAATGCGGTCCTCCTCGCGGTGCCACGGCCGCTTCTGTGCAGGACAAGGCAAAATATCTCGATGGCGTGGTCGATGCGGTGAATATCACCGACAACCAGACCGCCATGGTGCGCATGTCCAGTTTTGCCGGTTCGGTGCTGGTCCGGCAGCAGGGTATGCACCCGCTGTTGCAGATGGTTACCCGGGACCGCAACCGGTTGGCGATGCAGGCCGATATTCTCGGCGCGTACGCGCTCGGCATCAATACCATGCTCTGCCTGTCCGGTGATCATACAAAGTTCGGTGATCATCCGATGGCGATGAACGTCCACGATATCGACTCCATCCAACTCATCCAGATGGTCAAAACGATGCGGGATGAAGGGAAGTTCCAGGGTGGTGCAGAGATTAAAGGGGCACCGAAGATGTTCATCGGTGCGGCCGCCAACCCCTTTGCCGATCCGTTCGAGTTGCGGGTGATGCGGCTCGCTAAGAAGATCGCCGCCGGTGCCGATTTCATCCAGACCCAGTGCATTTTCAATATCGAGAAATTCGAGCGATGGATGGAGGGAGTGCGCAAGATGGGGTTGCACAAGAAGTGTTACATCCTGGCCGGGGTGACACCGATGAAGTCGGTCGGGGCGGCGCGCTACATGAAAAACAGGGTGCCCGGCATGGATGTGCCGACCGAACTGGTCGAGCGGATGGGTTCCGTCGAGAAGGAAAAGCAACCGGAAGAGGGGATTGCCATCTGCGTGGAGACCATCGAACGCCTGAAGCAGGTCGAAGGTGTCGCCGGTTTCCACATCATGGCCATCGACTGGGAAGAAAAAGTGGAAGAGATCGTCAAGAAAGCCGGGCTTTACCCGAGACCTCAGGTCCAGTAGAGCATCAAGGCCGATAATTATCTGCAGAGGAGTCATTATGAGCGACAAAAAACTCATCCTGGTTGTCGATGACGACATCGATCTGGTCGAGGCCCTGGCCATGAAGCTGGAGAGCCTCAACTATGCCGTGGCCAAGGCCTATGATGGCGTTGAAGGGTTCGACAAGATCAAATCACGACGTCCGGACCTGGTTATTCTTGACGTGATGATGCCGCGCAAGGACGGTTATCAGCTCTGTGACGAGTTGAAAAAATCCGATGAGTACAAGGACGTTCCTGTCATTTTACTGACCGCGGTGACCGATGCCATCAGTTCTACCAACTATACCCATATGGGCGGTAAGACGACACTGGCGGACGATTTTGTCTCCAAGCCGATCGACTTGGACAAATTGATGGAGATCGTCGAAGACAATCTGCGCTAACCTCTCTCCGGCCCCACCGGCACAACTGTGGGGCCGGATCTTTGTCCGGGACAGTCTGCAGATCGTTGGGGGGACGGCCATCGAAGCAACGGAGAAATTCAGGATCGGCGGGTTGAAATTCAGCGACGAACAGGCGCTGATCCGTCTGCCGGAACAATTGAGTAGAGTTGCGGCGGTGCCGGCGGTGTTGTCGGCACTGCTACAGCAGAAGATCAACCTGTCGTTTTTCTGCGCAGACCATACCGGCCCGTCGCACGTCGGATTCTGCCTGGCACGGGAGGATTTGCCCCGGTGCCGGGCGGTGCTCGAGACGATGGTTCCCGCCGGCGGGCCGCAGCCCGATGTTGCCGATTCGGTCGGCACCCTGATCATCTTTCCTCATCAAGGCAAACTGGCGGTGCTCGGCCGATTGCTCGGTGTGTTCGGTCGGTGTCGGTTACCGTTGCTTTCTCTCTGTTCTTCGTTGTCCGGATTGGCGGTCAACACCGGCTTTTCGCTGCTGGAGTCGGCCGCAGCGGCAGTTCAGGAAGGATTTGTGCTGCCGGACAATCATGCGCCGTTTCAGTCGGAGCCGGAGGCATGCCCAAACGACGGTTCGTTGCCGATGTCGTTGACGACCCCGGTGGAGACAGCGGCATCCTATTGGGAGCCGATGATCAGGATCTACGGGATATCCAGGGTTGCCGGGCTCAGCGTAACCAGCGTGGACTTCTCCGAAACGGAACTGGAACCTCTGGGCGAGGCACTGCAGGCTGTGGCGAACGGTCAGGGTCGGTTCAACATGGCCATCATACAGCGCTTAGCCAACCGCCGTTTCCGCCTGGTGCTCTTTGACCGCGATGGGGCGTCGGGTTCCGTCCTGCCACTGCCGGCGAGGACCGATCGCGGCAGCTGTGAACTGCTCACCCTGCACGGCCCACATTTTCAGGATCGCTACGGCGTTGCCCACGCGGCCGTCAACTCGCTGCACAACCATGGGGTTCTTGTGTGGGCGGTCGGCTGCACCGGCTCCAGCATTTATCTGGTCGTCCCGGCGCAGACCGGCGAGATGGCGGCCCGAGCGTTGACGGACGTCTTTATCGTGCCGAAGGTATGAACAGACGAGGTGGCCGTTGTGCCGGCCGAACTGAAGAGGAGCTTGAAAAGAGAGTGGGACGCAGGTTTGTCCGGAAATGACCGAGTGGTACAGCCATGACTATCCATCCTGAAGAAATGCGCTGGCGACTTCGGGTCTTTGACTCGCTGTCGTTTCCGACCCGCGTGCTGCGGCCCGACGGCACCATCGTCGCCGTCAACGATGTCTTTTTGCAGGTCAATCGGGACCTGGCCGAGAATATCGTCGGCAGGACCTGTATCGAGGCCAATCGTCGCCACTTCCCCAACCAGACCTTTCCCTGCATGAACAACCGGGAGTGCCCGCTGTGCCGTGCCGTGGACAGCAAGGCCGGTCAGTCGGTGCTGCTCCACACCGTTGACGAGCATGGTGAGGAGCGCTGGGAAGACCGGGTCTTTTCGCCGATTCTTGATGATGATGGCCGGGTCGGCTACGTGATCGAGAGCATCCGCGATGTGACCAGCGTCAAGCGCTTGGAAAAACTCTACAGCGATATGCGGGAGTTGATCGACAAGGTGGTGCAGAGCTCGGTCAGCGGGATCATCGCCGCCAATCGTTCGGGCGACATCATCCTGGCCAATAAAGCGGCTGAGGAATTATTTGGTTATACCTCCGATGAGGTCGGCGAAGTCTCCATCGAAGATTTCTATCCCGCAGGGGTGGCCCGGGAGATCATGCGGAAACTGCGCGACGAGCGGCTTGGGGGCCGGGGTAAGCTGCCCATTACCCGGGTCGATATCGTCAACAAGGCTGGTACGCGGATCCCGGTGGAAATGACAGCGGCCATTATCTACGAAAATGGTGAGGAGGTCGCTTCCGCAGGGATCTTCAACGATCTTCGAGAGAAACTGGCGGTGGAGAGGAAACTGCAAGAGGCCCAGGCCAAGATCGGTCAGACCGAGAAAATGGCATCCCTTGGCCGACTCGCCGCCGGTGTTGCCCACGAGATAAACAACCCGTTGACCAGCATCCTTCTTTACGGTTCGATGATGCGGGAAAAGCTGGAGAAGGATCATCCGCTCAGTCAAAATATCGACTACATCCTCGAGGATGCCGATCGCTGCCGGGAGATCGTCAAGAACCTGCTCGCCTACAGCCGGCAATCGAGCGCCTCGAAAGAAGTCTTCGCTTTCAACAGCCTGGTCACCGACAGCCTGCGACTGATTCACGATCAGCGGTTGTTCATGAACGTCGAGGTAGTTAAGGTGCTGACCGATGACGAATTGCTGGTGCGGGCCGACAAGAACCAGATTTGTCAGGTGGTTATCAACCTGATTATGAACGCCGTCGACGCGATGGAAGAAAAAGGGGTGTTAACCCTGGCAACCGCCAAGGACGAGGGCACCGGAACGGCGATATTGACCGTCACCGATACCGGCGGCGGCATTCTGCAGGAGAACCTGTCCAAGATTTTCGACCCGTTTTTCACCACCAAAGATCTGGGCAAGGGAACCGGCCTCGGGCTGAGCATGGCCTACGGGGTCATGGAAGAGAACCAGGGGGTCATCTACGTCAAAGAGACCGGCCTCGACGGCACCAGTTTTGCCCTGGAACTGCCGTATGTCTCCGTATCCAGCAATGAGATTTACGAATCGATCGGCTAATCCCCCCATCAAGAGGAGCAGTTCATGAAAGAAACAGTACCGGTAGTCGAAGAGCCCGGACGTTCGAAGATTCTCGTTGTGGACGATGAGCCCCGCATCCGTGACGCCTGCCGGATGGTACTCAGCGAAGAGGGATTTGAGGTCGCCCTGGCCGCCGACGGCAACGAGGGGGTGCAGATGATTCGCGAGGAGCACTTCGACGTGATCCTGGTCGATCTGATGATGCCGGTGCTTTCCGGCTTCGAGGTGCTGTCCTACGTGCGGGAATCCCATCCCGATACGGTGGTCATCGTCATTACCGGCTATGCGACGCTGGAGCATTCGATCAACGCGATGAAGCGCGGCGCCTTTGATTTTATCCCGAAACCGTTCACCCCCGATCAGCTGCGAGCGGTGGTGGCCAAGGCGATCAAGTACAACCGGGCTCTGCAGGATATCGCCGATACCAATTCCCGGCTGAAGACCATGGTCAACCGCCTCACCGACGGGGTCATGGCATCGGATCGGGACAAGAAGGTGGTGGTCGCCAACCCGGCCTTTCTGCATTTGATCGACTATCACGGTGAACCGGTGCGCGGCCGTGCTGTCACCGATTTCGACATCGGCGAGCAATTGCTGACACTGATCGACCAAGCGCTGGTCATGCCGGACGACACCTTCACCGAACTGACCGCGGAAATCACCCGCACCGGTGAGGGCGGAGAGCGGATCGTGCGGGCCACCTGCGTGCCGTTTCGCGGGCGGAACGGTGTGACCATAGGGACCATCACGGTGCTCAGCGATATCACGGCGCTCAAGGAGTTCGACAGGATCCGCTCCGACTTCGTGTCGATGGTCTGCCATGAAGTACGCAGCCCGATGAATTCGATGATGATGCAGCTCAAGGTAGTTCTCGACGGCCTGGCCGGTGAACTCAGCGGTAGGCAGCGCGAGATCCTGGAGCGCGTTTCCGAGAAAATGAACGGTTTGACAACAATGGTCTCGGAGTTGCTCGACCTGTCGCGGCTTGAGTCCGGGTTGATCGCCAGTGAAAAATCAGCGGTGAACATGGCTGAGCTGTTTCGCGAGCAAATCGCTTTCCATGAGGCCAACGGTGCCAGAAAAGAGATCACTCTGACGCTCGACGTCCCGGAGTCGCTGCCGCCGGCGCTAGCCAACCAGCGAAGCATGGAAGAGGTGGTCACCAACCTGATCACCAACGCCATCAAGTATTCTCCGGAGGGCAGCACAGTTCGGCTTATGGCCAGAATCGAAAACGAGTATCTGCGGTTTTCTGTCCGGGACAACGGCTACGGCATTCCGGAAGAGGATCTGAAACGGATCTTCGATCGTTTCTATCGGGTCAACGACGAGAACACCAGGGCCATCGTCGGTACCGGGCTTGGCCTGGCTATCGTCAAGAGCATTGTCGACGCTCATCATGGCAGCATCAAGGTCACCAGCACGCCGGGTAGCGGCAGTACGTTTACCGTTCTTCTGCCGCTGGCCGATATCTGAGTCGACCGTCTTCTTCCTCTTTGTCGCAGGGTGTACCTTCGGGAGGCCGGTGGCAGGATTGTCTTCGGGCCCGGGAAACTGCTTGCCGTTTGCTGCCGTCCCAGCTAGCCTGTCAGTGGTGGCAAACGGGAAAATGTCGTGGCGCTGCCGGGAAGAGCAGGCAAAGTTCGCAGAGTATGGTATAAGACCGCCTGCCGCAGCTGTGGCGATACCGCCGGGATGCGGGGCCGGTAAACTGAAATGACGGATGGCGTCGGCCTACAGGCAGGCCCCGTGAGTGATTATCGATGAGGCGTATATGAAAGTTGGCATAATGGGCTTGCCGCAGACTGGCAAGAAGACATTGTTTCAGGTCTTGACCGGCAGCAGCCTGCCGGAACTGGCCGGGACTGCAAAGGCGATTCCGGGGACTGCCGAGATTCACGATGACCGGTTCGACCGGCTCGTCGAACTCTACGGTCCGAAAAAAGAGGCTCAGGCCAGAATCGATCTGGTCCTGCTACCGAAGATGGAACAGGAATCTATCGCCCGCGGTGATATTTTTCGTGATATCAGTGATGTCGACGCTCTCTGTCACGTAGTTCGGGCCTTTGGCGATGAGTCCATCTATCACGCATCCGGTTCGGTCGATCCGCTTCGCGACGTAGAGATGGTCAATGCGGAACTGCTGATGCACGACCAGATATTCGTCGAAAAACGTATCGAGCGACTGGAAACAAGCATCAAGAAAATCAAGGACGATCGGCAGCTCAAGGAACTGGATCTGATGCAGCGTATCCAGGCCCACCTTGAAGCGGAAAAACCGTTGCGCCTGCTGTCGTTCTCCGATGACGAGGATCTGCTGATCCGCAGTTATCCGTTGATCACCCGCAAGGAGCTGATTCTTGTCTTCAATGTCGATGAAGACGGCCTTGGCGACCACTCCCTGCTCGATCAGGTTGCTGAGCGGTGCCGACAGGATAAAATGGAGGCGATGATCGTTTCGGCCAAGGTCGAGGCGGAGATCGTACTGCTCGACAGCGAGGAGGAGCGGCGCGAGTTTCTTGATGATCTCGGCATTGCCGAATCGGCGCTGGAAATGCTGACCAAGCTCTGTCTGCAGGCCCTCGGCCGCATCTCCTTTTTCACCGTCGGGAAGGATGAAGTAAGGCAATGGCTGGTCAGGGTCGGTGCTTCGGCGCCGGTCGCCGCAGGTGTCATCCACTCCGATCTGCAGAAGGGGTTCATTCGCGCCGAGGTGATGAAGTACGATGAACTGATGGCCTGCGGCAGTGAAGCCGAGTTGAAAAAAGCGGGCAAGATGTACGTGCAGGGCAAGGATTACATCGTTGTCGACGGCGATATCCTCAATATTCGCTTCAATGTCTGATAGGCGGCTTCTTGGACGGGAAGCCCGGCACATTTCCGGAGCCGTCGCTTTCGCTTTCGTTCTGGGGTGTTTGCTGGCGGTCTCCTCTTGGCCCGTGGGTGCCTCTGCCGAGTCCCGGCAGCAGTGTGCCGCGCTGACGGGGGAGTGGATCAACGAGCTCGATCGTGATGACCGGGTATTGCTCGTCAGGCGCACCCGGGATCAGTGTCTCGGTGCCGCCCGTTGGATGAGGCAGCAGACGATGGCCGGCAGCGAGCGGGTTAAACGGCAGGTCTGCCAGGACCTGGTGTTGATCTGGGCCTTCAAGGAGTGCGAATACCGGCGTGATTATATCGATCGGCTTGCCTATGCCCCGTGTATGGCCTGGTCCAGAGAGATGCATCGTCGCTGCCTCGCCGACGATCTGGCCTGGTTCGAGGCCGCTGCCGATGGCGATACCCGCGATAGGTAAGGGCTTTCGGCGCGTTTTCGGCAGACAAGTCCGGGGAAAACGACGACGGAATGGTTTTATATGAAGATCAGTTCCCCAGGCTGGCCGGTTCTGCCGGAAGCTGCATCGCGAAGGCCCGGGTGGCCGGAAAAACAGGCCTGAAGGGCGGTGGACAGGACGTCCGCAGCAGTTGGAGGCAGAACCGGCCAGCCTTTCCGACCACGACGTTGATTTTCATGCTTCGTTGTGGTTCCCTATCATGGGGGTTTTATGGAATTAACGACTACAACCGATGAAGATCTGTTGATCATCTCACCACAGGGCCGGCTCGACGCCGTGACGGCGCCGCTCTTCGACCGGCAGGTGGAAGAGCGGCTGCCGGCTCAGGCGACACGGGTTCTGGTCAATTGCAGCGGGCTCGATTATATCAGCAGTGCCGGGCTGCGCAGCGTTCTGGCGCTGGCCAAGAAATTGCAGAATCGAGGTGGCCGGGTTGTTCTCAGCGATCTGCACGGTCCGGTCCGGGAGGTTTTTGAAATGGCCGGTCTGTACAGCATGCTGAAGATTTACGATACCGAGGCGGCGGCCCGGGCCGATGGGTGAAACGGGGCGCAGATGATTGCCGTCACCACCCACAGCAATACCGATTTCGATGCGCTGGCCTCCATGGTCGCCGCTTCGCTGCTCTATCCCCAGGCACTGCGGGTCATCCCCAGCCAGGTCCAACCAGCGGTGCGGGAGTTTTTGGCCGTGCACTGGGATCTGCTTCGTCTCTCCTCGCGCAAGAGTGTCGACCTCGATTCTATCAATCGCTTGATCGTGACCGATACCGCCAGCTGGCAGCGGCTGGACACCATGGACGAGTTGGCCCGGCGCAACGATGTGAGCTGCATCGTCTTCGATCACCACCCGGCTCCGGGGACCATCGCCGCAGCCGAGATCCAGCAGGAAGAGGTCGGCGCCGCCGTCACCCTGTTGCTCGAGCGGCTGCAGGCCGCCGACACGCCGTTTTCACCGATGCATGCCACCCTGTTCCTGCTCGGGATTTACGACGATACCGGGTCCTTGTCCTTTCCCAGCACCACCGCCCGTGATGTACGGATGGCAGCGTTCCTGATGGAAAACGGGGCCGACCTGAACGTCGTTTCCGCCTATCTCGATGATACCCTCGATGAGCGACATCTCGAATTGTTCAGCCGGATGCTGGGGGAGTCCGAATCGTTACAGGTCGGCAGTCTGCGGCTTGGCATCTGCGTCCAGGATGCCGATAAAGGGCTCACCATGCTGCCGACCGTGGTCAGCAAGTTCAAGGAGATTAAGGGCCTTGATGCGGCGTTCGGTGTATTTCCGATGGGACCGCAGAAAACGGTGGTCATCGGGCGGGGCAACCCGCGTCTCTTCGATGTCGGTGCAGTGGTACGGAAACTGGGCGGCGGCGGTCATGCCGGTGCTGGGTCGGCCATGGTTGGCTCCCCGCTGGCCGACGTGCGGCTCCAGCTCACCGAACTGCTGCAGCGGACCGAGATCGAGGAAACGAGCGTCCGGACCTTGATGTCTACCGACGTGCCAATATTGGAGCCGACTGTTACGGTACGTCAGGCCATCGATCGGCTTGGCGACACGGGACGCCAGGCCCTGCTGATCGTCGATGGCGAACGCCGGGTGCTCGGCTCGTTCAGCAGCCAGCAGGCCGCCAGGATCAAACAAGAGCGGCAGTTGGAGCACACGGTGACCGGTATGATGCGCGGCCAGGTACCATTTGTTACCCCTAATCAGCCCTTGCGCGACGCCCTGCAACTGATGGCCCGCAGCGAACTGGGCTTTCTGCCGGTACTGGAAGACGGCCGGTTCCTTGGAGAGATCACCCGTGCCGCCATCATCCTGAACATGTACGATTTCTGAATCACCTCGGCACCGATTTTTTATCGTTTATCCAAGCTGCGTTCGAGGCAGTATTTTCCCGATGCAGCAGGGTGCGCTTTCGGTCGATGCCCCAGCGGAAACCACCCAGCGATCCGTTGCTGCTGATGACCCGGTGACAGGGGACGACCACGGCCAGCCTGTTGGCGGCGCAGGCCCCGGCCACCGCACGGGCCGCCCGGGGACGGCCAAGGCGGTGGGCCACCTCTCCGTAGCTGACCGTGCTGCCGGGTGGAATCTGGCGCAAGAACTGCCAGACCTGCTGCTGGAAGGCGGTCCCCTGAATGTCGAGGGTCAGGTCGATAGTCTTCGGTGGCGTTTCGAGTAGGGTAATCACTTCGGCAACGATCGACGAGAATTCCGGCCCGACGTCTGCCAGCCGTGCCTTGGGGAAATGGCGGCGCAGCTGCGCGGATACGGCCTGCCGATCATCACCCAATTCGATGGCGCAGATGCCGCGTTCGGTCATGGCTACCGCGACCCAACCGAGAAAGCAGGGAGCGCACGCGAAACGGATGGTTGAACTGGCGGTCCCGCCTGTACGAGGCGCTGCGGGTGGCGTGGCCAATCGTTGTCGAGTCTCTTCCGGGTATCGCCCCGAGTGCGAGTGCCGAAGGGGTTTGTCAGGGGTAGAGGTGTGTTGGTCGGTCTTCATTGTATCTCCTTTTTCTGCCGTGCTCCCATGGAATTAGTATAAGCGTCCTGCCGGTCGAAAACATCCCTTTCGTCTGCGGAAAAGCTGACTTTCTCGTTGACGCGGCAGGGATTGATCGGGTGGTGACCATGTTGTTACCGTCTTCTTCCATTCCGGTTGAGCAGGCGCCGGGCCAGCGGTTGTAGCAGGTAGGGGCCGAGATAGATCGGGAACTGGGCCAATGCGAAATAGAGCCAGGTTAACTCCGGCAGCGCGCCGCCGGTGGCGGCGAGCATCAGCCCCATGTTGCGCTGGGAAGAGAGAAACCCGAGCGCCAGGGCACGCTCTCGGCCGGTTCGCCAGAAAATTAAGACGGAGAGCAGCAGCAGGGCGAGGTAGATCGCGAAGGCCAGTACAATCAGGGCAAGGGTGAAAAGCGGTGCCGCGAGGAACCGGTCGGCGACGTTTTCCATGATGGCGGCGACAAAGATGAAGAGAAAGATGATATTGCCGCCGTTGATCGCATCCGCGCGCCGTTCGATCGCTGCCAGACCGAAGACCCGACGGGCGCCAAAACCGACCAGGGCCGAGCCGGCGAGAATCGCCGACAGCTTCAGGCCGAGGTCCAGCGGGGCCAACGATAATGCCGGGCCGAGGAACAGGGAGGCAAACAGCGGCGCGGTTAGCGGAATGATCGCGGTACTGGTAATCAACGTCGCCAGTACCAGGGCGGCGTCGAGACCGATCAGCGAGGCAAAGGCGGGAGCGGCCATGATCGGCGAGGCGATGGCCTGCAGCATCAGTGCCAGGAACAAATGTGGAGACTGTGCCGGCAGGCCGAGCCCCAGGCAGCCGGAAGCGAAGACCAGCGGTACGAGTACCGATGTCCAGGCGGTTGCCGCCAAGACAAGGCCCGGGCGTTTTAAGTAGGCCCGGAAAGCGACCATGTCGACCCGCATGAAGGCGAAGCAGAGCAGCACGAAGATGGTTTCGGTGACGAGCGGTTTGAAGAGTGTGCCAAGTGGCGGTGCTGCGATGCCGATGATGACGAGTGCCGCTACCGCACGGGTGCCTTGCCGACCGAGCCAGGACAGAGCCCCCGTGAGATGATTGATCTGCACCATGAGCGGTGTTGTCCCTGTTATTCTGCGGTCGTGGGGCCTTTGTCGGAGCCGGGGGGGGACTCGTCCTGGCAGACGATCCGGTCGCGCCCCTGGTTCTTGGCCTGGTAGAGGAGTCTGTCCGCCGCTTCGATCAGTTCTGTTGCTGTCGAAACCTGGTCTGGATACATTGTTGCGACGCCGATACTTGCCGTCATCGTCGGCGAAGTCGGTGCGTTCTCATTGGCGATGCCAAGGTCACGGATTGCCGCGAGAACTTGTTTGGCCAGGAGGCACGACTGCTGCAGGGATGTATTACCATAGATGATTGCAAACTCTTCCCCGCCGTAGCGGGCGCACAGGTCGCCAGGCCGGTTGGCGAAGTTTTGCAGAGTATTTCCAATGGCTTTCAGACAGTCGTCGCCGGCCAGGTGGCCGTACGTGTCGTTGAGTAGCTTGAAATGATCGATATCGATAATTGCCAGCGAGATCGGCAGGCTGAGACGGGCACAGCGTTTCCATTCGGCCTCGAGGAATTCATCGAAACGGCGGCGATTGGCAATTCCAGTCAGACCGTCGAGGCGAGAGAGGCTAATAACCTGTTCCTCGGCTAATTTGCGCTCGGTGATATTATGGTGAGAGATGACGAAACAACGGGTTTGTCCCATTGAAAAAGAGGAAACACGCATCATGAACCAGCGCTTTTCGCGCGGGCTGTGGCACGGGTATTCGAGGGAGAACGACGGTTTTGTACCGCTGATCACCGCACGCAGGCCGTCGGCGGCCAGCGACCCGAAGTCATCGCCCATTGCAGAGGCGGTATTGCAGACGTCGAGGTAATTGATGTTTTGCCAGTTGTTGTCGATAATCAGACAGTTGTTCTGTTTGCCAAAAAGCGTCCAACTGCGGTTGACGAAGAGGATGGTTCCTTGTTGATCGATCACTACGATGTGTTCGGTGATGGCGTCAAGGACCCGTTTGAGAAATGCGTAGGACTCAATCATCGGCTGACACGGTAAACGGTTTGACAGGAAGAGACGATCCACCGGTCGACCGGTGACGCCGAATCGACCATCGAGCCGGCCGGTTATGCCTCGCGCAGCGCATAGTCGACCGCCTGTTCGGCGTGAATCTTCGTAGTGTCGAAGAGTCTGACACCCGTATCGTCCTGGTTTACCAGCATTCCGATTTCGGTACAACCAAGAATGACCGCTTCGGCACCCCGTTTGGCCAGTGCCTCGATTATGTCGAGGTAGGCCCGGCGCGATTCGGCCTTCTGCCTGCCAAGGCAGAGCTCATTGAAGATGACGTCGTGAACCAGCCGGCGGTCTTGTTTCTCCGGGATCAGGACGTTCAGGCCGTAATTGTCTCTCAGCCGCCCCTTGTAGAAGTCCTGCTCCATCGTGAACGCGGTGCCGAGGAGGCCGACGGTCCGAATGCCGTTTCGAATCAAGGCTTCGGCGGTGGCATCGCCAATGTGCAGGAGCGGCACGGAGATCTCCCGCTCGATGCGAGGCGCGACCTTATGCATGGTATTGGTGCAGATAAGCAGAAAGTCGGCGCCGGCAGCCTCGACCTTCCGGGCCGCATCGGCCAGCAGATCGCCCATCTGCTGCCAGTCTCCGCACCGCTGCAGGGTCTCGATCGGTTCGAAATCGACGCTGTACAGTGCGATCTTGGCCGAATGGAAACCACCCAGGCGGGCCTTGATACCTTCGTTGATCGCCCGGTAATAGCCGATGGTACTCTCCCAACTCATGCCGCCCAACAGCCCGATTGTTTTCATGGCTTCCCCGGTTGCTTCCTGCTCTAATCTTTATCGGTTTACCGGCCGACAAATGTCAACCGGCGGCGTGACAGGCCGTAACCTGTCTTTTGCTATACTTTCCCGGACTGGATGTCACAACGAACAATACAAACCATCTTCGTGGCCGGCAGGCCTGGTCGGTCCTTCCTCCGGCTGCTGCGTTGCTTCCGACGTTACAGCCATTCAGCCTGAGCGGTCGTGGGGCAGTTTTGGATAATCCGTCGCGATGTGCCGTCATGGGGGCTCGTGCTGCCGTAGCTCAGCAAGGATACCGGTCAGCCAGTCCGCGGTTTTCAGCACCGTGTCTGACCGGCACTGTACCAGGTACGCTCTGCCCGAGATGCTGCTGGCGGTCGCTGCCTGCCTGATAAAGTCTTCCGTTGAGTCGATACGATCGCGTCGGAGCAGATAACGATACTTTCTGCCGATATGTTCGGCTGCTTCGTCGGCTTCATGCCAGGTGCCGTTTCGGTTGAATCGGCACGGTGCGGTCCTGATGTGTTCAAGCAGGTGATCGATCTCAATGGCTACTTGCGGGTCGAGGGTATCCGCCTCCGCTCCGGTCGGCATCAGTAGCCAGCAGCAGAGCAACAGCGACATCAGCAACGAGGATGTGCTCCAGAGAGTCCGCGTCGTGGCGCCGGTGGTTTCAAGGGCCACCAGGGAGAGGCGATTGATGTGGGGGGCCGGAGGGACGCCATGGTTTCGTTGCATCGCTGTCAGCCTGCCTGAAAGTGCATGTCGCCGTGTTCGTCGAAACCGAACATCGGTCCCCAGGCAATTTCCCAGCAATACCCGTCACGATCGGCGAAGTATCCGTTGAAGCCGCCCCAGAACGTTTCCTGGGGTTCTCGCAGAATACGGGCGCCGGCGTTTCGAGCGCGATCGATGATGGCGATGACATCTTCCCTGTTCCGGGCATTATGGGCCAGGGTAATGCCGCTGAAGCCGGTGCGGGCCGGGGTGATTTCCGGGGAGATATCGGCGGCCAGCGCGTCGATCGGATAGAGGGCCAGCCAGCTGCCCGGCAGTTCAATGAAGACGACGCCGTCATAGGAGCGGTTGGGCGGCGTAGCGAGCACGGCTTCATAGAATGAAGCCGCTTTTGCCAGATCGGCGACACCGAGGGTTATCATCGAGAGTCGTGGAATTTTCATGTTGGCTTCTTGTCTTTTTTGTTGAGGGGGCTTGAGTGGATGTAACCGATTCTTTTCGGTTATGCTGATGAACCACGTTTCAGGCCAATGACAGCGAGTTGATAACAACAGCCCAGCAGTTGAGCAAAATAACAAAGAGCAGAAAGATGTTTCCGAGCCGGCGATGCAGACCGACAAAACCGATCACCGCCACGAGCTGCAGACCTTTGCCGGCAAGATTACCGAGATCCCCGCCGACAGCGGTCATAAGCCATCTTGTAATCGTATTCGCCTCGGCATCAGAACCGTATTTTGCGACAAAAGCCGAAGTCGTGGCTATATCGTAGGCCATGGTGATCACGAGGATAAGCCACCAGACGAGGTACCGTCTCAGGGAAAATGCAATATTTTCACGAAATGCTATCTGCTCGCCAAGAATCTTCATCCGGCTTGTCGGCTGTGCGTCATGAGTTTCACTGTGTCGGTATCCTGCCGATTTACGTGTCGCGGCGCGTCGGCACGACCAGTACGGGGCAGACTGCCCCGCGCAATACCCCTTCGCTGACGCTGCCCACCAGAAGTTGATACATTGCTCCCCGTCCGTGGGAGCCGACGATAATCATATCAATATTCAGTTTACGCGCCCTCTCGAGAATTGTCTCGCCTGTAACGCCTTGTACGAGCAGGGCGGTGATATCCAGACCGGTCGCGCGCATCCGTTTGGCAATGTGTTGAATGTTGCGGTGTTCCGTATGGAACCGCTCCGCCAGGAAATCCCGCTCTGCCTGTGGACCTGGCTGATAGCCGACGAAATCCGGTTCCGGCTCGGCGACATGGAGGAGCCACACTTTTGCAGAATGCGTGACGGCGATTTCCTCAGCTTGGCGCACGATTGCTTCCGTCGCGTCGGAAAAATCAATTGCCACCAGGATGTTCATGAGTTCTCTCCGGGTCGAATTTCTTCTGCTGGGGTTACGTACTTCCAGGTCGCTTGTTCCATCGGTCTCCGTCGGTGTCCGGTTTGCGATCGACTGGGAACGGCTATGAAGTACGCTGCATCGCGGCCGTGACGACCCCGGCGCCGATCAGAGCAGCTCCGCCGCAACGATTGAACCAGGTGCGAACATGTTTCTTGCCGACAGCTTCACGCAACCGGCTGGCAAATGACGCATAAAGTGCGGCGTTGATCAAGGCGAGCAGCAGAAACGTCCCACCGAGCAGGAGGAGCTGGCTCCATACGGGTTTGCCGGTTGTTATGAATTGCGGTAGAAAGGCCACGAAAAAGGCGATGCTTTTTGGGTTGAGCGCGGTGACGACAAAAGAACTGCGCAACAGTGACCGCTGTGAGAAACCCGCTGGCTGCCGGTGACCGGCAACGAGATCCGGGGTCGCTCTCCAGAGTTTGATCCCCAGAAAGAGCAGGTAGGCCGCGCCGATCCATTTGAACACGATAAAAAGTGTGGCCGAGGTACTGATGAGCGCCCCCAGCCCAAGCAGCGAGCAGGTCATCGCGGTCAGATCGCCGAGCACCACGCCGGCTGCCAGCGGAACCACCGAACCGCGCCCGTGGGTTATCGCTTGACTGATCACCAGAATGATGGTCGGTCCCGGGATGACCAGAATCAACGTTGTCGCCACAAGATAGGCAATCCAGATTTCCAGGCTCATATCGGTCCCTCGTTGATGGTGCGATGGTCGTTCCGGCGCCGTCCGGCAGCGGGCACCGTTCAGCCGGCGTTCGATTGCTTCATTGTTTCCTTTTCTGCGGTTACACAATACACTCCGCTGCCGGCGAACCCCGGCTTGAAGCAGAGATTGTCCGATGTGCAGGCGGCCCTGCGCCGGTCACCGCTTTGCCAGCGATTGACCAGGGCGGGTTCCCTGATAAGCGGCCTGCTCATGGCGATGAAATCGGCAGTCCCGTCGGCAACGACAGCCTGAGCCACCTCGAAGGAGCGCACGCCGCCGACGAGTATTACCGGTACGTTGGTGGCGTTTTTGATCCTGCCGGCGTATTCTTTGAAATACGCCTCTTGATCCGCCGTGGCGATTTTCGGTCGGCTGGGTGACAGCTTGCCGCCCAAAATGGTGCCGCCGCTGACTTCGATGGCATCGAAGCCTTCGTCGGCAAAAAGCGTGGCGGCAGTCAGCGCATCGTCGCCGGTCAAGCCATTGTCGATAAAGTCGGCACAATTCATCTTGATCAGAATCGGGTAATCTTTGCCGACTACCGCTCTGATGGCACGGTATATCTGCAGGTGGATCCGAGCCCGGTTGCCGATCGATCCGCCATAGTCGTCATCCCGCCTATTGTAGGCCGGGGAGAGAAACTGGCTGAGAAGATAACCATGGGCGGAGTGGAGTTCAACTCCATCGAAACCGGCTTGTTGTGCTTTTCCCGCTGCTTGGGCAAAGGAGGAAACGAGAGCTTCGATATCCGCCACCGTTGCGACCCGAACGGCTCCCTGAGGAAAATCGTCGGTGCCGGACACGGCGAGAGCAGCCTGGCCGGTCAACTCTGTATTGGCGTGGATCCCGGCATGGGCGAGTTGCATGACTATCTTGGCATCGTGGGCGTGTACCGCTGACACCATTTCTTGTAGTCCAGAAATCAGGGCCCCGTCGTGGATGCCGAGTTGCCGGGGCGTCGCCTGACCTGCCGGCGAGACGAAAGCGTGACTGGTAATTATCAACCCGACGCCGCCCTCAGCAAGCGTCGTCATCATTTCGGTCAGGTCCGCCGTGGCGGCTCCGTCTTCGCCGGCGCGTCCTTCCCAAGTGGCGGAGCGAACGAATCTGTTTTTAACAGACATGGTGTTGATGCCATGTTCAGTGAACAATCTGCTCATCTGGTATCCCCTGTGCTTTCGATTCCTGAAGCGAGAGCCATTTGCAAAACAATCTTTTCGCCCAAACTCCGCGTTATGCTCAAAATTTTATCCTCGGAATATCAATTATATGCCTGTGGTAAAATTTTTAGCATGCCTTGATTTTGAACGGAAATCTAAGTTTTGCAAAAGGCTCGCGAGTGTCTGGCGTACGGTGTTATCGACCGGACCTGCAAACATATCTCAGATCGACAATTCTTACCATGATTGATCACCGATCTTTCGCACTGTCCATTCGGTTGAGCGATCGATACCGTGTTAGGGGAACGCCGCCATGTTTGGCTCGGAAGAACCGAATCTGGATTGCTCCGTTGTAGCCGTCGATGCGCCAGCAAAAAATATCATTTTATGGTATAGTTACGGGTAACGATATGCGGGGTTCGCATTTTTTTGCGGGTATGCTCGGGGGCAAAGAAGAGATGACCCGTATCGCTGCACCGCTTCGTCAATCAACCGCAATGGAGGAAACCATGAGCATGAAAGATGCATACCAACAGAAGATTGAAGCGCAGTTGGATGAATGGAAAGCAGAAATCGAGAAAATGAAGGCGCGGGCAAAAGACGCCGACGCCGATGGTCAGCTCGAATATTATAAGCAGATCGACGAGTTGCGAATGAAACAGGAAGCGGCGCGAGAAAAGCTGAGTGAGCTGAAACGGGCCGGCGAGGATGCCTGGGAAGATCTCAAATCCGGTATGGAACTTGCCTGGGACTCACTCGGCGATGCGATGAAATCGGCTCGTTCGCGCTTCAAGTAACTATGCTCGAAGTTCTGCAGGAGATGCAAGTCAGGTGCGGAAGAGGTGTTCCCGCACGCGTTGCAGCAACGATCATCGGCAAGGAGGTTGCCCATGCCGTACGATACACTGCAAGGCCTGCCGGAGGCGGTCCGGCAGGCCTTGCCGAAACATGCCCAGGAAATCTATTTGGCAGCGTTCAACAATGCCTGGGATCAGTACCGGGATGAGGACAGCAGAAGAGATGACGATTCACGGGAAGAAGTGGCCCACAAAGTCGCTTGGTCGGCCGTGAAACAGAAATACGAGAAACACGGGGAGCGCTGGCAACGGAAGCCATGATCAGGCTGGGCGAACCGGCGACTGCAGCTTCGCGGGGAGCGGGCCGGGTCGAGCTTACCCCCCGAAAACGCACGGTCTGCGGTAGCGACTGAGGATATACCTCGGATCGGTTGCTTTTCTGCTTGTTTCGCTGCTGCTAACCTGGATGAGCGAGGCATAGGCAGCGGCCGGTATGGCGGCCGGCAGCCCCTGGTGGCTTTTGCCTCAGGAGAGGTGTCCTTCTTCCTGAGGCAAAATGATGTCTGGAGTTAACCGCGAACGCGTTTGATGGTGCCGTTGCTGATCATCGACTGGAATTGGCTCAGTAACGTCTGTTCCTCCTTGTCGATGTGACCATCTTCGTGGGCGTGTTCCATGATATTCTTATACTCCTCGGGGGTTACCTCAAGATCGTCGATGGCGTGTTTGATCAATTCCTTGAGGTTTGACGCTGATGCACTCACTTTTTTCATCAGGATATCTCCGTGTGTGTTGGTCCGGCAGTTACCGGTATTTTCCATTGATCACAATGGCTGGAAAGTAAATTTTTGGCCGCCGACGGAAAACTCGTACATCAGGCCGCCCTGGGCGTGGACGAAGGTGGCGAAGCCTTTGACATAGCCGGTCTCCGCCTGGATACCGGTGCGCGGACCGGTGCTGACGCCGGCGCTGGTGCCGGTGGTGCCGGCCTGGGCGCTCACGCCGGCCGTGACGGCCACCGCCTGCGCAGTGGCGTCGAATTCGAAGCTGCCGCTGATAAATTCACGGTAGGCCCGTTCGTCCTGGAAGAAGATGATTTCGCTGAAGGCCTGACCGCCTGCCTGGAACCCGATTGAGCCTTCGATCACCGAGGTTGTGCCGGTGACGACGTCGCCCCGATAGACCTGGCCTTTCCCGTAGGAGCCGCCGACGACGAAACCGGCTTTACCGATCAGCGGAAAAACGGCATAGCCGTAAGAAGCGGCAAAAAATTTCTCGACAACGGGTGAGCTGCGAAACAGCTCGATGGTGCTTGAATAATCCTTCGGTTGTGCGGCTGCTTGATGCGTGCCGAAACTGAACGATAACAAACTGAGAATAAGGGCTGTCAACAGTTTCATGATCTGCTCCTGACGTTGTGGTTTGTAGGTTTCGGATAATGCGCGGTGGGTTGCTCGTCACCACCGGTGAGAAATCGCCGGCGCTCATAGACAAGGTGCGCCCTGTCCACCCTCGACACAATAGTCATTACGGTGGCGTTGGCCAGTCTGGTGGCCTCCTGCGCGGCATGAACTTCTCGTTGACAATGCTACAATGTGGCGGTATCGTTGTATGGTAATGGGAATTGTTCTTATTCTTTGTGGCTGGAACTGCAGGACTGCGGCATCTTCGTGCCGGCAGATCAGGTATCCCGTCATCCCCCAACTGTCACGAGACCGGAGGAGTCATGGCCAAACCGAAACAAATCATTCGACCGGAAGATATCACCATCTGTGAGTCGACCCAGCAGATGATCAGCAAGGCCCGCCGGGACGGCGTTGAGCTGTTCTTCGACCGGGCCGAAGAACTCAAGCCGTGTCCGATCGGCGCCGATTCGGCCTGTTGTAAACATTGCTCGATGGGGCCGTGCCGGATGAACCCGACCGATCCGTACAAGCGGGTCGGGGTCTGCGGCGCCAGTATCGACACCATCGCCACGCGGAACTTTGGGAGGATGGTGGCCGCCGGCACCGCAGCCCATACCGATCACGGTATGGCCATGCTCGAGCTGTTTCGCGGTGTCATCGAAGGGACAATCACCGATTTTCAGATCAAGGACCACCTCAAGCTCGGCGAAGTCGCCGCCTCACTCGATATCGAGACGGACGGGCGGGAGATCAAGGAGATCGCCGCCGATGTCTACCGGGAGCTGGAAAAGACCTATACCCAGGTCGAAGGCGAGATTCCGCTGGTCAAGCGGGTTCCGGCCAAGACGCTGGAAACCTGGCGGCGCGAAGGAATTGTGCCGCGCGGCGCGATGCGCGAGATCATGGAGATGATGCACCGCACGGCGATCGGCGTCGACCAGGATTATGAAAACCTGACCAAGCAGATCTCGCGGACGGCCTTGGCCGATGGCTGGGGCGGTTCGATGGTCTCCACTGATATCTCCGATATCCTGTTCGGTACCCCGTCGCCGGTGGAGATCACCGTTGATATGGGAGTGCTCAAGGAGGACCAGGTCAATATCATCGTCCACGGCCACGAGCCGAATCTGCTCGAAGCGATGATGGTCTCCACCGCGGCGCCGAGCCTGCAGCAGATGGCCGCCGAGGCCGGGGCCAAGGGCATCAACCTGGTCGGCATGTGTTGCTCCGGGCTCGAGGTCCTATCGCGCCACGGCATCCCCCATGCCGGCAATTTCTCGTCTACCGAGGCGGCGCTGGTTACCGGGGCGGTCGATGCGATGACCGTCGATATCCAGTGCATCAAGCAGGATCTGCACAAGGTCGCCGGCTGCTACGACACGGTGTTCGTCACCACCAACTATCGGGCGAAAATCGAGGGCGCCCAGCATATCGAACTCGACGAGCATGACCCGCTGAAGTGCACCGACGAGATCGTCATCAAGGCGATCAGCCGGTTCAAGAACCGCTCGCACCCGATCGAGATACCCCGCCGGGTCGGCCGCGGCGTGCACGGCTTCTCGCACGAATACATCAAATATATGCTGGGCGGATCGTTTCGGGGTGGCTATGAGCCGCTCAATGATAATATTATCAATGGGCGGATTCGCGGCGTCGCCGGTGTGGTCGGTTGCACCAACCCGCGCTCGAAGCAGGATTTTTCTCACGTCGAGTTGGTCAAGGAGCTGATCAAGAACGATGTGCTCGTCGTTCAGACCGGCTGTTCGCAGGTGGCGCTGGCCAAGGCCGGCCTGACCACTCCGGGTGCCGCGGCGCTGGCCGGGGCAGGCCTGGCCGAAGTCTGCGAGACCGTCGGCATCCCGCCGGTGCTCGGGCTTGGTTCCTGTGTCGACAACAGTCGCATCTTGATGGCGGTGGCCGAGATGGTCAAAACCGGCGGTCTCGGCGAATCGATTGCCGATCTGCCGGTTGCCGGCTGCGCACCGGAGTGGATGAGCGAAAAGGCCATTGCCATCGGCCAGTATTTCGTGGCATCGGGGGTCTTCACCGTGTTCGGGCACACCTTCCCGATCACCAGGGAGACCAAGTTCGAGAAGCTCCTTTTCGAAGGGTTGGCGAGCAAAGGTCTCGGCAGCTGGGGCTTTGCCGATGATCCTTACGAGATGGCCCGGCTGATGCTCGCCCATATCGACAAGAAGCGCCAAGCCCTCGGCATCGATACCGCCCGGGAACGGGTCCTGGTCGATATGGACGCTCGCCGGGGACTGGCCGCCAACGAGTGAGGCATCGATGCCTGGACCGTCGTTTCCGTATTCGGCGGGGATGACGGTCCGGGCAGATCGGTCAGAGAAAGACGATGAAGACCATATTTAGCGGCATCTATAGTTGGGACGGCAAGAAACATGACGAACGGCCGCCCATCGCCTGGTTTCCCGGTTCCTACCACCTGCATATCTGTGAGGTGGAGCGGGGGACGAAGAATGTTACTCTGCTCAAACCGTATGTCTGTATCTACCAGGAAACAGGAAAGGGGCATTCCATTTCCGCTGACCCCGAGCGGTTCATGCAGCATATCTGTCACGACTTCTCCCTGGCTGTCGACCGGGTGCTCTGGGTCGAGCGTTCGCGACTGCCGGCGTCCGGCGACTATCAGGTAATTGTTTTCACCAAGAATGGCCGCCTTGGAGGGCAGGACTTTTATCGGATCAGTAAGCGGTCGCCGATTGGCGCGGAACAGCAAGTGATCGAGCAGGCGGCGGCGGAGTCGACGGCAGCGGGATCACCATCCATCAAACAGCAGGCGTGAGTCGTGAGCGGATTGAAGACCGTGGAACCTCACCGGCCGGCAACGGCTGCGCCGATCCCGGGTCCGAGCGTCGGCGACACTACGACCATCCTGCTGATTGATGACGACCCCGCTCTTTTGCAGGAGACGACCCGTCATCTCGAAACCGAGGGCTATCGGGTCCTGCCGGCGGCTGATAGCCGTGCAGCGCTGCGGCTGGCTCGGGAACGCTTCGTTGACTTGGCCGTCATCGACGATCATCGCAATGGTGAAAACAGCCTGCTGCTGATGGATGATTTGCGCGAATTGCAGTGGGGCCTCCCGGCGATTGTTCTCACCGACAACGGCACCATCGACCGGGCGGTCGATGTCATCAAACACGGGGCCTGTCATTACCTGACCAAACCGTTGGACGGTGTCAGGCTGGTCGCGCAAATCAAGAGCTGTCTGCAGCAGAGCCGGATGATCAACGGTTATCCGCAACCGCTGGCAACATCGCGCCAGGAGGTTGAATCACTGCCGAACCTGGCCCCGGCCTGTGCCCGGATTATTACCTCAAGTCGGGCGATGAAGGAGGTCCTGGCCAAGGTAAGCCAGGTTGCCGTTACCGATTCCAATGTCTATATCGAAGGGGAAAGCGGCACCGGCAAGGAACTCGTCGCCCGTTGTCTGCATGGTGCCAGTCGTCGCAAGGATGGTCCATTCATCGCTGTCAATTGTGCCGCTATCCCGGAAAATCTGCTGGAAAGCGAGTTGCTCGGCTATGAAAAAGGCGCCTTCACCGGTGCCGACGGCCGCCGCGAGGGGCTCTTCGCGCGGGCCCATGGCGGCAGTTTCTTTTTCGACGAGTTGTCAGAACTGCCATTGTCCATGCAGGCGAAATTGCTGCGCATTCTCGAAGAGCGGGAGTTTTACCCGTTGGGCAGCAACCGCAAGGTCACCGTCGATGTGCGGATCATTGCCGCTTCCAACCGCCGTTTGGAGCAGCAGATGCGCGACGGCACCTTCCGTGAAGACCTCTATTATCGGATCCGGGTGATCCCTATTACCCTGCCGCCGTTGCGGGAGCGCAAGGAGGATATCCTGCCGCTGGCGCACTATTTTCTCGACAAGTTCAGCCACGACACCGGGAAAACGGTAAGTGATATCAGCCCAGCAGCCGCCCGGAAATTAATGAACCTCGACTGGCCGGGCAACATTCGGGAGCTGGAAAACGCAATGGAGTATGCCGTCGCTCTGGCTCAGGGGAAGACGGTGACGCCGGAATTGATTATAGGGTCGGCGTCTCCGGGAACCGGCGTGCCGCCGATTCGACATGCCCGGGACAGTTTCGAGAAGGATTACCTTACGCAACTCCTGGACCACCACCAGGGTAACGTCAGCCGGGCAGCAAAGGAGGCAGGTATGTATCGAGCCGACTTTTATACGTTGTTGCGCAAACACGGGTTGTCCCCAGAGCGCTTTCGACGCGCCTGGAAACAGTAAGATCGAGAAACCATGATGAAAGAAACATGCGGTGCGCAGGCACCGGGTTGCCGCCAACGCCAGGTTGGCGCGCGCCAGACATGGACAGCGGCATATCTATTGCTGACAGTTGTCCTGCTTCTGCTGGCGACCGGACTGGCCGGTGGCGATACCGGCAGCCGAACGGAAGAGGGAAAATTTTCGCGTCTGGTGGAGATGCTCGGTGAGAAAGACGGTGAGCTGCAGTTTATACCGTTTACAGAATTTTTACCGGACCGGGAACGAACCGATCACGGCACCTGCGTCGACTATCTGCAGTCCCAGCCCGATCTGATTCAGCGAATTCGCGACGACCTCGGTTGTGAAGAGGTAAACTGGCAGCTTGATGCCATGTCCTATCGTCTCCTGTACGTCCCGGAACCACGAGAAGAGGTGGCTGAGCTGTTTGTCGAGTACTCTCGTGAGACCATCGATGACTTGTTGGCTCGGACCGGTCTGGCAGATCCGTATCATTCAATTTCCACCGTGATGGAGCACGGCGTGGAGCCGTTCGACGGTGGACAGGGAATCAAGGCGGTTATTGTCCGGGACTTGGCTCGGGAATATAAAGCGCGTTACAAATTCAGCGGTGATACGGAGAAACATATCAGTCTTGATCTTGCCGGCAGGTCGTCTGTCGATGAGGTCGGTTCCTTCTCGAGTTATATCAGTTATTCGGAAGAAACCGACAGCTGGCGTTTTATGCGTGCCCGTAAGACCATCTGGAAAAGTGCCTCGGATAATCCCTATACGGTTCTGATGACGCCCCTCGAGGAGACCCTGCATATCGGTCTGCGTGATGCGACCGAGAGGGCGATCATGGAGACTATCGAGGCCAGCGAGCAACTTCCCACCATGACGGAGGTCGGTGGTATCGTCGAGCGGTGGATGGCGGTTGAGGAAGCGGTGGTCGGCGGGCTGGTCTATCATCTCGTTCCCGAAGTGTTGATTACGCGTATTCCGGAACTGCCGGAAACCATGATCCGGGAAGATCTGGAGACCAAAGCCGAATTCGAAAAATATCGTTTGCTGCCTCGGGCGATCGAGGTAGTCGCTGATCTGGGGGTGCGTGGAAGCGTTGCTCTCTTTATGAAATCCCCTGACGAGATGGAGCGTCTACTGCAGTAACTGCGGATGCCAGGCAGAACCATTGACCGCAGACGCGAACCCATGAAAACAGAGAAAAAAGGGGGGGCGTCTGCGACGCCCCCCTGACTCACCGGTGCCGGCGCTGGCCGGCAAGAATTTCAGATTTTTTTTAGTTGATAACGTTGTAGTCACTGACCTCGATCACTTTCTCGCCGGCCCGTTCCATCACGCTACCCTTGATTTCGACCGACCTGCCGTCAAGGTCGCTCAGCTTGAGTCCCTTGGCATTGTCCGCCAGGCTGAAGGTGTTTCCATTGCCGGCCCGGAAGGTTACGGAGTCGGTGGCGGCAAGCTCCTCAGAGTGCCACCTGATCGGATTGTCGTTACTGATCGTCCCGGACAGACTTACTCGCTCTTCTGCCGGCAGTCTCAGCGCCGCTCCGCTGTCGAAACGCCCCTCGTCGCTGTTCCAGCTGACCAGACGGACGTCATCCCCGGAGCCTGATGCGGCGAGCCGGTCGGCTGCCGGGGCGCTGTCGATAATCTCGGCGCCGCTGGTGAAGTTACCTTCATCGAAGTTCCAGGATACGATGTGCCGCTCGTCGGAACTGCGCGAGGAGGTAGCCATGCTTTGCTCGGGTGCGGCTTTCTTGGAATCGGTCACAGTCGTTACCGAGCGATCCAGGTAGTCTTCCTTGAAGTTCCAGTTGACCAGGCGAGCGTCATCGCCGAAACCCGAAGCGGCGAGTTGGTCAGTTGTCGGGCCGCTGTCGATGATTTCGGCGCCGCTGCTGAAATTGCCTTCATCGAAGTTCCAGGATACGACGTGTCGCTCGTCGGAACCGCGCGAGGAGGCAGCCATGCTTTGCTCGGGTGCCGCTTTCTTTGAGTCGGTGACTGACGTTACCGATCGATCCAGGTAGTTTTCCTTGAAGTTCCAGCTGACCGCTGCGGCGGTGCCGGCGATACCCAGAGATGCGACGAACATGAATGCTGTCGTGGTAGAGATAATTTTTTTCATGACGGTACTCCTTCAATTTTTTTCCGCCCGTTGTCGGGCAGGGTAGTTTTAGTTTGTTCCCTTGGCCACCTATGGATAGTTTCGGGAACGATCGATTCTCTGATCATTGTATGAGTCCGAAAACTCATCTCTTGCCTTTTATAGAGCAATACCCATGCCAGCTTGGAGTAATATAAAATATGCTGTAATCAAAGTAAGTTAAGGAGAAGGCGTCGAAGACCGTCAGGGTGCCGAGTGAAGGGCAAAACCATACACTCTCGGAGCAACTTCTAGTTCGCTCAATAAATCATTATTATTCAAGGTGTTACCGAACCCATCGTGAAGGGAATAACCTTCACTGTCACAAGGCGATCTTCAACCAGAAAGAAACGTTTGTGGCTAGCGGGTCGCGTTTACTAAGACCTTTCGCTCCTGCCTGAATCAACTCGCGACAGTGGATCTGGACCCGGCGCGTTGCCGAGCAGCTTGAGGTGATATGTGCGGACGAAAAAAAAGGGGGCGTCTGCGACGCCCCCTGACTCACCGCTGCCGGCGCTGGCCGGCAAGGGTTTCAGATTATTTTTAGTTGATAACGTTGTAGTCGCTGACCTCGATCACTTTCTCGCC
>NZ_FQXS01000003.1:0-182095 GCF_900130015.1 Desulfofustis glycolicus DSM 9705 | reverse complement strand
CTGTCGAAACGCCCCTCGTCGCTGTTCCAGCTGACCAGACGGACGTCATCCCCGGAGCCTGATGCGGCGAGCCGGTCGGCTGCCGGACCGCTTTCGATGACTTCGGCACCGCTGGTGAAGTTGCCTTCATCGAAGTTCCAGGATACGACGTGTTGCTCGTCGGAACCGCGTGAGGAGGCGGCAGCCATGCTTTGCTCGGGTGCGGCTTTCTTGGAATCGCTGACAGTAGTTACCGAGCGATCGAGGTAATCTTCCTTGAAGTTCCAACTGGCCGCTGCGGCAGTGCCGGCGATACCCAGAGAAGCGACGAACAGAAATGCTGTCGTGGTAGAGATAATCTTTTTCATGGTGGTTCTCCTTTTAATTGTTACCGCCCGTTGGGCGGGGTCTTTTTTGAGGTCCTTGGCTGCCGGTAGGCAGCTTCGGGAATGATCGATCTTCTGATCATCGTCTGGGTCCGGGGACCCGTTGCTTGCCTTTGTTAAAGCAACACCCATGCCAATTTCCAATAAAACAAATTGTGATGTAATCAAAGATGGTTACGTAATAGTTGTCGGATAGTGCCGGACCCTGTTGTGAAGGGAAAATCATACACTTTTGCAGTCGCCTTCGGCGCGCCTGAAAAGTCATTGTTTTTCGGGTTGTTACCGGATACAACATGAAGGAAATAGCCTTCACCGGCGCACGGAGAATTGCAATCATAGGAAACGGTTATGGCACGGGCACCAGTCTTTACTGAAATCTATCGCTCCTATTTACAACAACTCGAGGGAGTGGACCTGGCCCGGCGGGCAGGGCCGCTTGGGGTGACGTTTGCCGACGGTGGGCTCGCCATACCGGTTTACGGGAAGGTTCATCATCTTTCCGCTACGGCGATCACCGGCCCTGACGGGAGGGCCGTCAACCCTGCAATACGGGTCATCCTGGCTCGTTACGTGCTCGATTGCCCCGAGCAACCGCCAGTTGGGGCGGATCCCTTGATGAGCTATCGGGAATTCGCCGATGCGGCGCCGCTGCTTTCTTATTTTACGACCAATACCAACAAGACCATCGAAACGCACTTTTCCGGCGGGCTCGAACACTTGCGTAACCGCGCACGAACGCTCGGCGCAGTTGAATTGACGAGCGGTACGCACGATCTCTCGCTTCGGTACTTTGCGGTGCCGCGGGTTCCGGTGCTGCTCAATTTCAACGATCAAGACGACCTCTTTGGGGCCGCCTGTTCCGTGCTCTATCGTCAGTCGGCGAAGTACTATCTCGATATGGAATGTTTGGCGATGACCGGAACCCTGTTGGCCGGGTGGCTGATCAGCGGTGACTGACGCGGTTGTCTAAAATCCTTGCCCCTCGATATTCTTGCGCAATTGGGCAATGTCCAGCCCCAGGGCGACGCATTGTTTCCCTTCCAGGCAGGCGTCTGCCTCGGGAATATCGAGAAAATGGGTGAGGTGATGGCCGTTACGGGTGAGGTGGACTGCCCAAACCTTTTTCGATTCGTCGAATTCGACATCGACGTCGATACCGCAGAGGCCGATGTCCGGATATATCGAGACAATTCTCTGACATAGTTCTTCTTTTTCATGCATGGCTGTACCTTCCTTTCCCCCTGATTCCCTGTAGAAAAACCATAATGATCGTTATTTGTTTGGCAAGACGGCGACACCGTCGTACCGGCAAAAACGGTGGCTGAAATTCCGGAAATGGGGTCTGATGGGCTGCTACGAAACGCAATGAAACATAACCCCATGACGGGACGTCACAACGAACAATGAAAATCGGCGTCATGGTCGGAAGGACTGGCCGATCAGGCTGCAGCGCAGCAGCTGGAGGCAGGTCCGGTCAGCCTGGGGGGATGATTTTCTTATACCTCCCATGACAGGGAGTCACAACGAACGATGAAAATCGGCGCCGTGGTCGGAAGATCCAGTTAGTGAAAGTGAGCGGGGGACAGGTTAAAACCTGTCCCGCCGATTTTCATATAAAAACTAAGGTATTGCATTGATTCGCCCCATTTTCTCACGCCAAGCTGTCGGGTGGTTGGCGGTTTTCGGTTCCGCCTTCTGTTTCTACCTGGCCACGGTGATTATCCGTTGGGGCCAGCCCCATGTCGACGTTGCGACCTCCTTTTATGTCTTTGCCCGATTTCTCCTCGGATTTTGTGTGGTCTGTATTACGATGTTGATCGGTGGCCACCGTCTGGCCCCTCGCCGCTATCATTTTCTGCTCGGCCGGACCGTGGCCAATACCATTGCCGTCTTTTGTTTCTACAAAGCGATAGACGTTGGTACGCTGGCCGAGGCCAATATCCTGAACATGACCTACCCGCTCTTTGTGGCGTTGTTTTCCTGGTTTCTGCTCAGGCACCAGCGCGACTTTTTTGCCCTGATTATCGTCGTTGTCGCGTTCGTCGGGGTCTGGCTGATCCTCTCGCCGGGACTAATGAACATCGGCTGGGGCAACCTGTGGGGCCTCGGTTCCGGGGTGACCGCGGCGGTGGCAATGATCTATCTGAACCTGAGCCGGCGGCATCATGACTCCCAGACCATCCTCTTTTTCATGTTCGGCATCGGCATGGTCGTCATCTATGCACTTTTCCGGGAGGCGATCTTCTGGCCGGATCGCACCCAAATGCTGTTTCTTCTGTCCTGTTCGGTGGCCGGTGTGCTTGGTCAATATCTCCTGACGTATGGGTATCTGTTCGTTACTGCGGTCGAGGGATCGATTATCTCGTCGAGCAGGATCCTGCTGGCCGCGCTGCTCGGGCCGTTGCTGGTCGGAGATCCGGGACTGGGGCTGGCCGGCTGGTGCGGTGCGCTGCTGATCTTCATGGCCAACAGTGCCCTGGCCCTGCGCCGGTCGCGGGCCCGGCCGTTGTGAGAGAAGACGGTCGTGTGCTGTCGCTTTTCGTGTCAGAGAACGGTAACGGGAAGCGAGGTACCGCCCGTTGCGAAACGGGCGGTAGATGTCGGGTCCCGGCGGCCGGCTGGTTTGGTCGACAGTGTAATCGGTCAGCTTTTCGTGTACAGGCGAAACAGCGCCGCATGGTCGAGATCGCCGTCGCCGTCATCGATCAGCCGGTCATAGAGATCGCGGCTGAGAGCGGTTGCCGGCATCTCCAGGCCTAGTTCTGCGGCCAGTTCCAGGGCCTGATGCATGTCCTTACGCTGGGTGGTGCACTTGCCGCCGGGTGCGAAGTTGTTGTCGAGCATCCGTTGCCCGTGCACTTCCAGGATGCGCGAGTCGGCAAATCCGCCGCGCAGTGCTGCACGGACCCTGGCCGGATCGACGCCGGCCGCCTTTGCCAGAGCCAGGGCCTCGGCCACCGCACCGATATTGAGGCCGACGATGACCTGGTTGGCCGCCTTGGCGACCTGACCGGCGCCGGTGGCGCCGACATGGGTGATCCGTTCACCGAGCAAGCTGAGCACCGGCCGGGCCAGTGCAAAGGCCTGCTCACTGCCGCCGGCCATGATCGTCAACGTACCGGCCTCGGCGCCGATGGTGCCGCCGGACACCGGTGCGTCGACATAGAGAGCCCCTTTTTCTTCAACGAGCGCGGCCAGACGACGGGTGGCCGGGACAGCCGTAGTGCCCATGTCGATGAGCAGAGTAGCGGATCGGAGTGAGTGGAGGACACCGTCCGGACCGGTCAACACGTGCTCGACGGCCGGGGTATCGGCGACCATGATCACGATGATGTCGGCTTGCTCGGCCACTTCGGCCGGCGAGTCGGCGGCGACGGCGCCCTCACGCGCCAACTCCTGCCGCGGCTGCGGGGAACGGTTGTAGACCACCGGCGTGAGCCCGGCTTTCATCAGGTTGCGGCACATCGGCCGGCCCATCAGGCCGAGCCCGATGAAACCGACGGTCTTGTCGGTGAGTTCGTTCATGTTGTTTGCCCGTGCATTGTTTGCTTGCATTTTGGCTGACAGCAGGCGTCGCTTAGCGGACCACCAGGACCGAACAGGGGGCCGACTGCAGGACCTGGTTGGTGACACTGCCGATGATCAGGCTGGCCAGGTTGCCCAGGCCCCGTGAGCCCATGATGATCAACTCGCACTCCTCGACACGGGCGATATCGACGATCATCGCCGCCGCCGGCTCTTCCATGAGCCTGCATTCATATGTGATGCGCACATCATCCAACCGCTCCCGGTAGGGCTCGACCAGTTCTTCCGCCTGGCTGATGATTTCGGCAATCTGTTCGTTTCTGTGCGGTTCACCGAGCAGCGTCGGGAATTTTTTGTGACAGTATACGAGCAGCACCGAAGCGTTGAGCAGCGTGGCGTATTGAATGGTCTTGTCCAGTACCAGATCGGAATAGTCGGATCCGTCGATGGCGGCTACGATTTTCGTCTCTTCCATGAGCAGCGTCCCCGTTTTTCTCGTCCTTCATTTCAGCGCGCTGGGATGAAAACGCATCTTTACCGTTATTGTACCAGATGGTTGCCGCCGGTTTCAAGTTCCGGGCAATCTTCAGTCCGGCAGAAGCCCGATGGCAACGAAGGGAATTGGGGACCGAGCAGGGCGACTCAGGAAGAACCGGCTGTCGTGCCGGCAATGGCCCGAGCTTCCTGCCTGCCGCCGTCGCTGACCAGTTGGTCGAGCAGACTGTCGGCTGGGCGGTGTTCAGCAGGCTGTCCCCTGCGGGCATCTTCCTCCAGCCGGGTGACCAGCCGGGCGTCGGCCAGGGTTCGCAGTTCTGCAGAATCGGAGGCTGTAATCGGGGCGGTGTGCGCAAGGAGCCGGCAGACGTCCTCGATCATCGCCTGCTTGGCCCCCAGTTCGGTCAATACGGTGCGTGCCAGTTCTGAACTCTCCCGGGCAACCAGGCGTGAATCATCGCTGCCGTGGTGCTCCCGTGCCCGCTCCAGACCACTGCCGTCCAGGTAAGCGGCGCAAAGCACCAGCGCCGGATTGGCGCCTTCCCGGGCACCAATTTTCTCGGCATGTCCGGCGAGCTTGAGCATGCGGCCGATACGCTTGAAGTCGGCTTTGTAGAAGCGTTTCATCGCCACCGCCACCTTGTCTTTCATCAGGTTGTCCTGCGCACCGACAAATTCTTCAGGCAGAGTGCCGATACATTGCTCGGCAAACTGGCAATAGGCGGCGCAACCAAAATCCATTTTTGGATTGACAAAGCGATGGCCGCAGCTTCTGCAGGTCCTGGATGTGTCATCCTTGTAGAACTCGACCGACCGGCCGCATTGCGGGCAATCGACGTCGAATATCGCATCCTGGTTCCAATACTGCATATCCTGGCCGGGACATTTCATGGCGGCTCTCCATACACTGGTGAACGGTTTCCTTCCGGCCGTTGATTGAATCCGGCCGTGCGCTGCATCCTGCTCCTGATAGTACAATCATACGGTGAAAACCATCGATTGCAATTGACCTGGGTCAAGAACGGGCAGATTTGCTGCAGCGATGGTGGCACCGTGGTCAAACAGGTGGCGGAAACCACCGGCAGAAAGAGTTGGATGGGTCTGGCCGCATGCTCGGGTAATACATATTTGAATTATAAAAACAATATCATAAGGGATATCTGCGAGATTCATCAAAGGTGCGCGATAGATGATTGACAAGGAGCGGCCTCTGGCAGTACTATAAAGACGACTTAAAGATACATTAAAATCATTTGATTAGCGTTTCGGCGCGCACTGCCGTGAAGATGATACCACCGGTTTAACGTTCTTATCGTCCTTACGAGTTCTGCCTGCCTTGGGATCTGCCGATCCCGCACGGCGCTGGCACGGCAGGTTGCCTGGCTGATCAAGTGTTCGGAAAGAAGCTGTTTTTGACCGACTTCCAAGAGCAACGCCACGCCGACGAGAGGAGGTTCAATGGAAGCTGCCGCCGCCAGCCGTTCCCCCCGCCCATCCCGCCTGATCATCGAACTTGACCCGCCTAAGGGCACCAATTTGCAAACCTTCCTCGATGCCGCCCTGGCCATCAGGGGGCGCGTGAACGGCATCAGGGTCACCGACAACGAGCACGCCATCATGCGCATGGCGCCGCTCGCCCCGTGCCTGGCCTTGCGCGATAAGGGAATCGAGCCGGCCATGGTAATCAATGGGAGGGATCGCAATCGGCTCTCCTTCCAGGCCGACTTGCTCTGTGCCGCCGCGCTCGGGGTCAAAGACATCGTTATCAAGCAGGGGCACGATGCGCGAGAGGGAGACCAGCCGCTGGCCCGCACCAGCGGCGACCTCGATCTCGATACCATGCTGGCGTGCGTGGCCCGTCTCAATGGTGGTAAAGACCTGTCCGGGGAAGATCTGGACGGGGCGACAGACTTTACGATTGGGGTCTACCTCGAACTCTCCGACGACGTCAACCGCAATCGCCAGCTTGCCGACTACCTGCTGAAACTCAAAGATTTCGGGGTCCAGTCGGTCACCCTCAGCCCGACTTATGACCTCAATATCATCGAACTCTTTCTGCCCGCCGCGGAACAGACCGGCATCAGGCTCTACCCGTCGCTGCTCCTGCTCAAATCAGTGACGATGATCCGCTACCTCAACAATCTTGCCGGTGTTCCGTCGATTCCCCAGGAATTTCAGAAAAAAATGATGCAGGCAGCGGACAAGAAGAGTGCCGGCCTGCAGGTGGCGGCCGACTTTTTGCGCGAGCTACAGCCGCTCGGCGAGGCAGTGGTCCTGGTATCGCTGGGCTGGAAGGACAGGTTGCCTGAATTTCTTAATCTTATCGAGCGGTAAGGTCAGTGCTGAAAAGCGACGATGAGAGATCGCCATTGCGTAAGAGTCTGCCGGAGGTAACCAATGAGCTTGGCTCACATCTCTACCTCTACCAGATTATGGAAGAGACTCCCAACGGGGTCATGGTGATCGACCTGAACCACCAGGCGCGCTATGTCAATCCGGCGGCCAACAGCTTGCTCGGAGTGGCCTACCGAGGACTAATCGATACAAGTCTCGAGCTCCTGCTCGGCGAGGAAAACCAGTGGTTTTTCTACCAGATTGGCCAGTATTTCGACAACCTGGCCGAGATTGACGAGTCGCGGATCAGGCAGGAGATCAGGATCCGGACCGGTGACGACGAGTTCAAAATCATCGATGCCGTGCTCGTCTATCCACCCGCCTCGCCGGATTACTACCTGCTCTACCTTATCGATATCACCGCCCGCAAGCGCCTGGAGGGAGAACTTCGGCGGCGCAACGCCTTCTTCAACAACCTGATCAATTCTTCTGTCGATGCGATCATCGCCGCCGATCTGCAGGGCCGGATCATCCTGTTTAACAACGCAGCACTGCAGCTGCTCGGCTATCGGGAGGAGGATCTCGGCGATCTGCACGTCGCCAGCCTCTATCACGACGGCGTTGCCCGTGAGGTCCTCAAGCGGATGCGCAGCGATGAACTCGGCGGCAAGGGGAAACTGCTCCACCATGAACTGAGCGTGCTGCACCGTGACGGACATGAGATCCCGGTCCGTTTTTCCGGCGGTATCATTTACGACAAGGACAAAGAGATCGCCACTTTTGGCATATTTACCGATCTGCGAGCCATGTTGCAGATCGAGGAAGATCTCGAGCAGACCCACAAGATGCTCATGCAGTCGGAAAAAATGGCCGGACTCGGCCGGCTCGCCGCCGGTGTTGCCCATGAGATCAACAACCCGATGTCCGGGATCATGCTCTATGCCAACCTTATCAAGGAGGAGCTCAAGGAGGAACTCGGCGAGGATCACCCGGCTGGAGCTGATCTTGACACGATCATCAACGAGGCCGAGCGCTGCAAAGTGATCGTCGCCGATCTGCTCGAGTTTTCCCACCAGTCCAGTTATGAGATGGTACCGATCAATCTCAACGAGGTTGTCCGCAAGACGCTCGGTATCCTGCAGAACCAGCCGCTTTATCACAATATTGCGGTACAGTGCAAACTGGCCGACACGCTGCCGTCGATTGCCGGCAATCATATCCGGCTCCACCAGGTTATGATGAACCTGCTGGTCAACGCCGCCCAAGCCATGGACGGCAGCGGCACTCTGCGCATCGTCAGCCGGACGCGGGCCGGCGACGATGTGGTTGAGGTGCTCATCAGCGACAGCGGGCCGGGCGTCGAGGAAGCGTTGCAAGAGAAGATTTTCGAGCCGTTTTTCACCACCAAGACCACCGGCGAGGGGACCGGTCTGGGGCTCTCGGTCTCGTATGCCATCGTCAAAGAGCACCAGGGCAGTATCCGGGTGTCTTCCACGCCGGGCGAGGGCGCCACTTTTACCCTGCGCTTCCCGGCCCTGGCCGAGGCGGTCAGGGTGGATGACACCGAAGCGGCGGCCGGGGGCGAACAGCCGTCAATGTAGCGACGGCGCCGGTCGATTCGCATGGTCGATTGTCTGTGACAGCGTTACAGGAGATGAAGATGAACCAGAGCATCGATACGTCGGAAAAGATACATCATAAGTTTCTCGACAAATTACAGGCCCGAGGCATCGATGTTCACGCCTGCTTCCAGTGCGGCCGGTGTTCGGCCGGCTGCCCGGTGACCGGTTTTTTCGATCTGACCACCATGGAAGTGGTGCGACTGGCCGCCTACGGCCGGGAGGAGGACCTGCTGGCCAGCAAGACCATCTGGCTCTGTGCCGCCTGTGAAACCTGTGCCACCCGGTGCCCGAACGATATCGAGATCGCCGCGCTGATGGACGTGCTGCGTGAACTGGCGCTGCGCAAAAAGACGGTTCCCGCAGAGCCGCGAGTGCCGGTCTTTCATCAATCGTTCCTGCAGTCGATCAGGCATTGGGGGCGGGCCTACGAGGTGGGCCTGATCGTCGGCTACAAGCTGCGTAGCGGCGATCTGCTCGGCGACATGAAGCTCGGCCTGCAGATGTTTGGCAAAGGCAAACTCAGTCTGCGACCCCATTCAGTCAAGGACAAGACCGTCATCGAGAAAATTTTTTCCGGCCAGGGCAAGGAGTACGAGCGATGAACTATTCCTACTATCCCGGTTGCTCGCTGAGCGACACGGCGCTTGACTATGATCGTTCGGTGCGGGCCGTCTGCGCCCGACTCGGTCTCGGGCTGGTGGACATTCCGGATTGGAACTGCTGCGGTGCCTCCTCGGCGCATATGACCAGCCACGAAATCGGCATGCGACTGCCGCTGCGCAACCTGCTGCTCGCCGCCGAGCTCGGCCATGATGTGCTGGTGCCGTGCGCCGCCTGTTTCCAGCGCCTGAAGGCCGCCGAACGGTCGCTCAGGGCCGATCCGGGCTATTGGGATGTGCCGGCGGATCTCCCGGAATTCCGGATCGTCCATATCAGCTCGTTGCTCTCCGAGCCGCAGCACCTCGCCAGCCTGGGCGAGCAGGTTCGGCTGCCTCTTGAAGGGTTATCGCTGGCCTGCTATTACGGCTGTCTGTCGCTCCGTCATCCGAAGATCACCGGAGCCCGCAATTACGAGCAGCCGCGGGCGCTGGAGGAGATCATCGGCGCGCTTGGCGCCAATGCGGTCTCCTGGTCCCACCGCACCGAGTGCTGTTCCGGCAGCCTGACCATGGCCCGGCCCGATATCGCCGAGGCCCTGGTCGGCGACATCGTTGCCGCGGCACGCCGGGCCGGCGCCCAGGCACTGGTGACCGACTGTCCGATGTGCCAGGCCAATGTCGAGAGCCGGCAGCGACACTCGGCGACGCAGCCGGGCCTGCCGGTCTTCTTCGCCACCGAACTGATCGTTGCCGCGCTGGACGGCAGCTATCCTGCCAGCCAGGGGCGGCTCCATCTCGTTTCGGCCCAGGTTCTCAGCAACGTCGTCAAACGGGCGGCAGAGCAGCGGGAGGAGGCGGCATGACCCAATCTGTCAACAAACAGCAGTCTCCCGGCGTCACCGGCGCGGTGCTGGTGATCGGCGGCGGCATCGGCGGGATGCAGTCGGCGCTCGACCTGGCCGAGGCCGGGTTTCGCGTCTATCTGGTGGAGAGCGCGCCGGCCATCGGCGGTAAAATGGCCCAGCTCGACAAGACCTTTCCGACCAACGATTGCTCGATGTGCATCGTCTCGCCGAAACTCGTTGAGGTCGGCCGGCACCGCAATATCGAACTGCTCACCCACAGCGAGGTGCTCGGCCTCGATGGCCAGGCCGGTAATTTCACCGCCCGGATCGCCCAGCACGCCCGCTACGTCGATGCGGACAAGTGTACCGGTTGCGGCCTCTGTGAGCTGGCCTGTCCGGTAACGAGAATCTCCTGGTTTGCCGAGCCACCTCTCCCCGACGAGAAGAAAAAACGACCCAAGGCCAGAGACAAGACGGTATTGCCCGGCGTAGCACCGGTGTCTCCAGGTGATATGGCCGTCTGGACTTTTACCGTCGATGCCGAACGCTGCTCGCGCTGCGGCGCCTGTTTCCGGGCCTGCCTGCACGGCGCGGTGAGCTGGCAGAAAAAGGAGATCGCGGTCATCAACCAGGATCGCTGTATCGGTTGCGGTGCCTGTTATGCGGCCTGTCCGGAGCAGTTCCAGGCCATTACCGTCGACCAGGCCCCCGATCTCGACAAGAGTCTCGGCGCTGCACTCTATGCGCGCTCGCAGGAAATCATTAAGCAGCGCGGCGGCCGGCTGCGCGGCGACTGTATCCGTTGCGGGCTGTGTGTGCTGATGTGTCGCAAGGTCATGGAGATCGGGGCGCTGACCATGGTCGAGGAGGGTATCGAGGTCGGTCGCGATATCTGCCAGGTCTGCGGGGCCTGCGCCTCGGTCTGCCCGGTCGAGTTTCTCGAGGTCGAGTGGTTGACCGACAAGCCGGTGCGGCCGCTGCTCAACGCCTTCAACGAAGGCCTCAACCTGCGCAAGCCGGTCAATATTCTCTATCCCCAGGCCGTTCCCCGGGTACCGGTGATCGATGCGGTCAGCTGCGTGCGGCTCAATACCGGGGCCTGCGGCACCTGTCAGAGCGTTTGCGGTGTTGGGGCCATCGATTACGACCAGGTCGAGCGGCAGCGGGAGATCACCATCGGCTCGGTAATCTTCTCGCCGGGCATCGAGGTCTTTGATGCCCGGATGCGCGGCGAGTTCGGTTATGGTGTCTACAAGAACGTGGTCACCAGCATCGAGTTCGAACGGCTGCTGTCCGCCTCCGGGCCGACCTCGGGCAGCGTCGTGCGGCCGGGTGACGGGAAGCATCCGCGCACGATCGCCTGGATCCAGTGCGTTGGCTCCCGTGATCACAGTTGCAACCGCGATTACTGCTCATCGGTCTGCTGTATGTATGCCGCCAAGGAGGCCTTTATCGCCCGGGAGCACGACAGCTCGATCGAGCCGACCATCTTCTATATCGACCAGCGCTCCTTTGGCAAAAATTTCGACCGCTATATCAACAGGGTCCAGGAAAACCAGGTCCGTCTGGTCCGGGCCATGGTCAGCCGGGTCTTTGAAGATCCGCTGACCGGCGACCTTGAACTGCGCTACGCCGATGACAGCGGCGCGGTTGTCGCCGAGGTGTTCGACCTGGTGGTCCTGTCGGTGGGACTGCAGGTCTCCGAGAAGAACAAGGAATTGGCCGGTCGGCTCGGCATCGAACTAGACGGTTTCGGTTTTGCCCGGACCGACGGGTTTACGCCGCTTGCCGCGTCGCGGCCCGGAGTGTTTGTCAGCGGCGCCTGCAACGGCCCCAAGGATATTCCGGAAACGGTCAGCGAGGCATCCGGCGCCGCCCAGGCGGCTGCGGTCGGCATCGCCGGCGCCAGGGGCAGCCAGTTGGTCCGGCAGGAGCTGCCGCCGGAAAAAGTGGTCGAACCGGATGAGGAGCTGCGCATCGGCGTCTTCGTCTGTCATTGCGGCAGTAATATCGCTTCGGTGGTGGACGTGGCCGCGGTGGCCGACTATGCCCGGTCGCTGCCTCATGTGGTCTTCGCCGACCATCCGCTCTATACCTGCTCGCAGGACTCGGTGGAGCGGATCAGGGATCTCATCGGCGAGCACAACCTGAACCGGGTGGTGGTCTCCGCCTGTTCACCGCGGACCCATGAGCCGCTGTTCATGTCAACGCTGCGCCAGGCCGGCATCAACAAATACTTTTTCGATATGGCTAACATCCGTGATCAATGCAGCTGGGTGCACCCGCTTGAACCGGAAAAGGCCACCGAGAAGGCCAAGCGCTTGATGCGCATGGCCGTGGCCAATGTATCTCAGGCCGAGCCGCTCAGCGAGCTGGAGTTTGCCGTCGAACCGAGCCTGTTGGTGATTGGCGGCGGGGTGGCCGGCATGAGCGCCGCCGTCGAGGCTGCCGGCCAGGGTTTTACCGTCTATCTGGTGGAGCAGCAGGAAGAGCTCGGCGGCCAGGTGCGGCAGCTGCAGCGCAGCCTGGATGGTCGAAAGTTTGCGCCGTACCTGGAATCGCTCCGCCAGCGGGTGCTCGGAAACGAGCGGATCAGGGTGTTCACCAAAGCGGCGCTGATCGAGCAGAACGGCTTTGTCGGCTCATTCGACAGCGAGATCATGACCGCCAGCGGCGGTAGCCGCACGATCAGGCACGGCGCCACCCTGGTCGCCACCGGCGCCCGGGAATACCGGCCGGCCCTCTACGGCCTCGGCGAACGGGACGAGGTTGTCACCCAGACCGATCTCGAGGCGATACTGGCCCGGGAGCCGCGGCGCGTGGTCGGCTGGTCGAGCATCGTCATGCTGCAGTGTGCCGGGTCGCGGTGCAGCGAGCATCTCGACTATTGTTCGCGAAATTGCTGCAACCAGGCGGTAAAGAATAGCCTGCATCTCAAACAGCTCAACCCGGATATCCGGATCGACGTGCTCTATCGCGACATGCGCTGCTACGGCCTGTTCGAACTCGAGTATCGCCGGGCCCGACTGGCCGGGGTCAATTTCATCCGATTCGACCCACAGCAGCACACGCCGCAAGTCGGAGTGGCGGGCGAGCGACTCGATATCGTCGCCTTCGACCCGTCCATCCGTCGCCCGGTCACGCTGCGGCCCGATCTGCTGGTGCTCTCCACCGGCCTGGTGCCCAACGATACCGAGGAACTTGCGACGATGCTTCGCATCCCGCGCAATGAGCATAATTTTTTCATCGAGGCCCACGCCAAGCTGCGGCCGGTTGATCTGGCCAGTGAGGGTGTCTTCCTAGCCGGCACTGCGCACGGCCCGAAAAACGTCAGCGAGACCATCGTCCAGGCCCAGGCGGCAGTGGCCCGGGCGGCGACCATCCTGGCCAAGGACAAATTGACCCTGTCGGGGGTCTTCTCCGTCGTCGATCCCGCCCATTGCGCCGTCTGCCTGACCTGCGTGCGGGCCTGCCCGTACGGGGTACCGGTGATCACCGAGGAGCATACCGCCTACATCAATCCGGCCCTGTGTCAGGGATGCGGTATCTGCGTTGCCGAGTGCCCGGCCAAGACGATCACCCTCGGCCGCTTTCGCGACGACAATCTCTACGCCAAATTGGGTTCCTACCAGTCCGCCGAGCCCATAGCCGAGCCAAGGAGCGCATGATGAGTGCATTTATCCCCGATGTCATCGTCTTCGCCTGCCGTCACTGAGCCTACACCGCCGCCGACCTGGCAGGTTCGGAGCGACGTTCGTACCCGGTGTCGATCAGCATCGTGCTGCTGCCCTGCACCGGCAGGATCGAGGAGGCCGTGCTGCTCAGGGCCTTTGAGAAGGGAGCCGACGGGGTGATGGTGATCGGCTGCCTGGAAGGCGATTGTCACTACGTCAACGGCAATATCCGGGCTCGGGCCCGGGTCGGCCGGGTGGCCGGCATTCTTGAGACCATAGGGTTCGGACCGGAGCGCGTCCGCATGTACAACCTCAGTGCCGGCGAAGGCGCCGCCTTCGCGCGCTTTACCGGCGAGTTCGTCGACCAGGTGCAGACGCTCGGCCCGAGCCCGATCAACCTGGCGCGCGGTCAACAGAACCAAGAGAGCACCGAGGAGGTAGCCGCGACATGATTACCGGTACACCTAAGCCCATCGAAGAGATTTTGGAGATGATCGAGCCTTATGAGAAGATCATCGTCGCCGGCTGTTTCGGCTGTGTGACCGTCTGCCGGGTCGGCGGTGAGAAGGAGGTACAGGTGCTCGCCTCGACCCTGCGGCTGGCCCGCGAGGCGGGTGGCCGCCCCCTGGAGATCCGGGAGGTCTGCCTGGAGCGGCAATGCGATCCGGAGTACCTCGATCCGATGCGACCCTACGTCGAGGATTACCAGGCGGTGCTGTCCATCGCCTGCGGGGCAGGCATCCAGTTCATGGCCGAGAAGTTCGCCCGGACGCCGCTTTTGCCGGGTATCAACACCGGATTTCTCGGGGTCACCGAACGCCAGGGCGAGTGGGCCGAGCGTTGTCAGGGCTGTGGCGACTGCGTGCTGCACCTGACCGGCGGCATCTGCCCGGTGACCCGCTGCGCCAAATCCCTGTTCCACGGGCCCTGCGGCGGATCGGTCGGCGGCATCTGCGAGGTGTCCCGGGACGTTCCCTGCGGCTGGCAGCTGATCATCGACCGGCTCAAGGCGCTCGACCAATTGGAGAACTACGGCAAACTGAAACCGTACAAGGGCTGGAGCAGTGCACGGGACGGGGGTCCGCGGCGGATCATCAGGGAGGATATGATATAATGAAATCGGGAAGCAATCTGGAGCGGGTGCTCGCCGCCGGACAATTTGCCGTTACCGCCGAGTGCGGCCCACCGCGCGGGGCCGATCCGGAAAAGGTGCTGAAAAAGGCCGAATTCGTCAAGGGCAACGTCGATGCCTGCAACGTCACCGACAACCAGACCTCGGTGGTACGGATGAGTTCACTGGCCGGCTGCCTGCTGGTCCGGCAGAGCGGCACCGAACCGTTGCTGCAGATGGTGGTCCGCGATCGCAACCGGATTGCGCTGCAGTCCGACCTGCTCGGCGCCTCGGCGCTCGGGGTGCGCAATCTGCTCTGCCTGTCCGGCGACCACCAGAAATTCGGCGATGATCCGCAGGCCAAAAACGTCTTCGACATCGACTCGATCCAGTTGATCCACCTCGTCAAGACCATGCGTGACGACGGAGTCTTTCCGTCCGGCGAAAAACTCGACGGGGCGCCGAAATTTTTCATTGGCTGCGCCGTCAACCCGTTCGCCGATCCATTCGAGATCAGGGTTCCCCGCTTTAAGTTGAAAGCCGACGCCGGTGCCGACTTCGTCCAAACCCAGTGCATCTACAATATGGATACCTTCACGCGATACATGGAGGAGGCCAAGAAGATGGGGCTGCACGAACGGGTCAAGATACTGGCCGGGGTGACACCACTCAAGTCGGTCGGCATGGCCAAGTTCATGAACAAGATGGTGGCCGGCATCGATATCCCCGAGCCGGTGATTAAGCGTTTGGCCGACGAGCCGAAAGAAAAGCAGGCGGCCAAGGGGATTGAGATGTGCATCGAGCAGATCCAGCAACTCAAGGAGATGGAAGGGATTGCCGGTGTACACGTGATGGCCATCGAGTGGGAAGAAAAACTCAACGAGATTATCGGCGGTGCCGGGCTGCTGCCTCGTCCCGTCGTTGATGAAGGAGAAACGGAGCGTTAGTCACGCATCGGAGCATACCATCCAAAGGAGGAAATTCATGACTCAGAAGAAGCTGATTCTACTGGTGGACGATGACCCGGATTTTGTCGCGGCGGTAAAAGTCATTCTTGAAAAAGGCGGTTACGACGTCAACGTCGCCTACGACGGCAAGGAGGGACTCGATGCGGTAGCCGAGCAACGGCCCGACCTGATCGTGCTCGATGTGATGATGCCGGTGATGAATGGCCATGAGGCCTGTGCCAAACTCAAGGCCGACGAGAGTACCAGCGATATTCCGATCATCCTGCTGACGGCGGTGGCCGATCGCGTCGCCACCAGTACCTATACCCACCGGGACATGCTGGAGAGCGAGGCCGAGGATTATATGCCCAAGCCGGTCGAGCCCGACGAGCTGCTCGACCGGGTCAAGAGCTGGCTGAGTTGACCGGCTACGGGGGTGACAAGATACCCGGCACGGCAAAGGCGGCATAAGTTTCCGGCTTCAGGGAGATGAGCATGGACACCATGCGTATTCTGATCATCGATGATGAAAAGGTGATTCGCGACGGCGTCGAGCGATCGTTGGCCGGCAGGGGGTATCAGATCGCCAAAGCCGACAGCGGCGAGAGCGGCCTTTCGATGATCGAGCAGAACGGTTACGAGGTAGTGTTGCTCGATCTGATGATGCCGGGCATCGACGGTTTTACCGTACTCGACTGGATCCGCGAGCACCGGCCGTCGATCCAGGTGATCGTTATCACCGGCTTTGCCACCGTCTCCAAAGCGGTGACGGCGATGAAGCAGGGCGCATTCGATTTCGTCGGCAAGCCGTTTACCCCCGACTATATCCGCATTGTCGTCGAGCGTGCCGTCGACAAGCTCCGTCTTGAGGCCGAAACGGAGCGTTTGCGCGAGGAGCGGACGCTGAGCCTGGAAGCGATCCAGAAAGAAAAAAGCCTGCTCAAGACGGTGTTCGGCTGTATGGTCGAAGCGGTGCTGATCACCGATCCGGCAAGCGTCGTTGTTCACCATAACCCCGCAGCCATCAAGCTGCTCGAGATCCAGACCGACCCGGTGATTGGCAAGCCGCTGGCCGACTCGATCAGTGATCCGGCAGTGGTGCAGATGGTGCGGGAGGCCATCGACAACGGTCGGGTGGTTACCCGGGAATGCGCCGCCGGCACCGTTTCCCGCCGCTGCCTGAGGGCCCACTGCGCTCCGGTGATGTCGTCGTCGGGGATGATTCTCGGGTCGGTGACGACGTTTGAAGATATCTCGACGCTGAAGGAAATCGATCAGATGAAGTCCGATTTCGTCGCGATGGTCGCTCACGAACTCAAATCGCCGCTCGCTTCCATCGAGCAGATGATCTACGCGCTTCAGATGGACTGCCCGCACGAGGCGGATTTTTCCTGTCATCAACTGCACAGCCGGATGACCGTGCGCACCCGGGACCTACTGCGGCTCATCGAAAACCTGCTCAACCTGTCAAAGCTGGAGAGCGGTACCGTGGTATTCAATCTCGAACCGACCAGCGGCCATGAATTGATCGAGGAGATCGTCGAGGTGATGCGGCCCCAGGCCGAAGCAAAAAAGATCGAGGTCAGCTTCACCCCTTGCCCGGAGCCTTGGCGGTTCAATGTCGATTATGACCATATGCGCACCGCCATCATGAATATCGTTTCCAACGCGGTCAAGTATACGCCGGAAGGCGGTCGGCTGGATATTTCCACGACCGTTTCCGGGGGCTTTGCCAACCTGCTCTTCAAAGATTCCGGGATCGGTATCAATCCGGACGATCTGTCCCACATCTTCGACCGATTTTATCGGGTAAAAGGTAAGGCCACCCGCCATATCACCGGTTCGGGGCTCGGTTTGTCGCTGGTCAAGGAAGTCGTCGAGGCGCACCAAGGCTATATTGATGTTCAATCGAGGCCCGGTCAGGGGACTATGTTCATTCTCAGCTTTCCGATCAGCGAAGCGGTTGCCGGACAAAACGCGACCGTCGCTTCGTAAGGGGGGCGGTTGTCCGTCAGGTAACGGCTGCGGGAGCTGCGGCACCGTCTCCTGCATTTTGCCCCGTCAGCCGGTCACCTGATAGGTGCACATCTTGCACGTGATACCTTCGTTCTTCAGGTAGTCGGCATTTTCCATGCCGAGCAGCTCCCAGGCCTGCTGTTGCTCCAATTCGATCATCCGTTGACGATAGCCGTAATCTTCATAGGCACCCTCGCGGATCGTGAAGCAGATGATACCGCCTGGTCTGGTGATACGGACCAGCTCGTCAAAAGCGTGTGCCTTGACGTGACCGTAGGTGAAGGTGCCGGCACAGACGACTGCATCGTAGGTGTTTTCTTCAAAATCGAGCGGTTTACTCAAATCTGCCTGGAGATGGCGGCGATAGATATTTTTCCGTCTGGCTTCTTCAAGCATTTCCCTTGAGTAGTCAAGAGCATCGATGGCGGTGTAGCCGCGCCTGACCAGTTCTTCTCCAACCAGCCCGGTGCCGCAGCCGGCATCAAGGATGGCGGCCTCTTTGTCTTGCAGTACCTTGTCCAGGGCCTCCGCTGACGCGACATGGGCCACATAGCCGAAACGGTTGACCGTATCGCTTTCGTAATCGGTGGCCCACTCCTTGTAGGCATCCATGAGTTGTTGGTGATTCTTGGCGGTATAAACTTTATTGAGGGTCTTGTTCTCGCTGACCATGAGGTACTCCTTTGCTGAGTTGAGCGAATGAGCGGTGATGCGACGCGGGCGGACCGTGCCATCGGCACCGTCCGGGGTTATCCGGTCAAGACCTGATACGTGCAGAATTTGGCGGTGACGTTTTCCTTGACGAGATAATCTTCCTCGCGCAGTTCCTGGAGCTGCCAGTGGCGGGCCGCTTCCAATCCCAGCATCTTCCGGCGATAGCCGTATTGCTGGTAGGCTCCGTCTCTGATGGTGAAACAGATATGTCCACCGGGACGGGTGATACGGACCAATTCATCAAAGGCATGCGGTCCGACGTGGGCGAAGGTGAAGGTGCCGACACAGATGGTGGCATCGTAACTGTTGTCTGGAAGATTCAGCCTGCCGTTCATGTCTTCCCGGTAGAGCCTGCGGTAGACCGCTTTTTTTTCCGCTTCGCTGAGCATGTCGGCGGAAAAATCCATCGCATCGACATGCTCGTAGCCCAGCTGGTTCAATATTTCTCCAACCAACCCGGTGCCGCAGCCGGCGTCGAGGACTCTGCTGTCGGTGGCCGGCAGGTGAACGTCGAGCATATCGGCGGCTACCTGGGGACCGACATAGCCCATAACCTCAAGGGTGTCCCGGTCATAAAGGTGGGCCCATTTGCCGTAGGCGGCCAGCAGTTCCTCCGGTGTCGAAGCTTCGTAGGTATCTTTCCATAGTTGTGGGGTTTCCTGGGTCATGGTTCCTCCGGTGCAGATTTTGACGAGTGTTGCCGGGCATGGACTTGGCGTCTGTTTTCTCCCCGGCGATATGTGAGGAGTGTTAATAACGGTAGTGGTCCGTTTTATACGGTCCATCGACCGGGACACCGATATAGTCGGCCTGCTCCTGGCTCATCTCGGTCAGGACGGCGCCCAGTTTATCGAGATGCAGCCGGGCCACCTCTTCATCGAGTTTCTTGTCGAGGGTTGCTACGCCGACCTGCCGTGTTTCCCGATTCTGCCAGAGATCGATCTGGGCCAGCACTTGGTTGGTGAAGCTGTTGGACATGACGAAACTCGGGTGGCCGGTGGCACATCCCAGGTTGACCAGGCGCCCTTCCGCCAGCAGGTAGATACAATGACCGTCCGGGAAGGTGTATTTGTCTACCTGGGGTTTTACCTGGACCTTGGTGATTCCGGGCCACTTGTTGAGCCGGTCCACCTCTATCTCGTTGTCGAAGTGACCGATGTTGCAGACAATGGCCTGGTCCTTCATACCGCTCATGTGCTCGGCGGTGATGATGTCCCTGTTACCGGTGGTGGTGACAAAGATATCCGCTGTCTTGAGAGCGTCCTCGACCCGGCAGACGGTGTATCCCGCCATGCAGGCCTGCAGGGCACAGATTGGGTCGACTTCCGAAACCAGGATGCGGCATTTCTGTCCTGCCAGTGAGTCAGCGGATCCTTTGCCGACATCGCCGAAGCCGCAGATCATAGCGGTCTTGCCGGCCAGCATGACATCCATGGCCCGGCAGATGCCGTCGACCAGTGAATGGCGGCAGCCGTAGACATTGTCGAATTTTGATTTGGTCACCGAATCGTTGACGTTGATGGCCGGAACCAGCAGGGAACCGTCTTTTTGCATGTGATAGAGTCGATGCACGCCGGTGGTCGTTTCTTCGGAGACACCTCGCCATTGTGCAACAGCCCGGTGCCAGAAGCCTTCATCGGCCTGCTGGACTTCCTGCAGGAGGCGCTTGATGACCTGCTGTTCCTTGTTGTCGGTGGCTGCCGCGAGACGGGACGGGTCTTCTTCGCCGCCAAAGCCCATGTGCATCAACAGGGTGGCGTCACCACCGTCGTCCACGATGAGCTGCGGCGTGCTGCCGTTCGGCCAGGTCATGGCCCTCAGCGTACACCACCAGTATTCTTCCAGGGTCTCACCTTTCCAGGCAAAGACCGGTACTCCCGCACGGGCGATGGCCGCTGCGGCATGGTCCTGTGTCGAGAAAATATTGCAGCTCGCCCAGCGGACATCGGCGCCGAGCGCGGTGAGGGTTTCGATCAACACCGCGGTCTGGATGGTCATATGTAGGCTGCCCATGATACGGACACCCTGCAAGGGTTTCTGCGGGCCGTATTTTTCCCGGGTCGCCATCAGGCCCGGCATCTCTTGCTCGGCGATGTCGATTTCGCGGCGTCCCCAGTCGGCCAGCGAGATATCGGCGACCCGAAAATCATCATTCGGGATGGAGTCGCCAGAAGCGACGATGGTCGAAATCGGGGTCAGTCGATCGTTATGGTTTGGAGCATCTGTTTCACTGATAGCGTTCATGAGTATTCCTTGTTGGTTCATGAGATAAACGTGCTGCTTCGCCACTTTTGAGATGAGGTTTGTTCACCTCGGGGATGCTGCACCCTAGTGCGAAGGCCGGCCGGCAGTGGTTGGGCCGCCGGCACGGCATCCGGGGGACGTCCTGTATTCAGGCGACCTGCATGACGGCAACGCCGAGGGCCTCCTGCAGGGCCTGAACCCGGTCGGTTCGTTCCCAGGAGAACTTGTCTCTGCCGAAATGTCCGGCCACGGAGGTGTCGCGGTAGCTCCAGCCGTCGGGTTCGGTGAGGTGCAGATCGTTGATGATTGCCGCCGGCCTGAAGTTGAACAGCTCTTCTGATTCGAGGACCTCCTGGATCTGTTCGTCGTCGACTTTGCCGGTGCCGAAGGTGTCGACATTGATGGAGAGCGGCCGGGCAATGCCGATTGCATAGGCCACTTGGATCTCGCATTTGTCGGCGATCCCGGCGGCGACAATATTTTTTGCTGCATAGCGCGCGTAATAGGCGGCGGACCGGTCAACCTTGGAAGGATCCTTGCCACTGAAGGCGCCGCCGCCGTGGCAGCCGACGCCGCCATATGTGTCGACGATGATTTTTCTTCCGGTCAGGCCGGCATCGCCGTGGGGACCGCCGATAACGAATTTGCCGGTTGGGTTGATATAGAATTCGGTGGCATTGTCGAGTAGTCCGGACGGGGCGAGGAACTGACGACTGATCTCGATCAGGTCTGCCCGGATTTTCGACAACGGGATCTCGTCTGTTTGCTGGGAGATGACAACGGAGGTGATGCGAGCCGGTGCGCCGTTCTCATGGAGAACCGAGACCTGGGTCTTGGCGTCGGGACGAAGATAGCCGATCTGTCCGCTCTTGCGAATAGCCTGCAGGTGTTCCAGCAGTCGATGACTGTAATGGATGGGGGCCGGCATCAAAGATGGTGTGGCCGAGGTGGCATAACCGAACATCATGCCCTGGTCGCCCGCGCCCTGTTCTTTAAAAAGCCCTTCGCCTTCGCTGACGCCCTGCGCGATATCGCCAGATTGGGAATGAATGCGGCACAGATACTCGAAGTTGTCGCTGGAAAACAACAGCTCTTCGTTGTCGTAACCGATCTCCCTGACGACCTGGCGGGCAATTTTTTCCGGATCGATCTGCTCCCATCCGCTGCACGTTATCTCGCCAAGGTTAATCAGAAAGTTGGTGGTCACTGCCGTTTCGCAGGCAACCCTGCTGTCGGGATCGACGGCGAGGCAGGCGTCGAGAACGGCATCCGAGACCTGATCGCATACCTTGTCCGGGTGTCCTTCGCTGACCGATTCGCTGGTAAAGACATGTTTGTTGTGCAATTTGCTCATACTATGTTTCTCCTGAAATAGGTGTCGTGGTTGCGGCCCACCAGGTGCGGCGGGACCGGGGAAGCTCAAGCGTATCCGGATCAGATAAGCAAAAAGTATACCAACAACGCATATCGCTACGATCGGCCCTCAACCAACGGAAAAGCTCTCCGTTTTCACCGACCGGACAAGCTTCAATAAGTTCGCAACCGGCGCGGTCATCCGAACTTTATGGAGATCATAATAAATAACTGAGACCCCGTGCGGCCGGCAGGAGTCGTTGCCGGGAAGTGACGGCGATTCGGCGGGTGCTGGGCAGAAAACTACCAGCCAATCCTTCACAACACCGGATAGTGTAAAAAATATGCTCAAATCATGATCGTTCCTTCACTTCTCGACAAGGCTTGGTGCGCGCCCACGCCAGACGGGGAAGAACGGTCATTATTCATTTCCGATGACCTACTTGTAATATTCGCAAACAATGTTAAAACTCCACCACGAGACGATAGCCCAGAGGGTGGAAAGATGAGTCGATTTGCGCAAAAATTATACAAACGGACACATTCCCTGAACGAACAGGATCGATGAGCGACGAGACAGCGGAGAAGATAAAAATCATCTGTGTCGATGAAGGGCGGGGTCTTGCCCGGCAGGTGATTGATATATTCGGAGAAGAGCGCATTTCTCTATCGTTTGCGCGCAGTCTTGATGACGTCGGTGATCGCTTTGAGCGAGAGGCCTTCGATCTGATGCTTTTTTCCAGTTCAGTTGCCCATCGGCAGCCCGATGATGCCTTGGAATTGCTGGAATTGATTTGTGTCAAGTGCCCTGGCACCCCTGTCCTGTTCTTTGCCCCTCCCGGGCGGCTGAAGATGGCCCATCAGGCCCTGCGGGCCGGGGTCTTCCACTACTCTCTGCTACCGGTGACCGACGAGGAATTGAAACTCCTCGTCGAAACGGCGTTGTCCCGGCGCCCGCAATTGGGGCCCAACCTGCTGCTGCGCTCGGAGATAGAGAAGACCACCTTTGAAAGGATGATCGGGCGATCGACCGCCATGCGCCAGGTGTATCGGCAGATCCGCCAGGCCGCCGCCACCGATATCCCGGTCTTGCTCTCCGGGGAGACCGGAACCGGCAAGGAGCTTGCCGCGCTGGCCATTCATGAGCTCAGTTCACGGGCACATGGCCCCTACGTGCCGGTGCACATCGGCGCGCTGCCGACGGACCTGGTCGCCAGTGAATTGTTCGGGCATGAACGAGGTGCTTTTTCCGGTGCGACATCGCTGCGCAAGGGCTGCTTCGAGGTGGCGGAAGGAGGCACGGTGTTCATGGATGAAATTGCCACGATCGACGAAAAGATGCAGATCAGTCTGTTGCGGTTGCTCGAGACCAACGAATATTGCCGTATCGGCAGCCAGAGGAGTATTGGCGTAAACGTCAGGATGATCGCCGCCTCAAATGCCGACCTGGCCGAAGAGATCCGGAAAGGTAATTTCAGAGAAGACCTCTATTATCGTCTCGATGTCCTTCATGTGGCGATGCCCCCGCTACGGGAGCGCCATGGGGACATCCACCTGCTGGTCGATCATTTCATCAAGAACGCCTGCGATACCTTCGGGAAATCAATTCGCGGCCTCTCTCCCGGTTTTATCAGTTGTCTTGAGTCGTACCCCTGGCCCGGGAATGTCCGGGAACTGAAAAACGTTATCCAACGCTCGGTTATTTCCGCCACCGGCGATATCCTCGATTTGCGGCAGCTCCCGCCGCGCATCAGCCAATATCGCAACGAAGACACGAAAATGACTATTCGCGTCGGTATGACCATCGCGGAAGTGGAAAAGGAATTGATTATCTTAACCCTTGAACACGCCGGTCAGAATCGCAGCCGCGCCAGTGAGATGCTGGGAATTTCCAGGCGATCGCTCTACAACAAGATGCAGCGATACGCGATTGGCCGTTGATCGTTTTCCCGGTCGGGCAACCTCAACAGCGAGCACAATCGACAAGAGAACCAGGGAGGCAAAAACGCAGAGACCCGGCTGCCCGCTCTGTCATTGGGGTCGGAGTCTGGTTTGTTGCTCAAGCAAGTCGCCGAGACGCAGCAACGGTGTCTGCTGGGCGCTGCGCCGGTGCGGACGACTCGCTCAACATCTCCGGTAGCCGCAGGAGAAGATTCGCCGCGACCTGACGGCGGTAATCGGCGCCGGCACGGACATCGCTGATCGGTGACAGTGCTTGGTGAACAGCCGGCAGGACAGCGGCGAATGTCGTCTCGTTGAGCGACTCGCCGCGCAGGGCCGCCTCGATTTCCGGCAGACGAGTGACCGTCGGCCCGACGCTGCCCCAGGCGAGACGAACCTGGCGGATGGTTCCATCTTGTGCGCGTTCGATGAGTGCGGCCAGGCTGGCCACCGAGCAGGCCAGGGCCGACCGGAGCCCGACTTTTTCGAAATGATGGAAGGCCTTCGGTGGCGGGAGCGGGACGATAACCGAGCGGAGGATTTCGCCGGGAAGAAGGGCGGTCGTTCCCGGTCCGCTGATAAAGTCGGTCAACGACAAGATGCGGCTACCGTCGGCGGACACCAAATCGACGCTCGCGTCAAGAACGGACAGCGGCGGCAACGTGTCGCCGGCAGGCGAGGCGGTGACGAGATTGCCGCCGATGGTGCCCATGCGGCGGATATGCGGCGAACCGAGCTGCTGCAGGGCCTGCGCCAGGACCGGCAGGGTCTCGGTGATCAGCGGGTTGGCGAGCAGCTCGGCGTGGCTGGTGGCGGCGCCGATCCGGATGGCATCGCCGGTGGCAGCAATGGTGTGCAATTCGTCGAGGCGCTCCAGTCCGATCAGGGCGGGCGGATCGACCCGCCGGGCCCGCAGCCAGACCAGCAGGTCGGTGCCCCCGCAGAAGAGCCGTGCGTCGGGGTGGGCGGCGATGAGCCGCCACAGCTGGTCGATCGACTCCGGAAAGAAGACCGGCCGATCCGTGATGGTTTGCGTCGGGTGCGCCTGTTCCACGCGCTGCTGCCGAGACTGTGCCGGAGTCGGAGCAGCCGCGACGGGCGGTGAATGGTTATCGGCATATTCGATGGCGTCAATGATTTTCTGATAGCCGGTACAGCGGCAGATGTTACCGCTGATTGCCCGGGCAATTTCACTCCGATCGGGATGGGGCTGCTGATCGAGCAGATCGGTTGCGGTCAGAACCATGCCCGGCGTGCAAAAACCGCATTGCACGGCGCCGTGCCGGACGAAGGAAGACTGCAACGGGTGCAATTGCTCTGTTTCGGCAAGTCCTTCGATGGTGGTGATTCGGCGTCCCTCAAGCTGGCCGGCCAACATCAGGCAGGAGAGACGACTGCGGCCGTCCACCAGGATCGTACAGGCACCGCACTCGCCGGTGCCGCATCCTTCTTTGGTACCGGTCAGGCCGAGGTCCTCGCGCAGCAGGTCGACGGTCCGGCGATTGGCGGAAACATCGATGGTACGAGCGACTCCGTTGATAGAACAGGACAGTTTCATGATCGTCTCGGGTTGTTACGCTCGGTCAGGGCGCCGAGGACGCGTTCGGCGGTCAGCGGGAAGCGGGTCAGCCTGATAGAGCAGGCGTCTTCAACAGCGTTGGCCAGGGCGGGTGCCGGCGCGTCGATGCCAATCTCGCCGGCGCCCTTGAGGCCAAAGGGGCCGTCATGCTCGGACAGCGATACCGCCAGGGTTTCCAGGGGCGGCACGTCCAATGATGTCGGCAGGATGTAGGTGGCCAGATCGGCGGTGCGGATTTGCCCCCGGTCGACAAGGACGTCCTCGCAGAGGGCGTAACCGATGCCCTGGGCGACCGCTCCTTCCTGTTGGCCGGAAAATACCACGGGATTGATGATCCGGCCGCAATCGCTGATCGATAGGTAGGCGGCAACGCTCACCCGGCCGGTCAATTCGTCCACTTCTACGCGAGCCAGGTGCACTGCGTGGGAGAAGATCAGGTGGGGGAACCCGTGCAGGCGGAGATTGCTGTTATCGCTTGGTGTTTCCCTGGCGGCGGGGGCACGGTAGTGGTGGCTGACGAACCGTTCGTCGCGGGACAACAGTGAGCCGAGCCGGGCCAGTTCGATATCGCGGCCGGACGGCAGATGCCGGACTGCCCCGGGGACGAGCAGCATCTCGCGATGATCCTGGACCAGCATCATTTCCGAAGCCCTGGCCAGCAGCAGCTCTCTCAGCTTCCGGGCGGCCGGAATCAGAGCGTTGGCATAAGTGAATGTCGTGCGGCTGGCCGATGACGACCCGCAGGGAAATGTCCGGTCGGTGTCAGGAAGGATGAGCAGCAGCCGGTCGGGCGGCTGATTGAGAATGTCGGCGGCCATCTGCAGGTAGGTAGCAGCATTGCCCTGGCCCATGTCGACGACGCCTGCCTGGACGCTGAAGCGGCCGTCCGGCAGCAGTTCGATGGCAGCCGTGGCCGTATCGGGAACGAGCGGGCCGTAGCCCATACCGTGGGCGACCGCGGCGATGCCGGTACCATGGCTCCGGTGCGGTCCGGCGGCGGCACGCCACTGTTCCCGGGTAGTCCAGAGCGGATGAGTGGCCAGGCGATCGAGGCAGGCGGTCAGACCGATCGAGCCCTGCCGGGTGCTGCCGGCGGGACAGTGATCGCCTCTCACCAGGGCGTTGCGCCGACGCAGTTCCAGCGGGCAAAGCTGCAGCCGCCGGGCGAGCAGGTCCATCATTGATTCCATAGCGGCGGCTACCTGGGGGACGCCGAAGCCGCGGAAGGCCCCGGAAACGGGGTTGTTGGTATAGACGGCCCGGGTCTTCAAGTCGACATGGGGAATCCGGTACGGACCACCGGCGTGTTCGATGCCGAGCGCGGCTACCACCCCGCCCAGGTGATCGTAGGGACCGGTGTCGAACCAGGCCTCGACCGACAGTGCCGCCAGTGTCCCGCTGCGGTCGGCGCCGAGCCGGTAGAGCAAACGAGCGGGATGCCGCTTGACGCCGGCGAGAAAACTCTCCTCGCGGCGCCACCACATCTTGACCGGCCGGCCGGGGCAGTGCAGCGCCGCCAGCGCCAGCAGGCTCTGTACGGTTATACCGTCTTTACCACCGAAGGCGCCGCCGCAATAGGGGGCGATGATCCGCACGCGATCGACGCTGAGTCCCAGTGCTTCGGCGACTTCCGAGCGGTCGCGGAACGGGGTCTGGGTGGAGACCGTTATCTCGACGCGCCCATCGTTATCGGCGCGGGCCCAACCGTTTTCCGTCTCGAGAAAAGCGTGGGCCTGGCGAGGCAGGTCGAATTCGCCCTCGACCATCTCCGCGCAGTCGGCAAATCCGTTCTCGCCGGCACCGACGGTGATGTGGGCAGTAAACAGTGCGTTACCGTCAGGGTGATCGGGGTGCAGCAGCGGTGCGTCGCTACGCAGGGCCGCACAGGGATCGAAAACCGGTTCCAGCGGTTCCACCTCGAAACGAATCTGTTCCAGGGCGACGGCCAGAATCTCCTGGGTTTCGGCAACGACCAGAGCCACCGGGTCACCGCAGTGGCGAATGCGCTCGTCGACGAGTACCGGCTGGTCCTTGCGGATCACCCCTTGACGATTGGTGCCGTTGATGTCCGCCGCGGTCAGCACCGCGCAGACCCCGGGGATTTTTGCGGCCTCGTCGGTGACGACGCTAAGGAGATGGCCGTGCGGGATGCCGGCACGCTTGACGCCGGCCCAGAGCAGGCCAGACGGGTAGTGGTCGACGGCGAACCGTTCCTCGCCGCGCACTTTGGTCAGCGCGTCCGGGCGAATCATCGACTCGCCGATCGCCACCGTCCGGTCGTTATCGGTCATTGCTGAGAACCTTCTGTAAAGCCTCGACGAGGGCGCTCATCGCCTGGGGGCCGGCGATGGAAATACGGATCCAGTTTGGAAAACGAAAGCCGGTCATGCTGCGGATCATCACGCCGTGGGCCATCAGACGGCGATAGGCCAGCGCATCGTTCATCGGCAGTTTGACCATCAGAAAGTTCCCCTCTCCGTTGACGTAACTCAGACCGAGACCATCCAGTTCTGCGGTCAGTCCGGCTTTTGCCTCAGCGACCAGCTGCCGGGTGGCCGGGATATGATCGTGATCGGCGAGTGCCGCCAGCGCCGCCTCCTGGGCCAGTCCGTTGACCGAATAGACCACGCAGGTCCGGCGAATGATGTCGACCACCTCGCGGGAACCGGCCAGGTAGCCGATACGCAGGCCGGCCAGGCCATACATCTTGGAAAACGTCCTGAACACCACCAGGTTCGGATAATCGGCCAATAGCTGCAGGCCATCGGGGAAATCGGCCTGCTCGACGAATTCGGCATAGGCTTCGTCGATGACGACGATCTGCCGCCCGGCCAACCGGTCGAGAAAACGGCGCAGGCGCTGCTCGGACCAATAGGTGCCGGTGGGGTTGTTGGGATTGCAGACAAACAGGATCTTGGTGCGGGCATCGACCCGCTCGAGCAGCGCCTCGTCGTCGAAATCGAAATCCCTCAGCGGCACGAGGTGCGCTCCGAAGCCGGAGAAGAGGGCCACCCACTCGTAGACGGCAAAGGTCCGATCGGCGGTGACGATATTGTCGCCTTCCTGGCAAAAAGCCTTGATGACAAAAGAGATCACCTCGTTGGCGCCGTTGCCGACCAGGAATTGGTCCGGATGGAGCCCGAACCGGTCGGCCAGCCGGCAGCGCAAGTGATAGGCGTCGCCGCTCGGATAGATGGCGGCCCGAGGTGGCGGGTAGCCGGCGATGATCTTCTGCGCGGCCGGAGGCGGGCCGAGCGGATTTTCGTTGTTGTTCAGGCGATAGAGGCGCGGGCAGCCGAGCATCTTGCAGAGGACGTCGTCGGGCTTGCTCGGGATATAGGGCTGAAAGGCCTTGATATACTCCGGCACGAGGTGTTCGAGATCCGGCCGTGCACCTGTCGCGGAACCTCTCATTACGATGCTTCCAGCTCGAAAATAAGCAGATCGCCGTGACCGGCGTGCGGCAGAATCATGGTCGGCGTGAAGCCGAGTTCCAGCAGACCGGGGACGAAGATCGCCTGCCAGGCGTGACCGAGATCCATTTCCAGACTGATGGTGCGGATTTGTTCATCGCGCAACAGATCCAGATGAGCGGCCAAGTTGGCGCGGCTGTCCTCGCCGGGCCAGATCGGCCTCAGCACGCCACTGCGCAGGCGTCGATCGATGGTGCAGCTGAGCACCGAAAAAGGATCCCGGGATTCGCCGTCGTCGGGATCGGCGGTCTGGATGTCTCGAGGGATATAGAGACGGCGGTAGGTTTCACCGAGAAAATCGTGCAGCGCCTGATGGGCCCAGACCACGGCTCCGGTCTCTTCGTAGAGTAGCCGGAACCGGGCCGGCCCGGTAGCAGGGGGCGCCGCCCGATCGGTATCGTCGTATGGTAGCCTGGGGGCGGTCAGCGGCTCCAGGTAGCCGTCCGGTAGTTCGGCGGTCGGCCGGCGGCAGATCATGGCCAGGGCCGGTGTCCGGGCCACGTTGTTGATGCAGATTTCGAGCAGGTTCCTGGCCAATTCCGGCGCGCCGCCCGCAGCGAAGCAATAAGGGCCGAACAACTCCACGGTTCTGCTGCCGATCCAGCGCCAGGCCATACCTCCGGCCATCTCGCCGGCCGGCCCAAGCGCCGTCAGAACCTGGCAGTCGCCGCCGTTTGCCATGTCCGCCAGCTTGCCGGGGAAACGGAATTCGGCGGGAAACAAATCGGGGGGATAGCAGTGGTTTACCAGGCGGGCAAACCATTTGATTCGGGCGCTGTCTGGGGTGCTAACAGTCCAGCGCTCGATGCCGCCCGGAACTTGGATGTCGGTGTCGGTGTCGATTTCCGGATAGCTGAATTCCTTGACGAGGGACAGGACCAGGTGACCATTTTCCGAACGGCTCATCCAGAAGCGGTCGGTCATCCGTGAGGCGATCAGCAGGCCCATCTGGTCGAGGTCGGCTTCATTTTCGAAGTCGAGCCGCGCCGCCAGGTTGAAGGCGCGCAACTGCAGGCGGTCAATCGGCATGGTGATCTTTTCTTCGACAAAATAGCTGCCGGCGCTGCACTCGATCGTGACACGGCGGCGCTGCGCGCCGATCCGACAGAGAAAGGCCGTAACTTCTTCGGTTGCCAGGCGCATCGCGGTGGCCGCCCGCTGGTCAAGGCCCAGCCCGCGTGCCGCCTGCTCGGCAAACGTGGCGGCAACCGGGATGAACACCGTTTCTATCGGGATCGCCAGCGAGAGCGAGGTGTCGTCGTTTGTTTTCATCACTCCAGCCTATACGATCTGTAACGCCAATTCACGAAAAATTCTCCGAAAAGAGCGTTGTCCGAAGATTGCGGCCGATGTCTTGACCTTTTCTCACGTTTCGTTTCTACTCGTCGCGTGGTGGGGTGTGTTGATCGAGATGTGGTCTGGTTCGAGCCGGTTTTGACGGAGAGAAGATGAAAGCGATCGTTTGTGACAACGGAGTGCATTTCGTGAGCGATTATCCCGCACCTGAGCTGCGGCAAGGCTGGGCCTTGATCCGGGTGCGGCTGGCCGGCATCTGTCAAACCGATCTGGAGGTCGTCGACGGCTACCGGGGGTTTCGCGGCATTCTCGGCCATGAGTTTGTCGGCCGGGTAGAACAGTGTGAAGATCAATTCTTGCTGGGTGAGCGGGTTGTCGGCGAGATCAATGCGGCCTGCGGCGATTGCAGCTGGTGCGCTGCAGGGCTGGGGCGCCATTGTCCGCAGCGGGTAACCATGGGTATCAATGGACTGGATGGCTGTATGGCCGAATTCTGCACGCTGCCGATCGGCAATCTGCACCCGGTCGATGCGGCCATATCCGACCGGCGGGCGGTGCTCACCGAGCCGCTGGCTGCGGCTTGCGAAATCCTCGAGCAGGTCGTGCTGACCGGCGCTGAACGGGTGGTGGTGCTCGGCGATGGCAGGTTGGGCATCCTCTGCGCTTGGGTGCTGGCCACGGTTGCGGCGGAGGTGACCATCGTCGGGCATCACCCGGAAAAGCTGGCCCTGGCCGGCTGGCGCGGTATCAAAACAGTTGTAGACGGGGCTGCGGTGGCGTCCGGCGCCGATATCGTAATCGAGGCCACCGGTCGCACGCAGGGTCTGGCCCGAGCCTTGTCGCTCTGTCGTCCCCGGGGCACGATCGTGCTGAAGACCACCGTAGCCCGGCCTGGTGAGATCGACCTGGCGCCGCTGGTGGTCAAGGAAATCACGATGGTCGGATCCCGCTGCGGTCGTTTCACCGACGCCTTGGCGATGCTGAGCGCTGTCCCGGAACTGCCGCTCGAGCGGCTGATCAGCGCCTGCCACTCACCGGCTGACGCCCGCCAGGCCTTTGCCCGGGCCGGGGATGGCCGGGCCGTGAAGGTTCTCTTTGATTTTTTGGCGCAATGACGGACCGGCAATTTCTCAGGAGATAGTCGCCTCTACGATCGCCGGGTCGGCGAAGTAAACGTTTGGAAGCGAGCGCAGGAATTGACTGACCGACGTGTTGTCGACAATCCAGTGCCGCAGAGCCTCCTCGGTGCCGGGAAGGTCCTGCAGTATCCTGTCGAAAACCGACTCGTGATAAACAACTCCGCACATCGTGCGCTGTGGCTCTTCGTCGAAGAAGAAGATCTGCCAGGGTTTATCCTGAATCATCGAGAGATTATCATGCAAGCGCTGTGCAGCGTCGTCGCGGAAGAGCCGTCCCTCCTCGAGAACGAGGATGTTGCCGACTCCCAACTGCTTTGCCATCAGAATGATGCGGCGATGTGAAAGGGCTCGGTCGACCTGCTCGTCCTGTCTATCCGACGAACGGAAGAAGCGGACCCGGTGCATGATGCCAAACGTGGTGAGTTGCCCGGTCAGAGAGCGAAACGATCTCGATTCCTGATCGCTCGTCAAGCAGCAGATGACATCGAAAAAGAAGAAGGGGGAGTTCAGTTCAGCGTCAATCGCCTGGTATTCCCGAGCGGTGCTGTCCGCCCCGAGAAGCCCGGCGAAGTGCTCGCGGACCCGGGTATCGTCGAGACCGAGTTCTTTGCAGCCCACCAGGTAATTGAATATCCGATCCTGCCAGATGAGGGGGTAGGGGACGCCCATCGGTCGAGCGAAGCGATGGACCCACCTGAGGAAGGGAAGGCACAGGACGTTCCCGCCGTTTTGCCTGACTTTTTCATGAATGTAACCCTCCTCGCCGCCGAATCCTCGGAAACGGGGATTGAATCCCGGCCAGGCTTTACGGGCGCAAGCAAACAGACCAAGCCCCTGCATGGGAATCTCGAAGGGTGGATTGTCCGGGGCTTCTCCGCGGGAGTCGCAGGCCCAGGTACCGAACATGCCGCTTCGCCAGTTTGGTTCGAAGTGGGTCTGGACCGTTGCCAGATCGTCGTAAACGAGCGGTCCCTGCAACAGGTCGCGACTGTCCGGGTGCAATGCCCAGTAGTCGAGAAGACGCTTGAGCGCCCCCTGCTGGATCAGGACATGGCCGTCGATACACAAAACAAGATCTCCCGCGGCATAACGGAAGAGATAGTCCCGGACCATGGTGCCGGCATGGGCGGACAGCGGCACGTATCTGAGGTTGGGGACGGAACGTGCCAATTGCCGCAACGGTTCTCCGCAGGGTCCGTCGGGGTGGTTGTCTAGCACGAGGATTTCGGCATCGTCGATGACTTCGGAATGATACAGGCAGAGGGCCATGACGGAGAAATACACGCCGTCATAATCGTCGTATGTCGCCATACCGATGGTCAAACGTTTTCGGGGGCAGGTGGGATGCGGTTCGGGCAGCGGGTGCATGGTGACTGGCGCCATAGTGCCAGCCGGCGTTGTTTCTTCTGAAGAAGCGGGCCGGATAGGCTGGAGCAGCGACGTAAGAGCCGCCGGGCTCAGCTTGTGATCAACGACGGTTGTCAGAAAATGACTGTCGAGCAGGTCCAGATCGTCGGCGCTCCCGAAGGAGACGGTCAAGGCCGGGATCTCCTTGGCCAGGCGGGCTGTCCGGGAAAAGCCTGTTGCCCCGAGTTGTTGTGCGTTGAGCAGACACCCCATCAGCCCCATGCTGGCCTGTGCTGGGGAAAGCGGAGACACTTTGAGGGGAGTGCCCGGGACGAATTTGGGAAACAAAAGAAGAGAGGGGATACGTTCCTCCCGGGCTTCGTCACGTACGGTGTCTTGAAGCTGAAAAAGGTGATTGTTGCCGCACCGGGTATAGTATTTTGCCAACGGCTTCAACAGAGGGGCGACTTCACGTGCCTGTGCCGGGTCGACCAGAAAGGGAAAGGCAAGCCCGCGTAGGGTGCCGGAACCATGGTCCAGGACGACCAGGTCGGTCGACAGGTGGGTATATCCCTGAGCGCAGAGCCAGGCCGCGAGCTGCCATTTGCCGGGATCTGCCCGGCCCGGGATGACAATGCACCCGTGCTCCAATTGCACTGCCGCAGCCATGAAGGCCGGACCCTGCAGGAGGTGTGAAGCGAACAGCCGGATCGCTGTCTGCGCCACCTGCTCGACAAACAGCTCGTCGGTGAGCGGGACCGGTGCGGCGAGGCCGGCCGAGACCAGCGAAAACTGACTTGATCCTGAGTCGTTGTGGATTTCAATGGTCGAGTCTGCCAGCTCGGGGTCTGCAGGAGGCAGTGCATCGAGGAGAAACGCCATCCGGTCGTCACATTCCTCGGGAAAAACAAAGGTCAATACGACCGAGGTAAAACGGACCGATCGGGATTTCATGTTCCAGCCAGCGGTGATGATGTGGCTGTTTTCGGATTGCCGGCAGGAACGGAATGCACCCTGGCAGTGACCGGGGCAAACGGCAACGATCGATCCTTTGACATCAGCGGAACCCGGAAAGCAGGAGCGATGATGTCGCTGCGATCATCATCCCTCCTGCAGGCTGTTCGACACGGGAATAGCAGAGAAAATGGCTTGCTGATTATACTACTGTCGTCGATGGAGGAGGTGTCGAACTCGTTGTGGATGTGCCCGTTGTTGTCGGCGGCGCTGTGGTGGTCGTTTCCGGTACGGTAACAAAACAGGAGGCCGACCCGCTGGCCCCGGTAACCGTGGTGACGGCGCCGATCGAATATTTTCCTGGACCGCCAAGGACCGTAACCGTTACCGAAAAGGTGCCGGCCGCGTCGGTCGTGGTGTTGTTTGTGAATCCCGGGGCAGGCAGCGTATTGCCAGGACCCATGTAAGCGTGTGTTTCGATGCTCACGGCCAGACCCGGCGTCGCCGGGGTGACGAAACCCTCGACCCTGACATCGTTGGTATCCGAAGAGCGATCCCCGCGCAGCAGAACGATGGTGCATGGGTCGTTGAGTGTCAGGGCGGCCGGGCCGCTCGTGGCGGCGTGAGCCGGGACGAAGATCGACCCGATGAATGGTTTGCTCCACTTGGCAGGAAGGACGTGATAGGCCGCCAGTGCCCCCGCACCGGCTATCAGGGTCTTGACTGCTTTTCTTCTGCCCAGGCTGTCGGGGGCAGCAGCACCGTCCGTGGTGGGGACTACAGTCTCTTTTTGTGTCGACATAACGCGCTCCAGTGTAATATTTAAAGGGTACTCAATCTGGTTGTGTAGCGTGGTTTCCGGGATCCGACGTGCCTCCTCGACGTTTCGGGATTGGAAACGATGCTGATGGGTTATCGGCTGAACGGAGAATAATCCGTTGTTTTGTGGTTGGCAATAGTTTTATTGTCGTGCGCCATCTGGCTGGGGAAGAAATTGCATCAGGCAACAGGTCTTCTCTCAGGATCGAACAGACGCTGGCGAACGCGCGCGCAGAGTCCGTGTTAACGACGCAAGTGTTGTGTCCTGACGATCGTTGCAGTCGTTTTCCCGGAAATACGTCGTGTCGCCTTCCGCAATATCGTATGCGGACGTGCATGCCGAGGGCCGCGTACATTGGATGGTACAGTAGTATTCAAACGACATCGAACGATAATGATTGATGACCAGAGACGATGAATCTACAGAGGCTTCACGGAAGTAATAACAGTATGGCCGCTCTCCGCCCAGCAACTCGGTGTCCTCCGGCTGGAAGCTCGGCTTGAAGACCGCGCCCGGTTTGATTCGGTGGCTGTGAATCCCCATAACCGAAGCATCCCAACTAAGCAGGTGATTGGCGGGAGGGGCTGCCAACGCTTCGGTGCGCACGACGGTCTTGAAGCTTGTCCAGCCGATTTGATCGTAGTCCGCCCGTTGCAGAAAGGAGTCAACGATCTGCTCCGGTTGCGCAAGGTGCCCGTTCGAGCCGAAGAGCAGCCACGGGACGGCGAGGGCGTCGATATCTTCCCGGGCGCGGAGGGTTTCTGCAAGTGTACCGCCGTGGCGCGGATAGAGGAATTCATCGGCATCGATAACGGCGATCCATTTCGTCTCATTGCGTATTTTGGGCAAGAAGTGTTCGTCGTAGGCAAACCATTGGCGATAGGGCCGTGGGTCATGAACAAGGTCGACGAGCCCCTTTTCGACATAGGGTTGAACGAGCAGACTGCTCGCGTCGGTACTGCCATTGTCGATTAGATAGAAATGCTGACAGCCGAACAGCAGGTGGTGGTCCAGCCATTCCCGAAGAACGCAGCGCTCGTTGCGAAATATCATGCAGATGGAAAATTCGTAGCGATAGTTGTTCATGGAAATGATTGTTTGTTCGGATGATTTGTGGGGTGCTCATGCTGTATGGAGTGACTCTTCACGTTTGATCTCTATCTCCCGGCCCGGCTCGGTCGTGGTCTGATGAGGGCGAAGAATCGGACAGCAGCGTCACGGTTTCACATCGAGCGTGCAGCAAAGATAGCGGAGAAGAGATAAAGATGCCATTGGTTTTCGTTGTGCTGTTGCTGTATATCTGTTAGGATTTTCGACGGTTGCCCTGTCGTCGATGATTGGCTCCGAAATCACAGGATTTGAGTCTACCGAAAAGAGGGAGGGCTCTATGGACTCACGCCGCAGAAAGGATGAATTGACGGAAAAAGCAGCTGCCGACCCCCTGAGTTCGGAACGAAGAACGGCCGTAAAGACCATTGTTTCCGGGATCTCCGCGTTGACTGCCTACCATCTCATGCCGGTCGACTGGTCGAGGCCGATCGTCGAACAGGTTTTGTTGCCAGCCCATGCGGCCGCGAGCGGTTTCCTTTTGCATGACCCATGCTCAATACAACTGCTCAGCGGTACGAACAGTTCCAGTTCGGTCTCCATCCGGGTGAGCGGCTTCGTTTCTCCCCCCTTCGGCGGTCTGGCCGTGCAGATAACGGCGACACCGAGCGGTGCCGGCAGTCCTGTCAGTGGTGCATCGGTGACCGCAGCAGACGGTACCTTCAGCGTCATCATTGACTTTACGTCATCTCCCGGAATCCAGTCGATTTCGGTGGTGACGAGTGTTGCCGGCGCAAGCGGTGCGGCGAGCTGTTCCATAACCGTGCCGGCCGGAAGTACGACCACACCAACTCCGTCTACAACACCGTCCTGACCGGTCGAAGTCCCGGTTTTGTCCTTCGGTGCGATGGGAGGATCGATTTCCTGATATCGTTTTTATTGGGAATGTGCGTGCCGGGTTGTGGGGTGGTAGCAGCAGGTTGAACTGGCTGCCGCCAATCTGCTGCGGCGAGGCGGCTGACGCTCTTTCTCAACCGTCAAGGGCAACGGCCCCGAGCGCAATGAGGGCCTCGACCGCCGTGAGTACGTCTTCTCGTATCTGCTGCCGTGCGGCCGGGTACGCTTCTTCCAAGACGGCAATGATGTCGCCGAGTGTTCGTTGCTCCCGGCAGAGCAACCAGACCAGGTGGGCCGACTCGTTCAGATAGGCTGCCTGGTTCTTGTGTGGCGAATAGAGGACTATCTCCGAGTCGAATGTCTCGAGAATAAAGGAATCGTCGACCTTCAAGATGTTCCGGGACAACATCACCGCCTCCATGGAATCCGATCATGCGATTGCTCAGATCTCTATAGCATACCGATACCAAACAGCCAACCGATGTCACTAGATCTTTGCTCGTTCCTGCTGAAAAGGAATCAATGTTGTCCGGCATCAGGCCGGTCGTGCGTTGTCAGACGTTCCTGGGTTCACCATGCACAGTCCGGTGGCAAGCGTTTGATCCGTCAATTCTGCAGGTACGCATATCCATCCGGTATGTCACGATTTTGCGAGAACAGAAGGTAAAGGTATGTCGGCAGAACCTGTTCTTACCGTCATTGTGACATGCCATCGTGAGCACCACCTGGTCGGGGCATCTCTGGCCAGCGCGGTGAGCGCCTGTGGGCGTGCGGCCAAAAAGAGCGTCCCCTGCCGGATCTATGTGGTTCTGGATCGCAGCGATGTCCTCACCAGAACGTACCTGGAGCCGTTTGCCGAAAACCTCGACACGGTATTCGAAGTCGATTTTGGGGACCTATCTCTGGCCAGGAACCATGCGATTGCGCACGTGGCCACGCCGTTTGTCACGTTTCTCGATGGGGATGATCTGTTCTCCGATGACTGGTTGTGGAGAGGAGTATGTCATCTCGAACGGTTTGCGGGTGAGCCGGTTGTCGGGCACGCGGAAGTCCGGATGACCTTTGGCAGCGCCCGGGAAGGAAGGGTGCAGATTCCAACCGCGAGCCCTTTGTTCCACCCGCTCTATCTGATTTCCTCATGGCAGTATGCGACCGACACCATCGCTCCGACCGAACTGTTTCGCAAATACCCCTACAGGGAAAGAGACGAACGGTGCGGTCTGGCTGCGGAAGATTGGTTATGGACCTGTGAAACGGTGGCCGGCGGGGTTCGCCATGTGATCGTCCCCGAAACCAGCTATTTTTATCGAAGGCAGGAAAATCATGTCAGTCTCGGGTTGCTTCCCGGTATTACCTTTCCCCGGACGGACCTGTTTGACAAGGAGATTGTCGAGAAACTTCGTCAGCAGCGGCCTCCTTCGCTGACCCTGACGCTGGCCCAGGATCAGCCGCTCTTGAGCAGCCCGAGAACGAGGCTGACCGGGATTCCGCCTTGGTTGAAACGAGATGTGGAGGCGGCATGTGATCGGGATCTCTCCGTCTACCCACTCTACCGTTGGCTCGAGACTGTGCCTCTCGTCACCCCGGAGTATTATCCACCGGTGGCGGTCGTGTACGAGTTTCTCATCGATCTGGTCAACCGGGAAAGCAGCGCCGTGGTCATCTTCGCCGAGAGGTTTGATCAACAGGCTGTGTGCCTTGTCGATAGCATGGTGCATTGTCTCTGCCAGTGCAACGACTGCCGTATCGACGTGCTCTGCCTGGCCGTGGGTACGGGTGCAGGGCATGGTTCTGTCGTTTGCGAGCGGTCGGGCGACGGCGTGTCGGTCCGGTTCGCCGCGCTCGGTGGAATGCCGCCTTTTGCCTGCTTGCCGGCCCGCTTGCGCTATGATGTCTTGACGCGTTTTCTGCTGCAGGTGGCACCACTGGCGATGATCAATCTCGAGAGCCAGCAAATCGATGACCTGGTCGGTCTGTACGGGAGAGCATTCCAAAACGGTACGACGAAAACCCTGAGGGTCTGTCGCGGCCGCTACCCCCCACGCTTCGACCCGCTGGCACACCTGCAGTGGCGAGGCCTGATCGCCTCTCTCGCGCGCTACACCCATGTGCTGTGCGAATCGAAGCGGTTGGCCTGCTGGTTGGCTGACTATTTCAACGGGGCAGCATGCCAGGTGCTGCGCCCGGATACAGAAACAGCGAATGATACGGAGTTGCAACTCGGGCTGGCGCTTGCCGGGTCGCTTGGTTTGCCACCCTGCCCGAAGCCTTGGGGCGGCTCCGACCGGGTTGCCTGTCTTCCCGTCAGGTTTGGCAGCGGAGTCCGGGTCGGCGAGGTGGCGGGTGACAGAGTCGATGTCAGTTGCGTCGTCTCCGTTTCCCGTGAAGGTTATTTCGTCAATCAAACGATTCAGGCCATTCTCGGAATGTGTTCCGAACTAGAAAAGCATGGCCACAGCTCCGAGGTCATCGTTGTCGCCCAGTGTCCCGGACCCATCACCGCATCCGCTCTCCGGCGCCTGGCAGGACTTCATCCGTGCGTATCGGTCGATACGGTGGCTTACCGGGACACCGGACGGGCGCTCAACGAAGGAATCAGACGGAGCGGCGGCCGTTTCATTGCGATATTCAACGGCTCCGATCTTCTGTCTCCGGGATGGCTCCGGGAAGCAGCGATCGCTCTGGAACGCGGGGAGCAGACCGATGTATACCATCCCGGATGCTCTGTCGGTGGTGAGGAGGGAATGACTGTCTCACCTCAACCGGAGCAGGGTGAACGCGGTTGGAAGGACGCCTTTCTGCAGTTTTGCGAAGGGTGGCGACTACCCGTCGTTGCCTGCCGCGATGTCTTCCTCCAGATCCCGTATCCTCACACCCCGGAGGATTCGGGCTGCGGACCGGCCTGGTGGCTGTGGAATGATCACCTGGTTCGATCCGGTTACCGGCACCGAACAGTCAGGACATGTGCAATTTTTCCGAGGGAGCAGTGCCGAAACGGTGAATCGATCGTGGCCCTGGGCAGGAAAGTCGTTTGGCGAACGCTCCCCGCCTTCCCGGAATCTTTACCGATGCTGCCCGGTTCGATGATTTCGGTGGTGATTCGCTCACTGCGCAAAGCCTCAGAGATGAGAACGCTGGCAGCGCATTTGTCGCGGGATGCGAACGTGCTGGCCCGGTGGGAACCGTCATTGAGCGGGGCCGCCATCTCGATCCCGCAGCAAAGGGAGGTGGTGCTTTTCTGGCTGATCAGGATCAGTACGATGCTGTTGCTTGCAGTGAAACGAAGGCTGATTTCTCAGGGAGACGACGTTGCCACGCTTGCTCAGGCAGAACAGCAGCTGGTTCGAAGAGCCGTCAACAGCCTGCGCCCCATAAGTAGATTCCGTCCGTTCTCCTGGATTTTTCGTTTCCTGCAAAGCACTGTCGCCAATCACGACCCCAACCAACTTTTTCGTTTATACCACCTGACCCGCGTCTATTACAGCATGAGTCGTGAACTATTCGGCGGTTGCCACCCGACACATGTGTTCATCACCAATGGTTTGCAGCCGGGTGGCAGCCGATTGAGCATGGACTATTGTGTCGAAGAAGTCCTCAGAGATCCGAACAATCGCGTCTGTATCGTTACCACTGAGCCTTCGCCGCGTCGGCCGAACAAAATTCGGCGCTCCCCCCGTTGCCGGGTGGCGGCGCTTGGCGATGTCGGTCGGGATCTGGAGCCTGATGAACGGGTCGAAGTGCTTGCCCGCTTTCTGCTGAACAGCCGTGGCCGGTGCCTCCACCTTTTTTATTCCTGGGCAGGATGGCAGTGCTTCTCCAGGTACGGATCGATGTTGTCGGCCCACGCTTGCCTTTTTGTCTCCATTTTTTCCATCCCCCCGGTCAGGGTCTCTTCGGATCCGGGGTATGCCGTGCTGCTCGGCTCCCTGCTCCCCCATCTCTCTGGAGTGATCAGCGATAATAACGTGGCGGCGGCGAGACTCGAGTGCCTCTATGGCCTGAAGAAACAAACCCTCCATGTGCTTCGCCATCCGACACGTGTCCGCCAGCGTTTCCAGCCGCCGGGAGCAGGCAATGACCTGATTCTCTGGGCGGGGCGGGTCGATCGGGACAAGAAGCCGGACCTGCTTGTGGCCATATCCGAACGTTTGCCCTGGCGAGCGTTCTATGCATACGGAATAAACGTGTTGGGAGGGGAGCATTTGCTTCAGGTGCTGCGGAAGAAATCGAATATCCATTATCGAGGAGGTTTCGACGGTTTCGACGCCATTGAAGATATGCCGTTTGGGATTTTTCTTTACACGGGCATCTGGGAAGGAATGCCGAACGTCATCCTTGAAGCATGCAGATCAGGTTTGCTGGTCGTCGCTCCGGATATCGGCGGAATTCGTGAAGTCGTCAATAACGAACGGGGGGTTCTGCTGGGTACCCACCCACGGGTTGAGGATTATTGCCAGGCGATCGAAGAGATATTTTCCGATCCTGAACACTTCGGGGAGCGGGCTCGGAAAGGGACCGAACATGTTTGCGCTCACTATACGGATAAAGCGTTTTCCCGAGCGGTCCGTTTGATCCCGGGTTATCTGTAGGAGTCTGGCTCAACCGGTATGCAGGATTTGACCGCTCTTCTTTACGGCCCTCTTTTCCAGGAGGGCTGCAAGGCGCACCGCAATCATCTTGGAAGCTATGCCATCTGTCGACAGGCGAGTCTCAAGAGCAAAAAGCACGCATTATCCAGACGAGTATTTGCAGCGGCGTCAAAGGCTGCTTCAAGATCCTGCCCCGGCGACGGGGCAGATTCTCATTGTCTTTTCGGCGAAGTGGTTTTTCCGCGGCTGGTTCAATCGAGCAATGCCAGCAGGTCCGGGCCCAGGTAGGTACGTTCGTTTTCCCCGAGGATTCCGAGCGACAGGCAGATCAGTGTCCAGAAATGAACCACGTGATAGTCGCCGTGCCAGGCATCGGCCAGGTCTTCCATCTGGGAATGGCAATTGTGGCAGGGGGTCAGGACGTAGGCCGCGCCGGTGGCCTGGATCTGGTCGAATTTGCGTTTGCCGTAGCTGCGCCGCTGCTCGTTCATCCCGGCCTGGAGAAAGCCGCCACCGCCGCCGCAGCAATAATTGGCGCTGCGGTTGGGTTGCATGTCGATAAAATTGTCGGCGCCGACCAGTGACCGGACGACGAAGCGCATGTCCTCGGCGATCGATTCGCCGTAAGCCTTGCGCACGATCATGCAGGGATCCTGAACGGTAAACTTGATGGCGCGGCGGTTCCAGTCGCTATTGACCGGCAGTTTGCCCTCCCTGATCCAGCGGGCGTAATAGGTGATCAGGCTTTCCAGCCGGAAGCCGACGTCAAGGTCGAAGCGGTTGATGCCGTTCCACAGGGCGTAGTAGCTGTGGCCGCACTCGGTGTTCAGCCAGACGGAGCAACCGAGATCGTCCACCGCCTCGATGCGCTTTCTGGTGACGTCATACCAGGCGGCTTCGTCGCCGGCGAACATGCAGAAATTCTCCGCCGCCCACCCCTTCGATGAATAGGTCCAGTCGGCACCGACCAGATCGAGGATTTTCCACAACGGTACCATCTCGTCCGGTTCACTCATCGGTTCCCGGGAGTTCTGGTTGACGAAGAAATGGGCGCCCTGTTTGTCTATCGGTGCCTGGAGATGGGCGAAGGCCGGCTGCGTGGCCCGGACTTCATCGAGCACATCGTTGACGACGAAGACGAAATCCTCCGGCGGCAAGCCCATGGCGCTCGTCGAATCGGTGGACCGGATCAGGGTGCAGGAGCGGACGATGCCAGCAGGTTTCCGGTCGTTTGGCCAGTTGCTGCGGGCCAGGAGGACGAGCTGGGAGATGTCGATGCTCATCGGGCAGACATGCTGGCAGCGTCGGCACATGGTACAGCACCAGATCCAGGGAGTGGTCGACAGGGTCTCGTTCATGCCGAGCATGGCCATGCGGATGAACTTGCGCGGGTCCATATTTTCGATACCGGCGGCGGGGCAGCCGGAAGAGCAGAGCCCGCAGGTCAGGCAGGCGTCGAAACTGGCTCCATCCGGCAGCAGTTGCAGCGCCTGCTGCTTGAAGTTGATGATCGGAATAGGAGTGGGTGTTTCTGCGGCCATAGTCGTTCTCTCAAGGTGCTTCTTCAATCACCCAGCAGCTGCCGGACTTGTTCAACCGAGCGGTAGGCGCTGGCGATGGCCACCCCGGCGCCGCAGCGGCTGCGGATCCAGTCCTGGTTGGCGAGGATGATGCCGGCACAAAAGAGCCGCCGGTCAAAGGGCCGGCCTTCTGCGGTCAGCGGCCGGCAACTGTCATCGACGCTGAGGCCGGCCCGATTGATCGGGTGGCCGCGCCGGTCGGTATAGCCTTCCCGGAACCAGTCGGCACGCGAGCCGGGCTGGCTGACCGGCAGATCCAGCAGGGGCTCCCTGATGCCGTTTGGGTCGGCGGCCAGGCCGCCGCTGAGGAAACGGCCGGTGGCCAGGATCACTGCCTGGGCCTCGATGACGATCGGACCGTAGTTGTCTGCGAGATCGAGCCGGACAGCGTCTTTCTCGAAACTGAGTGTTTTTATCTTTTGTTGCGGAATCAGCGTTGTGCCGCGCTGCGGCAGGACCTGCTCGAGCAGTTCACGCAAGCGGATGCCCGGTACCGCCGGCGGCATGGTCGGGATCTCGAAGATGCGCAGTCCGGACAGCTTCTCCAACTCCGCCCGAACCCGGTCCGGCCGATGAATGCCGAGAATCGCCGGCAGGCCGACCGTCGTTACGTCGCCGGCCACCTCGCGCAGCAGTTCGGCCAGGTGCGCACGGGTGGCGGCTGTTTCGAGGGACCGGGCCATGACCTCCGGGTAGATCTCGCCGTGCTCCATGCCCGGAAAAACGAGGCGCGCCGCACTCAGGACGGGCCAACTGCCGCCGAGGTTGGCGACCACCTGACGGGCGGAAAACCCCTTGAGTCCGTGAAAATCAACGACCAGACAAGGTTTCTTGTCGGTCAGTGCGGTCGTCCCCGGTGCCATCGTTGACGGAACGCACAGCGTTTTTTTCAGGGTTCCGACCGGGGTCAGGACCGTTTCGTTGCGCCTTCCCGGCGGCGAATAGTTGAGGCCGGCGCTGCCGAGAAAGGAGGTGAATTCGGTAAACGCCGCGTGAATCGAAGCCGGTGACAAACGGCAGAGCGGGTGTTCGGGCTGTGTGGCCTGCAGGGTCTGCAGTGCCTGCCATGGATCATCCAACGGTGGTCCGCCGCCGTCCATGGCGCCGAGCAGATCGAGGTAGCCGGTGGTATAGGCGAGCGCCCCGGTATTGCCGGTCAGGGCGGTATCAAGGGCGCGATTACCGGCGAAGACGGCGGCGGCAAACCCGGCCAGTCCGGTGCCGACGACCGCTAGTTGACAGGAAACGTGACGCCGCTCTTTAGTCATCGGTTGCTCCGGTTTCCAGTCGCTGCGTCAGCGGGTCGCGATCGTCCTCATCGTCCAGCGCGTCGAGGCCGAGTACCCCGCAGTGCAGGGCTTCGGCGAGTTCCATCTGGGCTGCCTGCGGTCCCCGGATAACGGTGCGCATGCCCTTGAAGCGCTCGTTGAAGAAATCGCGCATGTGCTGCAGGCCGGTTCGATCGCGGTAATGACCGCGATCGTAGAGATAGGAGGCGATCCGGATACCGCAGAAAGAGCCTTGGCAGGGGCCCTTGCCGGCCCGCGAGCGCAGCGCGATGGCCTCGAGGGTCATCTCCTCTTCGGCGCCGGGAGCGCAGCGGACGATCTCGTCGATGGCCGACTGCGGTACCATTTCACATTCGCACAGGACCATGTCGTCACGGTTGCCGGCCAGGTGCCAGTAGCGTGGGGCGGCGCCCGGTTCGGTCCAGCGGCAGCTGTCGTCTTCCGGCAGCGGGGTGGTGTCGGTTCGGCCCGAGGTGGTGTTGCCGAGCCGGGCGGCCACCAGGTCGGCGGCCTGCTGAGCCATCAGCCGGAAGGTGGTCAGTTTGCCGCCGGTGATGGTGCAGAAATTAGTGAGGCCGTCGCCCTGGTGATCATACAGCGCAAAGCCGCGAACGGCGTGACGGTCGTCACCGTCGTCTCCTGCCGGCAGCAGCGGTCGCACCCGCGAAAAGGCGCGCAGGTAGCGGGTGGTGGCCAGAACGGGAAGCATCATGGCGCCCTCGGCGATGTTGCGATCGACTTCCGCCACGGTCGGGACGGCCAGATCCGGATCGTCGATGCGGAGCGAGGTGGTGCCGAGCACCGAAACGGTGCCGCCGGGTACCAGAATATCACCGTCCGCAGGGGGGCGCAGGCGGTTGACGACATGATTGGTCAGCCGGTCATGGCTGATCAACAATGTCCCCTTGGAGTAGCGCAGGTGCACGTCCGGGCAACCGGCGAGCTGCGCGATCCGTCCGGCCCAGGCGCCGCCGGCGTTGACGAATTGCCGGGCGCGGATGCGCAGCAGAGCGCCGGTCCGGCTGTCGCGACAGATGGCCGAGGTGAGTTGGTCGTTGTCGTGATCAAAAGCGATCAGGTCGCTGTGCGGACGATAGCTGCTGCCGGTCAGGCTGCCGGCATGGGCCACGTGCTGCAGGGCTAGGCGAAACGGATCGACGGTGGCGTCGTCCACCCGGTAGGCTGCGATGATCCGTTCTGAAAGATGGGGTTCCAGCCGGCGCGCCTCGTCCGGGGTTACCAGTTCACAGGCGATGCCGGCGACGCTGCACCACTGGGGGAAGGCGGCCGCAAAATCGGGGTCGTCGCCGTCGATAGCGACAAACAGGCCGCCGGTAGGCTCGATGCATCGTCGGGCGAGGCGTCTCAGCAGCACATTTTCTCGGCGGCATTGGACCGCCGACTCGCGATCATTGGATACATAGCGGGCGCCGGAATGGAGCAGACCGTGGTTGCCGCCGGAAGCGCCGGCGCAGAGATCCCGGCGATCGATCAACGTGCTGTGGATACCGCGCAGTGCGAGATCGCGCATGATGCCGGCACCGGTCATACCGCCGCCGACGATCAGCACATCGGTCTCCACCGTGTCGTGCGCGGGTTCGGAAAAGCGGGAGGTGCTCGGTTCCATATCAGTCAATGAATGCTGCTGTTGAGCTATGATTCAGCCGAAAAACGCGGCGGAAGAAGGATGTCTGACTCATGGCCTGTTGTATCCTGTCGGCCGGAAAAGTTCAAGTGAAAATATATTAACGCTCAAACGAAACCCTAAAAAACAAATAACGAAAGTCATCGTCGGTTTTGCTCCATCGCCGGCCAACCGGCCATGTCGCAGTTCGTCGTCTTCCTGCTGCGCTCAGAGCAGCAGATTGAGGGCGATTATGATGTCGTCAGGGTCCGGCGGACCGCATCTTGCCAGCCGGCATATTTCCGGTTGCGGATCTCTTCGTCCAGTGCCGGGGTGAATCGTTTGTCGCGTTTCCAGTCATCGACGAACCGTTCTGGCGATGGTACCAGACCCTTGAACAGACCGGCCAGGTAGGCGGCTCCGAGGGCGGTGGTTTCAAGTATTGCCGGTCGATCGACCGGGGCATCGAGGATGTCGGCGAGAAACTGCATGGTGTAGTTGGAGGCGACCATGCCGCCGTCGACCCGGAGCACCGTGTCACCCATTGCCGGCCAGTCACCGCGCATCGCCTCGAGCAGATCACGGGTCTGGAAGCAGACCGATTCCAGGGCCGCCTTGGACAATTCGGCCGGGCCGGTCGCCCGGGTGATGCCGAAGATAGCCCCGCGCGCGTCGGCATCCCAGTAGGGGGCGCCGAGACCGGTGAAGGCCGGAACCAGATAGACGTCCTGATTGATGTCGGCCTGGCGAGCCAGTTTGCCGGTGTCGGCCGCCGATTCGATGATGCCCATCGCGTCGCGCATCCATTGCACCGCGGCTCCGGCGACAAAAATCGAACCCTCCAGGGCATAGGTGTTGCGGCCGTCGAGACGGTATCCGATGGTGGTCAACAACCGGTTGGTGGATACCACCGGACGTTCGCCGGTGTTGAGGACGATAAAACAGCCGGTGCCGTAGGTCGACTTGATCATGCCCGGGCGAAAGCAGGCCTGGCCGATCAGGGCCGCCTGCTGGTCACCGGCGATACCGCCGACGGCGATCGAGCTGCCGAAGAGAGCGGGTTCGGTCGAGCCGAAATCGTCGCAGGAGTTTTTTACCTCGGGCAGCAGCGCGGCGGGAATGTCGAGCAGCGCGAGCAATTCCTCGTCCCAGTGATTTTCGTAGATGTTGTAGAGCATGGTCCGGCAGGCGTTGGTCGCGTCGGTGGCATGCACCTTGCCGGCGGTCAACCGCCAGAGCAGAAAACTATCGACCGTGCCGCAGGCGAGCCGGCCGGCCGCCGCTTCTTCGCGGGCGCCGGGGACCTGGTCGAGCAGCCATTTGATCTTGGTCGCCGAGAAATAGGAATCGAGCAGCAGTCCGGTCTTGGCGGTTATCATCGGGTCGTGGCCGGCCGCGCGCAACTCGTCGCAGAGCCCCGAGGTGCGTCGGTCCTGCCAGACGATCGCCTTGTGAATCGCTTTGCCGGTCTGCCGGTCCCAGACGACGACGGTCTCCCGCTGGTTGGTGATACCGATTGCAGCAATGTCGGCCGCGGCCAGGCCGGAGCGCTCGAGGGCCTGGCGGCAGGTGGCCAGCGTGGAGTCCCAGATCTCTTCGGCATCGTGCTCGACCCAGCCCGAGTGCGGGAAATATTGCGAGAACTCTTGCTGGGCTGAGGCGATGATTTCCAGGCGATCGTTAAAGACGATGGCCCGGCTCGACGTGGTACCCTGATCGATGGCGAGTAAATGCGACGGCATAGTGTGCTCCTTGCGCAACAATCAAAAACCAACGGCGGGACTGGTTTCAACCTGTCCCCCGCAAAACAACCAACGGTGAGACAGGTGTTGACCTGTCCCACCGTCAATCAAGCAGCTGCCAGTGATTATTTCTTGGCGGCTGCCGCCCAGCTCTTGACCAGCTCGTCGTAATCGACGGTCTCGCCCTGGGGCTTTTCATTGGCCAATTTCGCTTTCGGTGCGCCGGGCAGGTTGAACCAGTAAGACGGATCCTGCTCCGGGTTGAGTTTCGGGCCACATTCACCCTGGATGCCGGCTCGCTCCAGTCGCTGCAGGACCTGATCCTGCTGCTCGGCCAGCGCGTCCATAGCCTCCTGCGGGGACTTGTCGCCGGTAACCGCATCGGCGACGTTCTGCCACCAGAGCTGTGCAAGTTTCGGGTAGTCGGGGACGTTGGTGCCGGTCGGCGTCCACTGTACCCGGGCCGGGCTGCGGTAGAATTCGACCAGACCACCGAGTTTCGGGGCGCGTTCGGTAAAGGACTCATGCCAGATATCGCTTTCCCTGATCGGGGTCAGGCCGACGTGGGTTTTTTTCAGGCTGACCGTTTTTGATACGACGAACTGGGCATAGAGCCAAGCCGCCTTGCGGCGATCGACCGGGGTGGACTTCATCAGGGTCCAGGAACCGGCGTCCTGGTAACCGAGTTTCATCCCCTCCGTCCAGTAGGGGCCGTGCGGCGACGGTGCCATTCGCCATTTCGGGTTGCCGTTCTCGTCAACCACCGGGGTTCCTTCCCGGGCCATGTCGGCGGTGAAGGCGGTGTACCAGAAGATCTGCTGGGCAATGGCGCCCTGGGCCGGTACCGGACCGGATTCGGAAAAGGTCATGCCGGCGGCCTCGGGCGGGGCGTATTTCTTCAGCCAGTCGATGTACTTGGTCAGCGCGTAGACGGCGGCCGGACCGTTGGTGGCGCCGCCGCGGCTGACAGATGAGCCGACCGGACGGCAACCATCGACCCGGATACCCCATTCATCCACCGGCAGGCCGTTGGGAATACCTTCGTCGCCGGCGCCGGCCATGGACAGCCAGGCGTCGGTGAAACGCCAGCCCAGGGACGGGTCTTTCTTGCCGTAATCCATGTGGCCGTAAATCGGTTTGCCGTCGATCTCCTTGACTTTTTCCGAGAAGAACTCGGCGATGTCCTGATAGGCCGACCAGTTTACCGGAACGCCGAGGTCGTAGCCGTAGAGTTCCTTGAATTGTGCCTGCAACTCGGGTCGTTTGAACAGGTCGTAACGGAACCAGTAGAGGTTGGCGAACTGCTGGTCGGGCAACTGGTAGATCTTGCCGTCCGGCCCGGTGGTAAAGGAGATACCGAGAAAATCGTCGACATCGAGACCGGGGTTGGTGACGTCCTGACCCTCGCCTACCATCCAGTCGCTGAGCGGTACCACCTGTTGGTAGCGGAAGTGGGTGCCGATCAGGTCGGAGTCGTTGATATAGGCGTCGTAAATGTTCTTGTTGGACTGCATCTGGGTCTGCAGCTTCTCAATGACGTCGCCCTCGCCGATCAGGTCGTGGGTCAGGTTGATCCCGGTGATCTCTGAGAACGCCTTGGCCAGGGTCTTCGATTCATACTCGTGGGTGGTAATGGTCTCGGAAACCACCTTGATGTCCATGCCCTTGAACGGTTCGGCCGCCTTGATGAACCATTCCATTTCCTGCAGCTGCGCCTCTTTGGACAGCGTGGATGGCTGGAATTCGTCATCGATCCATTTCTTTGCTTCCTCAACGCCTGCCAGGGCACCGGCCGGGCCGGCCAGCAAGGCAGTCATTGCGGTTGCTGCTACGAATGTTCTGATCATCGGTTAACCTCCTCTTTGATGGTACGGTTTTTCCGCAGGTACCCGCGGGGGGTGCGGAACGGTGCTACCAGGACAATTAAACCCACCTGAACACCGCCAGGGCGTACAGGAAGGAAAAGGCGAAGGCCCACCACAAGCTGAGAGCGGGGAAAAGCGCCAGCCACAGGATGTGGATATAGGCCGAACCGAGCAGGGAAATAAACAACCGGTCGCCGCGGGTCGTCTCGAAGCGCAACAGACCGACGCGCGGTGCGCCGCCGGGCCGCCGGATCTCCCAGACGGTCATGGCTACCAGCAGGCAGAAGATGACAATGAAAAAGGTGGCGGTCGGTACGGTCCAGGCCATCCAATTCAGATTCATAATTGCTCCTCCCTCAGACGCGGCCCAGGGCGAACCCTTTGGCGATGTGGTTGCGGACGAACCAGATGACCAGGGTGCCGGGCAGGATGGTCAAAACGCCGGCGGCGGCGAGAACGCCCCAGTCCAGGCCGGAGGCGGAGACGGTACGGGTCATGATCGCCGAGATCGGCTTGGCGTTGACCGCGGTCAGGGTCCGGGCCAGCAGCAGTTCGACCCAGGAGAACATGAAGCAGAAAAAGGCGGTTACGCCGATGCCGGAAGCGATGTTCGGGATGAAGATGCGGACAAAGAACCGGGGCCAGGAATAACCGTCGATAAAGGCCGTCTCGTCGATCTCCTTGGGCACTCCGGACATGAAGCCTTCCAGGATCCAGACCGCCAGCGGCAGGTTGAACAGGCAATGGGCGATGGCCACGGCAATATGGGTGTCGAACAGGCCGATCGACGAATAGAGCTGGAAAAACGGCAGTGCGAAGACCGCCGGCGGCGCCATGCGATTGGTCAGCAGCCAGAAGAACAGGTGCTTGTCGCCGACAAAGCTGTAGCGGGAGAAGGCGTAGGCGGCCGGCAGCGCGAAGCTGACCGAGATGATCACGTTGATCGTCACGTAGATCATCGAGTTGATGTAGCCGGAGTACCAGGATGCATCGGTGAAGATCACCCGGTAGTTGTCAAGGGTCAGGTTGTGCGGCCACAGCGAGAACACCGACAGGATTTCGTCGTTGGTCTTCAGGCTCATGTTTACCAGCCAGTAGATCGGCAACAGCAGAAACAGGATGTAGATTGCCGGGATCAGCCACTTGAAGCGCATCTCAGGAACCTCCGTGATTGGTGCTTTCCATGCCGATATTGCTCATCACCGTGTAAAACACGTAGCAGAGCAGCAGGATGACCAGGAAGTAGATCAGGGACATCGCGGCGGCCGGGCCGAGGTCGAATTGGCCGACGGCGAGTTTAACCAGGTCGATGGACAGGAAGGTGGTCGAATTGCCGGGGCCGCCGCCGGTGATGACGAAGGGTTCGGTATAGATCATGAAGCTGTCCATGAAACGCAGCAGAAAGGCGATCAGCAGGACCCGCTGCATCTTCGGCAGCTGGATATAGCGGAAGATGGCCAGTCGCGAGGCTCCGTCGATCCGGGCTGCCTGGTAATAGGCGTCGGGAATCGAGCAGAGGCCGGCGTAGCAGAGCAGGACGACCAGGCTCGTCCAGTGCCAGATGTCCATGATGACGACGGTGAACCAGGCGGCAAGCGGGTCCTGCGTGTAGTTGTAGTCGATGCCGAGCGCCGTCAGGCTGTAGCCGAGCAGGCCGATATCGACCCGGCCGAAGATCTGCCAGATGGTGCCGACCACGTTCCAGGGGATGAGCAGCGGCAGGGCCATCGTGATCAGACAGACCGGCACGCCCCAGCCGCGGCGCGGCATGCTGAGTGCGATCAGGATACCGAGCGGGATCTCGATGGCCAGGATAATGCCGGAAAAGAGCAGTTGCCTGAGAAAGGCGCTGTGAAATCGTTCCGAATGGACCAGGTTGCGGAACCAGTCGACGCCGGCCCAGAAGAACTGGTTATTGCCGAAGGTGTCCTGCACCGAATAGTTGACCACGGTCATCAGCGGGATCACGGCGCTGAAGGCGACCAACAGAAAGACCGGCAGGACCATGAACCAGGCCTTCTGGTTCTGCTGTTTGGCAATCATGATGTCGCTCCTCGGTACAGCTGATCGTTGACGTAGACGTTGGCCCGGGCCGGATCGATCACCAGGCTGGCACGATCACCGGTCAGGCCGGACAGATCGGCGGCGACGACGTTGAACAATTGCTCGCCGAGTGCCACCCGAGCCACCTGATGGCGGCCGACATTGTCGACCCGGACAATGGCAACCGACAACCCGTCCCGGTCGGGTGGCTGCAGCCGCAGATATTCGGGCCTGATGCCCAGTTCCACCCGGGCACCCGGCGGCGGTGCCGGATAGCGTTGTCCCAGGCGAATCTCGTGGCCGTTGAGTCGCAACCGGTCGCCGTCGACGGCGCAGGGCACGATATTCATGCCGGGCGAACCGATGAAGTAGCCGACGAAGGTGTGCTCCGGCCGTTCAAACAGTGCCTCGGGCGTGCCGACCTGGACGACCTCGCCCTCGTACATGACGACGACCTCGTCGGCAAACGTCAGGGCCTCGGTCTGATCGTGGGTCACGTAGATCATCGTGAAGCCGAATTGTTTATGCAGGGATTTGAGTTGGGCGCGTAATTGCCATTTGAGCTGCGGGTCGATGACCGTCAGCGGCTCGTCGAAAAGGATGGCGTTGACCGATTGGCGGATCAGGCCGCGACCCAGCGAGATCTTCTGCTTGGCGTCGGCGGTCAGGTGGCAGGCCTTGGTGTGCAGATTGTCCTCCAGGTCGAGCATTCGGGCGAGCTCGATGACGCGGGGATCGATTTCTTTTTTGCTTCGCCCTCGGTTTTTCAATGGGAAGGCCAGGTTCTCAAAAACGGTCATGGTGTCGTAGATGACCGGGAATTGGAAGATCTGGGCGATGTTGCGTTGCTCGGTAGGCCGGCTGGTCACATCCTGTTCGTTGAACAATACCCGGCCCTTGGTCGGGATGAGCAGGCCGGAGATGATGTTGAGCAGCGTGGTCTTACCGCAGCCGGACGGGCCGAGCAGCGCGTAGGCGCCGCCGTCGCGCCAGGCCAGGTTGAGCTGCTTCAGGGCATAGTCGTCCGGGTCGTCCGACGGACCGCTGTAGCAGTGGGCGATATCGTTCAGGGTGATCGTGGCCATGAGCTCCTCCGGTTACCGCGTGGTTTGGAGTTTCGGGCTGACGACCAGCCGGTCGTGGCGGTCGAAGATATAAAAGGTCGTCGGTTCGAGAAAAACCTCGATGGCGCTGCCGACCTCGTGAGCATGGATTCCCGGCGCCAGCAGGACCCAGCGCACACCGGCGACATCGACGTGGATGTAGCTCTCCGAGCCGGTAATTTCCGCAATCACCACCTCGGCCCGTACCCCGATGGCCGCTGGCGACGGGCGCTGCAGAAAGAGGTGGTGGGGGCGGAAGGCGACGGTGTAGGTGCCGTCAGGCAGCTCGGGCATCCGGTCGATGAGCGGAAGTTCGACCTGGCTCTTGTAGAGCATCGAGTTGTTCAGTTTGGTGACCGGCAGGGTGTTGAGCGGCGGGTCGGAAAAGAGTTCGGCGCTGATCAGGTTTTCCGGCCGGTTGTAGACATCGACGGTCGGGCCGAACTGGGTGACCCGCCCCTCGTGCAATGTCGCGGTGGCACCGCCGAGCAGCAGGGCCTCGGACGGCTCGGTGGTGGCATAGACGAAAATCGAGCCGGTGGCGGTGAAGATGCGCGGCAATTCTTCACGCAGTTCCTCGCGCAGCTTGTAGTCGAGGTTGGCCAGGGGTTCGTCGAGCAGCACCAGCGCCGCCTCCTTGACCAGAGCCCGGGCCAGAGCGGTGCGTTGCTGCTGGCCGCCGGACAGTTCCAGCGGTGAGCGGTGCAGCAGCGGGGCCAGCTTGAGCAGGTCGGCGACCTTGTCGACCCTTCGGTCGATCTCGTGTTTCGGTAGCCGGGCCAACCGCAGGGGAGAGGCGATGTTTTCGTAGACCGTCAGGTTCGGGTAGTTGATGAACTGCTGGTAGACCATCGCGACGTTGCGTTTTTGCACCGGCACGCCGGTGACATCACGGTCGTCGACGTGAATCGAGCCGGAGGTTGGCCGGTCGAGTCCGGCCATGAGCCGCATCAGCGAGGTCTTGCCAGACAGGGTCGGCCCGAGCAGAATATTGAGGGTGCCGGCGGTAAAGGTCAACGAGACATCGGCGATATGGAACTGGTTGCCGACTTTCTTGCAGACCTGGCGAAGACTGAGGTGCATCTGGTTCTCCTCGTTGATTAACGGTGCGCGGTGATCTCCGGGTGTTTGTCGACGAAGTCCTGCAGCGCGGCCGTTTCGTCGTTATCGAAGAGCAGTCCGAGTTTGGTGCGCCGCCACAGGATATCCTCGGCGCTGCGGGCCCATTCGTAACGGATCAGGTAGTCAACCTCGAAGCCATAGAGGCCGTGACCGAAGGCCGGGCCGCGGTCGGCTCCGGTTGTCAGCCGTTCGGTCATGTCCCGCGCCCTGGTGCCGTAGCAGCGCGTCAGCCGGGTTGCCAGGGGGCGGTCCAGCAGCGGGCAATGTCCGAGCAGCCGGTCAACCTCCTGCTCGAACCGGTCCGGCGCAAAATCGCCGCCGGGAAGCGGCATTGTTTCGGTCCAGTCACCGCCCATGGCGGGCAGGAAGGGGGCCAACCGGTTCAGTACCGACTGGGCCAGTTGACGATAGGTAGTGATCTTGCCGCCGTAGATCGACAGCAGTACCGGAACATCACGCTCGCCGTCGAGCTTCAGGACATAATCCCTGGTTGCCGCCTTGGCCTCGTTGCTGCCGTCGTCAAACAGCGGTCTGATGCCGGAGAACGAGGACACCACGTCGGCCGGCGTGATCGGGGCACGGAAATACTCGGACGCCGACCGGCACAGATAGTCGGTCTCTTCCGGGCTGATCCGCACCTCTTCCGGGGCGCCGGTATAGTCGACGTCGGTGGTGCCGATCAGCGTGAACCGCTCTTCGTAGGGAATGGCAAAGATGATCCGGCCGTCACTGTTCTGGAAAATGTAGGCTCGCTGGTGGTCGAACAGGCGGGGTACGATGATATGACTGCCCTTGACCATGCGGATGTGCTCCGGGGTCTGGCCGTGATCAATATGGGTCAGGAGCTGGTCGAGCCAGGGGCCGGAACTGTTGACCAGGGTCCTGGCACGGACCTGATATTCTGTTCCGGACGTCTGGTCGACCAGGGACAGCAGCCAGCCACCCTGGTCGCGACGGGCGCTGAGCAACCTGCAGCGGGTGCGGATGTCGGCTCCCCGGGCGGCACCATCCATCGCGTTGAGAATGACCAGTCGACTGTCAAGAACCCAGCAGTCGCTATACTCGAACGCCAGGCTATAACCGGGTTTCAGCACCATGCCGGCGATGTCGCGGCGCAGATCGACTTTTTTCGTTTTCGGCAGCAGCTTGCGCCCGCCGATATGGTCGTAGAGGAAGAGCCCGAGACGAATCAGCCAGGCGGGACGAAGCCCCCGGTGGTGCGGCAGGATAAAACGGAGCGGCCAGATGATGTGCGGTGCGGCATTGAGCAGCACTTCACGTTCTCGCAGGGCTTCCCGGACCAGCCGGAATTCGTAGTATTCAAGGTATCTGAGCCCGCCATGGATCAGTTTGGTAGATGCGGAAGAGGTGCCGCTGGCCAGGTCGTTCTGTTCGCAGAGAAAGACCGAAAGACCTCTGCCGGCGGCATCCCGGGCAATCCCGCAGCCGTTGATACCGCCTCCGATGACGGCAAGATCGTAGGTGGTTGTCCGCATCGCCACTACTCCGTGGCAGAAGGATTATGGATGGAACTTGTTTCAGATAGACTGTTGATTGGTTTCGAATGCAAGCATAGGTACCGATTAACCGAAATAAAACGATGAATCAAGTGAAAATGTTGGAAACCTGGAAAAAACTCCTGACCAGGGTCGTGTGTCTTGTGATATCGATAAGATATGAGCGCTTTTGGGGTATGGTTGGAACGGATGCCGTTCGTCGGAGGCACCGTGCTCAGACGGGGGCTCGAACCACGGCAACCCCTGCTTCGGAACAGATATCATGCAGTTTTTGCGGCAGCTTATCGTCGATGACGATGGTGTTTATCAGGGAGATGTGGCCGATCCTGATCGGTGCGGTCCGTTTCAGCTTCATTGCATCGGTAACTAAAATCACGTGACGGGCGTTCCGGATGATCGCCTGGGCGACCCGCACCTCGCGAAAATCGTAATCGAGCAGTACGCCGTCCTCATCGATCGCCGAGACGCCGATTACCGCGAAATCAACCTTGAATTGGTTGATGAAATCGACTGCAGCGTCACCGACGATGCCGCCATCCGACCGGCGCACATGCCCGCCGGCGATGATCAGCTCGACGCCGGAAAAATGCTTCATGATTTCTATAGCATTGATATTGTTTGATATGACCAAGAGTCCGCGGTGGTCGGACAGGGCGTGGGCAACTTGTTCGGTGGTCGTGCCGATATTGATCAACAGCGAGCTATTGTTCGGAATCAGTTCGGCGGTGCGTTTGCCGATGGCTTTCTTGGCAGCCGGGGCGAGCAGCCGCCGGGCCTCATAACTGACGTTCTCGATGCTCGAACCGACGATGGCGCCGCCGTGAATGCGCTGCAGCAGCTGGCGGTCGCATAATTCGTTGAGGTCCTTGCGGATCGTCTGGGGGGACACCTTGAACGCCGCGGCCAGTGCTTCCACCTCTACCCGACCGCTTTCGCGGGCCAGGGCGAGAATGGAATTCTGCCGCTCGGATATCGGTTCCATGGCGGATCCTGCATACTGGTGAACGAACGCGGAGAAAAGCTGTTTCGAAGAGTATTTCAGTTATTTTCGTTATTGTCAATTTCAATTTTCACACGAAAGTTGCCACGGGAGGTTTGCTCGGTCGAAGTATTTATTCTCGTCGCGCCGGGTGGTCTGGTACTGAGGCTGTGGCGGTCGGTTGCGTTAGGCGGAAAGAAAAGGATGGGTGAGGAGCAGGAAAGGCTTCGGCTGGGGAACGGTAGTGCGGTCCCCAGCCGAAGCGGTGATCAGAGCGGCGAGAAGAACGTGGTGCGCTTTCGATTTATTTGAACTTCAGCTCCAGCGTCTCTAAGTGAAAGAGATGGTTGATCTGTGAGTTGTCGAAGACGGCGATACCGAACGGGTAGCTTTTGGAGCGGTCGGAGAACTGCACGTCCTGGGTATCGACGTTTTCACCTTCCGTTTTCAGCGCCCGGACGACCTCCAGGGTCCAGGTCCCGTTATCGTAATGATTACGAGCCAGGATGTCGGCGCGACCGCCCATCATCGGCATGATGTCGATGCCGGGCACGATGTCCCCTTCCTTGAACGTGTCGACGAAGGGAACCTTTTTGCTTGGAATGATATAGTATTGGTCGTCTTCGTTGGGATTGAGGTTCATGAAGGCCGGTGCACTCTTGTCGCCATTGTCGTTGTTCTGGTAGCCGCCTTTGCCGGTGTCACTTTTGCGTCCCCAGCCGGCATTTTGTTTCGGGTCGGTGTTGTGATCGACATACTGATCGTCGAACATGCCCATCGGCAGGGTCCGTACGTATTTGGCGTGCCACATATCGATGGTCTGTCCCTCGGCGGCGGTATATTTGCGGCCGGCCGAGGTGTCGCCGGGTTCATCGAGATGGCAGGAGATCATGCAGCCTTCCTCGGCGAACCCCGGGGTGTTGATGTCCCAGAACAGCGCTAGTTTGTCCTCGTAATAGGTGTTGTCATGGCCGGTGCTGTCCTTGTTGGCCAGCTTCTTCCAACTGCCGTCGGCCTGCTTGACCCACGGAAAACGCTCGAGGCTTTTGGTCGGATCTTTATAGGTGATCAGGAAGTAGATATTGGTGTCGTCATAGAGTGATTTGATGACCACATCGGTCTCGCGCATCCCCTCGTAGCCGTTATCCGGCTCATAGGGGAGATTGTCCAGGGTGACAGTGATCGGTGTGGCGTTTTGCCAGGCGGCATCGGCCATACCGTCGAGGATGATCGGGCCGGCCGTCTTGCCGGTCGTGAGAATCTGGTCTGCGGCAACGGCACTGCCGGCCAGGGCGAACATGCCTGCGATGGTCAAAAGTCCTGTCTTGTACATTGGTTCCTCCGTTGTTTGGGGTGATGGAGCGATTGGTGATGGTAACAGTGTAGGAGCAAATTGATAATGGTTCCAGATGAAACATATCAACAAAAAGGAGGAATCTTGTGAACAATACTTCACAGCTTATTGCCGGGAGTTGATCAAATGGCGCTGCCCTGCACCATTTTCACCAAGGCGTATTATAGTTTGTTGCGCAGTACGAAAATCAAACTATCTGCTCAACAGGAGGGCTTATGGATGCATCGATCTTATTTCAACCCTATCAACTCGGTGATCTTCAACTGAAGAACCGGATCGCCATGGCGCCGATGACCCGAGGCCGGGCAGGTGACAGCCGGGTGGCCAACGAGTTGATGGCCGAACATTATGCCCAGCGCGCCTCGGCCGGACTGATTATCACCGAGGCGACGGTGGTTTCTCGTCAGGGGATCGGCTGGATCGGTTCGCCCGGCATTTATACCCCGGAGATGGCGGCGGGGTGGCGGGTGGTTACCGAGCGGATCAAGCCGACCGGCGCGGCGCTGTTTCTGCAGCTCTGGCATTGCGGCAGGGCGTCGCACAGCGACTTTCACGGTGGCGACCTGCCGGTTTCCGCCTCGGCCGTGGAGCTCAACGGCGATCAGATTCGGACCCCGCAGGGGAAAAAAGATTACGAGACGCCCCGGCCGATGAGCGTAGCGGAAATCGAAGCGACGGTGGCTGATTACCGGCAGGCGGCGGTCTATGCCCGCCAGGCCGGTTTTGACGGTATCGAAGTGCACTGCGCCAACGGCTATCTGCTCAATCAGTTTCTCGACAGCAAAACGAATCGGCGTGACGACCAGTATGGTGGTTCGCTGGAGAACCGGTTTCGATTCCTGGCTGAAGTGCTTGCCGCCGTTACCGAGGTCTGGCCGTCACAGCGGGTTGGGGTGCGATTGTCGCCCAATGGGGTATTCAACGATATGGGCAGTGACGATTTTCGGGAGACGTATCTCTTTGCCGTACGTGAACTCAGCCGGTTCAACCTGGCCTACCTCCATATCATGGATGGCCTGGCCTTCGGTTTTCACGGCAAGGGTGAGCCGATGACCCTCGCCGAGTTTCGCACCATCTATAACGGCACGATTGTCGGTAATTGCGGATATGATAAAGAGGGTGCCAAGCAGCGGTTGACTTCCGGCCTAGCCGATATTGCCGCGTTTGGGCGACCCTTTATTACCAACCCGGATTTGGTGGAACGGCTGCGGCATGGCTGGCCACTGGCGCTATACGAAGATATGTCGCGCTGGTACACGCCCGGCCCGGAAGGCTACACGGATTATCCCCCTTACCAGGGCTGACGGCCAACCGCATCTCAGCCAACGGCGGGACAGGATTTAACCTGTCCCGCGCTCACTTTTAACGGACCAATCGTGCCGGCAATCCCGGTGTTTGTAAGTGTTCGTCGTTACCTCATGCTGAGGGATTCAACTAGAAAATTTCCGGGAGAGCAGGTCGAGGCAGCCGACCATCTTCTCTCCTTGCGCCGTCAGCAGGTACGCTTTCCCCCGATCCTGAGTGATCAGATTGTTGCTGCGCAGATTCTTGAGATGAAAATTGACCTTGGTGTGATCGCTGATACCCAGATATCGGGTGATGTCCATGAACCGCATTTTCCCCTGCGTGGAGAGTGTTGCCAGGATCTGGCGCCTGATCTGGTTGGACAGACAGGACAGTGCTTCATCCAGGCAGGGATCGGTCAGCTGCTCTTCGAATCTGAGCGATTCGAGGCTTCGTTTGACTGCCATCAGCAGATCGTCGCGCTTGAAGGGTTTGGCCAGGTAGTCGTCGGCTCCGCTTTTCATCGCGGCGACCGCATTATCGACGGTGGAGAAGGCGGTGATCATAATGATCTTCACACCCGGGTAATCACGTTTGACGACCGGCATCAACGACATGCCGCCCATGCCGGGCATCATGTTGTCCACGATAATGACCTGCGGCCGATGCAGTTTGATGGCGCTGAGCGCCGCCTCCGCCGTTTCACAGCCGATGGCCGTGAATCCGTCGCCGGTGAGGATTTCGACGATACCTTCGCGAAGGTCACGATCGTCATCGACAACGATGATTGTTTCAGTGGTCATGGGATGTCTCCGGCAAGGTGATGGTAACGACGGCGCCGCCATGTTCGCTGCTCATCAGCGAAATGTCGCCGTTATGTTGTTTGATGATTGTATAGCAGACCGACAGGCCGAGTCCGGTGCCCTTGCCGATCTCCTTGGTGGTATAGAACGGGTCGAACACCTTGCGCCGATGTTCTTCGGCGATGCCGTGTCCGGTGTCGGAGATGATGACCATGACCCTGGGGCAATTGTAACAGGTCTCGACGTCGATCCGGTCCCCTGCGGTACAGGCGTCCAGGCTGTTCATCAGCAGATTGATGAAGACTTCCTCCAGTTTCCAGGGGATGCCGCGGATGGAAGGGATGTCCCGGGGGGAGAAATGGATGATCGAACTGAGCTGATGGTTTTTAATCAGGTGCAGGGTGCCCTCGATGACCTGGTTGAGATCGACCGCTTCCATGACGGTTTGTTTCTCCCGAGAAAAATGAAGCAGCTCCCGGGCGATACGTGAGGCGCGTTCGATGTTGCGTTCGATGGCGGCGAGTTTGCGTTCGGTTTTCGGCTCTCTTTTGATGAGGTCCTTGAGCATTTCCAGGTTGAGTGAGGCGTTGGTCAGGGGGTTGTTGATCTCGTGGGCAATGCCTGCTGCCAGGAAACCCATTGAGGCCAGCTTTTCCGATTCTGAGAAACGCAGCAATTTGTCCTGTATTTGCATGTGCTGCTCCAGGTTGAAGACCGACAGCGCGCGAATGGTGAAATACATGATCAGCAGGGCGCTGATGCCGCGCAGAACGATCACCTGCAGACCGATACCGGGAATTGTCGCGGTAGAAGGAAAGAGGCCGGTAAACACCGCGTAACAGATCATGAAACTGCCGGCCAACACGAAGTTCCTGGCGACACCGTCGGAATAGGGACGAACGGTTCTAGAGTAGGCGATCAGGCCGACACCGGCCAACAGTCCACCGGGAAAGGCGATCATCCGGCGAATGGTGATATCCGAGCCGCCTGAAAGATCCAGATAGATGGCGGTGCCGACCAGGGTAAGGGCACAGCCGCCGATCAGGGCTTTGATTGCCTGAGCGGTGGTCTGCAGGGCTTGTTCACCGGAGATGGTGATCAGGTTGAGAAAAAGGCCGAAGTAAAGCAGGCAGAAGAAAGAGATGCTGACGACAATCAACCTGAACAGGGAAAAGACTGGACCCTGCAATTCGAGGTCGAGCAGGTCGAGCAGTTCAAGCCATTCGTGAAAACCGTGGACGATACCGAAGGTGGCGAGCAACCAGAGAATTTTGGCAATGGCCAGTTGGCTGAAGCGAACATCCCGGGACAGGATTGCCACGCCAAGCGTAAAGAAGGACAGGCCGTAGAACAAGTAGAGCAAAAAACTCCAGAACATAGGGATTCCCCAGAAACGACCGACTTTGCCGGGCAGACCGGACGTTCTCTGCCGATGCCGGCCCGGTGGCCGGCGGTGCGGCGCAATGCCGGGTATTTTGCATACAGCATAGTGCTCGTCGGTGCAAAAAGCAAAATCAGTTGTTCTCGAAGCGCTTTTCGGCTAGGTTCGAAAAATCCCGTCCATCATCGGTTCGGGTCCTGTGCTTTGATTTTCCCCGGAATCGCTTCTCACCAGGCAGATAAAAGCCGACTGCGTCTCGGGGTGAACTACCATAATCAATGGGAAGCTTGAAAAAATCGAAATTTTGTTCAACATCGAGGCGCGCAAGAAAATTTTTTCCGCAGGTATATTCATGATATTCCGAGGATAAAATTGAATTGCGCAACGATGAGTTTGAGCGAAGTGGCAATATCTCAAGGTTCCCCAATGAAGTGAGCGGAACGACAATGAAACGGCATAACCTTCGTGTTGAGAAAATAGGCGGTACCTCGATGGCTCGTTTTCAGGAGATATTGAAAAATATCATCCTGCGCAAAGAAGATGATATTTATGGTCGGGTGTACGTGGTATCCGCCTACGCCGGAGTGACCAATGATCTGCTCGAACACAAGAAGACCGGCCAGCCGGGGATCTACAAACTCTTCGAGGACCAGGAGAACTATCCCCGCAAGATGCTGGCCTTGCGCGATCGCCTGATCGAGATCAACGAAAGTCTGGTGCCGGCGGGTCTCAGCCTGGCCGAGGCCAACGATTTCATCGGCGACAGGATCGATCTGTCGATCAACATCCTGCGCAGCATGGAAAACGTGCTAGCCTCCGGCTATGTCACCCGCACCGAGCTCCTGCTGGCGGCACGCGAGCTGCTGGCCTCGCTCGGCGAGATGCACAGTGCCTTCAATTCCGCCAATATCCTGAAAAATCTCGGTTACGATTCGACCTATGTCGACCTGAGCGGTTGGGATGACGGGCGGCAGTTGACCATCGACCAACGGATCAAGGATTGCTTCGACGAGATCGACCCGTTCTCGACCGTCTGTTTTGCCACCGGCTACACCAAAGGCACGGAAGGCATCATGCGCGAATTCGACCGCGGCTATTCTGAGGTGACCTTTTCCAAGGTCGCCGTGCTGCTCGGCGCCGCCGAGGCGATTATTCACAAGGAATACCACCTCTGTTCCGGAGATCCGCTGGTCATCGGTGCCGAAAACGCCCATCCGGTGTGCAACACCAACTACGATGTTGCCGATCAGCTGGCCGATGTGGGCATGGAGGCCATCCATCCGAAGGCGTCGAAACCGCTGGAAACGAAATCGATACCGATCCGGGTGAAAAATGCCTTCGACCCGGATCATCCCGGAACACTCATCACCAACGACTTTATTGCTCCAAAATCAAAAGTTGAGATCGTTACCGGTTCGGATCATGTTCTCTGTCTGGTCATCCACGATGCCCGGATGGTCGGCGAAGTCGGTTTCGACGGCTGGATTATGGAGGTAGTGGCCCGACATCAGGTTTCTTATATCAGCAAGATGACAAACGCCAATACCATCGATCTGATCATTGCCGAAAAAGACAGTTCGCCGCACTTGATTGCCGAATTGAGTGATCTGTTCGAGACGGTGACCAGTCGGCCGGTGGCCATCGTCTGTGCTATTGGTTCCAATATCGGTCAGCCCGGTATCCTGGCCAAGGGGGCGCAAGCCCTAGCCAGCAAAGGGATCAATATACTGGCGGTGTCGCAGACCACTCGCCAGACCAATATGCAGTTCGTCGTCGAGCGTAAGGAGTTTGCAGACGCCCAGCGGGCGCTGCACGCCGCGCTGTGCATGTGAACTGATTGCGATTACCTCGTTAAGCGCGGGGAAGCCCGTAGTCTGGTTTTCAGGGTTCGTTGTGACGTCCCGTCATCGGGGGGTAGTGATAAAACACCCCATTACTTTCAGGGCTTCGGCCACGCGGCGTCTGCTTCGTCGGCGACGTGATAGCAGAAGATCGGCCACGTGAATTCTCGTTTGGAAATGGGGCAACGCAGCGTGACGGTGTGTTCGTCGACGCCGATGACCTCCCAATCGCCCCCTCTCCGGGAACCTTCGATCCGGATTTTTTGGCCGACCTTGAAGGGGTAGGCGGCAAAGACGGTGACCTGTTCTCCCATGGGCTTTTCCTCCCGGCGACGTGCCGGTAATCCGTTATTATGGACGGCTTTCAGGCCGGGCAGGTGGCGGCGAGCAGGCGGTCGACGGCCTGCACTGCCGGTGAGTCATCGGGCAATTCCAGCAGTGAGCGTTTTTCCATATCGAAATCGAGTAGGGCCGGATCGTCCGGAATGATCCCGACAATGGGCAGCCCGATCTCTTCCGCTTCCCTGAGGAAGGTGTCATTGAGTTGCGTGGGTGCCCGGGTGACGACGATGCCGAGATCCTGCACCTGTAGTTTGAGGCTGTCAAGCATCGCATTGATTCGGCCGACGGCCCTCAATCCGCGCAGGGAGTAGTCGGTGACCAGGTAGAGGTTGTCGACCCGGCCGCTTGTCCGCCGGCTCAAGTGTTCCATGCCGGCTTCGTTATCGACCACCATGTAGCGATAGCTGCCGGCCAGTCGATCGGTAAAGCGGTTGAGGATGTTGTTGACCATGCAGTAGCATCCTTGTCCTTCCTGGCGGCCCATGACCAGCAGATCGAACGACGGCTGCTCGATCAGGGCCTGCTCGACCAGGGTCTCCAGGTAGATGGCCTTATCCATGCCGGATGGCACGCCCTGCGGGTCGCGCATGAAGGTTTCCCTGATGTCGCCGATGGTGGTCGGCACTGCAAGGCCGAGGGTCTCGCCGAGGTTGCTGTTCGGGTCGGCGTCCACGGCGAGAATCGGTGTCTGGCCGCTGTTGGCAAGATGACGGATGACCAGGGCGGCCACGGTGGTCTTGCCAACGCCGCCTTTACCGGCAAAAGCGATGATTTTACTCATGAGTCGTTCCTGTTTTAGCGCTGCGGCGCTTTTTCTTTTTATCCTCGACCGGTGGGCCGAGCAGGTCCCTCAGCTGGTCGAGAACGCGGTCGTTGACGGTATTGTTCTGCTCGATACCAAGGATCTTCTCGTCGATTCCGAGGCAGAGGCCGAGCAGTTGGGGATAGAGCAGGACCGGCAGGGTCTCGTAATCCGGCCCGCCGGCCCTGACCTGCAGTTGGTTGGTGTCGAACTGCAGGTGGCAATAAGAGCAGATCGGGACCATAAAGGCGGCACCGGCAGCGCGGGCGCCGTTTATCTTTTCGTTGAGCAGACGGTCTGCGACCTCGTTGTTCAGACCGGCCAGCGCGGCGCCGCAGCATTCGAGTCGGCCCTGCCAGTCCAGGCAGGTGGCGCCGGTCAGACGGACCAGGTCGTCGGTGATTGCCGGCACGAACGAATCGTCAAACTGCGTCACTTCGCGCGGTCTGAGGATATGGCAACCGAGAATCACCGCCAGGTCGAGGCCACTGAACTGGTTGACCAACTGATTCTTAATTTCCTCGACGCCGATGTCTTCGTGCAGCACCGTCAAAAAATGTTTGACCTCGCCGGTTCCGGTATAATGCAGATCCTCTTTGGCGAGCAACTGGTTGATCTTGCCGGCCAGTTGCGGGTCACCGGCCAGCACGCTTCTGGCTTTCTGCAGGCTGGCAAAGCAGCAATTGCAGATAACCATGATATCGAGGCCCATTTTTTCGGCAATGGCCAGATTGCGGACCGACGGCATGATATAGGATTCTTCGTCGACGTTGCGGACTGGATAGCCGCAGCAGGTAAATTCGGGGACAACCGCCAGCTCGACCCCGAATCGTTGCAGCACGGCCTGAGTGGAAACGGCATATTGTTCGATACGGATCGGGATGTTGCAGCCCTGGAAGAACGCCAGTTTCATGCTGTGCCTCCTGAGTCGATGGTCTTGATCGCAGCATTCTTGAGCCGATAGAAGATATCGGTCAGCTCCACCTGGTTCGGGCAGTGCTCCTGGCAGAGGTAGCAGGTGGAGCAGCTCCAGATCATCCGGGCGCCCATGGCCAGTTCCCGGTTGCCGATGCCGAGGCTGTAGATGATCTGATGCGGCAACAGGTCGAGGTGCTCCACCGGGTCGTCGTAGAGCCTCACCACCGGGCAGATGTTGGTGCAGCGCTGACAGGTATAGCAGCTTCGGTAACTGTCGGTGCCGACCGAGGCCGGCGTTGACGCCAAGCTCAGGCCGGACAGGTCGGCCAGCTTCCGGAAGCGCTGGTTGAACAGCTCGTGGAGTTTTTTCAAGGCCTGCAGGTGCTCGTCGGCGAAGCGTCGGGCCAGGGCCAGCGGAAACGAGAAATGGCTGAGCAGCGAGGTTTCCGGAATGCCACGGCCGAGCAGGTAATAGCGGGCACTGACGAAAAGTTCGCGCAGATTGATGCCCGATGGGCAGACCGTCGAACAGCGGTCGCAACTGGTGCAGATATAGAGACCTTTCTGCAGGTGGGTCAACGTGGCCCGGTCGACGGGTTGCCCGGCGGCGACTTTTTTGAGCAGCTGAACTTTCTCGGACGGCAGGATGAAGTCGTTCTGGAATGATTCATAGAACATCAGCGCCGAACAGAGTTCGCTGCAGGCACCGCAATGGGTGCAGGCAGAGAGGCCGATCATCTGGCGGGTGAGCGTGTTGGCCGGTTCGGCTGGGTCTTTTTTGAAGCCGAGTACGCCATTAATGAGCAGGGAAACCGGTACCGAGATGACGTGAAACATCTTACTGAACGGCAGCCAGGCGAGCAGGGCCAGGCAGCTGAGCAGGTGCAGCGTGAAAAGGACCGTGACGACGCCGCCATCGCCGAGTGCCGAGGCGAGCGGCCCGATCACCTTGGCAACCGAGAAACTGACGAAGGCACCGGTCGCCGGGGCGTGACATTCGGTGCAGCTGCGCGAGCTGATCTCCCGACCGGCCTCGACCAACGCCGAGTCATACGGCTTGACCGCGTTGACTGGAACCAGTCCCTGCTCGGCGGCCCAATAGGTCTCAAGAGCAAGTTCCTCCGCCTCGTCGGCGACATCGCCATAGTCGTCGACCATCGCCTGGTAGGCGTCAAATGATGATATTTTCACCCCTTCCAGCAGAAAGCCGCTGATGATGATGGTTGCCACAAAGGTCAGGGCCAGCCAGTCGCTGGCCAGGCTCTTGACTCGCTGCGGTTTATCGGTCAGTCGCCGGTGCAGCGAAATGGCCAGACCGACCAGAACCAGCAGGCCGAAAACGTTGCGCAACGTGAGGAAAGGCTGCAGGGTCGAATAATAACTGGGAAAGAAGAATTCGCTGACGCCGGTGCCGAGGCCGTGCATAAAGAGCAGCAGCAGGAAGCCGACAAAAATCAGGCTGTGGGCGAGCCAGCGCCTGACACTCTTGGCCAGGAGCCGTTTCTGCAAAAGAACATCGGTGATCAGTGTCTTGCCCAGCACCAGCAGGTCGGTGCTTGCCAGGGTTGCGCCAAGGCCGCGCAGTGCCGTCGGGATCCGGCTTGCCGGCGACTGTGGTTGGCCGGTTGGTTGAATACCCTGCGAAAACCAGCTGCGACCGCGGTACAAGATTCCGGCCAGAAAAATCAGAAGGGCTATTCCAAGGAGGATCTTCATAATCATTCCCGCAAGATGTGGTTGCTGCGAAACGTCCGGTCAGGTATCGGACGTCCTCATGGCTCCTGCCGTGCGGCGGAAATACGGTCTGGTCGGCAAAGGTCAGGTCATGGCACCTCCTGGAGGGCGGTATACCCCGTGCGGCCGTGATTGATCTATGGACAGGCGCTCAAAGTCCGTGGTTGACATGAAGCCATGTGCAAAAAAAAACCATATCTTGTCGGATCATGTATGGTTGCCGTCGCCATGGATTCGGGCAACGCTATCGAATCTACCGGCGGAGGTGGTAAAAGTCAATTCTCTTACGACATCGTCGAGCCTGGTTGCCGAACTTGACAGCGTCCTGTCCGAATCTCTTTCGTCATGGCTCTTCGGCCGGCCGGGCATTGGCGATGCAGCCTCCGGGAGAGCCAACCGATTTGTGGGGTTGCGACGGTAAGCAGCATCGTTCGCTGCGACCTCAACTCTCGGAAGCGCTATAAAAAAAAGAGCGGTCGGGTCGCTTGGAGTAGATTGCGACTTGTTACCGGTGCCGGTTCCCGTTGATGATCCGCTTTTCCGTCACGATCCGATCAAGCAGTTCGTCATGTTCGGCCAGCGGCAGTCTATCGACCACCTGCAGCTCATACGCGAGAGCGATCCGGCCTGCGCCGGGGACCTGGGCAAGCAACCGATCATAGTAGCCGCCGCCGTAACCGAAGCGGCCGCCCCGCAGATCGAAGACCGATCCCGGTAGAATGATCAGGTCGAGATCCTGCGGGTCGACCAGATGCCTGGGCAGCAAGGCCTCGCGGGGTTCGGGGATGTTGCAATAACCGGGGGCCAGGTCGTTTGCCGGATCGTCGATGGCGACCAGGTCGAGCCTTCGTTCGCTGACTCTGGTGAGCGGTACGACAACCCGCTTGCCTCGTGCCAGCAGGGATTCTATCAGCGGCAGGGTATGCACCTCACTGCGGAAACTTACGTAGCTGCAAATCGTGGCGGCGTCAGTGATTTCGTCGCTGGCCAGGAGCCGCTGGCGGATGGCCTCGCTGTTGGCGGAAATTTCTTCGGAATTGAGGTGGTCGCGGGCGGCCAGGATGGCTTTTCGCGTGTGCTGAGCGTCGTTCATGGGTGCTCCTTGATGGTAACGGCGGCTTGGTCTGCTAGAGTCGCTGAATGGTGTAGAGAAAAAGCGGCAGCCTGCTGTGCCGCTTCAACTCGTAAAACGTAAAGAGACGGGCCCGGGACGGGCTGTCGAAGCGGAGCGGGGAGAGGTAGATGGCACCTTTGTCCCGTGTCCGGTCAACGCCGTCCCTGATCAACGAGATCAGTGAATTGTAGTGATTTTTGCCGAGCTTGTCATCAATAACGAAGTTTGCGGTGATCTCGATGGACGGAAACGATTCGTTGATTTCGAGAAGGGTTGTGAAGGCGTGCCGGATTGCCGCCGATGTCAGGGGCTTGCCGAGCCGGTCGAGGGTGGCCTGGTCGGCGGATTCCAGGCCGAGATTGATGTAAATCCGGCCGGGCAGCGCGTCGAGTTCGGCAAACAATTTCCGGGGCGTCCCGAGCAACGAGCCGACCGAACCGAACATGAAGACGTTGCTGCCGGCGATCGCCGAGTCGGCCAGGCCGAGGCGGGCGTGGGCCTGCTCGACGGCATGACAGAGCAGCTCGGGTTTGGCCAGCAGGGCGTCGTGCTCACCGAGAAAGACGCTGTTGTAGTTGGCCAGCTCGTCGCCGAAATAGACGACGAGTCGATCGAGCTGGCCGTCGATTTCCCGGCGTGACAGCGGCGTGACGGCAGTGTCGTTCTTGACCCGGCAGAAGCTGCATTTATAGAGGCAACCGCGGCAGACGGTGAGCGGGATGACCCGGTAATCCACATGCCTGGAGTCAGGCGGCAGCACGGATGGTCGGCCGCCGATGATCGCAAACAAGTCCTGTGCCCGCCGAGCCAGGTGAAGCGGATCGTTTCTGACCGCGTTTGCCAGAAAGGCGCTCGCCTCTGCCGGTAATCGGTCGCCGGCGGCCTGCAGCGCGAGCAGGCTTGGGTGCCAGGATTGTATCAGTGCGGCAACGGTCCGGTTGTGCAGCGGTGAGCCGCCCAGTGCGTTGTTGGTTATGTACGGCAGGTTGGGCAGGTAGTACTCGCCGGTGGTCTCAAAGACGCCGGTATAGCCGCCGGTCGAGTAGTAGACCCAGTCGTTGCCGGCGGTGCGCTGCAGCCACTCCTGCGGATGCGGCCAGTTACCGTCCGTGCCTTGGGCGCGGATGATCTCCTGGTTGAGATTGAAATGCAGGATGCTGGAATCGGTTGCAACTTCCGTATAGATGCCGACTCGCACCGGGTAGCTGGCTTTCAGGAAATGGTCCGATCCACGATTGGCGATATGAATGTGCATTGGCTGAGTAGTGGTCCTGGTCCAAGGGCGAGGCTTTATCTCCACCCTGGGTGAGGATCCCTCCGGTTGGCCGTGGTCAAGGAAACCACGAAACGGGCGGCATTCTCATCGATAGTAGAGATGCATAGCGTCTGCTGCCGTATGGCGGCACCATATCATGGCACCGACCAGTCGGCAAGAATGGCCCTGCAGGCGGTAGGCATATCTTTCCGATTAACCGATTTATGTCAGGGGCAGCCAATAATTGTCATCTTTGTTGTCACCAACATGAATACATAGTTTACGGTAAGATGGAAAAACGCAAACGATGTTTCCTGTTTTGCTCGGTTGAGGAGCAGCGGGAGGGTATCCGGTCCCGTCTGGCCGTTATGGCTAATATGGCATATTTATTGCTTTAACCTGATGGGAAGAGACCGGGACGATCGGCAGGTATCGTCTCGGCCAGGTGGGACCAAGTCTTGAAAGAGAGGGGAGAGATGAGTGTATCGTTGCGAGCAGGGAGCATGTTTCTATGGGTTCCGATTCTATCCCTTTGGGCAGGGTCGGCTTTTGGTTTTGTGGTCGGACATCAGCACACCGATTTGTCTGCAATTCCCGAGCAGTGGATAACTGCGGCCAAGGAGAATCTGCATATCGCGTATAATCATACGTCGCATGGCAGTCAGGTAATAACCGGGATGAATGCTCTTGAGGCATATCCTGCCTTTGGCACCACCTATTCCTGGACAGATACAACGCATGGAACCGCCGAAAGTTTGAGCCTCGATAATTATGGCATCCCCGGTGAATCAGACCTGAGCCACGATGGAGATAGAGATGGCGACGGCATCACGAATTGGGCTGAGGATACGTATGCCTATCTGACCAATACGGATAATTACCATGTGAATGTGATCATGTGGTCGTGGTGTGACATCCGGGGACACAACATAGCCTTGTACCTGCGCAGTATGGAATGGTTGATTGCGCAATTCAGCACTGGAGGGTCCACCTTCACGGATAGCATGATGACCACTCCTCCGTCCCCCCATCCGCGCGCTGCAACCAACCCGGTTATCTTCGTTTTCATGACGGGAAGATCTTCGGGACAAGGTCTGACCGCCGGGGCGCATCCGCAGAACGAACTGATCCGCGCCCATTGCCAGTTGTACGACAGAATACTATACGATTTTAACGACATTGAGAGCTGGGACCCGGACGGGAATTACTACCAGGACAAGTATATGAATGATGCGCTCTATTACGACTCGGATGGTGACGGTTCGCGTGATGCCTGCTGGTCATCCGAATACCTGGCCGCCAATGGGGGTGATCCCGGCACCACTGCAGATGAATATTATCTGTTGACCAAGGGAACAACTGGTTACAGCGGTTGCAGCTCCTGCGCACATTCCGAAGGTGATAATCATGATTCGCGCATCAATTGCATTCTCAAGGGAAGAGCCGTCTGGCATCTGTTTGCCCGACTGGCCGGCTGGGACGGTGGCGCGGCAACACACCCGTTGACCGTTGCCGTCACCGGTGGGGGCAGTGTCAGCAGCGATCCGGGTGGCATCTCGTGCGGAGCCGATTGCTCTGCAGAATTTCTTGAACATTCGACCGTTGCCTTGATGGCGTCGACCGACGATGGCTGGAATTTTGTCGGTTGGGGTGGCGATTGTTCCGGCACGGCATCGTGTCAGGTGACGATGACCGGCGAGCGGGCGGTGACGGCCCTGTTTGCCCGCAAGGGTGATCTTAACGGCGATACCGATCTGGGCCCGGCCGATGCCATCGTCGGGCTGCAGGTGCTGGTCGGTAACTCGCCATCGGTTTCGCTTGACGGCGATACCGACGGCGACCAGAAGATCACAATGGCCGATGTTATCTACCTGCTCAGCCGGGTAACCGGCCCCTGATAAGAGGCATCGGAGGCATGCCGTGATTTGTCAGACACTCAAGCACATTGTCGTGACCTGTTGTTGTCTCGGTGCCGTGTTGCTCGGTCCGCTGTCGTGTGTCGCCGCTACCTATTACATCGCTGCCGACGGCTCCGACGACAATGACGGGCTGAGCCGCGATGTACCGTGGCAGACGATCGACAGGGTCAACAGCCTGAGTCGTTCGGTGGCCAGCGGGTCGACGTTTCGTTTTCGCCGGGGCGATGTCTTCCGGGGGACGATCCATCTGGCCGGTGAGACGCAAGACGCCACCCTGGCAGCCTACGGGGAAGGCGAGCGGCCGGTTATCAGCGGCAGCGTCGAGATTACCGGCTGGACTCTGCATGGTGGGTCGGTTTATGTGGCCGATGTTTCGAAAAACCTCGGTGCCGGCGAAACGATTGAGCACCTCTTTGTCGATAACCGGCGGATGTTGCTGGCCCGTTACCCCAATGTGGCAACAGTCCTTCCCGACCCCGACGAGGGCTGGCTCGAGGTCGGTACCGGCAGCAGCAAGCGGCGCTTCAGCGACCCGGTTCTCGGTGCGTACGGGAAGCCGGCCGGCTATTGGGTCGGCGGTACCATCCGTATCCGCACCTTCAGCTGGCTGTTCGAGACCCGGGAGATCGTCTCCTCGACCGCCGCAGGCACCATTACCATGGACCGAGACCTGACCGAAACCCTGGCCGCTACCATCCAACCCGGCTGGGGCTATTATATCGACAACGTGCTCGGTGAACTGGATCATGAAGGCGAGTGGTACTTCGATGCGGCGATGGGTCGGGTCTACCTTTACGCCCCGGGCGGCGTTCACCCCGACACGCTGCTGGTCGAAGGGGCGGTCCGTGAACTCGGCTGCAATCTGCTCTGGAAGTATCACGGCACCGTTATCGACGGCCTGACCTTCCGTCACCAGCAGGTCGATGGGGTGAACATCAACCAGTCCGACCGGGTTACCGTCCGTAACTGCCGGTTTGAAAATATCGGCCAGGTCGGCGTCAATATGGCCTGGAATTCGACCGATCTGGTGGTCGAGAATAACGAGTTTTTCGACATCCTTGATTTCGCTTTCAAGTTCATCGCGACCACCGGTAACGACGGCTGGGATCCGGGGCAGAGCTTCTTTCGCCGCAATCTGCTGCGTAACACCGCGGTGATCGCCGGCTATGGCGGCGACGGCGTCGCCCATGCCTGCGGCGTCAGGACGTACGGCGTGCGTGGCCTGAACATCGTCGGCAATGTCATTGAAGATACCGGTTACGTCGGCATCCATCTGGAGGGCGGCGACCATTTCGTCGAGAATAACGTGATCCGCCGTTCCCTGCTGACCCTGGACGACGGTGGCGGTATCTTCGTCAACAGTCCCGGCAATACCATACGGGGCAATATCGTCACTGACACCTGGGGCAACCGCGGACCATCGTCGGGGACACACAACGGCGGCGATTTTGACGACAACCAGATGGGCATGGGCATCTTTTTCCAGCCCCGTCTCAGCGGCAATATCGTCACCGGCAACACCTTTGCCAATAACCGCTCGCACGGCATCTACCCGCATTATGCAAGCAACACGGTTGTCAGCGATAATACCTGTTACAACAACGGCTCGGGAGCTTATCAGGGCGCCCAGCTCTATCTCGCCGGGGCGAATGGTTCCAGTTATCACAATACGGCCCAGAGAAATATCCTGGTGGCAACCGCTGCCGGCCAGCTGGTCATGCGCACCAACACCGCCTTTGCTTTCGGTACCTATGATAATGACGTGCTGTGCAACCAGGTCAGCGAGGCGAGCATCAGAAACGGCAGTTCAGTGTTGACCCTGCCGCAATGGCAGGCATCAGGCGCCGGTCGTGACCCCAACGCCAGCGCCTGTCCGTCGGGAACCTCGCCGGTAACCCGGATTATCATCAACGACAGTGGGACGCCCCGCCAGGTACCGCTCGGTTCCGCACCGCTCTTCGACGCCGCCGGTGAGCGGCTCGGCGATTCCGTGACCATTGCTCCCTATGGCTCGGTGGTCGTATTTCAGGAAGGTACTCTGTTTTACTCGCTGGAGAAAGTCATCGCCATTCTCCAGGTGTTGACCGGCGGTGCGGGGCCTGGATTGGACCTGCTCGACATGGATGGCGACCGCCGGGTCGGCCTGGCCGATGCCGTCTCGCTCCTCCAGGTTCTGGCCGGCCGGTAGAGAGGGGCAGCTGCACCGAGGCGGCCGGGTAATCCGTCTGGCGGCAGCGCCGCTGCACCTGCCGGACGAGCAGGAAAAATGGACAAGCGGAGGTCGGTCGCCAGTATTTACGGTGGCCGATTTCTCCTTGCAGAGCAGTCGGTCGACCAAACCGGAGAACGGCGTGACTCCGAGAGATGCCGCCCGCCGTGACCTGTCGGTCCACGCCGTTCTTTCTGGTATCACAGGTGGCAGCAGGAGTGATAATGAAACAGGGGATGTCTGTATTGGTGGTGCTCTGTTTTTCACCGTTCGTGGCGGAGCTGTCTCTTGGCGCGCGGTATCAGGTAGGTCCCGACAAGCCGTATACCACCCTCCAAGCTGTCGCCGATGTACACGCGCCCGGCGATATTGTTGAAGTCGATGGCGATCACAGCTATCCGGGCGGAGTGAGTTTTACCAACCCGGGGCTTCCGGATCAGAAGATAGAGATCCGGGGGATTACCATCAACGGCAGACGACCGGTCATTTCCGGCGGCACCGACAGCGTGGCCTTCACTACCTGGCCGTTGTCCGGCCCGGGAGGTGATCACTACGTCTTCGAAAATTTCGAAGTGACCGGTGGCACGCGACGCTGTATCTATCACCAGGCCGATGACCTGACGGTGCGCAATACGGTGGTGCACGATTGTCCGGCCCACGGCATTCTCGGCGCCGACGGTGGTTCCGGATCGTTGCTGCTCGAATATGTCGAAGTGTACCAGTGCGGCAGCGGCGATCGGCAGCATCAGATCTACATGGCGACCGACGAGGTCAACCGGCCGGGAAGTGTCTTCAGGATGCAATTCTGTTACATCCACGACGGCAGCGGCGGCAACAATGTCAAGTCCCGGGCGGAGCGCAACGAGATCTATTACAACTGGATCGAGGGTGCCTACTATCATGAACTCGAACTGATCGGTCCCGATCCCGGCGGCGCCCCCGACGGCTGGTCGGAAGAGTTGAAGCGGGAAGATTCCGACGTGGTCGGCAATGTGCTGCGCAAGACCAACGACAGATCCTTTATCACCCGAGTAGGCGGTGACGGAACCGGACAGTCGCAGGGGCGATACCGCTTTGTCAATAATACCATCATTGCCAATGGCAATGCGATCTTTCGTATTTTTGACGGCATCGAGTCCCTGGAGATACATAATAACGTGTTCTACCGTGCCGATGCGGCACCAGATCTGGTTCGACAGGTGGAGGCCGAATGGATCAGTGGTTCTCCGGTGATTGCCGGCAGCAACAATTGGGTCAAGACGGGAACCGCCAACATCCCCGGTCAGTGGACCGCGACCGTGACCGGCAGCGCCCCCGGTTTTGTCGACTTCGCCGCTCTTGATTTCAAGCCGGCATCAAACAGCCCGCTGCGTGATCGGACCGATCAGGTGCCTGCCGGACCTGCCGGCTATCCGTTTCCCGTTCCGCACTATCCACCCTCCAACCATCCTCCGGAGCGGGTGTTACCGGCCGACGGCGAGGCGATGTGGCGAGCGTCGGATAGTCTTCTCGATGTCGGGGCATTCGAGTATGCCGCTGCCGTGCTGGCCGGCGATCTCAATGGCGACGGCAGCGTCGGGCTGGTGGACGCCATGATTGCCCTGCAGATCGTCTCCGGAATTGCGACCGACGACCTGCGTCCCGACTACCCGGATTCGGGCGCCGATGTCAACGGAGATGGCCGGGTCGGTCTGGCCGAAGCGATTTTCGCATGCCGGGAAAGTTCCCTGATGGATTGAAGAATTGAGCGAGCCTGGCGGCCCTTTGATGTGAGTTTGTGATCGTTTGCCGTCAGATACGTTCCCTTTGCGATATCTGTGTGCTATGCTTTTTCTCAGATACTGCGCGGGAAAATGGTGGAATTGTCCGAAGCCATGAAATCCCTGTCACGAACGGATGAACTGACCGGCATTCTCAATCGACGGGGTGGCATGGATGCCTTGCGGTATATAGAAAAGACATCGGCAAGAAGCGGAAAGCCGTTTTCGATCGTATTGTTTGACATTGATCATTTCAAAAAAATTAACGATGAGTTTGGTCATGGAGTTGGTGACGCGAGCCGACAACGTCATGTATCATTCCAAGGCCCAGGGCAGGAACCGAGTTACGGTTTTCTAGGTTGTCCCGTTGCGCCGTTGATCCGACTGCCTCTCCGATTCCCATTTGTTTTTCAAGGCGAACTCTCTCCGGTCGATCGTGACAACAAGCAACACACCTTAATCACCGGGGAGACAGTCCTGTGGCTATACCGCTCGGGTAATCGTCCTGCCCGAGTTTTCCGTTCAGAGGGATCTGGCTTTACCGGCACGGATACCTGAATATCAGCGCTTCTGCACATGGCGGCAGGCAATGGAACGGCGTGATAAATATCGGTGGGTGCAACAAGAGAGTTTACGTAAGCGTCAAAGGAGGATACAGTAGCTGAGGGAAAAGTGCCGGCAACTGCCGGTGGTGTGAAACAATCATCAACCCAGCTCCGATACTCTGCTCTCGACATGGAAACGTTCTTCTATCCCGAGTCTATCGTTATTTTCGGTCTTTCCGCCAAAGAAAAAAACGTCTCACGCCTCATCCTCGCCAATCTCATCAGGTGGGGCTACCGTGGCAGGATTTTCGGGGTCAATCCCCGCTCCGCCGAGCGGCACGTCAACGGCATCAAGATGTATCATGATGTCCGGGAGCTGCCTGAGGTTCCCGACGTGGCCGTTGCCCTGTTGCCGGCACGGTTCATCCCGGACGTGGTTCGGGCCTGCGGTGAACACGGCATCCGGCGGATGGCCATTCCGTCCGGCGGCTTCAACGAGGCCCGCGGCGGTGGGAAACAACTGGCCGAAGATCTGCTTGGTGCGGCCAGGGAGCATGGCATCCGCTTTGTCGGCCCCAATGGCTTGACCATCGCCAACACCGCCAACGGGCTCTGCCTGCCTTTTACTCCGCTGTATCGTCCGCCCCAGGGTGGGATGTCCGTTATCACCCAGAGCGGCGGCCTCGGGCTGTCGCTGTGGAATCTGATCGCCGACGAGCATCTCGGGTTGGCAAAGTTTGCCAGTATCGGCAACAAGATCGATCTCGACGAGGTCGACTTTTTGAACTATTTCGCGCGGGATTCGGATACGGAGGTCATCTGCCTCTATGTTGAAAGCCTGAGCAACGGCGCAGCACTGGTCGAGGCCGCGACGGCCTGCACCAAACCGGTGATCCTGTACAAGGCCAACACCACCGGGGCCGGCAGTAAGGCAGCCATGAGCCATACGGCGGCGATGCAAAACGATGAAGACGTCATCGACGCCGCCCTGGAGCGGGCCGGCGTCATCCGTATCGACACCTTCAGCGATTTCGTCTCGGTGACCAAGGCCTTCCGGCTGCCGCCGATGAGAGGCAACCGGATCATGGCGATGAGCCCGGCCGGCGGCTTTTCGGTGATCATGGCCGACCTCTGTGCCCAAGCGGGTTTCGCCTTCGCCGATCCGGGCCGGGAATTCTATGAAGAGGTTGCCACCTATGGCAACGCCGGGATCATTGATGTGTCCAATCCCCTCGATATGGGCGACATGTATGATCCAAAGGCGACCGCCGATATCTTCCATGCCGCGCTGCACAATGGAAACGTCGACGGCGCGGTCTACGTCAACCAGTGGCCGCGGATGCCGGTCGGAAACGACATCTTCAGTAAGATGTTTCATACCGACCTGTCCCAGGAAACCACGGGCGCCATCCGCTCGGCCGATAAGCCGCTCGGCGTCTGTCTCTTTGGCCCGTCAAAGATCGTTACGAAGATCAAGAGCAACCTCAGCATACCGATCTTCGACACCCCGGAAGAGATGATCAGAGCCCTCAAGATTCAGCAGCAATTTCACGAAAAAAAACGTGCCGGAGCCTTTATCCCGTCACGCCCCGACGGGATCGACCGGCAGCAGGCGGCGGCGTGGCTTGATAGCCATGAAGGAAGCCGGGGCGAAGAGGTTCTCGAACTGCTGGCTTCCTATGGCGTCAAGGTCGCGGCATCACTCGTAGCAACAGATGGTGACAATGCTGTGCAGGCAGCGCGGCAGATCGGCTATCCGGTGGTCATGAAGGTCGTCTCTCCGGACGCTCTCCATAAATCGGAGGCAGGCGGCGTCCGGCTCGATATCCGCACCGACGAGGAAGTGCGTGCCACCTATGCCGACCTTGCCGCGAGTCTCTTGGCGTACAATCCCCAGGCCAGATTCGAAGGGGTTCGCGTCATGGCCATGGCGGGGCCGGGCCATGACATGTTTGTCGGCGGCATCCAGGACGATTCCTTCGGGCCGGTGGTGGTCTTTGGTTACGGCGGTATCTATATCGAAGTCTTCAGCGATACGCAGCGGGCGCTCTGCCCGACCTCCCACGATGAAGTTGCGGAAAAACTCAAGACGTTGAAATCGTATAGAATCATCGAGGGAACGCGGGGCAAAGCGGCCATTGACAACACCACCTATGTCGATTTGATCGTCCGGGTAGCCTGCCTGCTCGCCGATTTTCCGGAGATCAGGGAACTTGATCTGAATCCGGTACGGATTCTCGAAGACGGCTCCGGCGTGTTGGCCCTCGACGGTCGGGCAAGGATCGAGGGTAACTCCTTGTCGTGATGCGCTATAGATAAAGGTGAATGCCAAAGAGGTCTGTCGCCGCCGGATCGGGAAGTGGTGGCCACCGCTCTTTTCTTTCCTGCTCAAAGCAGCGTTTTGATTTCCTGAAGGAAAGATGAATTTGCTTGTTCTTCAAAGCGATATTTGAGAAAACGTGATAAGGGCCTTCTCTTATTTTTTGGAAAGGATGATTTTTTCCTTGTCACGAAGACGATTGGCATGTCGACAAAGCGTTCCCCGTTCATGAATCACCCTCATGCTATTCCGCCTGGACTGGAGGAATGGCACGATCTTCTGATGAACGCGCCGGTAGGTGTGTTCACTTCTACGCCCGAAGGTCGAATCCTCTATGCCAACCAGGCATTTGCCAGACTCTATGGTTTTGAAACCCCTCGGGCGATGATTGAAACAGTGACCGAAGTCGGCTCCCAGCTCTATGCCGAGTCCAGCGATAGAGAACAATTCCGGCAGCAATTGCAGACCCATGGCCGAGTGGTCAACTACGAATGTCGGATGGTCCGCCGGGACGGATCGATTTTCTGGGCTTCCCTCAATGCCCGAGTCGTCCGAGAACAAAAAGGAGGTACGGAATCTTTCCAGGGATATATCACCGACATTAGCGATCGTCGACGAGCCGAACAGAAATCACGGTGTTCAGAAGAAAAGTTTACCATCGTCTTCATGTCTGCGCCAAATTGCATGGCCATCGTCCGGTTGGTCGACGGCGTCGTGCACGACGTTAACCAGGCGTTTGAGCAGGTCACAGGATGGCAGCGCAGTGATGTCATCGGTAAAACCTCGTCAGAGAGCGGGTTCTGGGTTAACGCAAAGGAGCGGGAGGCCATGGTCGGCGAGTTGGCGCGAGGCCGAGACGTTTTGCAGCGGGAGTTCGGTTTCCGTAACAGAAACGGGGAGCCGCGCGACGGATTATATTCAGCGCGTCCAATTCAGATTGAAGATCAGCCGTATTATATCTTTATCCTGCAGGATATAACCGAGAGCAAGCGGGTTGAGGAATCCCTGCGCTTGACTCAATTCGCAATGGACCAGGCACCGGATAGCATTCTTTGGGTAGACCATCAGGGGGCGCTTATTTACGCGAACCGGGCCGCTTGCTCGTCCACGGGGTTTACCAAAGAAGAGTTGCTGCGGATGAAGGTGTTTGACGTTGATCCGGATTTCCCGGATTCGAAATGGGAGCAGCATAAGGTTGACCTGAGACGGCTTGAAAAAATGACTTTTGAGGGGCGTCATAAGAGAAAAAACGGGCAACCCTATCCTGTCGAGGTGACCACCAACTATATCGAGTACAAGGGCCGATTCCTGGGTATTGCCTTTGACCGGGACATCTCCGAGCGCAAGAAATACGAAGAAGAACGGGAAAAAATGCAGAACCGGCTATTTCAGGCCCAGAAGATGGAGTCTCTGGGTATTCTGGCCGGTGGCGTGGCCCATGATTTCAATAACCTGCTCCAGATCATCGGTGGAAATCTCGAGTTGCTACTAAGCTCAAAATACCCTGAGGATACCGACATGCCTCGCCTGAAGACCGTAATCTGGTCGATAGAGCGGGCCGGAAAGCTTGTTCAGCAGTTACTCCTGTTTGGTCGCAAGGCCGTGACGCAAAGAAAACCCCTGGACTTGAACCATGAGGTGGATGAGGCCATCAAGATCCTGGAGCGGACTATCCCCAAGATGATCCTGATCAGTCGGCATCTGGCCAGTAATCTCTGGTCGGTGAGCGCTGACTCGGTCCAGGTTGAGCAGGTCTTGCTCAATCTCGGCACCAACGCCGTCGATGCTATGCCCAACGGAGGAAAGCTCTTGGTGGAAACAAAAAACATCGTTCTGGATGTCGGTCCTGTCAGCGGGGAAGCGGATGCCGAGCCGGGGAGATACGTTCTGCTAACGGTTACCGATTCCGGGTGTGGCATGACCCGGGAAACGATAAATCATGTATTCGACCCGTTTTTTACCACCAAAGAGGTCGGCAAAGGAACTGGGTTGGGCTTGGCCTCTACGTACGGTATCGTCAAGAGCCATGGTGGGCACATTCAATGCTACAGCGAGCCGGGTCAGGGAACGACGTTCAAAATCTATTGGCCAGCGCTGGCTCAAGATGGATTGCACTCAGAATTGCCAAGCAGCTCGGACGAGCCGCAGGGTGGGGATGAGAGCATCCTGGTGGTGGATGATGAACCGGAGATTTTAAAATTATCCCGCGAAATCCTGGAAACATTCGGTTATCGAGTGTTTACCGCGGAAACCGGGGAGCGAGTTCTGGAGATCCATGCTCAACAACAAGGCAAGATCGATGTGGTTCTGCTTGATTTGAACATGCCGGGCATGGGCGGAACCAATTGCCTGTTGCACCTGCTTGCCGAGGATCCATCCGCCAAGGTAATCATCGCCAGCGGGTATTCGGAAAACGGACAGGGGCGAGATGCGCTGTCCATCGGGGCCAAGGGATTTATCGGAAAACCCTACCAAATGAAGGAACTTGCCGCCAAGATCCGGGCCATCCTTGATCATTGAGAAAGAGGCAGGAGGGAGTCAAATCTTTCTCTTTGACAAAACGCTTTCAATTTCATCAATTTTCCGCTGGATTCTTTCATCTTTTCCAGCCTGAACGAGCAGTATTTTTCGACTTTGGCTCTCCGTTGAGTAATCGCAATTGCATAGTTCTCCGATTTGAGGAAAAGAGGGGACAGACCACGTTTTTCGATTAATCTTTGGCAGTCTTTTTTCTGGGCCGTCCTGTTTTTCCTGGTGAAACACGGCGGCCCAGAATCCTGCTGGCTTCTTCTTGAAACCGATTGGTACCGAGGGTGAAATTGCCGTTTGTGGCTTCTCGAATCCTATCGATTTCTCCAGGATCAAGCTCATACCGGAAAAGCTCCCGATATGCGGTCTGCCGTTGTTCGTCCGAAACCCCGAGATTGAGGTAAAGCATATGAGGGGTTATGAGTTCTGATCGTTCCCCTTGAGCGTTTGCCCGAAAACTCGACCAGCGATACACCCCTGGGTGCTCGACCATCTTGGCCCGTACCGGATTCATTTCGATATAGCGTTGACACGTGAAAAGATATGATTCTTGCTGCACGAGACTTGAGCGAAACCTGCCTTCCCAGAGTGTGCCGCTCCGCCGGTAGGTGCGATTGAAATACTGAACATAGCGTTGACCAAGACGTTTCATGAGGTTGGCGGCACTGTGGCTGCTTTTCGGAGTAAGCAGGAGATGAACATGGTTGGTCATCAGGACATACGCATGGATGAAGCACTCTGAGCTATGCGCATACTCATGGAGCCATTCCAGGTAGGACAGATAGTCCTCATCGGCGAAAAAGCATGCCTGTCGGTTGTTGCCACGTTGAATGATGTGAAGCGGTACATTGGGGAGCGAGATACGCGGTCGTCTAGGCATGAGTCAGTTGTTCAAAGAGAAGCAGGAAAGGAACATCTCAAAAGTGTGGTCTGTTTGAATGCATAAGTGAGGAAGGATATGAGAAAATGAGGAGACCTCCTGTGGTAGAATGGCTTGAAAGCTAGCCGTGACAGCATAGATACCGCACAGAATCATTGGCCACAAGGAGGTCTCTTATGAAAAGTATGCACTATATCGGATTTGATATCCACAAAAAGGCCATCAGTTTCTGTGAAAAACGGGCGGATGGCACTGTTGTTGACCAAGGAGCTTTTAGAGCTAACCGGCAGACGCTTACCCAATGGGCTATGAAGAGGAAAGTTTCCTGGCATGGAGCTATGGAAGCCACACTCTTCACCGGATGGGTCTATGATCATCTTCTGCAATATGCAGATGAACTCTCCGTTGCTCACCCGGCGATGCTCAAGGTCATTTCTGTAGCTAAGAAGAAAAATGATGCTGCTGATGCAGAAATGATTGCCGATTTGCTTCGCTGCAATCTCCTGCCTGTCTGCTATATGGCAACGGAAGAACACCGGAATCTGCGGAGGGTTTTACGTTATCGAAATTTCCTGGTCTGCGAGGCAATCAGGATGAAAAACAAAACCGCCGGACTCTTGATGGAGGTTGGCGCTGAATATACAAAATCAAGGCTTCATGGGGAGAAATACTTTCGGGAGCTTGTAGACAACCTGGAATGTGTCCCGGAATCTGTAATTGATCTTCTGGAGATTGCTCGTTGCAACCTGAATGCCTTTACAAAGATGCAGAAATCTTTAGTTCGGGCTCTTCGGTCAAACCAACTCATCAGTCGGCGAGTTGATCTGTTGATGAGCATTCCCGGAGTTGGAGAGGTAACAGCTCTGACCTGGGTTCTTAAGAATGGGGATGTACACAGGTTTGGTCGTATCAGCAGGGCTGTCAGTTATTGCGGTCTGTGCAGTGCGCAGAAACAGTCGGCAGGCAAAAATCAACGTGGCCCGATTTCCAAACAGAGAAACAAACATCTACAGACTGTATTGATTGAAGCCGCAAAGCTGGCTCCGCGCTGGAATTCTCAATTAGCGGCAATCTATGAACGAGAAATAGCCAAAGGGCATCGAAATCGGGCCACGCTCGCCGTTGCCCGTAAGCTGGTCGCCTATCTGCTGGTTGTTGATAAAAATGGACTCCCATTTATACCCCAGGAGGCATTAATGGAAGCAGTCTAATAGCGTGAGCGACTTTTGCGGCTTGGTTTTCCCGCCGGATCTTTCGAAATAGGGGTCTGTTGCGAACCTTCGGGTGATGCGCCGTTTGATCTGTTTAAAGACCGGCGGGTTTTGATCGAAACTCAATCTTCTGTGACGGCGTACAGCCCGATACTGCAAATAGATGTCTGGTCACAAGCCATTTGTTGACCCAAGGAAAGAATAAAAAAACAAAGCGGCAACCGTCAGAAAGAGTGCTGGGTAGTGCCAAGTCCGCTCGATTTAATTGTGGTCCAACGGCTGCGAATGTTTTTGCGGATTCTTCGCCACTGGACCACAATTAAATCGAACTCCATGCAATAAATCCGGCAACACGGTAAGGACAACAGGAAATCTCCGTTTTCCACTTGACTTTACTTATCATAGATGTCCCCTATTTTCTGGATTGCAATTTGAAGCGATATCTCGATTTGAACCTGAAGAGAAACAGATCGTAAAAGCTGTTCTCGACAGTTTGATCTTAAAACATGAAGCAAAGCGATGGTCAACGGGGGCGTAACAGATAAAAAATGCCAATCAGCCGTTACACCGGACAAGCCGGTGAACTCTTAATTGGCAGCTATCGAGAGAAAGCGTGGTCTGTCCCCGGTTTCGCCGAAGGTCATCCGCATGGGAATATTCGGCATCGAATTCAACGAAGCGACCGGACAGGGAACTTGTCATCAACCATCTTCCGATTTTGGACGATTGAGGGTCTATGTCTGCAAAATCAATCAGCAGCGTGTCAGGGGCGACAACGCCATCAACCTCACTTCCCTCTATCAGGAAATCAACTGCTAAGCCAAGTTCGTTACTCAAGTTCGTTACTGACGATTTTCGGCTGAGCTGAGTCAATTTTCAGGGCGTGAGCTGTTCCCTGCCCGTTATTGGTAATACGAACTCCCAAAGAGAAGGGGACTGACGGTTCGACTTGCGGGGTAAACGGGTCGTCACCGTATACCTCATCCGGCAGGAAGTAATCGAGGGTTAGCATTGGCAATGGCTTGACTCGTATCGAATCCGGCGTCACCACCGTTTCCTGTTCTTCTCCGCCAAGGGTATAGGTCAACCGGGCACCCACAAAATACAACTTGTCTACGGCTGCGCCTTCTACTGAGGCCGGGGCTGGGATAATCAACCAATGGATATCAGCGGTTGTGCTGGCGGTGACAGATCCACCCCCATTAATGTCATCTATACCTTCCATGGAACTGGGGCGTATGAAGAACAATGCGTCCGGATCGTCAGGGTTTGAGCTGCTTCTCACCGGTTCCCCGGATTCATTGGAAAAAAGGACTTCTATGGAAACAGCCTGGAGGGGGGTGGTGGTCAACCATTACTTATTTGCATGTGCGCATCGAAGGCCTGCCGCTCAAATGTCATTTCTTGTCTGATTTCAATTTTAACCTGCGCGCATATGGATTTCTGAGCGTATGCATTTATCGCGAAGAAAATGTTTGCCAGGAAGAATAGAGCCGTGACCATTTTGGATAGATATCCGTCCATTCTTGTTTTCCTCTATTGTGCGTTTGGTCAGAAACGGAGGTGAATACCGTTTACCTGCCACAGAACGATGAAGCGACGATGATGCTCGAAGGCAGATGAAAAAGAACTACTTGAAAATGTCGGGATGTGCCGCTAGCCAAAGAAAACTCAAAATGATCAGGCAACTTCCCGAGACCAACTCGGGGTCCTTTTCCATCGGGTAATTCGATGTAACGCGCGATAGTCCAGCCTGGTCATTTCAGGCGGACGATGTCCAAATTTAGGAAAAATTCTTAACTCTCAGGTGGTTAGGGGAGTCAAACTGTTTCGATATCTAGCAGAATAGAATTGGTATGTAAAGAAAAAAGTTTGCAATAAGAGGTCGTTGGGTCTCGTTTAACAGCGTAAGTTTGTCAACTTGATCCTCGCTATCCTTTTACCTGTCTGGAAGTTTGTATCCAAGTTGCGACAGCAGGAGGGGTGGAAAAATTTTTAAACATTGTCAGCAAATCAATGGTGTTACGCAGTAGTCATGGTCTTGGTTTTACCAGGATGGCAATGCGGTGAGGCGTACTCAACGTATCCATTTTTCCTTCAACCCTCAGCATGGGGCAATAGTTTGCCCCTAAAAAGTGTACAAAATGATACATTACATGCAGTGAAAGTAATTAAGAAATAGAGAGTTATGTGGTTTAGGTAGTTTCTTTCCTGTTGAGCAACGGTTCTCCTTATGTACCAAAGAAAAGGGAATGAAGGTAAGGCCTTCAATTGAGGCTCGGGTTTGTGAATGTGAGAGAATAAATGATCAATAATAATGTTAGGCATTACTGGAAAAAGACCAAGGCAAGCAGCGATAATCAAGGATGGCCGAATGCATCAAGATTCGGTGCGGATACAATCCCTTGGAGTATTGAGTTTCATTTATCAAGAAATAGGGTTTGAATGAGCGTTGCTTCTACTCAAGTCAGTTGGTTCTGTTCTGCTTATAAAAGCTCGTCTGGTTCAAGCTTGCTTGAATCGAGTGCTTCTTTGCAGTCTATCAGGTAGCATGCTTAGTGATTGCGATACTTTTTTTCTTTTTTGAGGAAGTTTTGATGCTGCTGCTCTCTCCACCCGCAGCTAAACCTGGTGAACCGCCGGCTGGTATTGCCGGTCTGGCCGGGGCGCTACGGCAACAAGGTGTTACCTGCCCGGTGGCCGATCTTGGGCTGGAGGGGATGCTCTATCTACTGCAAAATTCATCGGAACCCGATGCACGGGATCGCTGGGCGCGCCGAGCCTGGAAAAACCGGGAGGCCAATCTGCGGGCCCTGCGGAGCGGGGATGCCTATGAAAATGGGTCCCGCTATCGCAAAGCGGTTCTGGAGATCGGCCGCGTGCTGGCGATGGCCGGTGATGATCGGGTGCGGGTGAGTCTGGCCGATTACCAGGATAGGCGGTTCTCGCCGACTGCCAGTGCGGATCTGCTGCGTATGGCCGGTGAGCCGGAGGCCAGCGTCTATTACCCGTTCTTCCGATCGCGGCTGATCGATCTGCTTGAGCAGCATGCTCCCCGGTATATCGGGCTTTCCATCAATTACCTGAGCCAGGCGTTGAGTGGTTTTGCGCTGATTGGTCTGGTGCGGCAACTGGCCCCCGAGGTTACCGTGGTGGCGGGGGGCGGGCTGATTACCTCGTGGATGTGCAGTTCACGCTGGTCGGAACCGTTTTCCGGTTTGATTGATTACTGTATCGCCGGACCGGGAGAAGGGCCGCTGCTCGAAGTGCTCGGTTGCGATGACGGTCATGAAATCGAGGCGACCGGCCCCGATTTCAGCGACCTGGCGCTGGACGACTACCTCTCGCCGGGATTGGTGTTGCCCTACAGTTGCTCTTCCGGCTGTTATTGGAACCGTTGCAGTTTCTGCCCGGAGCGGGCCGAGGGCAGCCGGTTTCGGATGAAATCGCCGGCTCGGGTCCGGGAGGAGGTGGGGGGGCTGGTGACACGGTATCGGCCAACCCTGCTTCACTTGCTCGACAATGCGGTACCGCCGGCGGTACTGGCGACTTTTTCGGTGGATCATCCGGGCGTGCCCTGGTATGGCTTTGCCCGGATCAGCGAGCAGCTGGCAGACCTTGATTTCTGCCGCACCCTGCGGGCCTCCGGCTGCGTGATGCTCAAGCTCGGTCTGGAATCCGGTTCGCAGCGGGTGCTCGATCGTCTGGACAAGGGGATCGATCTGCAGGTCGCTGCCCGTGTGCTGGCAAACCTTCGCCAGGTGGGGATCGCTACCTATGTCTACCTGCTCTTCGGCACCCCGGCCGAAGACGAGAGCGACGCGCAGCAGACGTTGCGCTTCGTTTGTGAGCACCAACGTGCGATCACCTTTGTCAACCTGGCCATCTTCAATATGCCGCTGGACAGCTCGGAAGCGCGGGAGGTGGAACTTGAGCCTTTCTCCGGCGACGACCTGGCGCTCTATACCGGATTCCGCCATCCACGAGGGTGGGACCGGCGGCGGGTACGCCGCTTTCTCGACCGGGAATTTCGCCGGCAGCCGCAGATTGCCGTTATTATCAGGCGTGATCCACCGCAATTCACCTCCAATCATGCGCCGCTGCTGGTGATGAATGGCCTTGACAGCGCTGAGCGCTATTCAGTAACGGTGGGCTCTTCGTGAAGAAGAATTGATATTTACCAGGGAGTGCGCTGAATACTGCCTTGTAGCAGGCTGCGGCAGGAAGAGCCCTGCGGATGGTGAAAAAAGAGATTGTCTTACCGTGAAAATTCCATGATAATGTCAGGGCTGTACAGCGCACACCGAACGACAGTCTACGCGAATCAAGCCGATCAGCGCCCGCCGCCGATGCTGCATCACCAAGATGCCGGTTACGCAGGCAGGCAGGGGCTGATCCGAAGGAGGTTGCTGTGACCCTCAACGCCCTCGGAGAGAAGAACAGGCAGAAAGTTGGCTCGGTGCTGGTCGTCGGTTCCGGGGTCGGCGGCATGCAGGCCGCTCTCGACCTGGCGGACAGCGGTCTGCTGGTGCACATGATCGGCGACGAGTCGTCGATCGGCGGTACCATGGCCCGCCTCGACAAGACCTTTCCCACCGGCGACTGTGCGATGTGCATGATCTCCCCGCGCATGGTCGAGTCCAGCCGGCACCCCAATATCAAGATGCACACTCTGGCCTCGGTCAAGGCGGTGGCCGGCGAGGAAGGCAATTTTACCGTCACCGTCGAGCAGCCGGCCCGCTATGTCGACCCGGATCGTTGCACCGGCTGCGGCGCCTGCGAGCCGACCTGCCCGGTGAAGATCCCCAGCGAGTTCAATCTCGGTCTGGACAAGCGCAAGGCTATCTATGCCCTGTTCCCACAAGCGGTCCCCAATACCCGGGCGATCGACAAGCGCTACTGCCTCTACCTGACGAAAAACGTCTGCCGCAAGTGCGAGAAGGCCTGTGATGCCCAGGCCATCAATTTTGCCGACCAGGACCGGGTCTACGACCTGAGCGTCGGCTCGATCATCCTGACCCCGGGATTGAAGACCTATGACCCGGCGATTCGGCAGGAGTTCGGCTACGGCCGGTTGGCCAACGTGGTCACCTCATTGCAGTTCGAGCGGTTGCTGTCGGCGTCGGGACCCTGCGGCGGCACGGTGGCGCGGCCATCGGATCAGGCGCACCCGAAACGACTGGCCTGGATTCAGTGTGTCGGCTCGCGCAACAGTCACAACGCCAACCCGTGGTGCTCCTCGGTCTGCTGCATGTACGCCGCCAAGCAAGCGATTATCGCCAAGGAACACGATCCCGAGGTGCAGGCCACCGTGTTTTACATGGAGCTGCGCGCTTTCGGCAAGGATTTCGACAAGTATATCGACAAGGCCAAGAACGAGAGTGGGACCATCTATCGGCGGGCCATGGTCTCGGAGATTATCGAGGATCCGGCCACCAAGAATCTGATCATCCACTATATCGATGAAGATGGGCGACGGATCAACGAGGAGTTCGACCTGGCCATCCTGTCCATCGGCTTCGAACCGCACGAGCAGGCCCGCGCCTTTGCCGAGACCTTCGGCATCGAGGCCGACGACTACGGCTTTGCCGGCACCTCGAAACTGCAACCGGTTGAGACCAGCCGCCCGGGCATTTACGTGGCCGGTATCTACCAGGGCCCCAAGGATATTCCGGAAACGGTGATCCAGGCCAGCGGTGCGGCTTCGTGCGCCATGTCCCTGCTCGGCGAGCGGCGGGGCACCGAGATCGAGGAAGTGGTGCTGCCGCCGGAGAGAGACATTGGCGGCGAGGAGCCGCGAGTCGGGGTCTTCGTCTGCCATTGCGGGGTCAATATCGCCGGTACCGTCGATGTCAAACAGGTGGCTGAGGCGGCCGCCGGCCAGCCGGGCGTGGTTCATGCCGAGACGGTGATTTATGCCTGCGCGCCGGACGGCCAGGAAAAGGTCAAGGAGACGATCAAGGAGAAAGGCCTGAACCGGGTGATTATCGCCTCCTGCACGCCGCGCACTCATTCGCCGCTGTTCCAGGATACGATCCGGGAGGTCGGCCTGAACAAGTTCCTCTTCGAGTTGGCCGACATCAGGGAGCAATGTTCCTGGGTCCACAAGGATGACAAGGAGATCGCCACGCACAAGGCGATCGAGATCACCAATATGAATATCGCCAAGGGGCGGCTGCTCGAACCGGTTTCGCAGAACTCGGTCGGCGTCACCCACACCGCGCTGGTCATCGGTGGCGGCATTGCCGGCATCAACGCCTCGCTGTCTTTGGCCGCCCAGGGTTACCAGGTCCATCTGGTGGAACGCGAAGCCGAGTTGGGCGGGCTGCTGCGCCGGGTACGGCGTAATCTGGAGGGCGACGACGTACAGGCCTATCTGGCCGGAGCCATCGCGCAGGTCGGCGAGCACCCCGCTATTACCGTACATCTCGGAACCACCATCGATGTTACCGACGGCTTTGTCGGCAATTTCAAAACGACGCTGAGCAGCGGTACGGTTATCGAACACGGTGCGGTTCTGGTCACGACCGGCGGTGTCGAATACCAGCCGGTGGAATATGGCTATAATGATTCGGACAAGGTGATCACCCAGCGCCAGCTCGAGGACCAGTTGGCCGAGCGCGACCCGGCTGCCGGCGAGTGTTACGTTATGATCCAGTGTGTCGGCTCCCGCGAGGAACCGGCCAATTACTGCTCGCGGATCTGCTGCCAGGATGCGCTGAAGAATAGCATCGCCATCAAACAGCGGCAGCCGCAGGCGACGGTGGCGGTGCTCTATCGCGATATGCGCGCCTACGGGCTGAAAGAGGATTATTACCGGCAGGCCCGCGATCTCGGGGTGCTGTTCTTTCTCTATACCCCGGACCACAAGCCAACGGTGCAGACCGAGGGCGAGCGCTGTCGGGTCAGCTTTCCCGACAAGGTACTCGGCAAGGAGATGACTATCGATGCCGATTATGTCGTTCTCTCCACCGGGCTCAGGCCGCAGCCCGATGCCCCGGAGATGGCCAAGAAATATAAGTTGACCTGCAATATCGACGACTTTTTCATGGAGGCGCATGTCAAGCTGCGACCGGTCGATTTTCCGAGCGAAGGGTTCTTCCTGGCCGGTCTGGCCCATGCTCCGAAGAACCTCGAGGAGACCATCGGTCAGTCCCTGGCCGCCGCCGGCCGGGCCGGGGCGCTGCTGTCCAAGGAGCAGCTGAAGGTCTCCGGCATCATCTCCAAGCACAACCGGGATATCTGCATGTCCTGTCTGGCCTGCTTCCGTGCCTGTCCTTTTGGCTCGCCGTTCATCGACGAGGATGGCCGGGTCAGTCATAACGAGGTGAAATGCACGGGCTGCGGTATCTGCGCCGGCATCTGCCCGGCCAAGGCCTTTCAGGTCAATTTTTTCCGGGACGATCAGATCATCGCCATGATCGATTCCGTTACCGAACTTCACTAACCACACTTTCGGGAGGGAGCGCGAGCATGACACCTGGTGGAGAAGTCACCACGGAGCCGGTTAATCCGGAGAAGCGGCCCGAAGAGATCCCCGCCGACTGGCGGGCCAACATCATCGCCTTTGCCTGCCACTATTGCGCGTTTGCCGCTGCCGATCTGGCGGGGGTTATGCGCCTGTCCTATCTGCCCAATGTCAAGATCGTCCGTCTGCCCTGCACCGGCAAACTTGATCAGATTTACGTGCTGCGGGCCTTTGAGCGGGGCATCGACGGCGTCTTCGTGGCCGGCTGACTGCCCGGTCAATGTCATTTCCTGGAAGGAAATACCAACGCCGCCAAGCGCATCGAGCGCGTCAAGAAACTGCTGACCACCGTCGGCATCAATCCGGAGCGGGTCCATTTCTACAACCTTTCCGCGGCCCAAGGGCCGCGCTGGGCGGAGATCTGCACCGAGTTTTCGCAGCGGATCATCGCTCTGGGTCCGTCGCCGATCTGGCTGGCCTTGAAGCGCAAGCAACACGGCACTACCGCCGAGTCGGCGGAAACGGTCTGAAGCCGCATGTGCACCGGACTATCGTCATGGAATAAAGGAGTTGAAACGCTATGATCGTCGGACAACAAAAACCGTTTGAGGAAATCTGGCAGCTGGTCAAGGACCACAAGCAGTTCACGGTGTTCGGCTGCAATACCTGCGTCGCCGTCTGTCACCAGGGAGGTAACAAGGAAGCCGGGATTCTCGCCTCACAGTTGCGGATGCGGGCGGTGCAGGATGGGCTGGAGATCAAGATTGATGACAGCGGTATCGAGCGGCAATGCGAGCATGAATTTTTCGAAAAGGCCGAGGAATTGATCCAGGGCTCGGAGGCGGTACTCAGCCTGGCCTGCGGTATCGGCGTCCAGTTCATGGCCTCCAAATATCCGAAAACCCCGGTCTATCCGGCACTCAACACGACCTTTCTCGGGGACGTTCCGGAAACGGGACTGTTTTCCGAGAAATGCCAGGCCTGTGGTGATTGCGTGCTCGGGGTGACCGGCGGTGTCTGCCCGGTCAGTCGTTGTGCCAAGCGGCTGCTCAACGGTCCCTGCGGCGGCTCGACCCACGGCAAGTGCGAGATCTCGAAAGATACCGAGTGCGCCTGGCAGCTGGTCATCGATCGCTTGGAGGCGCTCGGGCGACTCGATGATTACGAAAAAGTGCAACCCATCAAAGATTGGTCGAAAGATCGGGCCGGCGGCCCCCGTACCTTTAAACTGGAGGACTTCTAATGGCCGAGACAGTAACCGGCAGCAGACTCGAGAAGGTATTGAAGAGCGGGCACCAGGCGGTTACCAGCGAATGCGGGCCACCCCGGTCCAGCGATGCCTCGCACATCATCACCAAGGGCCAGTTGATCAAGGATCATGTGGATTCCATCAACGTTACCGACAACCAGACATCGGTGACCCGGCTCTGCAGCCTGGCGGCCTGTGTTCATCTGAAACTGCAGGGGCTCGACCCGGTGTTGCAGATGGTGGTCCGGGATCGTAACCGGATCGCATTGCAAAGCGATATCCTCGGCGCCGCCTCGTTCGGGATCAACAATGTCCTCTGTCTCTCCGGCGATCATCAGCGCTTCGGCGATCATCCCCAGGCCCAGAATGTCTTCGATCTCGATTCGATGCAGCTGGTTCAGACGGTGCGATATATGCGCGACGAGGGCAAATTCCTCAGCGGCGACGAGATCAAGCAACCGCCGAGCATGTTCGTCGGCGCGGCCGCCAACCCGTTCGGCGACCCGTTCAAGATCCGCGTGCCGCGTCTGGCCAAGAAGGTGGCCTGCGGCGCCGAATTCATCCAGACCCAGTGTATCTATAACCTCGACAAGTTCGAGAAATGGATGGAGGGTGTTCGCGAGCGTGGCCTCCATGAAAAAGTATATATCCTGGCCGGCATCACCCCGATGCGTTCGGTCGGTATGGCCCGCTACCTGCAGAAAAACGTACCCGGCATGGATGTGCCCGACGAGTTGATCGAACGGATGAAGGGGGTCGAGAAAAAAAAGCAGGCCGACGAGGGCATCACCATTGCCGTGGAGACCATCCAGCGCCTCAAGGAATGCAAGGGCGTGGCCGGATTCCATGTGATGGCCATCGAGTGGGAGGAAAAGGTGCCGGAAATCGTTGAACGCTCCGGGCTCTATCCGCGGCCTAAGATCGATTAGCATAAAAATAGGGGCCTGTCCCCTATTTTTCCATGATTATCAGGAGGATCATCATCTCATGGAGAAAGAAAAAGAGGAAATCCTGGAAGGCATTTACAAAGCCGCTCAGGCTAATGGCGACAACATCATCAGCATCCTTCAAGAACTGCAGCACCAATTTGGTTATGTTCAAAAGGATTCGGTTGAATGGTTTGCCCGCAAATCCAATATTCCCGAAGCAAAATTTTATGGGGTTCTGACGTTCTACTCTCAGTTTCATATGTCCCCACGGGGCAAGAATATCGTGACCGTTTGCTCAGGCACGGTCTGTCACGTCAAAGGATCAGCCCGGATCATTTCGAAACTGAGGGAGGATCTGAAATTGAAGGGAAACGAGGTGACGACCAAGGATGGACTGTTCACACTGGAAAATGTCAATTGTGTTGGTGCCTGCAGCATCGCCCCCGTAGTGATTGTCAACGAGAAGGTCTATGGTAAAATGTCTCCTGACAAAATGCTGAAGAATTTAAAAGCTTACAAGGAATAGAGCCGTGAGTCGAAAAATAACAGTGAACGTCTGTATGGGAACCGGTGGTATCGCCGCTGGCGGATCTACGGTGATGGAGGCGTTTCGCCAGGAGTTTGCGGAGGTCGGTGTTGATAATGCCCGGGTAGTTGAGAAGTGTCGGCTTCACAAGGTTGGCTGTCGGGGCTTTTGCGCCCGAGACGTTCTCGTCGATATCGCCATCGATGATCAATCCTGGACGTATCAATATGTTGATGAGAAGATGGTCAAACGCTTGGTCGCCGAGCATATCCTCGACAACAAGCCGGTAGAGCAATGGCTGGTCGGAGATGACTATCACACCTTCCATGACAATCAGGAGAAAATCATTCTCGGAGTCCTCGGTCACATCGATCCCGAGTCCATCGATGAGTACATTGGAATCGGTGGCTATAAGGCAGCTGAAAAGGTGCTGGCAACGATGACTCCGCAGGACACCATCGAAGAGATCAAGAGATCAGGTCTTCGAGGACGCGGAGGGGCCGGTTTCCCAACCGGTCTGAAATGGAGTTTTTGTGCCGCCAACCAGGCGGATCGGCGCTACATAATCTGTAATGCCGACGAAGGTGATCCCGGTGCTTTTATGGATCGATCGGTGATCGAGGGAAACCCTCATGCCGTGATCGAGGGCATGATTATTGGGGCCTATGCTATCGGTGCCGACACAGGATATATTTATATTCGTGCCGAATATCCGCTTGCCGTGCAGCGACTGAAAATCGCCTTGGCAGCAGCCAAGGAGCGTGGATTCCTCGGTAAGGGGATCTGCGGTTCTTCTTTTGATCTTGACCTGAAGATTAAGCTGGGCGCCGGCGCTTTCGTCTGTGGCGAGGAAACGGCGTTGATTGCGTCTATCGAGGGAGAACGGGGGATGCCTCGTGCGAAACCGCCGTTCCCTGCCAATAAAGGGTTGTGGGGAAAACCGACAATTATCAATAATGTCGAGACACTGGCAAATATTCCACCGATTATCAACAGAGGGGCTGAATGGTTTACCTCGATCGGCTCCGAAAAGAGCAAGGGGACCAAGGTTATCGCCTTGACCGGGAAAATCCGTAACACCGGTCTGATTGAGATCCCGATGGGCATGCCGTTAAAGAAAATCATCTATGATATCGGAGGAGGTATTGAAGGCGACCGCTTATTCAAAGCAGTGCAGACCGGAGGACCGTCGGGTGGCTGTATTCCTCAGCAGCATATTGATCTGCCGGTTGATTATGAAGGCTTGAAATCAGTCGGTTCCATGATGGGTTCAGGTGGTATGGTCGTCCTGGATGAGACCGATTGTATGGTCAATATCGCCAAGTTTTTCCTGACGTTCACCCAGGAAGAATCCTGCGGCAAATGCGTTCCTTGTCGGATCGGCACCAAACGGCTGTTGGAGATCCTAACCCGCATTACCGAAGGGGAAGGGAAACCTTCGGATCTCGACTTGCTCCAGGAGTTGGCGGAAGATGTTCGCGATGCGAGCCTGTGCGGATTGGGTATGTCGGCGCCCAATCCGGTCCTGAGCACCCTCAAGTATTTTCGTCACGAATATGAAGCCCATATTTTCCAGAAGAAATGTCCCGCAAAGGTATGCAGCAAGCTGCTGACCTTCTATATTCGTCCTGACCATTGTGTCGGATGCGGCGCCTGCAAAAAGGCGTGTGCGGTGAAAGCGATTTCCGGAGAACTGAAACAGGTTCACCAGGTCGACCAGGCGTTGTGCATCAAATGCGGGTCTTGTTTTGATGCCTGCAAATTCAACGCGGTTATAAAGGAGTAGCGGTTATGATTAGCTTGACGATTGATAATCAGCCGGTCGAGGTCGAAGCCGGTGCAACGGTTCTCGAAGCAGCCAGAAAACTGAGAATCGATATTCCGACCCTTTGCCATGATTCGCGCCTGAAACCGCATGGTGCCTGCCGGCTCTGCATCGTCGAGATTGCCGGCATGCCGAAACCGGTTACATCCTGTACGACACCGGCAACTGAAAAGATGGTGGTTACCACACAGAGTGCGCATCTCAACCGGTTGCGTAAAACGACCGTTGAATTGCTGTTGTCGGATCACCCCAATGATTGCATGATCTGTATCGGTTCCGGCGACTGCAAACTGCAGGAGCTGGCCTATCGTTTTAATCTGCGGGGCAGCAGATTCCGTGGCAAGATGCGGGCTCATGACCGGATTGATGAGAACCCCTTTGTCCAGCGAGATCAGAACAAATGTGTGCTCTGCGGCCTTTGTGTCAGGGTATGCGAAGAAATCCAGGGGGTAGGGGCCATCGGTTATGCCAATCGGGGTTTCGAGTCAAAAATCACACCACCGTTCGAAAAGGAATTGTCGTGCGAATTCTGCGGGCAATGTATTGCCGTTTGCCCGACCGGTGCATTGTCCGGCAAGCTCTGGGTCGGTTATCCGCGTCAGCAAGGCTTGGAGAAAACGGAAACGACATGTTCCTATTGCGGGTGTGGTTGCAATCTGACGCTGCACACCTACGGCAAAAGTATTGCCAAGGTTACCTCGCGGCAGGATAATCATAATCGGGGGTGGTTGTGCGTCAAGGGCCGTTTTGGTTATGAATTCGTAACCAGCAACGAGCGTTTAACGACACCGCTTATCAGACGGCAGAAGGGCGGCAGTCTAGAGCCGGCTTCTTGGGAAGAGGCTCTAGATCTGGTAGCCTCGCGTTTGCTCGATATCAAAAGTAAACATGGGCCTGATGCGGTCGGTGGACTGGCTTCGGCTCGCTGCACCAACGAAGAGGGCTATCTGTTTCAGAAAATGTTTCGGGCGGGGATCGGCACCAACAATGTGGATCATTGCGCTCGCTACTGACACAGTGCTACCGTGGCCGGGCTGGCCGCAAAATTCGGTTCCGGGGCAATGACCAACTCGGTTGCTGAAATTTCCGATAATAAGGCACTGCTCGTTATCGGTTCCAATACCACAGAGAATCATCCGATAATCGGTTTGCGCATGAAAGAGGCAGTGCGCAACGGGGCACAGCTCATCGTTGCCGATCCGCGCCGCATTCCGCTCGTCAAGTTTGCCACTCTATGGCTCCGGCACATGCCGGGTACCGACTCAGTCCTGCTTAATGCTTTGATGCATGTCATTATAAGAGAAGGATGGGAGGATCGTACGTTCATCGAAAAACGCACCGAAGGGTTTGATGCTTTTGCCGAAGGCTTGAAACAATTCACGCCCGAATTTGCCGAAAATATAACCGGCGTGCCGGCTGATGACATCGTTTCCGCCGCACGGATTTATGCCACTGCGGAAAATGCCGGTATTTATTATGCCATGGGCATTACCCAGCACTCTTTTGGAACCAATAATGTTCATGCTGTCGGAAACTTGGCGATGGTGACCGGAAACCTTGGCAAGCATGGCGCCGGGGTAAACCCGTTGCGCGGTCAGAATAATGTTCAAGGCTGCTGTGACGTGGGGTGCCTGCCCACCGATCTGCCGGGGTATCAGAAAGTAGCAGATGCGAAAGTCCGCGAGAAGTTCGGCAAGGCATGGGGACGGACGCTTTCTTCCGAACCGGGTTTGACCGCTTCGGAGATGACCGAGAAGATGCTGGCCGGAACATTGAAAGGCCTTTACATTTTCGGTGAGAACCCTGCCCTGTCTGATCCGAACATGAACCATTCCATCAAGGCATTTGAGAACCTTGACCTGTTAGTCGTACAGGACATTTTCCTGACCGAAACTGCCGAATTGGCCGATGTTGTGTTGCCGAGCGCGTCCTTTGCCGAAAAGGAAGGGACCTTTACCAATTCGGAACGGCGTGTGCAGCGGGTTAGAATTGCTCTGGATCCGCCTGGTCAGGCTCAATCTGACCTCGCCATCATCAAACAGGTTTATCGGCGAATCGACCCTGAAGGAGTGTCTGAGAATGCTACTGCCGAGTCGGTTTTCAATGAATTGACCGCACTGTGGCCGGCAATGGCCGGTATGAGTTACGAGCGACTCGAAACGGAAGGGCTGCAATGGCCTTGCCCTACTGACGATCATCCAGGGACACCCTATCTGCACCGGGAATCGTTTGCCCGTGAAGGCGGCAAGGCTTTGTTCACCGTTGTCCCTCACGTGTTGTCCAAGGAATTGCCCGATGAGCAGTACCCATTTGTGCTGACCACGGGCAGACAACTATTTCACTACCATACCGGAACGATGACGAGGCGGTCGACCGGTCTGGACAAAATTTCCCCCGCCCCCTATATCGAGCTTAATCCGGAAGATGCTGCGAGTCTTGGCATAGAGGATACGGGGCTGTTGACCGTAACTTCCAGGCGAGGATCGATCAGGCTGAAGGCCCGAGTCTCAGGTATCGTCCCCCCGCGGGTGGTTTTTATTCCCTTTCATTACAAAGAAGCAGCGGCGAATCGCTTGACCATTGATGCCATGGACCCCATAAGTAAGATTATGGAAGCCAAGGTATGCGCAGTGCGGCTTGAAAAATAACCGGCTGATGCCGGCGTGAATAATGTCGGCATCATGCCTGTGGAAAAATGGAGCGTGGAATGTGTCAGATGAAAGTGGTTGTCGAGAAGCAGGGCGCGGAACAACAGCGTTTCGAAGATGTGTCCAGCCTCAGTGTCGATGGTTCAACGATCCGGATTGCAACGCTCTTTGCCGAGGCGGCGGAAGTCAAGAACGCGGCGATCAGGTCGATTGATTTCATGGGCGGTTTGGTACTGGTACAGCAAAACGGCTGACCGGCCTTCTGGGCCTGACTCTTGAGGAAACGGCAATGAAAAACAGAGAAAAGCTGCGAGTTCTTCTCCAGCATTGGATCGAACACAACGGCGGCCACGTCGCCGAATTCAATAAATGGCGGGCAACGATGGCCGACGAGCATCAGGATCGACTCGTCGCGGCTCTTGACCGGGCGGCCGCGCAGATGGACGCGGTCAGCGAAACGCTGCAGCAGGCGCTTGACGAGTCGGGTGGACCGGTGGCTGATCATGCACACCATCATCATCACCACGGCGATGGGCATCACCACCATTGACGTGCGATTCGACTGATTTGTCGATAGGCCTGGCAGAACATTGATGCGCCGTTGCGGCGCATCAGGCAGATTGAAATTCCGGAGCCCGTGATGCCCGGATGATCAGGACGGGCTCCGGCCTGGTGTCGGATTATTCCACCTTGTTCTGCATCGGGTCGAAGGCCTTGCCGCAGCTGCTGCAGGTAACTTTCTTGTCCATCTCGTCGGAAAAGATCTCTTTTTTTTGCCCGCACTCGGGGCATTTTACCGTGACCTCGGTGATGGATTTGTTGGCTTCGAAACCGGGGCAATGCTGATCGGTCATGTGATCCTCCTCGTTTACAGGTTAGACGCCGATTGATGAGACACCGATTCAGGGTCGGTGCCGTCACCGTCCTTGCGTTTCTTTCTGGTCAGAAAGTGAATGATACAGGATGGGCGATGTGTGCAGTAGAGTTTCGGGTCGCCGCAGGCCAGACAATCTTCGCACAGGAAATAGCCATGCTTGAGGCAACCATAGGACGTTTCCCGGTCGGGGTGGTTTTTGCATCTTCCCATGGCACTTCGGTTGTTTTGCTCCTCGATGTTAATCTTAAGGTACTACCATCCGTTGACCATCATAGCTGATAGTATAGACATCCTAATCTGCGATGACAGGAAAATTCACGAAACGGGGTTGTTTTTTTCGGCAAAATTATATGCCTGTCATACCTTTTTGTGATAGGGAATCAAGGTGATGCTCGAGTGTCGGAGGGTGATTGATAACCGTTACCTGGTGTCAAAAAGGAGTATCTCATGTCGATTATCTGCATTTCACGCGGAAGCTATTATCGAGGGCGGGAGGTAGCCCAGAAGGTTGCCGATACGCTCGGTTACGGCTGCATTTCCCGGGATTCCCTGCTGGCCTCGAGTGAGGAATTTGACATTCCGGAAATCAAATTGATGCGCAATATCCAGCATGCCACGCAGATCCTGGAGCGCTACTCCTTTGGCCGCGAACGGTATGTCAATTACATCTCCTCGGCAATTCTGCGCCATCTCAAACAGGATAACTATGTTTATCACGGTATTGCCGGACAGTTTTTTTTCTACGATGTTCGCCATCTGCTGAAGGTGCGTATCATCGCCGATCTTGAAGAACGGGTCGACGCCGAGGCTACGCGGCAGAATATTCCCGCCGATCAGGTCCGGCTGCAACTCAAGCATGACGATGAGGAACGGCAGAAATGGGCGCTGTTTCTCTACGGTATCGATATCATCGATCCAAGCATTTATGATATGGTGATCAACGTCAGCGCCATGAGTGTCGATGATGCCACGCAATTAATATGCCAGGCCGTACAACTGCCCTGTTACCAGGCAACGGAAAAATCGCTGGCCAAAGTCAGGGATCTGTCTCTGGCTGCCGAGGTCAGAGCAGCCTTGTTCGACTTTCCCCAGGCCGGCGTTACCGTCATCGGCGGCACGGTTTATATCAACGTCAAAGCGCCGGAGGAGCAGGAAGCGGCTATCAGGGCGCGGATCGAGCAGAATATCGCCGGGATCGACGACATCGACCAGCGGGAGATCCGGGTCGACCCCTATTATTGATCAGCGAAACCCGTTACCGCTTTTTGGGTGACGGTAGGAGACAGGCTGGACCCGTTAGAATATCGGTTCCAGCACGATGTCGTCGGGCGTGCCGAGGGCTCCGTCTGCCCCGGCACCGATGATCCTCTGATTCTCTGTGGCAACCGGCCGGTGTCCACCCTCGAGATGGGCGCCGATATCTTGCCCGAACTCCAGTTTGTTGGTTAGAAAAGCAGCAAAAATATCGCTTATCCGGTAGAGGTCGTTGACCAGCTTCTCTTCTGACCGCAGGTCGGGGGGGCGATGGAAATACCAGCCGCCGAGGTTGCGCAGTGGCGGTCCGTCGCCAAAAGCGGTGCGTGAGGCCCAGGCCTGCCGGAAGGCGGCTGGATTGGCCGGCGCCTGCTCGATGACCGGTTCCCAGAATGATCTGAGGTCGGCTGCTGTACGGTTTTTCTGGCAGGTAAAGCGGTAAGTCGCCTCGAACAGCCAGGGTGGAGCCATCAGCAGCAACAGCGGTTTTTGAGGGCTTCTCCTGGCAAGGAAATCGGCCAGGACCTCGTTGGCCGGATGGTCGAGGCGGTCAATGCCGTCAAGATACTGGCTCAGCCAGACGGCGCGCAACGAAGTTTCCTGACGGGTCAGTCGCGGGGACGCCTGGGCGAGTTGTCGCATCTCCTCGTAACGCGGCTCCTCATCAAGAACGATTCGATAAGCGGTGCGGATGGTGTTGTGCAGCGCCATCGTCCAGGTCATTTTATCATTGATCCGATTTGCGCCGGCCAGCCCGTTTCTGGCGACCCGGTGGATCGTCAGTAATTCTTCGAAGCCCTGTTCCCGGTTGCCGAGCCTGATCTGCAGGACGGCGTGGGCCAGGTAGATGCGACAAAGGTTGTCCAGGTTGCCGGCGCCGCCTGCCGAGGTGACGATCTCAATCGGTTGCGCGGGGTAGGGCAGGACAGACAGTTCGGCCAATTGATCGATAACCAGCCGATAGGGCGCAATCGTCTGCCATGATGTCTCGATGTCCCGCCGGTGGGTTTCGATCTGCCGGGCGTAATTCGCTTCCTCCATCGGCGCGGTGGTGGGTATCGGACCAAGCGAACCGTTATGCAGTGATGTCAGCAGAAACGACGCTTTGCCCGCTTCCGGTTGCCTGACGATCAGGTCTTTTTGCGTATAGAGCTGGTACACCTTGCGCCCATCGAGCAATTGGTAGCCGATAAAACCCGCCATGAGCATGACCAGCAGCAGGCGGAGAAACGAGGAGAACCAGTTTCGTTTCGGGGTGATCTGGAAGAGCGGGGCAAACAGCAGTATCAGGGCCACCGGGATGATGACCAGTACGGCCGCCGCGATGATCTGTTCGGGGGTAACCAGGTCCGGTCGGTCGAGCAGGAGGCGGTAATCGGTTGCCTGCGTGAGCGTGAAATAAACGAAGAAGCCGGCGATGGTTGCCGAAACCAACCATAACGACAGGTAGAGCAGGTATTTGATCAGCGCAAACATAGGCGAACCGGTTCAGGCAGACCGGCTGCAGATGGACGCCGGTGCCGTGAAGGCCCGGCCGGCGTAGGCGCCGGCCGGGTTTGTTATCGGATAAAGATCAGATACTCTTCTGCGCAGAGCGCAGGGTGTTACGCATCAGCATGCAGATTGTCATCGGTCCCACACCGCCTGGTACCGGGGTGATTTTACCGGCGATTTCTTTGGCTTTATCGAAGTCGACGTCGCCCTTGAGGATTGCTTTGCCGGTCTGCTCGTTTTTGCCGACTCGGTTGACGCCGACGTCGATAACTGTTGAGCCGGGCTTGATCCATTCCGGTTTGACCAGGTTCGGCACACCGGCGGCAACGATCAGAATATCGGCCCGTTTGCAGTGGGCCGCCAGGTTCTTGGTGCCGGTATGGACAATGGTCACCGTGCTGTTGGCGCCGACGCCTTTCTGGGCCATCATCATCGCAATCGGCTTGCCGACGATGTTGGAACGTCCGACGACCACCACTTCCGCCCCTTTGGTCTCGGTGCCGGAACGGACGATCAATTCCTGGATACCGGCCGGCGTGCAGGGCAGGAAGCGTACTTCATCGCCGCCGATCATCAGGCGTCCGACGTTGACCGGATGGAAAGCGTCGACATCTTTGTCGGGGTTGATCGCGTTGAGAACTTTCTTCTCGTCGACGTGCTTGGGTAGCGGCAACTGCACGAGGATACCGTGGATTTCCGGATCGTTGTTGTATCTGTCGATCAGGGCGAGCAGGTCTGCTTCGGAAATATCGGCCGGCTGGTTGTCCTGGATTTCGTTGAAGCCGAGATCGAGCGCCGTGCGCACCTTCAGGGTGACATAACTGATCGACGCCGGGTTTTCGCCTACCAGGATGGTGACCAGGCCGGGGACCTTGCCGGTCTTTGCTTTCATCTCTGCGACTTCCTGTTTGATTTCCGCGAGGATGGCCTTGCTGATCTCGGTTCCGCTGATGATTTCTGCAGTCATAGTGCCGTTCCCTCCATGAAGAAAAGTGAGTAAAGCGAGGTGATGATGTCGTCGTTGAGGCATGACTATGTTCGGATCGTACCGATTTTATTCCCATACCATCGCGAATATGTCAACCTGATTTATACGAAAATCACTTCCTTCGAGCCCGGTTCTCCCTTCCCCCCGGTTCCCGGGATGCTGGCGTCTCGACAACCGGCCAGCCCTGCCGGTCCCGGGGCCAAGATCACCTGACCGGACAGGGTGGTTATCGCAACTGCCCGGGTCTGTATTGTCTTGACATACCGTCGTTTATCGACCATCATTTTCCGGTATTAAAGGGGCCGAAAGGCGGCGGCAATCGGTCCGATCGCCGACAAGAAGCCACAAGAGCGGTCCTGCGGATTAATCGAGTGTAACGTGTTATGGAGCATCCCGAACAACTGCCCGGAGCAGAAACGGTCAGCAAATATCTGGCGGCCGGTAACGATCGGCTGAAAAAGATCGTCGGCATGGTGGCCTACAATGTCACCGCTGCCGCCAAACAGGCGGCGCAGGCCCTGATCAACGATCGTGAACGGGTATCCGATGTTACCGATCACCTCGACGGGGAGTTCATATCCGAGTTGGATATGGACCAGGCTGAAGAAATCCGGACGATAATGCAGATCGGCCAGGAATTGCAGCGCTACTTCGATGTCACCATCATGAAACTGGCGCTTCGTGATTTCAATGAAGATCTGCTCCGCCAGATCCGCGATATGGAAAAGCGGGAAGCGGAGGTGCGCGATCGTGAACAGGATATCGAGCGAATTATCCGCAAACGAATCAGTGAACTGCGTGACCAGATCCTCAAAGACAGCACCACCGCCAGAGGGTTTTTTGAAAGTGCCTTGACCAAGGCGGAAAAAGTCTTTGACCAGAACAAGATCACCCGTTTCGCCTATTCGGCCATTTCGGTCTTTCAAGAGGAGTTCTTCGACTTGCAGGGATCAAATGATGTGGAACAGGTCACCAAACTGTATCAACGCGCCATCGAACCGTTCCAGATAACCAAGATGATCATGGACAAGGATGGTAAGCTGAAAAAAGTCGTCACCAACCAGTTCTCGGAGCCCTGCAGTCAGGATCTGTTTCTCTTCTTTTACAAGTATTACAACGAGTTGCTGGAAATTTACCAGACCGAAGGGGAACTGCCCTCCAGTGCCGACGAGTTGGCCCGCATCTTCCACAAAAAGAAGAAAGACATATCCGATATCATCTCGGATATGCAGCAGATTGACAAGACATCTTGATCGGGTCCCTACCGTTTTTCTCCGTATCGCTCAAACGAAATCCGTTCGTCAAGCAATTTCGTGCGATCGTGCCCACCTTTCGTTTCGGCCGGATAGCCGATGGCGATCACTGCTTCGACGACCAGTGACGGGTCCAAGCAGAGCAGATTTTTGACGTAATCTTCGGCAGTTGTCTGGTCGTCATGGTCGCGTTTGCGGATCTGGACCCAGCAGCTGCCCAGGCCGAGGTCGGCGGCGGCCAGGTGCAGGATGATCGAAGCGATCGCCGTGTCTTCTACCCAGACATCGGATTTTTCGGGATGGGCGCAGACGACCACGGCCAGCGCACCGTTTTTGACAAATGAAGAACCGTGCGCTTTGGCACCGGCCAGTTTTTCCAGTGTGTCCGGCTCGGTGACGAAAATGAACTCCCAGGGATTGAGACCGCGCGAGGTCGGTGCGCGCAGGGCTGCTTCGATCAACATGTCGATTTTTTCCTGATCGACCGGTCGTTTCTCAAATTGACGGATGCTTCTTCGTGAACGCAACAGATCGATAAACATGGCAATTCCCCCTGTCTTTAGGGAAACTTGAAAAATTGTCATTTCGTCCAATCTCATCGTTGCGCAATCAAATTTTATCCTCGGAATATCATCTATGCCTGCGGTAAAATTTTCTTGCGCGCCTCGATCTTGAACGAAATTCCGAATTTTTCAAGCTCCCCTTTAATTTAGTTGATCAGAGCTTGTTTCTGGTCGGGATATTCCGGCTCACATTAATCATTGTCGGTTCGATGACAAGACCGTCGCTGCCTCTAAGGGACCCGTGAGTCGTGATCAGGTGGGCGCAGATCAGGTCGACGGCTTGTCTTTCTTTGCCTCTTGGTCATCGGCGGTAGCCGCTTCGTCCTGCCGACACCACCGTTGGTAAACGAGCAGGGCCAAAAGAACGATCACCGCGCTGATCCCCGTGCCGGCTATCGGCCCGAGCAGGTCCGGCAGGAAAAACGCACAGAGCAGTAAAACGGCGAGGATGATGAAGAGAGCGGGGGCTGTGAGAACGGCTTTCATGGTAGTCGAGAGGGTAGCCCGATTAGTGCCTGCTGTCGAGATCTTCTTTGCCGTGAGCACCGATTAGCCGGTCAAGCTGTAAACCTGGGGGGGCAACACGGACAGGACCGATTATTCGTCCGCCTTTCACGAGGGCTCTCGCGGATTGCAGAGATGTAATTTGAGCTTGACTTTTTCCCAAAAAAAACGTTGATTAGGCACGTTGAAAACTGAATGGGCATTCATTGCCGCACGCCAACAACATATGCAGATGCGTATTGAATTTGATGTGTAATTTTTATCAGACTATGGAGAGTTACCAATGGGACGAGAATCACATCCACGCCCCACCGCCGAAATGGTCCTGGCGAAACTGCTCGAAGGCAATCAGCGGTTCGTCACGGGGCAACTGCTGCATCCGAATCATTGTGAAGAGAGCCGGCAACTGACGGTCGACGGCCAGACCCCGATTGCCACCATCCTGACCTGTGCAGATTCTCGTGTCCCCCCGGTCGATATTTTCGACCAGGGTATCGGTGATCTGTTTGTCGTCCGTGTCGCCGGCAACATCATCGGCGACCACACTCTCGGCAGTATCGAATATGCCGTATCCATTTTGCAGACGCCGCTGGTCGTCGTCATGGGGCATTCCTCCTGCGGAGCTGTTTCTGCCGTGATGGGCGGCAAGAAGCTCGACGGTCACATCGCCACGCTCGCCCCGCCGATTCAGGCTGCCGCTAAAATGGTCAAAGACAAGAGCGGTGATCTGGTCAACAACACATCCCGTGAAGTAGCCAAACTGATCGCACGCCGCATCGCCGAATCGGAACCGATCATCGCCGACCATGTCAAGGACGGCACGGTCAAGGTGATTGCCATGTACTACGATCTTGGCAGCGGCAAAGTGGTCGTTCTCGAGGATACTTCCAACAATTGAACGTGAAGCAACGGCAAAGAGATCTCTCATGATTTATAAATTTCTTCCATTTTTCGAATGGTTCAAAGATTACAGTATCGGCAAGTTTCGGGTTGACCTGTTGGCCGGTATTACGGTGGCGCTGGTCTTAATCCCGCAGTCCATGGCTTATGCGCAACTGGCCGGCCTGCCCGCTTATTACGGCCTCTATGCGGCGTTTCTGCCGCCGATGATCGCCTCGCTGTTCGGTTCCAGCCGGCAGTTGGCAACCGGGCCGGTGGCCGTGGTTTCCCTGATGTCTGCGGCTTCCCTGGAACCCCTGGCGACGGCAGGTTCTGCGGAATTCATCGCCTATTCGATCGCGCTGGCTTTAACCGTTGGTCTCTTTCAGTTTCTGCTTGGCGTTTTGCGGCTCGGTCTGGTGGTCAATTTCCTGTCACACCCGGTGGTCAACGGTTTTACCAATGCCGCCGCGATCATTATCGCCACCTCCCAGTTCTCCAAATTTTTTGGCGTCTATGTCGATAGTGCCCCTCATCACTATGAGACCATGATCAGAGTGACGCAGGCTGCCATCGACTATACACATTTCCCAACGCTGCTCTTCGGTGTCGGAGCAGTCGCAATCATGGTAACTCTGCGTAAGATCAATCCACGCATCCCCAATGTGCTGATAGCCGTGGCGGTTACCACGCTGATCTCCTATTTCACGGGGTTCAACAAGGACGAATATGTCGATGTATCGGCATTGCAGACCCCCGGTGTTGCCGAGAAAGTGAAGGAGTTCAATGACGCGTTCGCCGAGGTAAACAGACTCGGGGATGAGCGGGCAAAGATTGGGCTGCAACTGGAAGATGTCCACGCTGCTGAACAGGAGCGTGGCGGACATGGCGGTGAATCCGTCGAATCGGTTGAACTGCGCAGCCGAATCGAGATCATCAGTATCCACCTTGCAGAAGCCAAGCAACACGTGGAGGATGCTCGTCAGGAACTGCGAAGTATGAAGTTTACTGCAGCCGTTGGCGGCGGCACCTTCGCTTTTTATAACAGGGGAGCCGCGCCGGTGGGAGTGGAAACAGTTGGCAAGACCTGGCGACTTGCGGTCGGCAATAAGCAACTTGATCAGGATAGTCTGAGGATGATCGGTGGTGGCGCAATTGTCGGTAAAATTCCTGAAGGTCTCCCAACATTCACTATTCCTGAGTTAAATGGGAAGACGTTTTTTAAATTGCTGCCGATGGCGGTTATCATCTCATTGCTCGGTTTTATGGAAGCAATTGCCATCGCCAAGGCGATGGCCGCCCAGACCGGTCAGAAGCTCGATCCCAACCAGGAGCTGATCGGCCAGGGCCTGGCCAACATGATCGGCTCCATCGGCTCCAGTTATGCTGTCTCCGGTTCGTTTTCCCGCTCCGCTGTCAACCTCCAGGCCGGGGCGCTGACGGGGATTTCTGCCGTTGTTACGTCATTGATGGTGGTCATCACTCTGCTGTTTTTTACGCCGTTGCTCTATCATCTGCCGCAGGCGGTTCTGGCCGCGGTCATCATGATGGCGGTGATCGGACTGCTCAATGTGAAAGGGTTTGTCCATGCCTGGAAAGCACAGTGGTATGACGGGGCGATCTCGGTGATCACCTTTGCCGTCACGCTTTATTTCGCACCGCATCTCGACAAAGGAATTATGATCGGTGTTGCTTTGTCGATGGTGATTTTCCTCTACAAATCGATGCGGCCGGTGGTTGCCAGCCTGTCCATGAGTGAGGAGAAGGTGCTGAAGTCGGCCGATTACTATCGGCTCAAGGGCTGTCGGCATATTTCCGTTGTCCGCTTTGACGGCGCACTGTTTTTTGCCAATGCCAGCTATCTCGATGAGCAGGTTTTGAAGTTTCGTAACGATAGGCCTGATTTGCGGTATATCTTGCTCGATGCACGCGGAGTCAACGACATGGATGCCTCTGGCGAGGAAGCTCTGGCAATGATGGTAAAACGAGTGCGTAGCGCCGGCCTCGGCTTTGCCATTTGCGGCCTCAAAGGTCAAGTTATCGACGTAATGGACCGGACCGGCCTGTATGATGAGATCGGTAAGGATAATATCTACGCCGACAGCCAGACAGCCACCGCTGACTTGGTCGAGAAAATTCATCGCGGGACGGATTTGCCCGAAGGGGGCTGTGATAATTGCCCGTTAACGCAATATCTGCCGCTTGAAGATCAGGAAAACATCAAGAAGGCACGGTTGACGTAGCAACGGTTCCGCCCGGCTCGGCGCATGGTGCCGGCCGGGCGAACAGATCCCGCCCCACATGTGGTCGGGACTGGACCAGACCGGGGCCGGCCGGTCTGCTCGCTCCGGCGGGCAGGGGGCCGGCTCCTTTGCTTTTCTGCGCAGAATCCGACCATGAAGCTGTTCCTGGCCCTCTATAGCTGGTTGTTGATCAGCATCGTCATCCTGCTTGCCATCGACGGCAATATCAGTTACGAGACGGCGATCAGGCAGTTTGATGCCGACATGGCCGATCAAGCCGAGCAGATTGGTCTCATCGTTACCGGCATGATTACGGAAACCTGGCAGGAAAACGGTGAGCACCGGGCGATGAGATTGATCGAAAACGCCAACGCGGCCAATAAACGGATCAGATTTCGCTGGTTTTTCCTGGACGACCTGCCGGCTGAGCGGCGCACGGTCATCGCTGCACGAGCGGAGGCAACAGCCGATTCCGGCAGAGGAATCGTTTCGTTGATCGAAACGACGCAACAGAAAGAGCGCTACCGGGTGACCTATGTACCGACCGACGTCCCGTCAGGACGGCGGGGAGTCCTGGAGTTGACCCAGTCGCTGGCGCCACTGGCCGACTACACCAGGAAGATGTTGATTCGTTCTCTGGTGATAACGGCGCTGCTGGCCACCATCAGTGGCATCATCCTCTACGTGTTTATCCATGTCAAGATTCGCGGACCGCTGGAGCGGCTGTCGGCCAAGGCGGTCCGTATCGGCAAAGGCGATATTGATCCGGACCTGCCGGTCAAAGGCAGTGACGAACTGGCTGATCTGGCCAGAACCATGAATGACATGTGCACCCGGTTGTTGATCGCCAAAGGAAAGATCCACTTCGAACACGAGGCGAGAATCAAGACCTTGGAACAGCTGCGGCACAGTGAAAAACTGTCGACGATCGGCCGGATTACGGCCGGTATCGCCCATGAGCTCGGGACTCCGCTGAATGTCGTTGACGGACGGGCGGCGATGATCGTCAAAGAGGACCTTGATCGTCGGGAAACCCGGGAATATGCCCGGATCATCAGGCAGCAGGCCGAAAAAATGTCGACGATTATCAGACAATTACTGGATTTTTCCCGGCGGGGAACGACGCAGAAGGCCCTCCAGAGCGCAGAGGTGATCCTGCGCCAGGTCGTCGGATTGTTGCAGCCGCTGGCCGACCGTCAACACGCCACCCTGACCCTGGCCGTCGAACCAGGCACCGATTCGCTGGTCTGCGTCGATGGCGGACAGGTGCAGCAGATCGTCACGAACCTGGTCGTCAATGCGCTGCAGGCCATGACCGAGCCCGGAAGCATAACGATTGCAGTAGCCAACGAGGAAGTCTGTTCGGTCGAGCGGACCGACGGAAGACGAAAGCGGGTACTGAAAATTGCCGTTGTCGACGACGGGCCGGGGATTGCCGAACATCATCGTGAGCATCTGTTTGAGCCGTTTTTCACCACGAAACAAACCGGTTCCGGCACCGGGCTCGGCCTTTCCATCGCCCGGGAACTGGCGGAAGAACAGGGAGGCTGGCTGGAGGCCTGTACTCGGCCGGAGAGGGGTGCCTGCTTTTGGTTCATCCTCCCTTGTTGCGCGGAGCCATCGGCATGAAGGCATCGATCCTGATCATCGAAGACGATCGTGACATGTGTGATATGCTATCTGTCGCCTTGGGGCGTCGCGGTTTTTCTGCCGTTGCCTACCAGAGCGGGATGTCCGGTCTGGCGGCGATCGACAGCGGGCAGCCGGACGTTATCCTGGTTGATATCAACTTGCCGGATATCAACGGCATGGAGGTGTGCCAGCGGGTTTCGGCCGACACACCGGACCTGCCGGTGGTGGTCATGACCGCTTTTGGCAACATGGACATGGCGATCGAGGCCATCCGGGCCGGAGCGTACGATTTTATCACCAAGCCGGTGGACATGGATATGCTTGCTCTGGCGCTGGATCGAGCCGTTCAGTACCGGATGCTGCACAAGCAGCTGACCGTCCTGAGCCGCGCTGCAGAGACGGCCCCCAATCTGGACTGTATGATCGGGGAAAGTCAGGTAATGCGGGAGTTGTTTCAACGTCTGACGAAAATCGCCGATACCGGTATTTCCGTATTGATCACCGGAGAGAGCGGTGCCGGCAAGGAAGTGGCCGCGCGCGCCCTGCACAACCTGAGCCGCCGGAAGCAGCAGCCGTTTGTCGCCATCAATTGCTCGACGTTGACGGAAACCTTGCTGGAAAGTGAATTGTTCGGCCATGTCAAAGGGGCGTTCACCGACGCCTGCAGTGATCGCAAGGGACTGTTCCAGGAGGCCGATGGCGGTACCCTGTTTCTCGACGAGATCGCCGATTTCCCACTATCCCTGCAACCAAAGCTCCTGCGTGTTATTGAGGAGCGCCGGGTACGACCGATCGGCACCAATAGCGAGTATCCCTTCGACGTGAGAATCCTGGCCGCGACCAACAGGGATATCGAAGCTGCCGTCGCGGCAGGGGAATTTCGTGAGGACCTGTTCTATCGGCTCAACGTGATCACCGCACAGGTTCCGCCCTTGCGTGAGCGTGGGGCGGACCGGTTGCTGCTGGCCGCCCGGTTCATCAGCGATTGTAGTGCCAGGCAGGGCAAACAGGTAACCGGCATCGACAAGGCGGCGGCAAAAAAAATCCTCAATTACTCGTGGCCGGGCAATGTCCGTGAGTTGCGCAATGCGATGGAACACGCTGTCGCCCTGGCCGACCATCAGCTGATCACCCCGGAGGATCTGCCGGAAAAGATAACATCCCAACACCACCTCCTCGAATCGGTGTATCATCCCGCCGATCTGGTGTCTCTTGAAGAGATGACCAATCGTTATATCAACTATATCCTTGGTGTCACCGAAGGGAACCAAAGCCTGGCCGCCCAGATCCTCGAGATTGACCGAAAAACACTCTACCGGCGTTTAAACAAATCGAGTTGAGTAGTTGAGTTCCCCTGCGCTGGGGCAATATGCCCCGCTGCACCATTGTGCCCCGGCGAACTGTGCAACGTGTCGCCGGTTTTCCCGCTGCCTGCCGCTGATTCCCGGAGCGATTTATTGCTGTTCGCCTGACCGGCCGGACTGTTAGCCGAACAGAGTCGGATGGTGCGACTTGTTGGCACGTATTATGCTTTGCAGACAGTGTTCGCTCTGAATCAACCTTCAGCGAAGGGAGCCCATGAAGATCATTATCGGAATCTATCAAAATCAGGACGATGCGGACGAGCTGTACCGACGCCGGGCAGCCGATCGTTCCGTCGTTACGGAAACCGGGCCGTTTTTTTCAAAAAATCAGGCCTTATCGTGGATGGACTACCTGACCGCAAGGATCGCCGAATGTGAGGTCGTCGCCATTCCTGACGAGCGGACGGATGGTGGCCCGTGGTATGGTTTTACCATCGAAGTCGAAGAACTGCCGCTGCGCCGGCAGGCCGGAGTTCGATGAAACGACCGAACCGCTCCAGTATCTGCCGTTTCCGGCGAATTGTCGGCAAACACAAGGGGCGGGCGCTCTCCGTCCAGGATAAGTCGCCACCGGGAATATGAGCCGTTGTCGACTCACTTTCAACTGAGGTATGCCATGACGAATACGCCATCGACTGCCTGTATCGAACGTGATGTCGCCCCCTTTAAAGTGAGAGGGCTGGCGATTCCTTATCCGGAATTTGTTCCGCGTCTCTACAACCTCTGCCTCTCCTTGGGCTTTAAGCGGCACTTCGTAATGCCCTCCCGGGCATTCTGTTCCGATGAAAACCAGGGCTTTCCGATTATCCTGCTGAGCAAGCATTTTGGTGTCTTTCCCTTCGATCATGGTCGGGTCGGCGGGATCATGGCCGTCGATCGGCACGGGCCCCATGCCCATCACGGTGAAGATTCGCTGATCCTGCAGGCCAGTCATGTCGGTTACGATCCCACTACCGGCCTCTACGGCACCTATAAACGCCCCCTGCTCGAGCGCAACGTGATCTCCCCGTCCTGTGGTAAAATCACGCTGGTCATCGAACCCTACCTGCGGCAGTATCAGTTTGCCCAGCAGCGGATCTTCCTGCGGCGCAGTGAGAAAGGACAATACTTGATCAAGGCCCGCGACTCGCTGATCGATTTTTCCTCCAAACCGATTACTGACGGCCTGGTGCTGCGGCTCGATCGTATCGTCAAGGCCGACGAGAACAATCGCATCGTGCCGGCGGCGACCCACACCACCTCGCACTCCTACGAGGTTTCCGAACACTTCAGGAACCGCCTGTATGCCGCCGGCTATCAGTGGCAGGAGGGAAGCGGCGAGCCGATCGGCAACCATCTGGCCGCGGATCTGTTCTCTTTCCGTGAAGAACTGCATGGCACCGATGAATCCATTCATCTCGAACGCAATCTCATCGAGTTCATGCCGCAGATTGTTACCCATAAGAGTCCGCAGCTCAAAGCGGCACAGATCAATATCCAGATGGAGTTTGCCCGCACTGTCGAGTCAATTCGCCAGGGCGGAGCGTATGAAGGAAAGAATCTGATCTATCTGGCCGGGCTTAATATCGATATTTCAGCCTTCGACGGCAACCCGGAAACCACTTATTTCGTCCCCTGGGCCGCTCATATCCAGCTACGCGAAAAGGCCCGGCAAGAGTTTCTGCACCCGCTCGAACAGGACGAATTATTTGCGATGCTGATGGCGCAAAGCAAGGAGAACGTCGATATGGCTGATATCAAGGAACAGATCGGCAGGATGCTCAACTCTCCGCTGCATGATATCCGTACGCCGCAGTGACGGCGAGAGCAAAAGGGGAGATTGAACGAAATTCCGAATTTTCCAAGCTCCCCAAACGTCCTGGTAATTACGAGCAACAGCGGAAGGCAGCGGTCCGGCGATCGCCGGGTGCAGCGCGAGCCGCATTCATTCAACGATAGCTGGACCGGTTTGACATGAACTATTTTTTTGCGGCCCTGGGCCTGGTTTTAACAGGTGGCGTTGCTGCGCTGATCTTTCATCGACAGTTCCTGTTCGCCAAAGGATTCTCCTTGCTGTTGACGGTGGCTGGCTGCGCCCTCGGCCTCGCCTCGCTGGCCCTGCCGTCAGATGGGCCGGCGGCCGATTGGTCTTTGACCTGGCTGCAGATTTTTCCCCTGTCCTGCAGCGTCGACAGCCTCTCCGCCTTTTTCCTGGTGCCGATTTTCCTGATTTGCCCGCTGGCGGCGGTCTATAACATCGGCTATCAGGATGACGCCGGAGCGTCTCTGAAAACAATGGTCGGCGTGTTCTTTCTCAATCTGTTGCTGGTGGCTATGGCCTTGGTCGTGGTCGCGGGCAATCTGCTCACCCTCCTGTTGGCCTGGGAAGTGATGTCCCTGTCGTCTTTTTTTCTGGTGCTCTATGATTTTAAAAAGGAGACGACAAGAAAGGCGGCGTACCTCTACCTCGTCTTCTCCCAGGCCGGCGTGTTGTTGATCAGTGCCGCTTTTGCCATCATTTTCGGCAGCACCGGCAGTTTCCTGTTCGCCGGTGCCGCGACCTTGCCCGCTGATATCAAGCTGCTCGTGTTTTTTCTGGCCTGTGCCGGGTTCGGTTCGAAGGCCGGTGTCTTCCCGCTGCATATCTGGCTGCCGCACGCCCACCCGGCTGCACCGAGCCATATCTCGGCGGTGCTGTCCGGCGTGATGATCAAGATGGGGATTTACGGGATCGTCCGGACCTATCTGCTGCTCGGCAGCCAAGATCCGCTGATCGGCCAGGCGGTTCTGGTGCTTGGCATGGCCTCGGGGGTGCTCGGCGTCCTCTATGCCCTGGGCAAACATGATATCAAGCGACTGCTCGCCTATCATAGCGTCGAGAATATCGGCATCATCATGATCGGGCTCGGTCTCGGCATGCTCGGCGCGACCCTGGGGAACCCGGTCATGGCCGGCTTCGGTTTCGCCGGCGGCCTGCTCCACGTGTTCAACCATTCCATCTTCAAATCCCTGCTCTTCATGGGGGCGGGGGCGGTGGTCAAGGCGACCGGACTGCTCCACGTCGATGATCTGGGCGGCCTGATCAAACAGATGCCGGTGACCGGCCGGAGTTTTATCGCCGGTTCGGTTTCGATTTCCGGATTGCCGCCGGGTAATGGCTTCATCAGCGAATTCCTGATCTATTTTGCCGCTTTTCACGGGTTGTCGGAAACCGGGGCGAACCTGATCCTGGTGATGCTGGCCATTATTTCGCTGGCGGTTATCGGCGGTCTTGCCGCAGCCTGTTTTACCAAAGTGGTCGGCATCGTTTTTCTCGGCGAGCCGAGGCACGAGGAGCTGCGGTCGGTCGGTGAGGCCGGCAGCTGGATGAGTCTACCGATGCTGCTGCTGGCCAGCTTCTGTCTGGTCATCGGCGTGTTTCCCGAGCCGTTCATCAACGCGGTCTTCCGCACGGTGGCCCAGATGGTGCCGGCTCTGACCGTCGATCATGTCCTGGTCGCCACGGTCGGAACCAACCTGGCCTGGGCTTCCCGGCTGCTGCTGCTTATGGTGCTGCTGATCATGGCGGTCAGAAAAGCCTTTTCGCTGCGAAAGGAGGTCGCCCGTGGTCCGACCTGGGGATGCGGCTTTACCCGGCCGACGGTCAGGATGCAGTATAGCGGGACCAGTTATGCGCTGAGCATCGTCTCGTTTTATCGGCCGTTCGCCCGGATCAGGACGATCTGGTCGGGAATCGATACCATCTTCCCGAAACAGGCTGCCTACGCGTCACGGGTAGACGATATCGCCGAGATCGCGCTCCACCGCTTTCTTGTATCTCCAGTGGCCTTTGTCCTCGGGAAATTGCGCTGGATACAGCACGGCCATATTCAGCTCTATATCGGCTATATCATCGGCACCATTGCCGTCTTGCTGCTGATCTTCTTTCTTTGATCAAACCGGTGATGACATTGATTGTTCTTTTTCTGTCGAGGTAACGCATGGAGTCCATTCTTTCCTTCGGGGTGGCGCTGCTGGTCGCACCACTGTTCCCGGGTATCATACTCAAGGTCAAGGCTTTTTTTGCCGGTAAGAAGGGGCCGCCGTTGTTGATCAAGTATTACACGCTGGTCAAGCTGCTGCGCAAAGGATTTGTCTACAGCACCAGCACCAGTCTGGTCTTCCGCATGGGACCGATCGTCGTCTGTGCGACGGCGCTGATGGCACTGCTGTTTTTTCCGTTCGGCGGTGTGGCGCCATTGCTTTTTTTCCAGGGTGACGTGATCGTCCTGTTCTACGTGATGGGGCTGGGCCGCTTTTTCATGGTGATTGCCGCGCTTGATACGGCGTCACCCTTCGAGGGCATGGGTGCCGCCCGTGAGGCTTTTTTCGGTACCCTGGCCGAAGCGAGTATCTTTACCATGCTCATCCTGTTCTACCGGATGAACGGCTCTCTCAGTCTGGCCGGCTATTTCACCGGACCGGAAGCGATTTCCCAGACGGCCCCGGCCGGCGCGTTACTGCTGCTGGTGATCGTTGCCTTGTTTATGGTCCTGCTCGCCGAGAACTCCCGGGTCCCGGTGGACGATCCGGCCACCCACCTGGAATTGACGATGATCCACGAGGTGATGATTCTCGACCACAGCGGTCCGGACTTGGCTCTGATCGAATACGGCTCGTTTTGCAAGCTGCTGTTTTATGCCTCCTTTGTCGCCATGCTCATCTACCCGTTCCACCAGTTCGGCCCAGTCCTCGCGATGGCCCTGTTCTATGGAGCGGTCGCCCTGGTCTACGTGGCAATCGGTATTACCGAATCGATCATGGCCCGGCTGAAGATGAATCTGGTGCCCAAATATATACTGACGTCTTTTACCCTGGCGTTTTTTGCGGTGATCCTGTCTATGGGGATAAGCCAATGATCAACATGACCAACACCATTCTCGTCATCATCCTGCTGTCGGTATTGTTGTCGCTGGCGTCCAACCGGCTGTCTGCCCTGGTCAGGATCATGGCCCTGCAGGGAGTCATGGTGTCGCTCACCCCGCTGTTTCTCGAACATCACAGCAATCTCGGCAGCGGCGGGCTGATTTTTTTTCAGATCATGATCTTGATCAAGGGGTTGCTCATTCCCGGTCTGTTGTTCATGGCGGTGCGCAAGGTCTCGATCACCCGCGAGATCGAGCCGCTGATCGGCTACCACGCTTCCCTGTTCTTCGGGTTGGTGTGTATTCTGCTGTCCGGCTACATCACCTCCCGGCTGCAGGTGTCCCTGCCGGCCGGCCATGAGTTGTTACTCATTACGGCGATCACCACCCTGGCCGCCGGATTGTTCCTGATGATGGGCCGGACGAAGGCGATCACCCAGGTGATCGGCTACCTGATGCTGGAAAACGGCATCTACCTGATCGGCACCGCGCTTACCAAACAATCGCACACCCTCTATGTGGTCGAGTTCGGGGTGCTGCTCGATCTGCTGGTCGGCGTGATGATCATGGGCATCATCCTGCATAACATCAACCATGCCTTCGACGATGTCGACACTACCCTGATGCGACGTTTAAAGGACTGAACCGATGATTGAATTTATCTTCCTGCTGCCGATGATGACCGGTATCATCGCGCTCTTCCTGCCGGTGAATCTGGGCCGGGGGGTGCTGGTTGTTACCGCCCTGCTGCATCTCCAGGTCTGTGTGATGGGCTGGATGGGTAAACTTGAGCCGATCTTCGGCGCCTTTTTCGGGCGGTCGCCGGAGGGGATGCTGGTGCTGCTGGTCACCTCCTTTATCTTCCTTTTTATCGCCATGTACGCTGTTTCCTATATGGCAGAGACGTCGATGCAGAGCGAGCCGATCTTTATCGGCTGCATGCTCCTCTTCCTCGGTACGATGAGCATGGTCGCGCTGGCCGATCATCTGATCGTTCTGTGGATCGCCATTGAGGCGACCACTCTGGTCAGCGCTCCGCTGATTTTTATCAACCGTTCGAAACGGGCCCTGGAGGCGACCTGGAAATATGTGCTGATCTGTTCGGTCGGCATCGCCCTGGCCCTGCTCGGGTGCTTTTTCGTGACCCTGTCTATGGATGTTGCTGCGATCAACGTGCCGCTCACCTTCACCTCGCTCAATGCGGTGGCCGAGCGCCTCGATCCGTTCTGGCTGAGCTTCGGTTTCATCTTCATCATTATCGGCTATGGCACCAAGATGGGGTTGGCGCCGATGCATACCTGGCTGCCCGATGCCCACAGTGAAGCCCCGAGCCCGGCTTCCGCGCTGCTTTCCGGGGCGCTGCTTAACTGTGCCTTCCTCGGGGTCTATAAATTTCACACCCTAATGCACCTTGCCGGACTCGGATCGTTTTCCAGTAATCTGCTGATCGGATTCGGCCTGGTCTCGATGGTGGTCGCCGGTATTTTCATCCTACGCCAACCCGATTACAAGCGGATGCTGGCCTATTCCTCCATCGAGAACATGGGGATTATAGCCTTCGGTGTCGGCATCGGCGGGATTGCCCTGTACGGCGCGCTATTGCACCTGATCCATCACTCTCTGCTCAAGTCGTCGCTGTTTCTGTCGAGCGGCAACATTCTGCTTGGCTTCGGCAGCAAGCTGGTCGCGCTGGTCGGCGGTCTGACCCGTTTTCTGCCGAAGACCGCGGTGTCGTTTCTCGCAGGTTTTGTCGGTATTTCCGGACTGCCGCCCTTTGGCCTGTTTATCAGTGAGTTGTGCATCATTTTCGGGGCGTTTCAGGCCGGGCACTATCTGGCGGCCATCGTTTTTATCGCCAGCCTGGTGTTGATTGTAGCCGGAATGGCCCAAATTGTTACCGATATGTCGTTCGGCGGCGGTGACCAGGTCGAGATCCTTGTCGGCGAAGGGTTTTTTCGGGTCATGCCGCCCTATGTGCTGCTGGCCGCCTCCATCATTTTGTGCGTCTGGCTGCCCGACGAGATCTACCAGACTATTATCAACACTATCAGCGTGATCGGGGGGACGATCCATGGATAACCTGCTGGCCATACGTCATGGCGAGGCGATCGGGAGAGAACAGATCCCCTGCGTGCCCCTGGCCCGGTTTTCTGCCGAGATGTCCTCTTTTATCGGTGACGGCGGCTCCATCGTTCAGCTGTTTGGACATCGGCAGGGAAGCGAGACCAGGTTGCTGGCGATCGTTCGCAACGACGGTCTCTATGCCCTTGGCACCGTGGTCGAGCGGAACTTTCCGTCGCTGACCGCCGCCACCAGCGAAAAATTCCATCTCTTCGAGCGTGAGATTGCCGAACAGTTCGGTATTATTCCGCTCGGCCATCCCTGGCTGAAAATGGTACGCTATCACGCCAATGAGACCGGTCTGCCCGATGCCTTCGGCAATGACTACCGCCAGGAGACCCCGGGGAATTACCCCTATTTTCAGGTCGACGGATCGGCCATCCACGAGGTTGCCGTCGGTCCGGTGCATGCCGGCATTATCGAGCCGGGACATTTTCGCTTTCAGTGCGCCGGCGAAGAGGTTCTTTCCCTGGAAATTCAACTCGGCTATCAGCATCGCGGTGCCGAAAAGCTGCTGACCGGGGTGCCACTCAAGCGATTGCCGATCATCTGCGAAGCGATTGCCGGAGACACCGCCATCGGCCATAATCTCTGTTGCTGCCAGGCCATCGAAGCGCTCGCCGGTCTCAGCGTCGACCGCGGCGCTCGTGTCGTGCGTACCATCGCGCTGGAGTTGGAGCGGATTTGTAACCATGTCGGTGATCTCGGTGCGCTCAGCGGCGATGTCGCCTTCAATCCGCCGGCCGCTTATTTCGGCAGGATCAGAGGCGAATTCTTGAACCTGTTGCTGACCCTCTGCGGCAATCGATTCGGCAAGAGCTTGGTACGGCCGGGTGGCGTCTCCCAGGTGATGACCGACGAGCAGCGGCGGATAATCGCCGACAAGCTGGCTGAAGCCGAACCGGAAATCCGCCATGTCTGCGACCTGCTCTTTACCGCCCACTCAGTACAGGCCCGCTTCGAGCATACCGGTACCGTCTCTGCCGAAGTGGCCGGACGACTCGGTCTGGTGGGCTATGCCGGCCGGGCTTCCGGGATCGCCTATGATGCCCGGGTGCAGTTTCCGACCGAATGTTACGCTGAGGTTCCGGCCTGCCGCAACGAGATGACCAACGGTGACGTCTACAGCCGGGCCCAGGTGCGCCGGGAAGAGATCATGCACTCGATCTCGGTGATCCGAACCATGCTCAGCGACGGCGTGGATGCGGCCGGTCCGGTGCTGATGCAGGAGCGGACGTTGGCCCCGAATGCGATGGTGGTGACCATTAACGAAGGCTGGCGGGGCGAGGTGTCCCATTGCCTGCTGACCGGGGCGACAGGGGAGATCGAACGCTACAAGATCAAGGATCCGTCGTTTCACAACTGGACCGGATTGGCCATGGCCCTGCGCAACCAGGAAATTTCCGATTTTCCGTTATGCAACAAGAGCTTCAATTTGTCCTATTGCGGCTTTGATCTGTGACGGAGTGAAACCGTAGTGCCGGCTCTCAACGGTGATCCGGCATCTTTGCTTTGATAAGGTTTGATCATGTGGAAAGTAATCAAGAACAGGATAGAGCAGGGATGCAAGACCTCGAAGTACCCCCGTGTGCCGATCAATCTCTATCACCGGTACCGGGGCCGTCCGGTGGTGAACGAGGACTGCCCGATGGCGGTGGTTGAGGCCTGTGCCGCGTGCTGCCCGCAGGAGGCGATCCGTGCCGGGGAGCGGTGCATCGACCTGGGGCGCTGCACCTTCTGCGGGCAGTGTGAGACCGTTGCCGACGGGGCTTTTGTCAACTTCAGCCAGGATTTCGACATGGGGGCCGTATCCCGTGAGGATCTGATAACCGATGGCAACCTGCCCGATCTGGCCGGTCATGCGAAAACCCACTTCAAAAAACTCTTCGGCCGTTCGTTGCAATTGCGCCAGGTATCCGCCGGTGGCTGCAATGCCTGTGAGGCCGACACCAACGTGCTCAATACCCCGTTTTTCGATCTCTCCCGGTTCGGAATCGATTTTGTCGCTTCACCGCGTCATGCCGATGGCATCCATGTCACCGGTCCGATTACAAAGAACATGCGGGCGGCCCTGCTCGCCACCTACGAGGCGGTACCGTCGCCCAAGGTGGTTATCGCCAGCGGCGCCTGCTCAATTTCCGGCGGACCGTTCTGGGGGAGCCCTGAAATCGTCGGCGATCTCAACAGCATTATTCCGGTCGACCTCTATATCCCCGGTTGCCCGCCTCATCCACTGACCACATTGTCCGCGTTGCTGGCCTTCTTCAAGTGAGGTGCGCCACCGGCGGGTGATGCTGTTCTGGAGTGGTGGCTGCAGAGAAATTTTCTGGACCCGCCACTTTCTTGTTGCGCGTGGTAAAGGAATGCGCTAGTCGTTTAATTATATGCTTAATTTCTGAACTATCTTTCTCCCGATTGATGTCTTATTGTCAGTATGCTTCCCTGAAAGTTCCAGACAAGGAAACGAGAATTAGTTGCAGATACCCCTGATCACATCAACACAAGGAGGCAGAAGTGCCGATCATTACCATTTCCCGCGGTTCCTACAGCCGCGGCAAGCATGTCGCAGAAAAATTGGCAGAGCGTCTTGGTTACCAGTGCGCATCGCGGGATATCCTGTTGGAGGCATCCAAGGAATTCAATATCCCGGAGATCAAACTGATCAGAGCGCTGCACGATTCACCGACCATTCTCGAGAAGTTTCGGCACGGCAAGGACCGCTATCTGAAATACTTTCGGAGTGCACTGCTGTCGCACATGCTCCGGGACAATATCGTCTATCACGGTTTGGCCGGGCACTTTTTTCTGCAGGATATCTCGCATGTCATCAAGGTTCGGATCATTGCCGATATGAAGGAGCGCGTCGCAGAGGAGATGGCTCGCGAGAATATCGGTGAGCAGGAGGCGCGCCAACTGCTCGTAAAAGATGACGAAGAGCGACGCAAGTGGGGCCGACAAGTCTACGGGGTGGACACCTGGGACAGTCGCCTGTACGACATGGTCATCAATATCAAGTCTGTGACGATCGATGATGCGGTCGATATCCTTGCCGATCTGTCCTCCAAGCCGGTGTTTCAGACGACCCCGGAATCGCTCGCGAAACTGCAGCTCCTGGCGAAGCTTGCCGAACTGGAGGCGGCTCTTGCCGATCACGCGCCGACGGCAACCTGCCGTCTGGAAGGTTCGATCCTGGTAGTGGCCTCGACGGGCGACACGTTGAAGAGCAGTACGGAGTTGCGTGAGCGGTTCACGAAACAGGCCTTGTCTTTTGATGGTATTGAGTCTGTCCGGTTCGAGCAGCCATTGACCGGCAAGGATGATTACGTCAACACCTTCTATAATCTTCGCTAAAAGCAGCAGGTGCGGACCAGGTGCGGCGTTGCTGCGGTTGGTGAGAAGACAGTGAATGACCACGAGGAGCGACGCGGCATGAGAATGACATTTCTATCGCTGGCGGTCAATTGCATCTTTTTGTTCTTGTTTATCTTTGCTCCAGTCTCGGCGGGAGCGGCGGAGGAGCATTCCAAGGAGATTGCGTTCACCCTGGAGATGGGGTTGGTTTTCGGTGTCCTGCTGCTGGCTGTGTTGCTGTTCGTTTTTGAGTGGGTGCGTGTTGATGTGGTCGGCATCATCATGATGGTGATCCTGCCGTTGCTCGGCCTGGTATCGCCGCAGGAAGCGATCAGCGGCTTGTCGAGCAACGCGGTCGTGGCCATTATCGCGGTGATCATCATCGGAGCGGGTCTGGATAAGACCGGCTGCATGAACGTCCTGGCCAGGAACCTACTGAAGGTCGCCGGTAAGTCGGAAAACCGTATCAAGACGCTGATTTCGGCCACGGTGGCATTTATTTCCAGCTTTATGCAAAATATCGGGGCGGCCGCATTGTTCATGCCGGCAGTCATTCGAATCGGCCGGCAGACCGGTATACCGGCGTCTCGAATCCTGATGCCGATGGCTTTTTGTGCGATTATCGGTGGTACCATGTCTCTGGTCGGGGCGAGTCCGACCATTTTGCTCAATGACCTCATTGCGCAGGCCAATGATATCGGTATCCTGCCGGTCAAGGTCGAACCGCTTGGCCTGTTTACCCAGACCCCGATCGGCATCGCCCTGGTGGTCTCGGCAATTGCCTATTTTATTGTTTTCGGCAATCTGATCATGCCGCGGCGGGCCGACGAACGGGATGACAACCATCTGATGCCGTCCACGCTGGTCGATACCTACCAGGAGGTGGCCGGAGTCTACGAGGTCGAGGTACCGGACACCTTCGGCTCCTTCACGCTTGAGGAGCTACATGTCCGAGACCGCTACCACGTGACCATCGCCGGTGTCTATATGCCGGAGAAAAAACAGAAAAACTATGCGCCGACCCGCGACGAGCTGATTCGTTCCGGAGAGACGCTGGCCATGGTCGGCAACGAGGAACATGTACGCCGTTGCGCCGAGGATTTCGGGCTGATCTACAAGGGAGAACTCGATGTCTTTGCCGAGGACTTCTCCGTCAATAATGCCGGCATTGTCGAAGGAATCGTCACCCCGCGCTCGCTGCTGGCCGGGCACACCATGCGTGAGCGGCGATTTCGTAAGACCAACGGGGTAGTGCCGGTGGTGCTCTGCCGCGAGGGGGTCTGTCAGTTCGACCAGATTACCAGAGAAGTGATCAAACCCGGCGATGCGCTGCTGATGTTCGGGCGCTGGGAAAAATTCCGGGAGTTGCAGAAGCGCAATTGTTTCACCTTCACCACCGAGATCAAAGGGGACGAAATCAGGAGCGAACGGGCCGGCTTGGCGGTGGCCTGGCTGATTATCGCGGCGGCCCTGGTCCTGTGGCTCGAGCCGGCGAGTGCCGCGCTCGGCGTCCCGATCAAGCTGTCCCTGTCGATTTCCTTGCTGGTTGGAGCCCTTGGTATGATCCTGACCAGGGTGTTGACCATCGACGAGGCCTATCGCTCCATCGACTGGATGACGGTCTTCCTACTGGCCGGGTTGATCCCGCTCGGCCTGGCCTTTCAGAAAACCGGTGCCGCTGAATGGGTGGCGGTAACGATCATCAACCTGGTCGGCGAGGTGCCGCAAGTCGTATTTTTGCTTATCGTCGGGGTGCTCACCTCGTTTTTCACGCTCGTCATCTCCAACGTCGGGGCAACGGTGCTCCTGGTGCCGCTCTGCATGGCGATGGCCGTCGAGGTCGGCAGTGATCCGCGGCTGGCGGCGATGGTGGTTGCGCTGGCGGCCTCCAACACCTTCGTGCTGCCGACCCACCAGGTCAACGCGTTGGTGATGCGGCCGGGCGGCTACCAGACTATCGATTACGTGCGGGCCGGAACCGGTATGACCGTCATTTATCTGGTAGTGCTGACCGGCATGCTCGTTCTTTTTTATTGAAATATTGATCGGCAGTGCTATAATAACAGGTTTTTCATAATTGATTGGTTGGGGAAAGCGCGACTCGACCAACGGGATCCCATCCGAATATAGATTCAAGCGGGAATTTTGACTGAGCATTGCAAGGGGTTGCAGCGTCTGTAACTCCTTTCTTTTTTTTCTTTTCTCCCGGCAAGGCGACGGGAGAAATGCTTTTTACGTCGGTGTGCAGGTAAATGGTAGAGGATAATAACCATGGCTAGAGATTTATCGAAGGTTCGCAATATCGGTATCAGCGCCCATATTGATTCGGGAAAAACCACCCTGACCGAGCGGATTCTGTTTTATACCAACAGGATTCATGCCATCCACGAGGTTCGCGGGAAAGACGGCGTCGGTGCCAAGATGGACTCCATGGAGCTAGAGAAGGAGCGTGGCATAACCATCCAGTCCGCCGCCACCTACGCTTCGTGGAAGGATATTGAGATCAATATTATCGACACCCCCGGTCATGTCGATTTTACCATCGAGGTGGAGCGGGCGTTGCGCGTGCTCGATGGGGCCATCCTGGTGCTCTGCTCGGTCGGTGGGGTCCAGTCCCAGTCGATTACCGTGAACCGGCAGATGAGCAGATACCGGGTGCCGCGGATCGCTTTTGTCAATAAGTGCGACCGCACCGGGGCCAACCCCGAGCGGGTGGCCGGACAATTACGCGACAAACTTGATCTCAACGCGCGGTTGATGCAGTTGCCGATCGGTCTTGAGGCTGAGTTTTCCGGCATTGTCGACCTGATCACCATGAAAGCGCTCTATTTTGAGGGAAAGAGTGGTGAGCAGATTCGTGAATCCGTGATTCCGGTTGAGATGCAGGCCGAGGCGCAGGAGCGTCACCAGGAGTTGCTCGAGGAATTGTCGATGTACTCCGAGGAATTGATGGAGGCTCTGCTGGAAGGGGGAGAGATCGACACCCAGCTGGTTTACGACGCGGTCCGCAAAGGGACGCTGTCGCTTGAATTTACCCCGGTGTTTATCGGTTCCGCCTACAAGAACAAAGGCATCCAGCCATTGCTCGACGCGGTGGACGCCTATCTGCCCTGCCCGACCGATGTCCAGAACTTCGCCCTTGACCTGCGCAAGAACGAGGAAGAATTTGCGGTGACCAACAGCCCGGACGACCCGCTGATCATGCTCGCCTTTAAACTCGAAGACGGGCGGTATGGTCAGTTGACCTACGTTCGGACGTATCAGGGCAACTTGAATAAAGGTGATACCGTCTATAACAGTCGGACCGGTAAAAAGGTCAAGATCGGTCGATTGGTGCGGATGCACGCTGATGAAATGGAGGAGATTGACGGCTGCGGTCCCGGCGATATCGTCGCCCTGTTCGGCGTCGATTGCGCCTCCGGCGACACCTTTACCGTAGAAGGGATAGATGCCTCCATGAGTTCCATGCATATCCCCGAACCGGTCATCTCGTTGGCCATTATTCCGGTGGACAACAAGGCACAGACCAATATGTCCAAGGCGCTCAACCGGTTCACCAAGGAAGACCCGACCTTTCGGACCTTTGTCGATCATGAGACCGGAGAAACTATTATATCCGGCATGGGCGAGTTGCACCTCGACGTCTATATCGAGCGGATGAAGCGCGAATACAAGGCCGAGGTCACCGCCGGGGCACCGCAGGTCGCCTATCGCGAAACCATCACCGCCCGCGCCGATTTCGACTACACCCATAAGAAGCAGACCGGCGGCTCGGGCCAGTACGGGCGGGTGGCCGGCTATCTCGAACCGCTGGAAGAAGGCGACTACGAGTTCGTCGACTCCATCGTCGGCGGTACCATTCCCCGCGAATATATCCCGTCCTGCGACAAGGGGTTTCAGAAAAGCATGGAAAAAGGCATCCTCTGCGGCGCCGCCATTACCGGGGTTCGGGCGGTCATCAACGATGGTGCCTCGCACTCGGTGGACTCCTCGGACGTTGCCTTCCAACTGGCCGCTATCGGGGCGTTCAAGGAAGCGTATCGCAAGGCCCATCCGGTGATCATGGAGCCGATCATGAAGGTCGCCGTGGAAGGGCCGACCGAGTTCCAGGGTGCGGTGATGGGCAGTCTCAACCAGCGGCGCGGCATGATTATCGGTACCGTTGAAGAAGGCAACTACACGGTGGTCGAGGCAGAGGTGCCGCTCTCCGAGATGTTCGGTTATTCCACGATCTTGCGTTCTCTAACCCAGGGCAAGGCAGAGTTTACCATGGAGTTTGCCACCTTCAAGCAGGTGCCGAAAAGCGTCGGCGAAGAGTTGATCAAGAAATACGAGCAGGAAAAGAAAAATAATTGAAACGTGGTGTTGACTTGTGTCACGCCGCTTCGTTCACTGAGTGAAGAGTCGGCGACAGGTTCGTCCCGTTGTTAACAGAGAGGAGTTGAGCGCCATGGATAGAGAAGATCTGATCACCAGCAATCCGCTGCGGGTGTTGGGGCTGGACAATAAAGCGGAAGAGGGCAGGCAGAGCCTCGGCTTGGTCATGGCCAGGGCCGGCCTCGGCAAGACGGCAATTCTCGTACAGATTGCTCTGGATTCGATGCTGCGGGGCAATCGGGTCCTGCACGTGTCCATCGGCGAGTCGATCGAGAAGACCCGTGACCGGTATGACGAGATCCTGTCGCTGATGGTCGAGGGGTTGTCCGAAGAAGCGCGGACCGAGGTGGCCCGGCGGCGAATGATCATGACGTTCAAAGAGAACGTGTTCAGCCGGCCGATGCTGGAGGAGCGATTGAAAGACCTGATTCAGCAGGAGATCTTTCAGCCCGACTGCCTGATCATCGACGGCTACGATTTCGACGGCAACGGCCGCCAGGCGATGGAGGACTTGAAGGTGCTGATGGCCGATCTCGGCATTGCCGTTATCTGGTTTTCGGCAGTGTGCCATCGTGAGGATGAGCGCGTTTCCGCGGACGGTGTTCCGGCCCCCTGCCATGCGATCGACGATCTGTTCGAGGTGGTGCTGGTCATCAAGCCGCACGGCGATCACATCCATCTGGACATTCTCAAGTGCGCCTATTGCCAGGTCGAACCCGGCACGACGCTGACACTCGATCCATCCACCATGTTGATCAAAAAGGCGTAGGCTGACCGATTGTACCGCCCGGCCGGGCGGTAGAAAAGATCAGAAAGCGGGTGGTCCCGGTCGGGGCGACCCGCTTTTTTTCGTTAAGGGGGAGCAATGAGATTTCGACCCTGCATCGATTTGCATGATGGTGCTGTCAAACAGATCGTCGGCTCGACTTTGAGCGACGATGAACCGGACCGATTGCAGACCAATTTTGTCGCGACGCAGCCGCCGGCATGGTACGCCAACCTCTATCGCCGGGACGATCTGCAGGGTGGGCATATTATCATGCTCGGCTCCGGCAATGAAACGGCGGCCGGCGAGGCGCTGGCCGCCTGGCCCGGCGGCATGCAGATCGGCGGTGGTATTACCGCGGAAAATGCGGTGTCGTGGTTGTCACGCGGGGCGTCCCATGTGATCGTCACCTCCTGGGTCTTCCATGACGGCCGGCTCGATCAGCATCGTTTGGATCGTTTGCTGGCCGAGGTCGGCAGGGACCGCTTGGTGCTGGACCTGAGCTGCCGCCGACTGGGTGCCGACTATTTCGTCGTTACCGACCGCTGGCAGCGTTTTACCGAGGTGCGTATCGACGCCTCAGCCCTGGCCGAATTGGCCGGCTACTGTGCCGAATTTCTGGTTCACGCGGCTGATGTCGAAGGCAAGTGCCAGGGTGTCGAGACGGAATTGATCGGCATTCTCGGGAAACACAGCCCGATTGTGACCACGTATGCCGGAGGGATTCGAGATCTCGACGACTTGGAAACTATCTTCCGGGTTGGCGGCGGTCGCCTTGATGCCAGCATCGGCAGCGCTCTCGATATTTTCGGAGGACAGGGCATCACGTATCACCAGGCTGTTGCGTTTCATCAGCGCCACCGGGGTACCGCGAATGACAGGTGATCACAATGAAGAGCTTTTGTCGTCGGGTGATAGCGGTGAAGAGGCAATGCGCGAGCTCAGAATCGTGGTCCCTGATGATCTGTTCCGGGCCTGGCAGCGCTGTTCTTGGCTCCTCGTTGCAGAGACCGGTCGTTCGCGAACCGAGAGCATGACCGAAATGGTGCGCGATTTCCTCGTCAAGCACGGTTGCTGATAGGGATACCGTCGCTGCAGCGACGGTGTGCAAAACCTGTTGTAACGATCTGAGGCCCGCATCCCGTTAAGATCGGACAACCGAAAATCGACAAATCGCTACCGGTTGTTATTGACACGATATTGGCCAAAATGGTACGTAACGATGTGTTGAACCACTCAGGCGATGGGATAATAGTTCAATATCACAGTGTAATAGCAGATATCGGCTCACCTTCAACTCTTTTTGGCTTGAATGAGATACGTACTTGCTTTATCGACACTTCTCTCCGTATTCTGGTTGATCAATTCCGGTCACTATACCCCGTTGATGCTGTTCTTCATGGTTGTTTCCGTTGTCTTCGTAGCGATGCTCTGTCGTCGTCTCGATGTCGTCGACGGTGAGTCGCAACCGCTCAATCTCACTTTCTCCATCCCCGGATACTGGCTCTGGCTGATCAAGGAAGTCGTCGTCTCGAACATCGCGGTTGCCGCTAACGTCTGGGGTGGTGCGGAGACGATCAGTCCACGGTTGATCAAGGTCACCGCCCATCAGAAGACGGATCTCGGTAAGGTTATCTTTGCTAATTCGATTACCTTGACTCCGGGAACAGTCAGTGTCGATCTGGAAGGCGATCAGATAACGGTGCATGCCCTGACCCGTGATTCGGCCGCAGGACTGCAAACCGGCGAGATGGATCGTCGGGTCTGTTTGGTGGAGAGATAATGTACGAGTTGACGGCATTGATCCTGCTTGTGGTCATGGGGCTGGCATTGGTTCGTGCTTTCCTGGGCCCAACGTTGTATGACCGGATTCTGGCAGTCAATAATTTTGGTACCAAGACAGTGTTGCTGATTGCGATTCTCGGCTTTCTTGGTGGTCGTCCCGACTTCCTGGACATCGCCATCGTCTACGCATTGATAAACTTTATAAGTATTATCGCTGTCTTGAGGTTCTTCGAGTATTCCTCCAAGAGGCCCATGGATGAGGAAAGCTGATGGAAGTCCTCTTTGATATTATTTCCTGGGTATGTTTGGTGTCGGGGAGTTTTTTCTGCCTGACCGGCGGAATTGGGCTGTTGCGCTTTCCCGATTTTTTTACCAGAATTCATGCCGCCAGTTTGACCGATACGCTTGGCGCCAGCCTGATCCTGGTCGGCTTGATGTTTCAGGCTGGGTGGGGGCTGGTTTTTGCGAAGTTGCTGTTGATTTTGATGTTTTCCCTGCTCGCTGGGACGACGGCGAGCCATGCCATGGCCAAAGCGTCATTGAAGAGTGGTCTGAAGCCACTGGAGTCCGATGACGCGGAGAAAGATGGGGTACCGGAAGGAGAAAGGCCATCACAACAGTAATCGACATTGTATTGCTCAGTTTCCTGGCCATGACGGCTTTGGCGATAACCAGGATGAACGACCTGTTTGCAGTGGTTATGCTGTCTGGTATTTACAGCTTGATGTCCGCAGGTTTTTTCCTCGATCTGGATGCCGTTGATGTCGCCTTTACCGAGGCGTCGGTTGGTGCCGGCATTTCAACGCTGTTGATGCTCGCTTCGTTGAAAATGGTCAAGCGATACGAAGGCAAGACCAAATATAAGCCGATGCTGGCACTAGGCGTTGTCGGCGCGACGGCGCTGCTGCTGATTTACGGGACGTTGGATATGCCTCACTTCGGCTCTGCCGATGCCCCGATCCACCAACATGTTGCACCGCGTTACATCAACGACTCCATGGCCGAAGTCGGGGTACCGAACATTGTCACGTCGATTTTGGCGAGCTATCGCGGCTATGATACGCTGGGCGAGACGCTCGTTATCTTTACTGCCGGCATCGGCGTCATGTCATTGCTCCGAGTATCTCGCGAGACCAAGGATCAGCAGCAAAAACGTGTCCCCGCCGATATGCAGCAACAGATCATTTTGCGCATCGTCGCCAAAATGATGCTGCCTCTGATCTTGCTCTTCGCACTTTATGTCCAGTTTCATGGAGACTACGGGCCGGGTGGCGGCTTCCAGGCCGGCGTCATTTTCGCCGCCGGAATCATTCTGTATACGATGTTGTTTGGTCTGAGTACTGCCCGGCTGGTATTCAAGAGTTCTCTGCTCCAGAAGTTGACGGCGGTCGGAGTGCTTTTGTACGCCGGTGTCGGGGTGGCCTGCATGCTGCTTGGCGGCAACTTTCTTGATTACAACGTATTGCGTCATGACCCGGTGCACGGGCAGCATCTGGGGATCCTCTTGGTTGAATTGGGGGTGGGGATCACCGTGGCGACGGTTATGATAACTCTGTTCTTCAAGTTCACCTGGCGTACCGTCAAGCATAAGTATATCGAACAATGAATATCATCGGGCTATACAATTACTGGATTGTGGTGGTACTGATGGCGATCGGGTTTTTTATCGTCATCGCCCACGAAAACCTGATCAAGAAATTGATCGGGCTGTCTATCTTTCAGACCGCGGTGTTCTTCCTCTACATCAGTATGGGCAAGGTCGTCGGTGGAACAGCGCCGATTCTCGATGACAAGTGGCACCTCTATTCCAATCCGTTGCCGCACGTCTTAATCCTGACGGCAATCGTTGTCGGTATTTCTACCACGGCCGTGGGATTGGCACTGGTGGTTCGAATTCAGGAGGCCTACGGTTCGATTGAAGAACACGAGATCCAGACGCTGAATGCTCAGGACCAGATAGAGTGTCAGCTAGAGGCCTACGGTTTCATGAAAAACAATGCGTTTAGCGTGAAGAGTTTAGACGAGTGATCACTCATTATCCCGTTCTGCAGGTTATCATACCCCTGATCGGCGCGCCGCTTTGCCTGTTGTTTCCGGTGCCGCGTCTTGCCGGTCTGTTTGCTTTGCTGGTCAGCAGCCTCGCTTTTCTGGTGAGCTGTGGTCTGCTGCAGCAGGTAATGGTTCATGGAACGCTGGTCTACGCGCTTGGCGGCTGGGCTGCGCCGTGGGGGATCGAGTACCGCATAGACTATTTGAACAGTTATTTGTTGCTGCTCGTTTCGTCGATGAGCACCGTTGTACTGATTGCCGCGCAGAGCAGCATCCGAAGAGAATTGCCGCAGAATCGCCAGACCTATTTCTACACTGCCTATTTGCTCTGCCTGACCGGGTTGCTCGGTATCCTGGCGACCGGTGATGCCTTCAATGTGTTTGTGTTTCTGGAGATTTCATCACTGTCTTCCTACACTTTGATAGCACTGGGCACGGATCGACGGGCCTTGACCGCATCCTACCAGTATCTGATCATGGGCACCATCGGGGCGACCTTCATTATTATCGGTGTCGGCCTGATGTACATGATGACCGGTACGTTGAATATGAACGACCTGGCAGAACGGTTACCGGAGGTCAATCATTCGCGAACCGTGTTGAGCGCCTTTGGTTTTTTTATTGTTGGTGTCTGTTTGAAGCTGGCCCTGTTTCCGCTACATCTCTGGTTGCCTAATGCCTATGCCTTTGCGCCATCGATTGCGACTGCTTTTCTCGCCGCTACGGCAACCAAAGTTGCCGTCTATGTCCTGATCCGCTACGTATTTACCGTTTTTGGTATCGAATACGTTGAATCGGTTCTGCCACTACAAGAGATCTTTCTGGTTCTCGGCCTTGTCGGCATTTTTGCAGCGTCTGTTTCCGCCATCTATCAACTCAATATCAAGCGTCTCTTTGCTTATTCAAGTGTTGCCCAAATCGGTTACATGATTCTCGGTTTGGCCATCGGCACCCAATTGGGTCTGGCGGCGACCCTGCTGCACATGTTCAACCATGCGCTGATGAAAGGGGCTCTGTTTTTGGCAATCGGCAGTGTTGTCTACCGAATCAACAGCTCACAGCTCAACCATATGGCCGGCCTGGGCAGGAAAATGCCATGGACCATGGCCGCCATCGTTATCGGTGGCCTGAGTCTGGTGGGAGTGCCGCTTACGGTCGGTTTCGTCAGCAAATGGTATCTGGTGCTGGCTCTTCTCGAAAAAGGGTGGTGGCTGGTTACCGTGCTCGTGTTGATCAGTTCGTTGCTTGCCCTGATTTATGTCTGGCGCATCATTGAGTGGGTTTATTTCACTCCGGCGCGTATTCATCTCTCCGAGGTTCGTGAAGCCCCACTGAGTCAGCTGGTTCCGGTTTGGATCTTGGTTATCGCCAATATCTATTTTGGTCTTGATACCAGTCTTACCGTTGGGGTCAGCAAACTGGCGGCGCAATCATTGTTTGGCTTGTTCGGAGCGGCTCCCTGATGAACCTGGCACCGGAACAGATGCTGTTATCGGCCATATTGATCCCGGCTCTCGCCGTTTTTGGGATTATTTTGACCGGGCGGTGGGCGAATATTCGTGAGTTGGTGTCGATCATGGCCGGTCTGATCCTGATTAACCTGGTCACCGGTCTCTATCAAATTGTCGCTGATGGCGGCCTAATCGCCTATCAGGGACCGGAACTGTTTTCCGGACTCACTATCGCTTTTGCCATTGAACCGCTCGGCATGCTGTTTGCGCTGGTCGCGGGGTATCTGTGGTTGGTTACGACCGTTTATTCGATTGGCTATATGCGCGGTCATAAAGAGGAAAAACAGACTCGTTTTTTTGCCTGTTTTGCCGTGGCCATCTCGTCGGTCATGGGTATAGCTTTTTCCGCAAACCTTTTAACTCTATTCATATTTTACGAAATCCTGACGCTGTCGACCTACCCGTTGGTCACCCATTCCGGGACCATCAAGGCAAAACTTGGCGGGCGGGTTTACCTTGGTGTCCTGCTGACGACCTCCATTCTCTTTTTGTTGTTGGCCATTATCGGCACCTGGTTTGTTACCGGATCGCTGGATTTTCGCGATGGCGGCCTGTTCGATTCGTCAACGCTCGGCGCGGCCGCCGTCCTGCTGCCGTTGTACATTTTCGGTATCGGCAAGGCGGCCATCATGCCGTTTCATCGCTGGTTACCGGCCGCCATGGTGGCTCCGACTCCGGTGAGTGCCTTGCTGCATGCCGTTGCCGTCGTCAAGGCCGGAGTCTTCTCGGTGCTCAAGATTTGCGTCTATGTGTTTGGCCTCGATACACTGCGACAATTACCAACGACGGACTATCTGCTCTACCTGGCTGCGGTTACGGTGTTGCTTGCTTCGATCGTTGCTATGCGTCAGGATAATTTGAAAGCGCGGCTCGCTTATTCAACGGTGAGCCAACTCAGCTATATCACCATTGGCGCTCTGCTTGCCACCAGTGCCGGTGTGGTCGGTGGCGCCATGCATATCGCGATGCACGCTTTCGGTAAAATCACCCTGTTTTTCTGTGCCGGTGCGATTATGGTGGCGGCGCACAAGACTGAGATCAGCCAAATGCGCGGTTTGGGCCGGCAGATGCCAATTACGATGATTGCCTTTTTTATCGGCAGTCTCAGCATTATCGGTCTGCCGCCAACCGGCGGCACATGGGGTAAGTGGTTCCTGATGATCGGTGCGCTTGATGCGGGACAAGGTGTGATCATGGCCGTGTTGATGATCAGCTCACTGCTCAACATCGCTTATTTGCTGCCGATCCCAATACGTGCGTTTTACCCGAACGATGACGTTGAGCGGCCGACCGGTATCAAGGAAGCACCGTTACCGTCACTGGTAGCGCTCAGTGTTACTGCAGCAGGCTGCATCGTGCTCTTTTTCTTTACCGGGCCGCTCTATGAGTTGGCCCTGGCAATTCTCTCATAGGCGCGGAAGACGGATATGGCAGAAAAAAAGCATATGTTCGATGATCCGAAGAATGTCCGGCGCGTCCTCTATGTGCTCTATTGCTGCTGCGCTCTGCTCTTCATTCTTGATTTTGTTATTCAGCGGCACCTGGTCCATCCCTGGGAACGGTTGGTCGGGTTCTATGCCGTCTACGGTTTTGTCGGTTGCGTGGTATTGGTGTTGATTGCCAAATGGATGCGGACATTTTTAATGCGTGACGAAGACTATTATGATCGAGAGGAATTGAACGTGGCCACGACGGACGGAGGCGATCATGTGGAGCACTGAAATTCCTGCCTTCGCACCATTGTTGATTGGAGCGGTACTGGCCTTGTTTACTCGTGGCTGGCTGCGTGGAATCGTCACCCTCGGCGTGATTCTGGCCAGTGGCTGGCATCTTCTGCAGGTTCCGGAGGGCATCACCGTCAGCGTCTCGTTTCTCGGCTATGACCTCGTTCCCTACCGGGTGGACAAGCTCAGCCTGATATTTGGCTATGTTTTTCATATCGCCGCATTGATTGGCGTCATCTTTGCTCTTCACGTCAAGGATACCGTGCAGCAGGTGGCGGCGCTCGTCTATGCCGCCGCTGCGCTCGGAGCCGTTTTTGCGGGTGATCTGCTCACGCTGTTCGTCTGTTGGGAATTGCTGGCAGTTTCGTCGGTTTTTCTTATCTGGGCACGTCGAACGCAACGTTCTTACCTGGCCGGACTTCGTTACCTGATTATCCAGGTTCTATCCGGAGTGATCTTGCTTGCCGGACTGCTGGTTCATGCTTCGGCAACCGGTTCGCTTGCTTTCGATTATATTGGCCTGGAAGGGAGCGGTGGCTGGCTCATCTTTCTTGCGTTCGGCATCAAGGCATGTTTCCCGCTGTTACATAACTGGCTCACCGATGCGTACCCTGAAGCAACGCCGACCGGCACCGTCTTCCTCAGCGCCTTTACTACAAAAGTAGCGGTATATGCGCTGGCTCGCAGTTTTCCCGGGACAGAACTTTTGGTCTTTATCGGGGCGGCGATGACCTGTTTCCCGATTTTTTTTGCTGTTATTGAGAATGATCTGCGGCGCGTTTTGGCCTACAGCCTGATCAACCAGGTCGGTTTTATGATCTGCGGTATCGGTATCGGTACTGCCTTGTCTATCAATGGTGCGGTATCTCACGCGTTCAACGATATTATTTTCAAGGGATTGCTGTTCATGTCGATGGGTGCGGTACTGCATATGACCGGCCGGATCAATGGCTCCGACCTCGGTGGACTGTACAAGAGTATGCCGAAGACCGCTGCACTGTGTATCGTCGGTGCGGCATCAATATCAGCTTTCCCCTTGTTCAGTGGATTTGTCAGCAAATCGATGGTCATGGCGGCAGCGCTGGAGGAAGGATACGATTGGGTATGGTTGATGTTGCTCTTTGCGTCGGCCGGTGTCTTTCATCATGCCGGCATCAAAATTCCATATTTTGCTTTTTTTTCTCACGATTCGGGCATTCGCACCACTGAACCACCGGCGAACATGCTGACCGCGATGACCATTGCGGCCGTCCTGTGCATTGCTATCGGCGTCTATCCGCACTGGCTGTATCAACTCCTGCCGTTTGATACAGGTTATAACCCCTATGATGCTACCCATGTACTGACCCAGACACAATTGCTGTTCTTCTCCGCGTTGGCATTTGTCTGGCTGAACTTGCAAAAACTGTATCCTCCCGAACTCCACTCCGTCAATCTCGATGCCGAATGGTTGTACCGGCGACTGTTTCCGCGCATCATTGGCGCTGGATTCTCTCGAATTTGGCAGATTGACCGCGATTTTCGGGGGTGGTTCCTGGCGAGGATTCATGGTTTGCTCGAATATCTGGCACACCTGCACTACCCCGGAGGTCGAGCATCGGTGACCCGACCGACGGGGCACATGGTCATCTGGGTTGCCGTGCTCTTGGCCGTTTACCTCTGGCTGCTGCTCAGTTTTCCGAATGCCGATACGGCGATAGGGCACTGATCCCTCCTGGTTGCACTTCGCTTCTTCGATTGTCTTGTTGTAATTGCTGCTTCCGTGAAAATCATTGACCGGTCTCCACCGGGCTTGACCTGTGATGGTTCTTTGGATACAATTACCTTTGTGATCTGTAAAATGTTGATTCAGAAGAATAAATTCGAAAAGGTGAAGTGGTGATGCCGCCAGATTCGGGAACCCATCGCAAACAGATCGAAAAATTCATTACCCGGATGCCGAGTCTGTCGACCACCGTCGGCAAGGTCATGGAGATCTGCAGCCGAGTCGATGCGTCCCCGAACGAGCTGAACAAGGTGATCTCTCTCGACCCGGTGTTGACCGGACAGGTCTTGAAGCTGATCAACTCTGCCTACTATTCGCTGGTAAACAAGGTGACATCACTGACCCGGGCCATTACCATGCTCGGCCTGAATACCGTGAAAAATATGGCACTGTCGACGGCGATCATCAAGACCGTGTCGGGAGTAAAGAAATCCAGGGTGTTGCCGGTCAGCAAATTCTGGGCGCACTCGATCAGCGTCGGCGTTAGCGCCAAACTGTTGGCCCAGGCCAAGGATATCCCGGTGATGGAGCGGGAAGAATTCTTTATTGGTGGCCTGCTCCACGATCTCGGCAAAATTCCGTTTGGCGACGAGTATGCCGAAGTGATCCGGCTGGCCGGCGATGAGCAGGTGCCGCTGATCGATGTGGAACGCGAAGTGCTTGGCATCGATCACCAGGAAGTCGGCCTGATGATAGCCGAGAAGTGGAAGTTGAACGAGGCGTTGTTGCAATGCATCGGCTTTCACCACGACCCGCAGCTGGCCGGGGAAGGAGCCCGTCGGCAGACCGCCTTCATTGCGCTGGGCAATATCTATTCAAACATCTACGACATCGGGTACGCCGGGGATCTCTATCCGTCCGAGCGGGCGTTGGAACACCTGCTCGAACTGACCGGCCTGAACTGGCAGGAATTCGTCACGATCCGGGCAGATATCGAAACCGAGATAGAAAAAGCTCAGATTTTCCTGCAGATATGATTGTCGACTAAAGAGGGCAGCGGATGAAATTGAGATTTTGGGGGGTCAGAGGGTCCATTCCCTGTCCCGGCCCGCAGACCGTCAAGTACGGTGGCAACAGCGCCTGCCTCGAATTGCGGGTCGGCGACAGCGGGAGAATTATCGTTATCGATGCCGGCACCGGTATCCGCGAGCTTGGCAATTACCTGATGAAGCACGATCTGCCCCAGGGTCCGCTCGATATCGATCTCTACCTCTCTCACACCCATTGGGATCACATCATGGGCTTTCCGTATTTTACGCCGATCTACATTCCGGGTACCAAACTTCGGGTTCACGGTCCGGTCAGTTTCGAGGACGACCCGTTGCAGGACGTGGTCGGCGGGCAGATGAAGTATCGCTATTTCCCGGTCAACGTCGGTGAACTGGCTTCCTCTATTGAATACATTCGGTTGCGGGAGGATCCGGGCATGGATCTCGGCGACGGGCTGGTCCTGACCACCAAGATCCTCAATCATCCGATTCTGGCCCTCGGCTACCGTTTTGAATACCGGGGCAAGGTATTGTGTACCTGCTATGATACCGAGCCGTTTCGCAATCTGTTTATCACCGACCCGGTGCATCCCGATTACGATGAGGCGATGGCCTGCGAAGGGCAACTGGTTGCCGAAGAGCAGAACCGTATCGTCGAGCAGTTTTTTGCCGGTGCCGATCTGCTGATCCATGACGCTCAGTATACCGAGCAGGAATATGCCGGCAAAATCGGCTGGGGACATTCAACCTACGAACAGGCCCTGGCGGCCGCCGGGCGGGCCGGGGTAAAGCGACTGGCCCTGTTTCATCATGACCCTGACCGCACCGACGACCAGCTTGACGCGTTGGCCGAAACCTATTGCCGGCCCGGGGCCTATGGTGACATGGAAGTCTTTTTTGCCCGGGAAGGGTTGGAAGTCGATCTCTAGACCGACTGATCAGCGGTATCGTCTCCGGAGCCGGTCCATGATGTGAAGATCCGGCTGATACGGGATGAGCGGCGAGGGCGGAAAGGGGAGTCGCCCCTCTTCCGGAAACGGCGTCATCTCGACAAAACGGTTGTATACTTCCACCATGAGTCGCTCCAGGTTGACCGTGTCTTCGATATTGTAGGCGAGCAAGGTCTCCAGAGCGGCCTGGTTGTCGTACCGTTCGTATTCCCGCCATAACGTGACGGCGAAGGCCCCGTCGACGCCATCGAGGGCGCCACGGTTGATGCCCAGCTGTCTCTCGCAGCCCTTCAAGCCACCGCGACAGCCGAGACGAGCGAGGATGTAGCGCAAGTCGATCTGTGCCTGGCTGACTTTGATCCGGAAATAACGCTCGATCATCGGAATGTCAAAACAGCGGCCGTTATAGGTGACCAGGACCGCATATCGGTCGAGATCGGCGGGGAATTCATCGAGATTGCGACCATTGATATAGGTCCGGACAGTCTCTCCGTCATAGAGGGCGATGGTGGTGATATCGCAGGTCTCGGACAGGCCGGTGGTCTCTATATCGAGATAGGCGCACCGGCTGCGGAAGTGCGGAAAAATCCGCCAGACCTCACCCCCGGCCAGCCTGCTGGTGAAAAACAACGGATCGGCGGCCAATGCGGCGAACGATGCTGTAAGCGTTTGAGTGATGATGCCGGCGCCGACCCGCGGAACGAGTGTTGAAACGCTGAGCAATTCATCCCAGCTCCTGATGCCGCGGTCCCAGAGACTCCGTTCCGTGGCGTGGCCGATGCCCTCGATATGGCAAAATGTCCTGGTCAGCATGAGACTGGCCTATTCTTCCGTACCGATCTTGCGGCGCAGGGTTTTTTGCCGGCCGCGATGAAGTTTGCCGGCCAGTCGTTTTTGCCGTGCCGCTTTGCCGGGGGAGGTCGGCACTCGTTTCTTTTCCCGTCGCAACGCCGCACCGATCAGCATCTGCAGTCGCTGTAGGGCGTCTTCGCGGTTTTTTTCCGTGCTTCTGAAGCTCTGAGCCTTGATGACAATGGTCCCGTCACTGCTGATGCGTCGATCGCTGCGGGCCAACAGTCGTCGTTTGCAGGACTCCGGCAGTGATGAAGCGTTGATATTGAAGCGCAGATGCACGCCGTTGGCCACTTTGTTGACGTTCTGGCCGCCGGGTCCGGATGAACGGATTTGGCTGATGGCTATTTCGCTGAGCGGAATGGCGATGGTCTCGTTAATGCGAAGCATGGCGGGTCACTTGCTCGGGCAGCGGTCGGCCTCGATGTGATGGACCTTCAGCATATTGGTAGAACCGCTGGTGTGCAACGGGAAACCGGCGGTGATGATGACCAGGTCGCAGCTTTTTACCAGCCCGGAGTCGATTGCCGCCTGTATGACCAAGCTGATCTGACCGTCCATCGAATCCGCTCGTGCGCAGGGCAGCGGTACCACGCCCCGGACCAATTGCAGTTTGCGCAGGCTGGTTGGTTCCGGGCTGATGGCCAGAATCGGGGTCTGCGGACGATAGCGGGCCACCCGAAGTGCCGTTGAGCCCGAGGTGGTGGCGGTGATGATGGCCGCGGCGGACAGGTCGGCCGCGGTGGCGCAGGAGGCATAGGAGATGGCATCGGTGATCACCGGTCGGCGGTGGCGTAGACCGTCGGCGAGAATCGCTTCGTAATCCAGAGCCGCTTCACTGATCTGCGCGTTGCGCGCCAGAAAGCGGACGGCCTCGCGAGGATATCTGCCGACTGCCGTTTCTCCGGACAACATCACCGCGTCGGTGCCGTCGAAGATAGCGTTGGTCACATCGCTGGCCTCGGCCCGGGTCGGGGTCGGGCTGGCGATCATAGATTCTAGCATCTGGGTGGCCGTGATGACCGGTTTTCCGGCTTTGTTGGCTTCCCTGATGATCCGTTTTTGGATAACCGGAACCTCTTCGGCCGGCATCTCCACACCGAGATCGCCGCGGGCGACCATCAGTCCGTCGGCCTCCTCAAGTATTTCCGGCAGGTTTTCGACTCCTTGACGGTTTTCGATTTTTGCGATCACCGCCTGGTGGCCGCCGGCCTCCCTGATCACGTCACGCACGGCCCGGACATCGTCGGCGCGGCGGACGAAAGAGACGGCGATCAGATCCACGTCCTGCCTGACGCCGTCGATGATGTCCAGCCGATCCTGCTCGGTGATCGACGGCAGGTTGACAGCGATATCGGGCAGGCTGACCCTTTTTCGGGAGAGCAACAGGCCGCCGACCAGAACCCGGGCGACCACCCGGGCGGCTTCGACTCGCTCGACCCGTACCTGCAGCTTACCGTCGTCGAGCAGGATGGTCCCCCCGGGTAGCACATCCTCGTAGAGTCCTTCATAGCTAACAGGAATTTCTCCTGGTTTCGATACTTCGTGAGAAAAAACGACCAGGTCGTCTTCGCTGAGCTGTACTCCGTCCCCAAGCTCGCCGACTCTAATCTCCGGCCCCCGGGTATCGAACAGGATGGCCGTCCAGGTGCCCAACCGTTCTCTGGCGCGTTTGACGGTGTCGACAAAGTGGCGGTGACTTTCCTGGTTGCCGTGTGACAGATTGATCCGTGCGACATCCATGCCGGCCTCGATCAGGTCGGCGATATGCTGCTCCTGGTAACAGCTTGGTCCGAGGGTGGCAATGATCTTGGTCTTTCGTTTCAGTCGTTTCATGCCGAGACGATGCTCCTTGACAGGGTCAGTGTTGTTGAACACCGCACGTTACCAGAGCGACGCGCGCGTGCAAAGATAAAAGAGAGGAACCGATTATCGATCCGACCGGTTAGGATTGCATCGCGAGTGGATGAAGTTCGTGTCTGGTTAGCTTTTTGCCAGAAGACCGATAATGGGCCGCGGCGATATTGGGCATGTGGTTTGACTTTATGTTTCATAATCACTTATGATTTTTATAAGCGACAATGAAAAAAGGTTTCCGGCAACGGCGGCCGGAAGCTGAACGGGGTTATTTGCCGCGGCTGTGGAGGTTCCATGTCGATCAGGGGGAAAATTCTGGCAACGACTATTCCATTTTTCATTCTTCTCGGTCTGGTGACCATGTTTCTCAGCGTCAGATCGCTCCAGGTCCAGGGTGAGCGCAGTCTGGAAACGATTGAGGAGGTAATGACCAAAGAGAAAAATGAAAAACTCCGTGATCTGGTGCGCAACACGTTTGAAATCCTCGCCGACCGCTATCGGGCCGCGCACGATCCGGAGCAGGTAGCTGCGGCCTATGAGAAGGAATTGCAGGCTGTAGTAAACCTTGCCTATTCCGCTATCGAAGCGATCTCCGGGGATCAGTCACTCAGCCGTGAAGAACAGATGAATCGTGCCCTGGAGATCGTTAAAAACATGCGTTATCAGGGCTCGAATTACCTCTGGATCAATAATCTGCAGCCGACCATGGTGATGCATCCGATCAATCCGGCCCTCGACGGACAGGATCTGACTGATTATCAGGACCCACAGGGAAAGAAATTATTTGTCGAGATGGCCGATCTCTGCCGTCGGGACGGCCACGGCTTTGTCTCGTATCTCTGGCCGAAGCCGGTGGAAGAGAAACCGATAGCCAAGTTGAGCTATGTCAGGTTGTTTGAACCATGGGACTGGGTAATCGGCACCGGGGTCTATCTGGAACTGGCCGAGCAGCGATTTAAAAGGGAAGCCCAGGAGCAGATCGGCAAACTCCGCTTCGGAGCCAATAACGATGACTATTTTTTTATTATCGATACCGACGTAAACATGGTGATGCACCCGATAAATCCGGCACTTGACGGAAAAAACATGAACGATCACCGAGATCCCGACGGCACCTACCTGTTTCGCGAGATGGTGAGTGCTTCCCGGCGGGAAGGCGAAGGTTTCGTGCGCTATCGCTGGCCGAAGCCCGGCGAGCAGGAACCGGTTCCGAAGCAATCTTTCGTGAAATTATTCGACGAGTGGGGCTGGATTGTCGGTACCGGCATCTATATCGATGATATCGACAAGGCCATGGCCGCCCAGCGACAGGATGTCGCCGACGCCGTCAAACGACAACGGACGAGGATCATTGCGGTGAGTATGTCGATGATCCTCGTCGTTTCTCTCGTCATGTTCTTTGTCGCCGCCTCGATTTCCCGACCTATTCGGCGGGCCGCTGAGATGCTTAAAGACATTGCCGAGGGAGAAGGAGACCTGACCCGGCGTCTGGCGGTCACCACCAAAGATGAGTTGGCCGATATGGCACGGTGGTTCAACATCTTTGTCGAAAAGCTGCAAGGTATTATCGCCACTATCGCCGGGGATGCCAAGGATATCAAGGGGTCGGCCGGACAACTTTCGGAGATTTCCGCGTCCATGGCCGCGGCTGCCGGCAGTACGTCGACGAAGTCGGAAACGGTGGCCGCCGCTGTTGAGGAAATGTCGGCCAACATGGGTACCGTCGCGCGCTCGATGGAAAACACGGCAGCCAACGTCGATATGGTGGCTGCGGCGGTTGAGGAGATGACGTCAACCATCAACGAGATTGCCGAGACCTCGGAAAAAGCTCGGGCCATTACCGGACAAGCCGAGCAGCAGGCGGCGACGGCCACCGCCCAGGTGGACGCGCTCGGCACGGCCGCACACGAGATCAGCTCGGTGCTGGCGAGTATTACCGATATCTCCGACCAGGTTGATCTGCTCGCCCTGAACGCGACCATAGAGGCGGCCCGGGCCGGTGATGCGGGCAAGGGATTTGCCGTCGTTGCCGCCGAAATCAAGGAGCTGGCCCGTCAGACCGCCGAAGCGGCAGGTCAGATCGAGGAGCAAATCAACGGGATCCAGCAGACCACAGGGGCGACCGTTGCCGCGATCGAGAAGATCAGCAGAGTTATCGGTGACAATAGTGATATCGTTAATACCATTGCCACCGCGGTGGAAGAGCAATCCGCCACCGCCGGAGAAATTTCGCAGAACGTTTCGCAGATATCCAGTGGAATTCAGGAGATCAACGTCAACGTCGCCGAAAGCTCCCAGGTTTCGGCGGAGATCGCCCGGGATATCGCCGAGGTCAATCAGGCTGCGGCCCGCATGAGTGAGAGCTCCCGGGAGGTCAGTCTCAATGCCGGGCACCTCAATGAGCGGGCGGTCAGCTCAGCCGACCTTGTCGCCCGTTTCAAGGTCTGATTTTTCTGTTTTCTCGTCTCGCAACGGAGTTGCATTTTCCGGCAGGCGACTCCGTGCGACGAAAGATTTGACTTTGCCATCCCGAAGTAAATATACTGGTGCAAGTGCCGGTGTCGGCAACGTGTCGCAGTCTGTGAATAATCTCCTGTTTCCAAACTGTTTCGCGGAGCGAACCGGGAAACGGTAACGGGGGCTTGGGGGAGCGCAGATGACGGCAGACAGGCAGCCGCTCGTGGTGGTTATCGACGATGACCGGGTATTCAGGAAAATTATCAGAACGTTCCTGGAGAAAAACGATTATCGGGTTGTCGAGGCGCCGGATGGAGCCGCCGGTCTGGACGTTTGTCAACGGCAACAAGTCGATCTGCTCCTGGTCGATCTGAATATGCCGGTGATGAACGGGTTTGCCGTCTTATCCGAACTTGCCTCGGGCAACAGGGAACTGCCGGTCATCGTCGTCTCCGGAAGCGGGGACAGCAAGGATGTGGTTGAGGCCCTTCGCCTCGGCGCCTGGGACTATCTGTTCAAGCCGATTGACGACAACACTATCGTTCTGCATGCCATCAAAACTGTGCTTGAACGGGCGCGGCTGATCCGGGAGAACCGGGATTACCAGCGAGGGCTGGAGGAGAAGGTCAAGCGCAAGACAACCGAGCTGAGCCTGGTGAATTCCCGATTGCAGGAGGTCGTCGAAAGCACCAAACGACTGCTTGGCTGCGGCGAGTTGAAACAGAGCGGCCGAGTTATCCTCGAAGAATTCGGCCGCCACATGAATGCCCGGGGCGGCAGTATTTACCGGGTGGTCAGCAATGGACTGGAGCACCTGCACAGCCTTGATCCCGGTCACGCCGAACCGTTTCTGCCATTTCCGTTGAAAGAGAACAGCCTGTTTGCCCGGGCCCTGTCCAGTTCCGAGCCGTTTTTCGTTGCCGACCTGGAAACTGATGTCGACTGCCAGGGCAGCGGCTGGCCGCACTACAACGACAATTCGATCCTGTTTTTCCCGATTGTCGATGCCGCCGGAAATACCATCGCCATCATTTCCCTGCACAGTAAGAATCAGCCGCCGTTCGTCATCCAGGACCGGGAGATCGGGATGATCCTCGCTTCCTATGCCAGTGAGGTCCTGCAGACCGCGCAGATGCAGGTGTCGTTGAAACGAAGCGAAGAAGCCCTGATGCAGTCGCAGAAGATGGAGGCGATCGGCACATTGGCCGGAGGCATTGCCCACGACTTCAACAATATTTTATCGGCGATTATCGGTTATACCGATCTCAGTCTCTACACCGGGAAGCTCGCCCCGAACATCAGGAGCAATCTCGAACAGATTAAAAAAGCCAGCAACCGTGCCCGCGACCTGGTCCAGCAAATCCTCTCCTTCAGCAGGACCGAGGAGTTCCGGGAAGAGGCAGTTGATATCGGCCCGATCGTCAAGGAAGCGCTCAAACTGCTCAGGGCGGTCATCCCGGCCACCATCGAGATCGATTCCCGAGCGCCGTCCGGTCTGGGGAAGATAAAGACCGATCCGACCCGAATCCATCAGGTGATGATGAACCTCTGTTCCAATGCCACCCAAGCCATGGAGAGCGGCAGCGGCTTGATCAGGGTGACATTGGAGAAGCTCGTCAAAGACAATTTTCCCGCAGACCTGGTGGAGATCGACACCGATCACTGTTTCTGCCTCAGTGTCAGCGATTCCGGAGTCGGTATTCCTGCAGGCGTACTGCCGCGCATCTTCGATCCATATTTTACGACGAAACAGAAGGGGGAGGGCACCGGATTGGGGCTGGCCGTTGTCCATGGAATCGTCATCCAGAGTGGCGGGACGATCAGGGTATCAAGCGAGCCCGGTCGCGGCAGTTCGTTCAGGCTCTATTTCCCGGCCGCCCCGATTGCAGCCGACAGCGAACAGCAGCTGACCACCGACAGTATGCCTCGGGGTACGGAACGGATTCTCTTTGTCGACGACGAGGCGTCTCTGGCCGAAGTGGCCCGGGAAATGCTCGTGCGCCTCGGCTATCAGGTCGATATCTTTACCAGCAGTGTTAAGGCTTTGGAGCGGCTGCGGGAACATCCCATGCATTACCATTTGCTGATCACCGACCAGACCATGCCGGCATTGTCCGGTATCGATCTGGCCAGGCGGGCGCTTGGCCTGCAGCCCCGCCTGCCGGTCATACTCTATACCGGATACTCTACTGCTGTTGATGGTCCGGAAGCCCGCCAGGCGGGTATCAAAGCGTTCCTGATGAAACCGCTCAGCATGACCCGACTGGCGACGGTAGTACGCCAGGTGTTGGAAGGATCGTAGTCCCTGCCGGCAGAAGACTGGCTCTTTTCTCCTTTTCTGGTATAGTGCCTGATTCCGATTGGTGCTGGATGCCGGGATCAACGAAGAGGCGGCAGCTCGTTGACTTCGTCGTGATCGTGCGCATACTCTGCTCCTGAATCTTAGATGCGGGCCTTTCTCTCGATTACCCGCCGGAGTCGTTCGGCAGTTGATCCAGGACTCGGGTTTCCGCAGCAGAACCCTGCCGGTCACCCCGGCATTATTCTTCAGAGGATTGCCATAAGATGATGTCACTGCGAATGATCGTGATTGCCCTGACCCTAGCCGTTGTACCGCCCCTGATTGGGAGTGTTACGTTTCCCGATGTCGTTGAGGCTCGTTCATTCAAGGGCGGGCGAATGTTCAAGCCGAGTACCCCGGCCTACAAGGCGCCGAGTCAGAAACAGCAGCCGGGAGCGTCCCAGCAGCAGGCTGCTCCGAACAGGAGTGGCGGCTTGGGCCGCGGGTTGGCCGGTGGATTGCTCGGTGGTGCCATGGGGGCCTTCCTCTTTGGGTCGTTGTTCGGCATGGGCGGGCAGGGTATCGGCCTGCTGCCCATTCTGCTGCTGGCCGGGGCCGCTTTCTTTCTCTACCGTTCCTACACCAGGTCACAGTCGGCTCGACCGGCGACGGCCGGTCCGGCCTCGGGCGGTTCATCACGGGTCAACACCGATTTCGAGATCGGTGGTGGGGCGACAGCACCACCACCACCGCCGCCCGTCGATCCGGTCCGGGATGGCCTGGCCCAGATTCGTCGCATGGACCCCGGTTTTGACGAGACCTATTTCCTCGAGGTCGCGTCCGACGTCTTTTTCCAGATCCAAGCCGGCTGGGCCGGCCGCGATCTGTCGACCTACCGGCACCTGCTCGGCGATCAGCTTGCGGCCGAATATGAGCGCCATTTCGATGAAATGCGTGCTGCCGGTCGAATCAACAAACTTGACAACGTAGCGGTGCGCGGTGTCGAGATCGGTGCGGCAGGGCAGCGCGACGGCGAAGATTTTATCACCGTCTTGTTCACCGCAACGCTGCTCGATTATACCATCGACGAACAGAGCGGTGAAGTGGTCGACGGCAGTCGCACCAACCCGGTCAAATTCGCCGAACACTGGACGTGGGCCCGAAAGGTCGGCACCGAAGCGTGGCGTCTCGAAGGCATCGAAGTCGTTGACGAACAGCTCCTGTAGCTGCGCGGCGAGCGTCGGAAAGCGGGGTGGATATCGGACATTTTCGCAGGGAGTTTTTAAAGGGCGGCCTGAACCGCGCCGACTTGAATCCGGACCCGGTACTCCAGTTTAGTGTCTGGTTCGAGCAGGCGCAGCAGACCGATATCGTCGATCCGAATGGCATGGTCCTGGCCACGGTCAGCCGGGATGGGCAGCCGAGCCAACGAACCGTGCTGCTCAAGTATTTCGATGAATCCGGGTTCGTTTTTTTTACCAATTACGGCAGTCGCAAGGCCCGGGAGATTGCCGCCAACAATCGGGTTTCTCTGTTGTTCTGCTGGTACGCACTGGACCGCCAGATCATGATCAACGGGACGGCGGCCAAGATCTCGGTCGCCGATTCGACGCGCTATTTCTTCACCCGGCCGCGAGACAGCCGGGTCGCTGCCTGGGTATCGAGCCAGAGTCACTCTTTGGGCTCCCGCCAGGCATTGCTGCAGAAGTTTTCGGAAATGAAGAAAAAGCTCGGCGAGGGCACAATTCCGCTGCCGTCTTTCTGGGGCGGTTATCGGGTCGTCCCGGCGGAAATCGAGTTCTGGCAGGGGCGGGAAAACCGGCTGCATGACCGCTTTCTCTACCGCCGGCAGCAGGATCAGAGCTGGATTGTCGAGCGATTGTCGCCGTAATGCTTCCGGTGTCTAGCCCTTGATCACCGCCAGCGGCGTCAGTATGTCGATGACCTCGACCAGGTCTTGCTGATTGGCGATCACCCTCTCAATATCCTTATAGGCACCGGCTGCCTCTTCCAGATCTCGGCGACCGCGAATGGCGTGAACGATCCCCTGTGCTTCGAGCCGGCGCCGTTCGTGGTCCAGATCGAGATTCTTCTGGGCCTGCTTGCGGCCCATTTTCCGTCCGGCGCCGTGGGAGCATGAGGTAAAACTCTCCGGGTTGCCCATGCCACGAACCAGATAGCTGTTGCTCCCCTGTGATCCGGGAATGATGCCTTTCTCCCCGGTGGTGGCCCGAGTGGCCCCTTTGCGGTGCACGATGACCCGTTTGCCGAAATGCTGTTCGATGGCGGCATAGTTGTGGGCGATATCGACCGGCTCGGCGAAGGTAATGGCGGCCGAGACCTCGTCGAGCAGGGCCTGCCGCACCCGTCGACAGATAGCGCTGCGATTGGCGCGGGCAAAGTCGACGCAATAGGACATTTCCCGGAAATAGTTCTGACCCTCTTTGCTATCGAGCGGCAAGCCGGCGAGCTGCCAGGAGGCCGGGACCGTCGATTGCCACCGTTTGCTCAGGCTGACCGCCAGTTTGTTGTAATGGCCGGCCACCCGAAAGCCGATATTGCGGCTGCCGGAGTGGACCATGAACCAGATCGCCCTGTCCCGCCCCCGCTGGATTTCTATGAAATGATTGCCGCCGCCCAGCGTGCCGATCTGGGTGCGGGCGGCTTCATACTCCTGTTCGACAATCGTCAGCGATCCTTCAAGCGGCGGCATCGTGTCAAGGGGCTGTGGCTGCCGATGGTGCTTGAAGCCGAGCGGTACGGCAGTTCTGATCGATTGCAGTACCTGTTTCAGGTTTTCGATTTCGATGGAGGACAGCGAGGTCTTTATGGCGCTCATACCGCAGCCGATATCGACACCGACTGCATTGGGCACCACTATGCCGTCGGCGGCCAGAATAGCACCGATGGGCATGCCGTAGCCGACATGGGCATCGGGCATGACGGCGATATGGTGAACGGCGAACGGCAGGTTGGCCAGATTGCGGGCCTGCTTCAGGGCTTCGCCGGCCAAGTCGTCAAGCCAGAGTTTGATCGGAATTGCTTCGCTGGTGATTGTTTGTTTCATCGGTGGCTGCGGCGATCGCTGAGGCAAGGCGCTTTCTTTGTGGTTTCAGTGGTCATTTCTACACGATAAGCAGCTGCCGATCCGGGGCAAGCCGTCTCTGCCGATCAGAACGGTGGCGGCCGATGAAACTCCAGCGGCCGGCTCGATGCCGGGTGATAGAACAGCAGATAGCTGGCATGGAGCAGCAGTCGTTGCTCCATGCGGCTGCTGCCGTAGAGCGAATCGCCGACGATCGGCGCGTTCAGGCCGCGCGGGTGGGCGGCATGGACCCTGAGTTGATGGGTCCTGCCGGTCAGCGGCGTGAACTCGACCCGGGTGCCGAGCGGTTCCTCGCCGAGGGTCTGCCATAAGGTGACACCGACCCTGCCGTTGACCGGGTCGAAGATCTGTCGGGGTCTGTCTTCGGGGTCGAGCCGGAAGGCCATTTCGATGATGCCCGACGGTGCTGGCGGTGCATTGCACAGTACGGCGATATAGCGTTTGATCACCAGGCGATGTTCGAACTGGCGAGCCAGCTCCCGGTGAGCGGCGGTGGTGCGGGCCAGCAACATCAGCCCGGAGGTCGCCATATCGAGTCGATGGACGGCCGGCTGCTTGGGCAGGTCCGGGACACGGCGGCGAACCCGCACGACGGCACAGTCCTGCCGGGCCGGTCCGCGTCCCGGCACGGCCAGCAGACCGGCCGGTTTGTCGATCAGCACCAGCTGATCGTCGCAAAAGACGATATCCGGTTCAACCGCCATAGGCGTTTCGTCGCTCCTCTGCCCCGCAGAGCATGAACCCGAGCAGCGGCAGGCATTTGTCACTGCACGGTGGATAGAAACAACCATGTTGGCGGCAGCCCGAGCGATTACTGCGACCGAAGTAGAATTCGGCCAGCGATATCGGCGCCAGTTTCCGGGCGACGGCCTGGCCAAGCAGCTTTGGTGCGCAGCAGTCGCCGATCCCGGTCGGTTTGCCGGCCGCGTCGCCGACGGCACCGGTCAGTGACGTGTCCTCGCCGCGAAAATTGGGGATGCGGTAGAGCTCGTGAAGCGCCACCATCAGCTCTTGCGATAATCGCCGGCGCGCTTGTGCCACCTTCCGGTAGTCAGGCTCGCTCGCCGGTAAGGCCGCCAGCTGGCTGCCGAGGGCCTTGACTTGTCGTTCACCCGGTTCGTTGATTCGTTGGTAAGCGGCCGGATCGAACAGTGGCGGCGCCCAGCCGGGAACCAGCCACTGCCCGTTGTATTGGCCGGAAAAGGCAAACAGCCACTGGCAGGTGCCATCAGCGGCCAGACATTCCAGTACGCCGAACATCTTGCCGCGCGCCTTGCCGAAGAGCGAAGCCGTTGCCAGCCGCGGGTCTGCGGCTGCCGCGGAGCCGGGTGCGGCGATGGTGCCGGTGCGCGTCAGCCGGTCGAACAAGGCCCCGGCCTGTTCCCGGGCCCGGCCCGTCGGCAGGCTGTGCTCCCGGCTGCAAGACCGACACCAGCCCCGGCACGCCGAGTGGTTCTCCGGGGCTGGTGGGCGGCTTTGTCCTGGCCGGTTGCCGGCAAAGCAAGTATCATGAATCGATGTCGTCATTGAATCCGTTTACCCACCTTCCTTATGGATGCAGATCGCTCTTATGGCTGATTACCCGTTTTCCCGTCTTGATCCCGATACCGTCCTCGCCTGTGTCGAGCAGGCTCTGGGCCGCCGCCTGCTCAACGTCTGTCGACCCCATGCCAGTTACATCAATCGGGTCTTCGAACTGCAGGATGAAGACGGCGTCTTCATTATAGCAAAATTTTATCGGCCGCACCGCTGGAGTGAGGCGGCGTTGCAGGATGAAGTACGTTTCCTGCTCGACTGCGCCGCCCACGAACTGCCGGTCATTGCCCCGTTGCCGTTTGGTGACGGAGAGTATCTCGGCAGCTGCGGCGATATCCGGTTTGCCGTCTATCCCCGGTGCGGCGGCCGGCTGGTCGATGAATACCAGGATGAACACTGGTTGCAGATCGGTCGCCTGCTCGGGCGGCTCCACCAGGTTGGCCGGTCTCGGACGGCAAACGCCAGAGAACGACTGCATCCACGGTATTCAACCCGGAAACAGGCGGATTACCTGCTTGGCAACCGGTTGCTGCCTGAAGATCTGGTAACACCATTTCGCCGGGTGGTGGATGCACTGATCGAGGAGATGGCGCCGCGTTTCGATGGAGTGGAGTCGCTTCGTATCCACGGTGATTGCCATGCGGCCAATCTCATTTATCGTCCCGGCGAGTCATTTTACATCATCGATTTCGACGACATGGTCGTCGGGCCGGCAGTCCAGGATCTTTGGATGCTGCTGCCCGGCCCGCTCGATCAGGTGCAGCGGGAACTGGCGTTGTTGCTCGAGGGCTACGAATCGTTCAGCCCTTTTGCCGACCAGACGATCCAGTTGATCGAGTCGCTGCGGGCCATGCGGTTCGTTCATTATTTGAGCTGGTGTGGACGGCAATACCTGGAGGACGGCCAAACCAGGGTAGATGAATCGTATGCCTCTTACGGCTATTGGCAGCGCGAGATCGCCGATCTCCAGGATCAACTCGAGATCATTTGCGGGCGACGATAATTCGAGGCTCAGGAAAACAATCGGGCGAACCGCTGCCGTCTGGTCAGGTTGTGCCTGCGGCAGATTCCAGCAATTTTGCCAAAATCGATATCAAAACGATCGTCGAGCCGTTCCAACTCACTTCGGCCGCGTGTCATCAGCAAATTAAGATCGGTCTGCCGGCCGGCAAGACAAATGACATTGCCGCGATTCGGGACCGGCAGGCTAAGCGGCGGGCCGAAACAGTCGGTCAGATCATGGCGCACCTCTGCCATTCTCGCCTCGTCGCCGCTCCACAGATTGATGCTGAGGATGCCGTCCGGTCGCAAGTGACGGCGGCAGAGCTCAAAACAGGCGCGGTGATAGATTGAAGGAGCCATGCCCGCTCCATCGAAGGCATCGACCAGGATCAGGTCGTACCCCCGCGGAGTCGGCAACTCCCGGAGATAGTCGAAACCATCGAGGTTGTGGATGGTCAGTCTCTCGTTTTCCGGCAGGAAGAAGTAACCGCGGGCCAGTTTGATGATATGGGGAGCATTGTCGATGCCTTCGATTCGGCAGGAGGGCAGGTAACTGTGCAGAAAACGCACCAGAGAACCGGCGCCGACCCCGACGACGAGCACTCGCTCGGGATCTTCATTGACCAGCAGCGAGGCCATCATGCAGTGGGTATACGAGAGGACCAGCCGATTGGGACGGGAGAGCGACATGCTCGATTGCAGGACATCGCCGCCGAAGACGAGTGAGCGGGTGTCACCGTTGTCGATGACTTCAACCAGCAGATTATCCCAATGTTCGCGGTGTACGATTCGTCTGTTCATTGTCCGGCCGTCCTGGCGGCTGATCGGTGTTTCGTGATATATAATCGCCAATAGCGGAAGCCACAACGAACAAAGAACATTTGTGTTGTGATCTGAAGGGCTGGACGGCCCTTCCACCGCCTGCTGCGCTGCGGCCCGATCGGTTACCTCCGGGGAAAAAAGGCGTAACGGGCCGGGCAAAAACTGGACAGCGACCGGATGAACGAGAGTATGAGCCTGCATAGTGATCAGCGTAACGGGCGGGAGCGGCTGCTGTTCAAGCTTTCTATCACCACCGTGGTGACCATCTGTTCACTCTATGCGGCCCAGCCTATACAGCCGGTATTTCAACAGGAGTTTGGCCTGAGCAGCCTTCAGGCCCTCCTCTTCACCACCTTGATGATGCTGCCGCTCGGCTGTGCTCCGCTGTTCTACGGTTATCTGCTCGAACTGATTCCGGCCCGTCGAATTCTACGGGGGGCGTTGCTGATCCTCGGAATCCTGGAATTGTTGTTCAGTCTCGCCAACGGCTATGTGTTGTTGCTCTCCATCAGGGCCTTGCAGGGGCTTGTTTTACCGGCGGTGCTGATCTCGCTGATGAGTTATATCTCCTACACCACGCCGCGACACGCGGTGCAGCAGGCCGTCGCGGTCTATGTCGGCATGACGATTATCGGCGGCATCCTGGGGAGAATACTTTCCGGTATCTGTACCGAATTGTTCGGCTGGCGGCTCTTTTTCTTTCTGCTGGCCTTGCTCTTCTTCTGGTGCTGGCACTTGCTCGGTGCGCTTGACCGAAGGATTCGGCTCAGTGTAGCCCGCCCTGATCTGCGTGAAATTGCCGCGCTCCTGCACCGTGGCCCGTTGTTGTGGCTGTATGGTGCAATTTTTTTCATCTTCTTTGCCGGTGCCGCGTTGCTCAACCTGATTCCGTTGGAATTGATGCGCATCAATCCACAGCTCAGTGAAACAGCCGTCGGCCTGCTCTATCTCGGTAACAGCATGGGAATCTTCGTCGCTCTGGGCAACGCCCGGATACAGCGTTTCTGCAAGGGCGAGATCACCACCGTGGTGACGGGGCTGGTGGTGTTCATGCTCGGCACCGTGGGGTTTCTCGCCGGTCATTATCTGGTGATGTTCGTGGCGATGTTTGTCTTTTGTCTCGGTATGTTCGCCGCTCATGCGACCCTTTCGGGATACGTCAGCCGCCTGGTCGAAGATCATAAACCCGTTGCCAACGGTCTCTATATGTCTTTTTATTATTTCGGCGGGGCGGTCGGTTCCTTTGTCCCCGGCCTGATATATGTACCGTTCGGCTGGCGCTGGTTCATCCTTGCGCTGCTCGTGATCGAGTTGTGTGCGTTGCTGTGTATTGTCGGTTTGAGGTCAGCGACCGGACACGTCGGTTGATGAGAGGAAATGATCATTCATGAACCCGAGCTGTCGACGATCCGGATCAGATAGTTCAGGCAGGAGGTCGCGGCATCAGGGATCGGTGTGGCGGGCGGGCACGAGGCGGCCGTTCCGCCGGGAACTCATGGCCGGACCGGTTTGGCCGATAATCAAGGGATAGGTACGTATGATTCGGAAAATTATCTCCGGTGGGCAAACCGGGGCCGACCAGGGAGCATTGGATGGTGCCTTGGCCTGTGACGTTCCTCATGGCGGAGCGATTCCGGCCGGCAGGAAAACCGAGGCCGGTCCGTTGCCGAAGCACTACCTCCTGGAGGAGTTGGACTCACCGCATTATCCCGAGCGCACCGAGAAAAACGTGGTCGACAGTGACGGCACGCTGATTCTCTCTCACGGGAAACTCTTCGGTGGGTCGGCACTCACCCGGGCCATAGCCCAACGGCTGGCCAAGCCCTGGCTGCATATCGATTGCGCCACGGTCACTCCCGAAGAGGCAGTAGAACAGCTGCGTGCCTGGTGCCTGCAGCATCGCGTTGAAGTGCTCAATGTCGCCGGGCCACGCGCCAGTGTGGATTCACTGATCTATAGTAAGACCAGGCAATTAATCATTGCCATGCTGCTTCGGCAGCAGCGAGGATCGCATGGATCGGTGTAATGTACCGCTCATCGACCGCACGTGCTGCACCGGTTGCGGAGCCTGCATCGACGTCTGTCCGGACCGGATCCTTGCTTTCGATTCGTTGGGACGGCCGAAGATTGACGGCGAGTGTTGCATGCTCTGCGGTCATTGCGCGGCGTTGTGCCCGGAAGTTGCAATTATCGTTCCGGGACTGGTGAACGCTCTCTCGTTGACCGTCATTGACGAACGGGGACCGGCAAACGGCCGGGCGACGGTTGCCCCGTCCGAACTCGTATCGTTGATGCGGTGGCGTCGCTCCTGTCGTCGTTTTACCACCGATCCGGTCACGATCGACATGCTCGGTGATCTGGTAAAAATCGGTACGACCGCTCCGTCGGGAACCAACAGTCAGGGGTGGGGTTTTATCATTTTGCCGCGCCGTGCGGACGTCGTCCGACTTGGGCAGGTGACCGCCGAGTTTTATTGTCGTCTCAACAAAATGGCCGCCAACCCCTGGTATCGCGTGGGCAGCCGCTTGTTTGCCGGTGGCGGGCTGGACAGCTATTATCGCCGATATTACCAGACGATAGAAGAGGCCTTGAGAGAATGGCGGGAAGAGGGGGTTGACCGGTTGTTTCACGGAGCGCCCGCGGCGATCATCGTTACCGGTGATACTGCTGCCAGTTGTCCGGCCGAAGATGCGCTGCTTGCCAGCCAGAACATTCTGCTGGCCGCGGAGTCGTTCGGCCTCGGCACGTGCTTGATCGGTTTTGTCGTCGAGGCGGCCCGGCGGGACAGGTCAATTGGCCGCCTGCTGCGGCTTGGGGTGAACGAGAGGATCCATGCGGTGATCGCATGCGGCCACCCGGCCGTCAAATTCCGACGGCCGGCGGGCAGGAAGCCGGTCGAGCCGCGAATCTTGATGATCGATGGGGAGGACCCATGAATAAGGAACCGATGGCCGCGGCAGGAGAGGCGGGAAGCCGGATGCGCCTGATCCTTTATTCGTTCGGTTTCAAGTATGGGGTTCCCATTGACGCCACTATCGTCTGGGATGTGCGCTTCTTGCCGAATCCCTATTGGCAAGATGAATTGCGGCCGCTGTCCGGCCTCCAGTCCCCGGTTTTTGACTACGTGGTGGCGAGTGACCGGGGGAAAACGTTTCTCCACCTGTTTAAACCGCTACTGCAATTTCTTGTCGAGGCGGGGGAGAGCAGTGGTAAACGCTCCTTACGTCTGGCGGTGGGCTGCACCGGAGGTCGGCACCGATCGGTGGCAATCGTCGAGGAACTGCACCGTTTTCTTCTTTCCCTGGGTCATGCGGTGACCGTCTTTCATCGCGATCTCAACCGTGATGAAACTCGCGATGAGATGGCTTCGAGCTGACCGGGAAATTTCTACCCGTACCAGCGCTAAACCGGGTAATTATTACCCTGTCGCTTGTCGCGAGAGATCCGCTTGATGTTCCGGCGAGGAATGCATAGTTTATCTTTTCGAGGGGTTGCCTCGATAGCTGAATATCTGGCACGACCGTTGCTTATAAAGAGGCAACAGAGAGGCCGACAGCGGTCGAATTATCAACCAGATCGAAAGGAGTAGATCATGAAAAAGAAGATAGCGATTGCCGTACTCATTACCGGATTAGGGCTGGCCGGCATCAATCAGGCGTTTGCCGGTTGGGGAGCTCGCAGCGGATATTGTCCGAATTTCCAGGGAGCAGCGGGATATAACCAACTCGATCCCGCTGTACAGGAAAAACTGGAGGCCTTTTTTACCGCCAATCAGGACCTGCGCAAGGCTCTGGTCATGAAACGGGCCGAGCATCGCGCCTTGATGATCGGGGACAATCCGGACCCGGCGGCGGCAAGCCAAGTGGCCGGTGAATTGTTTGACTTGCAGACCACCGTGCGGCAAAAGGCGGTTGAAGCCGGCGTTGCCCAGTATCTCGGGCCGATGAGCGGCGGCTTGGGAATGGGGGATTGTCGTCCCGGTATGCGCGGACCAGGACCGGGTAAGGGTGGTCGTGGCATGGGCGGCCAGATGATGCATGGTCCCGGGACCGGAGGAGGGCCGCGCTTCTAAAATGCGTTCCTTCTCTGCATTCAGTATGCGTCCGGCAGGCTTGCCCTGTCGGGCGCTTTTTTTTGGGAAACGGACCTGCAAGACGTTTGTCGGGAGAAGGCATTGTTCAACCGATGAGCAGGAGGAGGTACGTTGTAGTTGCCTGACAATGCAATAACGTCTTGTCTTCATCTCGACACCCCTTTTGGGCCGTGTCGTTGGCGTTTCACCAGCTTTTTATATGAAAATCATTTCCCCGGGCCGGCCGGTTCTGCCGGAGGCTGCATCGCGAACTCCCGAAGGGCCAGAGAATCAGGCTGTAGCGCAGCAGTTGGAGGAAGGACCGGTCGGCCATTCCGGCCATGCTGCCGATTTTCATTATTCGTTGTGGCGTCCCGTTATGGGGGGTATTACGAGAAAAGGGAGCGGTTGCCGTAGCGCCGTGCTTTTGTTAAAGACGGAGTCTTGTTGCAAGCACCGGGAGAATGAGCTACAGTTAACCTATATCTACCCAGAGACAGGTGAACGAGCCGTTTGCGTCACGGGACGGTTTCGGGAGGCCTTCAACACGGCAGGTTACCCAGATGAGCACTCTTCGTGTATCCATTTCAATAAATATCACGCAAAAGGAGGTGTCCCCTTGAAAAGGTTCAGTCTGCTGTTTGTTATTATGTTGTTCTGTCTGGCTGTGCTTGGCTCGGCGCAGGCGGCAACAGTTATCAACGAGTTTGGTCGAAGCCCTTTTCATAAGCCGCCGCTGACCAGTGTCGAAGAACTGCGGGCGATGGTCGACGGTAAGCAGGCAGAAGTTCGAAAAGGTTTTTCCCTGGCTGGCCGTGACGAACTGGCAGAGCCATTTATCACCCAAATCCGGACGGTGTCGATTGAACGGGTCGAGTACCCGCACGGTACCTATCTGCCGTGGATGTTTTACAAGAAAAACGGTGTCGGAACAGTCAAGATTTCCCGGGATGTTACCTGGGGGAATACGGATACTTTTCCCGGGTTCACCTTCGATGTCGAACATGGAGACACCATCGCCACGTTTGTGATCCCGCTGGCGTGCGGCAATATCGCCTTGCTCAGTGAGCGTCCCAAGCCGGTTGCGGTAGCTCCTCCGCCGAACCAGGCTCCGACCTGTGCGATGACCGTTACACCGCAAAAAGCGTTTTGCGGTGAACCGATAACCATCGATGCCGGCGGTTCCGCGGATCCGGACGGATCAATTACCTCAATGAGTATTACCGTGGTCGATCCGGAAGGTACGATCCTCACCCGCGAAGAGATTGCCACCGGAGCGCTGGTAGCTCAAATTCCCATGCCCTGTGGTGACAATACGCTGCGGGTATCCGTCATCGACGACGACGGAGCGGAGTCATCATCCGCCCAGTGTGTTGCCGGAGTTCAAGGAGTTGATCGGGTACGGGTGCTTGCCGATGTTGGCTTTTATCGCCAGTTTGATCCGGGAACCTATCTCTTTGGCCGGGTCGGTGCGGAATATCGCATCAATGAAGACTTTTCGGTACTCGGCATGGTCGGTGTCGCTCCGCAGATCGACGGTGAGGACGGCGAGACGGCAATTTTGGTTGACGTCCTGGGCGAATACTCTTTTGCTTCGATATACTTTGTTAACTTCGGTCTGGGTGGTTGGCTGACCGACGGGGACAGTGATCTGGAAACCGAAGACAGTCAGCTTGATGTTATCCTCGGGCTTGGCGCCAGAATCTATGGGGAGCCGGAAGCCTTTAACACGTCATTGTTTGTCGAGATTCGCTCGGCGGTTGACGAGCTTGACGGTTTGAAAGAGTACGGTCGCTTTGGGGCCGGACTTCGTTTCCGGTTCTAATTTCTCAAAGATTCTATCGGGGGCGAGGATCTGCGGTTCTCGGCTTCGTAGACAGTCTCCTGCGGCGGGCGGATCGGAAGATCCGCCCGCTTTTTTTTGGTTTCCGGCTCGGACCGGTTATTGCAAAAGTGATCGTCCTGCTATAGAAGTGTGGTGTTGCGAAAAATCGCGGACGGCTGCAGCATGCTGTATCTCCGCCCGGATGCTTATCAATGAAGGAGGAGGTTATGTCGAAAAACGAGTTTTATGATGTCATCATTATCGGTGGAGGACCTGCCGGCCTGACTGCCGGCATATATGCGATGCGTGCCGCTATGAAGACGGTGCTGATTGAACGGGGCATGTTCGGTGGACAGGTGGCGATAACCAAGGAAGTGGAAAACTATCCGGGATTTCAACATATCGGCGGTATCGAACTGGGTGAGAAGTTTCTTGAACATGCAAAAGCGTATGATCTTGAAATCAGGGAAAAGGAAGTTGCCGCAACGGAACCGGGCGTGGATTATCACGAAGTCCGTCTTGCCGACGGAACCGTGCTGCGAGGTCATGCGGTCATCATGGCCGCCGGTGGCACCGCCCGGAAGCTTAAGGTTCCCGGAGAACATGAGAATTTCGGCAAAGGGGTGTCGTATTGCGCGACCTGTGACGGCTTCTTTTTCCGGAACAAAGTCGTCGCCGTTGTTGGAGGCGGTGATACTGCGCTGGAAGACGCCCTGTACCTGGCAAAGATCACCAGTAAGGTGTACCTGATTCATCGACGCGATGAGTTCCGTGGCAGCAGAATCCTGCAGCAGCGTGTCTTCGCCGAACCGCGGATCGAAATTGTCTTTAATGCCGTGGTCAGCGAAATCGATAGTGATGCCGGTGGAGTGACCGGTGTTTCCTTGAAGGATACCAAGACCGGTGAAGAGCGGCAGCTGGCTACCGAGGGGGTCTTCATCTTTGTCGGCTTTTCCCCGAACAACCAATTGGTGCCGGCCGGCATCAAGAAGAACACCACGGGGTACGTGATTACCGACGAAAAATGTGAGACGAGTATTCCCGGTATCTTCGCCGTGGGCGATTTGCGGCAGAAGTACGCCAACCAGATAGTGCTGGCCGCCGCCGACGGCTGCACCGCGGCACTGGCCGCAGCGCACTACGTGGAGAGTTGCAAGGCATCGGGTAAGTGTCAGCAGCCGGATTAAGCCGGCGCGCCGAGCCCCTACCAGCTGAGTAATGATCGAGATGTCGCGGCACAAACCTGTCGTCCGAAGGCGGCGCAATGGTGATATGGGCCGAGCCGGTCGTGCTGCTCGACAAGATCGAAAAAAGGCGCCGTCCAGCTGTTCAGATGATCGGTAACGAATGCGCAATCGGCTGCGATTTCCGAGCGATCTCTCATGGAAGAGAGCAGTGCGAGGAATTCGCACTCAACGCCAATATGGTCGGCCATCTCCGTAGAGTGTAAACCGTACGCTCTATAGCGTTGGGCCAGTTCCACCGTTGAGCGCCCCATAACAGTTCCTTCAAGAAAGACAGAGCCGTATGGTGGACATGGCAGGGTCGGCAGGGCGTTGATGAACAGGCGCACATATTCGTTTTGCAGGGTGACTCGTGTTGCGTCACGCATCTCCTGCAACAGCGCCTTTCCCTTGCTGTGCGGTATCGGGGCCGCCGCCCACTGCTCATCGGGGTAGCTGAAGAGCAGTGACAGACAGCGCAGGTCGGCCGACAGATCGGTCGTCTCGTTCATGTCCCCTCCCGTTGCAGGATCGGCAGGCGGCTTACCGCCAACAGTACCAGAAACACGGCATAGGCTACGATGCCGAGCAGGATGACGATTTCCACCAGTGACGGAGCGTAGGAATAGTGCTCGACAAACGTGCTCAGGTCGGGGAAGAAGCGGCCGGAGGCGATCGGCAGCGACCAGTGGTGGCCCGGCAGGCCGAGCGGTGAGAGGGACATCGGGACGACATTATAGGCAGCCGGCATCAGCAGGAAGCGATGGATAAAGACGCCGCCGATGATCAGTGCCGAGGCCAGGGACACTGCGGCCAGTGAGCGCCTGACCCCTTCACGAAGCAAGAGCACGGCGCCGAGCAGCGGGGCGACCACTTCCAGGATATGGGCCCAGGCGAAATCACCCCAGGCGACGGCCATGATACTCGTGGTTTCAGCACCACCGTACCAGGCATGGATGACCAGATCATTCATCATCAGGAACAGATGGATACAGGTGGCGATAAAGATCACCAGCCCGAGCGTCCGGTAGGCGTCCTGGTAACGCTCGCCGGTGCCGTAGGCGAGCACGCCGGCCAGCAGCACCACGGTGGTGCCGACGGCGATGGCCACAGATACGAAGTCCGGGGCCATAGCCGGGGAATGCCACCAGTCGCGGCCGCCCTGGGTGGAAAAGATCCAGGCGGTGACGACGTGGATACCGATGGCGAAGAGCAGCGCCGGCGGGGCGATGCGCTTGGCCCATTTTTCCGAGAAGGCGTGCGGGTCGTCGACCGGGATGGCAAATCTCGCCAGTCTGCCGGTCAGATCGGGCAGCAGCAGGATATAGAGATAGAGCGCCGAGGCGAGGGCATAGAGGTTGAGGACGACGACATCCCAGATGAGCGGTGACATCAAGTTGGGGTGGAGCAGCATCTGGTAGAGGCGAAACGGTTTACCGATATCGGGCAGCACGATGAGCATTGCCGCGGTGACATTGGCAAAGGCGGTCAGTGCCCCGAGTTTGGCCAGCGGCTTGAGCTTTTTCACGCCGAAGAGATAAATTGACGAGGTCAGCACCAGGCCACCGGCGGCGTTGCCGACGAAAAAGGCGAGACCGGAGATGTAGAGCCCCCAGGAGTAGGAATTCTGCAGGTTGGTCAGGATCAACCCTTCACGCAACTGGTAGATCCAGGCAGCACAGGCGACAAGAAACAGCGAGCCGCTGATCCAGAGGGCGACTTTCATGGGTGTTGACATGTTACACCTCCTTGACTTTGGGCGGCAGGTAGAAAACGGTGGGCTTGGTCCCTTTTTCCGGCAGCAGGGAAAAACCGCTGCGGTTCTTGACCATCAGGCTCACTTCACTGTCCGGATCGTCCAGGTTGCCGACGAAGCGGGCCTTGCCCGGGCAGCCGCGCACGCAGGCCGGTAATTCTCCCCGGTCACGGTATTGGGCGCAGAAGGTGCATTTCTCGACAACCCCTTTCGGGCGCAGCGGCGTGTAAACCAGGCGGCCGTGATGACGATGGTCTTCCGGGTAGCCGAAGCGGTAGTCTTCCTGATAGCCGGCTCGCTGATGCGCCGTTTCCGGGTCCTCCCAGTTGAACTGGCGCACCCCGTATGGGCAGGCCGACATGCAGTAGCGGCAGCCGATGCAGCGCTCAAAATCGATCAGTACCGCGCCGTCTTCGGCATGGTAGGTGGCGCCCACCGGGCACACCTTTTCGCAGGGGGCGTTCTCGCAGTGCTGGCAGTGCACCGGCAGAAAATACTCGACCCCCTTGGCCGGCGGGGTCAGGTGGCGGTGACTGCCCGGCGTGAAGACCCGGTTCCACCAAGTGTTCGGCGGTTGGGCGTTATGCTGCTTACAGGCCACCATGCAGGATCGGCAGCCGATGCATTTTTCCAGATCGATGACCATTCCCATTTTCATGCGCTGATCCTCCTGACGTCTACCAGGCATTCGTTCCACACCGTGGTCGGAGACCAGATGCCGGGGACGAAATAGATTTCATGTAACGGCTTGATCCACGGACAGGTGAGCGTGTTGTAGCCTTCCTCGGCGAGATAGCGTGACCACCAGCCCTCCTCGAAAATCGCCGTCCCCCGGCTGCAGCCCGGATCGATGACGGCATTGGCCCTGGTCTGCCCCCGATCGTTGTAGATCTGGACCAGATCGCCGTTGTCGATGTGTCGCTCGTGAGCATCCGCCTCGTGGAGAAAGACCTTGGGTTTGTTGTCCTGCAATTCGAGCAGAATGGAATTGTTGGAATGGGTGGAATGGACTCGATACAGCGAGTTTTTCGTGACAAAACGCAGCCGATAGCTAACGCGACTGTCCGGATTGACCTTGTATTCGGTCTCCAGGTAGGTTTCCTTGTGGACCGGCAGCTGTTCGCCTTCGCTGAGGAAAAGATCCTCGTCCTTGTAGAACTCGATGCGTCCGGAACGCAGAAACTGGGCGGTTGCCGTCAGCGGTGCCGGATAGCTGCGCGGCGGAAACGGCCGGCGGTGCTGTACTTCCTCGTAGAACGGGATCTGGCGATTGTCCGGGGCCGGGGAATTGAGGCGGATCGGTCCGCGGCGCAGCATTTCCAGCGTGATTCCTTCGGTTTCTCTGCCGCCGGTGGCCAGTAGAACCTCGATGGCCTTGATGGCCGCCTCGTTTTCGTCCAGCTCCGGGTAAAAGTGTTTTTCGAAGGCCGGGTTGAGCCGTTTGGCCAGTTCCCGGAAGATCCACAGTTCCGAGCGGCTCTCAAACAACGGTTTGATGGCCGGCTGCTGTAATTGCAGATAGGGATGGAGAATGGTGGCGGTCAGGTCGTGCTTTTCATACCAGGAGGGGGCCGGCAGCACCACATCCGACCAGACGCAGCTGGTGGACATCTGAAAATCGGTGGTCAGGATGAATTCCAGCTCGCCGGAGGTGGCCCGGTCCTTGAGAATGTTGCTCATGTTGTGCTGGTCGAATGGGTTGCCCCAGCCGCCGACCATGGCCTTGATGCCGTGTTTCGGGTAGCCGGGTCCGTCACCCTGGAGAAAGTGCAGGTACGGCACCCAGTTCAGTTTTGAGCCTTCCGGGAACCACCAGCTCTTCAGGTTGAAACGGATGCGATACTGACCGGCGTAGGTGGAGATGCCGCCGCCGCTGACGCCGATGCTGCCGGTCAGCACCGGCAGCAGGGACAGCGCGCGGCCTTTGAGATCGCCGTTGTACCATTGGTAATTGGAGGCGCCGTAGATGATGTGCAGCGGCGTATTGGCTGCCGCATCGAGGGCTACCTGCTCGATCTGATCAGCATCAAGGCCGGTAATTTCGGCGACCCGGTCGAGATCATAATCGGTCAGGGTGCGGCGCAGTGCGGTCAAGACCGTTTCAACGACAATACGCCGACCGTCGATCAGCTCCACCTGGAACTCCCCTTCCAGGTCGGCGTCGGTCGGCCGCAGGTCTTCCGGATCGAGCAATTGCAGAGAACCGCCAGCATGCACGACGAAGCAGCGGCGATAATCGGGGATTTCCTTTTGCCGGGCTGCCTCGGCCAGGACGGCGGTCTCTTCGGCCAGCAGCCGTTTGCCGGTGTCGCGGCGGACCAGCAGCGGAAAATCGGTGAAGTCCTGCATGAAGGCCCGGTTGTAGCGGCCGTTGTCGATGATCACCCGGGCCATGCCCAGGGCCAGGGCGGCATCGGTGTCGGCCTTGATCGGCAACCAGTGGTCGGCCTTGGCAGCGGTACTGCAGAAATCGGGATCAACGACGATGACCCGGCCGCGCCGCTTGGCCTCGATCAGGTGATGGGCATCGGGCAGCCGGGTCTGGATCACGTTGGAACCGAAGATCATGGTCGTGCGGGCGTTGGGCCACTCGAGCGATTCCAGCTCTTCGCTCTGCACACCGAAGGTCATCGGCCAGAACATCGGCAGGTCGCCGTTCTGGTCGTAGCCGTGGTGCATGGTCCAGTTTGCCAGACCGGCCAGGGCCACCATCGCCCCTTTCTGCACGTAGCCGGTACCCGGCACCTGGACGGTGGTGGCGATAGCCTCCGGGCCGTATTTCTCGGCAATCTCGGTCAGCTTGGCCGCACAATAGTCGAGGGCCTCGTCCCAACCGGCTCGGCGGAACTCGCCACTGCCGCGGGCACCGGTGCGGATCAGCGGATATTTGAGCCGGTCCTTGCCGTAGATCAGATCCATCATCGACAAGCCGCGCAAACAGCCGCGTGGGTTATAGGATTGCTCGGGATAGTCGGCGGCCTGGATCAGCGTGCTGATCCTGCCGTTGACCACCTGCGCCTTGAAGCCGCAGGCCCCGGTACAGTTCGGCGAACAGGTCGAGCGGACCAATTCGGTCAACTCTGCCGCCTGGGCCTCCGAGAGACCGGCCAGATCGAAAAACTGCAGGCCGAGGGCATAGGCGCAGCCGCTGCCGATGGCCGCCTGAAGGAAGGTTCTTCTGTCGAGTTTCATACTGGTCTCCTGTTCGGGTATTGATCGCCTGAAAAAGCGATTATGATTGGAGGTCTTTACGTCTCGATCGTGTCTGAAGATAGCCTGACAAGATTGCGGGGTTGTCAACGCCTCTTTTTCTTTTAGCATAGTACGACTTTGTCGTGTAGCATTTGACTTAAGTCAAAGATAAAATATTTTTATATGTTTCTAGTGCGATTACCATTTTCCCAAGAGAGAGGAACAGCAATGAAAGAGCGCCGGCTAGCAGACGATATCCAGATTGAGATCAGTGAAACCGATATTGTCGAGGCGATGCGGGACATTGAAGGGTACATCGATATCAGCCCAGGCGATTTCCGGGAAATTTTTTTGCTCGCCTACCACCATGCCGTCGATCGCCTGACCCGACACCGGACGGCCGGAGAGATCATGAGTCGGCCGGTTCATTGCCTCAACCACGCACTTGATCTGCAGCAGGCGGCGCTGCTGCTGGCCGAAAAGGGTATTTCCGGGGCCCCGGTGGTCAATGATCAGGGACTGCTGATCGGTGTGCTGTCGGAAAAGGATTTTCTGCTGCGGATGGGCGTTGGTCTGGAGCCGACCTTTATGAAGATCATCTCTCACTGTCTGAACAACGAGGGCTGTCTGGTGACAGCATTGCGCAATCACCGGGTGGGAGAGATTATGACCCGGCCGCCGATCAGCGGTGGGCCGGAGATCAATGCGGCCGACATGGCAGCGCTGTTTGCCAAAAAGCGCATCAACAGGCTGCCGATTGTCGATCCCGACGGGCAACCGATCGGCATCGTCACTCGTACCGACCTGGTGCATTGCCATTGCCTGCTCGGGATAGGAGAGCGGTCATGACTTTTCTGCAGAAGATGCGCGGCGCCGGACAGAGTCCGCCCCGGGTGAGCACCACCGAAATTTTATGGTCATGGGTCGGCAGTTTTCTCGGGATCGCTGCCGTCGCCTTGGTCCATTACCGGCTGCTCGGTCAGAGTGAACTGTTGTTGCTGATCGGCTCGTTCGGGGCTTCGGCGGTTTTGATCTACGGCGCCATTCGCAGCCCGCTGGCCCAGCCCCGCAACCTGGTCGGCGGTCATGTATTGTCGGCAATCATCGGTGTGAGCGTCTGGCAATTGCTGAGCGGGACCCCCTTTGTCGCCGCCGCGATGGCCGTGTCCCTGGCCATTGCCGTGATGCACCTGACCAAGACGCTGCATCCGCCCGGAGGCGCCACGGCCCTGATTGCCGTGCTCGGCGGCGACGGCATCCATCGTCTCGGGTTTCTCTACGTGCTGATGCCGGTCGCCGCCGGGTCGTTGATCATGCTGGTGGTGGCGCTGGTTATCAATAATATTCCGAAAACGAGAAAGTACCCGGAATTCTGGTTTTAGGGCGCAGTTCTCTGGTTCCTGTCAGCACGGTGTATCTCCTCTCTCATTGGCGTCGCATGATTTCTCCGGGAGCGAAAACGTTCTTGGGTTCTACAGAAGCCCGTTTGAATGGTGATTGACAGTCGAAACGGACGGCCTCATAGTGAGTACGGGACAAGAACAGAGCTCATCATTTTCCATTCAGGAGACCGACTATGCGAAAAAATACTTTCTTTCTTAACGTTATCGCCCTGATGTTGTTCGGTTGCCTGTCAATAGCACAGGCGCAGTCCGACAATGACACGGTGACTGGTCAGGATGTCAAAAAGGAAACGAAAGAGTTGTTGACAACCCTGCAACAATACACCGTTGAGCAGCGCGATCAGGCGATCGAAGAGGCAGGGCAGGCACTCACGAAGCTTGATCGGAGAATTGGCGAGTTGGAACGTCGCATTGACGATAACTGGGACAAGATGACCCAGGCTGCCCGTCAGAAAGCGAGGGCTAACCTGCAAACTCTGCGCGAGCAGAGAAAGGAACTTGCCGAGTGGTATGGAAGTTTCAAAAATAGCTCTGCCGGAGCCTGGGAACAGATGAAAAAGGGATTTTCAGATGCCTATCAGGCGATGAACGACTCCTGGGAAAAGGCCAGACGCGAATATGACACGGCCGACAAGTAGTTCTGTTTGATCGGTAGTCATAATCGGCGGAATAATCCTCCGCGGCTGGGATCGGTTTTCAATTGAGGGCTCGGTGGGCCTTTATCAGCAGTTTTCTTAATTCGCCGCTCGTCATGGCGGCATTGGTGGAGATGCCGGAAAAGTCGACTGCCGCCGTTGAGCCGGCATGGTTTCCGGGTACCCAGGACGAGCCCCGGCCCAGCATCCGGTAGCGGGCCTTGGCGTAATCCTTCATGCCCCACCCGCGAAGCAGGTTGTAGAGCCAGATGACCATCGACAGGTTGATCAGACCGGGGGCGTTGTCCCAGGACGGCATCCGCAACCAGTGCGCATCGGGCCGTTCGGTGCCGGTCGCTTCTGCCATGGCCAGGCGCAACCGACCGTCGATGCCGTCGAGCAGCGGAGTCGACTGCTGTTCGAGCAGCGGCAGTACTCGCAGGTGTTCAGCAAAGTGCTCCGGTGCCGACGCGCCGATGCTGATGGTGCAGATGCCGGGCTGCTGCAGGCACCAGAAGTCGTTGAAGAGCATTGGAGACAGCGGGCTGGTCAACTCGCGCAACGGTTTGCTCGGACTGTGCAGGTGACCGCCTTTGTCGGTCGGGCTGATGATAAAAATCCCCATGTCCCGGGCTGCGGCGGCCTCGATGGCCGGTCGGTTGACATCGAAGATATAGTACCAGTGCAGGTTGAGATAATCGAAGCCGCCGTCCTCCTCGTGCTCCACCGCCGCTCGGATTACTTCCAGCGGTGCGTGGCCGGAAAACCCGATATGATCGATGATACCACGATCCTGCAGTCTGCGGGCGGCCGCCAGGCAGCCGTTTTTCCGGCAGCTCTGCCATAGTGTACGATGATCGTTGATGCCGTGGATGGCCAGCAGGTCGAGGCGGTCGACTCGAAGCCGTTCGAGGGACTGCAGGACCGATGCGGTGAAGTCTTCAGGATCCGAACGGGGAGGCGCTTTGGTCTGCAGCAGGTAGCTGCGGCGCGGCAGATTAGTTAGGATTGTGCCGAGTTGTCGCTCCGACGAGCCATAGCCCTGGGCGGTCTCGATATGGGTAATGCCGTGTACCAGGGCCTCTTCGACAATGGCCGTCAGCTGTCGCTGGGCCGTTGTCGGGATCGATTTGGCCGGATCATCCGGCCAGGCGTGCATGCTTCGCATGCAGCCGAAGCTGAGGACCGGCATGGCCAGGCCGGTCTTGCCGAAACGTCGATAGATCATTGGTTGACCGGGAAGTGTTCGTACTGGAAAAGAGAACGTTGTTGGTTATGGTGTAACAAATGTATCGGCAGCAGGCAAGAATGGCATCGGTCACGATGTCGACACGTCACTCCAACCAAGTGGAGACGACCATGGACGTAATCACTATCCCCAGTCTCTTTGATAATTATGCCTATCTGATTGTCAACGATGCCACCGGTGAGGCGGCGGTTGTCGATCCGGCCGAGGCCTGGCCGGTACTGCGTCTGGTCCAGGGCCGCCGGCTGAAGCTGACGGCGGTGCTGTGCACCCATCATCACCAGGATCATGTCGGCGGGATTGATGAGCTGCTCGATGAGTTTCCCGATCTTCGCGTCGTCGGATTTCGGCCGGACCGGCAGCGCATTCCGTTGCTCAACGAATTGCTTGACGACGGCGACGAGTTCACTGTCTGCGGCCAGCAGTGCAGCATCATGCAGACGCCGGGACATACGACAACCAGTGTCGTGTATCGATTCGGCGAGCACCTTTTTGTCGGCGATACCCTGTTCGGTGCCGGCTGTGGCCGGCTGTTCGAGGGTACGGCCGCCCAGATGGCCGACTCCCTGGCAAAAATCGTTGCCTGCGGCGAGCGGACTCGCCTCTATTTCGGTCATGAGTATACGATGGTCAATTTGCGTTTCGCGCAGCAGCTGGAGCCGGGTAATGGCGCCATTGGCGAGCGGCTGCAGGCGGTTGCCGAACTACGGCGAACCGAGAGGCCGTCAAGCCCGTCTGCCGTCAGCGAGGAATTACAGACCAATCCGTTTCTGAGGGTCCAGCAGAAGGAACTGATCGATACACTGGCGGCTCGGCATGGCTTGACCGACCATAGCCCGTTGTCGGTCTTTCAAACCGTGCGTCAGCTCCGTAATGATTTCTCCTGAACTCGATTCTCCATCCGGAATGCGTTTGCTGTAGCGTGCGTCGGGGCGGCAGCGGTGAGAGTGCTTGCCCCCGATTCGATTTAGGGCTATTGTTCTCTCCCGTGTATCGCCCATGAAGAGCATCGTCGGCCGGCATCGATGATGGACCACTATCGGAGGAGTGCAATGAATTGCCTGAAAACGATGATTTTCGGCATCTGTCTGGCCGTAGCCGGGCAGGGCCATGCCGCTGACTCATATCTTATTTCCGTCAACCAATTTGTCGAACATCCGGCCTTGGACGCCGTGCTCAAGGGGTTCCAGGACGATCTGCAGGAGCACGGCGTGACAGCGCGCTTCAAGGTGCACAATGCCCAGGCCAATATGGGAACGGCGACCCAGATCGGCCAGCAGATGGTCGGTGAACGTGCCGATTTGCTTCTGGCCATCGCCACCCCGTCGGCCCAGGCAACCGTGCAGGCCATGTCCAAGGCGCCGGCTTCGTTGAAACGACCCGTCCTGTTCACCGCGGTGACCGATCCGGTGGCGGCGGGTCTCGTGGAGGCGTTTGAGCGGCCCGGCGATTTTGTCACCGGTGTGTCCGATCTTCTTCCCTTGGACAAGCACCTGGCGATGGTTTTGACCTATCGGCCGTCGATCAAAAGACTCGGCGTCCTCTACAATGGCGGCGAGGCCAACTCCCGGGCCACTGTCGCCAGCCTGCGGGCACTCAGTACCGAAGCGGGTGTCGAGGTGGTTGAGGCAACCGCGGCCAAAACAGCCGATGTCCATGCAGCGGCCAAGAGCTTGGTCGGCCGGTGTGATGCGGTCTTCATCCCGACCGACAACACCATCGTCGCCACTCTCGAATCGGTGCTCAAGGTCGGAGCCGAGAATCGGCTGCCGGTCTTTGCCGCCGATGTCGATTCGGTCGAGCGCGGCGCCGTTGCCGCGATGGGCTTCGACTATTACCAGCACGGCCGGCAGACCGGCGCCATGGCCAGGCGGATTCTGGCGGGTACCAAGATCTCGGAGCTGCCGGTAGAATTTCAGCGAGATCTGCAATTGCACATCAATCTCAGAGCGGCCGATGCGATGGCTGCGCCGCCACCCCAGGAGTTACTCGATCGTGCGGCCAAGCTCTATCGCTGACGTGTTGCCGGCTGATCTGCTGCAATGACGGTCTATGCCGCCCTCGGAGCTCTGGAACAGGGGCTGGTTTACGGGATCATGGTGGTCGGAGTCTACCTGACCTTTCGCATCCTCGACTTTCCCGACCTGACCGTTGACGGTAGTCTGCCACTCGGTGCGGCGATATCCGCGGTGGCCATTACCGGCGGGCTCTCTCCTTATCTTGCCCTGTTTTTTGCCGGGTGCGGCGGTTTTGCCGCCGGTGCCGTTACGGCGCTGCTCAACACGAAATTCAAGATTCTGCACCTGCTCGCCTCGATCCTCACCATGATCGCCCTGTATTCCATCAATATCCGGATTATGGGCGGTCCCAATATCGCCCTGATCGGTTCGCCCACGGTATTTGATCCAGTCGTCGCCCTCGGAGTACCTGCTCATTTGGCCGGGTTGGTGGTGTTCGCCTGGTCTGCCGGTATCGTCATGGCGGTACTTGTCTGGTTCTTGAAAACTGCGTTTGGCCAAGCCCTGATGGCGACCGGCGACAACCCGCAAATGATCACCAGTCAGGGCGTCAATACCCATGTCGTGATCATCGTCGGAGTCGGGCTGTCAAACGGTCTGGTGGCGCTCAGCGGTGCCCTTGTCGCCCAGAACCAGGGTGCCGCAGATGTCGGCATGGGGATCGGCACGATCATTGCCGGGCTGGCATCGGTGATTATTGGTGAGACCGTTTTCGGCGCACACTCGATCGTCCGGGCGGTGATCGCCGTGGTCCTTGGTTCAGTGCTCTACCGGTTTGCCATCGCATTGGCGTTGTCCTTGGAGATAGGAGGATTTTCGTTCAGCCCGAGTGATCTCAACCTGATCACCGCGCTGCTTGTCATCGGTGCGCTGATTGCCCCGCAACTGAGGCAGAAGATGAGGTTCCGGTGATCGAGCTGCAAGGATGCATGAAAGATTTTAACCAGGGCGGGGTTAACGAGGTACGGGCCCTGGACCAGCTCAGCCTGACCATCGACGACGGTGATTTCGTCACGGTCATCGGCTCCAACGGCGCCGGCAAGTCGACCCTGCTCAATGCCATAGCCGGCGGTTTTTCTCTTGATGCGGGCCGCATTGTCATCAACGGCCGGGACGTGACCCGTTGGCCCGAATATCGTCGGGCCGCCCTGATCGCCCGGGTCTTCCAGGATCCGCTGCTGGGCACCTGCCCATCGGCGACCATCGAGCAGAACATGGCTCTTGCCGCGCGGCGCGGTCAGCGGCGGGGACTCGGCCCGGGTGTGCGCATTCGGGATCGCCAGCGTTTCAGCGAGGAGTTGGCGCGGATCGGGCTCGGCCTGGAAAAACGGCTTCAGGACCGGGTTGGTCTGCTCTCGGGTGGGCAGCGGCAGGCACTGACCATGGTCATGGCAACGCTGGTGCGGCCGGAAGTGTTGCTGCTCGACGAACATATCGCCGCTCTCGATCCGAAAACGGCGCGCCAGATCCTGGAGTTGACCCGTGAGATCATCGCCGATCAAGGGTTGACGTCGCTGATGATCACCCACAACATGCGGCACGCGCTGACGCTGGGCAATCGATTGATCATGATGCACCAGGGTCGGATCATTCTCGATGTCGGCGGGGAGGAGAAGCGCCGGCTGGGCGTCGAGGATCTTCTCGAGCAGTTTTATCTTATCCAGGGAGAAGCGTTGGCCAACGACTCGATGTTGCTTGCTTGAACAGCTCCGATAGGCCGGTGTGTTTCCGTCTTTCCGGATGGGGCGAAAAACCGTTAGTCAGGCAAGCAGGGTATTCCAGTCCAGTTGCCGGAAAGATTCATGGAGCAGGTGATCGTCATTGACCATGACCGTCTCCAGCCGGGCGAAGGTGTCCTCGGCGGCCGGGATGACGATATCCGGAGGTGTGACTGTATCGTGATGGCCGATGATGAGAATGGCCTGTGTTGCCAATTTGGTTGATGGCGGCTGATATTCTTTGAAGTTAAGGGCCGGTGCCAGCAGTATCAAGCGTTTGACCAACTCAGGCCGTTCCACGGCCAGACAGGTTGCCATCAGGCCGCCGAAGCTTGAGCCGACGATGATCAGATCCTGCAAATCGGCAACAATGGCACGCAACCGTTCCATCCGTTCCGTGAGTGAACCGTCGAAGTCGGGACGCAACACGTCCGGGTAGGTCTCGGCGAAAAATTTCCCTTTGGTGCCGAATCCGGAGGAGTCAAGGCCGTGGAGAAAAAGTCGTTTCATGCAAAGCCCGGGCTGAGATATTTGCGATAAATGCCTGGTTTGATCTGCTCCATCGTGTTCCCCATGGAGCAGAAGCCCTTTCAGCAGACCAGGAATACAATCGCTTGTAAAGCAAAAACAAGAGCCCAATCGCTCGTGAATGCTCGCTTTCTTTTTCGTTTTATCGTTTTTGGGAACCTGGTATGATGACATCGAGGTTCGTGCGCAATCGTGTTGTTATCAATAGTTGCCGAGCCGATATGATAATAATTACTTTGCTCATACGTGGATGCAGGCATGGAAGATGAACGAGAACGGGTCGATGTGATGCTGGTTTCGCAGACGTATGGTGCCGACCTGAAAGGGCGGCAGTCAGTACGAACCACCTTTAAGCTGTCGCCCCGTTGTATCGACGCCTTGAGCCTGCTGGCCGGGCAGCTGGGGATTAAACAAAAATCCATAGTCGATCATCTGGTCGACGATACTCAGGCCCTCCACGCGTTGGCACGTGATGCGGTGCAGAGTGATGGTACGACGGACGATCGGGTAGCGAAGACCTATGTCATTTCCCGGCGGACCCTGGAAAATCTCGAGCGGGTCTCGAAACGGTTTCAGACTCCTCGCGATACGCTGGTCGAATCGTCGATCGAGCGAATCATGCCGCTGCTCAGGGAAGAAAAGCGCAAACATGAACAGAGAAAGCAATTGCAGGAACGGTTGCACCTCTTGCTGCACGCCAGCCAGGAGTTGCTGGAACAGGCGGACGCGGTGCTCGATGCGGATGATCCGGTGGTTGATCACGTTGTGTTGATGGCCAGAACCGTGCAGAACGGCTGTCGTGAAGTCGGCCAAATTATCGAGAGAGGACGGCGACTCGAAGATTTCTAATGATCCCTGCCTTCTCAGCGGGCGATCGATGAGAAGGTCTGATCGGGGGAGGGCGTTGTCCGGATAGGTGTAGTTGGTGTCTGGTAATACCAGGTGGTTGCTCTTGCTTTCCGCTTGTTGATGGACTAAGATAACGAGGGATTTTCCAGATACCGATTTTTGCCTCCGTGTTTCCAATTGGTTACAAATGAGCTGATTGGAATTTAGCAGGCTTGTACCACCGTTCGGCAAACTGGTAAAACCACAACAGATATATGGCTGTCTTGTCCACATCTCCCGGCGGGGTAACCGACTGGACGATACCGGCACGATGCGGAAAGAGGCTCAATGCGAACGAATAAACGTTATCGAGGAGGATGAAGATGAAAGCACCAGTACGTGTAGCAGTTACCGGAGCCGCCGGTCAGATCGCTTATTCCCTGATTTTCCGAGTAGCCCATGGCGATATGCTTGGACCTGATCAGCCGGTAATCCTGCAGCTGCTTGAAATACCGCCGGCGATGGGCGCGCTCAACGGCGTTGTTATGGAACTCAAGGATTGTGCTTACCCGCTGGTGGCCGGAATCGTCGCCAGTGACGACCCGAACGTTGCCTTCAAGGATGTCGATTACGCATTCCTGGTAGGTGCCCGCCCACGGGGACCGGGTATGGAGCGTTCCGACCTGCTTGAGGCGAATGCTAAAATTTTCTCCGTCCAAGGCAAGGCTCTCAACGATCATGCATCAAAAGATGTCAAGGTGCTGATCGTCGGCAACCCGGCCAACACCAATGCCTTGATCACCTTGAAAAATGCGCCGAACCTCAATCCGAAAAATATCACTTCGATGATGCGGCTCGACCATAATCGGGCCATGTCACAAATTGCTGAAAAGGCCGGCAGTCATACCACCAAGGTCGAGAAGGTGGTGGTCTGGGGCAACCATTCGGCGACTCAGTATCCCGATATCAGCTATGCCACCGTTGACGGCAAAGCGGTCAAGTCGGTAGTGGATAACGACTGGTATGTGGACACGTTCATTCCCACCGTGCAACAGCGCGGGGCGGCTATCATCAAGGCCCGGGGCGCATCGAGTGCTGCTTCCGCAGCCTGTTCCGCAGTTGATCATATGCGGGACTGGGCCCTTGGCAGTAACGGCAAGTGGGTGAGCATGGGGGTTTTTGCCGCCGGCAATCCTTACGGCATCGATGAAAACATCATGTATTCTTTCCCGATTACCTGTGAAAACGGTCAGTGGAAGATCGTCGAGGGGCTCGAAATCAGTGAGTTCAGCCGTGATATGATGGCTAAAACCGAGGCCGAACTGGTCGGCGAGCGTGAAGCTATCGCCAGTCTGTTGTAAACCGCTCCAGAGAGCCTGATGGGTAAGCCCGGTGCTTGCCCATCAGGCGATTGCTTCAATCCCTCGCTTTTTGCTGCCGCCCTCCGCAACGACAACATCCCTGCCTGCCCGTTTGGCCTGATAAAGATTGCTTTCCGCCCGTATCAGTAAGGTGTCCACGCTTTCTCCCCATTCGTATTGAGCGACGCCGAAACTCGCAGTCATGCGGATCGGGCCGGCGAAACGGTGCTCTTAAGGGGAGCCTGAAAAATTGTTCGCAGTTTTTCCGCGTAATGGACTGCTTCCGGCAACGCGATACCGGGCTATGACGTCTATCACGCGATGGAGCTTGGCCGGATCGTTGGCTTGGAATACCGCCAGTTTGACCGGTTCGGACCATGATGGTGTGGTCAACAGCAGTGACAGGGTCGGTGTGACAAGAACAGAGCGCGTTGTTTCCACCATGACGTTTTTCCTGGAAAACCTGTCGGTCAGGGGCGTTCTCCTGTCGTGAGCGGGGATGTCGCTGCAGCTGGCCAATAGTTGTCGGGATTACGCAGCAGGCTCAGGCGTCGAACCTTAGCAATGCCAGGATAACGCCCCAGAGGCAACAGGAAAGAGGTACTCCAAGAAGGAGGTGGCGGGCGATTTCGGATATTGATGGCTTTGGAGCGGCCGGTGTTTGACTTGAGTTCGTTGTGAGTATATGCTTGGAACAGTAGCGTCGTCGCGGGACAAAGAGAATGCCCGGGAAGAAAGCTGCCGGAGGAAGTGACTGGTATCGCGTCCTTCAGCAACCAATAGGTCAGACAGAGAGGAGGCGTTATGAAAGATGGTGAAAAATTGGTCATTGTCGGATGCAGCGGTTCGGGTGGCCCGGCGGCGATGATGGCAAAGAAACTGATGCCGTCGGTGGACGTTACGGTGATCCGCAAAGAGGAATTTTTCATCGTCAGGTGAGCGCTTCCTCATGTTGTGGCCGGTCTGGTCACCAGTGCATCGATCGTGGTTCCGGACAAGATGCTTGAAGGGGCGGGTATAACGGTGGTTCACGATGAAGTGACGGCCGTTGATTCGCAGCGGAAAAAGGTTGAAACGTCGACTGGCGGAACCCTTGCTTATGATAAGCTGTACTTGGCCACCGGGGCGCGTTCGTTTGTGCCGCCGATCGAGGGCAGCGATCTGGACGGGGTGCTGACTTTGCGTGGTGTGCCCGACGCCGAGAGAATCAGAGAAGTGCTCGATCGCTCGAAAAACGGGAAGATTGTCTGTATCGGGGCCGGTTTTATCAGCATGGAGGTTGCCTCCTTGCTGGCCGAGAAGCCGGGTTCCGCATTTGCTATCACCGTTGTGGAATTGTTGGATCGCCCTCTGCCGCTAATGCTCGACCGGGATATGGCCGCATTCGTCAAACAATACCTCGAGGAAAAGGGGCTGCATATCCTGACCGGCGAGAGGGTTGAACGCCTGGTCGGAAGAAACGGTAAGGTGGTCGGGGTGGAATTGGCCTCGGGCGTCGTACTCGATGCCGACCTCGTGTTCATGAATGTCGGCGTCCGCCCCAACGTCGGCCTCGCCCAGAGCATCGGCTTGGAAATGGGACGATTCGGCATCAAGGTAAACGAGTTCCAGGAAACGTCCGACCCCGATATCCTGGCCGGTGGTGATTGCGTGGAGAAGATCAATTTCCTGACCGGCAAGCCCACCCCGGGACAGTTGCGCGGGCCAGCCGTCGTCCAGGGTCGACTGGCCGCCAAACGTCTGGCCGGCTATAGCGTTGCTTTTCCCGGAGTAATCGATGCCGGTGGGTGTAAGATGTTCGACATGACCATCGCGGCAACCGGCCTCACCGAAGAGCGGGCCGCTCAGGAAGGGATAGCCACGGTCTCAGCTGTCGTTGATTCGAGAAGTAAACATGGCATGATTCCGGGGGTGAGGCCATGGAAGATTAAACTGGTATTCAACCGTGACAATCAGCGCCTGATTGGCGGTCAGATCGTTAGTTACGATATCGCGCCGGCCCGGGAAATTGATGCGGTCAGTGCTTTTATCCTGGGCGGCAGAACCATTGCGGAGCTGACCACCTTTACGTCGGCCTGCAACCCGGACATTTCTTCGGAGCCGAGCGCCGAGCCGATTACCATCGCCGCCGAGCAGGCGCTGCAGAAGATAGGCCGCTAGTCAATGAGCTAACCCCAATGACGGGGCGTCACAACGAAGCATGAAGCTTTGAAGTTTCATATAAATCCGGACCGTTCATGGACAGGGCCCGTGTCGTCATGGCGACGGCGCGGGCCGGCAAGAACCGTAACGGAGATACCCCGACCCTGCTCGGTTACGCCGAGCGATTATGTCCGGGGCCACATTGAGTGGCAGCGCCGTATCGTCTGTTGGGTCCATCTCTCCCCTTGATTCCGGGGACAAAAATCCCGCCTGAGTTTGACTTTTCGTATCCATTGCAGGTTAAATAAGACGGACGGTTTGGTTGCTTCCGGCCTGAGGATAGTGTCGTGCACAAGGAGCCGATTGCCGTGGCGTCGACCCAAAAACGGATATGAGATGGAGACGAGAGCAGAACGATACGGTTGTTTTCTGATGATCTGCCTCACGCTTTTTTTTATCTCGGCAGAGGTCTGCCATGGTGAGAAGCAAATGACATTGTGGAGCATAAATCCCGGCACGCCGTTCTGTGCTTTGACCGATCAGATGACTACCCGATTTTCCGAAGAAACCGAAGGGGTGCATCTGAAGTCGGTCCATTTCGATAATAATTTTTACAAATTTAAACTGCGTACTGCGGTTGAGAATCGCCAGGCCCCCGATCTCTTCCACAATTGGGGCGCCAGCTCAATTCAGTCTCTTGTCGAACAGGGCCGGGTTATTGCTTTGGACCCCATAGTCGATCGGGCCAAAGACGTTTTGTTACCCGTTGCCCTTGATCCAGTCACGTTTGACGGTCGAGTCTACGGTGTTCCTTACAGCGGCCTGGCAGGTGTTTTTTTCTGGTATCGCAAAGATGTCTTTGCCCGGTATCATCTGCAGCCGCCGAAAACTTGGCAAGAATTTTTACGTGTCGGTGAAATATTAAAAAAAAACGGTATAATACCGATTGCATTAGCCAACAAGAACAAGTGGCCTGGGTCGTTCTTCTATATGTATCTCGTCGACCGAGTCGGCGGCCCCGACCTTTTTCGCAACGCTTCCGCCGGTCAGGCCGGCCAGTCATTTCTGCACCCGGCCTTCATCCAGGCCGGCGAGATGTTAGAGGATCTGGTCAGAAGAGATTTTTTTCCGAAAGGCTTCAATCGCCAGCGTGACGAGTCGGGAAATTGGAATTCCCTGATCATTTCAGGCCAGGCCGGCATGTACTTGATGGGGACGTGGTTTCTCGGAGTTCTCAATGAGTTGCCTGCTGAGATCAGAGACACCTTCGATTTTTTTGTCTTTCCGGAGGTTGCCGGAGGACAGGGGACGACCCGTAGCCTGATCGGCAGTCCGGGCCAGGATTACCTCTCGGTATCTGCGGACAGCGCAGATCCGGAAGCTGCCATGTCGTTTCTCCGCGATTACATCTGCTCGCCCGAGTATTTCCAGGCGCTGGCCGATCAGGGATTCGTTCCGCCGGTACGCAATGCCGACGACTATGTCACCAACCCGCTGGCGCGCCGGGTTGCCCGCATCTTCGACGAAGCGGAGAACGTACAACTCTATTGGGACCAGATTCTGCCGCCGGTCCAGGCCGAGGCGCATAAACTCCTGGTGCATCAATTGTTCGAACTGCAGATCGGTCCTGAACAAGTCGCCAGGAGTCATGAAGAGTTGATCGGTGCCGCGGCGCATCGGTGATCGGCTTTTCGATGGGTCGAAACCGCAGGTGTCTCTAAGGCTTATGGAAAGTCGGTAAGATCGGCGATGAAGATCAGATTCAAACTCATCATCTACACGTTTGTCCTGGTCCTCCTGACAGCGCTGGCAACCATGGCCGGAGCCATCTATCTCAATTATATCGAGACGACGCGAGAAAACGAGCAGCGTCTGACCGGGGCTTCGATCAACTTCCAGCGGCGAATCGACACCTATCTTTCCGGTTTTCTTCAGCACTATCAGTATTTTTCAAACCAGCCCGATGTCGCCTTAATGGTAACGACGGAGACAAATCTCCTGAGGAGTGGGCTGTCCGTCAGTGACAGCAATCTGGTCAGCAATCTCTATACTTTTGCCGAAACGCTTCATGCCGCATCTTTCGGCATGTATTATCCCAATGACACCGGACAGCCCGGTCTTCTGCGCTATCTGTATAACGCCGAGATCGGCGGCCTGTTCAGAGTTGAGGAAAACGGCCGTACCACATTGTTTTTGATCAACCAGCAGGGATATTACGATGAAAAGGAAGTCTCGCTACTGGCATCCTTTCCCCGGGAATTCGTCGAAGCGCAGTGGATCTCTTTCGAGCGGGTAGATGGTACTGAAACCTCGATTGTTTTTCGCCTCGACTATACGACTCCGGTCAATTTGCCGGGGACTACGGCCGGTGAGCATATCGGCGGGTTCATAATCAAAAGCAGTCTTGCCGAGTTGTGGGATGCCTTCCGGGAAGAGATCAAGCTCGGTTTTGCCGTTTTCAACCGGGATGGCGGCCAGGTCGGCGGAGATATTGTCTTTGGCGACCTGGGTGCTGCTGATCGTTCTCTTGCCGGTGCCGGAATCGTCACGATGTCTGATCGTTTCGGCGAAGAGTATGAAACGATTCTGGTGCCGCTCTCTTTTGCCGATAACCAGCTCGGGTTCGTCGCTATCGCCATCCCGTATCGAGTGACCATGGCCACACTGACTAGGACGGTCAATCTACTCTTTGCCATAGCCGCGGTTATCCTGTTGATCTTCGTCGCCGCTTCGTCGGTGCTGATAGGCTATACGTTGCGACCGATCCATGAATTGATCGAGGCGACGAAACTGATTCCCGAAGGGGCATGGAATCACCAGGTTGCCGTCAGGACCCGAGATGAGATCGGGGCACTGGCCGTAGCGTTCAACCAGATGCTTCGCGATCTGCGTCAAAAAACGACATCAATAGACAAACTCGAGCAGGCCGAGGAGGCCCTGCGGGAAGAGTCGGTCCGGCGACGAATATTGATCGAGCAGTCACGAGACGGAATCGTCCTTCTCGATCAGGACGGCGGGGTTTTCGAGGCGAGCCAGAGTTATGCCGACATGCTCGGTTATACCATGGACGAGGTCCTTCGATTGCATGTTTGGGACTGGGATGACCAGTGGGACCGTGAGCATCTGTTGACAATGGTCGGACTGGTTGATGAGAATGGGGAAATGTTTGAAACTCGTCATCGGCGGAAGGACGGCTCAACTTTCGATGTCGAGATCGGATCGAATGCAGTCTATGTCCGTGGCCAAAAGATGGTTTTTTGCGTGTGTCGGGATATTACCGAGCGAAAACGTGCCGAAGCAGAATTGAAACGGGCCAAAGAGGAAGCGGAAGAAGCCAGTAAGGCCAAGAGTCAGTTTCTGGCGATCATGAGCCATGAAATCCGCACCCCGATGAACGGTGTGCTCGGTATGACCGATCTGCTTCTGGGGACCAACCTCGACGATAATCAACGGCACTACGCGCAAACGGTTCGAATCAGCGCCGAATCGTTGCTCATTATTATCGACGATATTCTTGATTTTTCAAAAATTGAGGCCGGCATGATCGAACTCGAGGAGGTGGAGTTCGATCTGCACACCTTGCTCGATGACCTGTCTCGAACCATTGCCATCAGGGCTGATCAGAAGGGACTTGAGCTGATCTGTGCGGCAGCTCCCGAGCTACCGAGCCGCCTGGTCGGTGATCCGGGCCGCCTGCGCCAAGTTCTGCTGAATCTGGCGGGCAATGCCATCAAATTTACCGTTGCCGGTGAAGTGTGCATCGACGTTGAGTTGCTGGATCAGGCGCAGCATGCTGTTCTGTTGCGCTTTTCGGTCAGTGACACCGGCATCGGCATTCCCGTTGAAAAACAGGGTAGCATTTTCGAGAGTTTTACTCAGGCGGATGCTTCTACAACCCGAAAATATGGTGGCACCGGCCTTGGTCTGGCAATATGCAAACAACTGGTCACGTTAATGGGTGGTGAGATCTCTTTGAGCAGCCAACCGGGGCAGGGGTCTCGATTTACGTTTACCGTTGCATTCCGTCCCGGCGGTGAAGAAAGAGAAAGTCCGTCATGGCTGCTTGAAATCGAGCGGCACAGGATCCTGATCGTCGACGACAGTGCCGCCTGTCGGCGATTTCTGACCAGGCAACTAACCTTCTGGCGAGCTACCGTCGAAGAAGCAGACAGCGCTGCGGCAGCACTGCAGCAGATCCGCCGGGCGGAGCAGGGCGGTGCGCCATTCACGGTGATCATTATTGATCTGAATCTGCACGGCCGCGGCGGGCCTGCGCTTTTGGATGCGCTCAGGTCGGAAAAGCAATTGTCCGCCAGCAACGTGCTGACAATGTCGACCTTGGATGGATCGATCGACGGTTCGGAACTGTTTCAGGGGCTTCAGAGGGGAGCCCATCTGATCAAGCCGATACGTCATGCCGACTTGCTTGAGAGCCTGGCGATCCTGCTGACCGGTAAAAGGTCGAGCTACTCCCGGGGCGCTGAAACCGAGGGAATGACGCCTATTGCCAGACATCACCGGCAAAAACGGATTCTGTTGGCCGAAGATAATGAAATCAATCGCCAGATCATGATCGGCATCCTCAACAAATTAGGCTTTTATAGGATCAATACGGTCAGCAACGGCATGGAGGCAGTGGCGGCGTTGCAGCGAGCGACCTACGAATTGGTTTTCATGGACGTGCAGATGCCGGAGATGGACGGACTGGAGGCAACCCAACACATCCGACGTGAGGAAATCAACCGACAGGTATCCCGGACACCGGTCATCGCCTTGACAGCCTATGCAATGGAAGAGGATCGACAGGCCTGTCTGGCCGCCGGGATGGATGATTATCTGGCCAAACCGGTGAATCCGAAAACCGTTTCCGAAACCATCAAGCGTTGGTTGCTGCCGGGCAAAGCCCCCCTTGAGGCTGTCGAGGCAGATGGCCTGGGTGAGGCTGCCGGTCAGATGAACGAGGCCCAGACCGTTGCCGGCGATGCGGAGGGCGGAGCCATTGTGTTAGAACATCACGGCCTGCTCGATCATTTGATGGGTGACGAGGCGATGCTCGAGGAAATCCTGCGTCTGTTTCTGCAGGAGATGCCCTCTTATCTCAAACAATTGGCGAAATTCATCAAACAAAGAGACACAGCCGAGAATGTCGCCCAGGCCCACAAACTGAAGGGGACAGCGGCAATTATCGGCGCCGCTTCATTGCAGCAGTTGTTCGTCGAGTTGGAAACGGGGTGCCGTGATGGCGACGTATCGCCGGAGTGGCTAGAGGATCTGCTGTTCCGGATTGAAACCGTCTATTCCCAGACGGACCAGCTGATACGTCGTTTTCTTCAATGATTAAAAAAATTAGGCGTTGTGATCGGTGCCGGATTTCGGTGTAGAAACCGATGTCGGTGCCGTTGCCTTCCAGGCCGATATGCTGGTCGACAAACAATCGTGCAGACGCGAATCACGTAGGGAAAAAGCCGGGGGGATTGTCTCAGGCCCGGCGTCGAGGTGTACAGAAGACGGATAATGGTGAGAACGGTAATGGATCAGAATGACTGACGAGTATTATCTTGGCAGGCACTGATATGGGTTGAATCGGGTGGCAAAGCAGACAGAAAGGGTTGAGCAGCGGCTCTGGTCCGGCACTGTTTGCTCGGTACCGGGAGCGTCAATCGTCGTGGTCGGTTGCGGCCGGTTGATTTGGCGTGATAGAGGGCGTTGTCGGCTTGTTTGAGAAGGTCCTGCATGCCTACGTCGTTTGGTTGTCCGCTTGTTGCTGTTCCCAGACTGATGGTGACGGTGATTTGGAGAGGGGTGTTGTTGTCGGAGATAGTGCAAGGTTCCGAGGCGATGCATTTGCGAAACCGTTCCGCCGAGACAACGGCGTCTCTATCGCTTCAGGGATAGAGGACCAGGAGGAATCTTTCTCCGCCAAAGCGCCCGAGGCTATCACTGCAGCAGGTTTCAGCACTGAGACGATGGGCTATCTCTCGCAACACCTCGTCGCCGGGCAGGTGACCGTAGCTGTCGTTGTCGACTTTAAAAAAATCGATATCCAATAAAATGATGCTCAATGGTTGGCCGTCGCGCCGGGAGAGAGCGAGTTGACTCTCGAGGCGATTGATGATGGCACCGCGGTTAAGCAGGCCGGTCAAGGGATCACGGATGGCTTTATGAATCAAGATTTCCGTGGCCTGTTGGCGTAGCAAAAGATCGGAAATACGATCGGCGAAGGTGGCACCGAACAGGTGAATGAATTTGTTGTCGAGTTCATTGAACGTTTGGCGACGCACTGCTGCGCTGAGCAGCCCGATGCACCGTTCGGCCCGGATAAAGGGCAGACACATGATCTCGACAATGGATGGGTCTGCTAGGTGAGGCGGCGGTTCGGGCCCGTCGTTGACATTATTCGGGGAAGATTTGTTAGAGCGGACTGATCGGCGAGCATATGCTACATGTGCCCGAAGCGAATTTTTATCAAGGAGAAGTATGACCATCCACATCGTGACTATGAGTGATTTTCTGGGACGGCTCCACCCCTTTCGGCCTTTCATGGCAGGGGAACAAGCCCCATCTGAACGCGGCGGCATAGCGCGTGCGGCGACGATCATCAAGCGGCTTCAACAGGAGGGCCCGACTCTCGTCATTCCACTGGTGGCCGGTCTGGATCTCATGGGGCCCGGACTTGAATTGCTCGGTGGCGAGACTGAAATGACGGCTTTGGACATGGCCGGCTTTGTCGCTGCCGTGCCGGGCATCCACGAGTTCGAATCCGGACCTGATCTTGCCGGAGCGGTCTTGGGATCTGTTCCATTTTCCATCCTGGCTGCAAATCTCGAACCGGCTCATTCGAACCTGGCGGGCACCGTTACCGCCCACGCGGTTTTCAACAGTGGCCGGACCCGGGTCGGCGTATTCGGACTGGCTATGGCCGGGCCCGGTGCCAGGCTTGCTCCCGACCCTCTATTCAAGACCAGAGACCTTATCGAAACGGCTCAGGAGCAGGTGGCCATCCTCAGGGCTACAGGCTGCGAGGTCATCGTTGCCCTGACTCATATCGGCACCCCGAGCGATTGCCAGGTGGCAGCTCGGGTATCGGGTATCCATGCCATCTTCGGCGGCCATTCCCACACTCCGACCAGCCGTCCGGAGATTATTGGCTCTCCGGATGGTTGGCAAACGCTGGTTACTCAGGCGGGAACGGCTGGAGCATCGTTGGGGCATTTGTCGCTAACCCTGCGGGACGGACGGGTTGATCCGGAAAAAACGAAGTGGACTCTCGTTCCGATCGACCAGAACGTCGAACCCGACCCGAACGTGGAGATGTATCTTGATCGGGCCGAAGCGAAAGTGCAGACCGCCCTGACTTGTGTCGTCGGCGAATTGGCAGTAGACGCCGACGGGAGGAGGGGAATCGTGAGCGAAGGGGAATCGTCTTTGGCCAATTTCGTAGCTGATGCCTTGCGGCAGCGAGCCGGATCTGACGTGGCCCTGATCAGCGCCAGTCAGCTGGCGGGCGATGCCTTTTGGACAGCCGGCTCCATCGATCTGGCCGCTGTATACCGCATCCTGCCTTTTGGTGGTGCCCTTTGTGTTTTTGATTTGACCGGACGGGATATTTTGCGCGTTCTTGAACTTTCAGCCTCCGCCCTGACGGCTCCGGACCGTTTGACCAATCCCCTGGAAATACGGCGAACCAGTCTTTTGCATTGCTCCGGGTTGCGCGTTGTTTATCGGCGAGATGGCAGTCTTGGGGATGTAGTAGTCGATTCCGGAAATGGCTTTGAGCCTGTCGATCCTTCGGCTTCATATCGAGTGGCCGGTAGTTCCTTCTTCACGCACGGCGGCGACGGTTACACACTGCTGGCCGATCGTCCGTTTCGAGCGATTGGGTTGAGTTGCACCCAGGCCCTGGCCGATATTGTCCGCTCATCCGTAAACGCGATACGGCCAAGCGTCGATGGCCGGTTGCAAATCATCGGAGACAGATGAGTTGGTTTGGTGCGATATCAAAAAAAAGGGACAGTCCCTTTTGTGGGGACTGTCCCTTTTTTTATAAAGAATTCGGCGGCGACCTACTCTCCCACACAGTTGCCCGTGCAGTACCATTGGCGCAGAAGAGCTTAACGACCGTGTGCGGAATGGGAACGGGTGGAGCCTCTTCGCTATGACCACCGAAAAAGTGGGTATAAAACAGCGATAATTGAATAGTAGAGCAACAACAGCAGCTGTCTAATCAGGATAAGAGCAAGGTCCGGAAGAAGAGGGCAGGGGATACTGTCCTCTGTC
>NZ_FQXS01000005.1 GCF_900130015.1 Desulfofustis glycolicus DSM 9705 | reverse complement strand
TGACCGATCTTGGCATGCAATGCCTTGATATCAATCGGTTGCTCTTCTTTCTTGCCGGTATCGAAAACATCGGCGGCATGTTCGCTCAACTGCTTTTTCCACTGGGTAATTTGGTTCGGGTGAACCTCGAACTGTTGTGCCAGCTCAGCAAGAGTCTTGTCTCCGGCGAGAGCTGCCAATGCCACTTTTGCCTTGAAGGCCCCGGAATGTTTTCTTCGTCTTTTCTTTGCCATGTTTCTGCTCCATTGTTATAGCCATTTGGCCAGTCAAAATGGTAGCAGATCTTCCACTTAACGGCTTGTCCAAATTTCCGGGGCCACCTCTAATCTATTGCTTTTTTGAATATGTTTGACCTTATCAAAGGCAATAAAAAAAGGCAGAGCCGAAGCCCTGCCTTAAAATTCCAGCTAAATGGAAACTTTTACTTTCTCCATCTACGACCTATAGCTGCTAGACTGGCGATACCAGTTCCGAGAAGAAGCATGGTGGTTGGTTCGGGTACTGGAGCAGCAGGCTCGCTATTGTAGAAACTGACGTGGCTTATCGCTCCCTGCTGAGGCCAAAAATCTTCAAGATAAATAGTTTCCCTTCCATTCCAGCCTCTGGTTCCCAAATCAAACAGATACCATGCTGGAGTCTGGTTGCCATCTTTTACGAGTAAATAACCGCCAGACAGGTTCATTCCACCATCCCAAGCGATGGTCGCTTCTGCAGGGTCAGTTGGTGAATTAAAGAAATCAGTTGTATAATAACTGGCCCAAGGTCCCTCTTCAGCACCACCTACATTCTGCTTATATGCTAAATCAGTTATACCTTCACCAGCTAGGATAACATCGATGGCAGCTTGACCTGCATCATTACCAATCAAATCATCGTAGAGCAAATCGTCCCAGTCATTAGGTGTAAGTAACAGAGCATGTGCACTAACAGCGTAAATCAATATCACAACTAGAGAAAACATTATTTTCTTCACGTAAACACCTCTTTCTTGAGGTTAACCTTCTTCTGGTATTTGCACAAAATAGGCCAGTTTTGGCAAGATATTTTATGATAGTATTACAAAGTGTTGCGGAATGATCGAGTTTTAGAAATTCTATTTTTCTAAAAATCCGGAATTTTTTATCCGTAAAGCCGAAAAGGAGAAGTGGCACGAAAGTGATGGATCTTCTTTAAGGCAGTCTCTACGAACTCCATTTCGCATTCTGAAAAATTCGCCAATATAAGGCTTTGCTAATTCTTCCCAACACACAAAACAACCTGCAAAGCCTCCCCTGCGCATACCTATATATATTCGAGTGAATTATCGAGCCGAAACCGCAGTCCCAGTCATTATCTGATGCCAACTCCGCTGCTCTGAAGTTCTACTCTTCTCTGGTAGCCAATCAATTCACTGCTAAATAATTGAAATTAAGTCAGAAAATTGACAAATCAATATTATGCATGTTTTAATTTTCCTATAATTATCGGGTAATTACACCCATTCAATCCTCAATTATAGGAGAACAGCATGGCTATCAGAACCGAAGACGTGAGCACTCTGGCAAAGGATATAAAACCTGCTGACATCATCCCATGGACCGCTGAGCAGCTATCGAAGTTGCCAAAAGAAGCGAAGTTCCCCGGCTATTCTGGTCGCTGGAGCAAGAACGTGATCGAGAAATGCCTTGAGGAACGGTACGCAAAGACGAACAACCCCGGCCGCGTCAAGATGAGTTGCTGCAACCTGCTTCGGGCAGCAATCAAGCGATGTGAGGTGCAAAATGGCAGTGACGATCAGGCGTAAACGGAAGAACGGGCCGTGGTTCGTATTCGTAACCTTCCAGGGAAAACGGAGGAGCTACTCGGCAGGAAGCAAGGAACCAGCGATCAGGCTGCAGAAGGTCCTCCAGGGAGAATTGGCTCTCGGCAAGGCGGGGTTCATGGATACCAAAGCTATTGCCACCCCGATATTTAGGGACGTCCGGATGAGGTAGGCTGAAAATGATGGACACGAAACCTCTGATCATTCATAAATCAGAGTGGAGGTGTCATCATAGAAAAGATTCCGAACGGTCGGTACACAAAGGAACTCCGGGAAGAAGCCGCCCGGTTTGTATTGGAGGATGGCCTGCCTACCGGACAAGCTGCCCAGCGGCTCTCATTGCCGAAAAGTACTCTTGAATCCTGGGTACGGGCGGCCAAGGCGGGTAAGCTTGGCACCATCGGCAAAGATCGACGCCCACTGACCGAGGTGGAGATTGAACTGGCCAAGATCAAGAAGGAACCGGCGACGGTCCGGATGGAGCGCGATATCTAAAAAAAAGCAGCCGCGCATTTTGCCAATGAGTCGCTGCCCGGTACGCGCTCATAGAAGCTATGCGACCCACCTATCCCGTGCCGGCGTTGACCCAGGCTTTGGCAGTATCCCTGAGTGGTTACTATGCCTGGCGCACCAGGCCACCATCGCGCCGACAGTGGGAGGACGCCAGGTTGACGGTAGAGATCAAGGCTGCCAATCGCCGAACCAGGGAGAGCTACAGCGCGGAGCGTTTGCAAGCGGACTTGGCTGATCATGGGATGAATGTTGGGGTTTGCCGGATCAAGAGATTGCGCCGCGAACTCGGCTTCCGCTGCCGCCAGAAGAGAAAATTTAAAGCGACCACCAATTCCAATCACGGTCTGCCGGTGGTCCAAAACTTGGTTTCCCAGAATTTTGCAGCCGCCGCTCCCAATCAGATGTGGCTGACGTACATAACCTACATTCCCACCAATGAGGAGTGGCTGTATCTGGCCGGCCACAAGGATATCTGTACCGGCGAAATCGTTGGCTACGCCATGAGCAACCGAATGACCAGGAATCTGGTCAGCGAGTCGCTGTTTAAAGCCGTGGCGGTCAAACGACCTGCTGCCGGCCTTATTCATCATTCGGACCGTGGCAGCCAGTACTGCTCAAGGGAATATCGTAAGCTTTTAAAACAATTTGAGATGAAGTCCTCTATGAGCCGCCGTGGCGATTGCTATGACAACGCCCCGATTGAAAGCTTCTGGGGCTCTCTGAAAATTGAGTTGACCTTCCACCGGCATTACCAGACCAGGCAGGAGGCGAAGCGAGATATCCAAGAGTACCTTGAGATCTTTTACAACCGCCAGAGAAAGCAAAAGAAACTCGGTTATCTTTCACCGGCCGCTTACGAGCGCCGGTTTTACCAAATGCAAAAAGCTGCATAGGGTTTTCGTGTCCACTATTGACGACCAACCTCAACAGAGCTGCCTGCGTCTGGTACGGGCGTTAGCCGTTGAGACCCACGAGAACTGGATCGAGGCGCACCGGTACTTGGATATGAATTTGCTCAGAGAGCACAAAAAGCAGCTGTTGATGGAACTTGCAGCGTGAACCGCAGGAGGGCCGGCGATCGCCGACCCTCCTGCATACCACCACATGCTATGAAAGCAAATTGCAGAACTTGACGCACACAACTGAGAAGTGCATACTTAACCAAGTTAGTAGCTGGCTCGACGGTTGCCCTCAAGAAATGCGGATGGTGCGACAAGGCCCTTCTCGCGGGACACCGTTTCGCCCAGGCGAAAAAACAGCGCGATTTTTAACCGGCAGGGCAGGGGCGAATTTGAGTTTTTCTTTTAGAGGAGGTTTACAAATATGAGGAAAATTGAGAAGGTGCTGGTCTGTGTTGATTTCAGTGATTATTCCCAGGAAACCCTTGAGTATGCCATGGCAGTCGCCCCGCCAAAGGCGAAAATCGTCATCATCAACGTGATCCACGCCCGTGACCTGGACGCAATGAAAGTGTTAAGCTCTTATTTTAACGACCCTGCCATAGTGGAGCAGTACCTTGCCAAGAACACGGATGTACGGAAGAAAAAAATCGAGAACCTGGTCGCAAATTCCTTTCCCCATCTCGCCGGGAAATTTGAATTCCTCATCCGGATCGGTATGCCCTTTGATGAAATTCTCAATACCATCGACAAGGAAAATATCGATCTGGTGGTAATGGGGAGCAAGGGGCGCGGCAATCTCAGCCGGACACTTGTCGGTTCCAATGCCGAGAAGACTTTTCGCCATTCCCCGGTTCCCGTCCTGAGTATCAGGCAACGAAAGAGTTCCATACCCCCCGAGATTCAGGGGCAATAGCTGGTTTGTGGCGGTACCTGCCCTTGCGGCGCCAGGCCGCTACTGCCCTTACATCTTCCCTCGCATATCGCCTTTTTCCAAGAAGAGTTGATGCGTGAAAAACCCTTTTCAAGAATATGCGGTTCATGCCCGCGGCGCTTAAATAATGTTCTTACCTTTCAGGTAATTCAAAACCAGGTCGGTACTCTCCTTCACGTTTAGCTTTCCTGTATCAACAATGAGTTCCGGCTTCAGAGGTTCTTCATAGGGTGCCGAAATACCGGTGAATTCCTTGATTTCACCCTTGCGAGCTTTCTCATAAAGCCCCTTGGGATCGCGTTGTTCGGCGATATGCAAGGGGACCTGCATATATATTTCAATAAAACGACCTTCGGAAAGCCGCTCACGGGCTTTATCACGGTCTGCACGATAGGGGGAAATAAACGCTGTCATGGTGATGACCCCGGCATCGGCGAACAATTTCGAAACTTCCCCGATGCGGCGGATATTCTCTTCACGATCCTCGGGTGAAAAACCGAGGTTTTTATTTAAACCGTGACGGATATTGTCACCATCAAGTACGCTGGTCAGGTGACCCATTTCGAACAACCGTTCCTCCACGCTAAGGGCCAGGGTCGATTTACCCGAGGCCGACAAACCCGTAAACCAGAGGACCACACCTTTCTGATTTAATAACCGCTCGCGATCAGCCGGAGTGATATTGCCCTGATGCCAAGTAATGTTGGTAGCTTTTTGTGTAATCATCTCCAATTATCTCCATTCAGTGAATCTTGAAATCGTATACTGAATAAGAGCCCTTACGATAATATACCATAATATCTAAAACCTACTAACGTATTCGCCTTGAGGCGAGGGGTTTTCTCCGGGCACACCAAACAAACTCCTCTCCCATTACCAGCTATCACACCAGTCCTGCATCAAGCAACTCCCCGATCGCACGCCAGGTACATTTGCCATTTGACCACGCTGTAGCATAGATTGACAGTAAGCGCTTGTTCAGACCAACTGGTTGGGTAAAGCCTGAAGGGGGTTTTCCCTGGATATCTGGAGACAAGGCTCAATGAAAGTAAAGCATTAAGACAAGGAAGAGTCATGCGAATAGCCAACAAAGATGATGTGCCGGTAAGAATTAACGTCCCGGGTGCAACGACTCGGCGGCAAAAGATTTCGGCGATGCAACCGGTTATGGAAAAATGGGAGGCGAATATTTTTCACTGGCGACTTGGACTGACATTGCGCCGCTCCTTCAGGGTTTGGAAAACGACTTATGCCAAACGCCGCACTGGGGCTTTATGATTGACAATCGTTGGAAAAATTAACGATATTCCCGGAGACAAAGCTGCTGCCATTCCACCTGAATACCTGTGCACCACCATAAACAAGCAAAAGGCCGCTGCCGGTATATTGGCCGCCAGGATACTGAAAAAACGAACTTCCGGTTTCGAGCACCATGGCACCACTGTTGTTCAGAGTGTCGAAGTTTGTCAAATGATAGTTGTTGTTCAGGATGCCGCTGTTGTCCAGAGTTCCCCTGTTTATTAAAGCACCGCTGTTCTTCAAGGTACCGTTGTTGTACAGAATGCCGTCGTTGTTGCATATGGTTAGCCATCAGCTGTTGTTCAGGATGTTGAGGTTGTTTGGTGTGCCATAGATATCCAGAAAACCTTCATTGTCAAATTCCACTGCATTTTCGTCACTCTCTCCAATCAAGATGGTAATTACACCAATAGAAGGGTTCGGAAATGGTGGGTTGCCTATCTGGGCAACCACAAAGGCGGGAAAGCCAATTAGCACCAGACCGCACAGAAGACTCACTGCAAAGAGAAGCGCACGCGTTCTCCGACCAGGGTGTCCCGCTACGTTGACGCGTAACTGGGGGCATCGTAGGCGAAAGTTGATCGGCAAGATCGTTGACACCTTATTCGATTCGGCACATGTCCCTGACCCACTCGCTGAAAAACCACCGCTATCGCGATTACTGCTCATCCGCCCCTCCTTGCTTCACTTCTCAACTCTGTTGAGCGTACGGATGCACTGATTCACTCCCCGTGCACGGTCCGGGCACGGCTTGAAAGCCTCTGGATCTGTTGATTCTCCTGCGGGGAAAAAATATCGGCCTGCGGTGAAGACAGCAGCATATTGTATCGAGATCCTCTCCAAAACCTCGGGCCGCAAAAAAAACATGCCTTTTCAGTCAATCTGGGAAAAAAGTGTGCTCCCTCTTCTCAGGGAGAAAGGCTATACGCTAAAAATACCACCATGAGCGACCGATATCATGAGAAAAAGTATGTGGTCGGAGAAAAAAAATGGGCAGAAGGTGCACGTCAAGGAGTGCCGGTAACGAAAATCAACCACCGGACATCTTCAGGGACACCGGAACCGTCCCCGGTTCTCAGCCAAACGCCAGCAGTTCCGGTTTGAAGATCATCAGCAGGCCGAAAAAGAGCATGAAGGCGCCGGCGGTCAGCTTCAACAAGCGACCCTGGTTCTCCGTTAACCGCACCGATTTGAAGACATAGACGAAGTTGAGCAGGATGGCCAGCAGCGGCAGGATATAGACCAGGCAGTAGAAGGCGGTCCAGCCGCTATAAGCCGAAAGTCCGTCGTATCGGCTCACCAGGGTGGTCAGGTAGACGGCCGGCAGGATTGCCGTGCAGCCGAGTTCCACCAGGTTGACGAAGATCCCTAGCATGATCGTGCCACCCACCGCCAGACCCAGCCGGGCCCCTGGCCGACCCAGCCCCTTGACGATCCGTGACGCTTTCTTGCTGAAGCGCAGCTGCTGCTCTTCGGACAGGCCAAGGGAGAACCCTTTCTTCAAAAAAAAGAAATCCTTGATATTGAGCAGACCGGCCCCGGTGACCAGGGCGCCGAGCAACAACATGATCACCCGTCCGAAGCGTTCAAGGAAGAACCCGCCGAGCAGCACCAGAGCCATGATGAACAGGAAGTACATAACCGCGGAGGTGGCGATGAAGGTGGTGCCGAGCAGCAGCATGTCCCGTCGATTTTTGGTGTAGGAGAGCAGGCTGAGCAGGATAACCAGCACAGTGAAGGCGCAGGGATTGAACCCATCGGCCAGGGCAATAGTGAAGACGAAGAGCGGATAGGGCAGCCTCTGGGCCCCCGACTGCACTACGGTTTCAGGCAGTACCGCCAGAAGAAGAAAAATTGCGAGGATGGCAGCGCCGATCAAGCCGCCGAGCCAGAGACGCTTGCGCTCGGCACTGGCCAACCGGCGGCGCAACGGCAAATAGCTCAAGGCAAACAGCAACGGCAGCAGCAGCGGCCAGAATTGGTCACCACCCCTCTGTCCATCTGTCTCCGCGGTCTCGCCATAGGAGCCGAGTGAAACCGGGTGACCGAGCGCCTTCTCGACGGCCTTGACGATCTGCACCCTGTTGCCGAGATAACCCTGCAGTTCGCTTGAAAAGGTCAGTGCCACCCCGGACTCGGCATAACCGATGAAGGTGGTTTCACCGACAAAGGTACGTGGGACACCGCCATAGCCGATGGAGTGATCCTCGAGAAATCTTCGCCAAAGGGAGGATGACTTCGAGATCTCGTGGAAATGGACCGTCACCTCCGGGTTGTTGGCGGTGATGGCCTGCATCAGGCCCATCTGGTGGTGACAGTGGGGGCAATTGGCACTGTAGAAGAAATAGACGTCCAGGTCCTGTCGATCTTCTGCTGCCGTGGTACCAACGACGATCAGCGCGAAGACAAGGAAAAAGTGAATGACGGATTTGACCATCGCCAACCAAGACCATGCTCTGAAAAAGCCAACCGCTCGCGGACTGCTTCCAAAGGCACCGAAAAACCACCGGCGCAGCTCCCTGAACACGCCACAACCATGCCCCGAGAAAAGACCGTATCGCCCAACAACAACAAGAAAGGCGTTGTGAAGTATTCAGGGTTGTTGACAGGATGACATATATTTCAGGCAGATACAAGACAGAACGAGGAGCGGGAGGTCGACAATGCGCAAGCCGGTGTTGTGGCTGATCGTGCTGCTGATCGGTACCGACCTGGCCGGCCAGATCCGGCAGCCGACCCGGCCGGAGCCCGGCCCGGTATCGATCAAACCGGTGGTGCGGGGTACCCTGGAGGAAATGGTGCCCAACACACGGGTCGGCTCCGTCGAGGCCTGTCGCCGGGCCAGATTGTCACCGAGTATCGGCGGACGTATGGTTCAACTCCCGCAGATGGCGGGAGTTGAACCGGTTATACAATCTTTGGGACGGAGATCAGGCCCCCTTAACCTCCCGGGCTATACGATCTCCGATTGTCTGATCAATACTGCGCCAGTATTGAAACACTCTTTCCAGCACCGGTTCTGAAACCCCGGAAAGGCTGCCGACGACATTATTTACCAGTCGGTCACGCTGCGCGTCATCCATGACCTCGCGGACAAGAGCGCCGGGTTGACTGAAATCATCATCATCTTTTCGCAGAGTATAGGCTGCCCGGAGAAAGTCGCCGCTCGCACTCCAGACTGCATCTTCAGGATACCGTTTCGGATCCGGCGTTGGTCCCCCTTTGGAGTTAGGCGCGTAAACAGGATCGGAGACCTTATCAAAGCGCATGGTCCCGCCTTTGTTGTAGCTGTTGACAGGGGCAATGGGCCGGTTAACCGGAATCTGTCTGTAATTAACTCCAAGTCTTGCCCTATGTGCATCTGCATAAGAAATCAAGCGGGCCAACAGCATTTTGTCAGGGCTGGCACCAATTCCTGGGACCAGGTTGTTCGGCTCAAAAGCGGCCTGCTCGATTTCGGAGTGGAAATCGGTAGGGTTGCGGTTCAGCGTCAGTTTGCCTACTTCATGCAGCGGATAATCTTTATGCGGCCAGACCTTGGTTAGATCAAAAGGATTGAAGCGATAGCTTTTTGCTTCCTCAAACGGCATGATCTGAACCTTGAGCGTCCAACTCGGAAAATTACCGTCTTTTATGGCATTAAACAGATCACGACGATGATAATCCGCATCGGATCCGGCAATACGGTCCGCTTCTTCCTGGGTCAAATTTTCAATACCCTGATCAGTTTTAAAATGATATTTGACCCAGAATTTTTCCCCTTTGGCATTGACCCACATGTAGGTATGGCTGGTATAGCCGTTCATATTGCGATAACTTTTGGGCACGCCACGATCACTCATCAGGATGGTAACCTGGTGGGCTGACTCAGGGGAAAGTGTCCAGAAATCCCATTGCATGTCAGCATCACGAAGTCCGCTGTCGGCGCGACGTTTCTGGGAATGAATAAAGTGGTGGAATTTCATCGGGTCGCGAAGGAAAAAGACCGGCGTATTGTTGCCCACCATATCGTAATTCCCCTCAGTGGTGTAGAACTTGAGGGCAAAACCGCGCACATCCCGCCAGGTGTCGGGGCTTCCTGCTTCACCGGCAACAGTGGAAAATCTGGCCAGTACGTCCGTTTTCGTTCCAGACTGAAAGAGTGCTGCCTTGGTATAGGCGCTGACATCCTGGGTGGCTTCAAAGTAACCAAAGGCGCCTGACCCTTTGGCGTGCGGCTGGCGATCAGGGATCATCTCACGGTTGAAAGCCGCCATCTGCTCCATGAGATAATGATCATGCAGCAGAATCGGACCGTCAGGTCCAACACTCAAAGAAAACTCATCACTTGATACAGGAATTCCTGCATCGTTGGTCGTTCCTTTATACTCGTTCTTAGCCATAGTGGTTGACCTCCAGTTTTCCTTTTTGGTGGATTGTTACGTCATTTTAACATCATTAAAAACAGCTTTACCGTGAAGCACAAAAGGTAAACTTTTGTTCAAAAAATTGTGGCGCAGAATGCATGCTATTTCGAATAGCGGAAAAGAGGACAACAATCTCATACAGAATCGCATGTATTTGGGACCATGATACGTTGTAGCAACAGCAATAAAATTGGGAAACCTTGAAAAAATGTCATTCCGCCTAATCCCATCGTAACGCAATCAAATTTTACCCTTGGGATATCATGAATATGCCCGCGGAAAAATTATCTTGCGCGCCTCGTTCTTGAACGAAATTCAGAATTTTTTGAAGTTTCCATTGTTTAAAAGATCTTCACGTTTCTCATGCATTTCAAAAATACCTATCATTCATTCTGTATTCTATCTCAGGACAATTGTAACTCAATTAGATTCGTATTGCAAAATTCGAACATCCATGCACAACAAGCTAATCAGCCGAACTGCTAAGGGTTATGTGCGTCAAGCACTGCATTCTTTGCCGAATCTTTACAGAACTCCAACCGAAAATGGTTATTGTCGTAAGTATACGAACCAGCGGCACTGCTGTCTGTCCTGAGGCGAACGAAGTTCGGGAGCGAGAGGAAAAGAGGAGGCTAGAGATAATGGAAAAAACATATAGCTACATCAGTGAATATATTCTCTCTATCGAATCGATTGCAATTATCGCACTTGGCTGTCTTATGGTGATGCTGACTGCCGAGCACGCTTCCGGGGCAACGGAGAATGCAATGAAACGCACATCCGTCTTACCTGTTGATTCGTCGGAGATACCGCCCATCGATCAAAACACACCGCTCCTGCTCCAAACTGCATCTTTCGGGCTGGGCTGATTTTGGGGTGCCGAATCCCAGTTCGGGATAATCGAGGGCGTCATCAGGACGCGCGTTGGATACGCCGGGGGCCAAACGGACGCCCCAAGTTACCGCTCTATTGGAGACCATACCGAGACTGTCCAGATTGACTTTGACCCGAATCGTATCAGTTATGACGAACTGCTTGATATTTTCTGGCAAAGCCATGCCCCGGAGAGTCGGCCATGGTCACGACAATACCTAAATGCTGTCTTTTACCACAATAAGGAACAGCGCCTCCGGGCAGAGGCCTCCAAAACCGCCCTTGAACAAACGACAGGCCGGGCAGTGAAAACCGAAGTGCAGCCACTGAGGTCTTTTACCATGGCCGAGGAATATCATCAGAAGTATCTCTTGAAGGGCCACGGCGTGCTGTTTAAAGAGATGAAACGCATCTATCCCCTCCATCAGGATATGGTAGACTCTACAGCCGCAGCGCGTCTGAATGGCTACGTCGGCGGTCATGGTGACGAGGACCAGCTCTCACGTGAAATCGAAACGCTCGGTTTGAATGATGGTGGGAAGGAAACACTGGTTGAACTCGTTGGAAGATAGCGCTTTTGGCCGGCCGTGCTTTTATGTGGCCTGTTTTTACAAAACGCCGAAAACGATGTCTTGTCACTCATTGCAACAGAGCCATCATCGACCGATTACTTCCAATACTCTCGATTTCCCTCTGGACACGTCAGCCATGCCGTTTGTTTTTACCCTGTCAAGCGATAGGGCCAATCCCGGCAGCGGCTCCGTCGTCATTCCTCCGGTCGCATCACCGAACAGGAGACAACGCTCAAGCAATTGCCCCATCATCGGATTGTACCGATCAATACCCAAAAATACCGTTGTGAAGAAGCACACACTGATGTAAGTATGATATGATTTCAGCAAGATAAGCAGCAGCATCAAAAAAGTGGAGGGTAGCGATGCGCAAGTCGGTGTGGTGGCTGATCGTGCTGTTGATCGGTGCCGGTCTGGCCGGCCTGATCTGGCAGCAGACCCGGCCGAAGCCCGTGCCGGTATCAATCAAGCCGGTGATGCGCGGCGCCGTGGAGAAAACGGTGGCCAACACCCGAGCCGGCACCGTCGAGGCCTGTCGCCGAGCCCGGTTGTCACCGAGTATCGGCGGACAGATCGCGGTACTGCCGATCCGCGAGGGTGATCAAGTCGCCGCCGGTGACCTGTTGCTGGAGATCTGGAACGACGACTTGCAGGCGCAACTTGAGGTGGCGCGGCAGGAGGCGGCGGTCGCCGAAGCCCAGGCCGAGGCACATTGCCGCCGGTCCGAAGAAGCACAGCGCCAGGCCGAGCGGGCCACTACCCTGTACAAACAGAAAATCGGCTCGATCGAGCAGACGGAACTCGCCGTCACCGAAGCCGCGGCCCTGAATGACCAGTGTCGAGCCGGTCGAGCGTCGGCCGAGCGGGCCCGAGCCCAGATCGAGCTGGCCCGGGCAAACCTGACCCGTTCCCGACTGATCGCCCCGTTTGGCGGGGTGATCGCCAAGATCGAAGGGGAACTCAACGAGTTCGTCACCCCGTCCCCGGTCGGGGTCATGACCCCGCCGGTCGTTGACCTGATCGAAAACACCTGTTTCTACGTGACCGCCCCGATCGACGAGGTCGACGGCGCCGCGGTTCGCATCGGCATGGTGGCCAGGATCACCCTCGATGCCTATCGGGATCGGGAGTTTTCCGGCACCGTGCGGCGGATCGCCCCGTACGTGCTCGACCTGGAAAAACAGGCTCGTACTGTGGATGTCGAGGTGGCCTTCGACCATCCGGAAGACTTTGCTGCCCTGCTGGCCGGCTACAGCGCCGACGTGGAAATCATCCTCCAGACCCGCTCCGATACCCTGATGATCCCCAGTGAAGCGGTGCAGGAGGGCAACACCGTGTATCGCTTTGATGAAACCGAGCAGCGCGTCAGCCGAGTCACCTTCACTCCGGGCCTGAGTAATTGGGTGGTCACCGAGGTCGTGTCCGGCCTGGAAGAAGGGGCGCAGGTCGTCATCAACGTCGACCACCCGGACCTCGCCGATGGGGTGCCGGCAACCATCAGCAATCAAAACCAGTGATCGACCTGAAGGACATCCGCCGGGAATTTGTCGTCGGCGACGAGACGGTGATCGCACTGCGTGACGTCGACCTGCAGATCGGGTCCGGAGAGTACCTCTCCATCATGGGACCGTCCGGTTCCGGCAAATCGACCCTGCTCAACGTCATCGGCCTGCTGGACCGACCGGACAGCGGCGAATATCTGCTGGAAGGGGAGTCGGTGACGACGCTCAGCGACAAACGCCAGGCGGCCTTGCGCCGCCACAAGATCGGTTTCGTCTTTCAATTCTTTCACCTGATACCGCGGCTTTCCGCCGCAGAAAATATCGAATTGCCGATGATTCTGGCCGGGATGGACGGTGCTCGACGCAAAACCAGAGTAACCGAGGCGCTGAGTGCCTTCGGCCTGAGCGACCGCGCCCGGCACCGCCCCGACCAGTTGTCGGGCGGACAGCGGCAGCGGGTGGCCATCGCCCGGGCGACAATCATGGAGCCGCATATCCTGCTGGCCGACGAGCCGACCGGGAACCTCGACCGCCATTCCGGCCAGGACGTGGTCGATATCCTTGAGGATCTCAACCATCACGGCATCACGCTGATCGTCGTGACCCACGACCCGGACCTGGGGCTCCGGGCCGGACGACGGATCACCATGGTGGACGGGGCCGTCGCCACCGACACCGGGACGGCGCAGTCGCCGCCCGCCGGGCCATGAAGCTGATCGACATCATCCGCTTTGCCGGCAAAGCCGCAACCGGCTACCCGACCAGGACCGTGCTGATGCTGCTGGCCATGGCCATCGGCGTCGGTTCGGTGGTGGTTCTGTCTGCTCTTGGCGAGGGGGCGCGCCGCTATGTGATCGGCGAATTCTCCGCGCTCGGCACCAACCTGCTCATCGTGCTGCCCGGCCGTTCGGAAACGGTCGGCGGCGCGCCGCCGCTGCTTGGCATCACGCCGCGGGATCTGACCATCGCCGATGCGATGGCCCTGCGCACCTCGTCAGCCATCCGCTACATCGCCCCGATTTCCGTCGGCGCCGCCCCGGTCTCCCGCGCGGGGCGGGAACGGGAGACGACCATTCTCGGCTCCACCGCCGATCTGTATCCGCTGCGCCAACTTGAGATGGCTGCCGGACGGTTTCTACCGCCCGGCGACCCGGAACGGGGGGAAGCGATCTGCGTTCTTGGCCACACCCTCAAGGAGGAACTCTTCGGCTCCGCCCCGGCCCTCGGGGAGACTTTGCGGATCGGGGATTATCGCTATCGCATTATTGGTGTCCTGTCCGAGAAAGGCCAGTCGGTCGGTCTGGACATGAGCGATATCGTCGTCGTTCCTGTTGCCAGCGCCCAAGCCCTGTTCAACAACCCGGCCTTGTTTCGGGTCATGATCGAGGCCAGGGACCGGGACGCCATCGAGCGCGCCAGAAAAGCGGTGGTTCGAATCATCAAGGAGCGCCACGACGGCGAAGACGATATCACGGTGATCACCCAGGATGCAGTGCTGGCCACCTTCGATCGCATCTTTGCCGCGCTGACCCTGACCGTGGCCGGGATCGCCGCCATCAGCCTGGCGGTGGCCGGCATCCTGATCATGAACGTGATGCTCATCGCCGTCTCCCAGCGCACGAGTGAAGTCGGCTTGCTCAAGGCGCTCGGCACGCCGGGACGACGGATCGTCACCTTGTTTCTCGCCGAGTCGGCGATCCTGTCTTTGATCGGTGCCGCCCTCGGCCTGGTGATCGCGGCCTTGGCCATCTGGGTCATGTCGCTGATCTTCCCCCAGTTCCCGATCGCCGCACCGCTCTGGTCGCTGGCCGCAGCGGTTGGTGTGGCGCTGTTTACCGGACTGGTCTTCGGCGTGCTGCCGGCCCGCCGGGCCGCCCGGCTCGATCCGGTCCTCTCGTTGTCCAGACGGTGAGCGATCATGGCCCTGTTCGACATCTTCCGCCTGGCCATCTCCTCGCTGCTCCATCAGCGGTTGCGCAGTCTTCTGACCCTGCTTGGGATCGGCGTCGGTATCACCTCGGTGGTCCTGCTCACCTCCATCGGCGAAGGTGTGCATCGCTTCACGTTGGCCGAGTTCACCCAGTTCGGCAGCAACCTGATCGCTATCAACCCCGGCAAGACGACCACTGCCGGGGTCTCCGGCGCCCTGGTCAACACCATCCGCCCGTTGAGTTTTGCCGACGAACAGGCCCTCAAACGGCTACCGGGCGTCATCGATACGGTGTCGGTGGTGCAGGGCAACGCAGCTGCAACCTACACCAAACGCACCCGCCGCACCACGGTCATCGGCTCCGGCTCCTCGGTTGGCGAAGTCTGGCAGATGGGAGTCACCATCGGCCGTTTCCTGCCCGCTGACGATCCCCGAACGGCCCGAGCGTTTGCGGTCCTCGGCAGCAAAGTCGCCGACGAATTGTTTCGCGATGCCAGCCCGCTCGGCCGGTTCATACGCATCGGCGGTGAGCGGTACCGGGTGATCGGCGTCATGGAGTCGAAAGGCCAGATGCTCGGCTTCGATCTCGACGACGCGGTTTATATCCCGACCAGCCGGGCCATGGCCATGTTCAATCTAGACGGATTGATGGAGATCGATATCCTCTACCAGGAGGGGATCAGCTCGCACCGCCTTGCCGAGCGGGTCAAAAAAGTGCTGATCGAGCGGCACGGCAGTGAGGACTTCACCATCACCACCCAGGACGAAATGATCAAGGTTCTCGGCTCGGTGCTCGATATCCTGACCCTGGCCGTCGGTGGGCTCGGTGCCATCTCGCTGCTGGTCGGTGGGGTCGGAATCATGACCATCATGACCATTGCCGTCCACGAACGGACCCCGGAAATCGGCCTACTCAGGGCCATCGGTGCCGAGCGAGGGCAGATTATGCTGCTCTTTCTCGGCGAGGCGGTGGTGCTGGCCGGCATCGGCGGACTGGCCGGGCTGCTGGCCGGCGCCGTCATCGCCTGGCTGCTCGGCGCCTTTATCCCGGCCTTGCCCACCCACACCCCGTGGCAGTATGCCCTCTATGCCGAATTGCTGGCGGCCGGGATCGGCCTGCTGGCCGGCATCCTGCCGGCCGCTCACGCCGCCCGGCTGCATCCGGTGGAGGCCCTGCGGGCCGAATGAAATCAGTAGCCGACCGCAACCGCCGCACCCCGGCCGCCTCGGCCCGGTATGGCCCGGCTCGGCTCCTCCCTGTTCGTTGGCCGTGCCGGCGCAGTCAGAGAGTGGCAGCACGGCCAGTCTCGCGGCAGCGGCAAAAACAAGGTACGGCGATGGTGAGCAGATTGGCGGGACGGCAGGATTCCCGCCGCCGTCAGGGTGGCGGCAGCAGATTGCCGGCGTCGTCGAACTGCATTGCCTGCAACGGTGAACAGACCTTAAGATCCGGATGCTCGGCAACCTCGGCAAGCAGGGCCTCGGACACCAAGAATCGATCAAGCGCCGCGGTGTTACGGATCCAGCATAGCCGGACATCCTTTTCCGTTACCGGTCCGGCCGAAGCAAACGCGAACTCAACCGCCTGGCGATCGGTCCGGGCGACGATCGGCACCCGGCCCTTTTCCGGGGTCACCGCGGTGATGCAATTGACGTCGGTGGTCGGCCGATCGAGCTTGGCAAACACCCGTTCGGTGATGAAATCGACGAGTCCGATGCCGAGCCCGTTGCCATGGGAGGTGGCGGTCAGGTCGCGCAGGACGATCCGGGTGATGTGCGGGTGGGAGAGCGGCGGTTCGTAGATGTTCATGATCCGGCCGATCACCTTGGTATCCATGCCGGTGCCGCTGATTTCCTTGCCGGCTTCATCGACAATCAGAATATCGAAGCGATCAAACGGCAGGTGCGGACAGCTTTTCCGGGCGCTCTCGAGCAGCCGGGCCTCCTCTTCGATGAATCGCTCCGGCGTCACCGCGGCAATGGTCATGGCCTGCCCGTACCCATTCTCGACGAGACCGATGCCGAGGGTGATCGGCGCCCGATCGATAATCAGTTTGCCGGCGCTGATCAAGGTCTGTTCGTAGCCGTAGCGAACCGCCCAGTTGTGGATGTTGATGGCACCCTGGTGTTTACCGAGACCGATGACCATCATTTTCGTCAAACCACTTTCGATCCGCCCGCTGAACTCGGTGTGCGGCTTAATGCGATTGACGATCAGAATATGATCGCAGGCGAGCGCGTCGCTGCTCAACACCACCGGTATGTTATCGTCGGTCACGCCGATCTCATCAACGTCCATCGACGAGATCACCGGGGCACCGATCCGCGCCTCACTGACACCGAGATCGGCAAGCAGCTCCGCCTGGCCGGCGGCGGTGGCCCCGCCGTGGCTGCCCATGGCCGGCACGATAATCGGCTGCGCACCCAGGTTCCTGATCTCGCCAACGATGGCCCGTACCAGCGCGGTCATGTCGGTGATGCCGCGACTGCCGGCGGTAATGGCCACCCGACTGCCGGGCCGGATCCTATCCGCAAGTCCGGCCCGTTCCAGTTCTTCGGCCACGACCGAGTCGATATCTTCGATTCGAGCGGCCTCGAGCCGCTGGCTGACGGCGGCCATACGCGGATAGTTCATGATCTTCCCTCTCAGATGACCGGCCCGGTCACATAGATGTCCATAGCCCGGGTATAGCCGGTGATTTCCGCCCGGGTGCGTTTCCCTGACGCCACCTCGAGCAGCGCGGCCACGAGCCGTTGCCCGGCGGCCGGCAGGCTCTCGCTGCCGTCGATGATACCGGCAACGGATAAATCCATATGATCGCGCATCTTCTCCCAAGTACGGGCATTACCGGTCAGTTTGACGACCGGCACGAACGGAAAACCTTGAGGCGCCCCTCGACCTGTGGCAAAGGCGATCACGTTGCAGCCGGCGGCGGCCAGACCAGTGAGGATCTCCGGTTCCCGGCCCGGCGAGTCCATCACCACCAGGCCCTTGGTTGTCGGCCGGACCCCGTATTCATAGACAGCGCGGATCGGCGCCGTGCCGGCCTTGGCGATGGCACCGAGCGACTTTTCCTCAATGGTGGTCAACCCACCCTTGATATTGCCGCCGGTCGGCTGACCACCCCGCATATCGCAACCGACCGCTTTGGCGCGATCCTCCATGCGCCTGACCAGGTCAAGGACCTGCTCACCGATCTCCGGAGTGGCGGCATGAGCGGCCATGATATGCTCGGCGCCGATGAATTCGGTAATCTCTCCAATGATGGTCGTCCCACCGGCGGCAACAATCGTGTCCGAGGCGAAACCGACCGCCGGCGTTGCCGACAAGCCCTGGGTGGTGTCGGAACTGCCGCATTTCATGCCGAGCACGATATCGGTAATGCTGCACGGTTCGCGCCGCAGCGCCGACGCCGCAGCCACCAGATCCTGAACGATCAACGTGCCTTCCGCGCGGGTCCGGGCAGCGCCGCCGATCTCCTGGATGCCGATGATCTCCACCTGTTTGCCGGCCTGGCGGATACCCGCGGCCACCTCTTCGACGGCCGTGCTCTCGCAGCCGAGGCTGACAAGGAGGACCGCGGCGAGATTCGGGTTACTGCCGAGCCCGACCAGCGTCTCATTGACCCGGCGAATATCCACCGGTGTCTGGCAACAGCCCTGGTGATGAGTGAAGCTGACTGCGCCGTCCACCTGGCGGGCGATATCTTCGGCCACCTCGTTGGCGCAGACCACGGTGGAGATGACGCCGACGTAATTGCGTGTGCCGACCCGTCCATCAAGACGACGATACCCCTGAAATTCCATGATGTTCCTCCGTTTTTCGGAAGCCGTTCGAGTTACTCGAGATCCCCGCGGCCGCGCAGACTTTCGATGTTCTGGACATGGGCGTGGCCACCGGCGGGAATCGGGAGGGTGGCCCGGCCGATGATTTCACCGTATTTGATGATGGACTGTCCGGCATCGATGGCGGAAATCGCCAATTTATGGCCGAAGGTCACATCGTCGACCATGACCACCGTCACCACCTGTTCGTCAATGCCGACCGTTACCGTCTCTCCGCTGCGCAGGTCGCGCAACGCCGTGGCGACGTTGTCGTCACTCTTGATTGCTAATGCATCACGTTTCATCAGCGCTATTCCTCATAACGATTGCTGTTTCGCACCGCCGGTCAATCTCACCGCTGCTTCGCACCTTAGCCCTTCCCCGGCATCCGGGCAACACCTTTCGGCCGGCCGGCAGCAGCAGTGCACTCGACGGCTTAGATACCGCGAATCCGGGCAACAAGAAAGAGAAACAGCAGCGCTACCGGATACATCAACGCCACATAGGGCCAGTTTCTGAGCGCCCCTCTCAGGCTGGAGATGCCATAGCGTCCCTGCATGACCAGGTGGGTGCCGGACATCGGCCCGGCGCAGGTGCCAAGCCCCCAGCCGAACAACAAGGTCACCGCCAGCAGCTGGGGATCCGGGTCGAGCGGGACCAGCAAGGGGACGACCACCGAGATGGTGATGATCGGATGGGCTCCGAGCATCGACGGGACAATGAGCAGCGCGAGTAGCAGACCGGCGGCGGTTGCATTAAATTCAGTGATCAACGGCAGGCTCAGGTGCATCACCGTGACCAGCGAACGCAGACCGACGGCCAGCACCCCGGCGGCCAGGAAGAGCAGCAGCTCACCGACCATCGCCGGCAGCCCCCGCTGCACGAAGCCGCCGATCCTCCGGCCCGCCTCAACCGCGCCATGCGCGACGACAAGCACGCCGGCGGTCACCACCAGCGCCGCCAGGGCGATAATATCCATGATCGAGGTTCGGGGCAGCGCCAGGTGACCCAGGCCGACGGCAGCGGCAAGCAGGCAGGGCAGCCAGAGGTTGGCCACGGTCAGCGGATAGCCCTCGAACTCCCGGAGCTCCCGACAATAGCGCCAACGCGCCTCAAGAAACACGATCAGCAGGCCGAGCACCGCAAACGGCAGGCCAACCGCCATGACCAGCATCAACCTGGTGTCGGGAACATAGGTCAGCACCACCGCCATGCCGGCAAAAAAGGGCGACCAAGCCGGACATCCGGAAAAGGCCCGGGTGATCGACTGACAGGCGAAGGCGCTGAGCGGGTGTTTGCGGGACAGACGATCGGCAACAAGCAGCATGGCCGAGAGATTGATAAACCCGCCGAAGACCGCAACACTGAGCAGCGTGCGGAAAAAGGCGCCCGGACCGCGCGGGGTGGTCGACTCCGTCCGTTCAGCCTTGATCGGCAGCAATTGCAGAAAACTGATGGCGGCCAGCATCGACAGCAGTCCGGCATTGCTGTCCAGCAGCCTGAGCCAGGGCACGGCGGCGCCGAGCGAAACGGCCGTAGTCAGGGCCAGCAACCCGATCAGCAGCAGAAAGCCGATCTGGACGAACTGGGCCCTGGAGGCTCGGCTGGCGAGCAGGACGGCACTACTCCAGGCAAGCAGCCCGGCCGGCCAGAGCGGCAGCGCCGGCACCAGTCCGTGACCGATGGAGGCGATGGTCATCAGACCGAGCAGCAATCCGGCCAGGCGGCTCATCCGGCAGGCAGCGGGTGGGGGCCCGCCTGGTCATGAAAGCGTTGATGGCTGGCCGCCCGAACAGCACCGGACAAGCTGCAGGCGCTGTTCATTGCAGTGACCGACGGTACAAGAAAAGAGCCGGTTCCCCCGCTTCAGCGTTCATGACTGAGAGGAACCACCGTTTCGCCAGCAGGTGGGATCGGCGGCCAGGTAATCGCCGGTCAGCTGATAGGCGGCCCCGCGGCAGCCGTAACAAATCTCGGCCTTGTCGCAATCGCGGCACTGCCCTTTGATGGTCTGGCGGAAATTCTTCAGGTTGGCGATCACCTCGCTGGTCTGCAGGATGTCGGCCAGCGGCTGCCGGCGGATCGAGCCGAGCCCGATGGTGACACCGACGCAAGGCATGACCTCGCCGGTCGCCGTCACCAGACAGGAGACCTGGTGCCGCATGCACCGGTTGCCGACCAGCGGCGGCTGGGGATCCCAGCTGCGACCGTACTCCTGCCGATCGATATCGGAAAGCTGAAAAAACAGATCCCTGACCTCGGTCCGGTCGGCTTCAAGCCAGGAGTTGACCAACGCGTTAGCCTGCGGAGTGATGATCTCGAAATACGGTTCGATCCCCTGCCCACGGAGCCAGCGCCACAGGGCCGGCAATTCGGCAATATTCTGCCGACAGATGATGGTGCTGACGGCCAGAAAACACTCCTCTGCCGGGTATCCGGCGTTCTTGAGAGCCGCGAGGGCCTTATCGATGATTTTGGCAGCACCGGGCAACCCGGCAAGACGATCCTGGATGCCGGCATCCCGGGAGTTCATTTTCAAAACAACACGAACGCGGTGACGGGCCAGCAGTGCGGCCAACCGGTCATCGACACCGGAGCCGTTGGTGAACATCTCGGTCTCCAACCCCTGACCGCTGAGAAAGCCGATGATGCCCTCAAGTTCCGGGTAAATGCTCGGCTCGCCGCCGAGCAGAATGATCTTCCGGGCACCCAGCGCTTTGGCCTGCAAGATCACGTCCTCGATCTCTTCGCGGCGCAGCTCGTTGCGCAGTTCCGACTCGTGGGGCACGTAACAGTACGAACAGCGAAAGTTGCAGCGACGGCTCAACTCTATTTCCATGGACAGCAGCCGGCCCGCAGCAGCCGCCTGTCTGATCTGCTCTTCGGTAAATTCAAGATTAAAGAACTGCATGATCCTCATACCCTGCCAGATCCTGAAAGGTATTCATCTGTTCCCAACGCCGCACTTCCATCTGGTAGCGTCCCTGCCAGCCGTGCTGCCGCATGATCCGGCGAAAACGCAGCTTGAGAAACGGCTTGAAGATAAAACGCCAGATCGAGGTCCACAGCCGGCCCTGCTTGGTCATCGGCGCACTCGGTGACCACCAGCCGAGCACGACCTGCCGCTGGTACCAGAACTGGTATTGCAACGCTTCACTATCGAGATGACGGGTGCGGACATTGGCCCACATACCGTTGTATTTTTTGTAATCGTTCTTGTTGGTAATCAGATCCTCGCTGAGCAACTGCTCGCGCATTCCGGTTTTCGGGTAGGGCGTCAGGATCTGGCAATAGGCCGCGTCGGCGCCGATACGCTTGAAAAAATCGTAGGTGTCCCTGATCGAGTCGGCATCGTCATCCGGAAACCCGAAGACCAGCCCGCCGATGACCATCATCTCGAATTTGTGACAATTCTCCACGGCTTGCCGTGAGGCATCGACGATATCCCCCTTGCCCGCCACCGCCAGGTTCTTCGCCGAGCCGCTCTCGATACCGAGAAAGACCGAGCGGAAGCCGGCCGCCGCCATCTTCTCGACCATCTTCTCGTTTTTCGCCATGGTGATACAATCGGCCTGGACACAGAAATTCAGGCCCCGATAGTTGCGGGCGATGATTGCGTCACAGATCTCCATGACCCGGTCGGGATAGAGCACGAAGTTGTCGTCGCTGACGAAAACCCAACGAACCTTGCAGCGATAATAGATATCGTCGAGGTCGGCCAGTACCCGCTCCAGGGGGTAAGGCCGAAAAGTCCGGCCGTACATGTGCTTCATGCTGCAAAACGTGCAGGCCCGGGTGCAGCCTCGCGATGTTTCCAGGATCTCGATCTTGGAGTTGATCATATGATAGCCCCAGGTCAGGCGGCGCTTGTCGCGAATCGGCAGCCTGAGCCGGGACAGATCGAGATTCTCCGAGCGTTCGTTATGGACGAACGTGCCGTTCTGTTTGTAGGACAGCGACGGGATCGCCGCAAGTTGATCCCGGCCGGCCAGGGCGTTGACCAGGCGGCGGCAGCTCTCCTCCCCTTCGCCACGAATCATGAAATCGATCCACTTCGATTCCGGGGCAGCGGCAATTTCCTCGTGCATCAGCGTCGCATGGTAGCCGCCGATAACGATCTTGACCTGCGGCTGCAGCTCCTTGAGCAGTTGAGCGATCCTGATGCAGGTATCGTATTGCCAGGCCATCGCCGATAGGCCGATCAGATCGGGCTTGATCCGCTTGACGGTCTTGGTCAGGTATTTCCTGACGCTGCGGCGCTTCCTGATCAGATCGATCAGGTACACCTCATGGTCGTCATCGATATTACCGCCGATACAGGCGATGCCGTGATTGGGCATGTGCACGGCCGCCTCATGAATAACCACCGGCACCACATCCGGCATGGAGATCAGGATAACTTTCATGGCTGCACGCTCAAATGCTGCCGGGCATCCCGGCAGTCTGGTCGATCTGCACCGCACTGCGCCGGCTCCGCCTGCCGGCGCAGTGCAGCGGCGATCCTTCGTTCCAGGTCGGCAACGCCCAGTTCCCGGACCTCGTCCGGTTCAATCCGCTCGACCAGTGACATGCTGATGGTATTGGCACTGCGGGTGGTAAAAAAGAAGCGGCCCGGGCGATAGAGCTTGTCGGTATTGGCCAGGCGCACCACCTGGATCGGCGCCCGACACAACCGGGCGATCTTCAGGGCGCCGCGGTTCAGCGTGCCGAGACTGCCGTCACGGCTGCGGGTCCCCTCCGGAAAGATGAAAAAATTGCCGCCGGCGGCGAGAAAGCCGGCCATTCGCTCTACCTGTTCGATCATGATCCGGCCGTATCTGCCGCTGCTGTCGGCTGGAAAATAGCCGGCATGACGCAGGACCCAGCCAAAGATCGGCACTTTGAAAAAACTCGTCTTGACCACGGTCTTCTGCCGCTCGAAAAGGGAGATGAAGAGCAGCGGATCGAGGTAGGAGACATGGTTGCAGATGATCACCGAGCCCCTGATCGCCGCTGCCTGCGGATCGATATGCCAGCGATGGCGCGGCACCAGCAGTCGCACCAGGGCAAAGAATCCCTGGTAAAATCGGCTGTTGAATCGCTGGAACCGCTCTTCACGGTGCTGCGGGCAAAAGGACGCAACAATATACCGCGGCGAGAACAGGACGACAAAACCAAGGGTGAAGTAGCACCAGACGGCGCCGGTCACCGCTGCGTCGATCAGCCGGTCGCCCCACCGCTGCCCGAAACTATGTTGCATCTTTGTCGGCATGTCTGACGATCAGGCTGGTGTTGACCCCGCCGAAGGCAAAGTTCTGCACGGCACCGATACCGATCGGCTGTTCAATAACGGTAAGCGCATGGCGGATCATGTCGCAGCGTGGATCGATCTGTTCGAGGTTCAGGGTCGGCGCGACAAAGCCCTGCTCCATCATGTAGAGCAGCAGGGTCAGCTCGATCACCCCGCAGGTTCCCATGGTGTGTCCCATGTAGCTCTTCAATCCGGTCACCAGCGGACCGTCCCCATAGACTCCGGCGATGGCCTGGGCCTCGATCACATCGCCCATCTTGGTGGCGGTGGCATGGGCACTGACCACATCGACCTGGTCGGCGCTGATACCGGCGTCTTCCAACGATAGGCGCAGGGTCGCGGTAATCCCGTCCAGGTTGGGCAGGATCAGGTCGCCGCCGTTGTTGTTGCAGGCGAAACCGATGACCTCGGCCAGGATCGGCGCCCCCCGCCGCTTTGCCGACTCGTATTCCTCGAGCAGCACCGCCCCGCCGCCCTCGCCGACCACCAGCCCGTCCCGGGCCGCATCGAACGGGCGCGGGGTACGGTGCGGGGTGTCGTTGTAGGCGACCGAACAGGCGAGCAGGTTGTCGAAGACCGCCACAGTAGTCGTGTCGTACTCGTCGGCACCGCCGCAGATCATCGCATCCTGCATACCGAACTTGATCATCTCGTAACCGAAGCCGATGGCCTGGCTGCTCGTCGTGCAGGCCGTCGAGGAGGCGATCACCCGGCCGGTGATGCCGAACATCCGGGTGATATTGACCGCTGTGGTATGCACCATCGAGCGCAGATAATCAACGGCGCCGATCGAGGAAAATTTATTGTCCAGGTCGCCGAAGAAGGTCTTGTAGATCTCCCGCTGCACGGTCGGACTGCCGTGGGTCGAGCCGAAGGCGACGCCGAGCCGGCCGGAGGTGATGAACTCCTCGGCCAAACCGGACTGTGCCAGCACATCCCCTGCGACCTGGCAGGCGTAATAGGCGACCGGCCCCATGGTCTTGCGGTGAACCCGCTTGAATGCATAGTCGATCGGGTAGTCGACGGTACCGAAGACCCGCGAATGGATATGCCCGGAGAGCAACCCGTCGTCGCGCAGCGGCCGTACTCCCGACCGACCGGCGCGCAGGCTGTCGATAATGTCTTCTCTGCGATAGCCGATCGGGGTAATGGCCGAACAGGCGGTAATAACAACGCGACGGTTCATGGCAATGGCGGATCGGTTCTCTATGACTGACGGGCAGAGCGGATCTGCTCGATATAGTCGAGGATATCGTTGATGGTGCGGATGCTCATCGCCTGCTCCTTTTCCTCCCTGCTCAGCGTAAAGCCGAGCATGGTCTCGATCTTGCCGAGCAGTTCGATGGCGTCGATACTGTCAAAGCCGTGGTCGTCGCGGAGATTGTCAGTCAGACCCGGCGCTTCGAATTCAAAATCATGTTCCAGGATCGACAAGATCCTTTCCTGGAGCTCTTCTCTGGTCATCACGTTTCGTCGTTGCGTTAAAATAGGTTGAGAATCAAAACAGTTAATTCGCGATACTACACCGTTTGCGAGCACATTCCCAAGAAAATCGTGCCGCCCGTCAGTGGACGAAGCGTTCGAAATGATACCACTCCAGGGGATGACGGTGCAGCGCTTCGACCAGTAGATCAGCGTACTGCTGGGCGGCTCGGGTGATGGCCGCTTCCCGGTCGTCGCGACTGACAGCCGGTATGACGATCGGCTCGGACAGCGAAAATTCGTAGCTGTTGCGGCCGGTGCGAAACGAAAAAAAGGCAAAGAGCGGCGCTCCGGCGACCAGCGCAAAGATATAGGGCGCCGCCGGCAGAAACGCCCGGCCGCCGAGAAAATCGACCGCCACCTGCCGCTGCCCGTCATTCCAGAGCAGATCCCCGGTCAGCGACACGATACCGCCGCGGCGCAGACAATTCACCCCTTCGACCACGCTGAAGGGCGACGAGGCGCCCCGATCAACGCCGACAATCGTCACGCCGGCCCGGCGTAATGCCTCTTTCTGGGTCCGTTCGACCCCTTCCTGCTCCTTGACTCCCATATAGAGCAGAACCGGCCGATCACGCTGGCGCTCTTTAAGCAATTGGGCAGCCAGTTCCCAATTGCCGAGATGGGACATCAGCAGGATGCCGCCGCTGCGTCCGAGACCGTCGGTCAGTTGCCCCCATCCCGCCGAGGTGAACGATGGCGACCGCGAGGTACTGCTGAGGAAACGGTCCAAGTGGATAGTGGTGAAATTCTGGTATTGGCGAAACGTGCACCAGCGGTGATACCAGCTGCTTCGCCCGGGGAAAAGCGTCGCATAGAACCGGTTGCTCTCCGCGGTCGCGGTGGAAAAGAGAAAATAACCGGCGGCGATGATGCGGGCGACCAGCGCGAACGACCAGGCCCCGCACACCCTGCCGGAGAAGTGAAGCAGTCGGTACCAGCGTCCCGTCATGGTCGAAAAATCCCCCTGACCAGTCGATCCAGCAACAGACGGGAAAAGGTCTCGGAGTTGCGCAGAAAATCGATGAACGGCCGAAAATGGCTGACCCGCTCACCGACCGCCGGATAGATCACCCGTACCGGCGCCTCATACACGGCGAGCCCGGCCTGGTGGGCGCGAACGAGCACCTCGACCTCGAACTGGTAACGCCGGGCCCGGGTCCTCAGCTGCAGCGTTTCCGGCAGCGGATAGAGACGGAACCCGGACTGCGAATCGCTCACCGCCGGCCCGCCGCAGGCCAGGACCCAGAAGTTGGAAAAGCCGCGACCGAACCGGCTCGTCCATGGCACCGTCGGGCCCCGATCCATGCCGCCGCGACGACCGATGACCAGGCAGCGCACATCGTCCGGGACAGCGGCGAGCAGCTGGTGGGCATCCGCCGGCAGATGCTGACCGTCTGCGTCGAGAGTGATTGCCCAATCGCAGCCGGCACCATGGGCTGCAGCAAAACCGGTGAGCAACGCCGCCCCTTTGCCCCGGTTGACCGGGTGGGTCAGCACCGTGATACCGGTAGAGGAGCGAAGAATCTCGGCCGTTTGATCGGTCGAACCGTCGTCGACCACATAGAGCGGCAGGCCCAGCTCGAGTGCCTGGCTGATGACGCCTGCCAGCATCGAACCATGGTTGTAGACCGGAATAACCAGAGCCGTCTTCATGGTTCCCCGCTCACCGCCTCGTCCCGAGCGGGTCCGCAGGCCACGGACCAGGTCCCCGGTCCCATGTGCACGCCGGAGGTCAGCGATAGCGGGACGACGAGTACTTCCGCCCGGGGCAACAGCCCGGTAATCTCGCCGCCAACCCTTTCGGTGACCCAGTCCTCATTGTCGGTAAACTGCAGCATGATGGTCGGGCGATCCGCCGCGGAATAAAACTCGGATAAGCGGGCCAGGGCAAAGGCACGTTGTCCCTTTCGGTTGCGCACCACCCCCTCCTTGCGGACTCCGGCGCTGGTGGGGCTGATCACCGGTTTCAGGTGGAGCAGATCGCCGAAAAAGCCGCCGGCCCGCGATACCCGGCCGCCGGCCACCAGGTATTGCAACTCGTCGATAAAGACGTATTCCCGGCAATCATTCAGCCGTCGCCGGGCAAACTCGCTCACCTGCTCGACACTTACCGTCGTCCGGGCAAAATGGGCCGTCAGCAGAGTGATCAACCCGAGCCGCCCGGAGGCCGCTCCGGTATCGACCACCTCCAGCAGGTCGCCCGGATCATGCTCTCTCTTCCAGGCCAACGCCGTCTCGACGTTGCCGGTAAAAGCCGACCCGACGCAGAGATAGATGGTCCGGCCCAGCTGCTCGCAGATCCGCCGATAACTCTGGTGCCGCTCAAAGATCGAGGCCTGGGCCGTGGTTACTTTGGTGCCGGCGCGCAGCAAACGATAGATGGCTGCGGGAGAGCACAGGCTCTCCGGCCGGGACTGGCCGTCGGCAACGATATAGCTGTCAAGCAAGCTGATGCCGGCTCGCCCGGCAAGCTCCCGGGTCAATGATCCTGCCGCATCGCTGAGGATATGCACGACCTGCTCGGAGTCGTGCATCGCCGGCCAGTCCGGGCCGTTTGTCTCGATTGCTTCCCCGGACCAGTCTATCACGTCGCCAAAACCGGCCAGCCGCTCCCGCAGTCGGTCCGGCTCAGGTGTATGGACATGGATCTTGACCTGTCCGTTCCCGGGCAGCAGCACGACACTGTCGCCAAGCTCGGAGAGGGCCTGCAGGGTTTCGGCCGACGCATCGGGGGCAGCCAGTACCGCATCGACGCACCACTGATCGTTGGTCGTCGCTCGGAAATCATCACCAATCCGGAGTCTTCCGGCAAACAAGGTGAGCACCGCCACGGAAATCTCCGCGTTGCCGAGCAGCCGCTGGCAAAAGCCATCGAAAAAGATAAACATGGCCAGCGCCCCGGCATCGACGACGCTGGCCTGCCGGACCTCCGGGATGTGCCGGGCACCATCGAGAACGCTCCGGCGCAGCTGCTCCCGAACGTCCGGATAATCGGTATGCCAGCGCTCGTTTGCCAACACTGCTGCCAGCGTGTCGAACACCGACAGCATCGTGCCGCGGCGCGGCGCGGCTACCGCCTGCCAGGCCCGGTCACGGCCGCAGGCGGCCCGATCGACCAGTTGATCCGGTGCGGAGCCGCCAATAAACTCCCGGAAAAAAGCGGCGGCAATATTGCCGGAATTACCGGTCGCGCAACGACTCAGCTGATCGCCACGGCTGTCGTTCGGCCCATCGCCATGGTCGCGCAGGGGGGTCAGACTGATACGCAGGTTGGTGCCGGTATCGCCGTCGGCCACCGGGAAGACGTTGATCCGGTCAAGCAGATCGGACCAGGCAACCAGGCATTCATAGCCGGTGGTCAGGGCGGAAGACACGTCCATCATGACTCGAACAGCGACAGCATCGCGTCGTGGTCATATTTGCCGCGATCGTTCAGTGGCAACCGATCGACGAATCTGATGACACGAGGCAACGCGTAGGGTTCCAGGATTTGCGCCAGGCCGACGCGCAGGCCGTCCGTCGAGCACGATCCCTGAACCAGCGCAACAATCTGCTGCTCACGACCGCCTCCGGTCGGCACCGCCAGGACGACCCCGTCGGTAACGCCCGGCTGACGTTTGATAGCGGCACGGATTTCCTCGAGATCGACCCGGTTGCCGCCGACCTTGGTGATATGATCGCTGCGCCCCAGCAGGCTGAAAGAGCGTTCCGAGGCAAAGGCCACCCGGTCGCCGCTGCAATAGAACCCCTGCTCGTCACGCTGGGCCTCCGGCGAGATATAGGGAGAACGAACCGCCAGCCGCTCGCCGCAGAGCCGTCCCTGAACTGCCGGAAAGAAGGTAAAGCATTCCTCGCCGCGGGACCGGTAACGGCCGGCAACACCGCCGGTCTCGGTGGAACCGTAAATCTCGGCGAGATCCACCCGGTTGTGCCGGTAGAAATCACGATTGCTCTCTTCGCCGAGCATCCCTGCCGAAGAGACGGCCAGGCGCAGGCTGCCGGTCGTGGTCTGCTTGCCCTGCAACGTTTCGTAATGGGCCGGCACGCTGACCAGTATCGTCGCCTCCTCCACCGCGACGCAGCTGATGATCTCCGCCGGAAATGAAGGCGTTGCCGCCGCCACGCCGGCTGACGAGACGAGCGGCAGCAGCACCGAATAGAGCAGTCCGTAGATATGGTACGGGGAGACGGTGGCAACGATTCGATCCCGGTCATCGACAGCAAGCGCATCGGCCAGATAATTCGCTTCCAGCAAGAGATTGGCGGCGCTCTTCGACCAGAACTGCGGTCTGCCGGTGGTCCCGCCGGTAAAAAGCTTGACGATTATCCGCTCGGGCGGCGGCGGTGTCGACCAGAGCGGCTCGACATCCCCTTCCGGCCGCGGACAAATGGTCGTTACGCCGTCGGGCAGACCATACTGCCTCTCGCTAATGACCAGAGAATATCCGGAGACCCGGTGAATATCTGCCAGAATCCGTCCGGCAAAGCCGTATGGCAGCAGCAACGGCGGTCCCCCGGCCAGGGAAGCGAGCAGTGCCGCTGCGATGACACCCCGATCCGTGGCGGCCAGGCAGACGGGGGAGTCATCCTGGTGTCGCCGGTAGGCGCGCAGCAACCAGCCGGCCATCCGGTAGACGTCACCACGCGTGGCGCCCGAACGGACAAAGGCCTGTTCCGGATCGCGCGGCCGGGCCGGAAGAGAGACGAATGGATCGTGCCGCTGAGGAGGGGCCGTATCGTTCATGGGCGAACGGTCCTGCCGAAGGCCTGGCCGGCCAGGGAACGATCCCGGGGAACGTAGGTCTGGTCGGCCATCTCTTTCTTGACCACCCGCTGAAACAGCTTGACCATTTTGATCCGCTGCGACTCCTGCTGGTAAAAGCTGCTCCAGGCATAGTCGAGCAGTTCCTGCAGACGCTGCGCACTCATATTCTTCGGCTGATAGACCACCCGGTCGGCGGTGTAATCATTCCAGTCGTAGGAAAGAATGCGCTGCTGCCGGTGCAGTTCGTCATAGGCCTTGGTATGGGGGAACGGCGTGAGCACGGTGAACTCGGCCAGATCGAGTTCGATCTCCAGCAGAAAATCGATCAGGCGCCGGATCGATTCCTCGGTATGGCTGTCCAGTCCGAGCAGGATGGTCCCCTCGACGCCGATGCCGTGATCATGGTAGCGCTTGATTCGCTCCTTGATATAATCGGAGGTGTCGAATACCGCCTGGTAGACATACCAGGCGCCGGCCTGCGCAGCGAGATCGAGGACTTCGGGCTTGTCCTCGATCGGATGGGAGCACCACTTCTTCTTTAGCGGGATCATCTCCCGGAACAGTTCTTTTTCCCAGGCGGTATCCTGGGCCAGCGAGTTGTCGACGACGAACAGCCGGTTGTTATCGATCCCCGCCATCTCGGCCACCGTCTTCTCGACCGGGCGCGGCCGGAACACGCGGCCGCCGAGATAGGATACGGCACACGGATAGCAATTGAAGCGGCAGCCCCGGGAGGCATGCACCAGGTCGACCATCTGCACGCCCTTGTAGTTGTAGAGTTCCCTCTTCAGGATATCCCGCCGCGCCGGGCCGACCAGGGCAATATCGGGTCGCCGGTCGAGATAATCGTACAGCGTCTGCAGCGAATCGTTGCGAAAATCGGCCAGCACCCCCTCCATCCGACCTTCGGCCTCGCCGAGGAACACGGCATCGGCATGAGCCATGGTCTCCTCGGCGTGCAACATGGTGGCGATGCCGCCGAAGATCACTTTGATACCCCGCCGGTGATAGGCATCGGCAATCTCCCAGCCACGTTTGACCTGGATGGTGAGCATCATCGAAATGCCGACAAAATCGACCGGATCGTCGAAATCGAGCTCCTCGAGATTCTCGTCGACAAAATCGACCTCGACGTAATCGGGAAGCGCGGCGGCGAAGACGACCGGGCCGTGGGGTGGCAGGTGGAATTCGGTCTGCCGGGCCAGCTTGGCCCAGCGGGGGTAGATCAGTTTAAATTTCATGATGAGTGGTCAACGAGGTGTATAAGCCGGCCTGTTCCGCGGGCCGTGACATAGGAAAGACAATTGTATAGACCGGATCGCGAGTCGATTTTCATACGCCTCCATAATGGGAGGTCACAAAAAAAATAAGAATCGTCGTCTCGGTCGGCCGGACTGGCCGGTCCTACCTCCGGCTGCTGCGCTGCGGCCTGATCGGCTGTCCTCCGAGGCCGGCAGACAGGCCATCCATGGCCTGGCCGCCGGCTGCGGACGTCCTGTCCGCAGCCCTTCGGGCCTGATTCTCCGGCCCGCCGGGCCTTCGCGATGCCGCCTCCGGCAGAACCGGCCAGTCCGAGGAACTGTTTTTCATTCACCGGTCTATTGTTACGGTAATTGCAGCGCATCGATCAATTTCATCTTCAGGGTGTACTCGGCCGGCGAGAAGGCGCTCAGTTCCAGATAACGGGCCGGCTCCGGCGGAGAGCGCTGGTGGTCCACATGTCCTTTTATAACCCTTTGCAAGCCATAATCGGCGTCGTACCCCCTGATCTGCCAGCTGTCCTCGACCGGCGGCGCGATATCCGTCACCCGTCCATCCTCGGCCAAATAGCGGCAGACGGGGTGTCCGTCGGGCAGGAGCCCGAAAGTCACCTCCCGACCCGCCGGTGCGACGAACATGGCCCAAACATCGGCCAGTAGTCCGGCGGCAAAACCGGGTCGGTCGAACGGCGGCACGGCCCGCTCGACCGTGACCGCTTCGTCCGATCCGCCAACCGCCTCGAAGAGGGTTACGCCCTCGACGGTCACCAAGGCGCAGCTGAGATCGGGGGGATCAACCACCGTGACGCCGATCACGGTCCCGGCAAAACCGCCGTCCGAGGTAAATTCCAGCGAGTGTACCAGTTGCCACGACCCGGCGGGAAAAACCGCCTCGCAGCGCTGCCGCCGGCCGTCGGCCGGCGCCTCGATCAATTCGGGCAAGCGGCGCCCGGCATGGGGCGCACAGGAGGCCAGCAACAGCAGGGCGGCGGCCAGACCGTGAAGAGATCGTCTCATGGACCGGTAAACAGTGTCGCCGGCAGCTGTTGATTGATGCTGCGGTTGGAAAAGGTCATCCGGGTGTATGAATCCGGTCCTTCTTCGATCAACACGCTGTCGAGCAGGCCGTTTTCACCACCGATCTCGATTTCGATACCGCTGATCAGCGCAGCGATTTGTTGCTCTTTCGGCGTGAACCTGATGGTCCGGTCATCGATAAAGGAAACCGTGAACATCTCGTTATCGGTAAACCGGCCGGCCAACCAGTTGCTGATCTCGGCGAGCACGATCTGCAGGGAACCGACCTGGGCGCCGCGCTCTTCTTCAAGCCTACCGTCCCGCTCGACAAACTTACGGACCGCACCGTTATGCATGATCAATACGGAACGCACCGGCTCGAGATACTCCCAGCGCAGAGACTGCGGCACCTGAAAGGCAAAGGTGCCTGTGGAAACGAGCGGCCGAGCCAGAATTTTCAAGTGCTTGACCTGGACGAAATCGGCCTGCACCGAGCGCAGCTCCAGGGCCGCCTCTTTCCCACCGCCGGCTGCCGCCGCCAAAGCGGACTGGCAGGGGATTGCTGCCACCACCAGGAAAAACAGCCACAGCACCTTCACTAAAACATTCCTCCGTTCACCGAAATAACCTGGCCGGTAATATAGGAGGCATCGTCGCTGCAGAGAAATCTGACCACCCGGGCCACTTCTTCCGGCCTGCCGATCCGGGCCATCGGAATCAGGGATTTGATCTGCTCTTTGGGCGCCGCTGCAATCATGTCGGTTTCGATGAGTCCGGGCGCTACCACGTTGACGCGGATCCCGAGTCGTGCGACTTCCGCGGCGATGGCCCGGCTGGCCGCATTGATGCCGGCCTTGGCCGCCGAATAGTTGGCCTGTCCCCGATTGGCCATCAACGAAGCGGCCGAAGAGATGGAGACAATGGCTCCGGCTCGTTTGGGAATCATCGTTTCCAGAACCGGACGAGTCAGGTTGTAAAAACCGCCGAGGCTGGTATCGATTACCGATTGCCACTTTTCCCGGGACATCATCAAAAACAGGCCGTCGGCGACCACCCCGGCATTGTTGACCAGCACGGCAATGCCGCCGACTCGTGCACCGATGTCCGCTACCGCCTGTTCGGCGGCCGCACCGTCGCGCACGTCGAACCGGCAGATCTCCCCCGCAGCGCCCGCCGCCTCGACTTCGGCCAGGGTCTGCCGGGCGCCGGCCTCGTCGGAGCGGTAATTGATAACCACATCATAGCCGGCAGCGGCGAGTTCCACGCAGATCGCCCGGCCGATGCCGCGGCTGCCCCCGGTCACCAGAGCCGTTTTCCTATTCTTTGCCGCTTCCATGTTCCGTTTCTACCTGAAAAAGTTGCAGGGTAATCTCGGCGATCGAACAATCCTGGCAACGAGCAGTACAATCAACCTCTCTGAGAGAGGCAAAACTATACGTATTCTCGGCGCGAACAATGATATTCTGACCGAGAGCAAGTGCTTTAACGGTGAATCTGGCCCGCTTGATGCCGACCAGATAGCCTGTTTTATCCGAATCCAGTCCCTGGCTTTTGATCCGGTCCCAGCCGTTGCAGACGCCGGCGGTCTGGGCCGCCAATTCGACGAGAATCAGTGAGCCGATGCCGTCATCCCCGGCCATCGGCCAGCTTGGCTTGACGACACAGCGGGTTACCGCGGCGACACGATCGACGGCAAGCACCTCGTCAATCAGCACCATACGGCCGCGATGCGGCAAAAGATCTTCCAGCGATAGCCCAAAGGCTTCGAGTAGATTCAAGATGAGCCCCAAACCTGGTTGATGAGGGAACCTTGAAAAATTATCATTCCGCCCAATCTCATCGTTGCGCAATCAAATTTTATCCTCGGAATATCATGTATATGCCTGCGGTAAAATTTTCTTGCGCGCCTCGACTTTGAACGAAATTCCGAATTTTTCAAGCTCCCCGTAAACTGATAAAAATGAGCAAATGAGATGACAACTCGTTTCAGGCATAATATATAACATTGTCTGAAACGCAGCACAATCTCAGAACTGGACGTGGATCGCACCGCGGCATGTGCCTGCCCCTGCCACACCATCCAGCACGATTGGCCCCGGTAACAGCTCACTCTGGATCGACATCTCTCATGGACGCACTCGTTGCAGAGCTCAAACAAAAGCTCATCGACATTCTCAACCTCACCGATCTGACCCCGGAAGACATTGACGAAAACGCCCAGCTCGTCGGCGGCGAGTTGGGAATCGATTCCATTGACGTCCTGGAAATGGTGGTCATGATCGAGAAGGATTACGGGGTCGTCATCAACAGCCAGGAAATTGGGGAACAGGTCTTTGCCACCCTGAACTCTCTGGCCTTCTATATCGAGGCAAATTCGGCCGCCCCATCGCCTTGACCGCCCTGCCCGTCTATATCGCCGGCATCGGCATCGTCAGCTCGCTCGGTTCGGGACTGGCCGCCACCCGGCAAGCACTGGCCGCCAATCGGTGCGGTATCGGACCGCTCTGCTTGTTCGAGCTGCTGCAGGGGGCACCACTGCCGGTCGGCCAGGCGACTCCAGACACCATCGCCGGTGATCTGCCGCGCACCCACCAGCTGGCCGCTGCCGCCGCACTGCAGGCCATGGCCGGGAGCTCGGAACCGCCGGAGGCGGTCATTGTCGGCACCACCACCGGCGGTATCCTGACAACGGAAGCGCTGCTCCGCAGCAACGACGATGATACCGCTCACTATCGGTATCACGGGCTGACAACGGTGGCCGAAGAGGTCGCCCGGCGCGTCTCCTGCGTTGGTCCGGCGCTGACCGTCTCCACCGCCTGCTCGTCGGGAGCGGCCGCCATCACACTGGCCATGCGGCTCCTGCAACGCGGCACGATGAAGCGGATTCTGGTGGGCGGCGCCGACTGTCTGTGCCGACTTACCTATTTCGGTTTTCATTCCCTGCAGCTCGTTGACCGAACCGGTTGCCGGCCTCTGGACCGGGATCGCCAGGGGATGAGCGTTGCCGAAGGAGCGGCCCTGTTGCTGCTGACCAGCAGCAGACCCGAACATCCACACGGCCTGCTCGCCGGAGCCGGACTTTCCTGCGACGCGTACCATCCGGCTTCCCCCCACCCGGAAGGCGACGGAGCCCTTCGGGCCATGCAGGCGGCACTGGCCGATGCCGGCCTGCAGCCCGGCGATGTGGATTACCTGAACCTGCACGGCACCGGGACGCCGGATAACGATCTGGCCGAAGCCCGGGCCATCCATCGCCTCTTTACCGCGCCGCCACCGCTCTCCTCGATCAAGGGCGCCACCGGCCATTCGCTGGCCGCCTCCGGAGCAATCGAGGCGGTGGTCGCGACGCTCGCCGTCACTGAAGGACTGGTGCCGGCCACTACCGGCTGCCGGCAGCCCGACCCGGTCCTTGACCTGCAGCCGATCCTGGCGCCGCTGCAAAAACCGGTGGCGACGGTGCTGTCCAACTCGTTTGGTTTCGGCGGCAATAACTGCTGCCTGGTGGTGCAGGCCCCGAATCTGGGGCCACGTATCCGGACACCGACGGCCGCACCGCAACCGGAAAAACGATGGCTTGCCCTGCACGGCTGGAGTTGCCTGACCGGCGCCGGCGACCTGGCGGCAACACAGCAGAATCTGCTGGCCGGACACACCGTTGCCGGGCCGGCCGATCTCACCGCGGTTTCGGCCAGCCTGCCGGCACGGCAGATCCGTCGGCTCAAGCGCTTGCCGCGCCTGGCCCTCTCCCTGGCCACTGGCGCCGTGGACCATGCCGCGCAGGCGGAACCGCCGAGCGGTATCTTCCTCGGTACGGGTTGGGGCGCGCTGTCGGAGACCCACGATTTTCTGCAGCGGCTCGCCGAGTCCGCCGAGCAGTTTCCCAGCCCGACCGATTTTGTCGGGTCCGTCCACAATGCCGCGGCCGGACAGGTTGCCCAGCTGCTTCGAGCAACCGGCGCCAACATCACCACCAGCGGCGGCGACTATTCATTTGAACAGGCGCTGCTCGCCGCCGACCTGCTGACCGGCGACATCGGACAATCGGCGCTGGTACTCGGCGTCGACGAAGGACACCCGGTCCTGTCTCCACGTTTCGATCCCTCCATCGGATCAGCTGCCGCACTGGCAGACGGCGGCGGTGCCCTGGTGGTTGGCAGAGATTCGACCAAAGCGGTATGGCGGGTCAGCGTGCCGTTCTATCGCAGCGGCCGAGCGGAAGACGGCACCCCAGCACTGATCGCCTGGTGCGGCGGCAGGCAAGCGCTGGAGTCATGCTGCGGGGTGATTCTTGCCGGCATCCCACTCGGCTCCCAGCGCCTCGGGGAAGAGCAGCTCAACAATTTCCTGGCAGCCTTCAAAAAGCCGCCGCCGGTCATCCGCTATCGCCCCCTGCTCGGCGAATTCGCCTCTGCTTCGGCGGTGGCCGCAGTCCTGGCCGCCAACCTGCTGCAAGACGACGCGCTGCCGGAAAGCCTGACCGGCGGGCCGCCCGTATCGTTAACAGGAAAAACGGTGTTGGTCCTCGGCCTTGGCACCTGCCTGACGGCTATGGAGTTTTCCCGGGCATGAACATCCTGCTGATCTCGCCCAACACGCTGACCACCCCCTATCCCGTTTACCCGATCGGGCTCGACTATGTCGTCGCGGCAATAGCCAAGCACCACCAGGTCCGCATCGCCGATCTCAATCTGATCTCGCGCACCGAACTGGCCCAGCTGCTGGCCGATTTTGCACCGGAGGTGATCGGCCTGTCCTGCCGTAACATCGATAATACCGACGCCGCCGCTCCGCTCGCGTTCATTGATGATTATCGTCAGCTCGTCAGCTGGCTCCGCTGCCATACTCGGGCAACGCTGGTCTGCGGCGGCAGCGGCTTCACCATTATGCCGGCGCTGTTCTTCACCGCCGTCGGCTGCGACTACGGCATTATCGGTGAGGGCGAACGGTTCGGACCCTTTATCGAGGCCCTGGCGGCGGGGCACGATGTCGCCGATATGGACGGCGTCATCTCGGCACGCCGACCGGACTCCCGGCCACCACCCTGGGACGGTACTCCGGCACGGGCCTTTGACGTCTCGTCCGGCCACCATGCCTTTTATCTGGCCAACGGCGGCATGCTCAATGTGCAGACCAAACGCGGCTGCTCATTTCGGTGCATCTACTGCCCCTATCCCCATATCGAAGGCAGACACCATCGACTGCAGCCCCCCGAGCACGTGGCGGCAACGGCACTGGCCCTGCAGAAAGCCGGGGCCCGTTACCTATTCATCACCGATTCCGCATTCAATTCCGACGTTGCCCACAGCCTGGCCGTGGCCCGCGCCTTCAAAAAAGCAGGGCTGTCCATTCCCTGGGGCGGTTTCTTCGCGCCGATCAGAACCGATTCCGATTACTTCCGGACCTTGAAGGAGTCCGGACTCAAGCACGTCGAGTTCGGCACCGAATCGCTCTCCGACACGATGCTGGGGACCTACCGCAAGCCGTTCACCAGTGCAGATGTCTTTGCAAGCCATCGTCTGGCCCGGGAGGCCGGACTGCACGTGGCCCACTATTTTCTGCTCGGCGGACCGGGCGAATCCGAGGAGACGGTGCGCACCTGCCTCGACGGCGCCGAAAGTCTCGACAAAACCGCCCTGTTTTTCTTTGTCGGGATCCGGCTGTATCCGAACACGGCCCTCTATGATATTGCCGTTGCCGAAGGCAAACTGTCACCGCACGTTAACTTGTTGCAACCGGTCTTCTATCAGGCCGACGCGCTTGAACACGGTGCCATCGAGGCCTTGGTCAAAGAGCGGGCCGGCGACCGGATCAATTGGGTAATCGGTTCCGGCGGCGACCAGGTAGCGGCAACGATCAAAAAGCTGCATCAGCGAAACCACTGCGGACCGTTGTGGGAATATATCGCCCGCTGAGACCGCCGCAGCGCGAAACGGGCTATCCTGCCGCCGGCCCGGCAATCACCGGCTAACGATCGGTTGCCAATGATAGGTTTTTATAGTATTAATCACCGCTGCAACGTAGCGTCACTGCGAGCGAACTACCGGCGGCGACAGCGGCACGGACACCGGTCACAGCAGGGGGGCCACTGAGGCGCACCGATTTTTTCCTGCCCGGGAGAAAACCCATTTGACTATGTGGTATTCATTGGTTTCATTACAGCAGACCGGGAAGGATCGCCTCTGCGCGACGGTAACGACTGATGCCGACGCTCCCTGGTATGACGGCCATTTTCCCGGGGAACCGGTGTTACCCGGCGTGGCCCAATTGGAACTCGTCGCCGACCTAACCTCGACGCTCGCCGGCGAGCCGGTCTTCGTCAATAGTCTCAGCAGGGTAAAATTCCGGAAACTGATCGCACCGGGAGAATCCCTGGAGATAACCGTTTCCAGGGACGATAGCAAAGAAGCCTACGTCTTTAAGATCACCAGCGGACAGGAAAACGTCAGTTCGGGTATATTTACCATCAACCATCATCTAGCGACTTCTTTACCATGAGCAATCAACAGACGATAAAGCGCATCACCGAGATCATCATCAACGAACTCAAGCTGGAGGACGTGACGGCGGAGACCTTCAATGTCGATCTCGACCTGGTCGACGAGGTCGGCATCGACAGTATGGACCTGGCGACCATCGCCCTGGTACTCCGCGACGAGTACGGCATCCGCATCGACGAGGATGATTATCCGAAACTGACCACGGTGCGCATTATAGCCGCCTATATCGACGACAAGATCAATCAGGGCGAGTGATCCATCGTGGTGACCGAACAGACGCCCGCTTACAAGTTCTCGGAGATCATCGCCGAGCCGGCCATCAGGGAACGCTGGGAGAAGGTGCGCCGCTGGTTCTTCCTGCGCGAATCGACCTATGACATGACCAACCGGTGTAACATCCGGTGCGAGGGCTGTTATTATTTCACCGGCGAGAAACAATTCGCCGAAGAAAACAGCGACCCGGACGCCTGGGGCCGGCTGATGGCAGCGGAAAAGGAGCGCGGCATCACCTTTGCCGTACTGGCCGGCGCCGAACCGTCGCTCGTTCCCGAGTTATGTGCTATCTGCCACCGGATCATCCCGCTCGGGGCCATTGCCAGCAACGGCCTGAAAGTGCTGCCCCGGTCGATCGATTACCAGATCCATATTTCGGTCTGGGGTAACGACCGGACCAGCCAGGCCATCAGGAAGGCGCCGGACATGCTCCAGCGCCAGATTGCCAATTACCGGGACGATCCCCGGGCTATTTTCGTTTACACCTTCACACCGGACAACATCGACGAGGCGCGGGAAATTACCGAGACAGTTGCCGACCATCGTTGCAAACTCACCTTCAATATGTTCTCGGCCCCCATCGGCTATCAGGGACAACTCCGACATACCTCGCAGTCACTGGCGAGAACGCGGACGATGATGGCCGAGCTGCTGCGCGATTTCCCGGAAACCGTTCTCTTTTCCCCGTACAGCATTGTCGCCCACACCGACTCGCACGGGTTGCACGCCTTGTTCTCCTGTTCGTACCCGCGCCAAAACCCGTCCACCGCTATCGGGCTCGGCAGATCGTTTCGCCAGTATCGGACCAATCTGCAATGGGACCGCAGTGCGGCCTGCTGTGTCCCGGATACCGATTGTGACGACTGCCGTCATTACGCCGCCGGCAGCGCCGTGGTAACGGCCCGAATGTATCGCCACGCCACCGACCCGCAGACGTTTGCCGCCTGGCTGGATTATGTCGACACCTATCTCGCCGTCTGGGTCCGTGGTTACGCCAAGGGAGAGAATCTCTGCTCCTCTCTGGTCAATCCACCTGCAAACCATTAAGTTTCCCCTGCATAGTCATGATAACCGTCAGTTCTCTGCTCGACGATCACTGGTATCAGCGTTACAAAGCCATCTCCCGGCTCAATATCCGCAGTTCGATCTACGATGTGACCGATCGGTGCAATCTGCGCTGCAAGGGCTGCTTTTTCTTCTCATCAGGGGAACACCAGGTCGCCTCCGAAGAGCGGGATCTGGAAAAATGGAAGGTCTTCGTCGACAACGAGATGAAACGGGGCGTCAACCTGGCCATCCTGATCGGCGGAGAACCGACCCTCTGCCTCGACCGGGTCGAGGTGTTTTACCAGCGGCTGCCCAGCTTCTGTGCAACCAACGGCCTGATCAAAGTGCCGCGGGACCGCTTTCCCGACATGATGGTCGGCATCTCCCTGTGGGGCGACGCCGAAGACGAGAAACTGCTCAGGGGGCAGGACACGTTTAAAATCTCCAGTGCCAACTACGCCGGGGATCCGCACGCCTACTACCTTTACACCATCACCCCGAAACAGCTCGGCAAGACCGAGAAGATCGTCAAGAAAATACGGGACGTCGGTCTCAAAGTTCATATGCAGCTGCTGTCCAACGACGAAGGTGTGGACGGGTTTTCCTGGACTCCGGAAGAGTTGGTCGCCGTTCGCGCTGAAATGGACGCGCTGCTCGACGGTTACCCGGAAACGGTGATCTCCTCGAAATACTACCACGAGATCATCACCACCGGCACCATGCTCGGCAGACCGTTCGGCTGGCTGGAATGCCCGTCGGTCACCGAACCGATCGACAAGCGCACCCCGCGCCCGAAACGGCTGACCAATTTTATCCGCTGGGCCTCTGACCTGAAGACCATGCACCGCTGCTGCACTTCCGAGACCCGCGATTGCTCGACCTGCAAGGACGGTGCGGCGCACATGAGCTGGGTGATGGTCAACAAGCGGGCCCATATCAGGACCACCAGGGATCTGCAGAACTGGATCGAAGTGTATGAGATGTTCGCCAAACTCTATCAGTTCATACCCTGGTAAGACGGTGTCCCGCAACTCGCTCTCGCCGTCGGCGGGCCGGGTCACCGACCTGCCGTCCCCCTCCCGGTACGGAGCCACCGCAGCAGGTCCACACCACAATCCTCCGGCACTACGGACGGTCACTTCGGCATAAGGAGCTTCATGGGTTTACGAGACGTGGTGGTGGTCGGCTATGACGCCATCTCTCCATTGGGAGAGCACCTGGACGAGCAGTGGCGAAAAGCCGCGGCCGGCCAAAGCGGCATCGGCAGCTTGACCAGATTCGCGCTACCCGACGGTTTTCCGGTGCGCATCGCCGGTCAGGTTCCGGATATCGGCACAGCCGACTATCCGTTTCTGTCGGCCCGCCACCAGGCCGCCTGGAGTTCGCCGGTCTTCAAATACGCGCTGCTCACGGTAACCAGGGCCCTGGAACGTAGCGGCCTGACGATTACCCCGGAGATCGCGCCGCGGGTGGCGGTGACCTTCGGCTCAGCCGTCGGCGGATTGGATGCGGTCGTTACCGCCGATCGGCGCCTTCAAGCCGAAAACAAATTACCACACCCCTATGCCAACCCTAACTCCTGCATTAATATGGTCGGCGGCAAGGTCGCCATCGAAACCGGCGCTCAGGGTCCGATCACCGCGCCGATCACCGCCTGCGCCACCGGACTTTCCTCAATCCTCATCGCCGCTCTGCTACTGGCCCAGGGAAGGGCCGACGTGGCCATCTGCGGAGCCGTCGACTTCGCACTGGTGGAGCCGATCGTTGCCGGCTTTTATACAATGAACGGCATCTATATCCCGAAACCGGGTCGGGAGGACGAACCGCCGCAGGCGGCCAGTCGCCCGTTTTCTGCCGACCGGCGCGGCTTCGTGCTGTCCGAAGGGGCCGCGGCGATCATTGTTACCACCAGGGAATTCGCCGATGCGCACGGCCTGAAACATGTCACGGAACTGGCCGGTTGGGGAATGACCTCGGATGCCCATCATTTTGTCGCGCCGTACTTTCCTACCGTGCACCAGTGCATGCTCGAGGCGATCGGGGATGCCCGCCTGAGCCCGGCGGCTATCGACGCCGTCAATGCCCACGCTACATCGACCAAGGTCGGCGACCAGGTCGAATATGATGCGCTCAAGGCGGTTTTTCCCGACGGTCTGCCGCCGGTCAGCGCCAACAAGTCCCTGATCGGCCACGCCATGGGCGCCTCCAGCGCTATTGAGACGGTCTTCACCCTGCACGGCATGGAGCAGAGCCTGCTGCTGCCGACGATCAATTACCAGCCGGATCCCACCATCGAGATCGATTGCGTCGCTGAAGGCTGCCGCCGCCTGGAGCAGGAATACGTGCTGAAAAACTCCTTTGGCTTCGGCGGCTGCAACGCCTGCGCGATATTTCGCAGGACCGGATAAGAGAGTCCCCATGAAAGCTCCGAAAAACCGCAAAGTCCTCGTCGTCGGCTACGACGCCGCCACCGCGCTCGGCGCCACCTTTGCCGACAGCTGGGAGTTGGCCAGCGCCGGCAAGGCCGGCCTGCGCCGCATCAGCCGCTGCCACACCACCACTCGCAGCAACGTGGTCGGCGAAATCCCCGATTGGGACCCAGCTGCGCTGCCGTACGTGACCCGTAAAGAAGCCTCGCTCTGGGACGCTTCCTACGTGTTCTTGACCATGGAGATCTGCCGCCGGGCCCTTGACCACGCCGGCCTGGAAATCGATGACCTGACCGGACCCCGCACCGGCTGCCTGATCGGCTCGGCCCTCAACGGCACCGACAGCTACCGGATTGCCATGGACAATTACGTCAACCACGGGCCGACCAAAGTCAGTCCGTACCTGTTGCCCAATGTCTGCGCCAATCTGCCGGCCGGCAAGGCCGGCATGCTGCTCGGCTTCACCGGCCCGATTTTCTCGCCGCAGGGCGCCTGCGCCTCGGGCAACCACGCCATCGCGCTCGGTGCCCGAATGATCCGGGACGGCGACTGCGATTTCGTCCTGGCTGGCGGCGTTGAGACCTGCCTGATCCCGGAAATCATCCAGGGTTTTGCCAATATGCAGGCAACCATCAAAATCAAACCTTCGGACCGGGCAGCCCAGGACCCAAGCCAGGCATCCCGGCCATTCAGCATCGACCGTAAGGGCTTCGTTCTGGCCGAAGGGGCCGCTGTTCTCGTCCTGGCAGCCGAAGAAGCAGCCAAAACCCATGGTCTGACACCACGAGCGGAAATCGGCGGTATCGGCTGGAATTCCGACGCCCATCACTTCACCCGGCCCAACAGCAAAACAGTGACCAGGGCAATGCTGGCGGCTATCGACGATGCGGAACTCTCAGCCGGCGACATCGGTGCCATCAACGCCCACGGCACATCGACCCCGACCGGTGACAGTCTCGAGGTTGCCTGCCTGCGCACCGTCTTCGGCGAGCGGCTGCCGGACCTCCCCATTTCGGCCAACAAATCGCAAATCGGGCACAGCCTTGGAGCCTCCGCCGCCATCGAGGCGTGTCTGGCCATTGAGGCGATGCACCGGGAAATCGTGCTGCCAACCGTCAACCACCTGCCAGACCCGGCCTTCGCCGACCTGGACGTGGTTCCCAACCAGGCGAGAAAACATGCCCACGAATTCGTCCTGTCCAACTCCTTCGGATTTGGCGGCACCAATTGCTGTATCGTTTTTCAGGGAAGATAATGCGACCGAAACCGTTCATTGCCGAATTGCTCGACGACAGCTCCTACGTCAGGGACAAGAACAGCGGTATCATCTGGCATCGCTGCGAACTGCGCACCCTCTATGTGGACACCGATCGTTCCCAGGTCGTCTATCACGCCAATTACCTGCGCTATTTCGAATTCGGCAGGGCCTCGCTGATGCGCGACCTGTCCTATCCCTACAAAGCGATCGAGGAAAGCGGCTACGTCTACCCGATTATCCAGACCGGACTCAATTACTATTCACCGCTGTTCTATGACGATCTGATGTATATCCAGACCCGGCCGACCAACCTGGAACTGGTCAAACTGCAGTTCGATTACCTGATCACTCGCGCCGACAACGGCGAAATCGTCTGCACCGGTTTCACCAAGCATTGCGCAATCAACGGCAAAGGCATCCCGGTCGAGATCGATGCGAAGACGATCAGACTGTGGCAGGAATTCCCACGCTGATGACCGGTCGGCACACCCCCGTCGAGATTCCCGTCGAGATCGCAGTCCAGCCATGGTTCTATGACCATCGCTTCGGCGGCCGGGCCGTCCTGCCGGCAGTGGAAACGCTGCTGCTGATGGCCGAACAGACGGCCCGCCGCCACCCCGACTGTACTGTCAGGATCATGGAGCAGGCCCGTTTTCCCAAATTTCTGCCACTTCCGGCAGGTGCATCGACGATCCACACCACGCTGACCATCGAGACCCGAGCCGACGGCTCGCTGCAAACCGCTTTTGCCAGCAGGGTCCGATTGAAGGCCTGCACCCAGGTGCAGATTCACGGAGAGGTGATCTTTCCGGCCAGTCGGGAACAACAGGCCCCCGCCGAACCGGAACCGGCTCCTCTGACCGGCGCAGCCGGCGAGATAGAGGTAAATCGCATCTATCGGGAATTGGTGCCGTTCGGCCCCGGTTACCGGAGTCTGCAGGGAAATCTGCAGCTCTTTGCCGGGGGAGCGGTCGGCAGGCTTACGGCCCCAGCAAAGACGCCGGTCGAGCGGACGGCCTATACACTGCTCGGCTCACCGTTTCCACTCGACGGCGCCCTGCATGCCGCCTGTGTCTGTGGACAACGAATAGCCGATTTCATCCCGTTTCCGGTCGGTTTCGACCGCCGGGTCGTCAACCGGCCGACGGAATCGGGAGCCGATTACCGGACCCAGGTCGAGCTGATCAGTCAGAGCACGGACGAGTTACGTTTCAATCTGTGGATTTACCAGGACGACGGGGAAATCTGCGAGACGGTAACCGGGCTGCGGATGCGCGATGTCAGCAGGGGAAAACTCAAGCCGCCGGCCTGGATCAGGTCTTGACCTTTGCCCAGACAAGCAGTTTCTCCATTGAAACCCGGGTCAACCAGCGCACCATGACCATCGAGTAGAAGGCCCCGCACAAATACATGCCGAGGATGAAGACGAGATGCGACAGACCGTAGAGCAGAGGACCACCGATCACCGCGAGCAGCGGTTCCTGCAGTTTGATCGCGACAATCCCGAGCAGTGCGATGGCCGGCCAGCCGACGATATAACTCAATCCGATTACGACCAGACCGATTATTGCCGTCGGCGTCGGTTTTTCCCTGAACGCCGACAAATCGACCTGTTCGTCAATGGCCGAACGGACAAAGCCGGTCTCACCAAGTCTGATAATACTTTTTCTGAACACAAACCCTCTGCTGTTGAAAAAACGTCCCGACCTAGTCGCTCGGCAGCGACGGCAGCACCAGTGTACCGACCCCCGCTCTATTCGACAACTGCGAACAGGGAGGTCCGGAATATTTTCCGCTATTGCTCCGTAGGCGCACGTCTCTATTGTTTCAGTTTCGCGGGCGTGCGACCCACAGCCGACGGCCAGGGCCGCGGCCGAACGGGTGACCATACGACGGACAGCGGGCGTCTTTCGATTCTTCGACCGGCATGATGATTATTCGCTACCGTCCCCTGCTGCTTGCCGTTCTCCTCACTGTCGGTCTTGCTGCCGCAGGTATCCTGCGATTGGACATCGAGACCGACATCGTGCGTTCGCTACCGGCCGGCGAAAAGGTCCTCGCCGATGCCGCCCTGATCTTCGAGCATCATCCCATCCACGACCAGGTTGCTATCGACATCGCCCTGGCCGACGACAATCCCGACCTGCTCGTCGACTACGGCGATGCGCTGCAAAGCGAGCTTGCAGCAAGCGGTCTGTTCAACCGGGTCGGTTTTGCCGACGTCGGGCAACAGCTGCAGGAGCTGACACTCCATGTCGTGCGCAACCTGCCGGCTCTGTTCTCGGCCGCCGATCTGGAACAACACGTCGCTCCCCTGCTCACCCCCCCGCGAATCGAGCAGCGATTGAACCGACTGGTCACCGAGCTGAGCACCATGGAAGGGATCGGTCAGCAGCGCTTCATCGAGGCCGACCCGCTCGGTTTCAAGGACCTGATCCTGGCTAAACTGGCCCTGCTGACGCCGTCGAGCAAGATCAGATTTTACCGTGGCCACCTGCTCTCCGCCGATGGCCGCCACCTGCTGCTGACCGCCGATCCGCTTGGTTCCGGAACAGACTCCACGGCAGCGCGGCAGATTGCCGAACAGATCGACAACAGCGTTCGTCTGCTGGCCCACCGCTTCAATCTGCCTGAGAACCAACTCAGCGTTACGCCGGTCGGAGCCTATCGCGCGGCGCTCGACAACGAACGCATCATCCGCCGGGATGTCCAGCTGGCACTCGGGCTGGCCACCCTAGGCATCGCCGCGCTGCTGTTGTTCGCCTTTCCGCGCCCGCTGCTCGGCCTGACGGCACTGCTGCCGGCCTTTGCCGGCTCGGCGGCGGCACTGTTCTGCTACTCCCTACTGCACGACACGATTTCGGTGATGGTGCTCGGTTTCGGCGGGGCGCTCATTTCCATCACCGTCGATCACGGCATCACCTACCTGCTCTTTCTCGATCGGCCCTATCAGACCAGGGGCAGGGAGGCCTCCCACGAGGTCTTCGCGATCGGTATCATGGCCGTCGTCACCTCGGTCGGCGCCTTCCTGATACTCAGCCTCAGTCCGTTTCCGATCTTTACCCAACTCGGCCAGTTCACCGCGCTGGGTATCTGCTTTTCCTTTCTTTTCGTGCACCTGGCCATGCCGCGTCTCTTTCCGACCATGCCGCCGGGTAGCCCACGCCGCCTGCCCCTCCAGTCGCTGGTCGGCAGACTCTCGCATCCGAGCAAAACGCTCGCCGTGGCCGCACTGCTGGTGACCGCCGGTTTGATCTTTTTCGCCAGACCGCACTTCGCGGTACAACTGAGCAGCATGAACACTGTCGGAGAGAAGACCCGCGCTGCCGACGAAGCATTCGCCACGGTCTGGGGAGACGGCGACGACCGGATATTTTTGATGCATTCATCGGCCTCTCCGGCCGACCTACAACGCGAAAACGACCGGCTCCTGGAACAGCTCGAACAAGATATCGAGCAGAACATCCTGGCGTCCGCCTTCGTGCCGTCGCTGCTCTTCCCCGGCTCCCGGCGCCAGACCGACAACCTGGCGGCCTGGCAGGAATTCTGGCACGAGGAGCGGGTGGCGCGGCTCACCGCCACGCTGCAGAACACGGCAGCCACTCGGGGCTTTGCCGAAGATGCCTTCAGCACCTTTCTCGCCACTGTCAATGAACCGTCCGTCCGGGCCGCCGAACCGGTCCCGGCCGACTATTACCAGCTGCTCGGAATCGTCGAAGCCCCGCAGCAGGATGGCCTGATCCAGTTCATCACCGCCATTCCCGGCAACATCTACGCGGCTCCGAGCTTTATCGAAGGATTCACCGAAGCGGTCACCATCTTCGATGGCTCCTATTTCAGCGACCGGCTTGCCGACGTGCTCTTCTCCACGTTTGTCACCATGCTGGCGGTGATCGCGGTCAGCGTCGCGGTGCTGCTCGCTCTCTTTTATCTCGATCTGTCCCTGACCGTACTCACCTTACTGCCGGTCGTTTTTGCCTATGTCTGCACCCTGGCCACCCTTCGTTTCATCGGCCGACCACTCGATATCCCGGCCCTGATGCTCGCGGTCGTCGTCTTCGGCATGGGCATCGACTACTCGATCTTTTTCGTCCGGGCCCACCAGCGCTATCGTCGCACCGACCATCCTTCGTTCGTACTGGCCGGCAGCGGAGTCGTCCTAGCCGCCGCCTCGACCCTGATCGGTTTCGGCGCACTCTGTTTTGCCGATCATTCCCTGCTGCGCAGTATCGGCATCACATCAGCACTCGGACTTGGCTATTCGCTGATCGGCACCTTTCTGCTGCTGCCGCCGCTGCTCACCTCCTACTTCAACGTCCGCGCCGGACAGTCAGCCGCGCCGACGGCCAATCCCGATCAGCGTCTGCTGGCACGCTACCGCACCCTTGAGGCCTATCCGCGCCTGTTCGCCCGGCTCAAACTGCGCTTCGACCCGATGTTTGCCGACCTGCCCGGGATGCTCGCCCACCGGTCGTCAATCAAGACCATTATCGATATCGGCTGCGGTCATGGCGTCCCCGCCTGCTGGTGCCTGGAACACTATCCAGGCTCGTTCGTCCACGGGATCGAGCCGGACCCTGAAAAAGTGCGAATCGCCGCTCTCGCCGGCGGTGAACGTGGCAGGATCAGCCGCGGCTGGGCGCCGGAACTGCCGACCGTCGAGACTCCGGCCGATGTGGCGCTGCTGCTTGATATGCTGCACTACCTCGACGACGAAGCGCTTCACACGTTGTCCGCCGTGATACGGCCGAAGCTTGCCACCGGCGGCATCGTCGTCGCCCGTTTCGTAACCCGGCCGCCGGGCCATCTCTCCTGGGCCTGGCGACTCGAAGATATCAGGGTCCGGCTGGCCGACTGCACCCCGCGCTACCACACCGCCGCCGAAATGGCGGCCGTCTTCACCGCTGCGGGCTATGACCTGGTCTGCTGCGAGCCGACACCAACCAATGAAGAGTTGATTTGGCTCGTCGCCCGAGTGGCTGGCGAGCAGGGTGCACCAGGCGCCCCGCCGGCGCTATCATGAATTGCAATCTCACCGGGAACCGGCTATTTTGCCGGGTGCGCAGCGAGAAATCCGCCCCCCGGCAGCATCACCTCAACACCCGGCACCGTTTCCGAGACGATCCATGAATATCCTGCTCGTCAACCCGCCCAATTGTGGACGCTCCATCCCGGAAGAACGCTACGGCATTACCTCGCTCAAGCAGATCTTCCGCGGCGAACCGCTGGCGCTTGAGGAATTGGCCGGTAACCTGCCCGATCACGACGTCCGGATCCTCGATCTTAAAGTAGAACCGGACGGCCTCGATGTCGAACTCGACGATTTTCGGCCCGAGGTAATCGGTCTGACCGGTGTAACCTGTGAGGCCAATACGATGCTGCGCCTCGCCCGAGAAATCAACAAGCGGTGTCGGGCCACCGTTGTGATCGGCGGCATCCACGCCAGCAACGATCCCCAGTTCTTCAACGATCCCGCCGTCGATTATATCGTCACCGGTCTCGGTAGGAAGCGCTTTGCCGACCTGATTGAGAGCTTGCAGCACGGCCCGTCGACCGACGACTCATTGGTACCGGGGGTCCTCAGAACGACACCCGGTACGCGTCTCATACCTCAATCCCGCCGGGCCACGGCCAAGGATCTGGTGGTCGATCGTCCGCCCGCCTATCATCTGGTGAGCGGCTATCGCAGCAGTTATCGCCTGGAAAAGCTCGGCATCACCATGGGCTTTGTCGCCACCGCCTTCGGCTGCCCGCACCGCTGCTCGTTTTGCTGCATCCAGGGGCAGACCGGCGGCAGCTACCTGACCAAGCCCGTTGACGCCGTACTTCGCGACATCCGGATGCTCGATGCGGTACCGGTGATCAGATTCGTCGACGCCAACACCTTTGGCGATATCGAACGGGCCATGACCCTTGGCCGAGCCTTGCTCGAGTCCGGCATCAAGAAGCAGTATCTCGCCGATATTCGTGCCGATACCGTGGTTCGTTACCCGGAGTTGCTGCGTATCTGGAAAGATGCGGGGCTACGGGCGGTGATCATCGGCTTCGAGGAGGTTGCCGACGCTTCGCTGGCGGCCATGCAGAAATCGTCGCAGGTACAAACCAATACCGAGGCCATCGCGCTGCTCGGCGAACTCGGCATCACCATCGTTGGCGATTTCATCATCTCGCCGGATTATGACGAAGAAGACTTCGAGCGGCTCACCACCTACCTGGCCACCCGGAGCATCGACCTGCCGATGATCACCGTCCTGACGCCGCTACCCGGCACCCCACTCCATCGACAACTGCATTCCCGGATCACCAACCATGACCTCGACTATTACACGCTGACCAACGCGGTCATGCCAACCCGGCTGCCCGAAGAGCGGTTTTATACACGCTACGTCCAGCTGCTCGCGGCCAGCCACCACAATGCCCGACTCTAGCCAATGAACGCCTATATCACTGCAGTTTCCGCCTTCTTGCCGGGTGCCCCGGTAAGTAACGAAGACCTGGACCGCTTTCTCGGATCCGTCGAAAAACTTTCGTCCCGGACCAGACGACTCATCCTGGCCGGCAATGGCATCAAGACCAGGTACTATGCCATCGACCCCGACAGCGGCCGATCGACCCACAGCAACGCCGCTCTGACCGCCGAAGCGGTCCGCCTGTTGCAGTCCACGATAGGCGGCGAGCCGATCGCCTGCCTGTGCTGCGGCACTTCCTCGCCCGACCAGCTGATGCCCGGCCACGCGTCGATGGTCCATGGTGAACTCGGCATCGAGCCGTGCGAGGTGGTCAGTACCGCCGGCGTCTGCCTGACCGGGATCACCGCACTCAAATACGGAGCGATGGCCGTCGCGCTGGGCGCCTCGCCCAATGCGGTGGCCACCGGCTCCGAATCGGCATCTTCATATCTCGGCAACGACTTTTTCATGGCCATGAACGGCGGTGCCAGGGATGAGGTCGGAGAAGGCCATCCGGCTTTTTGCTTCGAGGCCGACTTTCTCCGCTGGATGCTTTCGGACGGCGCCGGCGCAGTCTGGATCGACAACCGGCCGGCCGGCGACGACCGGCTCAGTCTGCGGATCGACTGGATCGAGATCATCTCCCATGCGCAGCGGTTGGAGTCCTGCATGTACGCCGGCGCAATCAAGCACCAGGACGGCAGCCTGACCGGCTGGCGGGAGTTGCTGCGACAGGGCCAACCGGCGGGCCAGGGCATTTTCACCATCAAGCAGGATGCCCGGCTGCTCAACCGGCAGGTGATCGCCACCCTGGTCGGCGACAGCCTGCCGCCGCTCGTTGCCAAATACCGACTGGCCCCGGACGATATCGACTGGTTTCTGCCGCACTACTCCTCCGACTATTTCAGGGTACCACTGGCCCAGCAGCTGCATGATATCGGCTTCGCCATCCCGGAAGATCGCTGGTACACCAATCTCGCCGACAAGGGCAATACCGGTTCCGCCTCTTTCTTTATTATGCTCGAGGAGTTGTTTCGTTCGGGAAAGCTGCGGAAAGGCGACCGGCTCCTGGGCATGATCCCTGAGAGCGGCCGGTTCTCGGTGGGCTATCTGCAGTTGACGGTTCTCTGAGCCAGACCTCGCTGCTCACCCCTGCTGCCGATGATTTCTGATATGGTCGGCAAGGGTGGCCAGGGTCTGCAGGACGACTCTGCTGGTCTGTTCGGAATTGAGGCGAACGCCATACTCCTGCTGCACGGTAACGGCAATTTCCAACGCATCCAAAGAGTCGATCCCCAACGGGGAATCCGGCCCGATCAAGGGATCATTCAGCTTGATTCGGTCCATATCTACATCTTGGAGATTACAGGTTCTGCAGATCAGGACCAGCAGCTCCCGCTCCAGTGAGTCCATAGTATTCATTGTACGTCCGGAAGAGTTACTTGTCGCAGTTGAAACACCGGCTATATAACAGATACCGCCCGGTTACGCAGCCCCTCATTGACAGCTGCGCAATTTCCAGGCGGCCAGGCCAAGGGTAACCAGCGAAAAGAGGGACAGCCGCACCAGATCATCACTCAGCGAGGCCAGCGTCTCGCCTCTGACCAGCAGGTCATGAAAGGCGTTGAGCCCCCAATTCAGCGGGGAAACCACACTGAACCACTGCATGAGCGGCGGCATGGCGTAGACCGGCACCATGATCCCGCCCAGGGCGGCGGCCACGACCACCGAAGTCGCCCCCATCGTCGAGGCCTGTTCATACGAGGTGCACAGGGTCCCAAGAAGGATGCCATAGCCGCAGGCAGCCAGGCTGGACAGGAGCACGACGGTCAACAGCGAGGCCGGTGGAGCGGAAACGGTAAAGGCCGGCAGACCGGCCACCGGAAAAACGACGGTGCCGATCAGCCCGATGAGCAGAAACTGGCAGCAGCAGATCACCAAATAGGCGGCTAGTTTACCGCCGATCAGGGTCAACGGCGAGACGGGCAGTGTCATCAGCCGGGTCCAAATCCCCGAGGTACGCTCCTGCAACAGGCCACCGGCAATCGGAATGGCGGTGAAGAAGACGCCGAACAGGGCCCAGGCCGGTACATTTTGCTGGACCGGATCATAGGGAGAACTTCCCGGCAGTTCCCCCCGGCCGTGCTGCTCATCGGCGACCAGCAGGGGCTGTTTGAGTAGTTCGGAGAGTTCGGCGACAGACCCGGCAGATCCTGCTCGTTGCCCCGGCAGCGCCGCCAGCAGAGGGTCCAGAACACGGTTTAGCTGGGTGAGTTGCTGATCGACCGAGATAGCCGCCAGCGCCATTGCCACCCGGCTGTTCAGACCGGTCCGCAGCGAGGGTAGGATACCCGGATCAAAAAAGACCGGCACCGGCAGCCCACCGGACAGCTCGGGCGCCTCCCCTGCCGTCATTTTGGTCATCAGCCTCGCCGATTCCTGCCGGACCCGCGCCGAGGTACCGGCCGGAACGACGATTCCCATCCGATAGGTGCCGTCTGCAACCGCCGCCTGGATCGCTGCTGTCTCGCGCTGCTCTGCCTCCGGGTCAACGAGTTGCAGGCCGCTTTCGGTCAGCTGCTGTGCCAGCTTTCGGCCGACAACACCACCATCCAGATCGAGATAAAGCACCTGCGTCGGCGCCTGGCCGGTCAGCCGCAGGACGTTATCCTGCACCAGGGTGATGACGATCACCAGGATCGCCGGCATGAAAAAGAGGACCAGCAATCCGGGACGGTCCCGGGCGAGCAGCAGCAATTCCCGGGCGGCAACGGCGAGCAGTTTCAACATGGCACCACTGTCGTATCCTTTGTCGCCGCCGGACAAGCCGCAGGCCACTTCCCGAATCGCGATCGCTCAACCATCGTCGGGACCCGTCCCCGCCAGCCGTAGCAAGAGGCCGTCAAGACTACCACTTTGATTTCTCGCCAGCAATAGTTCCGGAGGGCCTTCGTCGATCAGCCGGCCACCATTGACGATACCGATTCGGCTGCACAGCTCCTGGGCCTCCCTCAGGTAATGAGTCGTATAAAAAATAGTAGTTCCGCATCGATTGAGTTCACGGAGATTGTCGTATATCAACTGGCGGGACTGAATATCGATGCCGACGGTCGGTTCGTCGAGAAACAGGATGCAAGGCTCGGCAAGCAGGCCGGCGCCAAGATTCAGGCGACGTTTCATGCCGCTGGAATAAGTGGCTACCCGCTGCTCGGCATGCCGACTCAGCTGGACGAAGGCCAGGCAGTCTGCCACCCGGTCCCTGAGCTGAGCGCCGCCAAGACCGTACATTTTTCCAAGGAAGAGCAGGTTCTCGCTGGCAGTAAGTCGCTCGTAGAGGGCGATGTGCTGCGGCACCAGGGCGATCAGTTTCTTGACCTGACGAGGATGGTGGCGCGGCTCCAACCCCATGACCAGAACCGTCCCGCTGTCCTGGCTCAGCAGGCCGCAACAAAGGGAAATAAGCGTGGTCTTCCCGGCCCCGTTGGCCCCGATCAGTCCGTAGAACTCCCCGGCATTAACCTCGACACTCATGCCGCTCAGGGCCGGGGTAGCGCTCTTGCGGTAGGTTTTCAGCACTGAACGGGCGACGATAACAGGGCCTGAAGATTTACCGGCCACAGCAGGTTCGGCGATCTGCTGCGGCATCATCCGGCCCACCGGTTCAGTGTGCGAAAAACCGATTCTTCCCGATCGGCGCAGCTGCGCAGCAAACCGGCCAGCTCATCATAGGAATCACCGGGCCGGGTGCGCTCCTTGCAAATGCGGGTGGCCATAGCCGCAAAGTCGCGCCACAGATCACCGGCGGCGACCAACGCGGCAGAACTGTCCTGCAACAGCTGTTCACGCAGCATTTCCGCACTCTCCTGGAGAAAGGCGGCGAACATAAAGCGAAATCCGGCGCCACCGGTGCCGATCTCCTCCTGCATCCTTACGACGTGACCTAGGTGCAGGATCGCCCGCTCCCGACCCAAGCGCGCCGGCCAGCGTTCCAGGCGACCGGCGAGAAAGCGTATGCCCCTGGTGCCGATCAGCGGAAACCGGCTACCAAGCATCGCCCGGCAAACTCCGCGAATCCCGCTGCGCAGATGCGGCCGACAGTCGAAATGCTCCGGGGTCGCGGCGAAGTAATACATTTTGCCCCGAGGCGCCAGCGCTCCGGAAGCAAAGCGCGCCCGGGCCAGATCCGGCGCCGCGCAGCGAACCGGCGCAGGAAATACCGGATCACTGACCAGGTAGTCCTCTCCCTGCTTGCCGTAGACCACCAGGTTATGGGCGTTGAAATGAAAGCGAAGTGCTCTGGGGAAATAGGGCAGCCAGAAAACGCCGGTCTGCAGGCCGACGGGGTGGCCGGCGGCGAGCACGGCATCGAGTTCGCCCATCGCCCGGTCCCGATCGCGAAAAGTCTGCCGCTGCAAGGTAAACCCGGGCAGTCTGCTGAATTGTCTGATGATCTGCCCGGCCACCGAACGATAGGTGACAAGCGGCAGTCCATTGATCCTGATAAAGGGGAAATAACCGAAAAAAAGGCCCCTGCCGATGCCGAACGCCATCGCTTCCGAGATCTCGATACCGCGCTGGCGGATCAGGTTCGCAACGACGCCACTTTCACAATGGGCCGACTGCCGATGCGGAAAGGTTGGTTCGTACTCCATGCTACCCGCGGCAATAGATGGGAGGACGCAGTTCGCCACCGGTCAGATCAGCAATGGATACCTGAAAGAGCTCAGCGTACTTCTGCAGGGTCGCCCGGCCCAGTCTCTTGTAAATAAAGGGAACGAGATGAAGGCGGACCAACCAGGACGACTGGCCGGTATAACGGGCCAGAAGCGCCGGCGTCATCTGGTGGGCGGTCATGTAATAATGCAGGCAACTCACCGACCCGACGGCAACTTTCTTTTTGGATGCACCAATGCTCTTTTCAATTTCCTGCCATGCCTGGCGATTAACGATATTTACCGGCTGCCAGCCATGGTCCTGATGGCGGATGCACCGACCCTCCCGATTCGTCGAATAGCTGACGATACGCAGACCGTCATTGATATCCGGTTCCGCCTCGTCGGTCATGGGGTCTGCGGAAGGAAAGCCGCCGTGCTCTGCCATCAGCCGAACCTCAGAACCTGACACCGACCAGGAATTTACCGGAATTGAGCGGAACGTTGGGGTCTTCGCTGCCGGCGTTGGAGATATGATGGTAGCGCAATTCCACGAGCAACTGACGAGAATCCGGCAGTTGATATTCCAGGCCGACGCCGAACTGGTAGTTGCCGTTGAGATCAGCTCCCATGCCGTCAATATCGGCAAAGCTATACACCGGCCCGCCGCCACCAAAGATATAGGGCCGCCACCGCTCATCGGCGGTGAACGTATAGGCCGCCAGAAAATTTACCCCGACCATGGCCGACTCATCAGGACTGACCACCAGATGAACCGGGAGCTCCACCAGAATGGAATGGAAGCCCTGGTACCAGTCGCTGCCAAGATCGTCGAAAATGTGGTGTTGGTAGCGCAGCCCGAAATCGATCGTTTGCACCCGTTCAGTGGTCCTGCCCCATCCGGGAACACTCTGGCCATAGCCGACCAGTGCCCACCAACTGTCCGAACTAGTATCCAGTGCCGCTACCCGCCCCGAAGATCCGGCCAACAAGAACCCGACAAGCACGACAACAAGAGCGACGGAGCAAACACGGTCAGCCATCGGTGCGATACGAATCATGGGATATCCTGGCTTGGGAGGGGAGGATCGTTTGTACGACGCGCAGACACGCATGTCGGTAAGCGGCACACGTGTCTGTGAAATCGCATTATTCACCATTCATGCCAACATCCTAGCCAATCCCACCCGATCGGGCAACGATTTTCCGCTCGTGCCGGCGTCCCTCTTTTCTTCTCGAATATCCTAATATCTTAGCAAAAAGCCGAAGAGAGCCGGTCAAACAATCTTCGACCATCCGAATCAAATATAGATCGACAACGCGGGCAGATGCTATCTGAACAAGATTGGGCAGGAAATTGGCAACCAAGGAACAACCACGGAGGACTCCCTGCCGGAGGATAGTTGTCCCTTATTCACCGCCCTGCTCTTCCTGCGCCCGGATTGACAGAAGAATATCCTCGATCCGGGAGCCGATGCGTCTCTCCACCTCTTCCTGCAGAGCCAGTGCCTTTTCCAAGCGTGACCGAATGGCTCGGCAGGCCTTTTGATTTGCCCCATAACGAACGAGCTTTTCGGCAAAACGTTCCTGCACGGTAACCGGCTGACTGCCGCGCACCAATTTGTCGGCCAGCCCGACCACTTCCTTCTCACTCAATGATCCCGTACCAGGGGGAGCGATGTCACGATGAGCAGCGACAATGTCGGCCAGCCCGCCGAGACCGACTTTTTTGAGCAATTGCCCGCCTCTGAGTTCGTGGGGGTTTTTGCCTTTGGCGATATCGTGGAGCACTGCGGCATTGAATATGATATCGAGATCGAGATCATGGCCGTGCTGCTGCAAGCGCCGACCGATGGCTACAGCCACCCGGGCAGTCGCCAGACCGTGGGCCAGCCCGCGTGGCGGCATCATCATCGAGGCCAGAGCCAGCGCCTCTTCCGGCTCGCCGATGGCAAGCCGGGATAGTTTTCGCTCCAACACGACAAGATCATCGGTAGTATCGGCATCGAGCAGGATGCCCCGATCCCACACTGGCAACGCTTTTGCCTGCCGGCTCAGCAAACCGTCGAGACCGCCGGTTCCATCATAGCTAAGAATCTCGGGAAACAATCGAGCGGGAATGAGCGGCGGGTGGCCGCGCAGGTCGCGAAAACTGGGGCAGATTACTTTTTTACGCTCGAACGCGGCGCACAGCGTCGCCACGGTTACCGGCCGGACGAGCGGAATATCGACCGGCAGCAGAAAAAACCCGTCCAGTTTAGGAACCTGTTTTACGGCCGCCTGTATCGAGGAAAACATGCCCCGCGCAAAATCGGGATTATGACACCAGGAGACGCCGAGCTGCCGCGCCTCGGCCTGCACCTCATCGCCCCGATGACCGGTCACGACCAGGATGGATTTGATCCCGCAGCGGCGGAACACGCCGATCCCGTGGGCCAGCATCGTCTTGTCACCGAGCTGAACCAGCGGCTTGAGAGCGCCCATGCGGGACGACAGGCCGGCGGCCAGGATAACCGCGCCGATTTTCATGACATGGTGTCGGCCCGCACCTGCACCAGCTCGGCGACGATACTCACGGCGATCTCCTGGGGCGTTTGGGCGCCGATGGTCAGACCGATAGGGCAATGAACACGATCCAGGTCGGCCGGCCGAAAGCCCTCTTCCTGCAATAGAGCATAAATCGCCTGGCGCTTGCGTCGGCTGCCAATCATCCCGATATAACCGGCTTGGGTCCGCAAGGCCTGAGCGAGTACCTCCCGGTCAAAGTGGTGCCCCCGGGTCGCGGCAATCAGGTAATCGGCGGCGCCCATCTGCTCACCGAAGCACTGTTTGTATCCCGGGACGACCCGCACTTCATCGGCCTGCGGGAAACGGTCGGGATCGGCAAACTCCGAACGATCGTCCATGACCTTGACGGCAAACCCGACAAAGGCGGCAAGCTGCGCCGTCGCCAACGCGACGTGGCCGCCGCCGACCAGATGAACCGTCCCCGGATGAACGAGCGGCTCGACAAACACCTCCCCGCCATCATGGGAAACGAGGAAGGGAGTTCGCTTGACGTTCTGCAGAACCTGTTGCCGCAGGGTTGCCGGAATGTTATCGTCAGCATCGTCATCGACCACACCAAAACGCGCCGGATATCCCTCTTGAGGCAGAAAAATCAGCAGCAGCGGATGGGTCTTCCGCCGGTACCCCTGCTGCAGCCGGCGAAAGAAGGGCGTTTGCTCGGGCTCGACTCGTGCTAAGATCACCTCGATATTGCCGCCGCACAACATGCCGGATTCGGCCGGAGACTGGTCGGTCAGTGAAAAACGCAGCATCACGGATGATTCCCGTCCCTGCAAAAGCTGCATCGCCTTTTTCAGACAGGCCCCTTCCACCGCCCCACCGCCGACACTCCCGGCCACAAGACCGACTTGGCCGGCGATCAGCCACGCCCCCGAGGTCCGCGGCGCCGATCCTGAACTACGAACGATGCCGCCAATAACTGCGGTTTCCCCTTGGCCCAATGTCTCAACGAGATGATCAAGAATAATTCGCACGCCGCTCCCTCCTGCTGGTTGTCTGATGTAACCGACCTTTCTTGTAACCAACACAGACGATAATCGTCAAGAAACAACAAAGCGCAGACACCCCGGGGAGCCCGGGAAGACGAGCGTGCTGGCGGTCTTACGACAGGGCAACGACTCGGCGTGTTGACATTTTGCCGCTTAGCCTAAGCGACTGGCCGGAGACTCATCAGCGGCCATCCGGATGTAGAGCTGCCGCATCAGGGCCGCGTATTTGCCCGGCTTGCCGTTGCCAATGGTCTTCCCGTCGATGCTGATAACGGGAAGCACGATGGTCGTCGCGCTGCTCAAAAACGCTTCATCGGCCTGATATGCTTCCTCGACGGTGAACAACCGCTGCTCGATCCGGACGCCTTCCATCTCCGCCAGTTTCAGCAAGGATTTGCGCCGGATACCGGGCAGGATGGCACGGGAGAGGGGGCGGGTAATGATTGTATCGTCTTTGCAAATATATGCGGTAGACGAGGTCCCTTCCGTGATGTAGCCATCTTCCACCATCCACCCTTCGTAGGCACCTGCTTCTACTGACTGCTGTTTTGCCATGCACTGACCGATCAGTGAGATGGACTTGATGTCCCGGCGCTTCCAACGGATGTCGTCAACGGTCACCACGGCTACTCCGGTTTGGGCCAGCGGGTTATCCACAAGTGCTTTCTTGAAAGCAAAGGCCATGCAACACGGTTCAATCCGGGGATAGGCAAATTCCCGCGCCGCCACCCCGCGGGTAACCTGTGTGTAAACACCGCCTTCTTCAACCTCATTGCGATGCATCAATTCTTCCAAGATGTCGAGATAGCGTTCTTCGCTGTATGGCCAGCGGATGCCTACGGCCGCCAGACTGTTTTTCAGACGGATCAGAAAGTTTTCCTGATCGATCAGCTTGCCACCGATGACGGGAAGCACTTCGTACACGCCATCACCGAACAGATAACCGCGATCGAACACTGAAACCTTAGCCTGCGAGGCTTCGACAAACTCTCCATTGAGAAAGACAACTCCATCCATTAGCGCCTCCCGGCTTGTGGTTTTTTGATATTTCCTTGGCCCATTTAACACAATATGTGACGACAATCACGGGAATAGTTATCGCAGCAACAGACCTGAAGCCACTACCGGATGTGGTTGTGGCCGAATCGGCACCGATGTTCCGCTCACCCTGAAGCTCATGCCCAAAAACGGACCTCCCGGCAATGCTGCCCTGAGAATCGAACCCCGCACACCAACACCTTTTGGCGGGATTGCAGGATTTGGCACATTCATGATTCAATTTTCTTGCTCAGGTGGATAACCGCAGCCGCCTTCCTCTTGCGGATCTGCATATTGAGCACTTCCACACCGAGTGAAAAGGCCATCGCAAAATAGATATAGCCTTTCGGCACGTGCACGTCGAATCCTTCGGCGACAAGCGTAAATCCAATCAGTAGAAGAAAGGACAAGGCGAGCATCTTGATCGGCGGGTTGGCATCGACGAATTCGCTGATCGTCTTGGCAGCGAGCAGCATGACACCGACCGCGACGATGATGGCAATCACCATGATCGACAGGTGCTCGACCAAACCAACCGCGGTGATGACCGAATCGAGTGAGAAAACGATATCGAGGGCGGCAATCTGGGCCAGAACCGAGAAAAGCTTGGCTCGGGCCGGCGGCTTGTCCTGGTGCCCGACGATCTCGAGACTGTGGTGGATCTCGTGCGTCGACTTGCCGAGCAGAAACAGACCACCGACGACCAGGATCAGGTCCCGTCCGGAAATCTCCCGGCCCAATACGGTAAACCACGGTTCGACCAGCCCCATCACCCAGACCAGACTGAAAAGCAGTCCCAGTCGGGCCAGCATCGCCAGTCCCAGTCCGAGGTTTCGTGCCATGTTCTGCTGGGCCGCGGGGAGTCGCCCGACGAGAATGGAGATGAAGACGATATTGTCGATCCCGAGAACAATCTCCAGCGCAACCAGCGTACTCAGCGCTATCCATGCTTCCGGTTGGGTCATCCAGGTTAACATCGTCGCCTCCCTGTTGTGCGCGATTTGCTTCTTTCTTTCCGCCTGATTTGCACCGGGGCCGCGCTACGTACAATAGCGCGAGGCAAAGGCCGTGGCCACGTCCCAGAGCTCTGCCGGCAGCAATTGTTCGACACGTGCCCTGATCACCGGCGGCACCCCGCCATAAAAGGCCTCGGCCATGGAGCCGGCGATGCAGGCCAGGGTATCGCTGTCGCCACCGAGGGAAACGGCATTGCGCACCGTATCCTCGTAGGAATCACTATCGAGAAAAGCGATAATCGCCTCCGGAACCGTGCCCTGACAGGATATGTCGAACCCGTATGATGGCCGGATATCGTCGATCCTTCGGTCGAGATCGTAGCCGAAGAGCACCGTGATCCGCTTCCTGATATCTTCCTTTTCCCAGTAACTGCGGGCCAGAAAAACGGTCAGTGCAGCGGCCTCGGCCCCTTTGATTCCCTCCGGATGATTATGCGTTATGGCTGCGGTCATCCGGGCCTGCCGGCGAACTTCGTCTTCAGCGGCAAAGGCGAACCCGACCGGGCTGACCCGCATCGCCGCCCCGTTGCCCCAGCTGCCATAGGGACGCGGATCATCATCATGAAGCCAGCGGAAAAAGGAGCCCCCGTACCCGGCATCGGGATAGCGTCGGCCAAACCAGCGCACGGCATCGACGTACGGCTGGCCGGCAAGGATTGCGGCGGCCACGGCAACGGTCAGCACGGTATCGTCGGTAAATCGCACCCGCGGGCCAAACAACGGAAAATCCTTGGTCTTGATCGGGCGGTGCTCATACACCGACCCGATGATGTCTCCGGCAATGGCACCAATCATATTTCCCTTTCCTCACGTGCTGTTCCCGCTTTTAGTAGGCAGTTCCTCCGGGGCTAACAACCTCTTCATGGCCCGGAATCATTAAAATACCGCCACGGCCATCATCACTCAAAGCCTTTTTCTGCAAGCAGACCCGAATTTTCTCACAACCTGGCCGAACAGAGCCGTGACAGCGGACACCGATAGGTACCGGTAAAGAACAATCGCCGCCGTTTTCTTTCTTCACCCTCGATGATCGGTATAGTACCATGGTGACAGGTCATGACCGATCCCCAACAATCTCATCGCGCTGAAGGCAGACCATGGACAACTCCGTGCAGGACAAGATAGATCGTCACACTCGCTTCTGGAACAGGGAAGATACCGGCCGGCCCCTGGTCTCGGTGACCGTGGCCGGGGATTTCTTCTTCAGCCGCCACTATCAGTCGGCGCGTCACCTCCTGCAACCGGGCACGGTGATCACCCCGGAGATGCTCGACGTCGACGCCTTCATGGCCGACTATGAACGGATGTTTCTGGAGTCCCTGGACGTGGAACAGGACGGCTTCTGGGTCGCCACACCGTTTACCGGCATGCCGTGGATGGAAGCGATGCTCGGCTGCGAGATCGTCGCCATGGAGAACAGTTTCGTTTCCCGGCCGACCGGGGCCACGATCGAGAGCCAGACTGAGGTTCGGCTGCAGCACGACGACCCGTGGTTGGAGAAGTTTCTCGAATTCACCAGGGCCCTGACCGCGCTGTCAGCGGGCCGATTCCCGGTCGGCGAGCCGATCATGCGCGGGCCGTCGGACATGCTTGGCGCCCTTCTCGGACAGGAGGCCATGGTTTATGCGATCCTTCAGCAGCCGGATAAATGCAGGGCACTGCTGCATCAGCTGACCGATGCCTTTTTGGAGGTAATGCGGCGGCACAACGAGCTGATCGAAGATTTCCACGGTGGCCGGTCCATGGGCTTTTATAATGTCTGGACGCCGGGGCGCTGCATCTGGTACCAGGAAGATCTGTCGGCGCTGTTGTCGCCGACCCTGTTCAGACAAATGCTGCGCCCCTGCGGCGAAGTGATCTGTCGGGGGTACGACTATACGGCGATCCACCTGCACCCGTCATCCTTTTTCATCGTCGATGGGTTGCTGCAGATGGATGGATTGCAGGCAATCGAGGTCAACAAGGACGTCGGCGGTCCGTCGGTATCCGAGATGATGGGCGTGCTGCAGAACATTGTCGAACGCAAGAACCTGATTCTCTGGGGTGATTTCGACGAAGAGGACCTGGCGAGCATCCGCGAGCAGCTACCGACCGGCGGCGTCTATCTGCATCTCGTCGCCGACAGCGTCAGCCGGGCCAATCGGCTCATCCGGATTGTATCCGGCCACCATTGAAACCGCAGGGAAGCTTGAAAAATTCGGAATTTCGTTCAAGATCGAGGCGAGCAAGAAAATTTTACCGCAGGCATATACATGATATTCCGAGGATAAAATTTGATTGCGCAACGATGAGATTGGGCGAAACGACAATTTTTCAAGGTTCCCAGCAATCAAGACCGGTGCGGCAGTGCATGTCTCGGCCGGGTTCTCCGGGGACCCGGATCGCGCCGCTGCCGCCAAGCCACACCAACAACGGAGCACACCATGTCGATGACCAGCAGAGAGCGCGTTCTGAAAGCCCTGCACCATGAAGAGTCCGACCGGGTACCGCTTGATCTGGGAGCGACCCGCAACACAGGCATCCTCGCGCCGACCTACCGGGCACTGACCACCTTTCTCGGCATGGAAGACGACGGAAACGAACCGGCCTTGCACGGTCACGCCAAGGTCCTTGGTCTGGCTCCTCCGACCGAAGCGGTGCTGCAACGCCTCGGCATCGACTTTCGCGGCATTACCTTGGGCAAGGCGGATCACTCCAAGGAGGCGCTGCTGCCCGACGGTACACACCGCGACGAGTTGGGGGTGATCAGGCGTCAACCGGCCGGCATGCCCTATTGGGAACTGACCGCCTCACCATTCAGCGGCGAGGTCACGGTTCACGATGCCATCAACTGGGACTGGCCCGACCCGACTGACCCGGGACATATCCGGGGACTCCGGGAGAAAGCGCTGGCAATACGCGAGCAGACCGAGTACGCGCTCGTTCTCCACCTGCAGGATATCATCGTCCACCCGACGCAATTTCTGCTCGGCTTTGAGAAATGGTACCTGAGCTTCTACCTCGAGCCGGCTCTGATCAACACCCTGATGGACATCATGCTGGAGTTGCGGACCGAGGTAACCAGGCGGGCCCTGACGGAAGTCGGGGACCTGATCGATGTGGTCAGCTGCTCGGACGATGTCAGCGATGCCCGCGGCAGCATCCTCTCCCCGGAGATGTACGATGAGTTCATCAAGCCCCGCCACAGTCACTACTTCGAGACCATCCGCTCCCTGACGCCGGCCACCATTCTCTACCACTCCTGCGGAGCGGTGGCCGGCCTGATCCCTTCGTTCATCGATATGGGTATCGATTTCATCAATCCGGTTCAGGTCAGCGCAGCGGGCATGGAACCGCAGCGGTTGAAAGCGGAATTCGGTGATAAAATCGGCTTCTGGGGCGGCATCGACACCACCCGCGTGTTGCCGTTCGGCACCCCCAAAACCGTCGCCGCCGACGTCCGGCAGCGACTGCGAGACCTTGCCGGCGGCGGCGGTTATGTGCTGGCCGCGGTACACAACCTGCAACCGGACGTACCGGCGGAAAATATCGTGGCCATGTATGATACCGGCAGAACCTTCGGCCGCTATCCGATCGTTTGACCACGGTGCCGAATCCCTCTATCTTATTGACCGCAACCGAACCATTTTTCTGCATACGCAACTAACCAGGAGAGACCAGACCATGACCATCCAGGCAATTTACGACGCCGTCGTCGCCCGCGATAAGGCTGCCGTGGAAGCCAACATCCAGACCGCCCTGACCGAAGGTCGTGACGTAACCGAAATCCTCAACGAAGGCCTGATTCGCGCCATGGAAGAGGTTGGCGAACAATTCAGTGCCGGCACCATCTTCGTCCCGGAAATGTTGATGGCAGCCCTGGCCATGAAGGCCGGCATGAAATTGCTCCAGCCCCACCTGGCATCCGATAACAGCCAGAGCAAAGGCACCGTGATTATCGGCACGGTCAAGGGCGATCTCCATGATATCGGCAAGAACCTGGTGGCAATGATGCTCGAAGGAGCGGGTTTCGAGGTCATCGATCTTGGCGTTGATGTGGATAGTGCCGTCTTCATCGAGACTGCCGGGACCAGACAGGCCAACCTGGTCGCGCTGTCGGCGCTGCTGACCACCACGATGCCGGCGATGGAACGAACCATCACGGCCCTTCGCGAGGCAGGCCTGAAGATACCGGTAATCATCGGCGGCGCCCCGGTAACAGAAGCCTATGCGCGGCAGATCGGCGCCGACGGTTACGGCATCGATGCGCCGCGAGCGGTCAAGCTGGCCAAACAGCTGGTCGCAGCAGCATGAGCCTCTGCTCCCGACCGACTCCACCCGGACGAAAGGAGAAAGGATGATTATCATCGGCGAGCTGATCAACGCCAGCAGGCCGACGATCAAGACGGCGATCGAGACCAGGAATACAGCCGCCATCGAACGGATTGCACAGCAGCAAGCCGCCTGTGGGGCCGATTATATCGATGTCAACGCCGGCGTTTTTGTCGACGACGAGCCCGACCACCTGCGTTGGCTTGTCCAAACGGTCCAGGGCGCCACCGATAAACCGTGCGCCCTGGACAGCCCCAATCCCGCTGCCCTGGCAGCGGCTCTGACAGTGCACCACGGTGCACCACTGATCAATTCGATCTCGCTGGAGTCCGAGCGCTACCGGGCGCTGCTGCCCCTTGTCTCCGCCGGCGATTGCCGGGTCATCGCACTATGCATGAGCGACGAAGGCATGCCGGAGACGACTGACGATCGCCTGCGCGTGACCGACCGCCTGATCACCCGCCTGAGTGCCAAAAATCTGCCCCCGGAAGCGATCTTTGTCGATCCGCTGGTGCAGCCGATCAGCATGAACAAGACGTATGGCAACGCCTTTCTCGACGCTATCGAGCAGATCATGAAGCGCTTTCCCGGCGTGCACACGGTCTGCGGACTCTCCAACATCTCCTACGGCCTGCCTCGGCGGGGGCTTCTCAACCGCAGTTTCATGGCCATGGCCATCGCCAAGGGGCTGGACAGTGCCATCGTCAACCCGCTGGACCGCACCATGATGGCTACCATCGTAGCTGCGGAGACCTGCGCCGGCCGTGACGATTTCTGCATGAACTACCTGAAGAGCTATCGAGCCGGGAGCCTGGACGAGCGGTGAAGGTCACCGTCTTTTTAGACCCGGCCGACCTGACCGTCACCGAGGAAGAGGTGGCCCGGCAGGCGGGCGGCTACGGTTACCGGCCCGATGAGGACAACCGCCGGCTCATCGCCGAACTGACGGCTCAGGCCGGCAAACTGATCACTCCGGCAACACGGCAGGGCTCGGCGCTATCATGCTGCTCATGGATGGAGGAGCGACCGAAAAACTCGACCGTTTGCTTGGTGCTACAACGGTTAAAAATCTATCGGACTGGGGCGATTTCCAATCCAGTTTCGTCAACTGGTTGACGTTTCCCTCCCGCTGATACCAACGGATACCACCCTTGGAAAACTGTCCGGTCACCCGAATCACGGGTCATCGGACCCCTCGTGCTGCGGCAAGGAAGATGGATTTTTTTATATGAAAATCGCTCTATCGGACTGGTTGGCTGTCCAGCCGGCCGCAGAGCAGCCGCCGAAGGGAGTGGCAACAAGTCCTTCCGACCATGAAGCCGATTTTCATCGTTCATTGTGACGTCCCGTCATGGAGGTTTATACCGATGCTGCCCGAGCTGTTATTTCCGGCCAGCTCTTCCGGCGAATCAACTCCCGTGGCGCAATCCAGCTGCCGCCGATGGCGAAGACGTTGGCAAGACGCAGGTAATCCGTCATCGTTTCGTGCACAATGCCACCGGTCGGACAAAAGGTCACGTCCGGGACCGGACCGCCGATCGCCTTGAGGTAATCTGCTCCACCGAGAATTTCGGCGGGAAACAATTTCTGTTGACTGAAGCCGGCGTCGCGCAGTTCCAAAACTTCGCTGATCGTGGCGGCTCCCGGCAAAAATGGCCAGGAATCGGCCTGCAAGAACTCCCGCAATTCCCGGGTCGTGCCGGGAGAAACTCCGAACTGTGCACCGGCCCGGCGCGCCTGGTCGGCACCATGCGGGTCGGTGATCGAACCGGCACCGACAATGCACCCGGCAACCTCCTTACCGATAGCTGCTATCGCTTCAAGCGCCGCCGCTGTTCGCAGCGTTACTTCAATAACCGGCAAGCCGCCGTCAAGAAGACTGCGTGCCAGCGGAACCGCATCAGCCACGTCGTCGATCACGACAACGGGTAAGACCCGTACATCACCAAGGATATCTCGAACCATTTTCATTTTCTTACGTTCCCTCACTCAGTTCTGTCGCATCTCGGGGAATCACCCCGCCTTTGTGCATGACGACTCGTTGCGCCAGGCGATGCCCCCGCTCACCAGCCTGTCGCGGTGCCAGCCCCTGCAACCTGCCGCATAGATACGCCGCGCAAAAGGAATCTCCGGCTCCGGTCGTGTCCACCGGCACGCACTTCCGCAACACCGGAACATGCAACACTTCTCCCCGGTATGCGATCAGGCATCCGGCGACCCCATCTTTTACAACCACTTCCTGGCAGCCCCACGACAACCAGCGATCAATCATCCGGCGCCTCTCATCATTGTGCCACAGAGTTGTCTCATCATCGCTGCCGGTCAGCACAATTGTCGCCGTTTTGCCCATGATCTTCGACGCCTGCCGGGCTTCTTCGGCGGACGGCCACAAAACAGACCGGTAATTGGGATCAAAAGCGATGATTCTGCCGTCGGCAAGCCGCTGCAATGCGTCATAGAGGACCTGCCGTTCCGCCGAGTCGAGGATAGCCAGCGTAATACCGCTGAGATAGATGAGGTCGAAAGCGGTCAATTCGTTAACCAACGTTTCGGCTGTCGCCTCGGCAAACATCCGGCGAGCTGCAGAGTCGGAACGATAATAGTAGAATGAGCGTTCACCGTGGACATCGTTCTCAATGAAATAGAGGCCCGCTTGCTTCCCTGCTTTGATTCTGACCCAACGCCGGTCGATCTCCTCCAATCGGAAGTGATCGAGCATTTTGGTGCTCAACGGATCACTGCCCACGGCTGTAAGATAAGCGACCACCGCTCTGTCCCGCAGTATCCGTTTGCAATAGACGGCAGCATTATAGGTGTCGCCGGCAAAACCGAGCGAATAAGTATTCGACAGGGAAGACTCAGCGAGTTCCGCCATGCACTCACCGATACAGACAATTCGCAGCATAAGAAAATTCTCCCGTCAAGAGGTCCGGCAGAGGGGTGCCAGCAGTCCCTGGACACCGAGGCCACCATAGCGCGGCCGCTCAGGACAGTCCCCCGATGACCGGCACGTCAGAAAGAGCGCACCCCTATGTATTTATTCGTTTGACAAGCAAACCAAATATCGTTAAATACACTAACTCCATATATAGATACAAGTTCTATATATGGAGTTAGTGTATCATCAACCCTCATTTACTATACAAGCAAATGAATCCTCTACAGAAAATTTTTATCATCCTGGAAATCGTCGTCTCCAACCAGGCGAAAGGGGCAACGTATTCCGATATTCTCGCCACCTCGAATTTACCCAAATCAACCGTGCATCGGATCATAAAAGATCTGACCGAGATCGGTTACATCACCTTCAATGCCGAGACCAAGCGCTACTATGGCAGCCTGCGCCTTGCCTGGCTGGGTGCCGAGGTCATGGCCAATTTCCAATTGCGAAAACATATCAGGCCGTTTCTGCTCGATCTGCACCGGGATACGGAACATACCTCGAACCTGGGAATTCTCGACGGATTCACCGGCGTCTTTCTCGATAAGATCGAAGCGAAAGACTTTGGTATCAAGCTCTTCTCGGAAATTGGCAAGACCTTCCCTCTCCACTGTACCGGCCTGGGCAAGGTTCTTCTGGCATTCTCTCCGGCGACCGTACTGGAAAAAGTCTTGCAACGCCCCCTTGAGGCAATTACCGAGAAAACCATTACCACCCCGGATCGGCTAAAGAAAGAACTCGCTCTCGTGAAAGAGTGCGGCTATGCCCTTGACAATGAAGAAATCACCAGGGGTATTCAATGCGTTGCCGCGCCGGTATTCGGCTTTGAGGATAAGCTGGAGGCTGCCATCAGCATAGCGTTTCCAGCCTACATCGAAGCGGATCGCGGTATTGATCGTGAAATCAGGTTGATCAAAGAATACTCGGACAAGATATCTGAATCTCTCGGCAACAAGAATCGCCCGGAGAAGAAGACACACCGATAGCGAAATACTCGCTCCGGAAGATTATCCCCCTTCCTGAGGGGCGATCATCGGCACGTGATCACACATGGAACCGATAAGCCTGCCCTCTCATCGGGAAACCGGTGTCTGGCGGCGGGCTGTCGCCAGCACGTCAATTCTCAAATCGGGAGGGAGATGTACCATGCGAAAGATCTTGTCAGCTCTAGTTATTTTGGTTGCCACCTGCGGTTTTACCGCCTCCGCCGCCGAGGCCAAAATGGTGCTCAAGCTCGGCCACTACGCCAATGCCGAGCACGCTGGAAATAAAGCCGCGCAATTGTTTGCCGACGGGGTGGCCTCCCGGACCAATGGTGAAATGACCGTCGAAATCTATCCCAACAATGAGCTGGGGAACCCACCGGAAGTGCTGGAACAGAACGTTCTCGGCGTTATCGACATGAGCCTGCCGACCCAGGGCCAACTCGCCAAGTACTCAAAAAAATTCGGCTGTGTCATGCTTCCTTTTGCCTATACCGGGTATGACCATGCCTACAAAGTGCTTGACGGTCCTTTTATCGAGTGGGCGGGCCAGGACCTTGAGGACGCCGGTGTCGTTTTTCTGGCAAACTGGGAGTGGGGGTTTCGCAATCTGACCAATAGTGTGCGGCCGGTCATCACCCCGGATGACGCCAAGGGGCTGAAAATCAGAACACCGCCGGAGCTGTCCAATCAAGCCGCCATGGAAGCGCTTGGGGCAACGGTCCAGACCATTCAGTTTTCCGAACTTCCGATGGCACTCAAACAGGGCGTGGTAGATGGGCAGGAAAATCCCGTCAGCGTCATCTATGCCTTCAAGATTTACGAGACCCAGAAGTATCTGACTATGACCGGCCACACCTACAATTCCATGGTCCATGTGATGAGCAAAAAGACCTGGGATAAACTGAGCCCGGAACAGCAGGCCATCATCAGGGAGGAAAGCAAGAAAGCGGGTGATTTCATGCGTCAGGCCCTGCGCGATGCCGAGGCGGACCAGATCAAAAAACTCGAAGAACTCGGCATGAAAGTGACCTGGCCGGATGTCGAGTCGTTCAAAGCCAAAATGGGCCCCGCCTACGAACGTATGAAGGCCTCCGTCGGCGCCGACAATGTCACCGAGTTCCTCAAGATGGTTGACGAGGCCAAATAAGAAATCAACTCCGTCTGCACGCACACGGCTGCCTCGAATAATTCGATTCTCCGTGCACGGCCAAGACGAACGTGAACAATGGGCCGGATGACACTGCTTCATATCCCGGGAACACATTGTTCACGTTCAACGCGGAGATCGGGGGAAAACCGGTCTGCAAGGAAGCCGCCTGTTACCTACCTGTATCAAACAAGTGGCCATGAGATGTAACACATGACGACTCTTCTCATTTTCGCGGCACTCGTCGGTCTGATTCTCATTGGCGTCCCGGTGGCCATCAGCATGGGCCTGACCGCTGCGGCAACATTTTTGATCATGGGACAACCCGATATCCTGACCATGGTCCCGCAGCGCATGTACGCCTCGACAACATCTTTTACCCTGCTCGCCATACCATTTTTCATCCTAGCCGGGAACCTGATGAACACCGGAGGAATAACTCAGCGTATTTTCCGTTTTGCCAGGGCATTGGTCGGGCACATCTGGGGCGGACTGGGTCAGGTGAATGTCATAGCCAGCATGATTTTCTCCGGCATGTCGGGAGCCGCGGTGGCAGATGCCGCCGGACTCGGCATGATCGAAATGAAAGCAATGAAGGACAATGGTTACGACTGGCGCTTTTCCGCCGCCGTCACTGCCGCGTCATCTACCATCGGCCCGGTCATCCCCCCGAGCATCCCACTGGTCATCTATGGATTTTTGACCGAAGTATCAGTCAGCAGACTGTTCCTCGCCGGGGTCGTGCCCGGTGTTCTGATGGGCCTGGCACTGATGGTTGCGGTCTATTGCGTATCGAGAAAACGACAGTACCCCCGGGATCAGCGGGCATCCCTTCGGGAAATAATGGCCAGCGGCAAAGCTGCGGCACTGCCGCTGCTGACACCGGTCATTATCGTCGGCGGCATCCTCAGCGGCCAGTTCACCCCGACGGAGGCATCGGTCGTGGCCTGCGTCTGGGCGCTGTTTCTCGGCCTGGTCGTCTATCGTAGTGTCAGGATTGTCGATCTTCCGGAAATTTTCTGGGAAACACTCGCCCACACCGTCCGGATCATGTTTATCATCGCCACCGCCGGATTTTTCGGCTGGCTCCTTATTCTGCACCGAATACCGGTAGAGGTGATAACCGGTCTGACCTCACTGAGCGATAATGGTGCGCTGGTCATGCTGATCATCATCGGTGTCCTGCTGATCTTCGGCTGCTTTCTCGAAGGGATTGCCGTTCTTCTGATCACGATTCCGATCTTTCAAAAAGTCATTGTCCATTTTGCGATCGACCCCGTTCAGTTCGGTATCGTCATGACGCTTGCCTCGATGATCGGTCTGCTGACCCCGCCGGTGGGTATGTGCCTTTACGCCGTGTCAAGCATAACGGGACTGTCCGTCGGAGAATTGACCCGGGAGATATGGCCGTACCTGCTCGGCATTTTCCTGGTCTTGCTCGCCGTCGCCTTTATTCCCCAGATATCCTTGTGGCTACCGAACCTGGTCATGGGCAGCCGATAAAACAAACACGACGACAGCAATGGAAAAACGACGCCTCACCGCTTTCTTCAGCACGGTAGATATCTATCTGTACACATCGTTACGCCTGATCTGTATAGTCTGCTTGGCGCTGTTGCTGGCCCTGCTGATCGGTAACGTCTTCGTGCGCTATGTCCCGTTCACGGCGTTTTACTGGTTCGATGAAGTGGTCGAATGGCTGTTTGCCTGGATGATTTTTTTCGGGGCAGCAGCTCTCTGGAGCCGAAACGATCATTTCAAGCTCGAATGGATCAGTAAAAAATTGTCCGGCACGACAGCGGGACATCTGCTTGCCTGCATCGTCGAACTGCTCTCATTGTTTTTTCTGCTCATCTTCTTTTATCAGGCCCTCCGGCTGACCATGCTCGCCAGGGATTGGACCCCGGTTTTCAATATCCCGCGACGCTGCCTCTACGTGTGCATGCCGCTTTCAGGGGCTATCATGGTCTGCTACTCGATACGAAATGTGATCCGAGAATTAATGCTCTGGAGGAAAGAAGTTGTGCAAACCAAAACTCCTTTACCGACACGGAACACGGACCTGTAAGCACTGTTGTTTTACCTGTTCACCGGAACGCATCGAAAATCGAGGACCGGCAGTTAGATCCAGGCCGTAACCATCCGGCCGACTTCGATCCTTTCGAAACCGCCGCCAGACCCATAGACCGCTGTCCCCCAGGCTCGCCAACGGCATCGCCACAACTCCCTTCGCTCCCTGACAGTCAGGTGTTTCCAGGGCCGACTACTCCCCTGTAGTGACGGCCGAAAGCTACTGGGACCGCGCAATTAAACGTTGCTTCACCTCCGTCGATGGACTAGGATTACGCCGTAACGAAACGGGAGAAATAAGCGATGGATCGGTCGACCGAAGAGGTTTTTTTATTATTGGCAATGCAGATCATCGCTGCCAACCGAGACGGTTACGGACTTCGTTTAACCTCCTGAACTATCCGCACCCACTACACTGAATTCTTACATCATGGACTGGAAAGAACAATTACGAAATTACGTTAATTCTCTGGACCGATTGCGCCTGTATATCGATCCGACGGATGAAGAAGTGACCGCCATCGAAACGATGAAAACCAGATGGGGCACCACGCCTCACTATGCGGCCCTGATGGACAGGAAGGATCCGGCCTGCCCGATCAGACGCCAAGTGGTCCCTTCTATGAAGGAGAAAGAGAATCGGTATGGCATCCCCAATTACTTGATCTGGAAAGAGAATCGCAACGACGAAGAGCACCGTCCCGATTCCATCGCTCGGCAATATCACGACAAGATCGCCTTTACCGTGACCGATGTCTGCGCCAATTATTGCCGGCACTGCTTCCGCAAGGAACTCGTCGTGGACCGGAACCTCGAGTTGCGTTTTGACGTCGACGAAGGGCTGGAGTGGATTCGAAACGCCCCGGAAATTCGAGATGTTCTGATCACCGGCGGCGATCCCTTCCTGTTGCCCAACGACCGGATCGAGTATCTGATCAGAAAAATCCGTGAGATTCCCCATGTGGAGATGATTCGTTTCGGCACCCGCACCGTCATCGCCCTGCCCCAGCGTATGGAAGACGGCCTGCTAAAGGTGCTCGGCGGCATGCACCGGGTACCGATCTGGATCAACACCCAGTGCAATCACCCGAAAGAGTTGACTCAGGAAACCGCCGAGGCGGTCTACAAACTCATGGGCTGCGGCATCAATGTCGGCAATCAGGCCGTCCTGCTCAAAGGGATCAATGACGATGTCGACACCTTCAAACAGCTGCACCTCAAGCTTTTGCAATTTAGGATTCGACCGTATTACGTCTTTTATTGTGAGCCGGCTCCCGGCATCGATCATTTCCGCACCCCAGTGGAAAAAGGTGCCGAATTGATCCGCGACGCCATCCGCGGCCACACCACCGGGCTGGCTCAACCCATGTATGTGGTGGCCACCAATGTCGGTAAAATCCCGCTGATGCCGGACTACTACATCAAGGAGCGTACCGAACAGGAATACACGCTGGTCAACTACAAGGGCCAGATCACCAAACTCCCCAATATTCCGGAGTGATTGTCGGGGACACCCAACCGATCTTCCCGACTCCCGGCATCACCGGCAAACCCGAGAAGATCTGAATAATAACATGAAGATGTAAGGAGGATGTATGAAGAAACTACTGACTATCGTCCTGACCGTATCTCTTGCACTGTCGCTGGCAGCACTGGCCCAGGCAAAAAAACTCGTCGTCGGCCACGACACCAATTTCATGCCATTCGAATTCAAGGACCCTGCAACCGGTGACTATGTCGGCTTCGACATCGACATGTGGAAGTTGATCGCCGATCGGCTCGGCCTTGAATACCAATTGCAACCGATGGACTTCAACGGCCTCATTCCGGCATTGCAGTCCGGCAATATCGATGCCGCCATCGCCGGCATGACCATCAAGAGCGAACGCGAAAAGGTAGTGGACTTCGCTTATCCGTATTACGATGCCGGCCTGATGATCCTGGTTCGCGCCGACGAGGGCGACATCAAGAGTCTGGAAGACCTGGAAGGCAAAGTGGTCGCCACCAAGCTCGGCACCACCAGTGAGGACTTCGTCAAGAAAAATGCAAAAGCCAAAGACATCAGCCTCTTCCCGAATATCGACGGCGCTTATATGGAACTGGCCACCGGCGGCGCCGATGCAGTACTGTTTGACTCCCCGGCCGTCATGTACTACGCCCAGACCGCCGGCAAGGAAAAAGCCAGGGTGGTCGGCCCGCTTTACATGGGACAGAGTTACGGTATCGCCTTTCCCGCCGGCAGCGATCTGCGCGAGCAGGTGACCATCGAGATTCTCAAGCTCATGGAAGACGGTTCATACGCCGAATTGTACAAGAAATGGTTCGGCTCCGACCCGAAATAGCCCCTCATACCTGACAGGCGGGCCGCCGCACCGGCCCGCCTCCCTTCTTGCCTCTCTGGGGAGCACTCATGGCCTTCGACTTTGATGCCAGCGTCATGTGGGACTCGGTTCCCATCCTGATGACCGGTATTCGACTGACCATCATTATCACCATCGTCGGACTCTTTTTCGGCTTTATCTTCGGGGCAACGGCCGGGTTGCTCAAGCTTTCACGCAATGTGTTGCTGAGAAAACTGGCCGGTGCCTATGTCGAATCGATTCGTGGTACGCCGCTGATGGTCCAGGTCATGTTTCTCTACTTCGGACTGCCGATGGCCGTCGGCATGCGCATCCCACCGTTGACCGCCGGTATCGTGACCATTGCCCTAAATTCCGGGGCCTATATCGCGGAGATCGTGCGTGGCGCAGTCCAGTCGATCAACCCCGGCCAAATGGAGGCAGCCCGCTCCATCGGACTCACCCGATTTCAGGCCATGCGTTACGTAGTCTGGCCCCAGGCCTTGAAGCGAATGATCCCGCCGCTCGGCAACCAGTTCATCATCAGCCTCAAGGATACCTCGCTGCTGGTGGTCATCGGTGTGGGCGAGTTGACCAGAACCGGCCAGGAGATCATTTCCGTCAACTTCCGCGCCTTCGAGGTGTGGCTCACCGTCGCCATCATGTATCTGGCTCTGACCATGACCATCTCCAAAATCCTCAGCATCGTGGAAGAAAAGGTCTTTCACGTTAAGCGATAAAAACGCGGGACTGTTGCCATGCCGATGATTGAAATCAAAAATTTGCACAAGTATTTTGGCGACCTGGAAGTACTCAAAGGCATCGACCTGAGTATCGAGCAAGGCGAGGTGGTGGTCATCGTCGGCGCATCGGGGTCGGGCAAGAGCACGCTGCTTCGCTGTATCAACAAGCTGGAGGAATTGACCAGCGGCGAAATCATCGTCGACGGCTACAGCCTGACGGACAAATCGACTGATATCAACATGATTCGTACCGAAGCCGGCATGGTCTTTCAGCAGTTCAATCTGTTCCCGCACATGACCACGCTGCAGAATGTCACCCTTGGACCGCTCAAGGTGCGACGGATGAAGCGCGCCGAAGCGAACAACTTCGGCATGGAATTGTTGAAGAAAGTCGGCCTGGAGGACAAGGCAAAAGTGTATCCGGATCAGCTGTCCGGTGGACAGAAACAACGGGTGGCCATTGCTCGTTCACTGGCCCTGCGCCCCAAAGTCATGCTCTTTGACGAACCGACCAGCGCCCTGGACCCGGAGTTGGTCGGCGAAGTGCTCGAGGTCATGAAAACGCTAGCCCGTGAAGGCATGACGATGGTAGTCGTCACCCACGAAATGGGCTTTGCCAACGAGGTGGCGGACCGGGTGATCTTTGTCGACGACGGGGTTATCCTCGAGCAGGCACCACCGAAAGAATTTTTCAGCAATCCGCAATTCGAGAGAACCCGCACGTTTCTCGGCAAGGTACAGAACCCGAACGCCGGCTGACGCATTCAGTGCCCTTGAGATGCAAGTAGTCACCCCCCACCTGCAGGGCGCCGACCGGCGCCAAGAACCGACCTCAGATTCATTTTTTCCCATTACGTTAGCGGAACAGGAGTGAATACCCCATGATGATGGATGATATTCAAGACCGACTGAGCAGCCTTGATGCAACCAAAATTTTCTTCACCGATCTCAACGGCCGGTTGATGAGCCTGCCAGTGAACCCGGCCCACCTGCCGAATATCCTGCGGGACGGCATCGGTTTCGACGGATCGTCGATCGCCGGCATGGCCCAGGTAGACAACAGCGATCGTCAACTCTTCCCGGATATTGACAGCCTGCGTATTATCAGGTTCAACGACCAGACACTCGGCTGTTTTATCGGACGCATCTTCAACGAACGCGGTCTGCGCTCCCAGGCGGACCCCCGAGCCGTGCTGGAGCGAGTGGTCGAGCACGCAGAAAAAGAATACGGTTATCGATTTCTTCTCGGTCCCGAGCACGAATTTTTCCTGCTCACCGGGGATGAGTTCGGTGAAAAAGGACACTCCGACGACGCCGGCTATTTTGTCGCCACTCCCCATGACAAGGGGGAAAAAGTGAGAAACCGGATCATCAGCATTCTTGCTCAGTGCGGCATCGAATTTGAAAAAGCCCATCATGAAGTAACTCCATCTCAGCACGAGATCAACCTGGTGCCGACCAAACCGCTCGATGCCGCCGACCGGACAATCATCTTCAATCACGTGACCCACCAGGTTGCCCGCGAATTCGGTTACTATGCGACCTTCATGCCGAAACCATTCGACAATCAGAATCGCAGCGCCTTTCATATCCATCTGTCTATGACCGATCGGGAAAGCCGTAACCTGTTTCACGATGCCGATCGTGAATATAACCTGAGCACCCTGGCAAGACAGTTTATCGGCGGGATCGTAAAATATGGCCGGGAAACCTCATTGGTCATGGCATCGACGCTCAATTCCTACAAGGCATACGTCCTTGAACGGGAAGCACCGGTCATTCGCGGCTGGGGGTTGAAGAACCGCAGTTCGATGGTTCGTATCCCCTACACGGTAAGCCCGCAGAATACCCGCATCGAATTGCGCAATCCGGATCCTTCCGGCAACCCCTACCTGCAGATCGCCACGCTGATCGCAATCGGCCTGCGCGGTATCGAAGAAGGGCTCGACTGTGGCAAGCCCGATCACGGCAGCACCTACAGTCATTCGACAAACCGTCGCATCTGGGACCAACGGCTCCTGCCGAAATCGATGTTCGAGGCACTCGTCGAGGCGGAGCGCAGCAAGATCCTGCCGGAAATCCTCGGCAAACGAATCTACGGCAGTTACCTGGCCATCAAAAACGCCGACTGGGAAGAGCACCGCACCCACGTGACGCCACGAGAATTAAACAAATATCTTGGCAACTGAAATGATTCTCGAAAGTCGAAGCACGAAAACTTCAAAGGAAGCTTACAAGCGCACTAGGATAATCAATACTGGCTACTATTTGGCTACCAAAACAAAAAGGGGTTGAGCAGTTGACGCTCAACCCCTTGATATTTCTGGTGCACCAGGAGAGATTCGAACTCCCGACCTACGGATTCGTAGTGTGTGGGTCTATCATTCGACCTACGGATATACATTGATATTTAATAATATTTTCTATTGACTTAAACCATAGAACGGCCTAACATTAAGCAGTATATTTCGACACAAATCGACCTGATTTGATGTCTTCCATAGAACCGGCATAGAACCGATACTAGAGCCAGAGGCTTACAATGTCTAATAAATTCAATTTCACAGACAACAAGATCCGCACTATCCAGCCAATTGCTGATCAAAAGCGTGGTTATCACTACGATACAAAGACCGCAGGACTCAGGTTGCAAGTGACAGCATCTGGGACCAAGTCTTTCCAGTTTCAGGCATGGGATGCCAAGCGCGGCCGCCCAGCCACACGCACTCTTGGCAAATACCCGGCCATCTCTATCAATAAAGCAAGAGAGTTGGCACTGAGGGCAATGACGGCCCTAAGCGACGGTGTTGATATCGAAAACGAGGCTCAACGGCTACGAGACGAAGATACGCTCAATACCGTTTTCGAGCGATGGTTAGATCAATTCGCTATACCTCACAAGAAATCGTGGTCTGAGGATGTCCGCCGTTATGATCTCTACATTAAGAAACCGCTTGGCAACAAACGAGTATCTTGGTTTTCAGCTGCGAAAATCAGAACGTGGCATAACAAGATCACCACCATTCCTAAACAACGCGGGGAAGGAACCATAACGCAGAGCACAGCTAACCGCGCCCTCGCCCTTCTGAGTACCGTATTCAATCAGTCATTGCCGGAGATCCCGAATCCCTGTCGCAGCGTCAAGAAATTTCATGAGGAATCGAGAGATCGATTTCTCCAGCCGGATGAACTGAAGAGGTTTTTCGAGGCGCTCCACCATGACGATACACCGGAAACTCTCCGTGACTACATTCTCATATCTCTTTTCACCGGGGCACGACGGGCAAACAACCTCTCGATGATGTGGAACGAAATATCCTTCGAAAGGGGGGCGTGGATTATCCCTGCCAAAAAGAGCAAAAATGGCAGTACGATGGTAGTCCCGCTCGTTGAGGAGGCTCTTGAAATCCTCCAGAAACGAAAGCAACAAACACGTTCGGTATTCGTTTTTCCCGGTCCAGGAAAAACCGGCCACTATCTGGAGCCTAAAAGGGCTTGGAAAACGCTGATCACAAGAGCAAATCTTCAAGACATCCGTCTTCACGACCTGAGACGGACCATGGGAAGTTGGCAGACGATGACAGGGGCGAGTTCGACCATTGTCGGCAAAACTCTTGGACACAAATCACCGGAAGCTACGGCAGTGTATGCACGGCTCAATCTAGACCCGGTGCGGGCCAGCATGGCCGTCGCCGTCAAAGCAATGTTGGCAAATCAACTTGCCTCAGAGAAGATCGAGCCAATTAGAGAATGTGAACTACAACCGCCTAAAAAACGGTATGACACTGATCTCGCTTGAAAATCACACCCTGCTTTTGGTAGTAGTTTTTTGACAGACCTTGCATCTACCTTTTCCTCCAGGGCCTAAACATTTTGGACAGCCTAACGTTCCACAGTTGTCGCACTTGAGCATTGGCCCAGACCCTTGACCACAATTTTTGCAAGGCTTGCTCTTTGTCCAACTCGCCATAATAGATCTCCTCGATTAATGATTCATTACTACTTTTCTTTAACTAATAAATTAGTTTAACTATCTGTTCTTCAAAAATCGTGCTTAGCATGTTTGCTGTCCTTGTGTGTTAACAGTAATATTGTCTTTTGCATGATACGTGCCCGTTTATGCTTGTGGCGTCGCGCGGCCAACAAGTTAAGATGGCTTAACTAATATTAAAGCAAAAACTAACGTTAACTTCTATGTAAGCAATACAATTACAAAAACGAAATTAAAGTTACGATATAGTTTTTATACCGCTCGCAACAGGCAGGCAAGTTTCCAAAGGAACAAGGTAGCTCTAGCTGAAGAACCATGGAACCCTCAAAGTGGGCCGCAACTCACAGCATCTTTTTACAGGAACGTTATCATTGATTTAACCGTTTGTCTTAATGAAATAAAGTACACTTCATCTTATGCCAAAGTTCCCCAGAACCTTGCCGGTTCCTTGTCCGATGCCCCTACGGGAAACATTGGGGGAAAACCTTTGCTACTAAACCTCTATAGAATATCGCGGCGGTTTTGCTTGCTGCTCTGTTTTATGAAGCCCCCTGATACTTTTCGAGCAGGTAACGGTCTATCCGTTGCTTTCCTTTCTGATCAAGGCCAGCGTACCACTCTTGAAAAGCCCAGCGCTTCAGCTTGATATGCAGCACGTCCAGCGCAGATAATTGTCGTCCTTCTCCCGTGCCGATAAGCAGGTACACGTTGCTGAAATATTCTGCCTCTGCCTGATCCCTGACCCGTTCCTCAAACATAACCCCTCCTGCGTTGCGGGTATTTCTCTCGATTGATTTAACTTAACACAGGAGGAGTATCACAGAGTGATACAACTGAGGAAAATTCATGCAGCAGCCAGAGCTTTTTCAATCCTGGTGATCGTGCGGGGGGCTGACCCTTCAAAGTGATTATTGACGTAGAGGAACGTTTCAACCTGCCGCGAGTGGAGACCGGATAGCATTGACGCTAACCGGGATATGTCTGCCTCCTTGGGGGCAACTACACGGCTCCAATCCTCGCCGGTCTGCTTTTCGATTCCCTGCCGGTCTGGGCCATGCAACCTGATTACCGTCAGCTCAGTGATCTTCTCCCTAAAATGCTCGTATATATCAAAGATAGGCGGCATATAGTAGCCGTGTAAAAAGACATGGTACAGATCGTGCTCACCCAGAAAATCAAAGTATCGAGGCTGGAGATAGTTCTTGTTACGAGTCTCAAGGCAATACGTGAAACCGCCGGGCAAGTGATCAGCAAAAACCCCAAACACGGTTAGAAATTCCGCCAGTCCTGACATCTTCATCTTGTTCAGATATTCAAATTGGAATACGAGCGGGCCAATGTGGTTTCCAAGTGGTTCAATCGTTTTCAAGAACTGCTGCATCAAACTGACGGATAGAAAATTTGGGTTCGACCTGATCGGTCCTTTTCTATCCTTGCTGTAATGGTGGGTCAATGTGATGCTGTTGGGGACCTTGATGCTGAAGATAAAATCTTCGGGGATCGAGGCGGCATAGCCGGCAACCACAGAGGGTTTGGGTAAAACGACCTTGTCACCGGCAAAGAGCGACCAGAACCATTGATCGACCTCGACCGTAGAATAGTGTTTGCTGTACTCGTGCAGATAGTTGACCGGCCCGCTTTCCGGGTAGACGATGCCACGCCAGGAATCATATTTCCAACTACATGTTCCGACATGGAGACTATTTGCTTTATTCATGCAGACAATTATATAACCGTTTAGCTGACAACACAAACTGACCGGCTTGGGCTATACAAGATGACACCGAAATGCCGCTGACACTGAACTGCTTCCTACGAAAAGATAAACAGGAAGTATAATAAATTATATTAGTTCACCTAAGAACTGACAGATATTTACGATATTTTTTGCAAATTTTAGTAACCAATTGAAAGACTATAAGACGGTTTATCACCCCCTTAATAATGAAAATCCTAACTTGGTTAAATCGGGCATTAATTAATCAAACATATTAACATAATTCCAGACTGCTTTTCCAAACGGAGAATCTGTATCAACCATATCTTCTCCTGTAAAAAATTTGTCTGCAAATATTTGATACCGCCTATTCCCATAACGAACTTCTTCTACTACCTGCCCTTTATGATCAACTCCTTGGAAAACTATTGACACAAATATTTCCAAAGAATCTTTTATGTCGTTGAATTGGCGACTTGGAATTACAAAGATTAGATTCTTTCCATTCCAAGTCATTTGAGTTGGAATTATCGATGTAATTGTAGATCCTACCCTATATTTTTTGCTGTTTTTAGTAAGGTTAAATAAAAGGTTAGTCCACCTATCTAGCCAAACTTTATTCATGTATAAAGCCCAACGACCCCCTGGTTGTCCATAATTATTAAGAAGATAATGAGCAAGTTCCATGTCAGTAGCAAAACCCAAATGTCTATATAAACCATACCCCTCTCCTTTTTGTAATGGCACAGGATTCCATATATCTTTTTCCCTTTCATAATATTCAATTAATTTCCGCAAATCGTCTTGAATTTGACTCTTCATGGTTTCATCGTCAGGAACAAATATTTGTTCGCTGTTTGCTCTAAAAGGCGATTGCCTATTAATAAAATATTCCTGTACAGTATCTTTGTTAAAGGCCTGTCTAAAAAACACCCAATAAGGTAACTCCTCTGTATTATTAGTTTTCTTATAAATCAACTCTACAATTAAGGCAAATCTCCCATTTGAGAAACTTGTAGGATCCAAACCATAAAGCCCGACAATTACTTCTTTTGCCTGCTCTTTTTGTTCATCGTTTCCCATCCAAGACCACCAAAGTAACTCCTTTTCAAAAGCACCAGGAACCACGCTTCGGCCGGTCTCTCTCAGACCTTGTTCTAATTGGGCAATTCTTTCATTAGTTTTTTGATCTATAAGCTTTATAGAGCTATCTAATCTATCAAAATCTTTACCAAAACATCCAGCAAGAGGAAGGGCAATCATAATGCAAGAGATAAAATTAAATATTTTCATGGATACACCTTCAGTTTTATTAGCGCTTTGGATCCATTTTTTGTTCCTAACGAGTTACAGGGTCGCTCATAAAGTTTTTCTAACAAGTTAAATCATTATAGTCAAGGTAAACGAAAGGTGTTTATTTACTCGTAATAGTTTATATTTTATCCACCAAGGAGAAAACAAGATATTTTTCCTGTTCAGTTAGGAATCTAGTCAGAAGAGGGGCTATGTTCGCACCTCAAGCTGTTGTTGGAATTGGCACTTTTGATTATTCCCACATGCGCAGACCGTTGAGCCTTCTCTGAGTCTCTTCTTGCTCATCATCCAGCCCAAACTCCCATTCAAGATATTCAAGCCAGCCCTGCGCCGTACCTTCCTCGTACCGTCGCAGATAGCCCTTTATGATGGCATCCTGCAACCATTGAGCGGTATAGTCCCACTGATCGAGGATTTCGTTCTTTCTTTCCGGCGTCATAAGGGGTTTATTTTAACAGTAGCCCAGGCATCTGACAAATATCTGACAACCCTTTGATTGAGAATCTGAAATACCGTTTAGGCTTCTTTTGGTTTTCCTCTTGACCGCCGTTTGGCCGGTAATGTAAACGGGAGTGCCCTAGCTGGTAACGTTCAGTTTAGACGATGAAATACAATAACGGTGATACTTCACAATCTCTTCTTCTTTTTGCGAGGTCGATACTGTCTCTGTCTATCAATCTAGACTGTATTCGTTGCCAGAGATTCTAGACTATTGCGAACCAAAACATGCCACTTTGTGACATTGACATCTGTGTGCCACAAAGTACAATGTTGTAATTGACTGATTGGGCCTTTGGAGAAACGATTATAAGGAGAGGAAAGATGAGATTAAGTGCCCTGGTGCTTTCCTGTGCATTCAGTTTATTGTTCCTAACAGCGCAAGAAATTATCGCTGCGGACCAGTATGAGACTGAGCCAAACGATACAATGGAAACAGCTGATGCGGTGATGGAGACTGGTACTGATAAGCTATATGGGCAGTTAATGACTACTGATGATGAAGATTGGTATTCTTTTAATGTTTTAGAGGCTTCAATTGTTAATATCAAACTGCTTTGTCCATACGCAAGTAATGATTACTATTTTTACTTCCTCAGGCAGCTTTATACAGACAGTGGCCAGATACTTGGTAGTACAGACTCACCTACTCTCTCTGTCTTTGTCGATTCACCCGGAACTTATTATCTCAGAATAGTAAAAGACTTGTCTTGGTATGATAACCAATACCAGATCGAAATCTCTGGTGATGGACTTGAAGATAGATGCACAGGTTGTGGAATCCCAGCAGAAAGAGCAGGCGATATCGATAATGATGGCAAGATTGGACTAACAGAATCTATCTACGCCCTTCAGGTCTCTGCCGGAGCATATCCTGATTTAGATCGCTTTTGTCTGCTTGTTGGTAAGGATGCATGGGTGACTGGATTTAACTATACTGAATGCGATGTCGTAACTTATGATGGCTCCATGTATGCCTGCACTGTGCCACATACATCTGCTACTTGGGAGTCAGACATGTCGAATTGGATTCTACTCTCGACAGAGGGGCCTCAAGGACCAGCGGGAACTATATCTGCGGATGATGTAACCTTAAGGTGGGCCGAATTTCCTCAAAATACAGCATCTTCTATTACTTCTGAGTTTGGAACTGTGGAGTGCAATGTTGGTGAGACATTAATAAGTGCTACATGCAGTGCAGCTGCGCCCAGCTTCGATAATTCCACAACAAACTACGGCGTATTGTGGACTTGTGATATTGCCGGCAATACCGCTTATGGAGCTTCATCGGCAGACGCTCTATTTTTCGACGATACACTCTACGGACCTCCAATTACCATTTACGCTGTTTGTCTAGTGACTGACGACAGCGGCTCCGTGGCAACGATGAGTATTTCTACACCTGTTTCAACTGATATCGAGGCTATGCGTGAGAGTTTTGAGGCTCAGGCGATAAAGAAACAGCAAATTCTTGATAGCCGGAGGTAATACATTCAGATAGCAAAGAACCCGGAAGCCTCTCTTTTAACTCAGCCTATGGGACCCCCTTCAGCGAGATCTGAAATGCTGATGAGACTGCTTCTGGTTTTTTTCGTTATCATAACGCCGGTCGTTGCGACTGCTCTTGAAGGGAAGGTAGTCAGCGTTGCCGACGGAGACACGATCACAGTCCTGTCACAAGGCAATCAGCAAACCAAGATTCGGCTATATGGGATAGACTGCCCCGAAGACGGGCAACCATTCGGGAGGGCAGCAAAGAAGTTTACGGCAAGCCTGGTCGCTGGAAAGCACGTTCAGGTCACACAATACGACACTGATAGGTATGGCCGGATGGTGGGTGTTGTCACCGTCAGCGGCAGGAACATCAATCAGAGCATCATAGCTTCCGGGTATGCGTGGCAATATCGGAAGTACTGCCTTGAATCGTTCTGCTCAGATTGGCTAGGATTGGAGAAGCAGGCGAAATCAGCGGAGCTAGGCTTATGGGGTGAGAACGATCCTGTGCCGCCGTGGCAGTGGCGCACAGGAACTAGGAATAGCAGTTATCAGAAAGCTAGCCAGGGCAATAAATCCAGTGGCAGCAGTTACCACGGGAATGTCAAGAGTCGGGTGTTCCACGGCCCGAATTGCAAGTATTATAACTGCAAGAATTGCGTGATAAAATTTTACTCTATTGATGAGGCAAAAAAGGCTGGATACAGGCTTCATAGGGAGTGTGTTAAGGAGTAAAACATTATGAATATTTTACTAAAATGGGAAAGGTCTCCGGTATTCAGAGGATAAGCTGCATATTATATTGAGGCACACAAAAATGATGTCTGATATCAGGGCCGTAGCAGAGACTCTTGTGTAAGAGTTGGGAATATTTAGCCATGCTCACCGCTAAGCGTCCTTGTTAGTGAGGGCCTTCGACAGCAGAACGTCAATTTTTTTGAGCACCCTGTCCATGGTCAGGGTGTCGATGCCACGCTTCATGTGGTACCTGAACTGCTCCATCAGATTATCATCTTCAAGTTTAACGCCGTCCATCTTGCACCGCTGGATTAGAAGAGCAGTATAGATCTCGTGATGTTTCCCACCGAAGACCTTCCAGGTCATTTCAAGAGAACTATCAGATACGATCTTGCTCTTGCGCGGCTTTTCAGGATTGGCCAGGGAAATGCAAAAAGCCCACCGGCACAGCGTGTTCCAGTTCTTTATGCCTGTTACGCGCTTCAGCCTGATCAGGTTCTCGCGTTCCTTCTGTGAAAGCTTGATGTGTTCTATCGGCATTGTTCCTACCAGAAATAGCCCTTTCGGATTATTGTCGATTGCTTGGATTCATCAAATTCAAGATGGTATTCCTGTGAAACCCATGGCTTGACCATCCTGTAATATTTTTCGTTGATCTCTTCGTCTGTTGAAAGAAGCATCACTTGGTGGCTGGCGAAAGGAAAATACCTTTTTACAAGGTGCGTCCGGTGAGTCGTGTCCAGCCTTCCGAGCGGCGTGTCAATGATTGTAGGCAGCAGGCGACCTGACGCCTGGGCAAGACCCCACAGTAGTGACACTGCCAATAACTGTCTCTCGCCAGCAGACAAACGCTGGGCATCGACGGTTCTCCCGTCAGCGCCCATTATTTCAGGTTCAAAAGTCTTAGGATCGAGCTTCAGGGTCGTGACAAGAGATTCTTTACGTAGAAGCTGCCGGAAAGCTCCAAGCACATAGCGCTCGATCCTTTCAAGATGATGTCTGGTGACCTTTTCCCTGAAAAGACTGAGAGTCTTGCGCGATCTTTTGGAGTGCTGGATTATGCGCGCGGCACTGTCATGCTCGTATTCAGAATTGATCTCTTTTTCAAGCTCCTTTTCAATCTCTCTTTCGGCTGCCGCAATGGATTTATCGATATTTTCAATCTCTTTTAATAGGACACCATGGCTGATGTCAGCCTCCTGCTTCCTAAGCCTGGTCTTTTCTTTTTGTTCGATGACTTGGGCGATCGCTTCCGCATCAGGAACGGTCGCCAATTGACGGTCAAGGTTTTCAATCTGCTCCTCGATATTTCCCTTGCGGGATAACAAGGCCAAGGTCTCAGACGCTATCTTGCAGATTGAACCATTCAAAATATCCTTTATAGATGCTCTAGTGTCCGCGCTGATATGCAGATACCTGTCAACCTCCCGAAAAGAGGCCCTCTCCTTCAGATCATTGCTCAATAGCCTTTCGATCTGCATGTAGGCGCTCTCTGACAAACCTTTTGATTTCAGCTCCTTTTTGATCGCTTTGTCGCGTTCTCGCAGGATGTCGTAAAGTCTTTCGTTATCGCTTGCTCTCTCCTCGATCTCTGATTGTTCAAGAATCTGTCTTAACTGGCCCGAAATAAGAGCAAGCGGCAATTCACTTCCAGATAGCTCAACAAGCTTGTTCTGGATCTCTGATAGTTCTTTCAGCGCCGTCGATTTATTTAATTCTAGCTCTTCGCGCTTTTGGTAGAGCTCACCGCCCTCAATACGGAAAGTTTCATCTATCTCAATAATATGCTTTTCTATCAGGGCAAGTACCTTCTTGGATTCGCTTATCTGCCAGTTAAGCTCTTCTTTTTTCTTGGACAGCTCGCGCAGGTTATCCTCGACAGTTTTGATCCTGGCCCGTTTCCCTTTCTCTGTAAGCTTCAACTTGTTACGCTTCTCCAGCACCACAAGATCCGTCATCAACTGCGTGATAAGATCAAGGCCCAACAACTGATTGATACCTGTCGATATCAATTCGGTTGATTTATTAAATTCGGCAAGATCCTTTATCTTCTCGCCGTCGAAAAAGAACAGGCTTGAAATGCGTTGTGGCAAGAACTGCTCAGCGTGCTCATGCCATGCTTCGGTTATGACGGCATCAAGTCTGTCATCGCAAAGCACCTCTACGGTCTCAGAAATATTCTTCCTGTTGAGCTTCCAAGACCTTCTGACTTCGTAGCTTCGCTCAACGCCGTTCACTGAATGCCGAAATTTAAGATTAACCGCAGCACCATCCTTCGGATCAACCGACTTGTGGATGCTTTTCTGTAGGTACTTATCGTAAGCCAGTGAGCCTCTATTCGAGCAGTTCGAAAATTTCCCGAACAGTGCCAACTGGAAGGCGTCCATGAAGGTAGTCTTGCCGCCCCCATTGAACCCGCCTATCAAAATGATAGGCTTCTGGTCGTTTTGGGGTTTAAGTGAGACTGTATTCCTTCCAAGGTATACGCCGAAATTGTGTATGGTTATTTCATCAAATATCATGTCGAGGTATTACCACTCAGTTGTTCACCCGTTTAATGTAATCCTCAAGCCTGATCTGCTCCGGCCGCTTCTCCATTTCCTTTTTCTTTTCCTGGAAATATTTCTCTCGATCAGTCGCATCCTTTTCATCTTCATAATAATGCTTGGCTATGGTTTGCTCCAAAACATCGAAAAGGCCTGAACGTCTTACCATCAACCTGAATTTCTGTTCCTGGCTGATAAGCCCCCTAACAAGCTGGTAATGAAGAGTGTCACCATCGCAGACCTCCTCCAGGATCTTCAACTCATCGCGCCCGATGATCGCACTTTCATCAAACTGCGGATACGGGAATGGTCTACCAAAGACATTTTCATAGATCTCAGGTACATAATCCTCGATTTCGTCCTTTTCCCGGTTCCATATCCTGCGGATCTCATTCAGTTCATCGATGGTGATTATCTCTAGATCAGGAACACTATCAGGCTTTTTTTCCTGAACTTCCTTTTGGACCTGCAGGAGCCTGCGCAAGAGATCCTTTCGTTCCTCCTGCCAGTACGGACCATGGATCGCCCGATCATTATAGAGCTGCACCCGCCCGTTGATGCGCCTGAAATCCCGACGCTCCCGATCTTCCTTGATATCAAAAGAATCCCTATATTTCAGGAGTGGCAACATCCACTCCTTTTCCTCATCGTTCTGGATCATTGCCTGCATTGACTTGTCCTGGCTTACCATGGTACAGACCCAACACCCGAACCGGCTGTCGCCGCAGCTCGGCGTGTCAGTCGTGATAGCCATCGGACATTCCCTGTCCTTGGTCGCACCTTTATAAAAGTCTAGAAGTTCGTTATTGTCAGAGCCCCATGGCGTTTTGTTGTTTTCAAGCAGATACTGCCAAACGTCATCATTGGTCCAGTTCTCGATCGGCGTGTAGACGTAGCTGTTAGGCGTGCCGGCGTTCGGTGTCAGGTATTCGTTCTCTACGTATTTCTGCGACTTTTCCCGAGCACCTTCATATTTCTCCATGGATCTTGCGCGCATTGAGCTCTCGGCCTTCCTCATACCTAAAGCAAGAATTGCTTCGCCGCTCTTTTCAATGACTTCGCTTATGAATTTATTGGAGGGATTGATCTTCAGCCGGGACGTGCACCACCTGAATTTGGGCCTTGGCGCGGGATAGCCCTTACCGATCAGATTGACCCAGAATGAGTCTTCAACCTCCGGCGTGAGCCTGTGTGGGAAAAATGGCAGACCCGACACCCGAGCCACCTTTTCCATCTTATCCAGGGACTCCATCACCCATAAGGCGACCACTGGATTTTCAACGAGTGTATCGGTGCTGATGATATAGATTGGAACCCTGCGGTCAGCCTCGGGTAGCGTGCTGATTGCTGTCCAGACAAGCTGCAGGACAGCGGACGAGTCTTTGCCACCGCTGTAACCTATGACCCAGGGAGCGTTGAAGGATGTGTAAAGGTCCCTAACGTTTTCATGCAAGGAACAGACAGCCGCCTTGAACCCGAAGTCATCGAAAGCTGATATTCGCTGAGGTGCTTTATCCTTCATAATCGCCCCTGTGGAAAGCATCTTCAACCCTCTGCTCTTCCGGAGTCAACTGAAGACCAATATGCTTCTTTATCGCGTTTGCGGTCAGGGTCACATTATGATGAGCTTTCGACACCTTTCCGCCGATCATTGCCCTCCCTTCCCACTGCTTCGTGTTCGATCGCGCCCAATCAATGGTGGAAATTGTCTTTATCTTAGCTTTCCAGTTTTTCAGACCATTCTTAAGAAGCGTATTCCCAACGTATCCTATTGCCTGTAAAACGACAGCATGCGAATGGATGAAATCCCTGCGGACATCACCCGATGTGATCTTTCTGTTCTTCACAAGCCGCCACTCGCGGATATGCTTTGATGCCTCATCCCAAAACTCTATTGCCATCGTCACCTTGTCATCAAACCCCCCTGACTCGATATTTGAAAGCAAGGCTGAGTTCGCGTTGTAGATCGAACTCAAGGTGAATAGCCTACTCGCTCGCGGAGAAAGCGTGCTTTTTTCCATCTCCACAACACCGTTGAAGGCCTCCGCTTTGAAAGCTACAGTCCTTGCAATCTCAGCCATCTCATCCCTGTGATCGTAAAGCACCCCAAGGGACTTTGATGGCCTGATCGCGTAGCGGTTCAGGTCGGCAAACATCTGCTGGCATCGTTTCAGGCCTTTGTCCATGAAAAAGACAACGGCAATGCTTTCATCGGCGAGCGCTGGCTCTTCTCTGATTGCCATTTCAATTGCCGCTCTGCGGTGCTGGCCATCATTAATGATGAACTGCGCGGACATGGGTATATGCAAGAAACCTATCCGCTTGCCGTTATCGCTTGCCTCGATCGGCTCAAACTTTACTTCTCCATCAATCGAGGCAGTGATAGCCGAAAAGACGTAAGAGTCTTTGTTTTCGAGTAGATACCTGGACATGTCAGGCAGCCGCGCTTTGTTGAGGAACCTTTGCGCCCGAAGCTCAGGCACAAGCTCTTCCTCGTTGAACAGGAAGATCTTCGGTATCAGGCGAAGCGGGCACATCGAGACGAAATACTCGCTCTTTGCCTGCATTCCCCTGATGCACGGAAATACGTATTCGAATGGATCACTCACAATAACACCCTATTCTATTGATTCATTTTACTATCTATCTCGTCAGGAAAAATCTTCTTATTGCCTTCATCCATTCCCACTGATGATCTCCAATAGCCTACTGATTAGGCTTTTTTGGGTTTGTTTGTCAAGTAATAAACAAACAATCATTCTGTTTGTCAAATAATAAACAAACTATTTTACTAAACTTGTGTTCTTTTTTATTGGAATTCTTCTAGTAAAACGAAAATCGTTTGAATAACCTAATACTTGGACATCCAGGTAATATCGAAAATATTTTCTCTACATTATCAGGGGATCAATTCGCAGCTAAACGACAAAAAATCATGACATACTATGTATATTCAATATGTTAAGTAATCATTTTCTGTGGATAGTCTATGCGCAGGCTGAATTTTCCCTGTCTCGATGTTCAATTAAAAGAAAATACCTCAACGATAAACCAGCTCACTTCTTGACTTTAAAGTAAAATTGGGACAAATAAATTGGAGGGTGCTCCGGCATTGGCATCTATGGTATCCGGCCCCAGTGGAAAGATTGCCGAATTTCCAAAAAACCAAAGTCGGAGAACAAATAGTAGCCACCAGGAGCAGGTTTGGCATATGCTGACCCTAGTTGTTTGGTGGGACCAGATTGACAATGAATTAGATATAAAAACCTTCAGTTTTATAATGAGCCTTAGGGATATTTCCTACCAAAAAGATTACCGATCAGGACAAGACAATATCCTTTATGATTTTATCCGACCATCCCTAAGTAATTCAGTAAGATATGACCGAGCAGTAGGATTCTTCAGCAGTTCCGCCCTAGAACTATTTGGATCTCCTTTGGGGCAATTCATCAAACAAGGCGGAACAATCAGGCTTGTCACATCGGTCAAGCTGACAAACCAGGATTATTCCGCAATTAAAAACGGTGCTCCACGCAAGGATATCGCAAAAAACAGGTTAGACAAAATAATCGAAGAAGAATTCGCTGATGGCATGGGGGATGGCGTTAAAAGACTTTGTACGCTCCTCGAATTGGACCGCATCGAAATAAAAATTGCAATTCCCAAAAATTCGCGCGGCATATTTCATGAAAAAGTTGGAATCTTTTATGACAATAAAGATCATGTTGCTTTTTCAGGGTCAGCAAATGAGAGCCTGAACGCATTTGAAGAGCATTACGAATGCGTTGACGTCTTTCCTTCATGGAGCGACCCCGCCAGGGCGAAGAGAAAACTGGATCATTTCAAAAATCTTTGGTCGGATGATGAAAAAGGCGTTTCTGTTTATGATTTTCCGGAGGCCTTAGAAAAGAAACTTATCCGCATAGCCAAAGAACCAGGCCCTGCCAAGCCAAAAACAGAAACGAATAAGTGGCGGCATCAGGATCATGCTGTAGCCCTTTTCCTTGAAAAAGAGCGTGGCATCCTGAACATGGCGACAGGCACCGGCAAGACAAGAACGGCTATCAAGATCATCCTGTCTCTCTTCAATGACGGACTCATTGATACTGCTGTTGTAGCAGCCGACGGAAACGACCTACTGGCACAATGGTATTCTGATGTCCTGCTCCATAGGAAAGATGCAAACAACAAGCTCAGGGTATATAGATCTTTCAAGGATTTCAGGGAAGAGCAAGACTTTTTTCTGAGCAAGAAACGTTCTATCCTGATCACTTCAAGACCTAAACTTCCTTCAGTCCTCTCCGGTCTGACCAAAGAAGAAGCAAAAAGAACATTCCTCATCCATGACGAGGTCCATCGGCTTGGAAGCCCTGGCAATGTTAAAGTCCTGACTGGACTCTCCGACGATATCCGCTACCGCCTTGGTTTAAGCGCAACACCTGAGAGGGAATACGATGCTGAAGGCAACAAATTTATCGTAGACCATATAGGACCTGTCATCTTTAATTTCAACCTCGAAGACGCGATCAAAAGAAACATCCTTTGTCCATTCAATTATTACCCGCTCGATTACCAGATAACCGAAGATGATAAAAGAAGGATCTCTGAGCTTCACGCGATCCGTTCCGCCAGGGCTAAGGAGGGCAATCCGATGAGTGACGAGGAGTTCTGGATTGCTATATCAACCGTTTACAAGAATTCCAGAGCGAAAATTCCCATTTTCAGGGGTTTTATCGATGGAAGGAAAGAACTCCTGAAAAGAAGCATAGTCTTTGTAGAGACACAGGAATACGGATCTGAGGTTCTGGACGTTATCCACAATTACAGGGCAGATTTCCACACGTATTTTTCCGGTGAAGACTCAAAGACGCTATTAAGGTTTGCGCTGAATGAGCTCGAATGCCTTATCACCTGTCACAGGCTTTCTGAAGGGATTGATATAAAATCGCTCGGCAGCGTCATTCTTTTTTCATCTTCCAGGGCAAGACTTGAAACAATTCAAAGGATAGGCAGGTGCCTTCGGTTTGATCCCGAAAACCCAGATAAGATAGCTAATGTTGTCGATTTCATACGAGAAAATAGCGACCCTGATGGATTAAATGCAGACCAGGAAAGATCAATCTGGTTGTCTGACCTTTCAACTATAAGAAAAACGGAGTAACCCGACATGCCCATTGATCCGCAAATCGAAAGTGCAATCAGAACGTCTGTTGAGAGAAGCAAACAGATAGATTCGCTCGCAGATAAGCTTATTGCCTGGATAAAGGCGATAAATTCCGGCAATGAAGATATCAATGATCCCGACGCGGCATCACGGCATCTTGAATTGATCTACGAAGAGACAACCATTGATGATAAGGATGACGAATAATGGCATCAAATTTTAAGATTCTCGGCTGGAAATCTGAAGGCCTTCGCTGTCCTGACCATAATATCTCTTTCACCAGGGGCGACAGCTCTGTCTACGAAATCAGCCTTATACAGATGCCGAACGGAACAGGCAAAACCACAGTCTTGAATCTTCTTCGTGCCGCTCTGTCGGGATCTGCATATAGTGAAACTTGGAATGCAAGTAAGGTAAGGGGACTCAAAAAGCGTAACAGTGATCATAACGTAGGATCGTTTGAGGTGAAGCTGTCGCTGAATGATCGGCCTGTCACAATAATAATGCAGTTCGATTTCGATTCAGGAAAGGTAATTTATAAGACAACGCGTGGAGAAGGACAGAAAACGGGATTCGACCCTCCGTCTGAATTTAAACGATTCCTAAACGAAAATTTTGTTAACTTTTTTGTGTTCGACGGTGAGCTCGCTCAGAACCTGTTGGACAGCAACCATACGAAGGCCGAAAAGATAGTCGATGACCTATTCCAAATAAGTACACTTCTCATACTCAACAATAAAATAGATGAATACTGGCAGAAGGTAACTCAGGATCGAACTGCCAAGGAATGGAAAGGCTTTAAGAGGCGCGCTTCAAAACTAACGAATCTCAAGGCAAGACTGGAAAACCTTGAAAAAGAACAGCGGAACCTAAATCAAAGACTCGAAGAAGAGACCGAAAGGCTCGTCGCAAAAGAAAATATCTATAAGGAAGAGATTAAAAAAGGCAAGAACCTCAACGAAAGGCATATAAAAGCCGAAACAGACGTCAAGGAAAAAGAAGCTGCGCTCACTGACCAATCAAAGATTGTCCTGGATAACATGGCCGATTGCTATTCGCTATCGGACCTGTTTTCGACCGCCCTTTATAATTTCAAAGTAAGCCTTGACCGTGTGAAACTCCCGGAAAGTGCCGCACGTGAATTTTTTGAAGAGCTTGCTGAAGAGGATGTTTGCGTTTGCGACAGACCTATCGATGAAAATATCCGCAAGGTCATCCTTGAAAAATCTATCCAATATTTAGGATCTGATGATGTCTCTTTATTAAACGCAGTAAAAACTGCCATAACTGAAGCTTTAGGGGATTCACGAACAGAACCTGAAAAACAGTTGAAGGCAATGATAGAAAGCCTGAGTGAGGCATCAAACAATCTTCTGGACGCGAAAAATGAGCTCGATGAAATAAAAATTGAAATTGCCAAGGAAAACCCTGACGCAAAGAAGGCACAAGATGAGATTGAAGCAAAAAAAATTACAATTCGGGACTTAGAAACTCAGTTGGAGCGATTCAAGAGCGATGATACATCCCTAAATGACGAAAACACCTACGGGATCGAGGTACTGAGAAAGAGAGTGGAAGAGGCTGAAGAAAAGCTCGCAGAGATTGCCAATACAATGATCCTCAGATACAAACGCGACCGCCTGCAGAAAATCATAACAAATGCGTACCAGATAGCTCATGATAATATCACTAATGAGATCTGCTCAGAGGCAAACGACCATATCAACGATCTCATGCCATATAATGACCTGTCGATAGATCGCATTGACAGTTGCCTCGTCCTTAAAGGGCAAACTGGCGGAAGCACTGGCGAGCAGCTCTCCATCGCTTACGCATTCCTTTCAACGTTGTTCAACCGTAGCGAGCATAAGCTGCCTTTCGTAGTGGATAGCCCTGCCAACCCCATCGACCTGGAAGTGAGACCTAAGATTGGCGCGATAATCCCAAAACTCAGCGAACAATTTATCGCCTTTACCATCTCTTCTGAAAGAAGCGGGTTTGTTGATGCGATTGTGCAGCAATCAAAAATGCCAATCCAATTTCTGACGCTGTTCAGAAAAGGCCGGACTAAGCTTGAGGACAAAATCACAGATACGTCCCTGTTTAATGAGACGGACGACGGATTCTGCATTCTTGGAAAAGATTATTTTGACGATTTTCAATTAGATTACGAGGAATAGAAATATGCCGTTCAGACTCAGTAACGACGGGGAAAAATGGTTCAAGGATATAAGCAAATCCTCTAAAAACGGCTTTCAGACCGACTTTGATGCATACTATTTTTGTTTTATAGCAGGAATCACTTGTGGACAAAAAAAGACGCTTCCGGTCTCAGAGACACGAGAGCTTGTTGAGTATTTTCCTGACCGATTCAGGACGCGCGGCAAACTGATAGTATCACTGTTCCTATGCCGAGAACTGATTGAGTTAGGTGTCCAGTTTAATGAAAAAAAAGCCGTACATTCAGCCATCACGAAACTGATCAAGCCTGAATCGCCAAGCTACCTGAGTGATGAAGGAATGAGGGAGTTCAACAAGTACGCAAACGGAGGTTACGAAGTCCTTACAGAATGGTTCGCTGACCGACCCAGATCCCTCGACACGTTCCTTCGACTTTTCAAGGCAAAGCTTGACCAGGAATTGAACAAGGAAAGTAACTCCTGGGCTCTAGGGATAGCGGTTTGATAGCAGAACCGCGGCATCGCGAGACTATTATTTTGAAATCGCAGATTTTTCCAGCTTATTGAAGGATAATCAATGCAAATAGATCCTGTTTATACAACAGTCGGTAATCTTTTTAGACATGAGCCGAGGTTTTTTATCCCAAAATACCAAAGAGCCTATGCTTGGGAAAGTGAACCTGTAAACGACTTTATAAGAGACATCAAGAATTGCTTTGAAATGAGGAAATCTAATCGCCGGCATACGCATTTCTTTGGCGGAATCTTGAGCGTAGAAAGAAAGTTGGTAGGAACCGTTAGCAGGAACGAGTATGAAATTATCGATGGTCAACAAAGGATCGCGACGTTCACTCTGCTAGTCGCAGCGCTTATCAAAGCATATTCAGACCTGGAGGTTACTGCCAACAATGCCGACGATACTGAGAATGCCATAATAATCAAAGGTCGAAAAACAATTTTATCCAATAGATTTGTTGAATTCGAACAAGAGGTCAATAGGCAAATCACAAACGTTGAAGTCTTAAAACTCTCAAGAGCTGATCAGCCGTATTATACCGAGCTTATCAGGGGAGCGAACCCGACAGATGATAGGGAATCTCACCGCAGAATCAATTCAGCGTATTGTGTCCTGAGCAGTTTCATAAAAGGAATTGTTGACGCGGAAGACCAGTTGACTAGAAAAATGGATAATTTGGAAATATTCCAGATTATTATCGATGATGATTGTTCAATCCTGCATATGGTGACCACAAGCAGAAAGGATGCTTACAGGCTGTTCCAGGTATTGAACGACAGGGGAACAAATCTGACTGATGGCGATCTCTTGAGGGCAAAAACGCTTGAAATTCTTGAGGGACATAATCAGGAACAAGATACTGTCGAGAGATCCTGGGACAGGATTCTAGCTGACCATCCTACTGATACAAATAATTATCTGAATTGGATATATGAATCATATACTGGCAGGAGAGCAACGCAAAACGCTCTTTATGATAAGTTCTGTGATGAGTTTTTTCCGCAGCATCATAGCTCCGAATTGCTTGCAAGCGAGGCAGAAGATGTGCGCGTAGCCGTAAGGCAAATCGAGAGTGACATTCAGGAATGCAGAGATCTGTTACAAGGGGAATGGCCATACAAGAGGCAGCAGCCCATAACAAACTGGGATATTACTCGTCTAAAAACCTTACTGTTTGAACTTGGACATACACTCTCAATTCCCTTGTTGCTCGCAGCATCCAAACTTGACCACCGCAAATTTGCAGAGCTTGTTCAATTAGTTGAAAGAATATTTTTCAGGTATAAATTAATATGCAACAAGCATGTCACCCCATTAAAAAACATTTACTATCAGGAAAGTATCGCAATAAGGAGAGATCCGGCAAATTACAATATTGCAGACCTTAAAACAAAGCTGCAGAATTTGATTGATAGTAACGCGTCAGACCAGATATTCAGAAGCGAGCTCCAAGCGCTCGAATATCATGAAACCGGAGGCAGCAACAAACCTCTGAAATATTTCCTTATGTCAGTAGAATACTATTATCAGTGGTATAATGCAGGCGCAAACGGCTCTCCTCAGTGCATAGACAAGAGCAGGGTATTCGATTTTTCTGGAACGTCAATCGAGCATGTATATCCCCAAAATGCCAATCCTGCTGATATCAATCATACTTTAGAGCCTGTAAAGAACCAGATCGGAAATCTGACGATTATGGATCCCTCACAGAACAATATTGGAGGGAGCCAAAGCTTCCAGTATAAAAAACATATCTATCTCGGCTCTCTAGCTGCCATGACGCAAGATATCGGAAATAAGGCCGATTGGACCATAACTGAGATTGAGGAACGTCGTGACTTTCTGCTAGATGCAGCCGTTGCAATATTCCGCACATGAATATATTCGTGTCCTGAACCAAAGCAGGACCATTGCTGGAGAAGTATGTCGTGCGTTAAATGCCGGCTGCTGGCTCCCCGAAACCCACGGGACAAAATAACCTTGATTCTGATGGCACTGCTATATTCACGCATGGCAAGTTATCTTGTGGGTCTGACTTGACAAAAAACCTGGCCATCAAGCACCATAACCATGGTTGCATATCACCTGCCTCGATTATCACCAACAGAAGTTCTCGAATCAATGCGGATCTGTTTGCTCACGAGACCAACTCCGCTCACTTTGTATTCCAACGCTCGATTCTTCTCTATACCAAATATCTCAATGATGCCTGCCATTCCAGCCATCTCTCTAAAACCGACATTCACGGTGCGAACATCTCTCTGAACCTTATAGACGAATCCCCAATCGCTTACCTTCAATCAAGCAAAAAAGATAATTGGCATGAGATACTTTTTCTTGGCACCTCATAAACGTTATCCAATGCATCCCTTTTGGCTTGAAGAGAATCGGCACCGTCATGTTAATGCTTGCCCCTAATCGCCTGCGGATCTTTCTCGCCTTCCGCAGCATCCGGTCAGCTCGCCCCTCCTGTTGGCTTGCATAGGTCAGATTGTGACAGTGACGACAGAGGAAATATTTCCCTGCACCATAGACCACCGCCACTCGCCGGTAGCACGAAGGACAACTGAACCAGGTTCGCATCCCGCCATAGTGGCACGGCGTATATGCAAATTGAATGGTCTGCTTGATGGGCTCCCATTCGCCACCTCGAAATCTGTGCTTATAATCGAGCACGAGACTGCCATTTGTAATTCTTACGTTAACTGAATTAGTTGTAGAGCCATTGCAGCCCCACGAAATGGAGCCTTGAAATCCTTCCCTCAGGCACCCATCTTTCTTGAGCAGCCGGATATCTAGCCCCGATTGCCGCTCAATTGCCGATTTAGCGTTCCATCTTCGCCCTGACCCGTAGCCGCCCATAGCGTCTCCTCTGATATTTTTCGAAATCAAAAGGCAAGTTTATCCCTTTTTGACCGCTATTGTCGGTAATAATCTGATATCAAAGAACTATCATATCAAGAAATAGGGACATCATCGCTTCGCTTCTTGGGGGTGCGCCATACCTCCTTATCAAGTTTGAGCTTCTGTTCGGTGTCGTCCCCTCTGTTTGTAGCTTTTGAGTTCTTGCCGGTTCGATTTTGGTCTGTGGGCGTGCTGTTTTCATGGTTCTGATCATTCTGTTTTTGACGATTGAAGACAGGCATGGCCGTTTGCCTGCGCTAACCTTGAAACGAAGATTTTTGAGCAGTCTTGAGGCAATTATGTGGTTTTGGTTCCGCATCTCCCTCGCTCCAGGCTCCCTTGTATCTATCTTGCGCCACAAACCTCACCAGAACCTCACCTCAAAAGGCCTTATGTAAACCTTTGTACTCCACCCCCTCTTTTTATAGCGTCTATTAATCAGCCAGTTTCACGCACGAATAGGCTCCCGGTTCATGCACTCTTGTGACCACCCCTCTAGCCTCCAGCCGGATGAAGGCCTTGCATATTGCTGCTCGTGCTGCATGAAGCCGATGCCGTTCATGCGGAGCCACTTTGAACATTTCGCGTCCGTTCCTGCACCGAAGGGGCCGATAGCCATAGTACCGTTGCAAGACGTCTGTATAGCCAACAACCTTTTTCTGCGCGGCAAGATGAAGGATGATTGCCATCAGGTCAGATAAGTAGGCTCCCCGCCAACGATGCCGGTCTCCGTTTTCTGATATCAATGGCTTCCCCGATTAAGTGAATCGCATTTCACGAATATTTGGTGTTTCGGCAATTGCATGTACTCCTCAAGCGGATCTGGCGGGACTTGCTCCAAGGCGTTGCCAAATTTCATGCGTTGACAATAGACTGCATACACGACCCGATAGCCGCACTCCTTTGGAAGTGGATATTCGAGGATGGTTCCCGAAACACTGACTGTTGTTCCCACTGGCACGCGAAATGATCGTTGCGCCTGCCGTCCGTGGGCGACGACGGCAAAAAACTTCTTCTTCGCTAGAACAATCAGGATCTGTTCCACATAGTCTTCGTATGCGTGGTACTTGGCTACGATAACTCCACCGAGCTTGACAGTGCTTTCCTCTTTGATGGGTGGTCTGCTCATAGGCTCCGATATCTCGCTTATTATGGCTATACATGAAGTACACGTAAGCCGTAGGGGGTAAGGACGATTTTATCAATTTGACTGCGAGTAGCCTTCCCCAAAGGGATTGAAGCGTTTTTTAGGTACGCAGGATGACGGGGGTTAAATAGAGAAGTTTTCATTTTTGACACGTAGGACTACGTGTAATTTGACACGTAGAGCGGCACCCCTTATTTTTCGCTGCCTTCGTAAAAAACACACCGGAATTTGGCTGGCAGAATCCTTTCCCTCTCGCCATGCCTTGCTTGGAGAAACAAGCTGGGTCTCCCGCTTTCCAGTGCTTCCATTTGTCCTCGAACTGATATACGCTTTGGTCGCCTGGCCCGTTCCCGCCCAGATGCAAAACACTGAGGAACCCTACCTCCAAAAATTTTTTAAATGCCTTTCGTATAGTGTCGGCATTGTATGAGGGCATCTCCATATTCCGAATTGGACCGTCGAAAAATTCCTGAATAGCAGCGGCAGGGGCTTTGAGATCACTCTTGTTTAACAGCTTTGTGTAATCCCTTTTCCCTTTTGCATCCTTCCCGAAAACCCTGCGAGTCAGAACGAAAAGCCAGATGTCTTTTTGGGAACTGCTTAGCGAGCGGAAAGCATCCGAGTGGATCAATTCCGTCGTTATGTACGTTCCCCGTTCACTTCCTTTGTTTTTTGGACTCTTTGCCATCATCACCCCTCTTGCCGCTGACATGATGGGTGCAGTCTGAGGGGTAAGACCGCATCTTTTCACGAGTTCCCACACTCGCGCCCATCATGCAGCAGACATTCATTTCAAATTAACGGTACGGTCGATGCTGGTACAGCGCACAGGCCGGGCTCGTGCAGCCGCGTATTTCCTCTTTCCATCCAGCGTCTGGCAATTCCTCTTCCGTTCCCCCGAAGCATTGGTAGCACATGGCCGCAATCGCCTTCGCTTTGCTCCCCGGGTTTGCGTTCGCCTTTTTGACAAGGTTGTGCTCTTGCGTGATGGTCTCCCCAGCAGCTTTCATTTGCTCAAGACGTCCACGTGCTTTTTGCATACGCGCTTCTGTCAAATTCATTGTTTCAACCTCATTTTTTAAACGTTCAAGGGGACGTGTGACCATCAACTATCACCGACTACTTCGTCGCTTTTTCATGCCGCCCGTCCTGATTATCTCTCCGCAGCGATGTAACAAGCCGGACAACCAGTATCGCAGGCTCGTCATGCCATTGATGGCCAACATGATTTCCTGAGTCATTCCAGAACCTCTCAATTACGTGGACTAGTCCATCAAATAGCGATACCGACGGATTCGATCGCCCTGATCACTGTTGTCCTGACCTTGGCGAGTTCGTTAATTTCTCGCGCCTGGATCAATCGCTCTTCCATCATGCCTTCAACGTCGAGATGCCGCGCCAGTGCCGCTTTGATTTCCTTCTCAAGTGTTGCAGGGTGCAGCGCATCCAACTCAACCGCTAACCGGCCATACAACTTCACATATTTTGCTGCATTCGGGTCGGTCCACTTGAGAGCGTCAGGATTGTGCGGGAGTCGGTACTGATAGACCTGCTCAGGATTGAGTGCAAACCGGTCAAGCTCTACAGAGACACCATGGTCTCTTGCAAGCCGGTCGCAGATGGAAACCGGGATTTGCCATCCCGACGGATCGAGGTCACCACCGTAGACGATAATGGGCGTTTGCTCTCTCCATAGAGCTGCCTGCGCACGGTCAGCATAATCTTTGATGGTCGTCGCAGACGGATGCCCTTTGCACGGGAAAATCTTGACGCAGTAAGGAAGCCCTACACGCTCAAAGATCCGGGCCAACGCATCCTTCTCACACCAGAGCTCCACATAGTTTTCCTGGTGCTGGACCAGGCAGCGCTGGTAATCCACTAGAAAATTGTCGAGTTCCTCTCTGATGAAATCGCTCATATCTGCCCAGCGATATTTCTCAGTGGTCTTTCGGGACCGATCCTCCATCACCGCCCAGGACATCTCCCCTCTGTTCCGCAGGCGGTCATGATCCTGGACAGACGTTGATACTGCGCCTCGCAGTTTTCGATAATTTCCTTGGCGACTAGCTGGTAATACAGTTGCCGAAGGGTCAGTGGCCAATAATCCCGCAGAGATTCGCTTATCGCTCCAATCTGTTCTTTTATATAAAGCGTCTTCGAGCTTTGTTTTCTTCCTCTGCCCATTCAAGCCCCCTTCTCGTGATGGTTCACTTGACCGTCAGGTGCGGTGAGGTTATCCACCGCATGCTGTTCTACGAAATGGTCAAGCCACTCCTGTTTGAAAAGCACTCGGCTGCCTAGCTTTGAGTATTTCGGCGCCGTTCCTTCCGTGATCCATTTAGACAGCGTGCAGGGTCTGATACCGAGATATGCAGCAGCTTGTTCTTTATCCTTCAACCGGTCTCCGGTATTTGTTGCCAATTCTTCGCGTACCGTGGTGATAAGTTTTTCGTGCAGTACCTCAATCGCCTCGTTGAACAAGCTTTGCAAATGCTCGGGAACAATAGTATTATCCATTGGCATAGATAGACCACTCCTTGCCGGAGTATTCCGGTGTCGGCTTATAGAGAAATCTGGATAAACTCCCGGCGTTACCGATTCAGACGTTGAGTCGGCAAGCCAGCCACTTCTGAACTGATTGACTGCTAGATTGAGTTACGACGGTGATAGGCTGGTCATGATGCTGCCTCCTCCTGGTTCAGGATAGAAGCACCATGGAAGGAACGGCAAAGATTCACTTTAACAATCAATTTAACAAATAGTGAATATGCCTTGACGGATGCGTCCTCGAGAGAGTAAGGTGAACGCATAAAGTCCCTTCCACGGGGCTTGTGACATGAACCCCAGATTCCAATCCGCCGCCGCCAAACGTCGAATGGAAATGGGGTTCTGTTGTTTCTAACTGTTCCACATCCAATTATATACTAGAAAAACGTCTATGATGCATGAGAAAGGATACGAAATAATGACTAACCCACAAAGTTTGTGATCATTTTCTTTATGGGTTCGACATCTTTTCGATTTTCATATCCAAATCAAGACGGCAAATAGAATTATAACACACTTGCCTAACAAATGCAGCATATTTTTCGACGTGATTTTACAAACATCCATTTAATGAGACCGGCTGTAATGGATGTGGAGCGAGGAATACGAGAGGATGTGTCAATTCCGCGATTCATAGAACCGGCATAGAACCAAAGAAAAAGCGGTTGCGGGCATTTGCCCGCAACCGCTTCAACCAACTGGTGCACCAGGAGAGATTCGAACTCCCGACCTACGGATTCGTAGTCCGTTGCTCTATCCAACTGAGCTACTGGTGCGCGAGAGAGGGTGACTATACTTCAGAAAAAGCGGCAACTCAAGCCTGTTTTTTTGCGCCCTCTTCTTTTTCAGCCTTCTCGAAAGCGATTTCGTGCTCGAGCGGTTTCAGTGCCGGATCACCGCTGATAATGACCTTGGTTTCGTACTGCTCTTCCAATTCCATAATTTCCTGGCGCTTGTTGTTGAGCAGGTATTGAGCGATATCCAGAGGAAAACGACAATTGACCCGGACCACCTGCTTGCGGCTGGCCCCGGTGTGGATCCGACGCAAGTAAAACAATGCTTGGATCTCCACCGAGCGAATGGTGCCTCGTCCGCGACAATGCTCGCAGATACGGTAATTGCCCGACTCGATCGGAGAACCGAGTTTCTGTCGGGAAATCTGCAGCAGGCCGAACCGTGAGATCCGGGTGATATCGACCTTGGCCTTGTCACGTTTCATCGAGTTCTTGACCTGCTTCTCCACCTCGCGGATATTCTTGCTGCTGCGCATATCAATAAAGTCGACGACGATCAGGCCGCCGAGATCACGCAGTCGAAGCTGACGGGCAAGTTCGGTGGCCGCCTCCATGTTGGCTTGAAAGATGGTCTCCTCGAAATTCTGCCCTTTACCGGTCGATCCCGAGTTGACGTCGATAGAGACGAGCGCTTCGGTCGGCTCGATAACGATTGAGCCGCCGCCGGGCAGACTGACTCGGGGCTGATAGATCGATTCGATCTGATCCTCGACGCTGTAGTGGTTGAAGACCGGACGTGCGCCCTTGTGCAGTTTGACCTTCACCGTTCGCTGCTTGGCGGGCAACATCTCGACGAATTCGCTGACCTTTTCCAAGGCCGCCTCGTCGTCTACAAGAATCTCCTGGATATCGGGATCGAAGTGTTCGCGCAAAAAACGCATGACACAGTTGTGGTCTTGGTAGAGCAGACCGACTCCGTCCATTTTCTGCCCTTTTTCCTTGATCTCCCGCCACAGCCGCAGCAGATAGCGGACATCACGGGACAGAGCGGTCTTCGTGATGTCGACGCTGGCGGTCCTGACGATCCAGCCGATACCCTCCGGGATCTGCAACGAATTCATGATTTCGCGCAACTCATTGCGCCTCTCTTCCCCGGATATCTTGCGAGACACCCCTTCCGACTCGGAGCCGGGCATCAAGACCACGCAGCGACCGGGCAGCGACAGATAGGTGGTCAGGTTGGCCCCTTTTTTACCCACCTCTTCCTTGACGACCTGGACAAGCATCTCCTGTCCTTTTTCCATTACGTCGGAGATGCTCAGTTTTTTCCATTGCTGCTGATCGACCAACGCCCGCACCTCGGCACTGAGGTTCTGACGATAGTATTCGGGATGAATCTCGCTAAACGTCAAAAACCCGTTCTTTTCAGTGCCGTAATCGACAAACGCTGCCTGTAAATTCGGCTCGATGGCCATCACCCGGGCCTTGTAAATATTGTTGCGAGTCTGGACCCTGCTGACGCTGCTGACATAGAGCGACTCGAGCCGCCCGTCCTCGAGCAGGGCCAGACGGCACTCTTCCGGCTCATCGGCATTGATCAGCAACTTGACCACCGGCTTGTGCTCAGTGCGTCCGCCTTCTTTGCCGGACCTGCCGGACACGGACGGAGCATCATCCTCCTTGCCGCCCGCTTTTTCGCCGGTGCCGGGCTCTGCCTGTTCAGTCTGATCCCGATCTTCCGCGGCACTATCCGTCTGTTCGCCGGTCTCCGCCTCTTTTTTCTGTCGACTCGATTTCCTGCGACCGCCGCGACGTCCCCTGCTCCGTTTGCTGCGGCGCTCTTCTTTCGGCACTTCGCTCGTGTCTTCGTCGCCGGCTGCTGCCGGCTGCTGTAACTCCACCGGTTCTCCAGGCGCAGTACTTTCGGCAGGTACACCCGACACAGCCGGCGGCGTTCCCGGGGCCCGTGAGTCGTTCAACTCCTCGGGAGTCTGCCCCTCTTTTGCCTGATCGGCTGACTGATCAGGCAAAACGGGCCTCTTGCTGCTTTTTCCGGCAGGGCGCCGGCCGCGTGATGTCTTTTTCGGGGGAGCACCAGTTGTTGCCGCGGGTGCCGCTTCACGTTCCTGTTCGGCAGGCGGGCTTGGCTGCTGATCCGGCTCTTTGGTGAGCAAAGCGCTTTTCCACCAGGCTCCGGTTGTTGCCTTAACCGGCGTTTTCGACTTGTTTTTCTTTTCCTTTTCGGACTGGTCCTGCTTTGACTCCGTCATATAAATCCTTTGTACGGCGGCCCCACTGAGCAGTGCAGGGCGCCGACACCTTTCAGATGTCAGGTTGGCAGGTCACGGACTATTGCACCGATCTGCACAACGGACACCAAACGATTCTTCGGCGACCTCCGTTATCGGCCGCCGTTCTTCCGGTACTATTCAATCCGTTTTCAGCCCGGGGCCGGCTCGAATGCAATCATTCAGTCATCGTGCCCAAGCTACCGCGGACGAATAATACCGCTCCATTTCCTGCATGGCCGAACCTGGCCGGCAAACATCTGCTCGCGACGAATGCCGCCGGTCCCCATGCCCCCGTACCGTCCGGGATACAGCTGTTCCGCGAAAAAACGCGCGCTCCGTCTTGAGGACGGCTAAAAGCGCTGCGCCGGAACTTCTATTGCGAATTGCCGGCCGGTTTTGACCGCCTGAGATGGCTCGGACAGGGGGCAGAACGTGCCCTGATCGGAAAAAAAACTGTCTTTGTCAGCCATAAGCGGTGAGTTGCCTGAAAAATAAAACAAATGCACGATATTATCAAGACGAAACTATTACTTTTGGCTTGACACCGGGCGGACCGGCCCGTACATTTCGGAGCTTGAGGGAGGGTTTCCGCCGCCCCCATCGGGCGGAACACCGCGACCACACAACCTCCGTACATGCAGGTCCTGTCTTTGCAAAAGGAGTATACCGTGACAATGCAGCTGCCAGGTATGGCTTTTCTCCGTCCGAGTGTCTTGGCCGTTTTTCTTCTGCTACTCGCCGGTCCAGTCGCGCAACTCCGGGCGGCCGAATCCGTGGCCACCGAAGAATGGGATATAACCGCCGACAAGCTGACCAGGTTTGACCAACCGGCAAGTATCGTCGCCGAGGGCAATATCGTCTTGGTTAAGCGAAAACAACTGCCGCCGAAAAAACAAACAGCCGGTGACGACACGAGCGACTGGTCTGAATTGCTTGAAGAAGAAGCACAGGTGAAAGAAGTCACCCCGGCGGATCTTGAAGAAGAACAGGAGCCGGTTTTTGAAACCGAGATCACCATTACCGCCGACTGGGCCGTCTACGATATCGCCCTCAATATGATCAAGGCGCGGGGCAATGTCTCGGTAATCACGGAAGACGAGCAACTCTACGCCGAGCAGGGCGAGGTCAATCTCGAGCAGGAAACCGGGACGTTCAAGCAGGCAACCATTATCCGCAAACAGCATGATCTGCATCTGGAAGGCGAAGTCATCGAAAAAACCGGTTACAAGACCTATCGTGTGGAAAACGGCTGGGTCATCACCTGTAAAGTCGATCAGGGAAAGACAGCTCCCTGGAGCTTTGCCGCCAGCGATGCGGTTATCGAACAGGACGGCTACGCGGTACTTAGCCATGCCCGCTTCCGCATCAAAGACATTCCGGTCTTCTACACCCCGTGGTTGATGATTCCGGCCAAGAGCAAGCGTGAGACCGGGTTCCTGCTGCCGGAACTGATCTCCAGCGAGAACGGCGGATTCGGCTTCAACCTGCCCTTTTTCTGGAACATCTCCGATTCTACCGATGTGACCGTTTACACCCAGTACATGGCCGATCGGGGATACATGCCCGGTCTGGAGTTCCGTTACGTTAAAAGCGAAACGGAGAAGGGCCTGATCATGGCCACCTATCTCAACGATGATTTGAGCGGCGACACCGACTCTTCCTACTATGTCGACACCGAATTTACTCACGACAACGAGGAGCGCTATTGGGTTCGCGCCAAGGCCGACCATGACTTCAGCGGCGGCTGGACTTCCCGGCTCGATATCGATATCGTCTCCGACCGTGACTACCTGACCGAGTTCAACACCGGCATGACCGGTTTCAGCACCACCAACGAGCGATTCCTGAAAACGTTCGGACGCAGCCTGCAAAACAAGACCGACGATCAGCGCACCAACACCTTCAGCCTATTGAAATCATGGGGAAGCACTTCCCTGACCGGTGAACTGCTTGCCATCAACGATGTCCGTGCCGACAAAAGCGGCAACAGCCCACTGTGGAATCTCCCCTCGGTCGACTACACCGGCACTCTGCCCCTCGAGGGATTCGGCGATTTCACCCTGTCATGGGATTCATCTTATTACAATTTCTGGCGGGAGGAAGGGATCGGCGGTCACCGGGTCGATATCAATCCGCGCTTGAGCGCCCCGTTGCCGATCAGTCAGTATCTCGAATCACGGGCGGAGATCGGTATCCGCGACACCTTCTACTCCGTACAAGAATATGGCGATGCCGAGTGGACGGAAGACACGACGCAAAACCGTTTTCTCTACAACTTCAACGCCGAGATCGGCACCACACTGATGCGCGCATTCGCCCTTGACGGCGATCAGGGCGACAGCATCAACCACCAGATCAGGCCGTATGTCCTCTACAGTTTCACCCCCGATGTCGATCAGGATGAGCTGCCGTGGTACGACGGCGTCGACCGCGTCGGTGAACAAAACCAGATTACCTACGGGGTGGACAACTTCCTCAATCTCTTTCAGGGAGATACCGAGGAGCGGGAATTCGCCCACCTGAAGATCAAGCAGAATTACAGCCTGCTCGATGAAGACTCCGATGAGCCGTTTTCCGCAATCAACTTGCGGTTGCGCCTGCAACCGATCCAGCGCCTTACCTTTGATTATCGCACCGACTTTGATGTCTACGGAGACGGCTTTGTCCGACACTTTGTCGAGGGTGCCTACAGCACTGACCGCGGCGACTATTTCGAACTCGAGTATGTCTTTGACGATAGCGCTAACAGCGAGCAGGTGAACGGTACCATCGCCACCTATCTGCTGGCCAATTGGCGAACCGAGATCAGGTTCGAACACTCGATATCCGAAGGAGAAACCAACGAGGCGGATGCCGCACTGATCTACCAGGCTCCCTGCTGGTCGGTCGAGTTCGCCACCCAGTACACGCCGACCGACACCTCTTTTATGGTGGTATTCAATCTGGCCAATCTCGGCAGCCCGATCGGCTTTTCTTACTAAGCACGTTCACCGGTCCGGTACGCTACGTGACGGACCGGTATTAGCATTATTCATGCCATTTTCCGAGCAACCGCAGTCCGCGCATTTTGATGTTTTCAACGGTGATGCCGACGGTATCTGCGCCTTGCACCAGCTTCGCCTGGCCACACCGATAGACGACACTCGGCTGGTCACCGGGGTCAAGCGAGAGATCGCACTTCTCAATCGTCTTGCCGATGTTCGCAACAGCACGATCACGGTGCTCGACATTTCCCTCGACAGCAACCGACAGGTGCTCCTCCGCCTGCTTGCCGCCGGCAACGAAATAACCTACTTCGACCACCATTACGCCGGTGAAATACCAAGCATTTCAGCGCTGACCACCCATATCGATCCGGCACCGGACTGCTGCACATCGTTGATCGTCGACCGGGTGCTCGGCGGCCGTTTCCGGTTATGGGCACTATGCGGCGCCTTCGGCGACAACCTCCATGCCATCGCCACAGCAATGGGCGCCGACAGCCGGTTATCCAAGCGAGAGATCACCATCCTCAGAGAAATCGGAGAACTCCTCAACTACAACGGCTACGGCAACAACCTGCAGGATCTCTATTTCTCACCGGACAAACTCTACCTTTCGCTCAGTGCCTACAAAGATCCGTTTACCTTTTATGCCCAATCCAAGACACTCCAGACGCTGAAAACCGGCTATGCCAACGATATGTCAATGGCCCTGAGTCAACCGATCTTCTCGGCCAGCGGCGCTAACCGCATTTTCCGCCTACCTTACGGCCCGTGGTCACGGCGTGTCTCTGGCGTCTTTGCCAACCTCAAGGCACGGGAGAATCCAGAAGGAGCTCACGCCCTGATAACCGAGAACGGCGACGGCACCCTGCGTATCAGTGTACGCGCCCCGCTGGCCGATCGGCGCGATGCCGATACCCTGTGCCGCTCATTCCCCGGTGGTGGCGGACGAGCCGCGGCGGCCGGTATCAACTCCCTGCCCGAAGAGCAACTCAATCGCTTTGTGGCAGCTTTCAACCATACCTATCGCTGATATGAATCCGATTATGCCTCTCTCCCGTCTTCTTCGCACCGCTTCTGCCGGGTGTCACCACCTGCATTTGCTCATTGCCGCTCTGGTCCTTCTCGTCGCTACCGGCTTTGCCGGCCCTGTTCAGGCAGCCAAACCGCTGGCTGCCGACCTGGTAACCGACGGCCAGGCCATCGACCTGGAAAGTGACCGATATCGTGAGCTGTTTGCCGAACTACAGCGCGACCATAACTTTACCGAAGACGAACTTACGTCTCTGTTTGCCGGTGTGCGCATCAACAAAAAGGTTCTCGAACTGATGGATCGGCAATGGGAGGCCAAACCGTATCATCAGTACCGACCGCTCTTCGTCACCGCCAAGACCATCGCCACCGGTAAGAAGAAATTGCTCGAACACAGCGAGCTGCTCGACCGGATCGAAAAAGAGTTCGGTGTCGACCGAGAGGTTATTGTAGCTATCTGGGGAATCGAATCACGGTTCGGCACTCACCGGGGCAGCTTTCCGGTTTTCGAAACGCTGAACACCTTGTTCGATGCCTATCCCCGCCGTTCGAGTTTTTTCCGGACCCAGCTTATCCACTTCCTCGAGGTCTGTCGGGAAAACGGCCTCGATCCGCTGCAGGTCAAGGGCTCTTATGCCGGAGCCTTCGGTCAGCCGCAATTTATACCGTCCAGTTTCAACGAATATGCGGTCAGTTTCGACGACGACGAGATCAGGGATGTCTTCACCTCGATCGACGATATCTTCGCATCCATCGCCAACTACCTGCGACGTTTCCACTGGACCCTGGACGCACCGGTCTATGTCGATATCGGCACGGAACTCAACTCCGCAGAGTTGATCGCAGCCCACCGCCAGGGCCGGAAAGGTAAAGTGGAGGTGAACACCGTCAGCGGCGATCAAGGAGTGAATCTGCCGGAATCACCTGAAAACCGCAAAGTGATCATCGTCGGTCTGGAGTTGCCCCGCCATGAAGGGGGAGGTCTTCGCTATATCGCCGGCTATCCCAATTTCCAGGCTATCATCGAGTGGAATCATTCAAGCCGCTATGCGATGGCTGTCGCCGAACTGGCCGAAGCAATCAAAGCGGATTGAGCGGCAGCAGCCGCACCGGCCGGTTTACATGATGATGTCTGCTCGCCGCCGGCAACTGCAATCACCGCTCTGGTATTCTAGCATTGTTTTTATTCTTTTCGTGATCGCCGGCTGTGCGCAACAGTCACCGATCACCGCCGTATCGGTCGGCAGTTACCCGCTGTTTGTAGACGACGCGCCGACAGGTGGCCTGCTCCAGGCCGTGGAACGGCAGATCGACTATCTGGAGCGACTTGATCCGGCCCGGACTACAACCATTGACCGGTACCGGTTTTCTGTCCGCGAACAGATCGATTCACTGCGCGACTTCACGAAAATTATCCTCGACGAATCGGACCCGCTGACGCTGGGCCGATTGATCAGACAGCATTTTCACATTTTCCAGGCCGCCGGCAGAAATGGTCAGGGACGGATGCTGGTAACCGGCTACTTCGAACCAATCTACCAGGCCAGCCTGGCCAAACAGGCCCCCTACCTCTACCCGATTTACCGCAAACCTGACTCACTGGTAACCAGATTCAACAAGCAAGGCGGCAGCCGGGAAAGCGGGCGGATCGGCCCCGACAACACCTTCCTCCCCTACTGGACGAGACGCGAAGTGGAAACCGGCGATCTGCTGCACGGCTATGAACTCGCCTATCTCAAAGATCCGTTGGACGCCTATCTCTTGCAGGTGCAGGGATCGGGCCGTCTCCGCCTGCCGGACGGATCCCTGCGCGCCGTCTCCTTTGCCGCCAGCAACGGGCGAAACTACAATAGCCTTGGCAAACTGTTCGTCGATCGGGGGCTTATGGAACGACAGCAGGTCTCTATCCCGGCAATCAGAACCTATTTTGCAGAGCACCCGGGCGAGATTGCCGACATGCTCCGCCACAATCCTCGCATGGTCTTCTTTGACTGGGGGGATGGCAGTGGTCCCCGTGGCTCACTGGGGATGCCGCTAACTCCGGGACGCTCTGTGGCCATCGACCAGCGGGTACTGCCGGCCGGGGCGATCGGCTATCTGGTCACCATGCGGCCGGTCCTCGATGAACATGGTGCTATCTCGCACTGGCGGCCATTTGGCCGTTTCGTCGTGCCTCAGGACAGCGGCTCGGCAATCACCGGACCGGGTCGTGTCGACCTGTTCTGGGGGGGTAACGACTATGCAGAGATCGCCGCCGGCCACATGAACCACCGGGGCACTTTATTTTTTCTCGTAAAAAAGAGCGCTACGGCTTTTGATTCAACACTGTAAATCGAGTAAGATAGATATTGGTACCGGGCCTGCTCGGTCTCTTTTAACAACCATCACCACTGCGCATGCGACAAAGCGGATTTCCGATAACCCTGACCACCGACTTCGGCCTAGCCGATGAATATGTCGGAGTGATGAAAGGGGTGATTCTGCTGATCAACAAAGGCGTCCCGATCGTCGATCTGACGCACGGCATCCAGCCTCAGGACATTCGTCAGGCCGCGCGAGTCATCAACTCGAACTACAAGTATTTTCCACCCGGAACCGTACATCTCTGTGTCGTCGACCCCGGTGTCGGTACCGCCCGCCGGATCATCGCCCTGCACTGCGACACCCATTTTTTCATTGGCCCGGACAACGGCGTTTTTTCTCCGTTGATCAACGGCCCTGAATCGGTTGACGTCTACCAGGTGGAGAACCGGAAACTCTTTCTCAAAGAGGTATCGCAGACCTTCCAGGGACGGGATATCATGGCCCCGGTCGCTGCCCGTCTCGCCTCCGGCATGTCCATCGTTCATGTCGGCCCGCGTATCACCCGAGACTCCTGTGTCGTTATCAGCCTCCGCGACCCCCTTGTCCGGCGGGACGGCATCGCCGGCGAAGTCGTCAATATCGACAGCTTCGGCAACCTCCGGACCAACATCACCAAGGCCCACCTGAACAGGATCGATCTCGGCGGCCACCCCTGCATTACCCTGCGCTCGTATGCCATCGGCTTTTGTAAAGGGAGTTACGACGATATCGCCGACAATATGCCGGCAGCCATCATCAACAGCAGCGGAGAGTTGGAGGTCTGCGTCAAGAAGGGCAACGCCGCGCGGCTGCTGCGGGTCGGTCGTGGAGAGAGGATTTTCGTACACGGCCATCGCAGCGGGTGCCAGGATGCCGACCTGGCGTCCTGAGAGAATCGTCTATCGAACAACCACGTTCAGGACAACTCGGCAAACCGCTGCCAGAAGTCAGGAAACGATTTGGCCACACACTGCTCGCCGGTGATCCGGATACCCGGCACGCGCAAACCGGCCACCGCCAGGCTCATTGCCATCCGGTGGTCGTTGTAGGTATCGATTGCAGCGCCGTGCAGATCTTTGCCGCCCCGGCCGTGAATGACCATCCGGTCCGGATATTCATCGACGTGCACTCCTATCTTGCCAAGCTCGACACAGACACCATGCAAGCGGTCCGATTCCTTGATCCGCAGATGAGCGATGTTGCTGATTTCAGTCTCTCCTTCGGCAAAAGCGGCAACCACCGCCAAGGTCGGTACGACATCGGGCATGGCGCTCATATCGACGGTAATCCCTTCCAGACGGCCATCGCTCTCCACAGTGATCCCGAAATCAGACTGCTGCACGCTGCAGCCCATCCTGGCCAGCAGCGGCACGAACATCGTGTCACCCTGCAGTGACGGTACCGGCACGTTGGCCACCGTGACCCGGCCGCCGGCAACAGCGGCGGCCGCCCAGAAATAAGAGGCGCCCGAGGCATCGCCTTCGATCCGGTATTCGCGCGCTCGATAACGAGCCGGTTCGACTCGGAATGCGGAAAAATCCGCCGCCACCTCGACGCCAACACCGAATTCGGCCATCACCTCCAGAGTCATGGCCACATAGGGTTTGGACAGGATTTCACCGTGCACTTCCAACTCGGCCGGTTGCCTGGCCAGCGGCGCCACAAGCAGCAACGACGAGAGATACTGGCTGCTCTTGCCTTCGGGCAGGATGGTCTTGCCGCCGCTGAGACCGGCAGCCCGAATCCGCAGCGGGGGACAGCCGGTCCCGCGTATCGACTCGATATCGACGCCCCAGCCCCGCAAGGCCTCGATCAGAGGCGCGATGGGCCGCTGCTGCATGCGCTCGTCGCCATCGATAATAACCTCGCCGACCCCAAGCGCGGCCACCGAGGTGAGAAACCTGGTCGCGGTGCCGTTATTCCCGAGGTAGAGGTGCTCACTTGGAACGCCAATGGTTCCACCGGTCCCATCGACATACCAGGTGTCTTCTCCGGTTTCGAGATGCACGCCCAGCGCTCGCAACGCCCTGCTCGAGTATTCGGTATCCTCGCTGGTCAGCGGCCCCCGCAGAATCGATCGACCATCGGCGAGCGAAGCGGCAATCAAGGCCCGCTGGGTGATGCTTTTCGAGCCGGGCACGGTAATCGTTGCGTCCAGTCCACTGGCCGTCTGTATTTCAATCATCGTTACATTCCGTCTGAATGATTCGGCATCGGCAGCCGGCTCCTTGCCGTGCAGTTCATTGAGCGGCGGCCGATGCGGCGTTTGCCTGCAGCAACGCCGCGCGCATCACTTCCACCGGCGCAGTACGACCGGTCCACAGCTCGCATTGGGCCGCTCCCTGATAGAGGAGCATCTGCAGGCCATCGACGCAGCGACAGCCGACCGCGGCAGCCTCCCGGAGCAATCTCGTCTGCAGAGGGCTATAGACGATATCCATGACCACCGCGAAAGAGCTCAGTACATCGCGGTGGACCGGGCTATCTTCCGCTTTCGACGCCATACCGACCGAGGTGGCGTTGATGAGAATCTCGGCCGGCCGGGATTCGGTGCCTTCAAGCGGCAGCCACGGGCAACCGAGCGTATCGGCCAAAGCCCGCCCCCGCTTCTCGGTCCGACTGTGAATTTCTATCGCCGCACCGGCCTCCATGAGGCCGAAGCCGATCGCCCGGGCAGCGCCACCTGCTCCGAGAATAACTGCCCGGCTGCCGGCCAGCGAAATTTCCTCGGCCAGCGCTCGATTGGCACCCAACCAGTCGGTATTGGTTCCAAAAAGCTCACGCTCGCCGTTCACATCACGCACCTGAATCGTGTTCACTGCGCCGATACGGGCTGCTACCGGGTCGATCTCATCAAGCCAGGCCAGCACCGCTTCCTTGTAGGGGATGGTAACACTGAGCCCGGACAGACCAAGATTGCGCACCGCGGCGAGCACTCCATCGAGCCGGGTCACCTCAAGCGGGACATAGACCCGGTTTTCCCCGAGAGTGGCAAACGCCGCATTGTGCATGGCCGGACTCAGGGAATGTGCCACCGGATTGCCGATAATACCGTAAACTTTTGTTGAGCCGTTAATGTCCATAAACTCTTTCGGTACGGGCGCGGGGAGCAGTTGCAAACTGATCGAGGATGGTCCGCGCCTGTTCAATGTCAAGTTGTCCCGGGGCAGTCGCCTCAGCGCCCGGCACAGCGCAATAAGTCATATAACCTCCGAGTTCCACGGTCGCCAGCCGGCTGATCATTCCCGGTTGCCCCATACAAAAAGCGGCAAGAGGGAAGGATGTGGTGATGGCCTCTGCCAGCAGCCGCAAGATCCGCAGGACATCGAGCTGACTGTGCGCCATGGTGACGATTTTGCCTACATCGCACCCGGCCTGCCGCATCTGCTGCAAGACCGCATGCAGTGCCGGCCATGCCGGGGTATGCAGAAAATCGTGCCAGGAAAAGAGGAGTCTACTCCCCGATACCGCGGTGGCCTCCCGCAGCAGCTGCCGGCTCCGTTCGGGAGCACGCAACTCGCAATCGATATAGGCGGCGCCGGCTGCCGCCGCCTTGAGCAGCGGCTGAATGCGCGCCGCTTCCGGGCCGTGAAAGTGACCGCCTTCCCAGTCGGGCCGGTGAGTAAACAACAGGGGTGTGCGGCTTAGCTGCAGAAACGGCTGCGGATCGGGATCCTCGAAAAAATCGAGACGTATCTCGATGATATCGGCAGCAGAGCCAAACCGATCTATCAGGTCCAGCGCTTCGGTCTGTGTCTTCGCCCCGACGGAAAGGCACAGCAATCCTCGTTGTAGCATCGTTTACTCCGCTCCATTCCGTTTGTCCGACTCCGTCATTCGGCCGGCCAGCAAGCCAAGCAGCGACACGACAGCCAGATCATCAATGATGCCCAGGCCGAGAAACCAGTCGGGCAGCAGGTCGTAGGGAGACAGCAGGTAGAGCACACCGGCGGCCAAAATCATCCTGATCCGCCACGGGGTAGCCGGGTCGAAAAGGACTTTCACATAGCCGACAATCGGTCGAAAAAATCGCTTCAATCGCTGGCCGAAACCCTGCTCCCGCGGTGTTGCCACGCGTCATGCCTCCAAGGCTCCGATCAACTCTCTGATCGACTGCAGGTCATGTTCCCGGACATAGGCGGCAATGCCTTCAACCACCTCTTCACTGACCCGCGGATTGATGAAATTGGCGGTACCGATCTGTACAGCGCTCGCACCGGCCAGGATAAACTCGAGCGCGTCTTCGGCGCTATCGATGCCGCCGATGCCGATCACCGGAATCGAAACTGACCCGGCCACCTGGTAAACCATGCGCAGCGCTACCGGTTTGATCGCCGGACCGGACAAGCCACCGATGACGTTGGCCAGGACCGGTTTTCGGCGACGCAGATCGATGGCCATGCCGATCAGCGTGTTAATCAGCGATACCGAATCGGCCCCGCCGTCTTCTACGGCGCGAGCCAGGATCGTGATATCGCTGACGTTCGGGGAAAGCTTGACCATCACCGGCACGTCGGCAGCCGTCTTGACCGCCTCGGTCACGGCCCGGGCCATCTTCGGGTCCGCCCCGAAGGCGACACCACCCTTTTTTACATTCGGACAGGAGATGTTGACTTCGATAGCGGCAATCCCATCGACACCGACGAGTCGCTCGGTGAGCTGACGATATTCCTCCACGGTATCGCCGAGGATATTGACGATCACCGGGACATCGAGACCGCGCAGATAGGGCATTTTCTCACTGATAAAGCGCTCGACTCCGACATTTTGCAGCCCGATGGCGTTGAGCATGCCGCACGCGGTCTCGACGATACGCTGCGGCGGATTTCCCTGCCGCGGTGCCAGCGATATCCCTTTGACGATAACCGCCCCGAGTCGGTGCAGATTGACCAGCGGTTCGAATTCACGGGCATAGCCAAAAGTTCCCGAAGCGGTCATGACCGGGTTCTGCAGGACCAATGAACCGATATTGACCCGGAGATCGGGGTACGGTCCCCGCTCCTTCAGGAATTCCATACCAGATCCTCCGCATTGAACACCGGTCCGTCGATGCAGACATGCAGATAGCCGCCGCCGGCGGCATCGACATTACACCCGAGGCAGGCCCCCATACCGCAGGCCATTACGCTTTCGATGGAAACCTGGCAGGACAAGCCGCGATCGACGCAGATGCGGTGTACCCGGGCCAACATCGGCTCCGGACCGCAGGCATAGACCACGGTACCCGGCTCGAGCTGCTCGGCCTTGAGCACGTCGGTAACGAGTCCCTGTCGGCCAAACGATCCGTCATCGGTGGCACACTGCAAGGACCGTCCGAACTGCCGGAAATCCTCAACCAACGGCTCGACGTCGCCACTGCTTCTGCCACCGAGGATCACCAGGTCGCGATGATGGTCTCGGCCGGACTGGCAGATTCGTTTTGCCAAAAAGAGCAACGGTGCAATGCCCAACCCACCGCCGACCAGGCAAGCAGGCGCCTGACGATCGATCCGATAACCACGGCCCAAAGGTCCGAAGACATCGAGCAGTTCACCGACCCGGCAATGCGCCAGCATGTCGGTCCCCCGACCGACGATGCGAAAATAAATCTGGATCTGGCCGTTACTGCTGGCCTGGTGCAGTGAAAACGGGCGACGCAGCAGCGGGTCCTGGCCGTTTCCGGCCCTGATCATGACAAAATGACCGGGCGCAGCGGCGGCGGCAATGAGCGGCGCCTCCAAAGTCAATCGGACATTATCCGCAGACAATTGCTCAAAGCGGATAATTCTTGCTTTTTCCTGATGTTGAGACATAATTGTTGGATGGCTGAATACAGCTGTTCGGGATCGCCCCGACAAACTCCTCTGCTTTCAGGACTCAATGGAACCAGATCTTCTCTTGTTTTTCCCGGCCTTTCTCCTTGGCGCCACGATCGGCAGTTTTCTCAACGTCGTCATCCTCAGGCTGCCCGAATCGGGAGCCTCGATCGTCTTCCCCGCCTCCCATTGTCCCCGCTGTCTGACTCCGCTGCGCTGGTTCGAAAATATACCGATCCTCTCATACCTGATCTTACGCGGCAGATGCGCCCACTGCCGGAAGGCCATCTCCCTGCAATACCCGGTCGTCGAGTTGCTGACCGGCCTGCTGGCGGTCGCGGTGCTGGCAGCTTTCGGCCTGAGCGTTACCGCCGTCGGCATGTTTGTGCTCTGTACCGCACTGCTCACTATAATATGGATTGATCTTCATCACCAGATAATACCAGACGTTATCAGCCTTCCCGGTATTCTGGTCGGTTTTCTGTTCTCCTTCGTCTCCACTTTCATCGGGTGGCAGGATTCACTGATCGGGTTGCTGGTCGGCGGAGGCTTCTTCTACCTGGTCTCGCTGAGCTACTACCTGATCCGCAAGCAGGAGGGGCTCGGCGGGGGGGACATCAAACTGCTGGCGCTGCTCGGCGCCTTTCTCGGCTGGCAATCTCTTCTCTTTATCATCTTCACTTCTTCCTTGAGCGGCTCTATCGTCGGTCTGATCGCCATGCGTTCCCAGAAGAAAGGAGGCTCGACCCGCATCCCCTTCGGCCCCTTTCTCGCCCTCAGCGGCATGGCGTATCTCTTTTTCCGGCCACAGATCTACGAACTCTTCCAGCTCTATCTCCACCTGCTCGGCTAATCCGTCAACAGCAACCGATGCGGGATCTGCGGGCACACCGCCATACCAATCTCGCCGACCAGGAAAGCCAAGCCCGCTTAACGGTGGGACAATTCTTGATCAACGGCGCCCGCACACAAAAACCCCCGGCCGGCGGTGCCGATCGGGGGTTTTTGATACTGATGCGTCGATCTGCAGATCAGGCTTCTACTTCGTGTTCAATGCCGACAGCGATCTTGTAGAGCAGGGTCAGCAGGAAGAAACCGGTCGCCCAGATACCCAACGTAATGCCAAGTTCGTTGAGTGTCGGGATATACTCGGTCACCTCTTCCAGCGGATTCGGCACGAATCCGGCAAAGACGAAACCAAGCCCCTTGTCTGCCCAGAGGGCCAGGAAGATCAGCGTTGCCGCGGTACCGACCAGTCGGTAATCGAAGACCTTGGCGATTTTCATATAGGCCAGGATGCCGAGACCGGTAAAGTTGAACAGGGCGGCGGTCCACATAAACGGCACCAGGTTATTGTAAACATGGCCGTCATGCTCAAGGCCGAAGAACAGGTATTCAAGACTGTGGATATGACCGGGAACCTCCGAATAGTAGCCGACGAAGAACTCCAGCAGGAAAAAGAAGGTATTGATAATCACCGCATACATGATGATCGTCGTCATCTTCTGGATGGCTTCTTTACCGGCGTCGAAGTGGGCGTATTTGCGCATGACCAGACAGGCCAGTAGGATCAGCGATGGGCCGGCGGCGAAAGCCGAGGCGAGGAAGCGCGGCGCGATAATGGCCGACAGCCAGAAATGCCGTCCCGGCAGACCGCAGTACAGCATGGCGGTGACGGTATGGATAGAGACGGCAAAGGGGATGGAAATGGCAACGAAGAAATAGATCCACTTCGGCGGCGGCACCTGCTTTCGCTCCGCGGTCAGGATGACCCAGCCGCACAGAACATTGAGCAGCAAATAGCCCCAGAGCACACACATATCCCAGAAGAGCATGGACTGCGGGGTCGGATGGAAAATGACGTTGAGCCCGCGCAACGGCTGACCGAGGTCGGCCATAATGAACATCAGACACATCACCAAGGCCGAGATCGCGAGGAACTCGCCGAGAATGGTGATTCGCCCGAATGCTTTGTAATTATGGATATAGTAGGGCAGCACCAGCATCAACCCTCCTGCGGCAACGCCGACCAGGAAGGTGAACTGGGAAATATAGAGCCCCCACGATACGTCCCGGCTCATGCCGGTGAGCCCGAGACCGAACACGTATTGCCTGAAATAGCAGGCCCAGCCGATGGCAATGAAGGTGCCGAGGATGGCAAGCCAGATCCAGTAGGCCGGTTTTCCTTTTAATGTCTTTTCAATCATGACAACCTCACACGATGTAGAAGACTGACGGCCTGGTGCCGGCAGCTGCATTACGCTGAATGGTAAACTCCTCGCTTAATACCTTCCTGACCTCCGATTGCGGATCATTCAGATCGCCAAAGACCATGGCGCCCGTCCCCTGACAAGCCTCGACACAGGCCGGTTCCAGGCCGAGAGCCAGCCGCTCGGCGCAGAAGTTGCATTTTTCGACGACACCGCGCATGCGGCTCGGGAAATCGGGATTGTAGGTCTTGATAAAGGGTCGGGGGTCCTGCCAGTTGAAACTCCGCGCACCGAAGGGACAGGCGGCCATGCAAAAACGGCAGCCGATGCAGCGGTGATAATCCATCGCCACGATACCGTTTTTTTCGTTGACAAACGTTGCCTTGGTCGGGCACACCTTGACGCAGGACGGGTTGTCGCAATGGTTGCAGAGAACCGGAAACTGGCTGTTTTTTACCGTCTCCGAACGCAGGTTCTGGGACTGAGCGACGAAGGCGTTGGCAAACCCGGTCTTCCAAATCCACTTGATCTCGCTCTTGCGTCCGGGAATCTCCGGCACATTATGTACCGCATGACAGGCGGCGATTGCCTGGTTGAGCAGTTCCTCGTTGCCGTAGAACTTGCGCATGTCGATTACCATACCGAGCCGGATACCGGTGCGCTGCTCTTCACCATGCCCGCTGCCGTGGCCGGCTGCGGCTTGCTCGGAACCGGAGGCCAGCGCCGGCACCGAGGTCAGCTTGACCACCGCGGGGGCGCCAATACCGGCGAGAACCGTAGCGCCGGCCATCTTCAGGAATTTTCTTCTCTTGTTATCCATCAGTGAGCCTCCTTCTTCGATGCCGCTTCCGTCGGGGTCAAATGGCAATCCCAGCACGTCGGCGTGACAGCGGCATAATCATGACAGCTGTCGCAGAATTTTTCTTTGTTCGAATGACACTCCATACAGGCCAACTGCAGTCCTTTACGATACTCCTTGCCGCCGACCGTAACGGTTACCCGATCGGAATTACGCAAGACATCGTCGCGCCACTCGTTGAGCAATTGCATATGCTTGTCCCGCATGAAAGCGGCCGATGCGACACACTCCTTCTCACCGCCGGGCGGCAGTTCCGGTTTCGGCAGCGGGCCGGCGTCCAGGCCGTTGTACCAGACAGGAAACGTCACCATCAGAACGAAGATGACCAGACCCGTTATTATCATCGTTTTGTTATACATTATCGATCACTCCTCTTATCTGGTCAGGTTTAGAGCAAGGTCCGCAACCCTTCATCGAGTTCAGCGCGGTTCTCGCCGTCCAGGACGATCGCATTGCCGACCAGTTCGGAAATTCCGCAGACACCGACGTTGGGGTTCCAGTAGCTCATCAGCGACGTCAGGGTGGCCCGGTCGATGGCACAGACACAGGACAGCATGTTGACTCCGTGTTTTTCTTCCACGTACTTAACGGCGTTTGCCCGCGGCAGTCCGGAGCGCATCCGCAGTTCCATGATTTCGTCGGTATTGAGTCCGGTTCCGGAACCGCAGCAGAAGGTCTGCTCGCGGATGGTGTTCTCGGGCATCTCGTGATAGTTGTTGACGACATGCTTGAGCACGTAGCGCGGCTCTTCGAGCAGTCCCATGGCCCGGGCCGGGTTGCAGGAGTCATGGAAGGTGACGTTGAGATAGTCGTTGCGGCTCTTGTCCACCTTGATCTTGTTATGCTTGAACAGATCGGCGGTGAACTCGCTGATATGCGTCATCTTCGTCGAAGCGGCGTTATGGAAGACGGTGCCGGTGATCGGTGATTTCGGCACTTCGAGAAAATCGGCCGGGCCGTTCATCGTATCCATGTACTGGTGCACCACCCGCCACATATGACCGCACTCGCCGCCGAGAATCCATTTGACCCCGAGGCGCTTGGCCTCGGCGTACATCTTGGCATTGAGCTTTTTCATCGATTCGTTGTTGGTAAACAGACCGAAGTTACCACCCTCAGACGCATACGTTGACCAGGTGTAGTCCAGACCGATGTGCTCGAACAGGATCAGATAGCCCATGGCTGTGTAGAGCCCGGGTTCGGCAAAGACATCGGCAGACGGAGTGATAAACAGGACTTCTGCACCTTTTCGGTTAAAGGTCGGGTTGATCCGAACGCCGGTCAGGTTCTCGATATCGTCGGCGAGAAATTCGACGTTATCTTTGAAGGTGTGGGGCTGCAGTCCCATGTGGTTACCGGTCCGGTTGGAATTGGAAACCGGCTCGAGAATCCAGTTGATACCGATACCGAGCAAATGCAGCAATTCCCGGATAACGATCGTCACCTCCGCGGTATCGATGCCGTACGGGCAGAACGCCGAACAGCGGCGACACTCGGTGCACTGATAGGAGTACATGAACCATTCCTTGATCACCTCCGGCGTCACCTCGCGGGCCCCGGCCAATCGACCGAGGACCTTGCCGGCCAGCGTGAAGTCGTTGCGATAGACCGAACGCAGCAACTCGGCACGCAGTACCGGCATGTTTTTCGGATCACCGGTGCCGAGGAAAAAATGGCACTTGTCGGCGCAAGCGCCGCACCGTACGCAGCAATCCATGAAGATCTTCAGGGACCGGAACTTCTCCAGCCGTTCCCGAAGGCCGTTGATGATAATCTCTTTCCAGTTCTCCGGAAGTTGCCAGTCATCATCTTCCGGCGACCAATCACGGGCATTGGGGAAATGAAGCCCGCTCTGGCTGTTGAGATATTCGACTTTGTCTTTTTTGGCAGGAAAGGCATAATTACCCGGCTTGAACACGACCGGGATATCCATCCAGTCCTTGGTGGGAATTGCTCCGGTGGCCAAGGACGGTCCCTGCACGACGCTTTGAGATAGTTGTTCTAGTTTTGCAACTGCCATCGTTGATGTCCTTTTAAGCTATGTTTGGTCAAAACCGTTATGCTTCGTCCTTTTGCGGAGTGGGTTCTTTCTCCACCGGGATGCCCGCTTCTACCATGTACTCTCGGAACTCATCCTCATACCCGGCATAGGAATGGGGTTTGATATCGGGGTTCCAGGGATTAATGTGACGAACCTCGCGGCTGTTGTTGCGCATGTTTCTGGTCGGGCTGAGAAAGACGCCGGCCAGGTGCATCAGCTTGCTGAACGGAAAATAAATCAGCAGGATGCAAACGAGAAAGAGATGGATGTAGAAAATCGCGCCAATATCGGTGCTGATTACCGGGCTGAATGTGGCCAGTCCCACGGCCAACTGCTTGATGGCGTTGATATCGACCCCGTCGCGCAGGAACATGCGCATCAAGACACCGGTCACCCCGATGGCGAACAGCAGTACCAGTGGGAAATAGTCGTTGAGCAGGGAGAGGAAGCGGACCTGGCGGTTAAACAGTCGCCGGGTGAACAGAAAGAGCAGCCCGATCAGCAGCCCGGCATCGGTCATATACATAGCCGGCGTGCCGATCTCAAACATGGAGTCGGCCCAATCGAGCCAGGCAATCGCTTCCGGAACCGGATTGAGGAAGAGGCGCAGGTGCCGGATGACGATGATCAGAAACGAATAATGAAACATCAGGCCGAACAACCAGAGCCATTTCGACGACTCATAGGTAATCTTCGGGCCGTCATAGATCTCGGATTTGGTGTTTCTGAACAGGGACCGGAAGGTCAGGACCTCCAGGGCCATCCTGGCCACGACCTCGGCGTTGGTGGTCGGGCACTCAAGCCGGTTCGGCTTGATAAAATCAAGAGATTTCGCTTGCCCGCAGGAGGTCTGGATCGAAAAAGGGACGGGTGATTTGGCCCAGTAGACGACCCGGTAAACAAAGCCGCCTAAGAAGACCATGATGGCCAGATAGGGAACCGCAACACCGAAAAAGTATTGCATCCCCGGTATCTGGGAGCCAAGCCAGGCAATCAAGATCAGGGCAATGACCGCCAGGAATGAATAAGCATACTTCATTTCTTAACCTCGCTTCATGGTGAACTGTTTTGGAAGCACGACTCCTCCGGCACCCCGATCGGCGGAGACGACATCCAGTTGTTTTCGCTTTACTCGTTTATTTTCCGTATATTCTTCAACGCCTTAGATGGACAGGCGCTGTCTGTGAGAATAGCGGCTCCGGATTTGATCTCGGCTATCCGGATCCGGTACACCTTTTCCCGGCATTGCATGTACAGGTCAAATGCGGCGAGCACCGCCAGATCAACGGCAAACTCGAAATCGTAGAGGTCCTTGACCAGGTCTTTGGTTTGCTTGTCGGCGGCAAGAATGTCTCTGGCAATATGCTTGACCGCGTTGAGCGGCGCAACGGCCTGCGACGGTGTGAACTCCTGGACCGATCGCAGATGCATAATCTGTGACAGCGGCTCGGCATAACCTGCCCCGTCACCTCCCTTGAGCAGCAGCTGAAAAAGTGTTTTCAGCGAAGTACGGATCGTCGAGCCGATCGGATTGGCGAAACGGTCTTTTTCTTTGTTCAAAAAGTCGGTGGCTTGATAGGTGGCCAAGGTATAGACGACCCACTTGTCAACGATGGTGTACCTGTTGTTGTGCAGCGCTTCCGTGAGTTCCATACCGACGATCTTCTCCGCTCATCCCTGTTATCGAGCAATGTCAAACGGTTCAATGACCTGAATGAACGGCCATTCACAAAGGCAAGTAACTAGCACTTTTATGTCGCTTTTTCAAGACTAATTATAGGATGAACGGCCCGCATCCGCGGCCGTTCCACGTCTTGGCAGAGACTGTTAAGGAGTCAGCAAATCGGTCAGGTCGCGCAGAATCATCTGCGCTTCCGAGATGTAAGGGTCCGTGGAAACCTTTTTGATCCAGTCGGCGCGATCATCATTGTCGCTTGGCGCAGCATCTTCGTCGTCACCATCGTCGCTCATCTGCAGTTCCTGCTCCAGGCGGGGATAATTGGCACCGACCCGTTCCCGGGCCTGCCGTTCTTCTTCGCGCCGGGCGCGCATCGAGTCGATGTCCAGAGTCAACAAGGTCTGTTCGCTGCGTTGTCGGGAGCGAAGGGCCTCCGCTTCGATGAGCTGCAGTTCTTCGGAAGCAACCAAACGCTGCCGACTGCGCTCGATAACCCTTTCCAGATCGACGATCTTGTCACGGTAAGGATGGTAGTCTGCCGGTGATTCCTGATCCCAGGGCAACGAATAATCGAGGTATTGCTCCCCCGATTCCAGATGTTGAAACAGGCTGGGGAGGACAATATCCGGTTCAACACCTCGATACTGGGTGGAGCCGCCGTTGATCCGGTAGAATTTTTGGATGGTCGCCTTCAGTGCCCCGAGGTCGTCGTAGCGCCGCAAATGCAGCAACGGGATATTCTCGTTGAGGTCGATAATGGTCTGCACCGTCCCTTTGCCGTGTGTATGCTGCCCGCCGATAACAACTGCCCGGCGATAGTCTTGCAGTGCCGCGGCGACAATCTCCGATGCGGAAGCGGAGAACTGGTTGACGAGCACTACCAGCGGACCGTCGTAGACGATCGAATCATCTTCGTCTTCCAGGATGCGTTTGAGGCCGTAACTGTTCTTCACCTGCACCACCGGGCCGGCGTCGATAAAGAGGCCGGCGATATCAACCGCATCGACAAGAGAACCGCCGCCGTTATCGCGAAGATCGAGAATAATACCTTCAATCCCCTGCTCCTTCAACGCCAGGATAACATTTCGCGTATCATCCGTTGAATTGCGTCCCTGCTCGCTGCCGCCACTCTTTTCGAAATCGCGGTAAAAGCTGGGGATGCTGATGTAACCGAAACGATGGCCGTCGGCCTCGAGAATCGTCTGCTTGACAAACGTCTCTTCGATCTGCACCACATCCCTGATGATCGGGATGATATCTTTGGTGCCGTCCGGTTTCATGACCGTCAGCCGGACCTCGGTTCCCTTCGGCCCGCGAATCAGACGGACCGCATCCCGCAGGCGCATGTCGGTTATCTCGACGGCCTCCTCGTCACCTTCGGCAACAGCCTGAATGATATCCTCGGCCTGCAATCGTCCCTGGCGGGCCGAGGCACTGCCGGGAATAATCCGAACGACCTTGATATAGCCGTCTTCCTCGCGTAGCAAGGCCCCGATTCCTTCAAGGCTGCCGCGCATGTGGATATCGAAATCCTCCTTGCGGTCCGGCGCCATATAATTGGTGTGCGGATCAAAGGCCCGGGCGACCGCGTTGAAATAGCGGTCGTAGTGATCCTGTCGGGTCTCCTGATGCAATCGATGGAAAAAATCGGTGAACCGTTTGCTCACCCGTTCCCGCGCCTCCGCCCACAACACAGCCCGATCGATCGGCTGACCGTCGGCCTGACGCTGGTCTTCCAGATCCAGGTAGCGATTGATGATCTGCGCTTTGAGCAGCAGCCGCCAGCGCTGCCGCAACCCCTCGAGATCTTCGACGTAATCAAGTTTTTCCGGGTCCGACTCCATGGCCTCCGGCTGATCCGGGTCCATCTTTTCGGCGAGCAGGTCGGCAACGATGGTCTCGACCTGGCGGATTCGCTCTTCCAGTATTGCATAGCCGGTTTCCGGCAGGGTGATGGTGCCGCGTACCAGGTTGTCGTCGATCAGTTCAGCAAACTCCTTGAGCTCTTCTACATCCGACTGCAGCAGGAAGCGCTTCTGAAAATCGAGCTGTTTCAGATAGAGATCAAAAGCGGCGCGCGACAGGGTGTCATTCATCTCCCGATCGCTGAAATGGAGCGTCGGCAACTGCTTGCCTAGGATATAGCCGATCAGCTTGTTGCGTTTCTGATCGACGTCGTCGCTCCCGTCGCTGCTGCCTTCGGCAAGGCACCAGGGAGCGGTGAGGAAAAGAACGATGAGAAAAATTGTTATCCGGAAGAGGTGGCTGCAGGATTTCATGAAAACTCGTTGCGCTCGGGTTGGCCCGGTGCCGGAGATCGACCTCGGGAGAGGGAGAACACGAAGCAGTCTTACCAGAAGCTCCGGACAAATTCCACACAAAGAAAACCGGCACTGATCAGCACCGTTCTGTCGTGTCTCCCTGAACATCGGCGGCCTGGGCCTCCCGGTGGCACAATGGTGCTATTTCCGGCGGCACCGCCGACAGGGGCAGGCCCAGTTGCCGGACAAAGACGCTCAGCTCGGCAAAACTGCAATTGATGTCGAAGCCGTGGCCCTGCTTACCGTCAGCGCTATGAGCCGCCAGTAGGCTGAGCAATTGCGCCGCGACCTGCCCGCGCAGTGCCGGATAATCAACCTGTTGCCGCCGGCAGAACTGCCGGTAGCGGTGCCAGTTGATCATTGCCCGCCGCACGCCGCGATAGCCCGGAGACGAGCGGTTGGCTGGCAGCAAGTCACGCAGGATAATTTCCCGGAAACGCTCCGCGGCGGCCTCGATCAAACGGCGGCACTGCTCGCGGGTCAGGGTCAAGCGCGGCCCACTTTCATCCTCACCGAGATAATAGAAGGCCGAATGCAGCGCCACTTCGGGAAGTTCTCCGGAATACCGGACCGCATACCACTCGTCTTCAAGTGGGTCCGTCATTGCTGTTCCCGGTCCCTTCGTTGTCGTCTTGCAGGCCAAAAACCGTTCTGACCATATCGATTTTGGTATCGTCTCCCGGCCGGCAGGATTCGCTTTTCAGGAAAAGCAGCGGATCGTGAAGCATCTTGGCGCTGATTGCCTGAGCCAGTTTTTCGACCTTTTGCCGGTCGGCCTCGCTCAACTGCAATTTCGGCAACGTCCTGTCCAACTCCCGGCGACAAATGTCGTCGGCTTTCCGGCGGAGCGCGGCGATGGTCGGCGTAACGGCCAAGCCAGCCTGCCAGCGGCAGAATTTCAGGGTTTCTTCATCGATCAGGCGCCGCGCCTTGATGGCTTCCTTTTCCCGTTCGGCGCGGTTTCCTTCGACCACCTGACTGAGATCGTCGATATCGTAGAGAAAGACATTGTCGATGTCGTTCAGGGCCGGGTCGAGATCGCGAGGCACGGCAATATCGATAAAGAACAGCGGCCGGTTACGCCTGCTACGCATCAGCGGTCGGACGTCTTCGCTGCGGATGATCAGATCAGCAGCACCGGTCGAGGAAATGACGATATCGACCTGTTCTATCCGCATCGTCAGCTCTTCGAGAGAGCAGGCTTGGCCACGGAATCGCCGCGCCAACTCAACGGCCCGGGACAATGTCCGGTTGGCTACAACCACTTCACCAATTCCCTGGCCAAGCAAATGCTCCGCCGCCAATTCGGCCATTTCTCCGGCACCGATCAGCAGTACCTTTTTATCGTCGAGCCGGCCGAAGATCTTTCTCGCTAATTCAACGGCGGCGCTGCTGATGGAAACCGCCGACGAGCCGATGCCGGTCTCACTGCGCACCCGCTTGGCAACCGAAAACGCTTTGTGCAGTAACTTGTTGAGCAGCGGTCCGGTGCACCGATGGGCGGCCGCAAAACGATAGGCTTCCTTGATTTGACCGAGGATCTGGGCTTCGCCGACCACCAGCGAATCGAGCGAAGCGGCGACCTGAAAGAGGTGGTTGACCGCTTCTCCATCTCGGTAGCAATAGGAATAGCGCAACCGCTCCGTCTCATTGATGGCGTCGCCGAACAGAAAATGAATCATCTGCCGCTCGATCTCTTCCTCGCCTTGAGAAGCAAAGAGCAACTCGACCCGGTTGCAGGTGGACAGCAGATAAAACTCAAGCCCCCCGGCAATCTGCTTCAGTTGGCACAGGGCTTCTTCGTAACCGGCGGTCAGGGCCATCCGCTCGCGAATCTCCACCGGAGTCGACTTATGGTTGACGCCAAGCAGGGTGAGGGATCTGCCGGCGATCATGCAGGTATTCCGTTGCATCAGGTGGTCACCCGCCACAGTGTCAGAATCACGACGATAAAACCGGCGACCATCATGTACGCCGCCCGGCGACCGCGCCAGCCGACGGTAAAACGCAAGTGAATCTGGGCCAGGAAGACCAACCAGATGACCAGCGAACAGACCTCTTTGGGATTCCAGCGCCAATACGTCCCCCAGGCCTGTTTCGACCAGAAAGAACCGGAGATCATACCGAGGCAGAGGAAGACAAAGCCGATCGTCAGACAATGGGAGTTGAGCTGATCAAGTGCGTCAAGCGACGGCAAACGGTTGAAAAAATAGCCGAGCCGTCTGCTCTTCAACTCACGCTCGAGGAGCAAATACATCAGTCCGCCACAGAAAGCAAGCCCGAGGAAGCCATAGGCGATCAGCGAAAACCCGGCATGGACCGGCAGCCACCAGCTGCGCAGTGGCGGCTCGAGCGGGATGACCTCCCGGGAGGCAAAAGAGGCGGCCACCAGCAGGGCAAAAATGAGCAGGGAGACAAACGTGCCAAAGTTCTTGACGGTATAACGCCAGCGAAAAGACAGGTAGGCAGCGGTCGTCGCCCAAGCGAAAAAAACCACCGTTTCATGGTAGGTGGTTACCGGGGTGTTGCCGATCAGCAGATAGCGCGAAACAATGTACAGGGTTTGCGTGATCCAGGAGGCGAACAGCAACCGCCTCGCCCAATCGCGCGCCCGATTGCGCTGGCCGACAAAGAAAGCAAGGTAACACAGGGATGCCGCCAGTGTTATCGCCAGGACACAGAGAAACAAAAACAAATTGAGCTGATGAAACAGCGGCTGTTGGAACATCGGCCGGTCACCTCCTCTTTACTGCTCGGATCGTTCTCGATCAACGAGTTGTCTGACCAATACATCCCCATCGATCCCGGTGGGCAGAACGGTGTGCAAAAGCATGCGCAGGCCATCCCAATCACGCTCTCGAATTGCTTCGAGAATCGGCAGGGCCAGCAGATCATGAAACAGCATCCGGTTACCCGCCGCGTGATCCCCGCCGAGGTCCACCGTCTTGCGGACAGCTGCCATCAATTGGACGAGCAGCGCGTATTCGGGGCCAAATTGCAGGGCCAGCTTGCGTTTCAACAGCGCCGACAGGGCCGGGCTGGCGCCGCCCGTCGAGACAGCCAGCAACAAATCACCGCGCCGCACACGGGCCGGCACGAGAAAAGACGACAACCCCGGATTTTCGGCACTGTTGAGCAACACGTCACGCTGTCTGGCCTGCTCGGCGATTCTGTGCTGAACAGCCGGTATATCAGTAGCGGCAAAGACGAGAAAGACGCCGGTCAGATCATCATCCCGAAAAGCACGCTCAATCAACTCGACCCTGCCTTCTTCTGCCAGTCTCCGAACCTTGCCGCACGATTCGGGGCTGACTACCCGCACCACCGCTCGACTCAGCAACAGTGCTGAAATTTTTCGAGCGGCCACCCGGCCACCGCCGACCACCAGGCACAACCGCCCGGAGATATCAAGATTGACCGGGTACCAGACACGAGACGTCGTTATTGCCTGATCGCTTCCTCCCATCCGTCCTTCCGCCCCTTACTGGTGATCACGCCGACGCTGTAATCGATTCACCAGGATATCGAATGTTTGCCCGTCTCTGGTGAGAGTCTGTTTGCGGCTACCGATGACAAAACGCTGTTGCGCTGCCCGGAGAAAGACCGGCAAGCATTGGCGTCGCACGTCATGAGCCAGATAAACGATGCCATCGGGTTGCAGATAGTTTTCGCATATCCGGAGCAACGGTTCAACGAATTCCTCGCGGAACAAGATCTCCGCCCCGGCAATCACATTAAAACGCTCCATCTTCGGAGGATCAAGCCAATCCAACAAAACGCAACGCACGTCGGTCAAGCCGTTGGCGGCGGCGCTGACTCGCTGAAAATCGATGATGAACTGTTCATAATCGCTCAGCACCACCTGATAGCCGGCGGCCGCGGCCGCCAGGCCGGGGGCCCCCAGCCCGGCGCCCAGTTCAAGCAGCCTCCCGGCGGGCCGATCGGCGGTTGCAACGAGCACCTCGGCAAGCACTCGGGCCGCTTCCCAGAGCCGTGACCAGAACGGAAAACGGGATACGTCGGCGAATGGGTCTCGGCCTTCGAGCAATTCTTCAAGATCGGAAGGCATCAACAGCCGCAGGGTGTGGCCACCGAACCGCTCCCGGGAAAAATGAAGACGGTGACGCTGTTGCAGCTGGTTGAAGAGCATTCGCTCCGATTCGGGCAGCGTTCTGATATCCATGTCGTTACATTTGCAAAAATAAGGTCGTCAGTCCGATACAGGCAACAGCGAGACAATAATAACCGAACCAGGGAAGGCGGTTTTTCCTGATGATGTCAAGCAGTAAAACAATAGCCCCATAACCGGTACCGGCCGCCATCAGCGTCCCGGCGACCATGTAGCCCAGAGCTTGCGTTGACGGAGGGTGACTGATCACTTCACCCGCATGAAGGACAGCCGCTCCGAGAATAGCCGGCAGGGACATCAAGAAAGAAAACCGGGCCGCCGTTTCCCGGTTAATTCCGAGCAGCATTGCCGTGAAAATAGTGGTCCCGGAACGGGACAAGCCGGGGACAATAGCGCAGGCCTGACCGACACCGATCAGCAACGCCCGCCACCAGGTGATCCTGTTGCCTCGGTCGACAAGCCGGGAAGAAAGGATCATCGTCACCCCGGTCACGATCAACATCAGGTAGACCACCAGGATCGAGGCGAAAAGCGTTTCCACGAGACCCTTCATGGTCAAACCGACGATCACCGCGGGAATGGTTGCCACGATGATGGCCGCATCCCAGCGGAGAAAATGCGCCGTCTCGTCGGAGCGACGACCGGTTATCCAGAGCCAGGGGGCGATGATCATTTGCACGATGTCGCGGCGAAACACGATCAACACCGAGACCAGGGTGCCGAGATGCAACATGACATCAAAGACCACGCTCTGACCGGAGAAACCAAGCAGATGTGAACCAAGGACCAGGTGCCCGGAACTCGATACCGGCAGAAATTCGGTCGCGCCCTGGATGAAACCGAGTAACAGGGCCTTGATCAGTTCCACACAGCCGCTCTTTTCCTATGGGAACCTTGAAAAATTGCCATTTCGCCCATTATCATCGCTGCGCAATAAAATTTTATCCTCTGAATATCGTATAGATGCCTGAGAGTTTTTTCATGCCTCGATCTTGAACGAAACTTCGAGTTTTTCAAGCTCCTCTGATTTATCCATAAAAAAATGCCAGGATACACGTCGTCAATAAAAAAGGCCGGCTGACACTCGTCAGCCGACCCTTCAGAATAACGACAATCAGATTGGCTGTCAATCAGCAACCTTCAATGGCGCCCCCTTTCGGCGGAGATACGCGGGGTTTGTCACCGGGCTTCAACTGATCGGCATTTTCGCAGGTCATGGTGACTTTGTCGCCTTCAACTGAATCGACCGTACACTTCAATCGTGCAGCAAAAACGGTACCGGCGGTTGAAGCGACAAACATCAGGGCAAGTACTGCGGCAATAATTCTCTTTTTCATAATAAATCTCCTCTGTGTGCTAATGAGCAATTGCGCCGACCTCCTTGGGTCCAGCCGGCAAAGTATGCTGATCACTGTATCCTTCAGCGTTGCCCGCCTCTTCGGATACATTTCGTCGTCGTTGCTCTACAGCCATTATTTAAGAGCTACCTAACATACCTGTCTTCCTCGCCTTTGTCAAGAACCCTCAACCAGAACTCTCAATCAATAATCTGTTCAAGATCCCGCACCAATACCGTCTGGGGAACATAGCCGGTATATTTTTTCACCACGGTACCGCTCCGATTGACCAAAAATGAAGTCGGTACGCCGTAGACGCCGCCGAAACTGACCGTCAGTGCATCGGTTGCCATCATCACCGGATAGTTGATGTCGCGCTTGGCAACCAGATCACGGACCACTCGCTTTTCCTTATCCACCGACAGCCCGATAACCGAGAAACCGCTCTGGGAGTATGTTTTCTGTAAATCGATCAGGGTGGCTATCTCCTGGATACAGGGAGGGCACCAACTGGCAAAAAAGGTTATCAGCAAAGACTTGCCGGCAAAAATCCCACTGTCGATCTTTTTGCCGCTGGCTACTTCCTCCAGTTTGAAGGCCGGCATTTTCGTCGCCGCCATGGCCGGAACCACCGCGAAGCAGCCGGCGACCAGGAACCAGAGTGATACGCCAGCTGCATAAAAGATCCGTTTAGACATGGTAAAATCCCCTTATCTTATGTATCATTGCGCCAGTGATGGCTCTTTTTAAGCCGCCTCTTAATTGTAATGCATCGACGACCGACCGTAAATAAGGTTTTGGTAAAATACTTGAACAAGGCACCCGGCTTCTGCTATTATCTCACTTTTTCTCCCCGGGCCTTGGGCTGCGAATTGACCGCCGCTCCACTACAGCACCGATAATTCACGGTCCCTGTTTCATTAACCCATACGACCCATCACGGGATAGAGCATGAGATTGTTTGCCATCATATCACCGTTTTTTGTCATCGCCTGCTGTCTCGTCGTACTCGGCACTACTGCAACCGACTGCGCATCCGAGATAATCGACAAGGTTGTCGCGCAGGTAAACGATGACGTCATCACCCTGTCGGAACTCGAAGAGGAAGGCGGACCGCTTTTTGCCAAAATCAGGCGAGAGGCCCCTGCCGACGAGCGGCAGGAAGCTCTCGAAATGGTCCGAGACCAGGTGCTCAACGCTCTCGTCAACCGCAAACTGATCGCCCAGGAAGCAGCCAAACAGGGCATTTCCGTAAGCGATCAGGAAGTGGATGAAGCGTTCAATCAGGTCCTTGCCGCCAATGGTGCCACTCGCGAGGAGTTTCTCGGAGAGCTCGAACAAAACGGTATCGGCGAACAGACGTATCGCCGGAACCTGAAGAGCCAACTCCTGCAGAACAAACTGCTGATGCTGGCGGTCCGCTCGAAGATTCTTATCACCGACGACATGGTCCTCGATTATTACCATGACGAGTACACGAAAAACGTCGCCGAAGGAAGCTTCTATCTGCTGCAGATCGGGGTCGGTTGGGACGAGCCGGAAACTGCTCAGCAATCGACGGCGGCGTTGTACCAGGCCAAGCTCGATGCCCGAAAACGGGCTGAGCGCATCCATAAACTGGCACTGGCCGGACAGGATTTTCGTGATCTGGCGCGCCGCTTCTCCGATCTGCCTTCAGCCGAGGAAGGCGGCGATATCGGTGTTTTCGCCGAGGATGAGATGGCCGACTACATGAAAACGGCGGTAGCCGATCTCAAGCCCGGGGATATCAGTGATATTGTGGAGACCCCATTCGGCTATCAGTTTTTTCAACTGCTTTCCGGCGGCAGCGGCGGCATTGTCAGTAAAGCTCCCTATGAAACAGTGAAAGAACAGATCAGGGAAGAGCTTTATCGTGAGACGATGCAGGAAGAATATGAAGCCTGGCTGAAACGACTCAGGGAAGCGGCCTATATCAGGAAATAACGGCACCAAAGCGGCGTCACAGCCGCTCGCCGTCACCAACGGAACAGGGACCACGCTATGGAAAACCGCATCGACGACAACGACCGGGAAAGCATCGGGGCACTGTTCAGAAGATTACGCCTGGAGCGGTCTCTGGAGATTGCCGATGTCGCAGCAGAGACCCGGATCACACCGGAAATCATCAGGGCCATGGAAGCCGATGATTTCACAGCACTGCCGCCTCTGGCCTTTGCTCGTGGCTTTTACGGGCTCTACGCGGCAATGCTCGGCCTGGACCAGGAAGAAATCATCCAGCGCTTCAGTGACGAGTACAAACGAACCGATACCGTGACCAAGAGCGGCGGCCTGACCGCACCGAGCTGGCAGGAACGACATGTCGGCAGCATGGCCTCGCCACCCTCCTATTCTTTCGGTACCATTTTCGGTATCGGCTTGCTGATCGTTCTGCTGATCGCCGCCGGTATCAGCTGGTATGCCGGCTATAATCCTGCCAGCCAAGCGAGCAAATGGCTCCGGGGATTTCAGCAGCCGCCGGCCGAACAGAGTGTTACCGCCGACCAGCAAACCCCGCAGCCGCAAGCGTTACCGAACAAACCGGCTCCGGCCGGGGAGGCGGGCGTGGCCCCATCCGAACCACTGGTACCACCGGCGACCACCCCGCTGGCGGAAGGCTACCGCTACCTGCTGGTAGCCGAATTCCAGGAAGACGCAACGATTTCCATCGCCATTGACGACCAGACAAAAGAAACCGTTTCCCTCTCCCGGGGCACCATCAGAACCTGGCAAGCGCGTGAATCAATCGGCCTGGAACTGCCGGCCGAAACCGCTGTGCGACTCTTTCTCAATGGCATCACTCTGCCGCTTCCGCCGGCAACGGATGGGACGATCTCTCTGACCATTCCGGAGTATCTGCTCGACTGACCGATGCCCACGCTGTGCGCCGCTGTTCCAGCAGTTGTACTCGATTGTCTCGATCACGGCGAATCAGATAAAATCGTCACCTTTTTCTGCCGTGATATCGGGAAACTGTCGGCAATCGCCAAAGGGGCTCACCGCAGCAAAAAACGCTTCGTCAACAAGCTCGAACTATTCTCCTTCCTGCAGATCACCTGCAGCCAATCGGCACCCGACAGACTCGCGGTTCTTACCGAGGCCGATCTGATCAACGGCTTTATCGGGCTGCGCCAAGCCTTTACCGCCTACCAGGCGGCCTCGATCGTCAGAGAATTCATCCTGCTGGCCAGCGGCGAAAAACAGCGGGACGACCAATTATTCCAGCTGCTGCTCTGGACGCTGCATGCACTGAACAACAAAGACGGACAGAAAGCGGTCATCGCCTTGTTTCTGATCAAACTGTTTGACTGTATCGGCTATCGTCCCGACGTTTCGCTCTGCCAAAGGTGCGGCACCCCGTGGCCTTCCGGACAGCAGGGACTGTTCAGTCCACTGACCGGCGGCCTGATCTGCCCTGTCTGCCTGGCCGTCGGAGAGACTGGCGGCAGACGATTGTCGGCAGGCACTATTCAGACCATTGCCATGGTCCAACGACAACCGCCGACCCGACTCAACCGCTGCAAAATCGGCAGGGCCGTCCTCACCGAAACCCTCGACTGTATGCACCAGTATGGCAGGCACCTTTTCCAGCGGGAACTCACCTCCTGGAAGTGGCTGCCGCCGGACTGAGAGGCAACAGAGCGTTCACATCAGATAGCGGATCTCACCGCTATGCTCGACAATCCTGCTGCCATCCGTCAACGTGAGACAGAGGCCGCCCTCGTTGTCAATTCCGGTAACCACCGCCCGGTATTGCGGCCGACTGATCACATCGAAGCCGTAGACCACGCTTCGTCCGAGCGAATCGCTCAACTCCCGCCAACGAAGCAGCAACGGGTGAGCGGCGCCAGCATCGATACGCTGGCCCAGCACATGATCTTCGTGATAATAAAGGAGTCCGATATTAAACGTCAAAGCGGCCAGAAATCGGCAACCGAATTCACTGAGATCAACCGCGGTTCCTGCCGCCAGGCTGAGCGAGGTGGCATCATCGCGCAATTCTTCGGGAAAGGATTCGTTATTTACATTGATACCGAAACCGATCAGGCAAAATTCCTCCCCGGACCCCTCACCGATAAAGCTCTCGCAGAGAAACCCGCCGACTTTGCGGCCACCGATCAGTACGTCGTTGATCCAGCGGACGGTCGCGGCCGGACAATAGTCACGCACTGCCTCGCAGCAGGCGATCCCGGCCACCATGGGCAGCAACCGAAACGAAGGGGGCAGAAGGGTGTTGACGACAACCAGCGTACCCCACAGGCCGCCTGGGGGGGCGTGCCAGCTCCGGGCAAAGCGCCCACGGGAACCGGTCAGTGAATCGGCGATAATGGTCGTCCCCGAAACCACAGACTCGCCAGCCCGCTCCCGTACCGCGATCTGCTCGCGAGCCAGAAGCATGGCCCGTTCCAGACGCTTGTGACGCTCAATGACGCTGCCGACAAAAGCGCCATAACGCATAATCTCGTCGGCTGCACGGCCCAGGGGCCCGCTGCGACGCGCCGGCAACTCGACATCTCGACAATAGGAACGAAGACGGGCGGCGGTGAGACCGACTGTTGACGTCATGCCCGATCGACAGGAACAGTACTCGGCCGTATCGATTTCCGCGGCGGCTGGCGACCCTCCCGGGCCATCAGATATTATCCCACTCGGCTTTGACCCGGGTAATCACTTTCTGGATGAGCGGCACTTTGTCGGCACCGCAGACGCCGATCAACGGCTCTCCCTGATCGACCGAGATCCCGGGCTCGAAATAGACCGAATGGATAACGCCCTCCTCGCCGGCGTAATAAACCGGTGTATCCCGTTTCATCAGCGACATAGTCAGAATTTCGTCGCCGGGCTTGATGATGACCGAACGTGCCCCCTTTTTATCGATCCGGGACTGAACATCCAGGGCAAAAAAATATTTGGCTTTCTCCGGCGCCCTGAACAGATAGAGCACTTCTTTCAGAATATTTTCAATGATATCCTTTTTTTTCAGCGGGTAACGAATCGTCATCAACTTTTCCCCGGCCTCGACGAAGCAGCCCTCCAGTTCCGCCTTGAGCTCCGAAACGATACCGGTAATCGGCGAACAGAGCGGCTTACGGTTTTTTTCCCGAGTTATCTCAAAGAGCGTCGTACCCGGGATATGCTGCCACTCGCCACTCGGTGCGTCGACGGCCTGTCCCTTATCAACCCGATAGTTGATCACCCCGGTGTGCGGCGCCCGCACCTGGATATAGTTGTAGGGATCGGAGCGGTACTTGGCGAGTATTTCATCAAAATCAATCTCGTTTGACATAGCTGTCCAGCGTTCTCTGCACGTTCTTCCCAAGCCCCTTGCTTCGCGGAAGAACCTGGTTAATGGTGATGTCGATTTTGCTCATGAACCACGAGCGGTCGGGCCGGGCCATGGATATCGACAATCCGGCAGGTCACGGTCGCAGGGTCCACCAGAGGGGAGACATAGCTTTGTTTTTCCAGCACATAGCTCTCTTCGCTGCGAGCCGGCACCGTGTCGTAGATCACCCAGCGGTCGACGCCTCGCCGCTCGCCGAAGCGATCGAAGAGCTCACAGTCGATAGCCGGATCGCGCAACTGGCGATCGCCGTTATTTGCCACGGTGAAGACGGCTTGCACCCGGTTGCCGATCTGATGCAGATCAAGACGATAATCGACGAGTTCCAACTGATCACCGATCGTCGCGACGCGCGGTCCCGGCACGACGCTCTGCTCGAGCAACCCGACGACATCCGGCGCCTCGGCAACGCGTTTGATCCCGTAACTGACGAGAAACAGGATCACCAGGCAGAGGACGATATTAGCTCCCAGTTTCAAGTGATTATCAGACCGGCGCGAAGAAGTTTCGGGCGATTCCATCATATCCTCCTTGACAGAAGGTTAGGCGATCAGGCAACAACCGGGGCATCTCTCCGAGGCGCAGCCACTGCCATGTGCTCTGACACCGTGGTGTTGCCATCATCCCGTCAGCGTAGCTTTATACTTACATATCTACCCGATGGCAACCCAATTTTCCAGCACTTCCGGGCTGTCGAAACCGCGTCCGAGACGATTGCCGGGATACATTTTATCTAGGCATTTTGGGCCGATTCATATACGCTGAAAGCGGCATCGTCGATGTTGTCGGTCATCTTCGAGCTCTCTATCAACGCATCACTGAAAAGGCCATGTCAAAATTACTCCGCCGACTGGCCGCCGCCCTGGCTCTTGCTGCGGTCGCCGTCGCCCTGCTTTTTCTGCTGCTCCCCTTCGCGCTGAATACCTGGCTGCTGCCCGCGCTGCTCGATGATCTACCGGACAGTGAGCGGATATTGAGCGTCAACCGGCTCACCCCGTTTTCTGCAAGCGGCACCCTGCACCTCGGCGAGCCTGAGAAACCGGGCATTGCCGTTCCCCGTTTGGTTCTGACATTTTCACCGCTGGAATTGCTCAAAAAACGGCTCCGCTCGATGACCATCGATCATGCTGTGCTGCATCTTTATCGTAGTGATGATCGCATCATCATACCGGGGCTCTCTTCGGCAGGCACCGTAAAAGATAGTCGATCTACCGTCGCCCCACTCGCCTTACCCCTTATCGTCGATCATCTGATAATCAAACAATGCAGCCTGGTCCTGCACGAAAATGGGCGAACACCGTTGCGGCTGAGTGTATCGGCAGATTTGACCATTTCCTCGACACGCGACGGTAACGCCACGTACCGACTGGAAACGGCAGCCGGACGGTTTGCCCTTGCCGATCTGATCCTGGCTCGCGGCACGGCGGATCTCAGCGCCGTCGACGACGGATACCTGCTGTCGCTGGACCTGGAGCACGCCGAGGGCGAGGTACCGGCACGCTTTGTTCCGCCGTCGTTGCAGGGATCACGGCTCGGTCCCGTGAACGCCACGCTCTCCCTGGCGCTGGCAGAGGATCTCAGATCATCGACTGCACTCGACCTGCGGGCCTCCTTCACCCAGCCGTCTCTGACGGTCGGTCCGCTGAAGGTGACGGGCGCCGAAGAGAGCGGTACGGTCCGACTGAGCGTGAACGGCACGCCGTCCGCCCTGTACTACGAACTCTCTCCGCTGCTCCTTTCTTCACCGGCTTTGAGACTGGCAGCAACGCCGCGCGGCTCCCTGTCCGTCGGCCAAGACGGCATCACCCTGACCGGCGAGGTCGATATGGTGGCGACACGGGCCGCGGAGCGTCTTGCCTCGACCGTATCCTGGCGCGGCAGCCGGCAATCGGACGGCAGCTGGCAGCTGGCTATCGACGGCCGGGCAGGCGACCAAAAACCGCTGACAATCCCCGGCGTGCCAGCGACCATCACCGTGCCGGCAGCGAATCTGCACGCCGATCTGACGGGGCGCCCCCACCACCTGTCGGCCCGCATCGACCTGGAACTTCCACAAATCGAGCTGATCCACGATGCCATCACGACGAACCTCTCCGGTACCACCGTTCGGCTGCTCGTTGAGCACCGCGACGACGAGACCAGCGGGGACCTGCATGGCGCAGTGAACCGGGTGTTGCTGCCCGGGCAAGCTATGGAACTCGGTGGCCTCGAACTGAAGCTGCCATACATCCTTGCCCCGCCCGATACGACCGGCGACGAGGTTCCCCGTGCCGGCTCGCTTGCCATCGGTTCCATCAGCAGGCAGGATACGTTGCTGGGCGATTTTAGCGCAACGCTCCATCAACGCTCTGCCCGGATCGATCTGGATGGCGCTCTGCAGGCTGCCTTCCCGCCCCGGCCCAGATTGTACCTAACCGGTTCGGTCCGGCCGGCCGCCGGGACGTTCGAACTATCCTGGCAGCTGCCGTCGACTGCCGTCGATGCCGCACTGTTGCCGAACATCGCCGGAATCCCGAAACAACTCGGTTTTACCGGCACCCTGACGGCGGACGGCTCGCTGCAGCGACACGCCGGCCGCCTGGGCGGCTTGCTGACGGCTTCGCTTCGCGACGGAACCTTGACGCAGGACGAGCGCCGTCTCAACATTTCCGACCTCGACTGTTCCTTGACGCTGCCGCACCTGCCGGAGATCCGTTCGGCACCAAGTCAGCGGTGCACCGCCGCCCGGATCGATATCGGGAACTTGCATTTTGGTGCTGCCGATATCAGCTATCGCCTGGAAGACCTGCGCACTCTCTTTATCGAGAAAAGCCGGGTCGACTGGTGCCGGGGAACTCTGGAATCGAGCAGTGTCCGGCTTTCGACGATCAATCCGGAGATCGATACCGTCCTCTACTCGAGCCGCATCAATTTCGCCGAATTGCTCAACCAGTTCGGCTTCGACCAGACCGAGGGCGACGGTGCCCTCAACGGCAAACTGCCGGTCAAATGGTCTGGCGACCAACTCCACATCGATGACGGTTTTCTGTTTTCGACCCCCGGAGCAGGTGGTATAGTACAATTCACCAACACCGACCTGCTTCGTCAGGGAATCGGCACCGTGCAACAGGCCGGCTCCCTCGGCTACTCGCTGAAAGCGCTCGAGGACTTCGCCTACAACTGGTCAAGACTGTCGTTCAACAGTTTCGGGGACGAGTTGCTGCTCACCATGGAACTCGACGGCCGGCCGCGCACGCCGTTGCCCTATGCGTTCAAAAACGGGGCGCTTGTTGAAGCACAACAGGGAAAGCTGGACTACCCGATCAGACTGGATATCAATCTGCGTCTGCCGCTGGCCGAGTTGCTGCGGGTCGGCTACGACGTCAAATCGATCATGGGAAACAAATGATATGAAACGGTGTCATGCCTTCCTGCTGCTGACTGGTGCGGCCTTGTCCGGGTTGCTGCTGTCATGCACCAGACACGAGGTCGAAGTCAAGCCGGTGGAAATCAAACCGATCCACATCACTATCGACGTCAATGTCAAAGTTGACCGGGCCCTCGACGATTTCTTCAGTGATATCGACGAGGCCGCCGAGGACGTCAGCCAATAACCCCATCCGAACCGGAGGTCTTGCATGCGTTGCCGACACTGCACCGCCATCATTTTCACGTTCCTGATGACCCTGCTCTGGTGTGCCGCACCAGCCACGTCCGCCTCGATCAAAGACCGGATGACAGCGCGGATACCAACGATTATCGCCCTGAAAGACCAAGGTGTGATCGGAGAGAACGCCCAGGGATACCTCGAATATCGCACCGGCAACAAGCCTGATCAGCAGGTGGTTGAGGCCGAAAACAAGGATCGCCGGCTCGTCTACGCCCAAATTGCCAAGAACCAGGGGGTCGACATCGCTCTGGTCGGTCAGCGACGAGCCAAACAGATCGCCGAAAAGGGCAGTCGGGGACACTGGTTCCGCGCCGCCGACGGCACATGGTACCAGAAATAATAACCTTGCCATGTCGTCGTTTTCATCCCCACCTGCCGACCGATTGTATCGTACTGACACCGTACCCGAGGATTTTGCCTTCAGCGACCGGGTCGTCGAAGTCTTCGACGATATGCTCGACCGTTCGGTTCCGTTTTACCAGGAGGTGATCAAGGCAACCGCTCACCTGCTTCGTCGCCACTTGCAGCCGGGAGACACCGTCTGCGATCTCGGCTGCTCCACCGGCGCCTCGCTGATACAAATAGCCAGGCTTCTCGAAGGACGGGATCTGCGTCTGGTAGGCATCGACAGTTCACCGGCGATGCTGGAAAAGGCCCGGCTTAAAGCGGAAATGTATGGTCGGCAACACACCATCGACTTTTGCTTGGAAGACATCACCCGGATACAGCGCCCCGGGACCGCGGCCTTTGTCGTCAACTATACGCTGCAATTCATCAGGCCGCTGCTGCGGCCGGCCCTTGCTGAGAGATTGTTTGCCAATCTCCGACCCGGCGGACTGCTGATCGTCAGTGAAAAGACGATCCTGCCGGACGGTCGCCTGAACCGCAGTTTTATCGACATCTATCACGACCTGAAGCGGGAGCGCGGATATTCCGAGCTGGAAATCGCCCGCAAACGAGAAGCCCTGGAAAATATCCTGATCCCGTTTTCCGTCGAAGAAAATATCGCCCTCTTCGCCAACGCCGGGTTCCAACCGGTGACCCCCTTTTTCCAATGGTTTAACTTTTGCTCCCTCGTCGCCTGTAAACCGGCCTGAGCGGATACCGGTATGGATTATCTCGACCGACTACCCGCCACTGTTCGGCGTGCCGACATCGAGGCCGTCCTGCGAGACCGGCACCAATGGGCGGGCCAGCAGAAGAAGGGATTTCTCAGATACCGCCGGCCCGCAGAATTTCTCGCCCGTTTCCGGGCCGAAAACGTTGACTGCAGCGAGGGCGTGGTACACATCGGTCATGCCGACGAGGTGTCACCGCCAATTCGGCAACAGATCAAGGACCAGCTCAAGGCCTTCATGCCCTGGCGGAAAGGGCCGTTTTCCGTCTTCGGCATCGAGATCGACGCCGAATGGCGCAGCGAACGCAAGTGGCGCCGAGTCCTTCCCGCCCTACCCGACCTGTCCGGCGCGGTGGTTGCCGATATCGGGTGCAACAACGGCTATTACCTGTTTCGCCTGAGTTCCCATCAGCCGCTGCTGGCTCTTGGCTTCGAACCATCGGTCCACCATTATTTCTGTTTCCAGGCCCTCAACGCCATGGCCGGTTGTACCAACCTGGCCGCCGACCTGCTCGGCGTCGAACAAATTGGTTTATTTCCGGAAACCTTTGATCTCGTCCTGCTGATGGGGATTATCTATCATCGCTCCTCACCGATCGATGCCCTGCGGGATATCAACGCCGCCCTGAAGCCCGGCGGTCGCTTGATCGTCGAGTCCCAAGCCATCCCCGGCGACGATCCGATAGCCCTGTTCCCGCAAAAAACCTACGCCAAGGTTCCCGGCACCTATTTCGTGCCGACCGGCGCCTGCCTGGTCAATTGGCTGCGTCGTGCCGGTTTTTCGGCAGTGGAGCTGTTTGACGCACACCCGATGAGTTCGGCCGAACAGCGGCGCACCGAGTGGATGGTCTTTGAATCGTTTGAGGACTTCATCGATCAAAGCGATCCGTCCAAGACTGTAGAAGGCTACCCCGCCCCATGGCGGGTCTTTCTCAGCGCGGAAAAATGATAACCGCAAAAAAGAGGGGAAAAAGGTATCCGGTCGCCACCGCACGGTTGCCTTTCTCCACAGCTGTATTATAGAATCGAGACCGATGCATAGCTGATTTTTGTCAAACATCAACGAGGGACATCCCATGAATCCTGAAAACTGCACGCTCTACAGCGGCGGCCTGAAAGGCGCCGAAACCGTCTTCGGTGAAACCGCCGAGAAGTTCAAGGTCAATGAAGTCATCTACACCTTTGAGGGCCACAAACTGTCCCGGGACAAAAACACCCGGATCCTGACCGAGGAAGAACTCGAACGGGGTGACATCAGCATGGAACTTGCATCCCGTATGATGCACCGAACCTACTATGAGACAGAGAAGATCCGTAGGGTCCTGCAGACCATTTTCCACATGGTCAACAGCGGTTATCAGGTATTCGTCATCGGCAGCATCCAGGATGACGGTTCGGTAAAAGGTGGGACCGGCTGGGCCGTACAGCTGGCCAAGATTTTCAATCGCCCCCTGCATGTCTTCGATCAACCGAAAGAAAAGTGGTACACCTGGAAAGACGGCTGGCAGGAAGACCAGCCCCATATCAAATACGATACCTTCGTCGGCTCCGGGACCAGATATCTCAGCGACGCGGGTCGGGCCGCTATTGAAAAGCTGTTTGATGACAGCTTCGCCTAACCGCGCCCTCGTCTCGGCAACAGGCAGCGTCACCGGCCAGAGCCGAGCATTGCCTGTCGACCGTTCGCCGATCGGCGGCAGCAGGCTCAACCCAGTTCGAGATGGTTCCGAAAAAAAGGCCGGAATTCGTCCTGCCGATGGCTGACATAGAGAATCGTGCTGATCTGCCGCGCCGCGATCGTTTCTAGAAAATCAAGCAGCGTGGCGCGGTTGCGATCATCCAGCCCCTGGGTCGGCTCGTCGAGAACCAGTAATTTCGGTAGCTTGATCAAGGCACGGGCAATCAGGATAAGGCGCTGTTCCCCGTAGCCCAGCCGCCGGAACGGTGTTTTTTCCCGATCGCTCAGGCCGATCTCGGCAAGCCATGAACGGGCCTGCCGCCGTTGTTGCGCAGTCGGTTTGTTATAGAGGCCTATTGAATCGAAAAAACCGGAAACAATCACCTGCAGGACATTGCCCGGCAGATAATGCTCGCGGTGCAGCGCCGGGCTGACGATACCCATCTCTTTCTTCAACTGCCAGATCGACTCGCCGCTTCCGCGCCGAATGCCGAACAGGTACAACTCGTTGGTATAGCAATCGGGATGATCGCCGGTAATCAGGGCCAGCAGGGTTGACTTGCCGGCCCCGTTCGGGCCGCTGACTAATGTATGCTGGCCGGTTTGAACGGTCAGATCGAGACCGGAAAAAATGTTTTTTCCACCATAACCGGCATGGCCTCCGACCAGTCTGACCAGCGTTTCCGGCTCTCCGGCCGTATCCTCACCCGCTCCGGCACCAAGCAATTGTACCCAGCTGCCGGCCGCCTCGGCTGCAGCTATGGCCTGTTCAACGTCGCCGCGCTCTCCCTGCAGCACCATGACGCCCCCTTCGATCACCGCCAGGTGGGTACACCAGATCGGTATATCGGCCCGACTGGTGAGTGCGAGCATGATGCCGAACCCCTCCTGGAGCAACTCCGTCATGGTTCGATCGAAGTCCCGGCAGGCTTTCCGGTCCAGGCCGTCGTAAGGATTTTCCACGAGCAGATAGCGGGCGCCACGACTGATTGCCGACAGCAGCAGCAGCTTTCTGCTCTCCCCGGAACTGAGCTGGCGATACCCTCGATCAAGCACATGATCGAGTCGAAAGAGCCGGATCAACTCATCGGTCCGGGCACCGGGCTGGAGAAACGCGCGAGCCGGAGTGCCGGGGTCGATTTTATCGAGAAATTCCGAATCATCCCGCCGCAGCTCTTGTTCAAATAATTCCTGCTGACCACGGAAACTGACGACGGCCAGGTTGTCGGGCAGTTTGAACACTTCCGCCGTGAACGTTTCCTCGCTGCCGGCGAGCAGAGACACAAATCGATCGACACCAGAGCGGGTACCGCCGAGAACGCACCAGGCTTGTCCAGCTGCCGCATCGAAGCGCTCGACGGTCAATTCATCCAGCACGACCCGGCGCAGCTCAACGCCACCGTTTCGGGCGTCTGTCGTTTCTTCTTGGGGGGATAATCGCTTTATCATGGCCAGTTGCTCTACCATAACGGCCGGCCGAAAACAACTCCGGTCGACAACGTGCCGTTCATTTTTGCTTCACCGTTCGTGGCACCGCACGGAGAGAACCACATTCCCGGATCCGCACTGACGACTGACAACGACCAATCGCCATCGCTCAATTCTGCTGATGAAAATCGGTATCCCCGGGCGATCGGCTTGATTCTTCTGTCGGCTTGATTCTTCTTGACGAAAAGCGCTAATCCGAGTTATATGTTGGCGTTTTATCTTGACGAAACAAAGATCGGCTCACCCCTGCTGCCACCGCCAAGAACGATTTCGAGCCATCGGGTCGATCGGACTGGCGGCAGGCATTTCCCCCTCAGCAGCAGCCGCAATACTGATGCGGTCCTCCGACCGCCCGTGCAGAAGGACGTCCTTATGAAAGCAGTGATCGCCCTGGAAGACGGCACCGTCTTTGAGGGACTCTCGTTCACCGGCCATGGCGAAGCGATCGGTGAAATCGTTTTCAATACCTCGATGAGCGGTTACCAGGAAGTATTGACCGACCCATCCTACACGGGTCAGATGGTGGTGATGACCTATCCGCTGATCGGCAACTACGGCGTCAACCCCGATGACATGGAATCGGCTGCGGTTCACCCGAAAGCCTTTCTGGTCAAAGAGTACCACGCAATTCCGTGCAACCACCGGGCCCGCCAGAACCTGGCCGATTTCCTCAAAACCTACGGAGTGCTCGGCGTCGAGGGATTTGATACCCGGGCGCTGGTTCGGCACATCCGCACCGCCGGCGCCATGAAGGCCATCGTCTCCACCGAGGATACCGATCCCGAGTCGCTGGTCGACAAGGCAATAAACTGGCAGGGCCTCATCGGCCGGGACATGGTGGAGCGAGTCAGTTGCCAAAGCCCTTACGGCTGGTCGAACAACATGCCGGTCCCCGGCACATCCTTCGAGACCGCCCCGGGATCGGCGGACGCCCTGAAGGTTGTCGCTTTTGATTTCGGCATCAAATACAACCAGCTGAGAATCCTGACCGACAAAGGTTGCCGCGTTCAGGTCGTGCCGGCAACCACCGATAGTGCGACCGTCCTGGCCATGCAGCCGGATGGGATCTTTTTGTCCAACGGTCCCGGCGATCCGGCCGGCGTCGCCGGCGTGGTCGCCACCATCCGAGAGTTGCTCGGCCGTCTGCCGATCTTCGGCATCTGTCTCGGTCACCAGATGCTCGGGCTGGCCTATGGCGGATCGACGTACAAACTCAAATTCGGTCATCGCGGCGGCAACCAGCCGGTCAAAGACCTGCATACCGGCAAGGTGGAAATCACCTCCCAGAACCATGGATTCTGTGTCGATATCGACACCCTAGATCCGGACCAGGTGGAACTGACCCATATCAATCTCAACGATGGCAGCTGCGAGGGTATGCGCCACAAACGATACCCGGCGTTCTCGGTGCAATACCACCCGGAACACGCACCCGGTCCGCACGATGCGATGTATTTATTCGATCGCTTCATCGAACTGATGCACAAGCAGCGCCGGCCGCGGTGAAAACCAGACCTGAAGAATTTCGACAGACACCACGCACCCTTTTCTGAGCGCAACGGATCTTATGCCCAAACGAGACGACATCAAGAAAATACTGATCATCGGTTCCGGCCCGATCATCATCAGCCAGGCCTGTGAATTCGACTACTCCGGCACCCAGGCGGTCAAGGCCCTGAAGGAAGAGGGCTACCAGGTGGTGCTGATCAACTCAAACCCGGCCACCATCATGACCGATCCCGGACTGGCCGACGCCACCTATATCGAACCGATCACCCCGGAGATGGTCGCCCGGGTCATCGAACTCGAACGTCCCGACGCGCTGCTGCCGACGCTTGGCGGCCAGACGGCGCTGAACACCGCGATTAAGGTCGCCGAGATGGGCATCCTCGAAACGTTTGGTGTGGAAATGCTCGCCGCCGATATCGCGGTCATCAAAAAGGCCGAGGGGCGTGAAGAGTTCCGTGCGGCTATGCGGGCCATCGGACTCAAGGTCCCGGAATCGGCGATCGTTCATACCCTGGAAGAGGCATTGCAGGCCGGCGATGAAATCGGTTTTCCGCTGATCGTCAGACCGAGCTTCACCCTCGGCGGCACCGGCGGCGGCGTCGCCTACAACCGTCAGGAGTTGGAAGCCCTGTGCAAACACGGCCTCGACCTGTCGATGACCAACGAGTTGATGCTCGAACGCAGCCTACTCGGCTGGAAAGAATTCGAACTCGAGGTGATGCGCGACAAAAACGACAACGTCGTCATTATCTGCTCCATCGAAAATATGGACGCGATGGGCGTGCATACCGGCGATTCGATCACCGTCGCCCCGGCCCAGACCCTGAGCGATCGTGAATACCAGGATATGCGCGATGCGGCGATTGCCATCATTCGAGAGATCGGTGTCGAGACCGGCGGATCGAACGTGCAATTCGCCGTCAATCCGCTGGACGGCGAATTGATGGTGATCGAGATGAATCCCCGGGTCTCCCGGAGTTCGGCGCTCGCCTCCAAAGCGACCGGTTTCCCGATTGCCAAGATCGCCGCCAAACTGGCGGTCGGCTATACCCTCGACGAAATTCGCAACGATATCACTCGGGAGACCTACGCCTCCTTCGAACCGACCATCGATTATTGCGTGGTCAAGATCCCCCGCTGGACCTTTGAGAAATTCCCCGATGCCGTCGACTGTTTGACCACGTCGATGAAATCGGTCGGCGAGACGATGGCCATCGGCCGAACCTTCAAGGAGGCCTTCCAGAAAGGTATGCGCTCCCTGGAAACCGGGCGCTTCGGTTTCGGCGGTGACGGCAAGGAGATCATGGGTCATCTCGATGACGAGGATCTTCAGAGCGGCCTGCTGGTGGCCAACTCGAGACGGGTGGCCTTTATCTACGAGGCGCTCAAACGGAAGATGACGGTCAACAAAATCTCCGAGTTGACCGGCATCGATCCCTGGTTCCTGCTCAACCTCAGGCAGATTGTGGCCACCGAGGAAGAGATCAGCGCCCGGGAGTTCCGCGGACTCGACCACGAATTCCTGCGCCGCTGCAAACAGCAGGGTTTTTCCGACCGGCAGCTGGCCTTTCTGACCAAGACCTCGGAAGATGATATCCGCGACCTGCGCCACCGACTCAGCGTCCTGCCGGTCTACAAGCTGGTCGATACCTGCGGAGCGGAGTTCGAGTCATACACCCCGTACTACTATTCCACGTACGAACAGGAAAACGAGGCCCTGCGTACCGATCGCAAAAAAATCATGATCCTGGGCGGCGGGCCGAACCGCATCGGCCAGGGCATCGAGTTCGACTACTGCTGCGTGCACGCTTCGTTTGCGTTAAAAGAGATCGGCGTCGAATCGATTATGGTCAACTCCAACCCGGAAACCGTGTCCACCGATTACGACACCTCGGACAAACTCTATTTTGAACCGCTGACCCGCGAGGATGTCCTGAACATAATCGAGTTGGAACGGCCAGACGGCGTCATTGTGCAATTCGGCGGCCAGACACCGCTTAACCTGGCAGTGCCGCTGGCAGCAGCCGGCGTACCGATCGTAGGAACACCGCCGGACGCCATCGACCGTGCCGAGGATCGTGAGCGCTTCCAGCAGCTGCTCCGCAAACTGGACCTGAAGCAACCGGAAAACGATACGGTCTTGACCGTCGACGAGGCTCTGCGGGCGGCATCTCAGATCGGTTACCCGGTTGTCGTTCGCCCTTCCTACGTGCTCGGCGGCCGGGCCATGCGCATCGTCTACAACGAAGACGGTATCCGTGATTTCATGCAGACCATCGGCGATACCGCCCAGGATCACCCGATCCTGATCGACCAGTTTCTGCAGGACGCCATCGAAGTGGATGTGGATGCGATCAGCGACGGGCAGACGACGATCATCGGCGGCATCATGGAACATATAGAAGAGGCCGGCATCCACTCCGGCGATTCCGCCTGCGTCCTGCCGCCACACACGCTCTCGGCAGCGATCATCGACGAAATCACGGCCGCCAGCAAGGCGATGGCCGCGGAACTCGGCGTTATCGGACTGATGAATGTGCAGTTCGCCGTCAAGGACGACGCCCTCTATGTCCTCGAAGTCAACCCTCGCGCCTCACGGACCATTCCATTCGTCAGCAAGGCTACCGGCGTGCCGCTGGCCAAACTGGCCACCAAGGTTATGCTCGGCATGACGCTCACCGATCTCGGCCTGACCACCGAGGCTCGGATCGGTCACTGGGCCGTCAAGGAGGCTGTCTTCCCCTTCGATCGCTTCGACGGAGTCGATTCGTTGCTCGGCCCGGAGATGAAATCAACCGGTGAAGTCATGGGCATTGACGACGATCTCGGCATGGCGCTCGGCAAGGCCCAACTGGCAGCCGGCTCAAGCTTGCCGACCCAGGGCAATGTCTTTATCTCGGTGCGTGACGGCGATAAGATCTCCATGGTCCCCATTGCCCGGACTCTCGTCGAGCTCGGATTTACCATCTACGCCACGAGCGGCACCGCCCTGTTTCTACAGGAGAGTCGCATCGACTGCCGACAGATCAACAAAATCTCCCAAGGACGCCCCCATATCCTGGACAAGATCCAAGACCATGATATCGCCTGGATCGTCAACACCTCGCTGGGCCGGCGAACCACCGAAGACAGCTACCGGATCAGGCGCGCGGCCATCGATCTGCACATCCCGTACACCACGACGATCAGCGGTGCCGCAGCGTTTATCAGGGCGCTCAAAGACATGAGAAACAAACCGATCGGGGTAAAGGCTGTACAAAAATTTGCCTGATGACTAGAATAGGTAACGGAAGGCACTCGACTTTACCGAAAGATGGTTTAATGTAATGGCGATTGTCACGGCGGCACCGGGGTGCTGCTCCGAATAAAAGAGAACATGAGCGGTACGACGGAGATCGGTTGATCGTACCGGGAGGTATTTTTGAATACGTTCTATAAAAACTTGAGCATGTGGCTGGTGATCGGCCTGACCATGATCCTGCTCTTCAACCTGTTCAACAAACCACAGAGCAACGTTTCCTCGCTTACCTACAGCGAGTTCATGACCAGGATCGAGAACAAATCGATCAACCGAGTCAGGATCGACGGTGATACCCTTTCCGGCACGTTGCAGGACGGCAAACCGTTTCGCACCATCTTCCCGGCCAATGACGACGAACTCATCCCGCTGTTGCGCGATGCCGGCGTCGACATATCAGTGAAGGAATCCCAGAAAGACAATTGGTTCATGACCATCTTCGTTTCCTGGTTCCCGATGCTGCTGTTGATCGGTGTCTGGATCTTCTTCATGCGCCAGATGCAGGGCGGCGGCAAGGGCGGCGCCCTGTCTTTCGGCAAGACCCGGGCCCGATTGATGGAGCAAGGCACCAACAAGGTAACGTTTGCCGACGTCGCCGGTATCGACGAGGCGAAAGAGGAGCTTGAGGAGATCATCGATTTTCTCAAGGACCCGCATAAGTTCACCGCGCTCGGCGGGCGGATCCCAAAAGGCGTGCTGCTGGCCGGCCCTCCGGGCACCGGCAAGACTCTGCTCGCGCGAGCGATCGCCGGCGAGGCCGACGTGCCGTTTTTTTCCATCTCCGGTTCCGATTTTGTCGAGATGTTCGTCGGTGTCGGCGCCTCACGGGTCCGGGACCTGTTTATCCAGGGGAAAAAACATGCCCCCTGTATCATCTTCATCGATGAGATCGATGCCGTCGGCCGTCATCGTGGTGCCGGGCTCGGCGGCGGCCACGATGAGCGGGAACAGACCCTGAACCAACTGCTCGTTGAAATGGACGGTTTCGAGTCGAACGAAGGGGTCATTATCGTGGCCGCAACCAACCGGCCCGACGTTCTTGACCCGGCCCTCCTCCGCCCCGGTCGTTTCGACCGGCAGGTGGTCGTGCCGATCCCAGATGTTGGAGGACGCCAGAAAATACTCGAGATCTATGGTAAAAAAACCAAAATGGCGCCCAATATCGATTACGATATCCTGGCACGGGGCACTCCCGGTTTTTCCGGCGCCGACCTGGAAAACCTGATCAATGAAGCGGCGCTGATGGCCGCCCGTGAAGGTGCCAAGGAGATCACCCTGGCTCTTCTGGAGAAAGCCAAAGACAAGATCATGATGGGCGCCGAACGGCGTTCGATGATCATCACCGAGAAGGAAAAAGAGGTCACCGCTTACCACGAGGCAGGGCACGCCCTCGTCGCCTATTTGCTGCCCAATACCGACCCGATCCACAAGGTGACCATCATCCCCCGCGGCCGCGCGCTCGGGCTGACCATGCAATTACCGATGGTCGAAAAATATACCCACTCAAAGGCGTTTCTGAAAAACTCGATCTGCATCCTGTTTGGCGGTCGTGTCGCGGAAAAACTCGTCTTTGATGAGATCACCACCGGTGCCGGCAACGATCTCGAACGTGCCACTCAACTGGCCCGCAAGATGGTCTGCGAATGGGGCATGAGTGAAGAATTGGGCCCGCTGACCTACGGCAAGAAAGAAGAACAGATCTTTCTCGGCAGGGAGATCGCCCAGCACCGAGATTTCAGCGAAGAAACAGCCCGGCAGATCGATAGCGCCGTAAAAGAGATCATCCTCGAAGCAATCGACAAGGTAAGTTCTCTGCTGGAAAGCCACCGTGATGTTTTGGAGCGAATGGCCAGCGAACTGCTCGAGAAGGAGACCATCGTCCTCGAGGATATCAAGCGAATCCTCGCCGAGTTGCGCCCTGACGTCCACCAGCCGAACGGGGAAGCACAGGGAACCGAGGCGGTGAAGAAATCTGCCGGACCGGCGGCGACGGAACCGCCCATTCCGGAACCGGCGACAGAAGAAGCCGCTGAAACACCAGCGGAAGAAGAGGCGGAAGAAAACCGGGAGCCGGGACTATCGACATGACCGACGGCCCCCGGGTTATGGGGATCGTCAATGTGACCCCCGACTCATTTTCCGACGGCGGCTCTTGTTCAGACCTGCCCGGCGCCGTCGAGCACGCCCGGATGCTGATCGAGTCAGGCGCCGATATTATCGATATCGGCGGCGAATCGACGCGCCCCTTTGCCGATCCGGTCTCTCTCGGTGCGGAACTGGAGCGAACCATCCCGCTGATCAACGCCATCCGCACATTCTCCGACATACCGATATCCATCGATACCCGTAAAGCGGAGGTGGCACGTCAGGCCCTGACCGCCGGCGCGTCGCTGATCAACGATATCAGCGCCGTCCGCGGCGACCCGGATATGCTGGCAGTGATTGCCGACAGCGACGCCGAGGTAATCATCATGCATATGCAGGGAACGCCCGATACCATGCAGGTGGATCCCCGCTACGAGGACGTGGTCGGTGAAATCTACGATTTTCTCGCCGAGCGGTTGGCAACGCTGGCGGCCGCCGGCATCGACCCGGCCAGGATCATTGTCGATCCCGGCATCGGCTTTGGCAAACGGCTGCAGCACAACCTCTCGCTGATCAAGCATATCGACCGGTTTGCCGGACTGGGCAGACCGGTGCTGCTCGGCCATTCACGCAAACGCTTCCTCGGAGATCTCACCGGTTGCCCGGCTCAAGACCGTGATCTGGCAACGGCCGTTGTTTCAGCCTTGTGTCTGGACAAGGTTTCCCTGTTGCGCGTCCACGATGTCGCGGCTACCAGACAGGCCCTGCGGATCGCCCAGGCGATCAGTCAGGCCGACTGACGTATAACGGCCTTCTCTCCCTCGCATTGTGCGCGCCGCCGTGTCGAGCACAGTCTCCGGGACGCGCTGCTTGTGCTATCGACCGCTGTCGTCAGTGGTCGCTCGTCGCGATCATAAACCCACGCAGATCGAGAAAGCGAAAGCGATACGGGCTCTCCATCGTGCCGATAGTGATGATGTCCCCATCCTTCAGGATGCTCCGACCACCCTGGTCCTCCCCGCCGACCGGTTCACCATTGACCTTGGTGCCGCAGGCACTCCCTCGATCGACCAGGTAAAATGATTCGCCGTCGACCTCGATGAGCAGATGCTCTCGGGAAATATTGAGCAAGTGTCCCCGGTCGACCAGGTAAAGATCATTGTTTGGCTCCCGGTCGTCCAGTTTGGGGCGTTCGATCCGTTCGATGCGACCGTTTACCTTCTTGACCCGCGACTCACGGCCAATCCGAAACGGTAGCCGCCTGATACAGACCATGCCGTCAAACAATTGTTGCTGCGGTACCGCTTCTGCGGCATCAGTTGTTTCCGCCTGCAGCACGGCTATCGGAAGAAAGGTTGTAAGTAATTGTTTTTTATCTATCATTTGACCATCATCGCCGGTTCTTGGGGAGCCGATCAAAGGGTACCAGCCCTCTTGTCGGCAGTGGGTCCATGATAGCTGGAACGTTGGCGAAAAATCAAACGATTTTTGCGATGAACAAACCGAGCCAGGCTTGTTGTTCGGCAGTCTCCGGTGGTGCGACGAATAGCTCCACCTCCTGTCCGGTTGGGCCGTTGCCAGGTGCAGAGGAAAAACTACGGTTGCAAGGGATAAAAAAATAGGCGGGGCCTGAGCATGATGCTTGGCGGGACAGGTGGAGAGAGGGAGTGAAAGAAGAGAAGAAATGCCCCGTTGCCACATCATGCAAAGACCCTGCTCTTACCTTAGATGATAATCATTCTTTCGGAGATTGCCGCACCGCCGCCAACGATTATCCGCCCCTTACCCGCTCCCCCGTCACAAGTTCTGAAAAGATGGCAAGAATCGGCTCACCGCTGCGCCAATAGCGCCTTTTTGATCCGCGAGCGCTGGATCATTCCTTCGACGACAAAAACGAACAAACCACTCCAGACCAATAGAAATCCGATCATTCGACTTCCGGGAAACTCTTCCTGATAAACGAAGACGCCAAGGAGCAGATTCAGGGTCGGCGCTGTGTATTGCAGGATGCCGAGCAGCGAAAGCTTGATATTATGCGCGGCATAGGCAAACAGCAGCAACGGAATGGTCGTGATGACGCCGGTCCCGACGAGCAACAGTGAAAGCGGCCAGCCGCCGGTGATAAATGCGCCCCGCCCGTCCGAGCCGGCAAACAGGATCATCGCACTGGCCGGCAGGAAAAACACCAGCGTTTCCAGAAACAACCCCTTCAATGGCGCGATCTGGGTCGTCTTATGGAGCAGGCCGTAAACGGCAAATGTCATCGCCAGCAGCAACGCAATCCAGGGGAACCGCCCATAGACCACAGTCAGATAGACAACCCCGGAAACGGCCAGCAGCAGCGCTGCGGCCTGGCCGAAACGGAGCCGTTCCCCGAGAATGAATACGGCGAAGGTAACGGTCACTAACGGATTGATATAGTAGCCAAGGCTCGTCTCGACGATATAGCCGCTGTTGACCGCCCAGATATAGGTCAACCAGTTGACGCCGAGCAGTAAGCCGCTGCCGGTTGAGACGAGCACCGTCTTTCGATCGGCAAACAACGACCGAAAGCTGTCCTTGCCACCGAAAATAGCGAGCAGGCAGGCCGTCACCACCAGCGACCAGAACATCCGATGGGCAAGGATCTGGTATGGGGCAATTGATTGGAGCGCTTTCCAGTAGATCGGCAGCAACCCCCAAATCAGATAGGCGCCGGTTGCAGCGATCATCCCGCGGGCCTGCTGGAGCTGATCGGTCGCTGTTACGGCGCCGGCCGCCGGCCCGGGCCCCCCTGTGCCATGGCCTCGATCTGCAGCCGTCATGTTCAGGACAGGGCCGACGGGCCGAGCAGCAGACCGCTGCTCAGCCAATACCAGCAGATATAGGCGCCGGCCAGGATCAACAGGATCGACGAGACGACATGCACGTAGGGGACCATCCGTCGCAGATAGCCGACGACGATGCCGCCCTGGACAAAGGCCATGGCCAGCGTCAGCAGCAGGAAGACACTGGCGGTACCGAGGATATACCAGAGAAATTGCACCATCCCGGTGACGAAATCTCCGGAGGTCAAGGCGCTGCCGACGACAACCAGGAAAATCGGAAGAGTGCATCCCAACGATGTGGCGCCGAAAGCCAGGCCAAACAAGAAAAAGCCGCGAATGCTGATGGTTCGCGGATCACCGATACGACTCGACAGGCGGACCATGACATCCAGGGATACATGCTTGCCGAGCAGCATCCAGAAACCGAGGACAAGGAGAGCGGCGCCTATTATCACCGATACCCAGGGCAACACACCGAGCAGCAGAGAACCGCCGGCCGAAACAATGGTGCCGATCACGCCAAAGAGAAGGCCGTAGCCGGCCGAGACGACCAGGGCGACGCCAACGGCACGGCCGAGCCGAACAGGCCAGGAACGCTGCTCAAACTGCTCGTCTCCGGCACCAAGATAAAGAGAAAGATAGACCGGCAGCATCGCAAAACCACAGGGGTTAACCGCCGATACCATGCCTGCACCAAAGGCGTAACCTAGTTGCAGCCAACCGGCCAGTTGCGCCAGTAGACCGCTGGCAAAAACCTGAAGATCCATCGCACCCTCTTCAACAGATATAAATCGGCCGGTCCGCGCTGACAGGGCGCGTCAGGCGCGGACGCCAAAGTGACAAACCCGTTAACCATACGGCAGATGCAAGAGAATAGCAATAATACCCCGGCAGCACATCAATCATGCGATGTGCGTCTCTTCGCGTCCACTCATCGGCATCTTTTTATGTACCCCCCATGACGGAACGTCACAACGAACGATGAAAAACAGCTCCCAATGCTGGTCAATCTTTTTTCGACCGGGGTCGAAAAACAAATTGACCACGGTCGATTTTATGGGTATACGTCATCCGCAACATCCGCGCGGCACGCCGCTTACCCCCCGGAATTCGTTTGATTATCAAATATTGCCCCCCTTTGGTACCCGCTGTCGAGGATATATGCACCCCGTTCGAGAACAAAACAAGATCAACAAACGTAAGGCGATTATCGATGCGGCAATCAAGCTGTTTTCCAGAAACGGCTACGAACAGACCAGCATCGAAGAACTGGCTCGCGAAGCGGGTGTCGGCAAAGGAACCGTTTACAGCTATTTCCAGACGAAAAAGGAGATTGTCCACGCCTTCTGCGAAGCAGAGCTCGATTTTACCCGAAGCGAACTCGCCGCCCACACCAACCCGGAATCATCCCTGCAGGAACAGTTGCTGGTGATATTCATGGCCGAATTCAAACATATTACCGAAAACAGAGATTTCGGCAGGATTTATCTGCAGGAGTCAGTTTTCCCTCGAGAGCATCATGGTGAAGCCGACCTGGAAATGCAGAACCAATATTTTGAGATCCTCTATCCTATCTATCGCGGGGCGCAGCGCCGCGGAGAACTGAGGAGCGATCTGGAACTGCTCCATATCGCCGGTCATTTCTGGGCACTCCACCTGCTCATTCTGTCCTGCTGGTACAACGGCATGATTCCCACGAAGGAAGCGCCGGAAGCCATGAAGACCCTGATCAACCAGGCCGTAGACGGCCTAAAACCACCAACAATATAGGCCAGCGATACATGAATTCTTCCTATCAACAACCGACGCGTCGGCGCGGCCGTATCGTTTTCTTCATCTGGCGGAATCTGCCCCGCCTCATCTTTCTGGCCCTCTGCCTTCTGATCATCATGCTCGCCTTCGCCATTGCCGGCAAGCGATCAGCTATCCAGGCCGAACAGGAGGCGGCCGTCAAGCAGGAGCGACCGCCGGTCAACACCGTGGTCCTGCCGGTCCAGCCGGCGCCCATCAGTAATCGACTCAATCTTCCGGGGGTTGTTGAAGAATGGGTTCGGCTCGACCTGATGGCCGAGGTGTCCGGCACCGTCGAGCAAGTCCTCGTCAAAGAGGGGCAGCCGGTACAGGCCGGCGACCTGCTCCTACAGATCGAAGACGATGACTACCGGATCGCCCGTGACCGTGCGGAAGCAACTTACTCCCTCGCCCGTGCCGATTTTCTCCGTGACCAGAAGGTTCATGCCAAAGGAGTCATTCCAGTCGCCGAACTGGAAGCACAGAAGACCCGCATGCAGACGGCCAAGGCAGACCTCGATAATGCCCGGCTGCTTCTGGAGCGGTGCCGCGTCACCGCTCCGATCGACGGTATCGTCCGCCGCCTGGACGCGAAAGAAGGCATGTTCCTCGGGATCGGCGATCCCATCGGCGTGATCCTGCAAATCGACCGGGTCAAAGCGGTAATCGGTATTCCCGAATCGGATATTACCGCGGTCAGGAAACTTGAACAGATCGACGTGCAAATCAGGGCCCTTGACGATCGAATCGTTGCCGGCAGCCGATCGTTTCTCTCCGCCTCGCCGGATAGCATGGCCAGGCTTTATCGTCTGGAACTGGCTCTTGACAATTCCGGCCACGCCATTTTACCGGGCATGTTCGTTCGCGCCGATATCGTCAAAGACCGCAAACCCGAGGCACTGGCCGTTCCGCTCTACAGCATAATTTCCCGAAACAACGAGCAATACGTCTATATCGAGGAAGACGGGGTGGCAAAGAAACGGCCGGTCACCACCGGCATCGCCGAAAAATGGCTGGTTGAAATCGTCTCCGGCCTGAACGCCGGCGATCGGGTGATCGTCGAGGGGCATCGTGATGTCGAGGATGGGCGCCCCGTTCAGGTCGTCCGAGTCCTCAGCGATGCGGGAGACAACCTGCCATGATCATCTCCGATACCGCCGTCAGGAAAAGCACCACCGTTGCGGTGCTGGCACTGGTCCTGATTATCATCGGGACCTATTGCTACCTGACGCTGCCCCGGGAAAGCTCACCCGATATCACAATCCCCAACGTCTTTATCTCCACCGATTATCGGGGTGTTTCACCGGCCGACATTGAGACCTCGGTGACCATCGAAATCGAGAAAAAGATCAAGGGGCTGGACGGTCTGAAGAAGATCCAGTCGATCAGTTCCGAAGGCCGCTCGATGATCAACGTGGAATTTGTCACCGGCACCGATATCGACCAGGCCCTGCAGGATGTCAAGGACAAGGTCGACGAGGCGCTTGGGGAATTGCCCACCGATCTGGAAGAAGATCCATCAGTCTTCGAGGTAAACTTCTCGCAGCTGCCGATCGTCGTCTACTCCCTGTCGGGGACGTGCGGTCTACCATGCCTGAAAGACATCGCCGACGACCTGAAAGACGATATCGAAGCCATCACCGGTGTCCTCGAAGTGGAGGTAACCGGAGGCCTGGAGAGGGAGATCCGCGTCGAGGTGGATCCGGACAAACTCGGGTACTACGGCCTGACTATTACCGACTTCCAGGCCGCCGTCCGCAGCGAGAACCAAAACACCTCCGGCGGCGCCCTGCACCTCGGCAACGGTCGTTTTCAATTGCGTGTTCCCGGAGAGTTCACCACTCCTGAGGAAATTTATGGTTTGATTCTTGCCACCTACCAAGGGCAACCGGTCTACCTCAAGGATGTTGCCCGGGTAATCGACGGGTTCAAGGAGGAGATGTCCCGCTCCCGTCTCAACGGACGGGACGCCGTGAACCTTTCGGTAAAAAAGCGCTCCGGTGAAAACATCATCGAGATCAGCAACGCTGCCGATCGGATTATCGATCGCTATCGCCCGGGGTGGCCGGACGGTACGGAGATTACCAAGGTGATGGACCAGTCAAAGGATATCCGGTTGATGGTCGCCGACCTGGAGAACAATATCCTCACCGGACTGGTCTTCGTGCTGATCGTTATTTTCCTCTTCATGGGCATCAGAAACGCCCTGCTGGTCAGCCTGGCTATTCCGTTTTCCATGTTGCTCTCCTTTACCGCCCTCTATATCATGGGCATTACGCTGAACATGGTCGTCCTGTTTAGTCTGACGCTGGCCCTGGGCATGCTCGTCGATAATGCGATCGTCATCGTGGAGAACTCCTATCGTTTTCTGGAGCAGGGTGCCACGCGGGTTGAAGCGGCCATGAAAGCCACTTCCGAGGTCGCCTACCCGGTTATCGGCTCCACCATCACGACGCTGGCCGCCTTTGCCCCGATGCTTTTCTGGCCGGGGATCATGGGCGAGTTCATGAGTTTTTTGCCGTTGACCCTGATCGTCACATTATCCTCGAGCCTGTTTGTCGCCCTGGTCATCAATCCGGCCATGGTCTCGCTGTTCATGAAACTGAAACGGAGACCGGGTGGAACGGCAAAGAAGGATCTGGGTGATATCACTGCAGCCGTCGAAAAACCGGTGGTCATCAAAGGCTGGCTGTTGACCGTATATGTGGCCTCGCTGAACCGGGCACTGACAACTCCCTACGCAGTCATTGCCATCTCCTTTTGCGTCCTGGTGCTGATGATCCAGGGCTGGCTGCTGGCCGTCGGCCTGCAGAAACCGATCGAATTCTTTCCCGAAATCGATCCGAAAGGCATCTATGTCAACGTCGACGTTCCGGAAGGAGCTGATCTCGACTACATCGATCAAATCATCCAGCGCATTGAATTTATTCTGGCCGGAGTGGCCACCACGCCGGACGGCAGGCCGCTCGATCCCGACGTCACCCCGCTGACCGCACTGACCCCCCGGGAACATGAACTCGCCGAGGGGAAACGGTTGTCGGGACCGAGCGATATCGCCAATATCGAGTCCATCTACATGAGGGGTACCATTGATTCCGGCGGCAGTTCCGCTTTCAGCGCCAACACACCGAGTCACGTCGGAGTCCGTTTCGTCGAGTTGCATGACCGGGTCCGCTCCTCGCAACTCGATGTCGAAGAAATTCGTCAACGGGTCAAACGTATTCCCGGCGGAAAAATCACCATCGCACAGGAAGAAGAAGGGCCACCGACCGGCGCGCCGATCAATATCGAGATCTCCGGCGACAATTTCGATACGCTCGGTGCACTGGCCAAGCAGATCAAGGATGTCTTGACCTCCATTCCCCACGTGGAAGATGTTCGCGACGACTTTGTCGAGGGAATCCCCTCAGTCGAGGTGTCCGTTGACCGACAGAAGGCGGCGTTGTTCGGACTGACCACCAACGGCATCGGCTTCGCCTTGAAAAGCGCCTATAATGGTCTGGAAGTATCGTCGTTTCGGGAAGGCAACGACGACTACGATATCACCGTCCAACTGGAGGAGAATGATCGCAAGATGATGGACGTTCTCCACCAATTAATGTTGCCGACCCCGAGCGGCGAATTGGTGCCGCTGTCGACGGTTGCCGACATCACCTTCGGCGGAACGATGGGCGACATCAACCGGATCAACAATGAACGGGTCGTCACCGTCAAGGCCAATGTCGACGAAACCAAGGTTCCCGGACCGGTGGTTCGTGCCGAAGCGGAAAAGCTGCTGCAGCAATTCCCCTTACCCCCCGGCTATCAGGTCAAGTTTACCGGTGAGTTCGAGTTTCAGCAGGAATCTGAGGCTTTTTTGAGCAAGGCCTTTTTGGTCGCGTTGCTGATGATTTTCCTGATCCTCGTATCAATGTTCAACTCGGTCAGCCAGCCGTTCATTATCATGACATCGGTTATCCTCTCTCTGGGAGGTGCCTTTCTCGGCCTGATGGTGTTCGCCCAGCCGTTCGGCATCATCATGACCGGTGTCGGCGTCATCTCGCTGGCCGGCGTCGTGGTCAACAACGCCATCGTGTTGATCGATTACACAAACAAGCTGCGGAACCGTGGCTACGCCTTGCGCGATGCAGTCATCTCGGCCGGGGCGACGAGGCTGCGGCCGGTCCTGTTGACCGCGATCACCACCATTCTCGGATTGATCCCGATGGTGACCGGTGTCTCCTTTGACTTTCATTCGTTTTCCATCTCCTGGGTCAGTGAATCGAGTCAGTGGTGGCGTTCCATGGCGGTGGTGGTCATCTTCGGCCTGATGGTTGCCACCTTTTTGACGCTGATGGTCGTCCCGACCCTCTATTACCTGTTCGAACAGAGCGAGAATCGTCTCCAGCAATTCGGCCGGCGACTCAAGGAGCTGTACTGGAAACCGTATCCGTTTTTGGCCGGTGAACCCCTAGTGAAAAAGGATTCATGATGAAAGGATCACACCTCTTCCAAATGGCGGCCATGCAGCTCGCCATGCTGCTGACTATCATGGTGAGCAGTGGTGGTGCCGCAGGTCAGCGCGAGATCAAACTCACCCTGTCCGAGGCGGTTGAGACGGCATTACTCAACAACCTCGGCCTGCACCTGAAGCAGCAGGACGTTCTGGAGGCGGAAGGGACGGTGCAGATTGCAGCGGGGTCGTTCGCCCCGCTGCTCTCTGCAGAAGCCGGTGCCGCCGGTCAGAAAACAACTGCCGTATCACCGACAACCGCCGAAGAAGAGCGGACAACCAACTGGCAGGTTGGCATCCGGAGGCGATTCACACCGGGTACTGAGATCGATCTGTCACTGAGCAACAATACCCTCGATACCGATGCTGACCTGCTGCTCTTCGATCCGGTATACCGCACCGGCATCACCATCGGTATCACCCAGCCGTTGCTCAAAGACCGCGGCAGCGAGGCACAACTGGCCGAGAGCAAGGCAGCCCAGAGCCTGCTCGCCGCCCGGACATTTCTCGTCGACGACGAAGCAGCCGATCTTGCCGCCCGCGTGAAAACCGCCTATTGGGACCTGGTTCTGGCCTATCAGAACCTCGATGTCCTCGCTCTGTCACTGAAGCTGGCGGAAACACTCAGGGACGAAACGGCCTCCCGAATCGAGGCAGGCACGCTGGCGGACATCGACATTTTCCAGCCCGAGTCCGAAGTCGCCGTACGTGAGCAGGAACTGATCTCCGGGCAGCAGGCCATCGGCGGCGCTGAGGATCACCTGAAACTGTTGATCAATAGCAACAACTGGCTGACCCCGTTGCGGCCGATCGATCTTCCCGTCACCAAGCCGATAGCTTATGACCCGGTGCAGATTCTGGAAAAAGCGCTGGCCGATCGGCCGGACCTGAAGGCCGCCGCGCTGCAGGTTCAATCCACCAAGTGGCAGCTGAAAAAAGCCGAGAACGAGCTTCTCCCCGCTCTTGATCTCTTTGGTTCCGCAGGCTTTGGCGGAACCGCCGACAGTTACGGCCGGGCCATCGACAGCTCGCTTGACGCCGACGACCACCAGTGGCAGGTCGGTCTTCGATTCTCTCACCCGCTCGACAATACGTTGGCTGAAGGACGCTATCGCCAGGTCAATGCCCGGCATACAAAAAACCAGAGCACCCTTGAGATGATCAAGCAAGAAGTCAGGCGTCAGGCGCGGGCAACCATTCGTGATCTTGACCTGAGTCTGAAAACCATCGAGGCGGCCAACAAGACCACTCTCGCCCGGCAAAAGAGCCTCGAGGCAGAGCAGGCGAAATTCGATGCCGGTCGGGCCACGACTTTTGATGTCTTGGTCGCCCAGCAGGCGTATTCCCGGGCGCTGTCGGCGGAAAACGAAGCCAAGGTCACCTACGCCCAGGCCGTGGCCGCACTCGACCGGTTGCTCGGTGTCGTCACCGTCGATCGATGATCGAGCGGTGAGCAATATCGCGACCAGCCTGTATTGATGGTGGTTGTCACCTCGCCGACCGGACTTCAGCGCACAGCCTTCCGGTTGCCTCCTTGTCCTTTTATTCCTAATCAGCTACATTTTGGAGTACTATGCCGAGAGCAATTCGCTCCAGCGGCATAAAAAGGATCCAGCCACGATGGTCACCCGAGACGCCTGCAGTCCCAGCCTCGGCAATACAACACTGCCAGAACCGTCGGCAGCGGCGGAGGCGTTCGTCAAACTGACCGGTCAGAAAGGTGTCACACTGAGCGATCTGACAACGATCCTGGCGGATGATCCACCGTTGGCCAACAATTTTCTCAGGTTTGCCGGCGCCATCGTCCCGGCATCAGTCACGCCGATCGGCTCCATTCGCCGTGCCCTGATGACTATTGGTATAAAAGATGCTCTCTCGCTGGTACCGGCACTGTCGATCATGACCCGGCGGGATGATCACGGCCTCCCCCCGGCATTCTGGGATCGTCCGCTGGCTCGGGCCTTTGCAGCCCGTACGCTGGCCCTGTTGCGCACCGATCTTGATCCCGCCGCCTTTTTTGCCTGTGCCCTCCTTTACGGAGGTGACCGGTTTAAAGCCGCCACCCCAACGGACGCCACCGTGACAGAACAACGCGCCGATACCACCACTCCGGCGCTCCACCAGCACACCGACCTGCTGCGTTTCGCCGACACCATTGCCGAATCATTGCAATTGCAACAGTCGGCCCCATCGCTGGCCGATATCGTCATAGCCGGCCGTCAGGTCCGCTTGAATCGACCGGAATGTATCGATCTCTACGATGAAACGCTTCGACAATGGCGGCGGTGGCAACGGGCAGCCCGTCTTCCCGTGCCGGACACCTTGTCAGGCTCGACCGATGCCGTCAACGGTGCAGTACCCCCGACAGACCGACGCACCGAGGCAATTGATACGATCAAGATTCTGATAGCCGACGACGACCCGTTGACATTGTTCATCCTTCGCCGGTTGCTGGAACAATCGGGAAAAACAATCCTGACCGCCGAGCATGGCGAGCAGGCGCTCGCTCTGACGTTGCAGCATCAACCGCAGATGGTGATTACCGATTGGCGGATGCCTGAACTGAGCGGCATCGAGCTCTGTAAAATTCTGCGTGATACCGATAGTACCCGGCATATCTATATCATTATGCTGACCGGTCGTGAATCTGAAGAAGAACTGCTGGAAGCCTTTGCCGCCGGAGCCGACGACTATATCGTCAAGCCTTTCAAACCGAAAGTCCTGCACGCCCGGATTCGCGGCGGTGAACGATTGATCCGATCGCATCAGACCATTATCGCCGACCGGGAAACCATCCGCAGCTATGTCGATCGACTGGCCGCTGCCAACCATACCCTGCAGGATCTCGCCATGACCGATGTGCTTACCGGTCTGCCCAATCGTCGCAGCGCCTTGAGCCGCCTCAAGGAAGTCGTGGCGGAAGCGCGGCGGCACCACAGCCCGCTTAGTTGTATCATGCTCGATATCGACCATTTCAAAAAAATCAACGATCGCTGGGGACACGACATCGGTGACCGGGTTCTCAAGCAGATCGCCGATGTCCTGAGCTCATCCGCACGAGGCTACGACCTGGTGAGTCGAATCGGCGGTGAAGAGTTTCTCGTTATCTGCGCCCACAGCAACCTTGACGAGAGCAGACAACTGGCCGAACGCTTGCGACAGGCTGCGGCCAACACCGTTATTTCTCACAACGAAGAGACGATCGCCATCACCATCAGTTGCGGGGTGGCCACCTGGGATGAGACGATGGTCGACGGCGAAGACATGACGACGGCCGCCGATCAGGCACTTTACCAAGCAAAGCGCCGGGGCAGAAACAGGGTCGCCGTTGCCGACGGTCGGCAGCTCGGGACTTGATCAGGAACGGGCGGAAACGGCTTCCGGCCGGTGGTCGAGATGATTGGCGAGACGCTCCGATTCGGCCGCCAGCTCTTGAAAGATCTCCGCCGCACCGTCAAGATCACCGTTTTTCCCCTTGCTCTCCAGCGCCAACGCCCGACGACGGACCTGCTCAGCACAAAAATGATTGACAGCCCCTTTGAAGGCATGGGCCGCATCATCGAGCAGGGCCGGATCTCCCGCCTCGATCGCCGCACCGATCCGATCCAGCAAAAGCTGACGGCGCTGCAGAAAAAGGGTAATCAGTTCCGCCAACAAGTCCTCGTCGCCGTCTGCCAGCTGTAGCGCCTGCCACCGATCCCAAACCGTATCAACCTGCGATTCCACTGGAGGACGGCCATCACTATCCACACCGACTTCCCCGTCTTTGAAGCCGCCTGGTAACCAGGGCCGGAGTCGCTCCGCCAGCATGTCCGGTTTAATCGGTTTGGAGATAAAATCGTCCATGCCTGATTGGAGACAGCGTATTTTTGTGCTGTTCATAGCATTTGCGGTCATCGCGATAATACGGCTTCGTCGACGCTGGCTCTCCAGCTCTCCAGCCCGGATGAATTCGGTTGCCTCATAACCGCTCATCTCCGGCATCTGGATATCCATCAAAATAACATCAAAGTCGAATTGCCGGGCCAACTCGATCGCCTCTTTACCGTGCGATGCAGTCCGAACCATGAGACCGAAGCGCTCGAGAATAGCCTTGGCCACCTTCTGGTTGATCGGCTCGTCATCAACCAGAAGGACGGAGCCTGCAAGACATGCTCTGACTGCCTGCTCGGTCACTCCCTCCGTGCGTTTGGCCACCCCACATCCGGAAATGGCATCAAGCAGCTGACAGCGCCGAACCGGCTGATGGACGACTGCCTGGAACCCCTCCTGCCGAATTTGTTCACCGTTCACGGCACCGGAAACGATCGCCACCAATCGCGGCATGTTTTTCGGGCAATGGTTTTTGATCATTCTGGCAAGATCGGCGCCATTAATATCGGCCAGCTGGCGATCGATCAACACGGCATCGGGCACGGCGGCACCGACCGAATCCTGAAAGAAGCGGGTCAGCACCTCTTGCCCGCTGGCACAACTGGAGACCTGGGCGCCGGCAGCCTTCAGGTAAGATTCAAAAACCATCCGGCTGCTGGCATTGTCATCGACGATCAGGATCCGGAGCCCGCTCAACTCGGCCTGCATCTTCTGTCGGAACGATTCGCCGCTCGTCTTGAACTGCAAGACAAACCAGAACTTGGCCCCTTCCCCCTCCCGCGAGCTTACCCCAATATCTCCCCCTTGGAGTTCGACTAATTGCTTGCAGACACTCAGGCCAAGCCCGGTACCGCCAAAGTGCCGGGTAATGGAACCGTCCGCCTGAGTGAATTTCTCGAAAAGGCGAGGCATCAGATGGTCAGGAATACCAATCCCCGTATCACTGACCACGAATCGCAGCAATTGTTTCTGATCGACCAGTTCAATGGATTCAACCCGAAGGAAAACCTGGCCCTGCTGGGTAAACTTCACCGCATTGCTGACCAGGTTGGTCAAAACCTGTCGAAGTCGTGTCGGATCCCCTTCGACCGAGCAGACAATCTCGGGCGGAACGTAGCAGATAAGGTCGATAGTGGTGTTGCCGACGGCATCAACATAGAGAGACGCGACCTCTTCGATTAGCTCACAGACATCGAACGAAATCGACTCGAACTCGACCATGCCCGCGTCGATCTTGGAAAAATCAAGAATGTCGTTAATGATATGCATCAGTGCATCGGCGGAACGCTCGGCCGTTTCGAGAAGGCGCCGATACTCACCGGTCAGCGGCGCATCATTGAGCAGTGACAGGACACCGATGACCCCGTTCATCGGTGTCCTGATCTCATGGCTCATATTGGCCAGGAATTCAGTCTTCGCCTGGGAGGCGGCGAGGGCCTCATCCCTTCGCCGACGCAGCTCTTCGGTGCGCTCTTCAACGATCAACTCCAGATTATGGCGATGCTGGTGTAGTTCACTGTCCCTGACCTGGATAGCATCGAGCATGGAATTGAAATGTTCGATCAAGCCGCCGATCTCGTCCCGGCCGGCTCGTTCGACCCGAACCGAATAATCACCGAGTTCAGCGATACGCCTGGCAGTTACAGCCAAACGGGAAACCGGCTCGGTGATTGAATGCTGCAACCGGCGAGCGGCAAAATGGGTGATGACGAGAAAAAGACCGACACCGCCAGCCATCATCAGCGCCGTGAGAATAACCTGCCTCTGAACCCTGCGCATACTGGCTACCAGGACGATACCGGCAACCTGCTCACCATCACGGATAACGGGGTGATAAATGTGCAGTTTGAAAACGCCGTCCGCCCTGGTCAGCCGGGCTCCTTGACCGGCCAGCTCCTCCGTCGGCGGCAGCTCGCCCAGCCGTTGACTATTCCGGCTGAAGGCTGCAGCGACTGCCTGGTCTTGATCGAAGATCGCGGCAACCTCTATATCTTCATCCACCTCCAGAGCCGCGAGCAAGTCTCCCGCGTGATTCCAGGTCTGCAGATCCGGCTGGTCCGGGCCGACACGGCTCACTGCTTCGGCAAGCACTTCGAGATGATCGGCCATAGCCCCTTGCAGAATCCTGATCTGGAAAAAAACGGTCAAGGCCAGAAACAGAATGAGCGCCGTCCCGGTGCTGGCCAAGCTGAGCAGGGTCATTTTGCGCTGAATCGGCACATCATTGAGAAATGTCGACTTCACCAGATCATCCGCGCGAGGAAAGAATTGAGTACCGCAATACCGGCTGTCTGACCGGTATGATAACGCCGGTCCACCGAAAGCATGGTCAGTCTAGCAAATTACCGGAGAAAGAGATACCAGATTTTCCAACTCCGGAAAACCACCTGCAGGCGCCGGGATGGCCGCGCACAGCGAGACCATGGACAGTGTTTCGCCGATGAGTTATCCTGCACTCTGCGGCCAACGACGATCAGCCATCACCCACCCAAGCATGTCGGGAACCGGCAACCAGCGCACCTATGAAACCAGTCAGCCACCATCTTCTCTCTTCCGGCCGTCTCGCCCAGCGAGTTGCCCGTGCCGTCCAGACCCTCGGCCACTGTCAGCTCTGTCCGCGCCGTTGCCGGGTCAACCGGCTGGAGGACGAGCGGGGATTCTGCGCCACCGGCAGGATGGCCCGTGTGTCCAGCTACGGTCCACATCATGGAGAAGAACACCCGCTGTCGGGCAGTAACGGTTCAGGCACTATCTTTTTTGCTTCCTGCAACCTGCGCTGCTGCTTTTGCCAGAATTACGCTATCAGCCATTATCGGGAAACCGCCACAGAAGTAGACAATGCCGATCTGGCGGCAATCATGCTTGAGCTGCAGCACCAAGGCTGTCACAATATCAACGTCGTCACCCCCAGCCATGTTCTGCCGCAGCTGCTCGAAGCACTGCCGATCGCCCTGGAGGCAGGGCTGCGGATACCGCTGGTCTATAATTGCAGCGGCTACGAGTCCCCGCAGTCGTTGGCCCTGCTTACCGGGATTGTCGATATCTACCTGCCCGACTTTAAGTTCTGGGACCGCACCAGGGCTCAGCGCTTCCTGCAGGCACCCGATTATCCGGAAATCACCAGGCAGGCCGTGACCATCATGCATCGACAGGTCGGCGACCTGGTGATCAACGAGCAGGGGCATGCCGTTCGCGGCCTTCTCGTCCGGCACCTGCTGATGCCGGGAGGTCTCGAAGAAACCGACGCAATTCTTGCCTTTATCGCCGCAGAGATAGGAACGGCTACCTATGTCAACATCATGGACCAGTACCGTCCCTGCGGCACGGCCTTCAACGAGCCGGACCTTGCCGGCCCGCTCGCCGCCGATCAGTATGCCCGGGCAATGGCGACGGCGAAACGGGTCGGCCTGCAGCGACTGGACCGACGAGATATCGGCACGTTACTGCAACACCTCGGCATCATCTCTCCCCATGAGGGCGTTGATTAGTTTAGTGCGCGGGAGAGGGTTAAAGCTTGTCCAGTCGTTGGCTGATAGTGGCCCCGTCATTTCTCGGCCAGCCGCCACTGCTTGAGGTGCTGGGCGACAAAAGAGATCACTTCCTGATGTTCTTCGGTACCCTTACCGGCCACGGTCATCGGTTGGCCGAAGGCAAAACGGACCGGGCGCGCCGGCTGAATCCGGCCAAAGTCTTTGAGCCAGCGGCCATTTCCCCAGGCATCGGTTACCAAGGCAATGGGAACAATCGGGACGCCGGCCTTGCGGGCCAGTTTAACACCGATCGAGCTGAACTGCTCGGGCTGGAAAGCAGCTCTCGTCGTCTGGGGGAAAATGATGACCGAGATTCCCTCGTTCAGACGCTTGCCTCCCTCCTCCAGCACAGTTTTCAGATCGTTGCGCGGGTTGGTCCTGGTAACCGCTATAGGACGGCAGGACTTCATGACATGGTTGAATACCGGAACTTCAAGCAGACTCTGCTTGATCACATAGGTGATCGGTCCATAGGGCAGCAGCAGGGACGGCAGAAGGACCGTTTCCATGACGCTCAGGTGATTGCCGATAAAGACCACCGGCCATGGCGCCATCTGAACCTGGTCCAGACCACTTACCTTCACCCTGATGCCAGCCTGTTCAAGCCGACGCAGGACATCGATACTGCTGGCCTGCCAGGCCGTCGTGTCGTAACCGCCTTGTTTCACCAGCCGTGCCGCTCGCCAAACAATGGCAAGGAATCCGGCATAAAACCAGAGAGAAGGAAACAGGCTCGGCACCACCGCGGTTCGTGCCGGTCTGGTAACATAAGTCGTATTGTCGGATGTAATATTTTTCATAAAAAATTACAGGACGTACTTTTATAGCCCGGAAACTGCCGACCATTTTCACCGGGACATGGCATATTCTCCGGGTTATGGCAGCATTCGCGTCTTCTCCACGGCAGCATTGACGGCGATCGGATAGGGATCATGTTTTCGGAGAAATACCGGAAGCGTATTGCGCGCCTGTTGTGCCGCCGCAAAGGTCCGGTATTCTCCAAAATAGAGCATCACGGTCGGCGGATCACCGAGCCGTCTGAGCACGAACAGGTTGTCGGCAACCGATCGGTACTCCTTGTCTTCCAGCATCTGCTGCAGATTTTCTTCGGCCTGTTCGGAGGTCAACACCATCAATTGCACGGTGAATCGCCCGGAACCTCCCCCCACCAGCCAGCGTGCCCCGGCCGCGAGCCGCTCCTTGTACAGGGAATCACGAGTGGGCGTTGCCGGGCCGGGCGAAGCCGTCTCAACTGCCGGTACGGTTTGCGTTTCCGGCGTTAGACGTTCGTTGTCAACCACCGGTACCGTATCGTTTGCCGCCGGCTCAGCTTCCGGTACAAAAACCGGTATGGAACGGCGCTCCGGAGGCAATTCCGTTTTAACTGTCGCGGCAGCTGTTGCCTCCTTTTTAGCCTCGTCGAAAATCGTTACCGGCGGCGGCTGTATCACCGCTTTCTTTTCTGTTGGTGTTCTTCCGGGCACCTGCTCGACAGCCGTGACCGGGTCATCGTCTTTGGCCTCCGCCATCATGTCCCTGGAAGAGTCGGCCGGTGCCGCTACTACCGTCTTCTGCGGCAGCTCTTCGTCGGCACCGGTTTGAACGGGTGCCAGGACCTTCTTGACACTGGTAGCGACAAGGGTTGGCCGCTCCGCCACCGTCTCGGCAACAGGTTCCGGCTCCGGGGATGGTGGTTTCGTTACGGTGGCCACCTGCTCTTCGGTCTTCTGTCCACCGGTGATTGCCGGCCGCTCGGTCGCGTCCGGCTGGTCCTCGGCAGCCACCGGACGACTCACGGCGGTGCGATTGCCACCATCCGGCAAGCGACCCGTCGGTTTCGCGGCCATTGTCGCGTCCTTTTCACCATCATCGACGCCAGCCGGCGGCGCAAGTGCCAACGGGCTGTCGACAGGCGGCTCATCGACCGAAATCGGGGGGATATCCCGTCGCGCCGCTGTCATCTCGTCTTCGCTTTGCGGCGTATCGGCTGCGGGAGAGACGACAACGTCGTCGGCTCCGTAGGGCACCCCTTTTTCCTCGTCCACCGCCGGTTCCACCGGGACCACTGCCGACTCATCGGCCAGCGGTTCAACCGCACGTAACTCGATGATCGGCACATCCGATTGATCGGGTTGCGGTTCAACGTCTTCCGGTGAACGCACCACCAGGAAAAGCACGGCCACCAGCACGGCCGCCAGAGCACCACCGGTCCACAGCCACTTGCCCTCGATTTTCGGCAGGGTGAGAAAGTCGAGATCGACTTTCGGCATGCCGTGAACAGCCCGAGAACGGCGCTCCCTGCCGCCGGCGCGTCGAGCATTGGCAGCATGCATCGTATCCAGCAAAACAAGAAATGGCTCCTGCTGCTGCTCCGACTGCAGATATTCGTTGGCTAATTGGTTGATAATGCGAAAATTGCCGAGAGACGCCGCATGAATCCCCGCCCCAATGTCGGCTGGAATGACACGGCTCTTATCGTCGGTGGCAATGCGCAGGCTCTGATCCAGGTAAGCCTGTGTGGCTTCCCGGTCGAGATCGTCGAGCAGCAGGTTCCGTTCGTCGACTTCCTGAAAAGCGACAATGCCAAGCTGCTCGAGGCTTTCGGAAAGCGCCGGCCGGCCCGATAAAAGAAGATGCAGTAGCAGACCGTCACCATTGACCCGATCAAGCATCCTCCTGATTCTCTCAAGTGTAGCCAGATAAATCTTTTCCGCTTCTTCAAAGACTATCACCAGCCGTTGACCACGTGTACGCAGAGAGTCGCCAATGGCCTGCAACATCTCTCCGGTCGAGCGGTCATCGAGGGGCTCGGTGTCGCCGATCACCTCGCGACCGACAATGTCAACCATGTCGCTGAACGACTCAACTGCCCGCGGCAGAAACACGGATATCAGACCGGCTGGCAACTCTTTTTCCACCATCCGACAGATCATCGTTTTGCCGCTCCCATCCGGCCCAACCAGCGTGATCAGGCTGATGCCGCCCAGCAGGGCGCTTTTGATTTCATCGACAACCTCCCGCCTTCCACCACCGGAGAAAAAAAATGTTGTGTCAACGGTATTTTGAAATGGTTGGCGAGTAAACGGCGCTTGATGATCTGGCATATCTTTAAGGTATCGAAAATTATAAGCGAAGACTGGACAGTGCTACCCGACAGGGTCGTCTGTCGACTCGACAAGCCCCTGTCCACACCGGCAGCCCCGGGCGCCCGTGGCCGTTGGCGCACAATGACGGCCGGCACATCGGCCCCGGCAGGTATTATCTGCTCCAATTATGTAACACAAAGAGTGCGTGAAGCAAGCGATTATCACAGATGTTCAATGGATTATCGCCGTCGGCGGCAGCGGGATCCTCCGCGCTTGGCAGGATACGTCAGGATCGATCCACCGGTCGCTAACCGTTAAGAAGGTGGTGTCGCATTGATGATTGACACCCGCCGGGCGCCTGTTGTACAGTCGCCTATGCCGGTATTCCAGCTGACAGATCGGATCGTCTTCCCGCCCCCGGACCTTGCTGAAAACAATGGCTTATTGGCGATCGGCGGAGATCTGTCACCGTCCAGGTTGATCGCAGCGTACCGCCACGGCATCTTTCCCTGGTTCTCCGAAGGCGATCCGATTCTCTGGTGGTTCACCTCTCCGAGGTTGGTACTTTTCCCTGAATCGCTGCGGGTTTCAAAACGCCTGGAACGCTCGCTGAGAAACTCCGGGACAACCTGTACCATCAATCGGGACTTCGAGCAGGTGATTACCGCTTGCGCCCGGAGACGCACGGAGGAAAATCAGGAAACCTGGATCACGATAGAGATGATCAACGCCTATTGCGAACTCCATGAGCGTTGTTATTGTCACTCGGTGGAATGCTGGCAAAATGGGCGACTGGTCGGCGGCCTCTACGGTGTCGCATTGGGGAAGGTATTTTTTGGTGAATCGATGTTCTCGACTCTATCCAATGCCTCCAAGTTCTGCCTGATCCACCTGGTTTCTTTTCTCAAGGCACACGACTATCGACTGATTGATTGCCAGATGACCACTGCTCACCTGGTCCGACTCGGCGCCTGCGAGATATCCGGAGATTTTTTTCAGGCACTACTCGACCGTTTGATTACAACCTTAACCCCGGATAATAACTGGCCACATGAAAAAGACGACCGATACAGAACTGTGTGATGGCTGTGGAAAAACTGATGTCCTGGTCGAGCGGGACGGCAATGAATTCTGCGCCGACTGCCTGGTCATCGTCGACATCCTCGCCAGCAAGCCGAATCTGCTCAACCATTTATGCACGCTGACCGGCACCGGCGATCCGGCCATCCGTTGCGGCGCAGCTCACGGATCATCCAGGGAACTGCCCGATGTACTTGACGCCGTCAGGTATCGGACCCGCGACCGGGAGCAAAATACCTGGTATGTTTCGATCAGCGAGATGGAAGGCGATCCGGTCGAGATCTTTGCGTCAACGGCCTTCGATCGCGATCAACATCTGCAGTCGAGGATCTCCAATCTGACCACCATTACCAGGCTCATTTCTCTGATCCTGCGGCATATCTTCCTCGGCGAGGTGCTCACCCTGGACAAGACATTGAAACAGTTGCGTCGCAGTTCCCGACAGAAAAACGATCTCCCCGATATGTTGTCCAACGTACTCAGCAATTATCGTAAAGACCAGTCCGGGCAGCGACAGCACCGCGCCGCCTGAGCTGCCGGACAACTGGCCTTTTCCGGCGGCGTTTGCACCGCAAAGATGAAACCGGTGAGCTAGAAGTCCAGGGTAAATTCGTAGGAGATACCGCTGCGATCGAAATGGCGAATGACTTTCTGCAGATCACGCAGTTCGGCAACTTCGAAATGAAGCCGCCAGGACTGCCGGTCGGCAGACTGATCAGAGGCCACAACAATATCGTGCATCTTCATGTGACTCGGTGCCGAGGCGACAATGGCCAGTATTTCTTCCCGTCCCGCTCGGGGAAACAGCACACTCTGCGGCCTGCTAATCGGCGTGGTCCGCTCCCATGAAATATCGATAGCGTCCTCGCGCTGAAACTTGATCTCGTGCAGACGCGGACAATTCTTGTTGTGCACCGACAGCCCCTTGGTGGTCAGCAGGGCACAGTTGGCCTTGTCCACCGGGTTGGGCCGGCAGCATGATGACAGTTTGATAAAAACCGGGTCCAGCATTTTGAGTTTGATCTTGTTGAATTCCCCGGTCGGTTTGGCCAGAAAGCTGGTGCCGGAAAACAACTCCTGCCTGATGCACTCGATCACTTCCGGTAGCCTGATCCGACCGGTACCGATCTGCCGGAAAAGCCGTTCCTTATCCTTGAGCGAAAACGAGGCGACCACCCGCGACATCCCCTCGCTGTCGAGCAAGTCCCGCGGCAACCCATAACGCCTCATTTCCTGGAGCAACGTCGCCTTACCGATCTCCTGGGCCACTCGTTGTCCACGTTGGCGAAAGCTCTTGGCAAGCTCGGCACGGGCCTTCGGGGTCCGGCATAATTGAAGCATTTTCTGTCTGAATGCCACCTTTTCCCGGGACCGGATAATATTCACCATCTGCCCGTCCTGCAGGACATAATCAGGACCCACCCGCTGATTTCTTATCTCTGCTCCGACACAGGTCAGACCGATCTCGGTGTGGACCCGAAACGCAAAATCGAGAACGGTGGACCTGATCGGCAGACAGATCAAATCGCCGCGCGGCGTATAGGTGTAATTCTCCTTCATCCCGCCGGCTGCGATCAATTCACGATACGAGACCGTTTCATCGGAGCCGATGATATCGAGCATCTCCTGCAGTTCCAGGATAAACTTGCCCTGTTTACCCTGCCGCGAGCTCCAGTTCCGAAACACTCCCCGCTGCGCTTTGCGCTCCATCTCGCTGGTTCTGATCTTGAACAGAAAGCGCTGACCGCTGATGATGGCCCGGGCATGCAATCCCTGGTAGCCGGTCGGTTTTGGATTGGCGATAAAATCACGAATAGTTCGGGGAATGGGTCGGAACGTCTGGTTGACGACGCCCAGCGCCCGGTAGCAATCCTCTACCGAATTAACGATAATCAAAATTTCCACCGGCGTTTCGATCTGCTGCAGCAAGATTCGGTTGGCAGTGTCGTAATAGGCCCAGAGATCTTTGATACGCCGAGATATTTCACATTTCAGTCGGGCATCCTTGGCGGCGATACGCAGCTGTTCGAGAATATGCTGGGAAATTTTGGAGTCGGCCAAGTGTTTGATGTGATTGCTCAACTTGGCGCCCTGTTTCGGAAACTTGTAGGATAACGCCAAGTTGTACATTTCCCGCTTCATGTTGAACAACCCGAAGACCGTAGCCAGCGGGGCATAGATATCGAGTGTCTCGTCGGCGATACGCTGCCTTTTGTTTCTTGGCATGGCCCGCAGAGTTCGCAGATTGTGCAGTCGATCGGCCAGCTTGACGAGCATCACCTCGGGGCGCAAAGCGGCTCCGGAGAAAATCTTACGATGGACCAGTTTGCTGTCGACCTGGCGGTTTCCGGATCGATGCGTAACCTTGGTACATCCCTCGACGATGGCCTGGACATACGATCCGAAATGTTCGCCGACCACATCCGAGGAGACCTCGTCCACATCTTCGACGGTGTCGTGGAGCAATGCGGCCGCGAGAATTTCCGGATCGGTGATGTCCATCTCCTCGGCGAGGATCTTGGCGACGGAGCACGGATGCAGGATATAGGCGTCGCCGGAGCGCCGCCACTGGTCATAATGCGCTTTTTCGGCAAAGGCGAGCGCGTCCCAGAAGACCTGCTCGTACGGGCGGTCCACGACGTAATGCCGCATTTTTTCGCGATATAAGCCGAGATCGAAGGGTATTTTTATCATCTGCATGTATCCGTCTGCCGTCTGGCGCCGGGTCGTGACCTGTCGCCAACTGGTAACATTAAGCCGCTCACCGGAAAAGGCAATCCCTTACTGCATATCACAATTCAAGCAAACATGGAAAAATTCCTGCACGATTTGGAACGCCCTGCTATAGTTCTTCCATGCGCTCTCCGGCTCATGGGTCGGCCGGCGAGTCACCATCCATGATTGACGGTGTCGGGCCATCGACGCACCATGCCCCGCCGCTGTTATCATATCTCCCAGCAACACCTTCACTATCGACAAGCATGAGTAGAAATCGCAGTTATCGGAAACATCGACCAAAAGCCAGATCTGTCGGCACCTCGAAATTCCGTCGTCCGACACCGCCGACCGCTGAAACGCGGCTGCGCAACCGTATGCTGGCAGAGCTCTATCGTTCGGAAAAGGCCATTGGCGTCAACGAGATGGTCAAATCGCTCGACCTACCACGTTCCAGCAAACATGAAATCGAGAACGGCCTGATTCTAATGGAACGGGAGGGGCTCGTTCGGCCAAGCGGTAAGAAGCGTTTCAATCTCAGCAACCGACATCCCTTGACCGAAGCGACTATAGTCATGAGTCCATCCGGACATGCCTTCGCCACCGAGCTGTCCCGGCGACCGGAGGTTATGGGCCCGGACTCGGCCAAAGATCCTTACATCGCATCTTCCCGCCTCCATTCCGGCCTGCACGGAGATCGGGTCCTGGTTGCCGTTTCTCCGTCCCGTCGCCCGGGAAAAACCGAGGCCGAGGTAATTTCCGTTCTGAAGCGGGCGAGCCGGCAGTTGGCGGGCATCTTTTCCGCCGAAGGACGCCATGGCATCGTCCAGCCGGACGATCCACGCTTCTCCTTCACCATTCACCTGGACGCACCACCGCCTGCTGCTGTAACCGACGGCGACGCGGTCATCATCGAACTGCACTATACCGACGGCACAACGCCGCGTGGCGAGATTGTCGAAATCCTCGGCAATCCCGACCTGGTTGCCGTTCAGGTTCGGCTGGTGATTGACAAGCACAAACTGCCTTATCGATTCAGCGAAGCGGCCGAACGGCAAGCCAACCTGCTGCCGCCGGACCCGGCGGCAGACAACCGGGAAGACCTGCGAGATATCGAGCATGTGACCATCGACGGAGCAGATGCCAAGGACTTTGATGACGCCGTTGCCGTACGAAGAACCAGGTCCGGATACCGGCTACTGGTATCTATCGCTGATGTCAGTGCCTTCGTCCCAGTCGACAGCGACCTGGATCGCGAGGCCTACGAACGCGGCACTTCGGTATATCTCCCATCAACCGTGGTTCCGATGTTGCCGGAAAACCTCTCCAACAACCTCTGCAGTCTGCTTCCCGACACCGACCGACTGGCAATTACCGTAACCCTCGACTTCGACCGGCAGGGCAGGCTACGCGCCAAATCGTTTACCCGAAGCATCATCCGCAGCCATCAGCGATTCACCTACAACACCGTCGAACAGATAGTGACCGGACGCGATCCTGAACTCAGACACTCTTACCAACAATTCCTAAAACCTCTGGAGCACGCCGCCGAACTTGCCCGGCTGCTGCAACGTGCGCGGCAGGAACGTGGTTCCATTGCCTTTTCCCTGCCCGAGGCCGCAGTCGCCTTCGACGAAAACGGCCGAGTTGAATCGATCCGCCGAACCGAGCGGTATTTTTCCCATCAGATCATCGAAGAGTTCATGCTCGCTGCCAATGAAGCGGTTGCCCAGATCTTTGTCGAACAGGGCCAGCCACTGCTTTTTCGTATTCACGATCTACCGTCGACTGAGAAAATCGAGGACTTCATCGTCTTTTCCCGAACCCTCGGCCTGGAACTGCCCGGCAAACCGGCAACGCCCGAATGGTACAATCAACTGATCGAACAGGTTCGCAACACCCCGCACGAATATATCGTCAACAACCTGCTGCTCAGAACCATGCAACAGGCCCGATACAGTAGTGACAACGTCGGCCATTTCGGTCTGGCATCGCTGCACTACGCACACTTTACCTCGCCGATCAGACGCTACCCGGACCTGATCGTTCATCGCCAGCTCTGCCGGCTGATGGCTGGCAAGCGCAGAAAAACACCGGAATCGCCGACCAAGAACAGCCCGGCCCCGTCGCTGTCGGACGATGCCCTCCATCTCTCTCAACGAGAACGAGTCGCCGTTGCCGCCGAACGCGACCTGATCGATCGACTGAAACGACAATTCATGGCCCGTCACCTCGGTGAAAGCTTTGCTGCCGTTATTTCCGGGGTCGGCGAAACCGCCTGCTATATCGAACTGCTAGACTTCTCGGTAGACGGGATCGTACCTTTGTCCACCCTTACCGACGATTACTATATCCTTGACGAAAAGCGCCATCGGCTGGTTGGGGATACAAGCGGCAGAACGCTGCAAATAGGAGATCTGGTTCGTGTTACCCTGCAGGATGTCGGGGCGCGTCAGCATGGAATCTCTTTCCGGATCGAACATGAAACAGAGCAAAGCACACCTCGGCGCCGACGCTGAAAAAACGCCGGGAACCAGCCGCTGACAGGACCCCGCATCGACGAAACTGCAACCCGTGGCCTTTGTTTTGCCGCTTGACTTACCTCTGTTTTTCGCATATTCAATTGAAAAGAATAACGATTAAAAATCAGATCATGCTACCTGCGAACCCAACGCACCTGGAGGAATATAATGGAAGAAACTAGCTGGTTCATGTCACTGTTGAACAACCCTTTTGCCAAAGGACTCGCTCTCGGGCTCCTCTTATGTATTGTCATCTATATCCGTGGATTTCTGAGACGAATGGAGCTTTCCAAGGAGGTTGATCGACTCAGGGCTCACCTGCACACCAAGCTGGAGATCGATTCAGCGGAAAACGAGCGGCGCAAAGCTGAGCTTGAACGATTGAAACAGGAACGCGACAACCTGCGTATTACCGTACAGTCGCTCAATCAAAAACCGGGCAGGAAAGAGATCCGACAATACTTCATCTACCAGACTGCCCTTGACATCATGTTCGAAAAGGCTCCCGGTTTCGCTCCGGCTTGGCAGATCACCTTGAAAGAAGCTGAAAGCCTGTTCGAAAAATCTGAGAAAGGCGTTGTTCCGCTCCTCAAACGCCTCATGCCGACAACACCGGATAAACAGGCGGAGGAGTATGAAAAAATCAGCCGAATTTCGCTGGAGGATTCAAGCAAGAAAGACTAAGCGTCGGATCGCGACACGACAGTTTCACTCGTAACACCATTCCAGGGGTTGCCGGAGCATTCCGGTAACCCCTTTCTCTTACCGGATCACCTTGCCCATGTATCATTCCCAGACACCGCTCGACCAGATCACCGTAGTCCTGAAGAACCCGAAATTTCCTGAAAATATCGGCGCCACCGCCCGCTCGTGTTTCAATATGGGGATCTCCCGCCTGATCGTCGTCGGCGACGTTGTGCCCCGGTACGAGGATATGGCCAAGATGGCGACGCACAAGGCAGTCCATCTAATCGACACCATGGAGATGCACCCTCGTCTCGAAGACGCACTTGCTCCTTTTCATCTGGTCGTCGGCACCACCGCGCGTCTCGGCCGGAAACGCACGATCGAGCGCTCGCCCCGCGACATTGTCGCGGAAATCCTGCCGTTGTTGTCCGACAACCGCACCGCACTGCTCTTCGGCCCAGAAGACCGGGGCTTGACCAACGACGACCTGAAATACTGTCACTACATCTCCTGCATCCCGACAGCTGATTTCGCCTCGTTGAATTTGGCCCAGGCGGTCGCCATTCACTGCTACGAGATCTACAATACACTCGTTGAGCAAACCAGAGAGCCGGCGGCCTCTCCGGCCACCGCTACGGTCAGACAATTGGAAGGCATGTACCAGCATATAGAAGATGCATTATTAGCTATTGATTTTCTTGATGAAAAAGGCAATATTTACTGGATGCAGTCCATTCGGCGGCTACTGGGCAGAATCAGGTTAACAGCCAAAGAGGCAAATATCATCAGGGGGATTTGCCGAAAGTTTCTTTGGCACCAGGTCAATCGATCTGACAATCTGCAGAAGAAACCCGAGAATCCATGATCACTTCCCCCGACCTTCTCTTCCGATCGATCCCGTCAAATAAATTTTATCCTCCCCGAATCAATCAAGTCCATTCGATTGAGCGACACACGCTCATTACCAGGCACCTTGCCGACGAGCTTCCCTCGCGACTCTTCATCGTTATCGAGGCCCAGGCGGGCCAAGGCAAAACGACGCTCGTCCAACAGTTCCTCGAGCGAAGCCCGTTTCCTTTCACCTGGTACCAGATCGGCCCTGAAGACAATGATCCGCTATTGCTCCTGCTCGCTCTTCGGCACACCCTCTCGCGGACCTTTCCCGGTTTGTCGTCCACCCGGCTCAACACCGTTCTGGAAAACCGGCAGATCAGCACAGATATGCTGCAACAGGGCGTCAACATCCTGCTCAACGACATTGATGCCTTGCTCGAGGAAGACACCTTTATCGTATTCGATGACCTCCACCTACTCGACGAGACACAACAGGGCCGGCAGGTACTGGATTATCTGATCGATACTTCACCGCCGCGGCTCCACTTCGTTCTGACCAGCAGACACCCGCTCCACTTGGGAGCAAGGTCGCTGCGCAACAGTCCCCATCTGATCTATCTGGACAGCGATGATCTGGCGTTGTCGCCGGCTGAAATTGAAGCCCTCTATGATCGACTGCTGGATACGACCATCTCCAGGACCGAGGCTGTCGAGATTTTTTCCATTACCAACGGCTGGATCATGGGAATTATTCTTGCTTCACATCCTTTCGCCCATAAAAACGGAACCGGCCGGCAGAAACATCGTCAACACGACAAGGCACACCTATTCAAAAACGGGACAAACAACGTTCTTCTGGCCTATTTCGAAGAAGAAATCTTTTACCACATTCCCGAACCGGTGCGCGAAACACTGCAGATCCTCTCCTTTCTCGATGGTATTGATACTCATCTCGCCGAGGACCTCACCGCCACCGACAACCTTGCCCATCTCCTTGGCGAACTGGCCGATCGAAACCTTTTCATTTATCGGCTCGACGACGAAAACCGCCTCTTCCGCTTGCATCACCTCTTCCAGGAGTTTCTCCAGATGAGCGGCAAGAAGTCACTGGGAGCGGCCGCCGTCTCGCGCATCTACCAACACGCAGCCGCCGTATACCTGGAACAAGGGCTCTTTGACAAGGCGCTGAAGACCATGTCGATCAGCGGCGACTATACGGCTATGGAACAGCTGGTATATCGTCACGGCCAACACCTGATAGCAACCGGCCGGGCCAGAACCATTTTGTCGATTCTGCATACCACTCCCAGAGAAAAACTTTCCACCCATCCCTGGTTGGGCTTCTATTGCGGATTACTTGCCCTTGACGTTTCCCCATTGCAAACACTTCCGCTTTTCACCTCGTGCCGGGAACGTTTTGCCGAATCTGGCAATGAAGAAGGCGAGTTAATGGCGCTCACGCAGATCATCCAGTATCATTTCGCCATCTCCGGATCGCACCGGGACGGAGCCGCGTTGCTGAGCAGGACCATTGATCTTTTCGCCAGAAACAATGCTCGACTGCCCGGAGAGACCGCTCTGCTCGCGGCTCGCAGCCTGGCCGCCGGCCTGAGCCTGTTTTCCGGCGACATCACGACCGCCCGCCACTACACCCGACACGGCCTTGATCTGGCAACGACACTCGGCAGCCGCACGTTTATCGCCGCATTGCGATTTGTCAGCGGATATATAGAATTGTTATGTGGCGACCGCCGCGCGGCCCACCTGGAAATAGAGAAATCCTTTTCCCTCAGTAGTGACCCAGCTGTCGGCACAAACAATCGTCTTTCCCTGATCTTCCTGCACCTCTTCGAGCTCTCGCAGCACGGTGATCTGTCCGCCTTTCTGCGGACGCGGGACATGGTCGAAACCGACTTCGATCGGGTCATCGTCCACCAGACCGTTATGGCACCGTATCTCACCCTGTGGTCGGCCATCATTATGATCGCCAATGGTCGGATCACGGACGCTCACGAGTTGCTCGATAACGGCCTGCAGGACGGTCAAACAGTCGCCAATTCCCATATGGCCAGCCAATTCCTCCAGTGGCGAGCTTTTATCCAGGCGCTACTTGGCGATGAGACAGCGGCTCTCGATGACCTAAAAGAGGCGCAACAACAGCGGCAGATAGCCGGCGGCGTCTTCCATACCGCCTATCAACTGGCGATCGCTGGAGCAACCCTGGCACTGCTTCAGCGCTACGACGAGGCCACCCAAGCTCTCAGCATGGCCGAACATCTCGGCAACTCCATGCCGGCAGTCGGCGTCACCATCTGCTGCCGTGCCTACCAGGCGCTGATCGCCCTTGCTACCGGCAACCACACGGATTGTGCAACCTATCTCGCTTCCTGGCTGGCCACGATGAATCGTCGCGGGTACAGCTGTTTCTGGGGATGGGAGCCGACAACCATGGCCAGACTGCTTCGTGCTGCACTGCAGATGGGCGTTGAACCGGTGACGGCCAGACGGTTGGCCCGAAGACGACTCACATCGGCCATCGACGACGCCGGCGACCTGATTCCGATCCTCTCTATCCATATACTCGGATCATTTTCTCTTACCTGTAACGGGCGAATACAGGTCGGGCCTCAGGATCTGACCAACCACCAGCGGGAGCTTTTCGGGCTGATCATCGCCAGCCCGGGACAGCGCATCAGCCAGGAACAGATACAACTGACGTTCTGGCCGGATAGCCCTCCGGACAAGGCGCGAAAATCCTTTGATACCCTGATGACCCGTCTGCGCAAGACCTTGTCGCAGAAATTGTCCATTCCGGTAAAAAATTATATCGGCGTCGAAAAAGGCTATGTCCACCTCACCCGGATTGCCATCGACGCGAGCCAATTCCTCCAGCTTGCCAGACGCGGATTGAAGCGAGCTAAACGAGGATATTGGTGGCAGGCCGGCAATCTTTTCACCAAAGCTCTCGCACAGTGGACATCCTTCCGCCCGATCGATTTTTTTGCCAGCGAACAAACGATTATCTTTGGCGACGAGCTGATCTCCACGTTGCGATCGATCTGCCTGAGCTGGAGTCACAATCTAATCACCCACAATCGTGCTGAAGAAGCGATAGATCTACTGGAGATGACCAAAAACCTACTTCCCGTCGATGAAGAACTCATGCTCCTGCGCTATCAATTATTCCTAACAACACGACAGCCGCTCAGGGCCCGGGAAATTACTTCCACCTACTACAACGAACTGCTGCAGCTCGGCTGGAGCCCCGAAGAGGCTGAAGAGCTGGTATTTTCTCTGACCAGCAGAACATGGCCGGTTCAGCGGAAAAGCGGAGAATGACAAACGAAATCGCATGGCCTATTACAATATCGTCATTCAATAACGCCAATAGCTATCGCTGGCTCGTTTCGGGAAACGACCATCGGCTCGTATCCTATTGGATAAACCAGTAATCCCCAGAAACTAGCCGAGAACGGTACACTATTTGCAAAAAAACTTGAGAAGCTGGTACCGTTTTGCCAACGACGTCGCACCGTGCGCATGTCGAAACCCGAATATGCTGGTAACCATGATTCCACCACTGCAATCAGCTCTGTCCGGTCTATACGCCGCCACCACGAAGCTTCGAGCCAACGCCGACAATATTGCCAACCTGAGCAGCGAGGGTTTTCAAAGGACCCGGGTGCTGCAGGCCAGTACGACAGCAGGCGGCGTACGCAGCGTGACGGAGAAGGTAACCACCCCAGGTCACGTTCAGTACGAAGAGACGAACAACGGAAGTGAATTGATCGAGTTATCCAATGTTGAGCTGGCAACAGAGATACCGGACGTGAACCTCAATGCGACCATGTTCAAGGCATCTCTGAAAGCGATTGAGACAACAGACGAAATGCTCGGCAGCCTGCTGCGGATAAAAGCATGAAGCTGCTGCCGAGATACATGCCCTCCCTCTCCTCCTCCTCTCTCTGTACAGGTTGTTGGTGACCATCGGGCTTGACCCACCCCAACAACCTGTCAGACCTCCCACAGCGGACACCGCTCACAAAGCGGTGTTTTTTTCTTGCAATAGTGTTTTCCTGCCATGACCAGCAGGGCGTGGTATTCGTTGAAAAGCGCCGCATCACGGGGCAGGTTGTCCATAAACACCTCTTGCAGGCGCCGATAGTCACACTCTTCATCTATCAACTGATGACGGGAACAAATACGATAGGTATAGGCATCAACGACAAAGACCGGCTGATTGCCGGCATAGAGAAGGATCGAGTCTGCAGTCTCTTCGCCGATGCCGGTTACCGCGAGAAGCCGCGCCCGGGCCGTTTCGATTTCATCCGTCAGCATTCGCTCAGGCTCACCGTCATAAAGCTCGCCAATCATTCGCAACAGGTTGAGCAGGCGACGTGCTTTTACGTTAAAATAGCCCGATGGCCGAATCATTTCAGCAAGTTCCGCCTCGGCAAGTGCGGCCAGCCGCTCAAAGCGCAAAAAGTCTCCTTCTCGTAAGCGATCAATGGCAACCGTGACATTTCGCCAATTGGTATTTTGCGTCAGGACCGCACCGACCATCACCTCGAAGGCAGATTCAGCGGGCCACCAGCGTTGTGGCCCGAAATGCTCAAAAAGACGGTCATAGATATCCTGCAGGCGGCGGCGCGTCGTCATGGTACTTCCCCGATCCGTCAATCGCCGAAGCAAATGCCGATATCACGGGCAGTCAGGATCTTGTCACTGGCCAGATCGACCTTTTTCCGCCCTTTGATGGCATCCGACAGCGGCACCGAGATCATCCGAGACGAGGATAACGCTACCATGTGTCCATAGGTCCCCTCCTCAACCAGACGAACCGCCGCGGTACCGAAACGCAGGGACAGCAGCCGATCGAAGGTGGTCGGAGAACCGCCGCGCTGCAGATGGCCAAGTACCAGGGAACGGGTATCTTTTTCAATACGCTCCCGGATTTCCGTGGCAACCCATTCACCGACACCGCCTAGCACGACCTCCTCCCGTCCCATTTCACCCCTGCCCTTGCTGATCACTTGCCCGCCTTTGGCGGCGGCTCCTTCGGCAACAACAACGATCGCATACTGTTTATCACGTAATTCGTTATCGGCTATTTTCTGACAGACGATATCCAAATCAAATGGAATTTCAGGAATCAGGATCACGTCGGCCCCACCGGAAATTCCGGAATAGAGCGCAATCCACCCCGAGTCCCGACCCATCACTTCGACCACCATGACGCGGTCATGGGATTTAGCGGTGGAATGGAGTTTATCTAGTGCGTTAGTTGCCGTGGAAACTGCCGTATCGAAGCCAAACGTCCTATCGGTGATCATCAGATCGTTGTCGATCGTCTTGGGCACGCCAATCACGTTCATGCCAAGCTGGGAGAATCGATGGGCAATCTCTAAACTGCCGTCACCCCCGATAACAATATGGCAATCAAACCCCAATCGCCGGTAATTACGCATTATTTTTTCCGATATATCGACAACCTGGACCTCTCCGGCCAGATTTTCCACCGGCTTGGCAAACGGGTTTCCTTTGTTGGTCGACCCGAGGATGGTACCGCCGATGGCGTAAATCCCCTCAACATCTCGAAGGGTCAAGCGTACCATCTCGTCGATGTCGAGAAACCCTCCGTAACCGCTCCGACTCCCGTAGACTTCCCAGCCGCGACGATAACAGGCGTGGACGACCGCATAGATAACTGCATTGAGACCGGGCGCGTCACCGCCGCCGGTTGATATGACCACTTTCTTCATGAAGCGCCCTCACCTTGTTCAACGATTTCAACCAATCACCTCTGGTTTGCCGAAGACGGCAAAAAGCATTCCCGGCATGAGAAAGAATGTATACGAAAAACAATAATTTGATTCTAGCATCATGCATTTTTCAGCCGCAACAAAAAAAGACCGGATAGCATAATTTCGTCCATCGCGCCTTCCGTGGAATTGGCCGTCTTCTATCTATTTAATGCTCCATTTAAATTGATCAATTGACATATTTTCTCAGCAGGCTTATGGTGACGGTACCAACAGCGTTGATTCATGCTCACGTGAGCATCAGACATTCAACACAGCCGCAAAGAACCAAAAGAAGGAGGATTACATGTCTCTCACCGTCACGGACCTGGCAGTCTCCAAACTAAAGGAGTACCTGAGCCAGAACAACATCGATTCGGCCCTGCGCGTCGCCCTGATGCAGGGTGGCTGAGCAGGCCCCTCATTGGGCTTGGCTCTGGATGAGCCGAAAGAAAACGATAAAGTCTACAATCAAGACGATTTGACCTTCCTGGTCGAAGACAATCTGCTTGAGACCTGTGGGACCATCAATGTCGAATATGTCGAGGCCGGACCACGATCTGGATTCGGTATTTCCTCTGCCAACCCAATTGGCGGTGGTGGTTGCTCTTCAGGATCCTGCAGTTCCGGCAGCTGCGGCTAGACTACTTAGCAACAAAACAGGCCCGTCCATCAAGATGGACGGGCCTGTTTTGCATCTCCTGAACGCCGCCGGTATCACGCCGCATATCGATAAATAGTTGGCCCTTCCTCAAGACGTCCCTATCAAGAAAAAGACAGCGCCGGCGGCCGTGTCAATTTTTTGACATGTCCGTTTGACACCATCTCCGAACGGTCTTATGTTCTCTCCTGAAATACGCTTTGTTTCGCCGATTCGGCACGAAAATCAGCTCACCCTTACCGAGGAGAACATACGACCATGCAATTCGATAAATTCACCCTTAAATCGCAGGAAGCGATCCAGGCGGCACAACAGCTCGCCTCTGAACGTGGCAATCAAGAGATAACTCCGGCCCACCTGACCAAGGCGATCCTGGAACAACCCGACGGAGTCGTTGTCCCTGCTTTGCAGAAAATGGGGATAGCTCCGGCACAGGTCCTCGCAGAGGTCAATTCTCAGATCGACGCGCTCCCGACGGTGTCCGGTTCAGGTGCCGGACAGATCTATCTGTCCGGCGATGTGCGCAAGGTCCTTGATGGAGCCTTCGCTGTGGCCAACCAGATGCAGGACGAGTATGTCTCCCAGGAGCATATCTTCCTGGCACTAATCAAAGACGGCAAGCAGAACCTGGCCAGAATCCTCAGGGATATGGGCGTGCAAGAAAAGAACTTCCTGCAGGCCCTGACCACCATTCGCGGCAACCAGCGGGTCACCGACCCGTATCCGGAAGAGAAATACCAGGCGCTGGAAAAATATGGCAAAAACCTGACCGACATCGCCAAGCGGGGCAAGCTTGACCCGGTCATCGGCCGGGACGAGGAGATTCGTCGTATTATCCAGGTGCTGTCGCGCCGCACCAAGAACAACCCGGTGCTGATCGGTGAGCCGGGCGTCGGTAAGACCGCCATCGTCGAAGGACTGGCACAGCGCATCGTCAACGGTGACATTCCCGCCACCTTGCAGGGCAAACAGGTTATCGGCCTCGACCTCGGCTCCCTGGTCGCCGGCGCCAAATACCGCGGCGAGTTCGAAGACCGGCTGAAGGCTGTTTTGAAAGAGGTGGAAAAACGCAGCGGTGAAATCATCCTGTTTATCGATGAAATCCATACCCTCGTCGGCGCCGGCGCGGCAGAGGGGTCGATGGATGCCTCGAACATGCTCAAGCCCGCCCTGGCCCGTGGAGAACTCCATTGCGTCGGAGCAACCACCCTTGACGAGTATCGCAAGTATATCGAAAAAGACAGCGCACTGGAACGACGCTTCCAGCCGGTTGTGGTCCAGGAGCCGAGCGAGGAAGACTCGATCGCCATCCTGCGCGGTATCAAGGAAAAATATGAAATACACCACGGTGTCCGGATTCAGGATGCGGCTACCGTCGCGGCCGTGATTCTTTCCAACCGCTATATCACCGATCGGTTTCTGCCCGACAAGGCGATCGATCTGATCGACGAGGCTGCTTCCCGGCTACGCATCGAAATCGATTCGATGCCCACCGAGATAGACGAACTCGATCGCCAGCGAATAAAACTGGAGATCGAACAAGAGGCCCTGAAAAAAGAAAAGGACAAGGCCTCGAAAGATCGCCTCGAAGACCTGCAACGCAAGATCGCCGATCTCAACGATCGACTCAACGGTATGAAGGCACAATGGTCCCTGGAGCGAGAGACCATCGGTCGGATCAGAAAGATCAAGGAGGATATTGAACGGGCCCATCTCGAATCACAACAGGCCGAACGCCAGGGGGATCTCAGCAAAGTCGCCGAGCTCCGTTACGGCACCATTGTCGCGCTGGAACAGCAGATGCAGCGGGAGAATCAGCACCTGCAGGAAATCCAGGCCGGTCATCAGATGCTCAAAGAAGAGGTCAGCGCCGAAGATATCGCCGCCGTGGTCGCCAAATGGACGTCTATTCCGGTGGACAAGCTGCTTGAAGGTGAAAAGGAGAAACTGCTGCAAGCCGAACAAGCATTGCGGCGCCGGGTCATCGGCCAACAAGAGGCTATTGTCGCCGTGGCCAATGCCGTCCGTCGGGCCCGCGCCGGTTTGCAGGATCCGGACCGCCCACTCGGCTCTTTCATTTTCCTCGGGCCGACCGGTGTCGGCAAAACCGAACTGGCTCGCTCTCTGGCCGATTTTCTATTTGACAGCGAGCAGGCGATGATCCGCATCGACATGTCGGAATTTATGGAAAAACACTCGGTCGCCCGACTGATTGGCGCACCTCCCGGTTATGTCGGCTATGACGAAGGCGGCTACCTGACCGAGGCGGTAAGACGGCGCCCTTATTCGGTGATTCTGCTCGACGAGATCGAAAAAGCCCACGCTGATGTCTTCAATGTCCTGCTGCAGGTTCTCGATGACGGCCGGATGACTGACGGCAAGGGGCGCACCGTCGATTTCAAGAACACCATTTTGATCATGACCTCGAACCTGGGCAGCGACCTGATCATGCGCATGACCGAAGAGCATGTCGACGAACAACAGATCAGGAATCAGATTGAGGAAATCTTGCATCATCATTTCAAGCCGGAGTTTCTCAATCGGATCGACGAAACCATCGTCTTCAAGTCGTTGACCAGAGAAGACATGGTCGGCATCGTCGATATCCAGCTGCGACGACTGGCCAAACGACTCACCGATCGCAAGGTGACCATCAGGTTCAGCAAGAACGCCAAGCAGTTTCTCGTGTCCACCGGCTACAATCCGCTCTTCGGCGCCCGCCCGCTGAAACGGGCCATTCAAAAGCAGATCGAAGACCCCCTTGCCATGGAAATCCTTGAGGGGCGTTTCGGCGAAGATGACGTCATCCTAGTGGATGCCGACGACAACGGCATCACTTTTACGAAAACGAAAGAAGAGCCACCGGTAGTCGAGGCCGAGCTGGTCGACTGACGGCTTTATCCTTTACCTTTTTGAGTGAATATGGTTGCATGCTCATGATTTTTTCGAGCAGGCAACCATTTTGCCGACGGTCGACCCCATGAGCAAGACCTATCATTGCCAGGTTGTTATGTCGCACGTGATGTTGCCAACGCACGCCAATCCGGATGGCAACATCCACGGTGGTGACATCATGAAACTGATTGACGATGCCGCCAGCGTCGTTGCCATGAAGCACGCTCGGACAACCGTGGTCACGGCGGCCATAGACCGACTCGATTTCCACCGTCCGGTCTATATCGGCAACCTGTTGACGCTCAAGGCATCAATAAATGGTGTCGGCAGAACGTCGATGGAAATCGGCGTTCGCGTCGAGGCGGAAGATCTGCGGACGGGAATCGTCAGGCATATCGCTTCCGCTTATCTGTCCTTTGTCGCTCTCGACGAGCAGCAACGGCCAACTCCGGTTCCGCCCTATCAACCGGCCGACCCAGACGCCGTCCGCCGGAGCTGCCAAGCCCAGGAACGAAAAGTGTGCTTTTTTAAGAGCACGAACCTCAGCACAACGAGCAAAAATGAGTGAAGACGCAGAAGCGCTAACGGTCCAGTACGAAGAAGACGGGGTCGTCCTAGTCGAGGAAATTGATAAGGAGATCCTTTCGAAAGGCGCCTGGACCACCATCTTGTTTCGTTACCGCAACCGTAACAAGACAACGGGAGATTACGGGAACGACATGTATACCATCAGACGTTACCAAAAACGCCAGGGCAGCTATATTCCCAAATCAAAATTTAATATCTCCAGTCCCGAGCAGGCTAAAAAAATCATCGCAGTACTGACGAGATGGACAGAGGATCTGTAATTTTTCCAATACAATCCTGATCAACAACTCATTTTTAAAGCGGAAACCTATTGACACCCCCGGGTGAATCAAGTAGTGTGCCGCGGTCCTGAAGCACGGGCCGGCCGCCAGGCCGTGCCGGGGGTTTCGGGGCGGTGCCGAAAGCGACGAGCGAGGCTGATTAGGGCTTGACAGAGCGTCGGCGAATTGATAGATTTATGCTCTTCTGCACCACTCATTGGTGCGCGCCGCTTGCGGCGTTTGTAGCGATCCTTGACAACTGAATAACAACATACGTGCAAACGGGCCCGACGCGTCTTTTGACGCAGAGGGATCTGCAGAGCAGTAATGCGATACAGAGCCCTTATTTGAAGTTGT
>NZ_FQXS01000045.1 GCF_900130015.1 Desulfofustis glycolicus DSM 9705 | reverse complement strand
TAGGGAACCTTGAAAAATTGTCATTTCGCCCAATCTCATCGTTGCGCAATCAAATTCTATCCTCGGAATATCATGTATATGCCTGCGGAAAAATTTTCTTGCGCGCCTCGATCTTGAACGAAATTCCGAATTTTTCAAGGTCCCCATTAGCTAAAAAATGACCACAATCGACTTGAGATCTTATTCTTTTCTGGCAATCTATAGGATCTAAATGGATTGGGATATACATATATTAACTACAAGACACCAAAGAATCTACGAAAAAAGAATAAATTACTTTCGCGGCAGACGAAAAATATCGTCAGGCAAATTCTCCAAAAATGCCGATGCTAGCAACTTTTGCCCTACAAGGTTTGGATGGATATCATCTCGATATGGATTAGTACCATTTTCCAATGAATGTTGAAAATAAGGCTTGAGTTGTACAGAATATAATTCCAGCGATTCACAAACTTCTTTAATTCGTTTGTTACCGTGCTTGGCTTCACCTCTTTCTACTTCTTCCTTCTCCCAATACTGAAACACAAGAACAAACTGTGACTTGTCTTGAGCTAACAACAAAAATTCTTTTAAATTTTCCAGTCCAATATCACTTCTATTTTGAAAATCATTCCCTAACAACGGACCAATATCATTTGAATTATCAGACTGCTTGAATTGTTGGAAATATCGAGGTAAATATCTCGTAATCCCTTCAATTACGGCCAAAGTCGGTCTGGAAGTCGGGTGTGTACTCTTATCGAGCGGTTGAAAAGTTGGATTGTCAGCAAAGTCATGACTGGAAATAAGCAATATTACAACATCAGCATCAAAAAAACCGTATTCCTTCGCATAAGAAAGCCAATTGCCGGGTCCCCAACTGCCAGCTGACACGTTGCCAACAACAACTTGTTTTCCCGTCTCCTTCGTAAGCTTTTTTTGCAAAATAGTCGTTGCCAACGAGTCGTGATCTGTCAGGTTCCCACCATTTAAAACAGAATCTCCAAAAACCATAATCCTAAATTCGTTGGCTGATATCTCAGTAAATGGATTAGTTCTCATTCCGTAGTGATTAATTAGTATTCGATTACCAAATCTATAAACATCTTGATCTGGTTTGAACATATATTCTATCCTCGGATGTTCAACGGAAAGAGGAGGATTTCCTAGGCCGAGATAGTATCGAGCAAAAACTTCGCAACCCACAAGAACAAAAGAAACCAAGATCAACACTAAAAAGAAACCTTTCCTCTTAATCATCATAACCTAATTCGCAAAAACACCAAGCAAGGAGCTTTTAAGCTGTTTGATCCATTTCCCTAATCCATAATCACACACTCAGGTTCTATGCTTCCTTCAAGAACCCACGTGTAAACTTCCTTCATTTTGGTCGCAATAGTCGGCCAGAAAAATCTCTCAGAGACTAATTGCCTTCCTCGCAGGCCCATCGATCTTCGCTGATCGGCACTCATGGCAAAAAGTTTTACCAATGCCTCTCCAATGCTAGCAGATTCATGTGTCATGAAAACAGCAGCGTTAGCCGCAAACCCTTCCGGAAGATTGCACTCCGGAGTCATCAAAACCGGAAGACCATGTGACCACGCCTCGAGAACTGCCATCGGCAGGCCTTCGCTTAAAGACGGCAGGATAAATGCATCGGCACGAGTGAGACTTGCATGCTTGTCTGCATCGAATTGCGGTCCGACGAAATGGATATTATCCGCGACATCCAATTCCGCTGCCAAGTTCTTCAATTGCTGCTCATGTCCCTGTTGATCCCATCCTGCGACAACAAGATGCCAGTCTCTAAAACTTGTTAATGATCGTTCTCTGATCATTTTCCATGCAAAAATCAGGTTGGATAATCCTTTCTTCGGGTGTATACGACCGAGAAACAGCAAAACTTTACATCCGGCAGGCAAGGACAATGCCCACTCCGGGACTGTTGCCACGGTATCAAGCTTCGGCAGATCTACACCGTTGGGAATGATCGCAACAGGATTTTTCAAGCCATACAAACGAACAGCACGGTACTCCTCTTGGCACAAGGCATGTATACAGGCGGCTCCGCGTAAATGCTTATTTTCATATGCTATCGCCGCAACTCGTTTTTTCCAGACTGAATTTTTTAGTGCCCAAGCATCTAGCATGCCTCGGGGTGAGATCACGTACGGGACGCCACGTTTGCTAACACTGCGCGCGGCTAAGGAAGGGTACATCCACAACCCATGAACATGTACCAAATCGAGCCCTGCTAAAGCTACTTGCTTGCGAAAACCAGGTTGGTAGCCAAAAGCCACGGGCCCGAAGGTTGGTAGCACGTACAACGGGACGGTGCCCCAAGAAGCCTTATCTGAGTTAGAATACTTGTCTTGACCAGCAAAAACCTGTACATCACCTCCGAGGTTTCTGACGCTTTTTGCGAGCGATCGAACTGACCAAAAGAGTCCACCGGCCGTTCTTGACATCGATGCAGTAAAATAGCCAATTTTCATACGCGCAAAAGGAGCGAAAGAACGCAGCGAGGGAGGATGTGTACCCTCTTTTTAGGTGCGTTGATGGCAACCGCGGCGGCCTTCAACAGGCTATCAGCAAATAATTCCGTTGACCAGTTTTTAATGATCTCCTCGCTGGCTTTACCCAAAGTCTTAGTGTCATATTTTCCTGTGCTCATTGCGAATAAATGACTTACCAAAGCGTCTCGATCACTTGGATCAAATTTGTAGCCATTGATTCCATCGTGAACCAAATCTGTGGCGCAACCGCATCGATCGGAAACTAACACAGGCAAACCGGATGCCATTGCCTCATTGATCACCAGGCCCCATGTTTCTTTAGTGCTTGCTTGAACATATGCTTTCGCTAAACCGTAATAATTGGGCAAATTTTTATACTGTATAAAGCCGGGAAACAAGACATCTGCACTGAGGTTTAGGGTGTTAACAAGATTTTCTAACTTTTTACGTAGCTCCCCATCACCCAGAATAACCAATTTCCATGCGCCATTGCCAGCTAGATGCCGATACCTGCCATATGCTTCGATAAGAAAAAACAAATTTTTTTGAGGAATAAAACGATTCGATGAAAGAAAATAATTAACAGGCAACCGATACTCTTTTCTTAGTGTCGAAACACGACTCCGGGCAGAGTGCGCACCAACAGTAAAGTACTCGTTGTCTACCGTATCATAACCAGTAAATATACTTTTCTCAGTCATCCCAAGTTTCAGCATATATAGTTTATGCGGAGTGCCGCCAACCAGAGCGGATGAGTAGAAGTGAAGAATATTTTTTTTTATCCACTCTTTCCACCATACTCTGGGATGATCATGATTCGTTGAATCCGACATGACAACAGCCGGGATTCCATAAAGTGAACTGAGACTCAGAGAAACTAATACATGAAAACCGTACCATCCAGGAAGAGCAACCACGTCAGGAGCTATTTGCAACAGCGCATTTTTTAACGCTTTTTCAATCACATATTTTGATTTATTATGGATATCACTATCTGTAAATAATGTTATCAAGTTGAGGTTATTCTTTTCTTCGATAATGTCCCACTGATATGTGTTATCAACGGCGGAATATTCAACTACATACAAGTCACATATTTTTGACAAAGCATTTAGCCGCGCTAAATGATAAGACCCAATTCTGTGGATAAATATGGCAATTCTCATTAATAATTACCTAGAATGCCCATCTTCACTTGGCTTGTATCCTTATACCTATTTCATCACCGTTGACCAACTGAGAATATACAAAAAATATAAAGATAAGTGAAAATGAATTCCCGATATTAAGCATATATCGCTCAAAAATGGCGATTACAAGATAAGCAATTATACAACCTAACATGAACATCTTGATCATTGATCCTCGATACTTACTAAGTTTGTAAATACTTATCGATATCATTGCAAAAATGACGAAAGAGCCAAATATTCCTATTTCTGCAAGAAGCGATAGATAACCATTGTGGGCAGAACTTTGTGTCGTCATATGGTATTCGTGTGCTCTAAATCCTACCCCAAAAAATGGATTATTCAAAAATAATCTCCAAGCTTCTTGCCATGCAAAAACGCGCCCAGTTGCTCCGCTATCAAGACCTCGATACTTGCTATCAACAGCAAAAAAATCAAGCAAATATTTCCATAAATATTCCCCATACAACAGAGATATAATAATTAATAATACTATACAAAAAGAAATAAGTGATACTTTTAGAAAATTTATAGTAATTTTCAATCTTGAAAAATTGATTATCATTACCCCGGCAATGAAAGAAAGTACCGACGATCTAGAACCAGTTTCTATCAAAAAATATAAAAAAATTGCAAGTAAAACAAATTTAATTACGTTGCGTTTGATGATGAAACAACAAAGCATTAAGGAAGACATTAGCATTCCAATCGAGTTTGGATTTAACAAACCACCCAATCTTCCGCTAATTGTTTGTTCTTCATTTATGGCAAGTAACACACAAAAAAACAAACCGAATGCAAGATATATATGAATATATCTTAAATTATAAAAATCAATAGACGATGAGTATATGTACATTTGAAACAAAATTAGTAACAACAAATGTACATGCATTAAAGACAAAAAAGGGTTATATGACTCAATCGAAGATATAACAGAAATTGAATAAAATATTGCTAATGCAAATAGATATTTTGATTTTATAAATAACCGAAACCATTTATCTATTGACTTAAAGAATAGAAAAGGCCAGACAACAGAAATAAATTGAAATATATTATAAATATTTGTCTGTTCTTTAAATATAATTTTAACAATTAAAGATCCTATTAATATTACACCTAATTGCAAACCAAATATATTGGCATAGTAATTATCTCTTATACCAGTTTTTTTATACATAACTAAACCGGTGACGACAGTGTGTTCAGCTGATTAAGAAAGCATTCTTTGTAAGCATCTAAATTCAATTGTGATTGTTTCCTCAGTGCACCTTTTGAACAATTCGCCAAAAAATCCGGATCATCAATCCATTTTTGCAATGCTTCCGCCACCGCCACCGGTGAAAATGGCGGCACGATTTGTCCACAAATGTTATGTTCGACAAGAGTACCGGTATTCGGTGTGCAGACAACGGGCAGCCCTGCCATCAGTGCCTCATAGGTCACGGTAGCACTCCCTTCACATAGGGACGGCAACAAAAATGCATCCGCCCACTGATAATAGGGCAGAATCTCACTGTTTGGCACAACTCCCGTCAATTCAACATTGGCAGGCTTGCTTTGCAAAACGGCCTTAGGAAAGGCGCACCCTCCAACCATCCGAAACATTGCCTGATTCCCAAGTAATCTGGCGGCCTCCCAGACCACCGGGCTACCTTTACGCAGCCCCACCTCTCCAACCGTTAGTACCCGCAACGGTCCAGATGGCCGAATCCCACGTTTGATTATGAACCGGGAATCAACACCATACGGTACTACTTTGCATTTTTCTATCGGCCCCCCACGCTCAGCGATACCCTGACGAACAAATTCGGACCCACAAAGAATCAAATCCGCACAGGTCCACTCCTCCTCTTCTCTCTCAATAAAAGCATCGACATACCCAGGAGAGAGCGGCCAATCTAACCACCCCGGGTAGTGTATTTGCGCCTGAGTTAAAATTTCCAATTCGAGTGCACGAGGAGCAATCACTTGTTCCATGACAACCCGCAAGCCTGCTTTCCGGGCCGCGGACATCAATTCAAGCCCGGCGCTGCTGAAAGAATAGGTTGCGGTCGCGCGTCCTAACCCTTTCTTGACGATAGCCTCACAGAATTCTTTATTGAAACGGAGATGATTTACAATCGATTGTTCAGTTCCTCCTCGGCTCCTCGATTTGTAATAATCCCATCCCAGACGAGTCATTGTGTGAATTTTCTCTTTAGGCACGCCATGCGGTATCCTGCCAAGAAGCCGACGCAAACCTTGAGGCTGCAGGTACCGGGGTAACCAGGAGAGTAGCCGAGGCCAGTTTTTTACAGCACAGAGATCGGTGTATAAGGCCGACAACATTCCAGCCTCATTGAGCATCTGAGGTATGGCATAATGCCTGCGCGCCCCGAGTTGTGCGACAAGGAACATATTTGTTCTCATACTCATTAAAAACTCCAGGTCATAAGACAAAATGTAAATAGAACAAGCTTGACGCGTGACCTAACTTGCAATCAGAACTGTTTACTGGATAACTTTCCCCGGAAAAACATGAAATCAGCCGCTTTCAGACGCAGGTCCGACATCACAGCATCTTGATAAAATCGGAATGATACAAACATAAGTCCTAAAAAAACAAAGACTTCTCCGATAAAATAGCCGCACGCAATTCCTCTCGCTCCCCAAAGCTTGGCCATAAAAAATCCAGACAGCCCCATGACCATCAAACCAAAAATTTTAGACAATATACCAGCAATTGGCTGTCCCTGTCCGCGAAGCGCCTGAGTGAGTATCTCACTGAGCCCCGCCAGAATCATACCTGGCAACAGAATATATGATAAGACGACAGCCGGTTGGAATTCAGAACCGTAAACGAGCGGTAGCAACCAGGGCAACAACAAAGCAAGGCCTCCCGCCGCTGCCAAAGAGAAAATTGTGCTGCGTCGCAACACAACTGCTATTAAGGCGAAACCGTAACGTGGCCTTTCTTGAGCAGCGATGGAAAACTGCACTATGCCTAACGCTCTGTTCAGCACATTAACAACACCGGCAGCAGCGAACGCGGCGACATACCAACCGATCTCTTCTGCCCGCAACAACCAAACCAACAAAACCTTGTCCACTTGCATATAAAGAATGGTGATTATACTCGCTGCCACAAAGGGATAACTTTCTGTCAAGAGTATCCGTGCTGGCACTACAGCTTCGCCTGAGGCAAGATTGCCATGTCTTGCCATCAAGCGCAGAAGCACGACGGCACCATTTGCCACGAGCAACGAAAAAACTGCCCAAAAGACTCTGTCGGCAACCAGAAACCAGCACAGTACAAGTCCTGAAAAATACACTGGATATAGCGCAGCCCTTGTAGCGTTCAGCCAACGGAAGTTTCCGCTGCCGTGATCGATACCGAGCAAGTTCAAGGCAAGATGATTCAGTGGAATATAGAGGAGGAATAAATAGGCAGCAGGCATGAGGTGTTCTTTATCTGCGGGCAGCAAAATCGGCAGCAGCAAACCACAGACCAGGGCAGTCAGGGTGCCGGTAATCATCGAGGCTCGTATCGCTGTCTTGAAAAGTCGATCAACCGGCCAGCCTTGGCCAGCCAAGCGGGCAATTGCCATATTGACACCTAAAATGCCGATGCCGGCAAAAATGCTAGGCCAGAGGATTACAGCGGCAAATTCACCGCGCCCGGCAGGACCAAACAGGCGGGCGAGCAATATCCCTTGCAGTACAGTACAACCCTGAATAAAAAGACTGGTTAAAAACGTTCCGTAATATGCATTTCTCCCCGGATAGCGAGGCTGATTTGTTGACTGGTCAACAGTGTTCAAAACGTCCCTTTACCCTCTTCTTATAGTCCTGTTGAGTCTTAGCATACGAGCCTCAGTGTTCAGGTTCGCCGGACAAAACAATCTTGGCATTGATTAGAAATACTTTACCGGTAGTTTTTTCAACTATTATCAACCCTTCCTTTCAAGATCCTCCATCCATATCGACTGCTTGGTGTACATATCGGCATAGATGCCGTTGCGTGTCATTAATTCTTTGTGGGTGCCGTCCTCGACGATCCGACCATCGTGGAGTACGCAGATACGGTCGGCCATGCTTACCGTCGAGAAGCGATGGCTGATAAGCAAGGCGGAGCGGCCTGCCATCAATTCTTTGAACTTGAGGTATAGGTGATATTCGGTGTTGCCGTCAAGCGAACTGGTCGGCTCATCGAGGATAACCAGTCTGGCATCCCGGAAAAAGGCGCGGGCAATAACGATCTTCTGCCACTCACCCTGGCTCAACTCAACCCCACCAATAAACCAGCGGCCGAGAATTGTCTCATAGCAATTCGGCAGGTTTTGTATCAGCTCTTCTGCGCCGGCCCGGTTGGCGGCAGTTGCAATCGCCGCTACGTCGTCTAAGCGTTTGATATCGCCAAGCCCGATATTTTCCCGAACGCTGAGGTGATATTTGACGAAGTCTTGAAAGACCACGCTGATCTGTCTTCGAACGTCAGACAAGGCCAGGTTTCTCAAATCGGTGCCTTCGATGGCGATGTTCCCCTGTTCCGGGTCGTAAAGGCGGCAGAGCAATTTGACCAAGGTGCTCTTACCGGCACCATTGGCGCCGACCAAGGCGACCACTTCACCGGGCTTGATGGTCAGAGACAGCCCGCTGAGAACAGGTTTTGCCTGACCGGGGTAGCGAAAATGAAGATCTGTGAGGGTTATGCCTCTCTGACTTACCGGCGGCAACGCCTCCGGTTCAGTTGGTTCGACGAGGGTGTTTTGAACGTCTAAAAAGGAAAAGAAGTGGGCGACAAACAAATTGTCCTCGTACAACCCGGCAATGCTGTGGAGCAATTCTTTCAAACTGCTCAGTCCGCGCTGGAAGGCCTGAAAATACATGACCATGTCGCCAATGGTAATCAGCCCTTTAATGGTGCGGAAGCCGATCAACAGGAAGCAGGCCATCAGGATGATTATCGCACAAGCCTGAGCGACAAAATCGGCGATAGCGCGCTGACGGGACAAGGCCAGCTTTTCGCCGCGAATGACGCCTCGCAGACAGTTGAACGTCTCAGAGAAAAAGCCACCAAGATCAAATAACCGCAGCTCCTTGGCAGAGGCGTCGGCGGTCATCAGCCAACTGTAATAATCGGCCTTTCGTTCGATTGATGTGCGCTGCTGCTGCCAGTGATACATCTTTTTTGAAAAGACAATTTGCACGAGCACGCCGGGAAGCGCTGACGCAAACAAGAGTACGCCTGCCGACCAGTGGAAGGTGAACAGCAAGCCAACCATGGCCACCAGCGACATACCACTTTGCCCCAAACGATTCAGGCCGTTGACGATGCGGGTCGGCCGATAGGGTCCTTCCTGCTGCGCCCGGTGCAGCGTATCAAAGTAGTTTGGGTCCTCGTAATAGGCCAGGTCCAGATCAACCGATTTCCGATGCATGGTGTCATAGACAAAGTCCGTAACGATGGTACTTTGGGCCTCGGCAGAATAGTCTGCTAACTTGGTGGTGCCTGCCTGTGCCAGAGCAACCACGGCGGCGGCACCAATCAGCATGATCAGCTTGGAAATGCCGGTTTCAAGCCCGCCGCTTTGGACTGTTTCGGTTATGGTGTCGACGATCAGTTTGAGAAGGTACAAAGAGAGAAGCGGGAACACTCCCTGGACAAGAACCAGAGCACCGTTGAGCAGCGTCCAGGAGGGGCTCGCACGCCAGACTAGGCGAAAGGCCCGATCAATACGAACCGCATTTCTGATTTTTGAGCTGACTGGTTGGCTCATGAGTTCTCAAAAGCACCCGTCATGCATACCGCGGCAGTGATCTAAGAATTTATGGGCCATCACACGAATACACGATTTCCATCTGCCGTTGTTTTGAACAAAAAACATCTACCCATAAGACAGGAAATACTCTTGCGTTATCAATTGCAAGCTTTACGTGTGTAAACAGATTTTATTCTCTTGGGTGCCGACAGGCAGTTCTCGAATCCTTGCGATTTCTGTTTGAAACAGATAATCTGGTTCCCGCATGTCATGCTGCGCACTCGCCCTCGAAACAGGTGTCTCAGCGCCGTGATTGGCTATCGGTTCGACGGGTATTCCGGCGGAGCATAAACTGCTGCCGTTACCTGCACCATACTACTCATCTCATCAAAAAGCGTCTGACCGTATACGAGATAAACCTTATTTCCTCTCGGCGCAGTTTGATCTCAACCAACTTTTATAGTCACCTGTTGATGTTATGGCGATGTATGTAACCAAACGAGATGTGCTGGAAAATCTTCGCTTGCCGCTCAAAGGCAGCCTTGACCTGACGTATCGATGCAACAACAACTGCCGCCATTGCTGGCTCTGGTTGCCTGTCAACGCGGTAGAGAAAGCCGATGAGCTTTCCTTCGGGGAAATCCGAACGATTGTCGATGAGGCACGGGCCCTTGGTACCCGGGAGTGGGACATTTCCGGGGGAGAAGCAATGATTCGCCCGGATTTTACCGAGATCTTCGACTATATTACCCGTCATTCCCGGTTTTACACGTTGCGCACAAACGGTACCCTCGTCACACCTCAGATCGCCCGATTAATGCGCCGTCCAGGGGCGAAATGGATCTCTCTTTACGGCGCCACGGCAGACGTTTATGACCGGGTGACCCGCAACCCTGGTGCCTTCGAGTCCCTGATGCGAACGTTTGCGCTGCTGAAAGAATACGGGGTGCCGTTTACCGTCCAGCTTTTCCCGCTGCGAGATAACTGGCACCAATGGCCACAAATGATCGAACTGGCAAGATCCATCAGTCCTGAGTGGCGAATCGGCGCCGCCTGGCTGCACTTGTCGGCAAGCGGTGATCCGGTCCGAAACGACGAAATCAGACGCCAGCGCCTCGATCCAGCCGATGTCATCGCACTTGACCCACCGTTCATAGATGGCAGCAGCGACATGAGAGACGATCGGGAGTGTCAGGTTCATAAGACCGAGTCTGGATTGTTTGCCGCCTGTATAGAGTCCGGAGATCGCATTCACATTGACCCCTATGGGCAGATGTCTTTTTGTGAAATCATCAAAGATCCGGCGCTCCGCTATAACTTGAGACACGGATCAGTCAAAGAAGGATGGGACGTTTTTCTTCCGTCTCTGGCCGAGAAAGTAATAGGATCGAACGTCTACAAGAATGGTTGCGGGCACTGCGCACTCAAGGAAGATTGCCGCTGGTGCGCCAGCTATGCATGGATCGAGCATCGAGATTTCTCTGAAAAAATAAATTATCTTTGCAATATAGCAGAAGAAAACAGACGTTATAAAAACAATTGGCAGACACACCACCGCCGTTATTATCAAGCAGCAGGAATCACCATACAAATAGACTCCGACAAAGCTATCACCGAATCTACCTTTACCCCTGCCGTACAAACATTTGCCGTTGATGGTCCGGGAGAAGATACCGTCAGAATACACCACCACTTCTCTCTTGACGGTGTGGCGTTGCATGATCTGGGTAACGAGATCTACCACGTGGCGCCTTGGACGGTTTATCGCAAAGACGCGTCATGGATTTACCTCTGTAGCCTCGGGGACACAATCTACAGTGTATCGGTTTTCAATGCGGACCAGAGCCGCGGCCGGATATACCACGCAAATGACGAATTCTGGGAAAAAGGGCGGTTAAATACAATCACTGTCCCGGTTACCGACCAAATCCTGCTTGTTCGCCTGCTGGCCGAACGCCAGGCTCTCATCCTCCATTCCGCCGGCGCTATCCTCGACGAAAAAGGTCTGCTTTTTGTCGGCCATTCAGACGCCGGAAAGACAACGACAACACGACTGTTCGAAGGTCACGCCGAAATTCTGTGCGATGATCGTAATATCGTGCGTTTGCAGGGCGACACATTTGACGTCTACGGAACTTGGAGTCACGGCGATTCGGCATTGGTCAGTGCCGCCTCCGCACCGTTGAAAGCCATATTCTTGATTCGTCAATCACCAGACAATCGTCTCACCCGCTTGACTCGCAAAACAGCTTTCAACAAACTTCTTCCATGCGTTGTGCGCGGCTACGCCGATGTCGAATGGTGGAATAAAACGTTAACTCTGGTGGAGAGGTTGACTCACGATATTCCCTGCTACGAGATGGAGTTCAACCAAACCGGAGGCATTGTACCGCTGGTACAGTCATTGTGCTCATGAACTCATATGTCATGAAGACTTCGCGTTGGCAGGGGCCACGCTCCCTGCTGCCGGCACTGGACATTGAATTGACGGAGCGGTGCCAGAATAATTGCTGCCACTGCTGTATCAATCTCCCGGAAGACGATCCGGCAATCACACGCGAGATGACCGCACTGGAAATTAAAAGAATTTTGCAGCAAGCTGTCGATCTGGGGTGTCTTCAGGTCCGCCTTACCGGAGGAGAACCGCTGCTGCGTCATGACTTTGAGGATATTTATCATTACGCCCGTCAACTGGGGCTACGGGTGATGCTCTTTACCAACGCCCGTCTGATCACGCCTTCTCTTGCCGATCTTTTTGCCAGAGTACCGCCGCTGCTGCCCATCGAAGTCAGTGTTTATGGCATGACATCAGCGACATATGACGCAGTCGCACGTATCCAAGGCGCTTTTGCCGAATTTTGGCAAGGTATCGAATCTCTTCTGCAACGCAACGTGCAATTCATCGTCAAATGGGTCGATCTGCCAATGAACCGGTTTGAACTGGAAACATTCCAGCGGTGGGCAGCCACGCTCCCCTGGGCCGATCAACCACCAGGGATCAACAGGTCCTTGCAACTGCGCAGCCGGCGCGATGCCCCAGACAAAGACAGGCTGATCCAAAGCCTTCGTAGTGTTCAGGAAAAACCATTAGTCAACGAGGACATTAGAAATTTTTGCCGCAATTTTCTGGGACCTCCCGGGGTACAATTGTTTACCTGCGGCTGTGGGGAGAAACCGTGTGTTGATGCCTACGGGCGGCTACAGCCATGCCTGGATATGCGGGCACCGGAATTGAGTTATGATCTGCGCACGAGAAGCCTCCGCGATGCGATGCTCCGTTTTTTCCCGGCGCTGAAGAGTCAAACGGCAACTGATCCGCACTATTTGGAGCGCTGTGCCCGATGTTTTTTGAAAAGTTTGTGTGAGCAGTGCCCCGCTCGATCGTGGTCGGAAACCGGTTCACTGGACACACCGGTTGAACACCTCTGTCGAATAACGCATGAACAGGCTCGCGCCCTTGGCCTGCTTGCTGAAGATGAGCGGGGGTGGAAGATTATCGACTGGCGGAATCGCATTGATAACATTGATTCATTGTGATAGTTATTAACCATATGATCGGATGGTGTGCTCGGTAACCATAGTGGCGGTGCTGCCCAATGGTTGCCAACCGGCTTACTGATCTTTTTAAGGCAGTTGTAATGGTGTTTGAGGACCGATCACCATCATGATCGGAATCGAAAAACGAGGCAGGATATCATGGATAAAAAAATGTGGCGGACTCCGGAACTGATCATTCTTGCTCGCGGGAGAACTGAGGAAACAGTGCTGACCAACAATTGCAAGTATGTTGGTCATAATAGTGGCCCCACTGTCAACTCGCAAGGTTGCGGGGCAGACAAAAAAAACTGCGGCGCATGTCAGGGACGGTCCGGCGGTGTGTCTTGACTTCAATGCAACCTGCTAAACCAGATCTTCTCGATACTGCTAACGTCTATCTCCCGTCCGAAGACATTGTTTCGCGCGAGATCGAAGGAGAATTGATCCTGATCCCGATCGTAGCCGGAATCGGCGACGTTGATGACGATATCTTCTCTTTTAATGACGTTGCCCGTGACATCTGGCGCCGTTTCGACGGAAACCGTTCCCTTGATGACATCATCCAAGAGCTTGCGGAAGAATATGAGGCGCCGATTGATAGGATCAAAGCAGACGTGATCGGGTGGACGTCAGAGTTGTTGCGACGCAAAATGCTTGTTCAAAGATAGGCCCGCCCGCCGTTGGTGCATTCTGCATAATGGCACGCTATTCTTCATCTTTACCCACCACCGTTGATAGTTCAGCCACAACCGGTGTATTGTTGCCTATTGCTCAGGAAATTCTGGCCAGAGGAGCAAAACTGCGTTTTTGCGCTCGAGGCGATAGCATGTTGCCCTTCATCCAAGATCGTGACGTGCTGACGATCACACCGCTGTTCTCTTCCTTGCCCCGTCTCGGGGAGGTCGTGGCCTTTATTCATCCTGGCAGCCACAACTTCACTGTTCATAGAGTGATCCGTAAACGAAGAAATCAGTACTTGCTGAAAGGCGATTCCGTAAAAACGGTCGATGGATGGCTTCATCTTTGCGACATTCTGGGACGGGTAATTTCCGTGGAACGATCAGGGCAAGCCGTTCTGTTTGGCCTTGGATCCGAGCGGATTGCTATTGCCTTGCTCCAACGGCACCGTTACATGTGCAATCTCGTACAGCTATATGATCGTTTTGCCCGGAGAAAAAAAGGGTGAAGAACCCGAGAATAGCTCTAGCGCAACTAATGCTGCGGACCGGCAGCATGATTAAATCTCTGGCCATGATGGTCATGCGCCCTGAGGATCTTATCGAGTTTGGCCGGATGAGTTATGCCAGTCAGAACACGGTTGCACGATGGAGTAATCCATCTTTTCTGCAGGATGGGCTCAACTCTTTTGAACAACACCTGTTGCAGCATTGTCCTGTTCGCTCAGGCAAGCTACTACTGCTAGGTGTAGGCGGAGGGCGAGAGGCACTGTCACTTGCTCAAAGAGGCTATCGAGTGACAGGTGTGGACTTCGTTGCCGACATGGTTGACCAAGCAAAAGCCAATGCCGCCCGGTTTGGTTACTCTATTGACGGCTTGGTCCAGGAGATTTCAACCCTTGATATCCCTTCTACAAGCTTCGATATGTGCTGGATCTCAAAATATATGTATTCATCCATTCCCACGCGATCCCGCCGTATTGAAATGTTGAAACTCATTGCCCGTGGCCTTCGTGATGATGGCACTTTTGTCTGTCAATTTCACTGGAACCCCTGTTTGCTATTGTCTGAACGAAGCACGCGGCTACATCGCATCGTTGCTGCATTGACCCGGGGATACCGCCAGTATGAACCCGGAGACAGACTATGGGCGCACCAGGAGTTTCTCCATGTATTCCATGACGAGACATCCTTGCGGGAAGAGTTTATTGCCGGCGATTTTAACATCATCCAGATGATAACGAATGAGGACGATGTGATGGGCGGTGCCGTTTTACGAAAAAGAGGTGAAAATCAATGACAGAAGTCGTTGACATCAAAAATTTTCAGCTTTGGGAGCGAATGACTGAAAAGCTCATTCCCTTTGGTTTCGACATCGATGTGACGGCACGGTGCAATTTCAATTGCCGTCATTGTTACATCAACCTTTCGCCTGGAGATCTGGTAGCTCAAGAAAAAGAGATGAGTTTCCGTGAAATCGTCGATATCGCCGGGCAGGCCGTCGAACTAGGCGCATTGTGGTGCGTTTTAACGGGAGGGGAGCCTCTCCTGCGGCCCGATTTTGCCGACCTCTATCTTGCATTGAAACGGCTTGGCCTGATGGTCTCCGTTTATTCAAACGCGTCCCTTATTCAGGAAGAACACATTGCTCTTTTCCAAAAATATCCACCGCGCGATCTCGAGGTAACCGTTTACGGCACAACCGCAAAAACCTTTGAGCGGATTACAAGGCGACCCGGTTCCTTTGCTGCATTTACCGGAGGGCTCCAACGGCTTTTATCGGGGGGAGTGAAAGTAAGGCTCAAGGCGATGGCACTGCGATCAAACCTCCATGAAATGAACCATATTGCCAACTTCTGTCGAAAACATACAAAGGACTACTATCGTTTTGACCCGCTCCTGCACCTCAGGCTGGACCGCAACCAAAAACGCAATAAAGATATCATCGACGAGAGGCTGGCCCCATCGGAAATAGCTGCCATGGAGAGATCGGATCCGGAACGGTCAATGGTGCTGGACAAACATTGCGAGCATTTTATTCAACTCGAAGGTGACGTCTTGCCATATGAAGCATGTCAAACGTGTGAAACTCGCGAGCAATGCGATCGTTACACTCAATTCTCTCGTCTGCTTTATTGTGGCGCCGGCCTTTCCGGGTTCAGCATCTCTTGGGACGGGCAGTTTCGGCTCTGCCAGTCATTGAACGCACCGGGCACAACATACGATCTGCGACGCGGTACACTGCACGATGCCTGGAGACAATTCGTGCCGAAGGTTCGGGCCCTCGGAGTTCATTCAAGCGAGTACCTTAGCAATTGTAAGTCATGTACAATTGTCAATTTGTGCCTCAACTGCCCGGCACACGCCTGGTTGGAATCTGGTGATTGCGAGGCCGTCGTTCCCTATTTTTGCAATGTAGCGCACGTCCGTAAAGAGAGCCTTGAAAAAAACAGGCCACGTTGAAAAACGGCATCCACCGCCAGGCTCTGCGTTAACGTAAATCAGAACATTTCAATGCAGACTGAGGTGAAGAGCACTTACAATGTTCAGGAGGGAGAAACTGTGTGGTTATAATTTTGAATGTTCTGTATCCGCCATAACCGCTTTTTCCAAAAGGAGGTGCTCAATCTGTTTTTCCGACATGAAACGGTTCGATGAAAAGCCGTTTTTGACAGTAAACGAAAAGGTTCCTGCTTTCCAATCAAGGATATCGAAAAAGGCTTCTTTAACTTGAGTCTCTAGTGATTCATGCAGCAATTCAGGCCCGAGTAATCCTTTGGTTATAAGTATTTCTCCCAGTTTTTCTCTTGGAGCCACACTCTTCTGCAAATCCAGGCACTCTTGCAACTGATCGACCGTGATTATGGAAGAAGACAGCAGTCTTTGCCCTAATCTTCGCTGCTGCTCATGAAGGCTGCCCCATATCAAACTGCCCTTGTTGATGACAAGTGTTGCCCGCTGATGGGAGTTATACAATGCTAGTATTCCCGAAAGTTGCGAGAATCCAAGTATCTGGATGACGACCTCAATAGGAATGGCTTCCAATGATCCCTGAAGGTCTGATGCACCATCGATCTGTCGCAAAGGATGTCTTTCCATCCCAGCCCCCCCCCTATACTGTTGTCTATTGATCCTCCGTTTAAGCTGGTTGTTCGCCACGAGAACCTTTAACAAGATTTTCTTTGGTTCACAATAGGCATAAATGCCTAGGGTATTGTCAGTAACAATACGTAGGAGGCTGCCTCAGTCGCGGGTGGCATGCTGTTGTTGGCAGAGCGTTCTTGACGTCTTGGTGGTCCGTCTTTTGCACAATATTCAGCTGTGCTAGCTACTATTCCCCTCACTGCAAAAGAAAACTACATAACCATGAAAAAAGTGTCATATAGGCGAAAAGAACTTTTCCTTTCGGCCTGGGAGCAGGCTTTGATACAATTACGGTAAAAGAGCCTTGCTGGAGAACGGCGACACGGGGGCACCGTGTTGCGTGTATCACAGCTCGAGCTTGGCGTTATTTCTCTGATCAGACAGATTGGGGGGATAATGCTTTTGCAGCTTTCTCAACAAGGAGGTCAGACATGTCGGAAAGAATTCTTATGCCATTGGATGGCTCACAGCTCGGTGAAGCAGCAATTTCCTATATCGATGGACTCATTTCCCGGCTCGCTCCCAAGCATACGGTTGAAATCACGTTGTTCCATGTAGTCACAAATGTTCGCCACAGTGTCTCTTACCAGGGAGGCGGAAGTGTGCCGATCCCGTATACCGATGAAGAGTTGCAGAAATTCAAAGATGAGGCCATGGCCTATCTTGAACGGGTGAGCAGCCGGCTGAAAAAGGAAAAGATTGGTGTTGCCTGCAAAGTCGCGGCCAACGAGAACCCTGCCGAGGCGATACTGGAAGCAAAGGATGAGGTGAAGGCCACGCTCATTGCCATGGCCACGCACGGCAGGGGCGGCATCACCCGTTTTGCCATTGGCAGCGTTGCCGATAAAGTTATGCGGAGCAGTGAGGTACCGGTGTTGATGGTGCGATCGAGCGAGAAGTGAGCCTGGTTGGGGCCGCCTCATCGTCAATCGGCGGGCTTCGGCGCACCACGAAAAAAAGGGTCCCGTCCCCATTTGTTTTCAAAATGGGGGCGCACCCTTTTTCTGCTTTTTCTGTTAGCCGGAATGAGCGGCCGCAAAGTGTTCACGCAGCAGGTCCTTTCCCCAGTCGCGCTCGAAGTCGCGCCAGACGCTGTGGATATGGTTGGCGTTATTCTGGGTATTGTCATACTCCACCAGAAAGTGCGGTCCATGCAGACGGTAATAGTGCGGTGTCCCGGGCGTGCGTGATCCGGCCCAGGCAAAATGAACAGCGCCGATCCCCTGGCAATCAATGGCGTCCATCTGATTGTCCGCCACTTCCGCCGTCATCCGCCCGAGATAGACATCGATGAGCCGCAGCAGCAGGTGCCGCTGATCCTCCTGTAGAGCGGCAGCCGCTATGCCGGCGGGATCGTCCAACCGGACATGGGGATCCCATCTGGTGATGATATCAGGCGGGGCCGTATCGCTGATCACCGCCTGCTGGCTCTGGTTGACATCGAACGCTGCCACCAGCTGCCTGGCTGCGTCCTCCTCGATGGGCAGGGTTCGGAAGCCGGCAAGCGGCCCCTCCGGAACCTTCGCCGGGTTTGCCCCGAAGAAATTGGGCGTGCAGGCGACACTGCGGCCACCGACAATGAGGAAGTTCAGGGAAAGATGATGCCCTTCAATGCGCCCCCCCCAGGCTTCGTTGCTTGCTGGCTCGCCAAATATCGTGACGAAATACTGCTCCGGATTGCGTTGGTGCTTCATCGATGAACCTTCCAGGTCGCCGAGGATCTTCTCCAAGCTCATGATGCCAAGTGCGGTGATCGTCCCCTCGCGGCTCAAACCGCTGGCCAGCAAGGCGCAGGCACGAAGCTGCTGGCCGCTGTCCATCTCAGCGAACGACAGCCCCTGCCGCGGCACCGGACGATAATCCCAGGTATACCGCTCTGCCTCGTTTACACCCCAAACCACCTGCCGGCGCTGCTCGTCCTCCAGGCTTCCCAAAAAAGCGGTCGCCGTCAAAACCATCTGCTTTGCGGTCTGCGGCGCCGCCGCCATGTCCATTCTGTTGTTCCCGTGAAAAAGATGCATGATCGTCTCCTGTTTTTCCCACCCATAGCAAAACGCTAAACATCATTGCGCGCAGGAAAAGAAACGGAGATGCGGAGCCGGTGGAAATCGTTTTGGATACTCAGAAAAGATGATTCTCTCACGCCGTGAAAGGACAAGGAAAAAACCTAATACAAGTAATAATGAAAACGTATCGATTAAAAGTTACAATTATTGGTATGCCAAGATTGTACAGGGTTATTGACCTCAGTGAGAATTGTACGTTCGATGATTTGCACCATGCACTATTTGACTTCTTTGGTCGAGATGATCCGCATTTATATTCATTCTTCATTACAAAAGCGGACAGCAGAAATATGAGAACAATAACCAGAGCTCCGGAAATCACCGATCCTCACAATCTTGAAGAGATGATGGGTTTTGCCAGGAACACAAAATCAGCCTCACAGACAACTATTGGCGCAGTTGGTCTCGCCGAAAAGGATGTTTTCCACTATCTGTTCGATTTTGGTGACGAGTGGTGGCATCGCATCCGCGTCGAAAAGATCATAGAGGGTGGAGCCGTTCGAAAAGGGGTTCACCTCATCAAGGCTGTGGGAGAATCTCCTCCTCAATATGATGACGACGAAGACTATTTTTAGGCTACCGTGGGGCAGGGCGCCGTTTTGCACATAGGCACCCCTCGTGATCAGGCTGTTCGTTACAAAAGGGCGATAGAGATGACGCCCCGCCCGGCCTATTTGACCGAATTGTTGCCGAGATGCAACAGTTGTCGGATATCTACGATCAGGCGATACATCTCTTCCTGATGATGGCACGGTATCAATTCTTCTACGATGCGAACAAGCGAATGGGACGTTTCATGATGAACGGTCTGCTGTTGAACGAAGGCTATCCGGCTATCAATCTGCCGGCCAAACGTCAATTGGAGTTCAACACCTTGATGATCGACTTTTACGACCCCGGTGATCGGAGCAGGATGAACGCTTTTCTCCGTTCATGCCTGGATCAACGGGCCATCATGATCATGAAAGAATAGAAATGGGGACTCCCCCTTCTTCACTGAAATGAGATTTTCTTTTTGTTGTTGACGCACTCTCGAAGGTAGAGATCAATGAGGTTTTGTCTTGGTTCAGATGATTCGTTGTTCCACTTCCAGATCAATTCCGAACTCTTCTTTGACTTGTCTTTGTGTTTCTCTGATGATGGTCAAAATGTCCTTACCGGTAGCACCACCGGTGTTGACGATAAATCCGCTATGTTTTTCTGAAATTTTCGCCCCGCCGACGGTGAATCCCTTTAGCCCCAATTGATCAATCATCGGCCCCACGAAGCGTCCGGACGGCCTTTTAAAGACGCTGCCGCCGCTGGGAAACCCCCGTGGTTGTCTTGCCCAGCGGATCTGTTTGGCAGTTTCCATTTTCTCTTTTATGCGCAGGGGATTGCCCTTGGTCAGCGAAAACCAGGCTTGCAGCACCACCTTGTCATCATGTTTCTGAAAATAGCTGTTGCGGTAGGAAAATTCCATTTTATCTCCGCCGATTTCTTTGATCCGCATATCGGCTACATCGAGATAGCGCACCGTTTTCACGACGTTTTTGATCTCTTCTCCAGCAGCACCGGCATTCATCACCACGGCGCCGGCGACGGAGCTGGGGATATCGTAAAAAATTTCCAACCCGGAAAGCTTATGTCGCCAGGCTGTCTCGCTCAGTTGCAGCATGGTGGCTCCAGCCTGTGCCGAGATTTCATTGTCGTTAACGGCGATGGTGTCAAACGAACCGTTGAAAATCACGAAACACGTATCGTACCATTCTTTGGTCAGGAGGATATTGTTGCCGTTTCCCAAAACAATTTTTTTTGCAGCGGACAAATCGCCATAGAGATGCAATAGATCCGCTTCCGTTTCCGGAAAAACGGCCGTGGCACAGCGCGCCTTCAGGCGATAGGAATTATACTGCGTCAGATCGAAGTTTTCGTAGACTTTCATGGGCCTGGCACGTCTTAGAGGGACTCGGAGGGTACTATACTTGGGGATTTTTTTCAGTGACCGGATCGACACGCAAACCGGTAGCCGCTTCAAGTTCCGGCTTCATCTCAAGCAAATCGAAAAGATCTCTTCCCGAGGCAAGATCCACAAGCAAATCAAGATCGCTGTCAGGCGCGGCGATCCCTTTGGCGCGCGAACCGAACAGGCGCACCCGAGAGGCTCGGAGGCGCCTGATTATCTCTTTGGTCAGCGAGTAATCCCCGTGACAATCCCCATTGAGGATTACTCAGTGCGTTAATAATTCAGTTCGACGCGTCGGTTTTTCTGGCGGTTTTCACGGTTGTCGTTTGGTGCCACCGGCATCGTTTCGCCATAGCCGACGGAGGTCAGGCGAGCGGGGTCGATGCCTTTTTTCACCAGGTAATCGACGACCGCCTGGGCGCGGCGCTCGGAGAGTCCCTGGTTATAGGTTTCCGGCCCGGTGCTGTCAGCATGGCCGGTGATCTGGGCCCGGGCTGCCGGGTTGGTCTTGAAGTACCCGGCCCACTCGTCGAGTTCGGGGAGGAACTCAGTCTTGATAACCGCCTTGTCGAAATCGAACAGGATGTTGTTGGCATCGAGCACCAGCGGCGGCGGTGGCGCCGGCATTGCGCTGGTAGCGGGCTGCTGCCGCTCCGGCACCGGGGTCAGGGCACGGTTGCCCTGGCGCAGGATGTATTTGGCGGTTGCCCGGTCATCCTGATCAACCTGGAATTTTCGGGTGGTATCGGTGTATCGTACGTCTCCGCAACCGGACAACACAAACAACGTGGCAGTCGCCAGCACGACGGCCAGGGTGCGGCCAAGAAACCGGATTACAGTCTTTCTTACGGCTCCATCCTGCATCTCGGGCCCACGCCCGGACAACGACTCGATAGTTTTCATTTTGGCTATCCTTTCAGAAAGTTATTGGCATCTATCCGGCCTGATAACACTCGTTAACCGCTCCATCCATCACCGCTTCTTCAGGGTCAGACCACGTGCACCCTAACCCATTCATTCTTGTACGACAACTTTTTCCTGATAATACCAGTAATTGTCGTGATTGTAAAAATTTTCTGCCAAGAAAGAAAGTGGCCCCGCAAAATAGGAACTACCCTCTTCTCGAGAAGTTTGGCCAACGCAACGATGAGTAACGGTTGGGTTTTATAAATCCAAATGATCACTTTGATAGGAGTAGAAGGATTTTGTAGCGACCCATCTCCTGAATACATCTTCTTCGAATGGGATCCGGTGACGCTTATCTTCCCTCAGAACTTTTGCCTTGCAAACAACTTCGTATTGGAATCTCAGCGGTGATGTATTCAAGCAATAAAGCCACATCGTTTCTGCTCGAGGCATCGACCTGAAGTGGACCCCTGAGTCAAGACAGAAATCCACTGGGTTTAAGCTAGACATTCAACGTCACGTGCAGCGGGTCGGCGCTGCCCCGGTTTAGCTTCTGCCGATACTTCTGGTGCTGACTCCGCGATTGATGGAACCCCTGTGGAGCGTAGCGGAACAGGGGTTCCATCAATCGCGCGTGGGTATTTATTCACAATCACTGCTCCACCGCCCATCGCGGTCTTATATACGACATCAGGTGTCTTTTGCCCCAACGACTGATGAGGGCGTTCGCCGTTATAAAAGCTGAAATACTCGGCCAGGCCGACCGTCAAGTCGATCATCGTGGCATAGCCC
>NZ_FQXS01000011.1 GCF_900130015.1 Desulfofustis glycolicus DSM 9705 | reverse complement strand
GGATTCCCCGGTGCTACTCAACTACTTAAAATCATACGAGACAGGCCGGGAAGTGACCGCAGGTATCAAAGCCTATATCACTCGGTATAATCATTATCGTCCGCATCAATCTCTTTCAGGAGCGACTCCAGATGAGGTTTATTGCGGCGAGGTGGCAACGGCAATTTGATGAAGCACGCGCACGGCCTTCCCCCGCGGGGGAAGGCCGTGCCTCAACCCCAGGGGCTATGGACATAACTTAAAATGACCGGACCGTGGTTTAGGAATGGGGACCACCGCTAACACACCGAGATGACGCCGGATAACAATCTTGCGGAAAATGCCATTCGCCCGTTCGTTGTCGGACGCAAAAACTGGATGTTTGCTGGAACCCCGAAAGGCGCGCGGGCCAGTGCCGATCTTTACAGCCTGATCGAGACGGCCAAGGCAAATGGCTTGGAACCGTATCGATATCTTCGCTACCTGTTCGAAAAGCTGCCGTTTGCGATGAGCACAGAAGAGTACCAGGCGTTACTGCCGATGCGGCTTGGCCCTGAGGATGTGGCCCTAAAGAATATTGCCAGTGGGGTTTAAAAGACGCTTACCTAATTTTCAAGACGTGGGTCTATTGGTGGTTCAATAACGGTAATATCAGCTGTTTGGCCAACGGTGAGTGCGAATCCTTCTGAATTTACTATACCAAGCTCATCTATAACATATAAATATGCAGTATCACCTTCATTGAAAGAACCTGAATTTACATTAGATGATATATAAGTAGTAGACCAAGAAAGAGGTAACTGAATTTCGCACGACGTTCTGTTCTCCCAAAATTGGTCGTCGCATAACTCGATTCTCGCTTGGCTTCCAACTTGAATGAAGTTGTCATCAAGATAAGCTTCAAACCCAGTCATATTGTTACCAGCATAGTTTTGCCAAAGAAACCAACGCCAATATTGAGGTGGATCGTTATGAGTCATTTTGTTAGTTTCCATTGCGGAATAAACAGAATCACCCGGTTGGTACCGTAGCATAGTATATGAGCCATCATAATTACCATCAAAACTCGACAAATTGATAATTAAATCGTGTCTGTACCAGGTGTTTTGTAGTGACGACATAACCTGGTTCATATAATTATCTGTACCGGCCGATCCTGTAGTTGGACCAGGGCGATTCATAAATTGTTTAGAAGAATTGGTCCAATTAAACATTGTCATCTGTGGCGCATCATCTTGGATGTCATCACGCCAATTTATTCTGAACATTTTCCATTGGCCATCTGTACTCCAACTTGCCCGTGTCCACCAGCTAACGAAAACTGTTTGATCTAATGCTATGTATTTGCCGTAGTCGTATTTTAGCGTGCTGTTACAACAAGCAGGATGTTCATGGCGAAGTGATTTTCCCCCTGAATGATACTGATCCGAAGATACTGTCGGGTCATAAGCGCCACCCTCATCAAAAACCCAACCACCACTGTTTACTGGTCGTGACCCAACAGTAGTTTCGTCAACAGTAAATCCGATAAAACTGTAATTTAAATCATTGTGGCCAAATTGGTCACCAGAAATATAGATAGTGTCACCGTGTTTAACAGTTCCAGTTACTTTTGAAATTATCGGATCGGCAAAGGTTGGTTTAGTAACATTACAGAAAAAGATTAGAATCAGGGAGAATAAGAGGATTGACTTTTTCATATCAGACCTTTGGTTGATAGTTCCAGAAATATTTTCTGTTAATCTGTTGATATCGATATAATTGTTGGCTTCGGTTCACCATCTGAATAGCTAATTCCTAGCAGAGGTCTTTGATTCGTATCAGCGGCTTCACTGGAAGCAAAATTGCGATAACTATCTGTTGTAGCAACAGCATCTGAATTTAACAGTAATCCGTAATTCGATTCAGGGTTAGCGAGCCAGTCATTTATCATCTGTGTGATGTCCCAACTCTTGTATCCAAGAGTCATGTCAATGTTGTTTGTGCTCTCGGAGGGACCAATATCAGCCTGCGCCATTGGCACATTGTTATAGCAACTGGTATTAGAGGTCCAGGTATTTGTTCCGTTATAGGTATAACCAGTAGCAGAAGATAGTGTTGGATTGTTGTTGATGACTTTGTGAGACGATACAGCGTAAATACTGTCACCACCGGCCGCTGTTGCGTATAGCTGTAGAACGGCGCTTTGAATGACCGCGTCTTGAGGGATTTGAGATAAATCAACTTTTATCAGGATTGCATTGGCAACCATATTCGCCGGCCAAGTATAGGTATTTAGTGAGGCAGAGGAAATATTGTTGTTTTGATCGAGATTGATGTATGTGTCTTCTATCGTGTTGGGGTAATCTGCTCCAGCTGTATTTCCAAACACTTTGGTGACTACATTGCTAATGCTACCGATAACCCCTGAAACTTGGGTGGAGTAGCCACTTTCTACCCCTTGCGTGTTATAGGCAACACAAACAAAAAAGTATTCAGTCCCGCATGTCAAGCCAGGAACCTCGGCGTATACTCTTTCATTTTGGGGAGCAATCATGCCAAAATCGACCGAAGCCGGATATGGTCCTCCATCACTTGTTCCGTAGTAAATCTTGTAGCCGGCAAGATCAGCCTCGGTATTTGGCAGCCAGGAGAAATTTTGTGCACACTCTGCTGTCAATCCATTTTTCGCCTGGGTTAGAACAAGCACACAGGCAATCAGGAGTAATAGTTTGATATATTTTTGGTACCTCATCATTCCTTCTCCTTATCTTAAAGTAAGTCTACGCGGATGCCCTTGCATTGATGTTGTTCACCGTATATCTCTTTTGTGGGAGATGCTATACAGCAGTATTGATAGAAACGGGGCATAGTGTAGTTTGGTATTTAAAATTTGCTACCGACTGCAATATAACCTATCTGTTCTACGCAGTGATCTGTCTCTTTGTCTTTTGATTGCTCTTCCTGCACTGTTATTTGTGTAGCAGTTGCAGTAGCTTTGTTGATTCTGAGAGAAATCGAATCTTCAGCGTTGATCGTTTGTGAATCTGCCACTACTAAAGGTATTTCTGTAAATGCTGTTTGAAGAGCAAGGACCGCCCAAGTGCTGTCGACGGGTTCGGTTGCAACAACTTCATACTGGAGATTGTGCAGTTCCCCTATGCCTGGCTCCCAGGCCAGATAGGCAACGGTTTCGTCTCCGTGACGGTTCTTCGTTTTTTCCTGCTCTTGGAATTTATACTGAAACGATAGCTGTGTCACGTTCTTGATTCTTCCTGTTACCGCGTCTGCCTCATTTGCGGTAATGACCTGGCTGAGAATAACAGGGATCTTCGTATAGGGCTGTTCCAGGCTGATCGTAGACATATTCGTGCCGCCGACAAACGTGCCGGCCTCAAGTTTCGAGCCGTCCGGCAGGGTGTAGGTGCCTTTTTCCAAAGCAATGTAGCTGAGTGTTTCCGGGGCGTGGTTTCCATCTAAATAATCCCACTCCTGGAGGCGGATGTCAAATCCGTTTGGCGTGATGTTGCGAATACGAACGGTAACCGGGGCAGCGTCGGCAAAGGTTGGCGGGCCGGCAATGACGATAGGGTCGATGAACGGCTGGCTGAAGCTAACGCGGGCCCAGTTGTGGTCCAACTGCAGCTCGCCAATCTCCAGGGGCAGATTGATTTCATTTTCTTCAGGAATAGAAATGGTCTGGGAGGTGGTTGCGGTTGCGCCTTGGTTATCGGTAACTACGAGGGTTACCGTGTAGTCAGCGGCGCCGGGGAATGTATGCTGGGGGTGGGGGCCAGTCGTGGTTGATCCATCACCAAAGTCCCAGGAGAAGGTTTCCAGCCAGCCGTCGGGGTCGCTGGAGGCAGAAGTGTCGAACGAAACGGTGTAGGGTGGTAGGTCGCTTTCAAGAAACGCGCTAAACGAGGCGATCGGTTCCTGGTTTTCCGGGGGCGGAGCGGTTATCACTACCGGAGTGGAGGCGTCTGCGGTCAAGCCGGCGCTGTCGGTTACCTGTAAGCGGGCGGTATAGCTGCCGGCTTGTTGGTAGGTATGGGAAACCGTGGCGCCGCTGGCCGTGGCTCCGTCGCCAAAATCCCAGTGGTAGGATGTTATGGGTGGTTGCTGCGTGTAAGAACCGCTGCCGTCAATCGAGACGTTATAGGGGGCCTCGCCGACTGCGTTGGAAGAAGAGATGACAGCTGTTGGCGGTTCCGGTGGTGGCGGTGGTGGTTCCGTGGCGGTAATAACCAGTGAGGTCTGGTGGGAAAGACCGGTGGTATCGTTTACGGTGAGCGTGGTTGTATAGGTGCCTGGTGTGGTGAAGCTGTGAGTCGTGGTTGCGCCTGTTGCCTCATTGCCGTCACCAAAATTCCAGGCGTAGGAGGCGATCTCCCCGGAAGAGCCGGAACCGTCCAAGGTCACGGAAAGCGGGGCGTTGCCCATGATCGTGGACGCTGTTATAACGGCCTGCAATTCAGGTGCGGGATTGGCGAAGGTAAACGGGAATGGTGCTGAGTGCGGGCTTTGGCTGCCGTCGCTGTAGAGTGCGGTGAGGGTGAAATCATATGTGCCGGGCTCGGTGGTGATGGAGCAGTCGAGGACTTGGGGGTCAACCGGTCCGTTTTCGCAGGCGAGTTCGGCGTTCTTGTAGAGTCGATAGGCAAGGATCTGTTTTTCTGTTATTGAGGGTGCGTCAAAGGAGAAGTTGACTTGCACGGCGTAGTCATGCGGGAGTGCATGGCTGTCAATGGGGAGCAAACACAGCAGAAAGAGAAACAGGAAATAACGATACATCATCAGTGGGTGTCTCATGAGTTCTCAGCTGACAAACATTATTATTAGTGGCGCTACGATGGCCTATCGCATTTCCTGTGCCTGAATTGTTAAAGGAAAAAGAACATTTGATTTCAGAATGTTGAGAGTTATTCTCAAAATCGCATGCTGCTGCAGGGAGAAAAATGAAACAGCGTTGTCGATTTTTTCCGCCATTGTTATTGGCTGAGTTGGTTGAGCAAATGAATAGACAAGGTGTAAGCGCACGTAATTAATTAATTTGTTTTGTTGGTTGAAAATCTCTTGCTGTAAACGAAGTTTCCGAAAACGACGTTTGCGCTAATAAAGTGATGTGATATTGGCATTTTGCGATGAATGCCAAAAAAGTTGGAGCGGTATGTTTCTGTCCACTGAAGGGGTTTTGATCATGGAAAAAACGAAAACTGCCGTGGGGGCTATTGTTCAGGCCAATTGGCGGCTTGTTTTCTTGCTTGTTATCCTGCCGGGATTCTTTTTTGCGGGATTTGGGGGGAATGACTCACGGGTCGAAAAAGAATTGTTTGATTTTGGCCATGTGGTCTTCTTTGCTGTTTTCGCCAGTGAACTGTTCCGGCAATTGGTGAAAAGGGGATGGAAGCAGAGGCCTGCTGCTCTTCTGGTTGCCGTGTTGGTTTGTCTGGCGGCCTTATCGATTGAGATCAGTCAAGCCTTTCTAGATGGCCGGCAGGCCGGAGTTCGGGATTTTGTTTATGGTTTGGTGGGGGGCTGCGCCGTACTTGTCTGGAAAATGGGAGAACAGCGAGGCGTTGGTATGGCTCTGCGGCGCGGGATCGTGGTCGGTGTTGTTGCCTGGTGCCTTTTTCCCCTGGTTTGTGCGGTGATCGACGAATACCGGATGTACCGGGGTTTTCCGGTTCTGGCTGATTTTGAGAGTTCTCTGGAGTTGTCTCGTTGGCAGAGCTCGGGGGAAATCAGCCGGGTGACAGATCCGGTGCAGAGTGGTGCGTATTCGCTGAAGGTGCTGCTTGATGCCGGTGTGAACGTGAATCGAAACAGGGTTTATGTGGTTCCTGTGAGCTGGCGGTGGGGCTTGCTTAAGAGATATTCCGTATTTCCGGAAGAGGGGTGTCGGGCGGTTTTCGGAAAATCTGAACTAAATTCCGGTTTCCCGAATATTACTGATGAGACGGTGTGTGCTTTTGCGCGAGAGGAAGTGGACATATCTCTCCTTTGAGGTTGTCTAGTTAACCGATATCATACGAATACATTTCACTATCCGGTCTCTTTGGTGTTTCTACCAACGCATCTATAGGTATCATTACCTAACCGGTATTAAGAACCATTTATCGCGTTTTCTCAGAAAAGAGAAAATGACGGGAAAATCTCTCGGGTTATCCTTCACGTCACGGCTTCAAAAGCTTTCTCTGTGTCTCGCTTGATCCATACCAGATTGAGAGTGGCACGAAAAATGCTCATTGATCAATAAATGCTGCTCGTATGCTCAGTTCAGTGTGTTTGGTGCCGGGGGGTACCGAATATGGCGGTGTGATCGGCTGGGCCTGTTGTTCAGTGGGGGGGGGATGTCTGGTACACTATGGAAGGCGCTTTTGCCTGCGGCTCTGGCGGTGATGGTGACGGCTGGTGATGCTCCAGCATTGCTCTTTGGCGATGGACACAATAAGTCTGAGGGTGATCAGTTTGCCTGGGAAGGCTCCTTTAGAACGGATACTACTCATCGGAATACATCCTTCCCGATACGTAAGCGGCGGGCACCAGGAGGCGTTGAGTTTGGCTGTATGGGAGGAAGTGATGCCATTATCGGGCCTTCTGTGTCTCGGTGCGCCTTCAATTCGTTTTTGGATGCTGCTCCTCATGCCGGATCAAAACGAGCCGATTTTGAGGTGGCTTTTACCTCGAATGATCATTCGTGCCAGGCTATCGTTCTTGACGATAATCTGGTCAATCCCGATGCTTTTGTCGCTTCCGATTATTACCGGGGTGCGCCCGGCCGGGTAAGCGGCGATTTTCCTTTTGAGATATCGACAGATGCTCTCGCCCAGATTCCGGAACCTCCTGCCATGATGTTGCTCGGGGCCGGCCTTGTTGCCGTGGCCGGTATGGTGAGACGGAAAGTCTTGCGTACCGAGAACTAACAGTGCCTCGTTAAAGTTCACTTCTGGCCGCGCTGTGGTTGTGGCGTGTCCTTTGGTAATGAATTGATGATTTTTGAATTTCTCTTTGTCATTAACTGATTACTATGATAGATAATCTGAGTTATGGTCAGGTTGATGGTTATCATGAGCGCCACAGAACCCCATGCCCTATATCTTCAATAAATACTATCCGCTCAGGAGTTTTGTCTTTCTCATCGGCGAGGCGTTGCTGATTTTCTTCTCGTTGTTGCTGGTCAGTTGGCTGTTCAAGGGCACGGCAATCCTTCGTATCGATCTGGCAATATGCGTTCAGCAGGCACTTCTGGTAACGCTGGTTTTTCAATCCTGTCTTTATTTCTTGGATCTGTATGATTTTCGCAGTAACTTTTCCATGACCGAAACGGCGGTCAAGATCACCCAGGCCTTTGGTGCCGGTTGTATTATTCTCGGAGCGTTTTACTATTTTATGCCTGCTGTGACGATCTCCAGCAGGATCTTCTGGTCGGGCTATTTCATCATCTATATTCTGATCTTGCTGTGGCGCGCTGCGTACAACTATGTCTTCAAGCATCGCCTGTTCGTTCAATCCATTATCATTTTTGGTACCGGGAAATTGGCCAGGGATATCACCCGGGAAATCGAAGACCGCTACGATTCGCCCTATCGCATTCTCGGATTTGCCGGAGCGGGTCGACCGGATTTTAATCCGCGCGGCATCGACGTCTACCAGGATATGAGCGTTGTTCAGAATCTATTTCCGCCGGAACGGCTTGACCGAATTGTGGTGGCTCTTGACGACCGTCGTGGCGGCACCCCTATCGAGCTGTTGCTCAATTACAAGTTGCAAGGGGTTGCCGTTGAGGAAGGTGCGCGGTTTTTCGAGCGGTTGACGGGCAAAATCATGGTAGAGAAAGTAGATCCGTCTGCCATTATCTATTCCGATGGTTTTGCCATCGGCAAGATTCAGTCCTATTTGAAGCGGGGAAGCGATATTATATTAGCCGTGCTGCTGCTTCTTCTTGCTTCCCCCATCATGCTCCTGGCGGCCTTGATCATCAAGCTGGAATCACCCGGGCCTTTTTTCTACAGCCAGGAACGGGTGGGCAAAGGACGTCAAACATTTAACGTGCTCAAATTTCGGTCCATGGTACAAGATGCGGAGAAAAACGGGGCTATCTGGGCGGCGGCCGATGATGCCCGGGTTACCCGGTTCGGGAAATTCATCAGGAAAACGAGGATCGATGAATTGCCGCAGCTCTTCAACGTATTGAAAGGGGAGATGAGTCTGGTCGGGCCCCGACCGGAGCGGCCGGTGTTTGTCGAACAGCTGAAAAAGGTGATCCCCTTTTACGACATCAGGCATGATATTCGGCCCGGCGTGACCGGCTGGGCCCAGGTGTGCTACCCGTACGGCGCCTCGGAGGAGGATGCCTTGCGCAAACTCGAATATGACCTCTACTATATGAAACACATTTCCTTGGCGTTGGATGTCCTCGTCATCTTCAAGACGATCAAGACCGTGCTGTTCGCAAAAGGCGGTCGCTGATCGATGACCCGGTTTGTACCCATGAATAGTCGCCAGTTCTTCAATACCAAGATGCCATGTGCGGTATAGCCGGCTATTTCAACTTGGGCAACCGGCCGGATGATGGCCGGCGGGTGCTCGAACGGATGATTTACCCGCTTGCTCATCGCGGGCCCGACGGGTTTGGTTTTTTTCAGGATGAAATTGCCGGGTTAGCCCACGCCCGGCTGTCGATCATCGATCTTGCCGGGGGCTGGCAGCCGATCACCAATGAAGACCGGACGCTGTGGATCATTTTCAACGGCGAGATCTTCAATTACCCGGAACTGCGGGCGGAGCTGCTGCAACGGGGTCATGTTTTTACCACCGAATCGGACACCGAGGTCATCCTGCACCTGTTTGAAGAAAAAGGGACGGATTGTCTGGCTGAGCTGAACGGGCAATTTGCCCTGGCCATCTATGATGCGCGCCGGCGTTCTCTTTTTCTGGCCAGGGACCGTATGGGCATTCGCCCGCTCTTTTACACGGTTCATGCCGGGGTATTCTATTTTACCTCCGAGGTGAAAGCGCTTTTTAGTGGTGTCGCCGGGCTGCCCCGGCAGATCGAACCGCGCGTTCTCGGGGAAATTTTCACGTTCTGGAGCGGGGCCGGTGAGCAGAGTATTTTTACCGGGGTCAAGCAGCTGTTGCCCGGCCACTGGCTGGCGGTCGATAGCGCCGGTCTGAAGGGGCCGCAGTCGTTCTGGTCACTGCCGTTTTGCCCCGATGAACCCGGGAAGAGAACTGAACAAGACTATGCTGAGGAGCTGCGCGCCCTGCTGATCGATGCCGTCCGGCTTCGCCTGCGGGCCGATGTGCCGGTCGGCGCCTATCTGAGCGGCGGCCTTGACTCGTCGGCCATTACTGCGCTCGTCAGGCACTATACGAGCAATCCCCTGAAGTCCTTCTCCGTTGCTTTTGCCGATTCGGTATATGACGAAACGGCCGAACAGCAGGCGATGGTGGACCATCTCACGACTGACCATCACCGGGTGTCCTGCTCCTATGGGGATATCGCCGCGGCTTTTCCGCAGGTGATCTGGCACACTGAAACGCCGATCCTGCGCACCGCGCCAACGCCATTGTTTTTGTTATCCGGTTTGGTGCGTCGCAATGATTACAAGGTGGTGCTGACCGGTGAAGGTTCCGATGAGATCCTCGGCGGCTATGATATCTTCAAGGAGGCGAAAATCAGGGCGTTTATCAAGGCCTGTCCCGATTCACGGCTGCGCCCGCTGCTGCTCAAGCGGCTCTACCCCTATCTGGCCCTGTCGCCGACCAGATCAGCGCAATATGCCCGCAGCTTCTTCGATACCGACGAAGTGCCTGATGAACTGTTTTATGCCCATCGTCCCCGCTGGAAAACAACAGCCGGCACCCAGGTGTTTTTCACCGATGAGTTCGCGGCTCAGGTCGTCACTCCGGAGAGCACGCTTGCCGATATGGCGGCGGAGCTGCAGGGCCTTGATTTTTTCAATCGCGCCCAGTTTGTTGAGTGCCGGATGCTGCTCGCCAATTACCTCCTCTCCTCCCAGGGCGACCGGATGGCCATGGCTCACTCGGTGGAAGGGCGGTACCCGTTTCTCGATCACCGGGTTGTCGAGTGTGCCGGGCGGATTCCGACCCGCTATAAAATGAAGGTGCTCGATGAAAAGCATATCTTGAAAATGGCGGTGCGGGATCTCTTGCCGGAAGCCATTGTCAGGCGCAAGAAACAACCCTACATGGCTCCTGACATTTTGAGTTTTTTTGGTGAACGGGAGCCCGACTATCTTTCCTATTATCTCTCCGAGCCGCTGTTGCGCGAAGCGGGGATGTTCAGACCGCAGGCGGTGGCGAAACTGGTTGAGAAATGCCGGAAAAGAAGCCGGCAGGGGTTCAAGGAGAATATGGCCTTCGTCGGCATCCTCTCCAGCCAGATTGTCTATGACAAGATGATCAAGAACTTTCGGGTGGACATCCCCGACCGTCTGGAATCTGTGAAAGTGGTCTCTTAGCGGCCATACAAACAATGAAAAGGAACGTTGATGGAAGAGAACATTGCTACAATACGTGCTTTTATTTTTGAAAGTTTTTTATTCGACGCTAACGATGATCTCCTGCAGAACGACACATCGTTTCTGGATGAAGGCATCATTGATTCGACCGGAGTTCTCGAACTGGTCGATTGGCTGGAGGAGCGGTTCGGCATCTCGGTCGAAGACGATGAGCTCGTTCCCGAGAATCTTGACAGCGTCAACGCGCTGGCGGCGTTTATCGACAGGAAGAAGAGCAATTGATGCAGTCTGACGGGCTGATCCACGGTTTTCTGGAACGTGCCGCCGGCTCCTGGCCGGAGAAGACGGCGCTCGTGCATGGTGAGCTGCGTCTCAGCTATGGAGAGCTCCTTCTGCGTGCGGAGCGGGTTTGTCAGTGGCTCCTGCAGCATGATGTGCACAAGGGTGATCGGGTCGCCCTGCTGACCGATCAGCCCGCTGACTACATTGCCGCCTATTTCGGAGTGCTGGCCGCCGGCGGTATTGTCGTCGGGCTCAACACCCAGACATCGAAGCGTTCGCTGACTTCGGTACTTTCTGACTGTGGAGCCACGGTTATCCTCTCTCAGCAGCGTTTCGCCAAATACCAGGCCGTGTTCGACGAGCTACCCTTATTGCACCATGTCGTCTTGGATACCGCGGCATTGTGGCAGGATGAGCAGAGGAAAGAGAGCCGGCCCGGCCCGGTCATTATGCCGGAAGATATCGGCCAGATCATCTATACGTCCGGGACCACCGGGAGCCCGAAAGGGGTGATGCTGCGGCATCAGAACCTGGTTGCCAATACCCGCTCGACGATCAGTTATCTGGGGCTCACCCAGCGCGACACGATCATGGCCATTCTGCCGTTTTTTTACTCCTACGGCAATTCCGTGCTGCTCAGCCATATTGCTGTTGGCGGGACGCTGGTGGTCAACCAGAGCTTTCTCTATCCCAAGGTGATTCTCGATCAGATGGTTGAAGAACAGGTGACCGGGTTGTCCGGTGTGCCGTCGACGTTTGCCATTCTGCTCAATCGCTCCCCGGTCCGGGAGTATACGTTCCCGTCCCTGCGCTATCTGACGCAGGCCGGGGCGGCCATGGCGCCTTCCCTGGCGCAACGGCTCAGCGAGGTCTTTCCCGGGGTTGCTATTTACATCATGTACGGCCAGACCGAGGCCGCTCCGCGCCTGAGCTACCTGGAGCCTAAGCGACTCGTCGACAAAGCCGGGTCGATTGGCAAGGCGATTCCGGGTGTTGTGCTCGAGGTCTGTCGTCCAGACGGCTCCCCGGTTCCCGTCGGCGAGGTCGGGGAGATCGTGGCCAGCGGCGACAATATCATGGCCGGTTATTGGCGACAGCCTGATGAAACGGCAAAGGTCCTGCGAGATGACAAGCTGTGGACGGGTGATCTGGCGCGGATTGATGAGGATGGATTTCTCTACATTGAGGGCCGTAAGAGTGCCATGATCAAATCCGGTTCGCACCGGATCGCGCCAAAAGAGATCGAAGAAGTGATCATGGAGTACGCAGGGATTCACGAGGTCGCCGTGGTTGGCGTTCCCGATGAGATCCTTGGCGAAAAAATCGTTGCCTTTGTTGTGCTCAAAGAGCAGGTCCAGATATCCGGAAAAGAATTGATTCAGTACTGTCATCGCCAGCTACCTGCTTTTAAAATTCCGCAGCATGTTATTTTCCTTGATGAACTTCCCAAGACCGATACGGGGAAGGTCAAAACCACCTTGCTTCATCTTTAAACTGTTGTATTTCCAGATGTATAAAAGATATTTCCAGACGGCATGAGGCTGTACTGAAGATGGCGGTGGTTTTTCCGCTTTTTCGATAATCGGTTCGTTTTTCCGGAAAATTGATCGTTGTTAGAGGCTGTGAATTTGCCAGGCGGAGTTTGACAATTGTCTGTTTTTCGCGACACTGTTGAGCCGTGGAGGTAATAGGTTCTGTTCGCATTGTCTGGCATGGCTATTGCTTACCTAACTGAAAGGGGGCGTAGTGGGGGGCATTACGTCACTTGTGCACTAGCAGGTGGAGGCCGTGATGAAGATCTTGAAATGTGTAGTGCCCGCTGTCGTTGGCATCGTTTTTAGTTTGTTTGCCGGTTCCTCGTTTGCACTGCCCATTGCCGGACAAGAAGCTGTTTTGAGTTATTCGGATAACCCTGAAACTTACGGCGGTGGTTCTCCGTTATATGGTGGCGAATTCCTTGTCGATATTTATGATGGCGAAAAATTAAATGAAAGTTTCATCAGTTTCTGCCTCGAAAAAAATGAGTATATCACCCTTGGTACGAGCTATACAATTGTCGGAGTTGACGATTATGCGGCCAAAGGAGGAGGTACTGTCTCCAGCGGCGCGGTTCTTGAAGAAGGCGAGTGGCGGGACGAGGTTTCTCAAGCAACTAAATGGTTGATGTACAATTATCTGTTTGGTGACTACTCTTTCTCCCGTGTCAATGCCATATCGCCCGATACAAATGCGAATGATTTGCAACGACTCATCTGGTTTATGGAGGGTGAGATCACTTCACTAGCCACAGCAACTGCAAATAATATTTTTACCACATATCTCAAGGACAAATTTAATGATAAGGATTACATATTTGCCTACAGCGACAATGTTAAGGTTTTGAACCTTGAATTGAATGGTGGCTATGCACAGAGCCAACTGGTCGCTGCCCCGGTTCCCGAACCGGCGACGATGCTTCTTTTTGGTGCTGGACTCATCGGCTTGGCTGGCGTAGCCAAGAGGCGGGTGAGAAAATAAGCTCGTAGAGAGGTTGAATACTTGCCGACGTTTGAGGCGGTAACGACAAATGATCTGTCGCTACCGCCTCTTTTTATTGTATTAATCAAAATCTTGCCACAGATACCTGTTTCACTTTATCCCTGAGCTCTATCATAGGCTGCGCAAATCAATGCGCTATTTCGTCGATATCGGTGATCAGTTGCGGAGACATGTGCAGGTAACTGGTTGTTGATCGTTTCGTGTCTATGTCCTTGAAGACTCTTTCCACTTGTTCTTCACTCAGACCGATCTCCCGGGCGACGTCTGCGGCCGGTATGTCGTGATTCTTGGCATAGAGGCAGATGTCCATCTTGTCATGGGCAAGGCTGAAATAAAATTCGTCCTGGCCCTGGGGCAGTGAGTAGGTGTCGGTGGTCGGCGGCCGGCGACGGATTTCTTCTGGGACGCCGAGATATTCGGCGAGTTGATAGACCTGGGTCTTGTAGAGGTGGGCGATGGGTTTGATGTCGGCGGCGCCGTCGCCCAACTTGACGAAAAATCCTTGATCGTATTCCAGGCGATTTGGGGTACCGGCTACTGCAAAGTTGAGGCAGTCGGCATGATAGTACTCGAACATCTTGCGGATCCGCTGCTTGAAGTTGGTTGCGGCGACAATGCCAAGATAGGCCTGAAGCGGGAGCCGCTTTTTGATCGTTTCCCCTGCCGGGTTCTCGGCGATTATGGAGAAGACGGTGTAGCCCGGATTGTCAACGACACTTGGAATAACGATTTTTGATTTCCAGGTGCTGGTGTACTCAGGGATGACCTGACGCACTGCTTCCTCATAACGCTTGTAGAATTTGACCGCTTCCAGTGTTTTTGAGATATCTTCGTGGATCCGCTCTACGGCAAATGTGTCGGCGAGCATATTGCTCAGGTACAAGGTTTCTTCGGCGGAGTGTCGCTCCGGCATCTGCAGGGCCAGGACGCGCTCTCGACCGAGCGCCTTGACTGCCAGAGCCAAGGTGACGCTGCTGTCGATCCCACCTGAAATGCCGATGACCAGTCCCTTGCGCTTCATAACCCGCAGCAGTTCCACCAGGCGCTGGGAGATTCTGTCAATTTCCTGATCGGGGTTAAGGACGAGAGTTTCCTCTATGGATTGTCGATGTGTCATGTTCTTCCGCCTTGTTTGTACTTCTTGATTGAAGAAAAATCGTGTGCTTCACATAGTCAGGGGTGACCCTCTGCGCTTGTTTCCAGGGGAGCGACATGGTTTGTCGGCCCGCACCTCTTTGGTAGTGTACTATCGTATTGGTTAGGATAAAGAAATCCATGGATTATCTCAAGCAACAAGAGCATTCAGGCATGAAAAAGGCGCGAAATAAAACCGTGATGTGGGAAGTAGTGCAGACGCAACGCTTTCATTGGAGGTGTGTCAACAAACATTTCGATAGGTGACAGGTCCTGGCGATATTTCCTGTCCTGATAAATGATGAACTGACTGACTTGAGATATATCATGAAATGTTTTCGGAACTCGTGCGTGAGCCTGCTTCGTGCAACGCATTGTCAATATTACTATGGAATGGTGACAAAACTACTATTATATACATAATAACAGCTATCTAAAGACGTACTTATTTCAGAAAGAGTTTCGTGTGCTCTGTCAACAGACATTTATTGAGGGGAATTGTTGACAACACTGCTGTCAAAAATCAGGTATTGTTGACAGGATGGAGTGCCTTCAATGGTGGTCGATTGATTTTTTCACAAAACGGTATGCTGTTTCTCGGTTGTGCGTTTCAGGTGGAGCTGATAAGGCTGGATTCCGCGCTCTTTTGCTGCTGGTCCGCCTGTCAACAAACAGCCTTTCATTTTTTGTTGATGACAGATAACCAATTAAAATAAATACAATAATATGATATTCTGCTGTCTCGTCATTTTCAACGGCACACTGTTTGACCTGGCAGAGAACAAATCGTTAATCTTTTCCTACGGGTGTCAACAAATAACCGACAGTTGACGAGGTTTTGCTCGATTACCCGGGAAAATGGTATTTTTGCTCTGTGGGTGCATTAAAACGCACGCACTGTGGGCTCGGAAACACGCCCTCTCTCTACGAAACATAGTCGGCAATTTTTTTGGTGCAGAAGGGAATTCTGAATTTTTCAGCGCAGCCGGTACGAATAAAAGCGTGCAGACTATAGTGAATACGACATCTCCGTTTGCCCTTTATGGTGAAACAGAGTCGTTCTTGCTCGAAGCGTCATTTTCAGTTTGCATGGTAAATGTGATAAATGTGGTAGTAATTTTTATTTTTAAATTGCACTGAATCATTGAATCTCCTTGATAATATCATTGAGGATGGTATGTAAGAGGAGTTAGACTGCATTGCAATTGGGGGTGTTAATGCGGGGTGCGGGGGTTTGCAAACTGTGTCGGGGTAAACCGCCGCTTTTCTTGGCGAGCGTACGGCAACCAGGCGATGGTCGATAAAGAAAAAGTCTTTGAGAAAATCAAGTTGTCAGGCAATCTGCCGACACTTCCGGAAATACTTGTCAAACTCCTTGATGCCTGCAACAGTGAAGGAGCGTCGCTCTCGTACATCGCCTCATTGATCAGTAAAGATCCGGTGCTGACGTTTAAGGTCTTGCAGCTGGTTAACTCCGCCTATTATTCGGTGCCGCGTCGTTTTACCGGTATAGAACCGGCGGTAGTCTATCTCGGTGCCAACAGCATCAGAAATCTTGCCGTTGCCACATCGATTCATCAGGTGTTTGACCGGGGGCGATTCAGCAAGATCAAGCATTTCAATCTCAATGACTTCTGGTGGCACTCATTGCTTTGTGCAACACTGGCCAGGCGCATTGCCGTCAAGACCGGTTTTGCCAGTCAGGACGAAGCGTATCTTGCCGGCCTGTTGCACGATGTGGGGCGACTGGTGCTGGTGTCGACCTTCCCGAAAGAGCACGAGGCGATCCTGCTCGATACGCAGGATGAAAACAACAAGATCTGGGCCGAAAACCAGTTGATCGGCGTTAATCACTGTGAGGCAGGGTATTGGCTGGTCGGGGAGTGGAAAATCAACTCTCTGATGGCCGAGTCGATCAGGTGTCATCACGATTCGATTGAGCACATTGGAGAAAGTTTTCCGCTCATCAAGATTGTCTACCTGGCAAATGTACTGAGTAAGAGCCGTAGTGGCGTGGATCAGGTTGCCGAAATTGCCGAGCGGCTCTTGTCATTTTCCCCTGAAGCGCTTCAGAAGATTGTCGATGGCGCAACTGAAGAGATCCTCGCTATCGCAGAGGGGTTTGAGGTTCGGCTGAAGCCTCCTGGGCAGAGAAAACGTAAGGCGCGTCAGAATCAGACAGAACAACTCGAAACCGCCCAGATGGCGGCGATCGGGGGGGAGGTGCGTGAGGACGGTCTCGAAGGAGACCGTCCCGCCACCGAACTTTCCGATGCGGAACAGGAGTTGCTCGGCCGGGTCAAGAGCGTTTCCTTGCTTTCCGGATTTCTGGAAACGTTGAGCAGGTGCGGTGAAAGCACTGAAATTATCGCCTCTTTTGAACAGTGCCTGAACGTCTTGTTTGATATCGACAAGGTCCTGTTTTTTCTGCCTGACCGCGATAATGTGCTGCTCGTTGGGCGAGCCTCCGAGAACAGTACGCTCCATGATGCCAGTGAAGGGTTGGTTTTGGCGGTCCAGCGAAGTTCCAGTATGATTGTCGCATCCTACCGGGATCAGTCTGAGACCTCGATTCATCAGGGTGAGCATGGTCTCCAGCCGTCCGATCACCAGATTTTGCTGCTCATGCAGTGTCAGGCAGCGCTGTGTATACCGTTGGGGACCGTGGATCAGCCGGTGGGCGTCGTGGTGCTTGGTTTGCCAAAGGGCTTGTGTTTCCTGTCTATTGAGGACCGCAAACTGATCCGCACGATTGCCCGGCAGGCGGGGCTGAGTCTGTCGATCGACCGGATGAAGAAGAGCAAGGCCGAAGAGATCGAGGCTGAGCGGTTGGCCGCCATTTCCATGACGGCCCGCAAGTTTGCCCACGAAGTCAATAATCCTCTCGGTATTATCAGTAATTATTTGACCTCGCTAAAATTGAAACTGCCGGATGCGGCGGAGGTGAGTGGCGATCTGGACATTATCGGTGAAGAGATCAGCAGAATTTCGACGATGGTGAGTCGCCTTGGTTTTTTTTCTCGGGAAACATTTGTTGATTACGAAGAGGTGAATGTCAACGAGGTGGTTGCCGATATCGTGCGCCTGGTCAAAACGACGATCTTTTCCTCTGAAGACAAGGTCCTCACGTTTGTGCCAGATCAGTCGCTCGTCAATATCCGAACCTCACCATCGGCGATTAAACAAATCGTTATCAATCTGCTCAAAAACAGTGGTGAGGCCCTGGTTGACGGAGGACGGGTCGAGATACGCACCAAGCTCTTGCGGCAGGGCGGCGACGAAGGCGATACGCCTGGTGTTGAGTTGATTATCGATGATAATGGTCCGGGGCTTCCTCAAAACGTTCGTGAAAATTTATTCCAGCCGTTTTTTACCACCAAAGGCACCGGTCACTCCGGCCTGGGCCTTTCCATAGTTTACAAAGCGGTCACGGATTTAGGCGGAGATATTACCTGCAGTGGAGGCTCGACCTCCGGGACCAGGTTTACCATTCATCTGCCATCGGTTCCGGAACGCGCAACGGACGAATTGCGATGACTGGAGACACCCACATCCTGCTGGTTGATGACGAGCATCGTTTCATCGAAAGCTTACAGCACATCCTCACTCATTACGGTTATGCCTGCGCTCCGGCTTACAGTGGTCAGCAGGCTATCGAGCTGCTGAGCCAGGGGGAGTATGATGTCGCCCTGCTCGATGTCGGTCTGCCCGATATTTCCGGTCTGGATGTGGCCCGGCACATCAGAAAAACGTACCCGATGACCACCAGTGTCATGCTGACCGGGATAAATACCGCGGAAACAGCTGTTCAGGCGCTGCGGCTCGGTGCCTACGATTTTCTCAATAAACCGATCAACCATGAGACTTTGCTTCGCACACTCGATCGCGCTATCGATCACAGCCGGCTGCAGCGGGAACTCAAATCAAGTTTAGATCGTTGTCAGGCCTTGGCCGATGTGGCCTGGGAGGGCATCGTTTTTCATGCCGACGGTTGTCTGCTGGAGGGCAACAAACAGTTTTTCCGAATGTTCGGCTATTATGGTGATGAATTCAACGGTGACCGGTTTTTAGATAAGATCATCAGTAAAAATGAAATCAAGCGACTCAAGCCGCTGCTGCTCGGGGAGGACTCCGGGATTATTCAGACGGTCGGCCGGCATCGGAACGGCACGGAGTTGCCGCTTGAAGTCAAGGCCCGCACCGTTGATTATGCCGGCCGCAGCGCCCATGTCCTGATTGTGCGGGATATGTCAGAGCGGGTCAAGATGGAGCAGGAAAATATCGATTTGCACAAAAAACTTGCCATGGCCGGCAAATTCAAAGCGCTCGGTATGATGGCCGGGTCGGTGGCTCACGATCTCAATAACATACTGACCGCGGTGGTCAGCTATCCTGAATTGCTGTTGTGTCAAATGAAGGAGTCCGATCGCTATTATCGGGAGATCAAAAAGATCCAGGAGGCAGGCAAGCGGGCCGCGGCGGTGGTCAGCGACCTGGTGTCGATCGCGCGTGGCGGGAGCCGCAAGACAGAACCGGCCAATCTCAATGAGATTATCATCAGTCATCTCGATTCGATCGAACACAATGAAAGACTGGCTCGGTTCCCGGAAGTACAAATCTTTACCCGCTTGCAGCAGAACCTGCATCGAATAGAATGCTCTCCCCCGCATATCAACAAATTACTGCTCAATCTGATCGGCAACGCATTGGAGGCGATCAGCGGTACCGGGGCGGTTCACCTGACTACCAAAAACTGTACGCTTTCCCGTGAGATTGCCAATGGTGAGGTGGTGCTTAAACCCGGTAAATACGTCAAGTTGACCGTCACAGACAGCGGACCGGGTATCCCGGATGGTACGCTGGAACGGATTTTCGATCCGTTCTATTCAACCAAGAAAACTGAGAAAAGCGGTACCGGACTGGGATTGACTATTGTCTGGAATATCGTTCAGGATCATAAGGGCTGGGTGGATGTGAAGAATGGCGAGCCGGGCGCTATTTTCGAGATATTCCTGCCCGCTTGTGCCGCTTCCCGGGAAACCGGAGCAACCGCGATGGATCGGGTGCCGTATGCGATGGGCAAAGACGAGTTGATTCTGCTTGTTGATGACAGCCATGAACAAAACATGGTGATGGGCGAGATGCTGAAGATTCTCGGCTACCGCACCCATGCGGTTAATTCGGGTGAAAAAGCGCTTGATTTCTTAAATCTCCAACCAGCAGATGTTGTGATACTTGATATGAACATGGGCGACGGCTTGAATGGACGACAGACCTATGAGCAGATCTTGAAAATACGGCCGGATCAGAAGGCGATTATCGTTACCGGGTATTCCGATCATGTGGAAATTATGAGAGCACAAGATCTTGGTATCGCGATGGCACTTGAAAAGCCGGTTACTTTCGACGTAATCAGTCGCGCCTTGCGCGCCACGATCGAATCGCCTTCCTCGAATTGATCACACCGTTATGGAACGACGTCAATTTGCACGCATTACTGTGAATATTCCGGCAACCTTGTCGTTTTATCAAGTGGAGGCATGTCATTCCGGTCTTGTTGCTGACATCAGTGAAGGTGGTTGCTTTTTTCCATTTGACGATGATGTTCCAGTAGGAACGAAGTGCCAGATCACGATAACCGCCGGCGCCGGTTTGGAGCGCGAACAATTGACAACCGCCGGTGAGGTAGTGCGCTGTGCCGCCAATGGACTGGGGATTCGCTTTCTGGAAAACCTGCTGGAAAAAAATGGCCGGCTTGCAGCTCTGCTTGCTGTTTACCGATTAGCTCGCTGATTTACCGCTGGGTGTCCACCTTTTTTCCTGATTACTTAAATAACATTCCGGATATCAGGAAATATCTTCCGTGCTCGTACCGTTTCAAAGCGATATTGACCGGGGTATATCGCCTAACTATCAGATTGCTCACTGTTTTGTAATAACAAGAAACCAAAGATATTTTGTATGGTTATCAAGTCTACATTTGAATGTGATCAATTATGTGGCGTAAGTTCGATTCCTGTTCAGAGGAAAGTCCTTTAAATCGGACTCCTACTCTTTGAGCAAAGATATCGGCTACATTCGTCTTTTTTTCACGAGATTCCCAGACTTTTTCGATGGAAAGATTTTCGAGGTGAGTTCCGGAGGTGTTGAGAATGTCGATCTGGTACGTCTCTGGAAGATTTTGCAAATACAGGCACTTAAATGAAAGGCCACCTTGGCTGATGTCGCCAAGTTGACACACCCCCTCCGGCGTTACGACAACGACGTTATCGATTTCGTATCGTTGATAACGACGCAAATCTGTCTGCGAAGTATGTGTAATCATATCTATACTTCTTCTTCATAAGGTAGTAATGCCTTCAATTAGCTGGTACGCACAGTGATTATATCCTGAGCGCCGTTCTTGTCCACGGTAAATGTTTTGCAATTAATCGGCCAATTTTAACAATTTCTTAAAAAAAGAAGACCCCCCTTTATTTTGAGATGATGGGGCGGAAACGATCATAAATTATTTTTCAAAAAATGGTACGCAAAGTGCAAGCCATCTTAAACATTGATAGACAGTACGACAATGGTTTTACCAGCGAGCCATTTGCAAAACAATCTTTTCGCTCAAACTCTGCGGTATGCTCAAAATTTTATCCTCGGGATATCGTTTATATGCCTGTGGTAAAATTTTTCGCATACCTTGACTTTGAGCAAAAATCTAGGTTTTGCAAAAGGCTCCGGGAATTGAATATCTGCAAAATAAACCGGCAAATTGAGTCATCAACCAGTCAAATGTGCAGCTCAGGAATGTGCATATACTTGCTTCATTTAAAAACCATCTGCCCGAACTGATTCATGGAGAAAGACAAACGTATTTTGACCCGTGTTGAGTATTCAGCCCACGCTGTTGTTAGAACGACAAAAATCAAGAAGACCATTAAGGCGTTCGTTCGCGATGTCAGCCTTGAATCGATGTACCTCTATTGTGAAGTCAAGCCGGTTATTGGTGAAATCGTTCATTCTGAAATCACGCTGCTCGGAACGGATAGTGAACTGATCATCAAGGTATCGGGAAAGGTCAAACGGTTGGATGCCCAGGGAGTTGTCATCTCTTTTTTAAAACCACTCGAATGGTGGCCAATTTTCACTTATTTTCCATTGAAAAAGTTAGATGGAGCAGCAATCAACCTGTTTCTCTCGGGGAAATTCCAAAACGCTCAATGAAATGGCGAGGAGCCTGTTTTGAGTCGGAAAAGTTCAACCCTGTTCCTGCCGTTCTGCTTTGCCTTGTAAAGGGCTTGATCGCTATAATCTATTAACGTTGCACGATCTACCTCCACCGCCGCCATATCGGTGCTGGCCACCCCAATACTCGTCGTGATGGAAAAAACGTGGTCAACACAATTCAATTGGCATTGCTCAATACCCCGGCGCACTCGTTGAGCAAGGACATTTGCGCCTACTTTCCCGGTCTCAGGCAAGACAATCGCAAATTCCTCGCCGCCATAGCGGGCTACTATATCAAAATGCCGAACAAGTTTGATCATAATCTGGCTGACCTGCTTGAGCACATGATCACCAACCAAGTGCCCGTAGGTGTCGTTAACCCGCTTAAAATGATCGATGTCCAGGAGCAACAAAGAGAGCGCATGGCGATAGCGCTTGGACTTCTGCAATTCTGCTTCAAAGATTTCCTGAAAATATCGATGGTTATAGAGGCCGGTAAGCTCGTCCCGGAAAGCCAGTTCACGAAGGCTGTCGTTTGCTCGCTTTAGATCGACAGCGAGTTGTTCAGCATTCTGCTTGGCCTGTTTGAGTTCAAAAACGATTTGCTGGTAGGAGAGATTGAGGCGGCCTAACTCTTCATTGGCCTCCTGCATGATCTGCGAGAACGGCTTCATTTCCCCCGGTTGTATCTGAAAATGCTCCATTACCTCTCGAGCTTTCATGCCTACCTGATCGATCAACTCATCAATCTGAGTGTCCTGAAATTGGTGCGTATTCCGTAACTCCTCGTGTATTTCGAATGCCTTTCTGTTGCTCTCAATACCGTGATACAACGCGGAGATCTTGTCGGCAAAGCACAAAATGGCGGCAGACTCTATATAGGGTCCGTCTTCTTCTTGATGGTGTGAGCGAATAGGAGCAATGATCGTGTCAGGTAAATTCCAGGCTTTGAGCAGCTGACTTCCCACTTCTGTGTGGTCAAAACCAAAGTGTTCTTTTTCTGTTTCACACAGACTTTTACCGCTGATTCGTTTTTTATCGAGAAGTTCGGTGAAAGACGCGGCATCCGAGAGAAACAAAACCAAGACACCGATATCCTGCAGGAGTCCTGAAACAAATATATTTGGATCTTTATGGTTAAGCGATGCTGCTAATACCTCAGCTGCAACAGCTGCGGTAATTGCGCGCCGCCAAAACAGTTCAAAATCAAAACTGCCTTGCAAACTGTTCTGGAACCCCTGAATGATGACAAAAGATAGGGCGATATTTTTGAGTGCTTGCGTGCCGATTAATGCTGTTGCTTGAGAAAGAGAGTCGACACGATTCGGTAAGCCGTAAAGTGACGAGTTGGCGATTTTCAGCAACTGCGACGAGAGGGCCGGATCAACTTTTATGATGTCGGCAAGCTCATTGAAAGAGCTATTGTCATGACGGACGGCGTCGAGAATTTTAATGGCAACGGCAGGCGGTGACGGCAGCTTGATCTTTCCATCGAAAAACTCGTGTGCTTTCGTCATGGAAAACTCTCATTAGTAAAATGGTAGTGGAAATCAATCCCAGCTTGAAGATCGACTCATAATTACAGATCTTCGTGCAATATTCAACAGATCATCGACTAAAGAGGTAATGAGTTAAAGACTTCGTACCGGCAGATGCAATAACGGGATCAGTGACGTGTTTTCGGCGAACTGCGGAAAAGCGGGGTAAGGCTTGACAAGTTGACATACCGGGAAAAGCGGGGTCAGGCTTGACTTGTTGACAAGTTGCATGCAATTTGTCAACAAGTCAAGCCTGACCCCTTAATCGGTGACGTGTTTTTCGGCGAATTGGGCCATCAGTTCGTGCATGTTGTACGGGGGGCGGACTTCGAAGAAATGGTCGACGATGGCATGGGCGATTTCGTGGGCGACGACGCGGATCGAGGCGTCGCGGGCCGAGAAGTAGATGGTGTTTTCAGAGAGGGAATAGTAGGCGACGTAGTCGACGCGGCGGTTGTACTTTTGGCGGTAGACGGAGGAAACGGTGGCTCGGTCCTTGAGGATGCGGACGGTGATGGCGAGGTTGTTGGGGAACATGTCGAGCACCACTTCGACCTTTTCGATGACGATGTCGAGCTTGGCGAGTACCTCTTCCTCGATGGTGGCCGGGGATTTCTGGTTGGCCATTGCCGAGAGCTGGCGGGTCAGGCGCAGGTTGTCGTTGAATTCGTGCAGGTCCTCGACTGAGTTGTAGATCAGGCGGTTGATGTAGCGGCTGTGATAGGCTGCCGCGGCGCTATCGGTTAGCAGCAGGCAGAGCAGCCCGGCGAGCAGCAGCCGGCAGAGTCGGCTGGTGGCACCGGGGGCTATCCGGGTGGTCCGCTCAGTCATGCGGGATAGTAAAATAGTCGACCTGGGCCCTGATTTTTGTGGAGTGTCGCCGGATTGCCTTGAGGATCTCTTCGGCCTCTTCGGGACGAGTGCGGTGCAAATCGAGGGCCTCACAGCGGGCAAGCAGGTCGTTGATGGCCTTGGTACTGCGGTCAATTTCCCGCAGTTTGCCGGAGAGCAGTTCATTGAACGAATTGATCCGCAGGGCCAGGTCTTGACCTTCGTCGTTGCCGCGCAGATGGATGGTGACGGTCAGGTCGCCGTCGATCATCGTGCCGAGTGTTTTTTCGAAGCGGAAGAGCGGTCCGGCGATCCGGTGGGTGGCGATGATCGCTGCAACGATGAGCAGGGTACCGCCGATTAGTAGGAACAGCCAATTTGCCATTAAGGCGTTTTTGATCAGCATCAACGGCGTCTTGCCGACTTGGATGACGCTGTCCGAGTAGGAGAAGGTCAGCGTGTCGCGGGAGAAGAAGGCGAGTAGCACGAAGAAGATGAAGCAGCCGCCGACCACCGCCAGGAAAACAGCGAGGCTGATTCGTCCCTGGAAATCCTTCTTGATAAAAAAATTCTTGAGCTTGCGGTGGTAGGGGGCGGCCATCGGATATCAGTGCTCCTTGGGATAGGTGATCGAGGCGTTGTCGATCAGGTTCTCGATCCAGGTGTTGAGTCTGGCACCGGTCTGGTAGTCGAGCAGCATCTGCTTGATCTTGTCCCGATCCGGCGAGGCTGCCGGTTCGCTCACTTTTTTGCCGATGTCGACCAGCGTGATCTCGTTGACGGCATTGCCGGTCAGGATTACCGGCCGGGTCTGTCCTGTTTTCAGGTCCGCGATGACCGTCTTGTACATGTTCGGTATCTGGTCGAACGGCAGTGTGGTCGGTTCGGTGTCGTTGGAGAGGCGAAAGGTGATGGGGCGTCCGTAGAGATCCAGGAAGTGATCGATGCGCTGTTCGATGGTGGCGCTGTCGACGGCGATTTCGTTGCGGTAGTGTTGTTCTTGGCGGTTGCGCAAGGCGCTGATCAGTGAGTATTCATAATAGCGTTGAATCTTGTCGCGAAAATCCGGGTCCTGGTCGATTTTCAACCGCTGTGCTTCCTGGATCAGCACCCGTTCTTCGGCGAAGGCCGTGAGCATCAGGTCCCGATCACCGTGATGGCCGTCGCTGGTGGCGCTGTCGGTAGGGAAGCGTCCGGAAAAGTAGGAGTCAATCTCGTCGAGAGTGAAGTGATTGCCGTTAACGGTCAGAGCGATGTTCTCCGGCGCTGTTTGATCGCCGGACAATAAGAGATAGAGGCTGGTACCGGCGGTGACCGCCAAAAAAATGACAACGATGATCAGCAGCTGTTTCATGAATGGTATCCGTTCTTGTTGATGGATAAAGGCTTCTGATCATTATCGTTAAGCGGTGGGGTAAATGCAAAGAAAAAAGAAAAGCGGGTTCAGGCTTGACTTGTTGACAAACCGGGAAAAGCGGGGTCAGGCTTGACTTGTCAACAAGTCAAGCCTGACCCCATTACGTTTTGGTACCCCCGGTAACGTAATCGTATGACCTGTTACGCGTACAGGTCGATCCTACCCTGCTTGTCCGCCTCCGGTTGACGAACTTCCTGCGGTTTGTCCTGCTGCTGCACCTGTTTTGCTTCTTCAGCTTTCTCCAGTGTTCTCTGGAGGATATCTTGCCCGACGGTGGCCCGGTTGAGCATTTGCTCCCGGGCCGCCAGGGTGGTCGAACTGATTTCCATAACTACCTCCGTGATGACGTTTTGACACTCTATAGCCAACTTGCAAAATGAGTGCCGATTGCTTCAAGAAGCGGTAGGGAATACGTCAGGGTGGAAGACCAGTTCTTTGGATACAGTGCCGATCAGTGCAGGAACAGATAGGTGGCCACACCGAGGATGGCAAGCCAGATATTGGTCAGATTGGAAACGGTGATATTGAGGATGGCAGAGAGGATCTTGCCACGGTTGAGCAAAGACAGGCAGGACTTGAACTCCGGCCAGCTGGTCAGTGCCGCCAGCACGAAAAAGCCGATCACGCCTTTCGGGGCGCGGGAATGTTCGGCGGCGAAGCTGACGACGCTGTCGAGCAGGTAGCCGGCGCCGATGAGCAGGATGATAGCCGGCAGCAGCCACGGTTTCGGGTGGGCGATTTCACCGTCTTCGGTCAGCGGTTCCGGCTCACCCGGTCGCAGGAAGAAGAGTGGCGTGCTGATCACCAGGGCGCCGATCAGCCAGCGGAAATAATGGTTTTCGGCGATAAAGAAAAAGCCGCCGGCAAAGCAGGCGGTGACGATGATGGTCGTCAGCGAGTAGAGCGGCCGGCAGTGCAGGACCATGACGAATCGCCGACAGAGCAGGGCGGCGATAAAGAGCAGCAACGGGTTCATGAAGTTGGAGCCGAGTGGGGTCGAGGCGGCAAACAGGATGTCACCGACCGCCAGGCCGACGATCAGGCACAGGGCCTCGGGGCCGTTGGTGATGAAACCGGTGATGGTGCCGATCCCGCGGCTCTGTTTCAATGACTCGATGATTACTTCGATACAGATGCCGATGATCATCATCTCGACAATGACGCCGCCCGCACCGATAAAGGAAAGGGTCAGATCACCCCCGAAGAGCAGGGCGCTGCCGCAGAAAAAGAAGATGACCAGCAGCCAGATGAGTAGGTCGATCAGGCCGATGGAGTCGACAAGCAATTGTTTCATAACCGTTTTGCGGTATCGGGGATATCGATGAGGTGGTGGTGAGCGAGAAAGGCCGTGATGCGATCGCGATCCAGTACCAGGCCGCTGAGCAGTTCATCGCCGCAGGCCAGGGCCGGAATCATCCGTACACCGGCCCGCCAGCTGCGCAGCGGTTGGTGAAGCACATCGACCCGGCGTACCCGGCGGCGTGCCTCCGGGGCGAGCAGATCGTCGAGATGCTTTCCGACCCGCCGACAGCGCGGGCAGAGTGGCGAGTAGTAAAAGGTGAGCGTCATAATATCGTTGTGTTTTTGTGCGGCTCTTCCTATAGTTGCCCGTTGAGTGGACGTCCGTATCAGCCGACCGGGGCCGAGGCTCAAATTCGGTTATGTTCATGCGCAGTGGGTTTGTGGTGCGCCCGACCGGGCCACCATACCGCATAATGCGGGCGCGGTGCAAGCAGATGTTGGCCGCAGGCGACGGAGCAGCCCCCTTGGCGGCGTGGGCTAGTCGGTAGTGGGTTGCCCCGGTCCACGTGCCGAGTCCTTTGGACCGGGACGGCAACAATACATATTCGGCCCGGCATGGACGTGCGGCGGGTCGGCAGGCAGTAAGGTGCAGGAGCAGGATGGCTGTGCACAGGGGAGTCACGATTATCACCGACTCCGCATATTTCGATCATGATACCGGCGGGTTTGGACATCCGGAGAATCCGGTGCGCCTGGAGGTGATCATGGATGCCTTGGTGGCCAGTCCGATCCTGCCGCGGCTCGATTTTATCGCGCCGGTGCCGGCGACCAGGGAACAACTGCTTTCGGCGCATCGGGAAGAGTGGCTGTTTCGGCTGGAAGAGGTGGTGTTGTCCGGACGGTCCCATGTCGACCACAGCGATAACCAGGTCTGCTACGAGAGCTATCGCGTCGCCTGTCATGCCGCCGGGGCCGGCATTGCCGGGGTCGATCTGCTCGAGGGCGGAGGTGCCGGACAGGTCTTCTGCATGGTCCGTCCGCCCGGGCACCACGCCGAAGCGACCCGACCGTTTGGCTTCTGTTTTCTCAACAATTGCGTGATTGCGGCCCGGCACTGGCAGCTAACCTATGGTCGGCAACGGATCTTGATCCTTGATTTTGACGCTCACCATGGTAATGGGATTCAATCAGCCTTTGAACGTGAGGCCGGATCGTATTATATAAGTGTGCATGAGCATCCGAGTTTCAGTTATCCTGGAACCGGTTATAGTGACGAAGTCGGTTTCGACGAAGGGCGCGGTACGATTGTCAACCTGCCGCTCAAGCCGGGTGCCGGTGATGCGGCCCTGCTGGATCTGTTCGTGCGCAAGATCGAGCCGCGGATCGTTGCCTGGAAACCGGATGCGATTATTGTTGCGGCCGGCTTCGACGGCCATCGTCTCGACGATATGTCGGGATTGCAGTTTTCCACCGAGGTCTATGGTACCCTCGGTGGCATCATTCATCGATGGGGTGAGTTGTATACCGGGGGTAGGGTGTTGTCGGTACTTGAGGGAGGATACGAACTATCGGTACTCGGTCATTCGGTCGAAGCCTACCTGCGAGGTTTGCTCGATGGTGCCGACACCTGCAAGGCAACCACGAAACGACGCTGCTAACAAACGAAGCTGGAGATCTTATGTTTATCGCTGACTACATGACCACCGACCCTGTGACGATCACCGCGGATATTACGCTGACAGAGGCTCGGCAATTGCTCGATGACCATCATTTTCGGCACTTGCCGGTGGTGGACGGAGCCAAGAAGCTGATCGGCGTCGTCTCGGACCGTGACCTGCGGCTTGCGTACCCGTCCACGGTGATCGAGGATGAAGAGCGCGAGAGAATCTTCCAGATCGTCGAGCGGACACCGGTCACTGCCATTATGACCGCCAACTGTTCCTGCATCGGCATTGACGCCACACTCGATGATGCACTGCTGGTCTTCGAGCGGGACAAGGTCGGCGCTCTGCCGGTGGTGACCGACGATGACGTGGTTATCGGCATCTTTTCGATGCGCGATTTGACCGCCGCCTATAAAAAATTGTTCGGCGCCGCCGAGAAAGGGTCGTCGCTTATTGCCGTGCTCGACGAGGGGAAGACGACGAGAAGTCTCAGCCGCATCGCCTCCCTGCTCGAGGACAACGATGTGCAGTGTACCCGGCTGATCAAGATTGCCCAGGAGAGCGGTTTCGATCGGATTTACATGCGGGTCAATACCTATAAAGTGAGCAATGTTCACAAGCTGTTGCAGGACAGCGGTTTTACGCTGCTCAAGCCATAGGGAACCTTGAAAAATTGTCATTTCGCCCAATCTCATCGTTACGCAATCGAATTTTATCTTCGGAATATCATGTATATGCCTGCGGTAAAATTTTCTTGCGCGCCTCGATCTTGAACGAAATTTCGAATTATTCAAGCTCCCCCATAGGTGGTCTTTAACATGGTATCTACGGTCAAATGCTGCGTTGAGCGAACACAACCGGGTCTCGGCAGCGCTTATCTGTGCCTGGGGCGGAATGTTCGCGCCGGACGGAAAACATCATTGTTCAAGGAAACCTGTAGCCGCCACGAATCGATTGTAGGTCAACCGGAGCCGTTTGTATGAGCCTCGATGTTTTTTTTGTCCCTCGATCCGTCGCGGTGATCGGGGCTTCCCGCACGCCCGGCAAGGTCGGCTATGATCTGCTGGCCAATCTGATCAATGCCGGATTTTCCGGCGATATCTTCCCGATCAACCCCGGAGTCGACGAACTGCTTGGCCGGCCCTGTTTCCCCGATATGCAGGCAATCGGCCGTGAGGTCGACCTGGCCGTCATCGTCGTGCCGAAAGAGAAGGTGCTGCCTGCCGTCAAGCAGTCCATCGAAGCGGGCGCCAAGGGAGTGGTGGTCATTACCTCCGGTTTCAGGGAAATGGGGTCGGAGGGCTTCGAGATTGAGAAGAAGATGGTCGACGTCTGCCGGCGGCGCGCGGTGCGGCTGCTCGGCCCGAACTGCATGGGCATCATCAATACCGATGCGGCGCTCAATACCAGCTTTATCGGCCGGTATCCGGAAGCCGGATCGATCTCCATCTTTTCCCAATCCGGTGCCGTCTGCGCGGCCATGCTCGATCTGTGCAGTTCCCGTCATCTCGGGGTGGCCAAGATGATCAGCATCGGCAACAAGGCCGATATCAACGAGATCGATCTGCTCTCTTGGCTGGCCAAGGACGAGAAGACCAAGGTGATCATCGGCTATCTCGAGGATATCAGCGCCGGCGATGCCTTCGTCAAGGCCGCCGAAGAAGCGGCATCGGTCAAGCCGGTGATCATCCTCAAGGCCGGAACAACGGCGACCGGCCGCAAGGCGGCGGCCTCGCATACCGGTGTGTTGGCCGGCGCCGATTCCGCTTATGGCGCCGCGTTCAAGAGATCCGGCGTGGTGCGTGCCGACTCCTTTGAAGCGCTGTTCGACTACGCCGCCGCCCTGGCCCTGCAGCCGTTGCCGAAGGGCAACCGGGTACTGATCATCACCAATGCCGGCGGGCCGGGCACAATCGCCGCCGATGCGGTGGAAAAGGCGGGCCTGCAAGTTGCCATCCTGGAGAATCGGACAATTACGTTTCTGCGGGAAAAGCTGCCGCGCGAGTCGTCCATCAGCAATCCCATCGACGTGCTCGGCGACGCGGTGCCGGATCGATATGCGGCGGCTATCGAAGCGGCCCAGCAGGATCCTTCCGTCGACGCCATCCTGGTGATCATGACGCCGCAGACCATGACCCAGCCGGCCGAGACGGCGCTGGCCATCGCATCGGCGATCGACGGCTCGAAACCGGTGGTCGCCTCCTTCATGGGAGGCGAGGACGTGCTGCCGGGGCGCAAGCATCTCTGCGCCGCCGGTCTGCCGCACTACGGCTCCCCGGAGCGGGCGGTGGCGGCCCTGAAGGCGATGCATCACTACAGCCTGTGGAAGAATCGACCGCCGCGGCAGATCACCCATTTCCGGGTGAACCGCCGCCGGGTCGAGCGGATCATCACCCGCCGGATGCGTACCAACCGTTTGATGGTCGGCGAGGTCAAGGGCAAGGATATTCTCAGTGCCTATGGCTTCAAGATCCCGCACGGCGCCATGGCCATCTGCCAGGAAGAGGCGGTGGAGATCGCCGAGCGCATCGGGTATCCGGTGGCCTTGAAAATCGTCTCGCCCAATATCATCCACAAGAGCGATATGGGCGGCATCCAACTCGACCTGAACAACGCTGAAGCGATTGAGGACGCTTATGATCTGATGATGCTGAAGATCCGCAAGCGGGCCCCGGACGCGCGCATCGACGGGATCTACGTGGAGCAGATGATTCCGCGGGGACTCGAGGTGATCCTCGGTATGAACCGGGATCCGCAGTTCGGGCCGATGCTGATGTTCGGCCTCGGCGGTATCTTCGTCGAGGTGCTCAAGGACGTTGCTTTCCATCTGGCGCCGATTACCGAAGCGGAAGCGGTACAGATGCTGATGTCGACGCGTTCTTACGCGATGCTCGAGGGGCGCCGCGGCCAGCAAGGGGTGGATGTCAATGCCATCGCCGTCGGTCTGCAGCGGATCAGTCAGTTGACCACGGATTTCCCACAGATTATCGAACTGGATATCAACCCGTTTATCGTCGGCGATATCGGCACCGAACCAATCGTTGCCGATGTCCATATGAACCTGACCACGCTTCGCTGAGCGGCGCGCCACAACAGGGTACCCATGGTTGAATACGAAGCCGCCTGGCAGGAAAAGTACCAGGACATGATCATGACGCCGAACAAGGCGTTGTCCCATGTTAAATCAGGCAATCGCGTCTTTCTCGGGACCGGTTGCGGCGAGCCGTTGATCCTCGTCGAAGCGTTGGTCAAGAACGCCAAGAACCTGGCCGACGTCGAGATCGTTGAGTTGCTCACCAAGGGTGAGGCGCCGTACACCGACCGCCGGTACGCCGACACCTTCAAGGTCAATTCCTTTTTTATCGGCGGCAACGTCCGCACGCTCTATCAGGAGGGGCGGGGGGATTACACGCCGATCCTGATGTATGATATCCCGGCCCTGCTTAATTCCGGGCAGATGCCGCTGGACGTGGCCCTGATCCAAGTGACGCCGCCGGATACCCGGGGCAAGATGAGCCTCGGTATTTCTGTTGATATCGTCAAGAGCGCCGCCGAGAACGCTTCACTCGTTATCGCCCAGGTCAATCCGCAGATGCCGTGGACCCGGGGCGACAGCCTGATCGACGTCTACGATCTTGACATCCTGGTGCCCGTTGACGTGCCGCTGATCGAGCGCAAGCACGAACCGGTCCCGGAAGTGACCGACAAGATCGCCCAATTGGTAGCCGCCCTGGTGCCCAACGGCGCGACCATCGAGTTCGGTCTCGGCAAGGTGCCCGGTTTCGGGCGGCTGCCGCTGGCGGTGGTGCCGTACCTGAAGGACAAGGTGGATCTCGGCATCCATACCGAACTGATTTCCGACGAGATCATGGAATTGATCGAGGCCGGGGCGGTGACCGGTATGCGCAAAACCGTGGACCGCGGCAAGGTGATCGGCAGTTTCTGCATGGGCAGCCGGGCGCTCTACGATTATATCGATGACAATCCGCTCTTTTCCTTCCGCCCGACCCAATACGTCAACGATGCCAACGTGATCGGCAAGCACAACAACATGGTCACCATCAACATGGCGTTGCAGATCGATCTGACCGGGCAGGTCAGTTCCGATTCGGAAGGGGGCAAGTTCTACTCGGGGATCGGCGGCCAGGTCGACTTCAATCGCGGCGCCGCCCGTTCCAGCGGCGGCCGGCCGATCGTCGTGATGCCGTCCACTGATATCGAGGGTGCCTCGCGCATCGTGTCCCGGCTCAGCCCCGGTTCCGGGGTGGTCATCTCGCGCGGTACCGTGCATTACGTCGTAACCGAATACGGCAGCGCTTACCTGCGCGGCAAATCGGTCCAGGACCGAACCCTGGCCCTGATCTCCATTGCCCATCCCGATGTCCGGCCGCAACTCCTCAAGGAGGCCATCGAAGCCAAGTACATACGCGAGGAATTTGCCGATATCGAAGGCAAGTTCGTGGTCGCCTCGCAGAGCTTCATGAAGACCAAGTACTTGCTCAAGGACGGTACCGAGATTAATTTCCGGCCGATCCACCCGACCGACGAGCCGCGCATGCGCGATCTGCTCTACGATCTATCGCGGGAGACGATCTATTACCGCTTCATGAGTCACCAGGAGCGCTTCGGCCAGCGACAGATCCAGAATTTCGTCTATATCGATCACCGCAAGGACGTGGCCATTGTCGGGGTGCTGCCTGAGGCCTACGGCGACGAGATTATCGCCGTCGGCCGCTATTATCTCGACGAGCGGAGCAACCGGGCCGAGGTGGCCTTTGTCGTGCGCGACAAGTGGCAGAACCGGGGGCTTGGCACCTTCGTCTTCCGCCACCTGGTGACGATTGCCAAGGCTAACGGCATCTCCGGTTTTACCGCCGAAGTGCTGCGCAACAACAACCGGATGCAGGCGATTTTCAACCATTCGGGACTCAATGTGACGAGCACCATCGAAGAGGGTGTTTATAGTTTCGTCATGGATTTCTAGCGTCGTCAAAGCGCGTGCTACGGGCAGATACGGATCGAGAGAGCGAACGGGGGGCGCGACGGTTATGGAAGAACAACAGCAGCACTGTTTGCGCTGCGGAACCTGCTGCGTCAGCGGCGGGCCGGCGCTGCACCCGGAAGATCGGCACCTGGTTCTGGACGGCCATCTGCCGACGGCTCAGCTGATCACCATCAGAAAAGGGGAGTTGGCCCACAACCCGCTTTCCGACACGGTTCAACCGGTTCGCGGCGAGTTGGTGAAGATCAGCGGAGTTGGCCGGGAGTGGAGCTGTTTTTATTTCGATCCCGAGCAGAAGGGCTGCACCATCTACGAGATGCGGCCGCAGGCCTGTAAAGCACTGCGCTGCTGGGATACCACTGAGATCGAGGAGTTGATGGAAACCGATACCATCGGCCGACTCGACCTGCTGGCCGATGATGATCCGTTGCGTCCCTTCGTGCTGGAACACGAACGGTTGTTTCCCTGCCCCGATATGCAGGCCCTGCTCGATCATGGTCCCGGGGACCGGGCGGCCGAGCTCGAGCGGCTGGTCAATGAGGAGATCGCCTACCGTACCCGGGTGGTCGAGGACTTCGACCTGACGCTCGGCGAGGAACTTTTTTATTTCGGTCGCCCGCTCTTTCACCTCCTCGTCTCCATCGGTGCAGAGGTTGTCGAGGTGGAAGGACGACTGATCATCACCTGGAAGTAAAAAGCGGGGTCAGGCTTGACAAGTTGACAAACTGCCTGCAGTTTGTCAACTTGTCAAGCCTGACCCCGCTTTTGTTTACCAGCTCACCCGCTGTAGTTCCCGGCCGCGGGTCGAGATGGTGATCTGTTCCACCGGCACCGATACCGAGGCCCGTTCCAGGGCCCGCTTGACGATGACGTTCATCGCCGAGCAGCAGGGTACTTCCATGATCAGGATGGTAATACGCTTCAAGCCGCAGGTGTCGATGATTTCGGTGAAGCGCTGGATATATGATTCGGCATCGTCGAATTTCGGGCAGCCCATCAGCACCACTTTGCCGGCCAGGTAGTCTTGCTGGAAATTCGCTGCCGAGACCGCCGTGCAGTCGGCCGCGATCAACAGATCTGCCCCTTTCAGAAAGGGAGCGTGCGGCGGCACGAGACGGATCTGAACCGGCCAGTGGCTCAATTGCGAGTCGGCCGGAGCATCGGCCGGCACGCTTTTCGGCACGTTGGCCGATTGACAGGGCGAGGCCGCCGGCTGGAAACTCTGGATATGGGTTGACGCGCAGCCGCAGGCCATCGGTTCGGGGGGTTGCGTCTTGGCCCGTTCTTTGGAGGAAAGAAACTCCTCGACCGCCTCCTCGTCGAACTCATCGGCCTCGCGTTCGATAATCTTCAGGGCGCCGGTCGGACAGGAGCCGAGACAGGCCCCGAGACCGTCGCAGAGCTTGTCGGCGACCAGCTTGGCCTTACCGTTGATGATCTGCAGCGACCCCTCGGCGCAATCCGGAACGCACTGCCCGCAGCCGTCACACAATTCCTCATCGATCTCAATAATTTTCCGCATCTGTTTCATGATATATCCCCGTGAGTTTTGAACGAAAATCTAAGTTTTACAAAAAGCACTTTCGCCATGCTTTATTGGGAATGTATCACAACGCAGTAATTATTCTTTGACTTGGGTCAACAACGATAAAAAAAAGCAAGCGGTGCTGTGGTGTGTCATCATCCCTCGTTTTCTTCCGGCTCATCGGTGTTTCGGGGCAACAGATGATGGAACAGGGTTTGGACATAGCGGCCGGATACCGCGTCGGTCAGTGCGAACGACAGTGGTGCTTCGGTAGGAAAGCGCGAGGTGAAGGCAAAATAGATATCGCCGGAGAGACGTTCCAGTTGTTCGTTGACAAAGGATTTGATGCCCCGTCGTCGACCCGGCTCGAGGTCCGAGAGTCGGCAGGCCGCCGGCCGACCAGCATAGACAAGACAGGTCCCGTTCGGATTGAGGGGGCAGCGATACGGAGGAAAAGGGGAAAAGCTGGACGAAAAAGGGACTGTCCCTTTTTGCTCCGCTTCTTTTTTCGCGGTGGTGCGGTCAATCAGGTCCAGGCGGGCCTGACGTTCCAGGGTAGTGTTGACCATGTGGCTGAGGTAGACGGTCTCGATAAAGGACAGGGTCAGCGGGGTTTTGCAGCAGGAGTCATGATCGCGGCCGCAGGATGGAGGGGATGACTCGGCCTGCAGTGCCTCGTCGATGCGGGCGAGTTCCTGCTCGTAGTTGGCGAAAAACGGAAAGAGGTCGACCAGGTGCTTGCTTTCCAGTGACGGTTCACGGATGGTCAGCCGTTTTTCCTTTTTACCGTATTTTCTGATGAACCACCACTGGTTGAAATTGGCCGGCTGGGAGCGCAGTCCTTTCAATGTCTTGCCGGCCAGTCGGTGTCCCAGGCCCTTGCGCAACAGGTAGGCATTGACCACGGTGCCGGTGCGGCCGATGCCGAAGCGGCAGTGGACGAGGACCTTCTTGCCGAGATAGAGACACTCGTCGAGCCAGTCGAGGGCTTTTTCCAACTCGCTCAGGTCGGGGGCTTCTTCGTCGGGGATCGGCAGGTAGTAGACCTCGAAACCGGCCTTGGCCTGAATCCAGTGCAGGTCGCAGAACTCGGCACAGAGGTTGAGTACGGCGCCAATACCGAGGTCTCGGATCGCGTCGAGTGCGTCGTATGACATCGGCGCCTGGCCGACGGCCAGGTTGTCGGTTATCCAATCGACACGATAGGCTGATTGCGTCATTGATTCAAACCTTGGAGGTGTGCGTCGGGGTGAAAAAAGTTTGCAGCTGTGTTTTGAACGAGTCGCGCAGTGGTGCCAGCTTCTCGTCACCGGTCAACGTCATGTCGAGCAATTGGCATTTCCCCTGAAGATAGCCGAGCACCGAGAGTCGCGGCAGGAAATCTCCGGCCTGCCGGCGATCGAAACGCGCATCGAGCATGTCGCCGTGGGTGTGCACACCAAAGCCGGCCCAGATCAGGATGTCGCTGATCAGCCGGACACGGCGCAGCCGCATCTCATAGTCGCCGCCACCGCCTTTGAAGCGAAACGCCAGGTAGTTGGCTTCGTCGTCGTTGCCGGCCAGGCAGTCGATAACGGCAAAATGGTAACCGAAGCGTAGCATCAGGTGCAGATAGTCGCGGGCGACGACCCCGTAGCTGCCGAGAAGCGGTGATTTCAAGCTGATAATGCCGCCGCTGACCCGATCCGCCTGCTCCCAGTCGAGATAGGCAAGTCCCTGGTGCCAGGTGATGTCCGGATGGGTGAGTCCCTGCCAGCAGGCGAGCAGCAGCGGTGAGGCGAACCGGTCGGGGGTGAGCTGCCGTTGTTTTTTACCGGCGGCAGTCGCCAGACCGCCGCCGAGGTCGATCAGGGACAGCGTCAGTGGTAGCTCGGAGTGAACGGTCCGAGCACCACTCAGCTCGCGGCCGCCCGGACCGACCAGCGAGAACATCTCGGCCATTGCTTTCTCGTGGGCGTAGCGGATCAGATCATGCATGCTGGTGCACTCTTGCGGCGAGAAGGAGGGCGAGGCCGGATCGAGCAGATGGAGCGGCGCGACCAGTTCGTTGATCCGGTCCAATCGCTGCTGACAAGCGGTTTCGGCCTGCCTGGTTTGTTGCGGGGCGTGGGCTCGGGCGGCCAATTCGGCAACAGCTCCCGGGTAGATACATCCGCCCCCGGCGTCGACCGTGACCTGGCCGCAGCCGTCCAGGACCGTCATAGCACCGGCCAGACCGGTGATGACCGGCAGGCCTGCTTCCCGGGCCACGGTGGCGAAATGGCTGGCCCGGCTGCCGCCTTCGGCGACAACCGCTTCAAGACAACTGAGGATGCCAGCCAAGGTGGGCGGTGGGGACGGTAGGACAAGGATCGAGCCTGCCGGAATGTCGTTGAGGTTGTTCGGGTTGTCGCGGACAATGACCGTGCCGATGCCAATGCCGGGGGAAGCGCAGGTCCCGCCGCGAAGGAGCGGCTCTGTGGCGATGTCCGGCACCGGTTCCAGTTGCCCGGCGTCATTCCCACTGTCGGCGGACCTGAGCGGCCGGCACTGAAGGAGTAGGCAGCGGCCGAGCTGGTCCTGGCACCACTCAATGTCCTGCGGGCCGGTGCGCACCACCTCAAGTCGCCGGCCCCAATCGGCAAGTTGCCGAATCGTTGCCTCGTCCAGCAGCTGGCCGTTCCCGTTTTCCAAGCTTGTATCGGTGGCTGCCGTCGATTCGTGATCGGGACGATCTGACGTAGCCGCGCAGCGGTAGATTTGCGGTTCAACGCTGCCGTCCACCAGCGTTTCACCAAGGCCGGGGACCGCATAGATGGTCAGATTCTCACTGTCTCCGGGTGCTCCGCCAAACGACGGATCGCGCGTGTATATCACTCCTCCGGCCCGGGCCTCGACCATCTCCATGACCAGGGCCGCCATTGGTGTCTCCTGGTCCGCCAGGCCGTTGCGGATGCGGTAGGCCAGGGCGTTCGGCCGGTATTTACCGGCCAGGACGGTCTTGTAGGCAGCGAGCAGTTCGTCCGTGGAGACGGACAGGACCGAGACGTATTGACCAGCGAAGGAAACGGCTGAATCTTCCCCGACGGCGCTGCTGCGTACCGCCCACCTGGTGGGAGATGCCGCATCATGTCGTTGCAGTTCGGTTAGCCGGTCAGTTAGTGCGGTGCTGATCTCATCGGGAATTGCCGCTGTTTCAATGAGTGTTGTCAGCTCGGCCGACAGGGTGGCCAGGTGGCGGGCATCGTCGATATCGATCTCGCCGAGCAGCTCGTCGAGACGGGGGCGCAGATCGTTGCGGGCCAGCAGCAGATTGGTGGCGGTGGTAGTAATTACGAAGCCGCGGGGTTGCGGCAGATCGGTATCGCGCAGCAGCTCGCCGAGGGTCTGCGCCTTGCCCCCGGCGAGGTGAGGTTTTGCGGCGGCATCGCCAATGGTGATGACATATGGCGGTGAGGTATCCGCCGGGGGCAGGGTGGCCTGCTCTTGCAACCGCTCTTCCAGAACCAGAAAACGGTTTTCCAGTTCATCGTAGGCTCCGGGATGCATCGATTTCAGTTCACGAATCAGGCTGCCCACCGACCAACGCAGCGCGACGACGAGTCGAGAGACCCTGGCCCAATCGACCATGGCTCCGGAACAGGAGAGGGCCTCCAGATCGCTGAGCAACTCCAGGCTTTTCCGGTCGTGCTGCAATAATTCCCGAAAGGCCTGATATTTGTCGAGTAGCAACCGGTTTGGAGTGAACAGATACCGGCTCCAGTACGTGAGCCGCCGGGCAAAACTCATGACGTGCCACCGCTGCAAAAAAAGGACAGAGAACGGGCCTTCTTCTCCGGCCCACCGGACCTTCTCGATGCAGCCTCCGGTAGAACCGGTCAGCCCGGGGAACTGATTTTCATATAAGCGATTTATGGTAGTCGGTTTGGGCGGGGGCGCCAAGTTTTTTCGCTTGTCGCAAGGAAGGTCGGCAGGGAGGAGAAAAGCCCCTCCCGGGCTGCGTCGAGCCCGGGGGGGGGTGCGGTGGCGATGATCAGGCGAGGATGGCCTGTAGGTCTTCCTGCGGGGTTGCACTGATCGGTTTGATAGCGAAATTATCAACCAGTACGTTGAGCACGTTCGGCGTGATGAATGCCGGCAGCGTCGGCCCGAGGCGGATGTCCTTGATACCGAGGTGGAGCAGGGTCAGTAGAATGATTACCGCCTTCTGCTCATACCAGCTCAGGATCAATGACAGCGGCAGGTCATTGACGCCGCAGTCGAAGGCGCCAGCCAGGGCGACGGCAATCTGGATCGCCGAGTAGGCATCGTTGCACTGCCCGACGTCGAGCAGCCGCGGAATGCCGCCGATATCACCGAGCTTCTTGTCGAAGAAGCGGAACTTGCCGCAGGCCAAGGTCAGCACAATGCAGTCCTGAGGGACCTGCTCGACGAATTCGGTGTAGTAGTTGCGGCCCGGTTTGGCGCCGTCACAGCCGCCGACCAGGAAAAAGTGTTTGATGGCGCCCGACTTGACGCCTTCGATTACCTTGTCGGCAACGCCAAGGACGGTGTTGCGGGCAAAACCGGTCAGCACCTCGCCCTTGTCCTCGTCATTCGGGAAGCCGGGCAGGGCCAGGGCTCGTTCGATGACCGGGGTGAAGTCTTTGTCTTCGCCGATATGGGTCAGGCCGGGCCAGCCGACCAGGCCGGTGGTGAAGACGTTGTCCTGGTAGGACTCGCGCGGCTTCTGGATGCAATTGGTGGTGAACAGGATGGCGCCGGGAAATTCGGCGAATTCTTTCTGCTGGTTTTGCCAGGCGGTGCCGTAATGACCATAGAAATGGGGATGCTTTTTCAACTCCGGGTAGGCGTGGCAGGGCAGCATTTCGCCATGAGTATAGACGAAGATCCCTTTGTCTTTGGTCTGTTCGAGTAGGAGCTGCAGGTCGCGCAGGTCGTGGCCGGAAACGAGGATCGCCTTGCCGGCTTTGTGACCGAGCGGCACCGGGGTCGGTACCGGATGACCATAGGTGCCGGTATTGCCGGCGTCGAGCAGTTCCATGGCCTTGAGATTGACCTCGCCGCATTTCAAGACTAGGGCGACCAGTTCGTCGAGACCGAGATCGTTGCGAGTCAGATCGGCCAGTGCCTGCTGCAGGAAGGCGTAGACCTCATCGCTTTCCTGTCCGAGAATGGCGGCATGATCGGTGTAGGCGGCGAGGCCGCGCAGGCCGTAGAGGGTGATCTGCTTGAGCGAACGAAGGTCTTCGTTCTCGTCGAGTGATGGGATGAAATTGAGCGCCACTCCCTGGGCCTCAAGCCCGGCGAGATCGGCCGCCGGCCGATAGGAGAGGGCCGGGGTATCGTTGCTGATGGTTGCACCGGCCCCTTCCGCCCTGGCGCGCAGGCTGTCACGCAGTTCTACGGTTTTTCTGATCCAGGTCTCGAACCGGGCCGGATCGAAATCGACATTGGTCAGGCAGGCAAAGGTGGCTTCGGCGGTAAAGTGATCGACGGCCGGGTCGACGATGCCGACCTTGCGCGCCGCGACGGCGACGATGGCCAGTCCCTGCAGGGCATGGGTTAACAGGTCCTGAAGTGAAGCGACGCCTTCGTTCTTGCCGCAGACACCGACTTTCTCGCAACCGATTCCTTTGGCCGTTTGTTCGCACTGGTTACAAAACATGGAGATCCCTCCTTATGATGATTTACTGTTCGGTCCTGCTGAGGTTCTTGGTCTCAGCGTTGATTGTTGCAGGCATGATAGCACTGGTCATCCCGCTTTACTTTGACCTAGGTCAACTGTAGGGAACCTTGAAAAATTGTCATTTCACCCAATGTCATCGTTGCGCAATCAAATTATATCTTCGGAATATCAAGTATATGCCTGCGGTAAAATTTACTTGCGCGCCTCGATCTTGAACGAAATGCCGAATTTTTTAAGCTCCCCGGTAGAAAAAAAATCGGTCACAGAGCAGGTGCGGTGCGGCGGGCCGTTACCAGGAGCGTGGTGTGCTCTTCTGGGTGATAGGGGGTGGCGGCGAAGTTGCCGTGCAGCGCTTCGACCGTGTAGCCTGCTTGTTCGAGCAGCAGCCCCCACGTCGTCGCCGGAAAAGCGGCGAGCCGGCAGCTCCGGCAGTAATTGCAATTGGGCTCTCCGTTGGGCAGCAGACGGAGCTTGTAGCGTTCTTCGAGGTGCAGGAGACGGGTCTGTTGGTCGTAACTGCGCAGGGTCTCCTTGACCAGTTTGCCGCCGGCCGGCAGGTCAAGGAGCCGGTATTGGAAGAAACGGTGACCGGGATGATCGGTCAGCTGGCGATCCGGCACATAGAGGTGCAGCAGCAGCAGGCCGCCGGGCGCCAGGACGGCAGCGACTTCCTCCAGACAACGGCGGATCAGTTGGCGACTGCCGAGCAGATTCAACGTGTTCCAGGCGATGATGGCCGCGGTAAAGCGGCATCGCAGTCCGAGTCGGCACATGTCCATTTCGATGGTTTGGGCAACTCGCGCAGAATGGGCAAAGGCGAGCATCGGTCGGGAGTTGTCGATGCCGGTTACCGCAAAGCCGCAGCGCTGGAGGTAGTCGCTGAGCCTGCCGGTGCCGCAGCCGAGTTCGAGAACCGATCGGCAATCATGGCGGTGCAGCTGCTCACGATAAAAGCGGAAGTCGTCGACTTCGCCGCCCATTTCCAGGTGATAGAAGACGCTATACTGCTCGGTTGGCAGGGGGGTAAATGTTTCTTCCGGTTCGCCGTCGTAATCGGATCGGGTGTCCTGGTTCATCGCGGGTGTTTGTCGTGCATCAACAGCCGATCATGTCCCGTTTGGGCAGGCTTCTACGTAGCGGCCGTCGAGAATGAAACCGGGGTTGACCAGGGATGGGTCGATTCCCAGTCTGGCCATCGCAAACATACGAGCAATGTCCAGATCGAAGTGCAGATACCAGCCGCCCTGAATAGGGAACGATCGGCCGGTGTCGAAACCGTTTTCCCGGCAGAGCGGGCAGAAGACACGATCGACGACTGCGATCGGTACGCCGCCTCGGAAGTTAAGGGCAAGATGATTCTGCCGGCAGGCACAGGGTATGGTTTTGCTGATAGTCATGTCGGTTTTGTTGCCGGGTGAGGCGTGCTCATCCACGGTTTGGACGGGCAGCATGGTCCTCTGATTGCTTGATTGTCTTCGTACCACGAAAAACGCAAAAATCGATTATATGGACGCAGGGGTGCACGATTGATAGTCGGTGGGGGGCGTCAGCGGGTTGATGGTTAGAGGCCTTATAGTTAGCTATAGTTAGCGGGGGACAGGTTGAAACCTGTCCCCCGTTAATTAAGACTGCTGTTGTGCCGCGTATGCGGAGGCGGCGCATTCGTTCTTGCCGAGATCGAGTACTTCGGCCTCTTCGTTGTCGACCTGTTTCAGGTTGGCGTTTACCAGTCGGATGGTTGCGTATTCCGGCGGCTGATCGCGCATGTTCGCCTCGATGAAGGCGAGAAAGTCAGCTTTGTTGTCGATGGCGTAGATCGCCTTGTTGTAGGCACGAACCTTTTCCAGCGATTCTGCAAAGTTAAGTTTGCTGTTGGCCTCGCTCCAGTCGATGAAATGGCCCGGCAGCACCATCATCGACCCATCAATCGCGGCGACCTCGCGCATGGTATTGAATAGATAGTCGGACCATTCGGTGACCTTGCCGCCCAGGTCGGGGCGCCCCACCGACTTTATAAAGATGGTGTCGCCGGAAATGATGAAATTGTTGTCGACGATGTACATCGTGCTGCCCGGTGTATGACCGGGAGCGAATTTGACCTGTACCGCCGGGCCGCCGTTGCCGAAGCCGATATCACCGTTGTCCTGCAACGGCAGGTAATCGATCTTGGCGCCGGCAAAGTCGTGTTCGTTAGCGAAAAAGCGGGCACCGGTTCGCTCTTGGAGCAGTCTACTGCCGGCGATGTAGTCGGCCTGTAGATGGGTTTCGGCGGTTTGTACGATACGGCAATTGTGATCGTCGGCAAAATCGAGATAAAAGTCGATACTGCGCGATGGATCGAAGAGCATCATCTGTTCGCCGGTCAGTAGGCCGTAGCTGCAGGAGCCCTTGGCCGGCCGGATGAACTGGTACAATTCATAAGGTGCACCATGGTTCAGTGGCTTCGGTACGAGCAGGTTGCCCCACGATTTGATACCGCCGGCCAAAAAGCCGACGTCGATGAAGCCGTTCTTCTCCAGGATCTCGGCAACGTATTTTGCAGAGCCCTCCTGGGCGCAGACAATGCGGATTTTGCTGTTTCGGTCGGGAAGCCGGGCAAGGCACTCATCTTCGATTTCCATGAAATCGAAATAGGAGATATTGAGGGTGTTGATCGGATGCGGCCCTTCTACCTTGAACCGGTTGAAATCGACGCTATTGCGCACATCGAGCAGGAGGAAATCGCTCTTTTCGGTAATCCAGCGAAACAGATCATCTGCTTTGTAGGAAAACAATGCCATGGACGTTTCTCCTTATGGAAAATAGGCTAAGCCGGATTCGTTTCGCCCAGAACCCGGTCGAGTTCACGGGATAATTGCAGAAGGTGCTGCTGTTCGTCGTCCGCCATCTGCTGATAGAAGGCGGATGTTTCCTCACCCTGATGCTTCCAGGCCAGTCGCTGATACAGGTCGAAAGCCTGGGCCTCGAGCTTCATGCCGAGTTGCAGGACCAGCTCAATGGAGCCCAGCTGGCTCTTGAAGATCTCTATGGCCTGCTCGATATCGAGTCCTCCTTCCATCACTCGCAGCGGTTGGGTTCCGCCATCCTGGCTGTATTTGGCCTTGAGGCGATCCATGTGGCTGTCCTCGAAGCCGGCCAACTGGTGCAGCATTTCCCTTTCTTCTGCGAGTTCCGTTTTCTCGGCCAGGGCAAGGTAGAAGCGGCGGAGACCGTCTTCCATCTGGTAAGCAAGTTCGAATGTGGTCGGGAAATTGCCGTTGGCAAAGAATTCCAGCCCGTCCTCGACGTCTCCCTCGGCCTGTGCTCCCTGCCAGGTGATAATCCCGCCGGTCATGTTGAAGACATGCTTGATGCCGGAGCGGGAGAGAACCTGGCAGGCGGCCTTGCTGCGCACGCCGCTGCGACAATAAACAATGGTCGGTTTGTCCCGGTTGAGTTCGCCGGTCCGTTTGGGCAATTCGGCCAGGGGGAGCAGGATGGCGCCGGGAATGTGCGTTTGCTCGTATTCTTTCGGCTGGCGGACATCGACCAACTGATAGCGCTCCGGCTCACCGGACTCGATAAAGCGTCGGGTTTCTTCAGCAGTAACGTTTTCCGAATCTTCAAAAAAAGTTTCCCAGTTCATGATCTCTTTTCTCGTCCTGTTGATGCTTTCCGGTCTGGCGCGCCTTGGTTATGGGAACCTTGAAAAATTGTTGTTTCGCCCAATCTCATCGTTGTGCAATCAAATTATATCCTCGAAATATCAAGTATATGTCTGCGGTATAATTTTTATGCACGCCTCGATCTTGAACGAAATCCCGAATTTTTCAAGCTCCCCTTATCTGTGCAGGAGAATCGCTTCTTTTGGTGTTGTCGAATAGCCGTCCAATGCTAAAAGCCAAAAATTTTCGGGTGCCGCTTTAATGGCCTCGGCGGTTTGCTCGGGCAGCCAATGACTGTCGTCGACGAGGTTGTAAAACGCCGAGTCGACGCCGATGAAGCCGTCGAGGAAATGGGCGATGATGTGCAAAATCTTGCTTTGGTACCCTTGCACCAGTCCGGCGAGATCTTGTCGGGTTGAGCAGCCGGCACCGCCTAACTCTTCGATAAAATGGTTGACGAGGCGGTGGTTTTCATCGAGTCCTTGCCGCAGCTTCGTCTGAAAGGTTCGATCAGTTGCCGGCACCGCCGCACCGGTCAGTTCGATACGATCGTAGCGGACCAGCGGGGTTCGGTCGAAGAATTGCCGGACACGGGTTTCTCCGTCGGCTGCCGTTTCAGCGGCAACGAGGACCAGGTGACTGGCCAATACGTTCATGGCGGGTGATGTCTCGGTCGTTGCCGATTCGTCGGCAGGCTCAGTCACTCTGTTCGGCCAATCGTTTTTTCAACGCTTGACCGACCCGCCGGCCGAGTTCAACGCAGTTTCCGAGATCGTCATGGGTCGGCACGTATTTGAAGCGGAGTCCGTCATCGACCACATCGAGTTTCATCTCGGTCAGGGCTTGGTTGAGCAGTTTCAACGATTCGCCGCTCCACCCGTAGGAGGCGAACGCAGCGGCGACCTTGTTCTGCGGCTTGAGCCCGCGCAGATAAGACAGGAATCCGGCCATCCGGGGCAGTACCCCGTTGTTCAGGGTCGGACTGCCGAGGACGATGGCGCCGGCGGTCAACACCCGGGTCATTACATCGCTCCGGTGCTGCACCTTCAGGTTCAGCAGGTCGGCGGGTACCCCTTCCTTCTCCAGACCGGCGGCCACGGCCTTGGCCATTTTCTCGGTGGAATGCCACATGGTGTCGTAGATGACTAGCGCTTTGTTGCTCGGCTCGCCGGCGGACCAACGGTCGTAGGCGTTGATGATTTCGCCCATGTTGGTACGCCAGATAACGCCATGGTCCGGGGCGATCATCTTGATGTCGAGGTTCATCTCGGCAACAGTGGCCAGCAATTTGCGAATGAGCGGGCTATAGAGATAGAGGATGTTGGCGTAGTACTTGGCGGCCTGGTCCATGATGGTGGACAGGGGCACTTCGTCGTCGAACCGTTCACTGGTTGCCAGGTGCTGTCCGAAGGCGTCGCTGGAAAAGAGGATCTTTTCCTCCTTGGCATAGGTGAACATCGAATCGGGCCAGTGCAGCATCCGCGTTTCGAGGAATTGCAGGGTGCGCTCGCCGATACTCACCTCGTCGCCGGTCTTGACCACCTCATAGGGCCAGTCTTCACGGTGGTAATGGTCGAGCAGGGCAGTCTTGCCCATTGGCGAGCAGATCAGTTTTTCCGGCTGGACCAGGTTCATGATGTCGACCAGGGCGCCGGAATGATCGGGTTCCACATGGTTGACGATCAGGTAGTCGATGCGGGCCGGATCGATGATCTGCCGGATCTGGTGCACCATATCGGACAGGTGCGATTTCTTGACGGTATCGATCAGGGTGATTTTTTCGTCAACGATCAAAAAGGCGTTATAGGTCGTTCCCTGCAGCGTGGAATAGCCGTGAAAGTCTCGAACGTCCCAGTCGACCGCGCCCACCCAGTGAATGCCCGGGGCCAGTTCTTTGTTGCTCATGGTCTCCTCATTGCAGTATATGGTCGGGTTTTATCATCTTTTGCTGAGCGCATAATACTGAACGATGGCAATGATTACAAGTTCAGTTCGTTTTTGACGTGCCGGCCCGTCCTGTTTGCTTTTCATGATATGGTAATTATTATCAAAAAAAATGAGGAGTGCAGTGAGCTGGGGTGAGGTGGATTAAACTGTGGGATAACACGGGAAATACGACTATGTCAGCATTTCGCAGCGACGGTTCAGGGCGGTCCGGTACCAGGCGGCGGCTCGTGGTCGATGTCGGGGCCTGTTCACGCTGCGGCGGATGTGTCGAACTGGTGCCGGAGATCTTCCGGTTGCGCGACGATACCGGCCTGATAGAAATCATCGACGGTGCCGTGCTTGATGAGGAAGCGATTGCCGAGGCGATGAAATATTGTCCGGAGGATTGTATTTATTGGGAGGACGAGTAAGGTGCGGGAGCGGCGGTTGCATCTCTGCTCGTGCATGTCAAGATGACGTGAAAAAGGGGGGCGGAACGGGTAAGATGTCCTGCCGGATGGTTCGGCTGCCGGACAACTCGGCATGTTGTGTAAAGGTGTCATCTTGTTTATCGGGTATTGGGCAGTTCCGGGCCGGGCGGCTGTACCTCCGGCTGCTGCGCTGCGGCCTGATCGGCTGGCCTCCGAGGCTGGCAGACAGGCCATCCATGGCCTGGCCGCCAGCTGCGGACGTCCTGTCCGCAGCCCTTCGGGCCTGATTCTCCGGCCTGCCGGGCCTTCGCGATGCAGCCTGCGGCACAGCCGACCAGCCCTGTCGGTTATGGCCGCTTTTTTTGGGGGTGGGGTGGCTTTGTGCAGAGGGTTTGGTGGCCAACAAAGAGTTAGGGGCAGGTACTTGTCCGATGGATGGTTTCAACAGGGGGAGTGGAGTTCACGTGGAAAACGGGAACAGTTTGCGTGTCACGCGGCAGGTCTGGCATGGCCGATGATCGGCAGCTGCCGGAGCTGACCGTTTATACCGACGGCGCCTGCAGTCCCAACCCGGGACCGGGCGGCTGGGGCGCGGTTATCCTGGCCGACGGTAAGGTGGTGCGGGAACTCTCCGGTTACGGCGGGGAATCGACCAATAACCGGATGGAATTGACCGCTGCGGTTGCGGCGCTGAAATCGATCGAAGGGCGGCACCGCATCGTTCTCTACACCGATTCGAATTACCTGCGCCACGGCATTACCGACTGGATCGTCAAATGGCAGCGCAACGGCTGGCAGACCGCGGACCGTCGGCCGGTGAAAAACTGCGATCTGTGGCAGGAATTGCTGGTGCAGATCGAGCACCACCGGATTACCTGGAAATGGGTGCGCGGGCACGGTACCGATCGCTGGAACAACCGTGCCGACGAATTGGCCGTGCTGGCCCGCAAGAGCGGTGTTGAACCGGAGCGGCGGGATGCCGCGGCGGCCCGGCAGCCAGCGGCGGATGATGTCCGCCTCTATCTCGGGGTGACATGCCGTCAATCGGTCGGGATCGGCGGCTGGGCCGTAATCCTGACCTGGCGGGACCGGGTCCGGGTACTCGGCGGCAGGGCGGAGGGGATGACCGCCAACCAGCTCTATATCCACGCGGCGATCGAAGGATTGACCGCCCTGAAGACGAACCTGCCGGCCCACCTCTTCACGTATTCGGGCTATCTGCGCGACGGCGCCGTCTCCTGGCTGCCCGGCTGGCGACAGCGCGACTGGCTGACCCGCGAGGGTGCGCCGGTCAGTAACCGCGAGTTGTGGCAGCGCTTAGCCGGTTTGCTCGATCAGCACCAAGTGCAGATTCAACTGGCCGATCGGCAACAGGAATTGTGCGCGATGCAAGAGGCCAAGGAGTTGGCCCGCGAGTTCGAGCAGGGTGCAGCAGCATGACCGATGATCCTCGTTTTCAGCTGGTCAGCACCTTTTCTCCGGCCGGCGACCAACCGGAGGCCATTGCCCGACTGGTGGCGGGGCTGCAGCACGGTGAACGGGACCAGATCCTGCTCGGGGTGACCGGCAGCGGCAAGACCTTTACCATGGCCGGCATTGTCGAGCAGGTGCAACGGCCGACCCTGGTGATTGCCCCGAACAAGATCCTGGCGGCACAGTTGTTCAGCGAGTTCAAGGAATTGTTTCCCCATAACGCGGTCGAATATTTCGTTTCTTATTACGATTATTACCAGCCGGAAGCCTATATTCCGCAGTCCGACACCTATATCGAGAAGGACTCGTCGATCAACGACGCCATCGACAAGATGCGCCACTCGGCGACCCGCTCTCTGCTGACCAGGCGCGATGTACTGATCGTCGCCTCGGTTTCCTGCATCTATGGTCTCGGCTCGCCTGACGAATACCGCAACATGCACCTACGGTTGGTCTGCGGCGAGGAGGTAGCGCCGGAGACGGTGCAGCGGCGGCTGGTCTTCATGCAGTACGAACGCAACGATTTTTCCTTTCACCGTTCGACCTTCCGGGTCCGCGGCGATGTGATCGATATCTTTCCGGTCCATGAGGAAGATCGGGCGGTGCGCGTCGAGTGGTTCGGCGACACCATCGAGTCGCTCACCGTCATCGACCCGCTGCGCGGCGTGGTCATCGAGCGGCTCAGCGACTATACGGTGTTTCCCGGTTCCCATTTCGTCACCTCGAAGGAACGTCTGCAGATCGCGCTACGTACCATCAAGGAGGAGCTGCAGCAGCGGCTCGAGCACTTGCATGCCGAGAACCGGCTCGTCGAAGAACAGCGGCTCGAGCAGCGCACCATGTTCGATCTGGAGATGATGCAGGAGCTCGGCTACTGCAACGGCATTGAAAACTACAGCCGCCACCTGACCGGCAAGCCGGAAGGTATGCCGCCGCCGAACCTGCTCGACTATTTTCCGGAGGATTTCCTGATCTTTATCGACGAGAGCCATATCGGTATTCCGCAGCTCAACGCGATGTATAACGGCGACCGCTCGCGCAAGCAGACCCTGGTCAATTTCGGCTTCCGGCTGCCCTCGGCCCTGGACAACCGACCGCTGCGTTTTACCGAGTTCGAGCAGCGGGTCAACCAGATCATCTACGTGTCGGCCACCCCGGGACCCTACGAGTTGGAACGGGCCGAGGGACGAATCGTCGAACAGGTGATCCGGCCGACCGGCCTGCTCGACCCGGTCATCGAGGTGCGCCCGGCGACCAGCCAGGTCGACGACCTGCTGCACGAGATCAGGCTGCGCAGCGAGCGCGGTGAGGCGGTGCTGGTGACTACGCTGACCAAGCGGATGGCCGAGGAGCTGACCGATTATTACGAAAAACTCGGGGTCCGGGTGCGCTACCTGCATTCCGATATCAAGACCCTGGACCGCGTCGAGTTGGTCCGCGATCTGCGCAACCACGAATATGACGTGCTGATCGGCATCAACCTGCTCCGGGAAGGGCTCGACCTGCCGGAGGTCTCCCTGGTGGCGGTGCTCGATGCCGACAAGGAAGGGTTCCTGCGTTCGGATCGCTCCCTGATCCAGACATGCGGGCGAGCGGCCCGCAACGTCAACGGCATGGTCATCATGTACGCCGACCAGGTGACCGGTTCGATGCGGCGTACCATCGACGAAACGCAGCGCCGCCGGGCGATACAGGAAGCGTTTAACCGGGAGCATGGCATCGAGCCGACAACCATCGTGTCGGCGGTCAAGGACACTATCCATCAATACCTGCGCGAGGCCGGTTATCACTTCGGCGAGCCGGACGGCCAGCAGGCGGTGGCCGAAGAGATCGTGCGTTACGGGTCGGTCGCCGATCTGGATCGGGAGATTGGCCGGCTCGAACAGCAGATGCAGGCCGCTGCCCGTGAGCTGGCTTTCGAAGAGGCGGCCCGCCTGCGCGATCGCATCAAGGCACTGAGAATGCTGGAGATCGAAATCGGATGAAACATCCTCTGCTGCACCAGGCGGCTGTCCGGGTCGTGCCGCTACTCGCCTCCTGGCTGATTCGGGCCTGGTTTCTCACCTGCCGGACCACCGAGCACGGCGGCGAGTGCAAAGAACGGGCGGTGGCCACCGGAAAACCGGTGATTGCCGTATTCTGGCACTATTCGCTGACGTATCTGCTCTATCATATGCGCTCCTACCGGGCGGCGGCGCTGGTCAGCGCCAGCCGGGACGGTGATTACCTGGCCCGACTGGCCGGCCATCTCGGTTTTTCTGCGGTGCGCGGGTCACGGAACCGGCGGGGTTTGCGGGCGGTGAAGGAATTGAAAAGTCGGATCGATAGTGGCGAGAATCTGGCGATTGTCGCCGACGGTTCGCAGGGCCCGGCCCTGAAGGCCCAGGGCGGTCCGGTCCTGCTCGCCTCCCGCTCCGGCTCGCCGATTCTGCCGATCGTCTGGTCCGCCTCGCGGTATTTCACGTTTCGCTCCTGGGACCGGTTGGCGGTTCCGAAGCTGTTTGCCCGGGTCGATGTGTTTTTCGGCGAACCGTTGTTCGTGCCGGCCGGGCTCGACGCCGACGGCATGGAGGTCTACCGGTGCGAGTTGGAGAGGGCCCTGCTCGAGCTCTATCGACTGGCTTGGTCGCGTTATGAAAAAGAAGGACACTGATATGGATGGCGTCAAGGCAATCGTGGTGGCCGGGCTTTCCGGCGGCTCCGGCAAGAGCGTGGTGTCGGTCGGTTTGACCGCGGCCTGGACCGGGGTCGGCCGGGTCGTGGCGCCGTTCAAGAAGGGCCCTGATTATATCGATGCCGGCTGGCTGCAGTGTGCGGCCGGACGGAATTGTTACAACCTCGATCCCTATCTCGTTGCCCCGGAGATCATCACCGCTTCCTTTCGCCAGCGCAGCGTTGGCGCCGACCTGGCACTGGTGGAGGGCAATCGCGGGTTGTTTGACGGCGTGACCGCCAGTGGCGGTTATTCGACCGCCGAACTGGCGGTTATGCTCGATCTGCCGGTGCTGCTGGTAGTCGACTGTACCAAGACGACCCGGACCATCGCCGCGCTGGTGTTGGGTTGCCAGCGTTTTGACGAGCGGGTTCGTTTGGCCGGCGTGGTCCTCAACCGGGTGGCCACCGAACGGCAGCGTCGCATCATTACCGAGGCGGTGGAAGGGGCGACCGGGGTGCCGGTAGTGGGCAGCGTACCGCGACTCGGACGGGATATCTTCCCGATGCGCCATCTCGGTATGATTCCCTACCAGGAGTATGACGGTACTGCCCAGGCGCTCGACTTACTTGCCTGCACCGCCCGCGAATCAATCGATCTGGCCCGGGTCGAGGCGGCGATGCAACCGGTGCTTCCCGCTGGCGGGGCGGAAACGATCGATCTCGTGTCGCTGCCGCAGCACCGTGACGTGAGAATCGGCATCCTGCAGGATGCCGCCTTCCAATTCTATTACCCGGAGAACCTTGCCGCGCTGCAGCGCTGCGGCGCCGAGCTGGTCCCGATCAATGCGTTGGCCGATCCCGGCCTGCCGCCGCTGGACGGGCTCTATATCGGCGGTGGTTTCCCGGAGACGAGCGCCTCGGAACTGGCGGTCAACAGCAGTTTCCGGGCCTCTGTTCTCGCTGCCGCCGAGGGGGGATTGCCCATCTATGCCGAGTGCGGCGGGCTGATTTATCTGGGAGCCTCGATCGTGCTGGCGGATGGCGAGTATCCGTTGGTCGGCCTGTTTCCGGTCCGTTTCGGCATGGCCAAAAAACCGCAGGCGCATGGCTATTCGATTTTTTCGGTGACCGGTGAAAACCCTTTTTACCCGCAGGGGCTCCGCGTCAAGGGCCATGAGTTCCGCTATTCAACGATCCTCGATTGGCCCGGTGACCCGCTGCAACTGGTGGTCAAGATGGAACGCGGCACCGGTTTTATGGCGGGCCGGGACGGCCTGTGCTACCGCAATGTACTGGCCCTGTATACCCATGTTCACGCTGAAGGGACCCCGGCTTGGGCCGCGGGGTTTGTCGCCTGCTGCCGCCGGTTTCGCCGGGACCGATAGCGCAGGTTCAGTGAACCGAAGGGTGCGGGGTGCCGAAGACCTTATTGGCAATTCGCGCCTGGGTGGCGGCGTCCGGCACCGGCTCCTGCCAGTGGATGAATTGTTCGGTGACCCGCATGAAGGCGCCCTGGTCCTTCTTGCAGGTATCGCAGATGGTCTCGGCGTTGTCTCGGTACATGATGACTTTCGAGGCGGGCTCACCGTCCACCGAGACGGCGGCCATTTTCCGGCAGCCGCAATCCAGCCTGACCACGACGACGGCGACACCGTCGGGACTGCCTTCGAGGATGCCTTCGACCATGGCCCGTTCACGGATTTCCAGTTGCGGTTGTTTGTTGTCTTGCGAGTCTTGTTTCATGAGCTGCGGGAGTTGAGGTTTGCATGTCGAATGATCGCCCGGTGGGGCGGACTGCTCCAACAGTAATGCCGATGGCCGGTTGTGCAAGAAAAAGATAAAGAGATTCTCCGGCCCGCCGGGCCTTCGCGATGCAGCCTCCGGCAGAGTCGGCCAGCCCCGGGCTGTTACGTTTATTGTCAAAAAAAACAAGTGATTACAGTGGAGAAGCAAAAGCTCTCGAGAAACAAACGAGGAGCGGGTGTGTGTTACGCTGTGGTTGGTATTTTTGCTTGACAAAAATATGACCGTACATTATCTGGATATTTACACAAAATGTTTGCTCTCAGAGTATCGTTTTGAGCCTGGCCAAGCATTTGGAATGCTTGGCTTATTTCATTTCTTTATGGAGGTGTGTAATGTTTGAGGTCGTAGTAGACAAAGATAAGTGCAGTGGCGACGAGGAATGTGTGGCAGCATGTCCGGCACAGGTTTTCGAGATGGTAGACGGCAAGGCTGAGCCTGTCGATGCCGACGAATGTCTCGGTTGTGAGACCTGTGTAGAAGTTTGCCCCGAAGGCGCCATCACCGTAACGGAACTCTAATACGGTTTTTGAACGAACCCGGGTCTAAGCCCATCTCCCCGCTCCGGGGGGATGGGCTTAACTGTTTATGGGCACAGAAAAAAGAGAACCGCAGGGAATCGGTCGTTTCAAGCCGGGAGTGGCCCCGACGGTGCACCTGCTTTTAGCTGCGCTGTTCTGGAGCGGGGCCGGACTCTTTCTGCTGGTGCGCGGCATTATTCTATTGAAAAGCGGTGACGGTCTGTGGCTAATTGGAGCCGGCATCCTGCTCGGCTTTGTGAAGTCGTTCTTTATTCTTGATCGGTCGGCTCGGCGGGTTATCATGCGGATCGGTCAATTTGGCGATCATACCTGCATCGGAGCGGTATATTCCTGGAAGACCTGGTTCCTGGTGCTGGCCATGATCGTTTCCGGCATAACGATCAGGCAAACCATCGACGGTTGGTCCCTGTCGATCGGCACAATCTGTGTCGCGATCGGCTGTGGTCTGATCTATTCCAGCAGGTTTGCCTGGCGGGCGTTGTTTGATCGGCAAACGGGAGTATAAAGCGTATGACGCTATCGTCTTATAATCAGGTTTCGATCGACGAGACGGCGCTGGCAGCCAACTATCGATTACTGACGAGCCGCGTGGGTGAATCGGTGCGCGTGCTGGCCATGGTCAAGAGCGATGCCTACGGGCACGGTCTGGTACCCGCCGCCCGTGCCTTCGCTCGTGCCGGTTGCCGGGATTTCGGGGTGGCCGAGATCGGCGAAGGTGTCGAACTCCGTGAGTCCGGTTGCCGTGGCGAAATCTTCATTTTTCTCGGCTGTGCGGCCGAACAGATCGATTATTATTTCAGCCATCGACTGACCCCGGTGGTTTTCAGTCGCGACGATCTGAACGTGCTTGCCGAGATGGCCCGACGCCGCGGGGAGAAAATCGGCGTCTATCTGAAGTTTGACTGCGGGATGGCACGTCTCGGCTTCGATCCGGACATGGCGGCAGCCGTGGCACGGTATTGCATGGAATTGCCGGAGATCGAGGTGATCGGGGTGATCAGTCACTATCCGTGTGCCGATGATCCCGCTGCGAGCAGCAACGAGGCGGTGGCCGAAGCCTTTGCTGCGGCGATAGAACCGTTCTACCGGTCGCCCGGTTTCGTCCGCTCCTTGTGCAATTCCGGCGGGACCCTCTATCTGCCGGAAACGCACGGAGACTTGGTGCGTGCCGGAATTGCTTTATATGGGTATTATCCGGATGGTCCGTCCGGTCGACCACCATCCGGCAACCCGGCCCTGCGTCCGGCACTGAGCTTTGCTACGACAATCCTGCAGATCAACAAGGTCAAGGCGGGCCGAGGCATCAGCTATGGTCACACCTACCATGCCCCGCACGATATGCGCCTGGCGGTACTGCCGGTAGGTTACAGCGACGGCTACCTGCGCTGTCTCTCCAATCGTGCCGAGGTGTTGATCGGCGGTCGGCGAGCGCCGGTCCGGGGGCGGATATGCATGAACCTGTGCATGGCCGACGTGACCGATATTCCCACTGCCCGGGCCGGAGACGAGGCGGTGTTGCTTGGCCGGCAGCAGGAGCAGACCATCGATGCCGACGAGATCGCCGGCTGGTGCGAGACGATCAGCTACGAGATTCTTTGTGCGCTGGGTAACAATAACGAACGATCCTATCACCAATCACCATGATCAGAAGCCGCTTAAAAGAACTGGTCGACCGCTGTTTTGTCGACGGGGTGCAGCAGGGGCTGTGGACCGGCGATGCCGCCGGCAAATACACGGTCGAGATACCGAAGCATGAGAACCAGGGCGATTTTTCCACCAATATCGCTCTGGTCATCGCCGGTCTTGAGAAACGCAACCCACGAGAGTTGGCCGCCCGTTTCGCCGCCCTGCTCGAAGCGGAACGGGAATTGATTGCGGCAGTTGCCGTCGCCGGACCCGGGTTTGTCAATATCACTATCAGCCACTCTGTCTGGCAACAGGTGATCACCACCGTCGAGGCTGCCGGCGAGCAGTTCGGCCGGAGCCGGGTGGGCGGGGATCGCCGGGTGATGGTCGAGTTCGTCAGCGCCAATCCGACCGGGCCGCTGTCCGTCGGGCACGGCCGCCAGGCCATCCTCGGTGATGCCATCGCCCGACTGCTCGAAGCTACCGGGCACCACGTTTACCGGGAGTATTACTACAACAACGCTGGCCGGCAGATGCGGGTGCTCGGCGAGTCGGTACGAGCCCGCTATCTGGAACTGGTCGGGGAGCCGGACAGCTTTCCCGAAGACGGCTATCAGGGTGAATATATCTACGACATCGCCCGGGAACTGGTGGCCGAGGCCGGTGATGGTTTGAAGGACGTGGTGGAGGTCGAGCCGTTTCAGCGAAAAGCCGAGGCGGTCATCTTCAAGGACATATCGGCAACGCTGGCGCGGATGGGCATTGTCTTCGACAAATATTTCAATGAGCGCTCGCTCTACGAGAACGGTGCCATCGATGAAGTGGTGGCTGAACTGCGGGCCAAGGGGTTGGTTTACGAAGAGCAGGGGGCGACTTGGTTTCGCACCAGTCGGTTCGGCCAGGAAAAAGACCGGGTGATCATCAAGAGTTCCGGCGAACCGACCTATCGCTTGCCCGACATCGCCTACCACCGCGAAAAGTTCCGGCGGGAATTCGACTGGCTGATCGATATCTTCGGCTCCGATCACATCGCCACCATCCCCGATGTGCTGGCCGGTGTCACCGCGCTCGGCTACGAGGCCGACAAGGTGACCGTGATCCTGCATCAGTTCGTGACCCTGTTGCGGGACGGTAAGCAAGTCAAGATGTCGACCCGCAAGGCGACGTTCGTCACGGTCGACGAGTTGCTCGACGAGGTGGGCGCTGATGCCGCACGTTTCTTTTTCATGATGCGTAAACCCGACAGTCAGCTCGAATTTGACCTCGATCTGGCGGCCAGCCAAAGCCAGGAAAACCCGGTTTACTACGTGCAATATGGGCACGCCCGGCTCTGTTCCATCCTGCGCCAGGCCGGAGAGAAAGGAGTTGCGGTCGGTGCCGACAGCGACGTGGACACCGCATTGCTCGGTGAAGACGATGAGATCGCCCTGCTCAAGGCGATGGCGGCCTTTCCGGCCCTGATCGAAAGTGCGGCGCTGCAACTTGAGCCGCACCGGGTCATTTTTTATCTGATGGATCTTGCCGGACGTCTGCACAGCTATTATAACAAACACCGGGTCATCGGCGATGATCCCGCCCTCAGTCAGGCCCGACTCAGCCTGATCGTTGCTCTGCGGACCGTGTTCCGCAACGGTTTGCACATCGTCGGCTTGACCGCCCCGGAAACGATGTAGCGATAATGGCCGAACGAAAAAAACGCGTCAACAGAAAGATCAAATTCGAGGTGTCCCGTAGCGGTATCGGCGGCATCGCTATTGTCTGTTTCTGCATCTTCCTGTGGATGTTTCTTTTCGGCCTTTGGACGGGACAATCGCTGCTCAAACCGGAACCCCCCGTCACCACCGGTTTCGATGCCGGGTCCATCAGGCAGGAAGCGCCGGTCATCGAGTTTGACGACAGCAAAAAAAGCAGACCCTGACCGGTTGCGACCGGTGGTCCGGGCCACTCCCGGCAGCAGTGAGGAGAATGATGATTCGCAAGGCACGAATGAATGATATCAAGCAGATTCATGCTCTGCTTACCTATTATGCGGACAAGAAGTTGTTGTTGCCGCGGTCGATCAGTTCCCTCTACGACCACCTGCGCGACTTCGTCGTCCACGATGAAAACGGCGGGACCATCTCCGGGGTGTGCTCCCTGCACATCTCCTGGGAGAATCTGGCGGAGATCAGATCTCTGGCGATCACCGAGGAGAACCAGGGGCAGGGCCTCGGTTCCCGACTGGTCCGGAACTGCCTGGAAGAGGCCGCCGAATTCGGCATCACCCGGATTTTCACGCTCACCTATCAACCCGGCTTCTTCCGTAAACTGGGATTCAAGGATATCGACAAGCGAGAATTGCCCCACAAAATCTGGAGCGATTGTATCAATTGTGCGATGTTTCCGGATTGCAACGAAGAGGCCCTGATATTCGAGGCAGGGTAAGAAGAGAATCCCGCTGCAACATCGCGACGGCGCCACTATTTTTGCCGGTCGTGTTGATCGGATGGGCGATCATGATTACAATTATCAGCGTTTTATGCCTTTCGGCAACCATGGAAAATGTCTTTTCCACCCAAATGAAGCGGTGCAGGGTACGTCGACTTTTTCAAGGTTCCCATTAATATTTTTAGAGATAGCTATTTGAGACGATGATTGGATCGATCCTAACCAAAGTATTCGGCAGTAAAAACGAACGGGTTCTGAAACAGCTGCAGCCGCTGGTCAACCGTATCAACGAACTGGAGCCGTCCGTTACGGAACTCGACGATGGTACACTGGCGGCCAAGACAGTTGCCTTCCGGGAACGGGTCGATCATGGCGAACCACTCGATGATCTGCTACCGGAGGCCTTTGCAGTCATCAGAGAGGCCTCGCGACGTATTCTCGGCGAGCGGCATTTCGATGTCCAGCTGCTTGGCGGCATCGTCCTTCACCAGGGCTGTATCGCCGAGATGAAGACCGGTGAAGGCAAGACCCTGACCTCGACACTGGCGGTCTATCTCAACAGCCTGAACGGTAAAGGCGTGCATGTGGTGACGGTCAACGATTATCTGGCCACCCGCGATGCCGACTGGATGGGTCAGGTATATCGCTTTCTCGGCTTGAACGTCGGCCGCATCGTTCATGACATGCGCGATCCCGAACGGCGCGAGGCCTATGCTGCCGACGTCACCTACGGCACGAACAACGAGTTCGGTTTCGACCACCTGCGCGACAACATGAAGTTCGACCTGGCCGAATTCTGCCAGCGCGGGTTCCACTATGCCATTGTCGACGAGGTCGACTCGATCCTGATCGATGAGGCCCGGACCCCGCTCATTATCTCCGGGCCGGCTGATATATCCACGGAATTGTATCAGAACGTCGACCGTATCCTGAAACATTTCCGGCGCGACGAGCACTATATCGTCGACGAGAAAGGGCGTCAGGTATCGCTCAACGAGGAAGGAATCGCCCTTGGCGAAAAATTACTGCAGCTTGACAACCTCTACGACCCGCGCAACATCGAATACCTCCATCATCTCAACCAATCGCTCAAGGCCCACGTGCTGTTCAAGCGTGACGTCGATTATATCGTCAAGGACGGACAGGTGGTTATCGTCGATGAGTTCACCGGTCGAACCATGGAAGGTCGACGGTACAGCGACGGCTTGCATCAGGCCCTGGAGGCTAAGGAAGGAGTGAAGATCGAGCGGGAAAATCAGACACTCGCCTCGATCACCTTTCAGAACTACTTCCGGATGTATGAAAAACTTGCCGGCATGACCGGTACCGCCGATACCGAAGCGCCGGAATTCAAGAAGATTTACGATCTCGACGTTTCCGTGCTGCCGACGCACATGAAGATGATCCGCGAGGATTATGCCGATGTCATCTACAAAAACGAGGCGGCCAAATACCGGGCCGTGGTTCGTGAGATCCAGGAAAAGCACGGCACAGGGCAGCCGGTGCTGGTCGGCACCATTTCCATCGACGTATCGGAAAAGATTTCCCGGATGTTGACCAAGGTCAAGATTCCCCACGAGGTTCTCAACGCGAAGCATCACGAGCGGGAAGCGGAAATCATCGCCCAGGCCGGTCAACTCGGCCGGGTGACCATTGCCACCAACATGGCCGGCCGCGGTACCGATATCAAACTCGGCGAAGGGGTGCGGGAGGTCGGCGGCCTCCATATTCTCGGCACATCGCGACACGAATCCCGGCGCATCGACAACCAGTTGCGTGGCCGATCCGGTCGTCAGGGTGACCCGGGATCGTCCCGCTTCTACCTGTCTCTGGAAGACGATCTGCTGCGGATTTTCGGTTCGGGCCGGATCTCCGGGATCATGGACAAGCTCGGCATGGAAGAGGACGAGCCGATCGAACACCAGATGATCACCCGGGCCATCGAAAATGCCCAGCGCAAGGTTGAAGGGCACCACTTCGACATTCGTAAGCACCTGCTCGAATATGACGACGTGATGAACAAGCAGCGCGAAATCATCTACCGGCAGCGTCGCGAAGTTCTCGAGGGCGACAACCTGCAACAGGTGCTGCAGGATATGATCGACGAGGTGATCGACGGGATTACCGCCGAAATCGCCCAGGAACGCCTTGCCGCCGAGGATTGGGACTGGGACTACTGCACCCAACGGGTGCTCGAAGTCTTCGGCCGGCGGCCGGAGTGGAGCGAGGAGGAGCGCAGCGGGTTCAAGACCGAAACGCTGCGCGAGAAGATCGCCGAAGTCGCCGACCAGGCCCGGCGGGCCCAGGAAGAGGCCAACGGCGCCGACAACCAGCGGCAGATCGAGCGGCTGATCCTGCTGCAGGTGGTCGACAGCCACTGGAAAGAGCATCTGCTCAACATGGATCATCTCAAAGAGGGTATCGGCCTGCGCGGCTACGGCCAGAAAAATCCGCTCAACGAATACAAGAAGGAGGCCTTCAACCTGTTCGGTGAGATGATTGATACCGTCAAACTGCAGACCATCAAGACGCTGATGCACGTTCGTCTGGTGCAGCCCGATGAGGTCGAGCGTTTGGAAGAACAGCGGCGCCGGCGCCAGGAGCAGGAGATGCGCCTCAACAAAGGGCCGACGGGTGACGAGCAGAAAGGCGCCGAGACGATCAAGCGGGACGGTGACAAGATCGGTCGTAATGCCCCGTGCCCCTGCGGTTCGGGGAAGAAATACAAGAAGTGCTGCGGCCGGATGGGATGAGCGAGACTCAGCCGTAGAGTTTGTCCGGCTCCATCAGGTGCTCTTCCATGTGTCGCAGCTCATCGATGCCCGAGATGATGATCGCCGGATCTGTGGCCAGTTCCTCTTCTGAAATCTTGCCGATATAGTTCAGCTGGCTGAGCACATGTTTCATGCAGTTGAGCCGGGCTAGCTTCTTGTTGTCTGAGCGGACGATGGTCCACGGGGCGATGGTGCGGTTGGTTTCCTGGAGCATCTGGAACTTGCGCAGCGAATACTGATCCCAATATTGCTGGGCCAGGTTGTCCACCGGAGAGAGCTTGTATTGTTTCAGGATATCCTTTTTCCGCGCCTCGAACCGCTCATTCTGCACATCCCGGGAAACCGAAAAATAGAACTTGAACAGCTTGATGCCGTCCTTGACGATGAGTTCCTCGAGGAGCGGTACGTCCTTGAGAAAGCGTTTGTTCTGCTCGTCGGTGCAAAAGCCCATAACCGGTTCGACCATGGCCCGGTTGTACCAGCTGCGATCGAAGAATACCATTTCCCCGGCAGACGGAAGGTGGTTGATATAGCGCTGAAAGTACCATTGGGTCGATTCCGTCTCGTTGGGTTTTACCAAGGCGACGACGCGGGTATTGCGGGGATTGAGGTGAGCGATGAACCGTTTGATGGTGCCGCCCTTGCCGGCGGCATCTCGCCCCTCGAAGATCAGTAGAATCCTCGATCCGTTCTCTTTCATGGTCTGCTGCAACTTCATCAGCTCGACCTGGAGTTTGCGCAACTCCATTTCATAGGCCAGGTGCCAGGTCTTGACCCAGACCGCCGTCCGATCATCTTCCTGCTTGGCGTCGATATTGCTCAGTGCGGTCAGTTCCTGGAGCCTGACCTTGCCGTTTGGCTTGTCGTTTTTGGCAGCGTCTTCTTTCTTGTCCTTCTTGCCGTTGTCGTCCTTTTTCTTGCCGTTGTCGTCCTTTTTCTTGTCGTCTTTAGCCATGATTGCTCCAGCATGGTTGAGAGATGGAGGTGTTCGGTATCGGGCGGATGGATATTTTTAACTGTGTTTAATAGATAGCAGGGATCGAGAGGGGAATGCAAAGGAAAATATTTCTTTCGGTCAGGCAGTTTGTCCGAGTTTGCGCCAAAGAGGGGTCTGCCGGAAAATCGCCGCCAGACGGAATGCAAAGGAAAATATTTCTGCCGGCCAGCCCTGGGGACTGATGCTCATATGCTCCGCCCATTACTGGAAGTTACAACGAAACATGAACCTGTGATACAGATTATAAAAAATCGGGCGGCTTAGTTGAGTTTGCGGCCTTGACGATACATCTGTTGGTAGATCTGTGGCAGGCGCAACCGGCGGAGCTCGGCCACGACTGTTTCCACCGGGTAGGCGATGCGATGCAGCTTCACCCGAATCGTTCCCGCTTCCATTTCGATGGTTGCGCAGGCGGCGGCCGGATTGCCGTCAAACATGCGTCCGGTGCTGCCGGAGTTGACGAAGTGGACACCGTCGATGAATTTGTGGAACGGGCTGTGGCTGTGACCGATGGTGATCAGTGGATAGGGGACGGTGGCGGCGAGCTGGGCGAAGCGGCGATCGGGGGTGGTGGCGAAGAGAAATTCATCCGGGTCGGCCGGGCTGCCATGAAAGACGCCGAGATGATCATTTCGTCCGGCGGTCCCGGTCAATTCCGAGCAGCGGATGCTTGTTTTTTCCGGCAGGCCGGCCAGCCAGTCACGGTTGGTAGCACTGAGTTCGGCGGCCGTCCAGCCATACATGATCCGCTTGTCCGGGTTGGACGGTTTGACGAAACTGCGACCCTGGAGCAGGCCGACAACCAACCGATCGGTATTGCCGAGGATTGATCGGGCTCCCGTCTTCCGAAGCCAGTCGATGGTTTCGTTCGGGAAGGGTCCGTAGACGACGGTGTCGCCGCTGTTGATGATCAGGTCGAACGATACGTCGGCAAAATGATCGGCGATCGCCTTGAGGGCCGGGTAGTTTCCATGGATGTCGGCGACGAGCAGGATCTTCACGGTGTTACAGGAGCGGGCCGATCAGCAGGGCCACGTTTTCTTTGAACCGCTTGATGACCGGTCGTTGCACGAGTTCCTGGTGGTCGATTGCAGTCGACAACTGTTCGTAGCGTTCCTGGATGGCATGGATCTTCGCCGCAAAATCGCGATCGTAAATAAATAGAGTCGCTTCGAAATTGAGCCAGAAACTGCGCATATCGAGGTTGACCGAGCCGAACAGGGCAAATTCCCGATCGACGGTAATGGTCTTTGCATGCAGCAGACCGCCGTGAAACAGAAAGATTTGTACCCCGGATTCGGTCAGTTCCTGGAAGTGGGCGTGGCTGGCGTAGTGTACCAGTCGTGAATCGTTGCGCTGCGGCAGGATGATGGTGACGCTGACGCCCCGTTGCGCGGCCGCTTTGAGCGCCGTCAGCAGCGGCTCGTCGGGAACGAAGTAAGGAGTGGTCAGGACCAGCTCGCGCCGTGCCGAATAGATGGTGGTGAGCAGCAGGGAATGGATGGCCTCAGGCACCAGTCCCGGACCCGACGGTACCAGTTGTACGGCGGTGGAGCCGGTCGGTTTGACGCGATGGACATCTGTTCTGTTATTCGCCGCGGTTTTCCCCGCGGTCAAGTCGGATATATCGAGCTGCTGGTCGTCCGTCTCGAGGATCCAATCGCTGATAAAGGTGCCGGCCAAGCTTTCGACCACCGGTCCAGTAATCCTGACCATGACATCGATCCATTGACCAACGCCGGAGTCCTGCTTGAAGTAGCGGGGATCGACCATGTTGGTGCTGCCGCTGTAGGCGATCTCCCCGTCGATGACGACGATTTTTCGATGATTGCGGATGTCGATCCGGGCGAAAAGAGCCTTGATGAGACCGGCCGGCAAGGATTCGCGAATGCGGATGCCGGCCTCTCGCAACTCGCGGCAGCGGCGGCTCTTGAGGAAATCACTGCTGCCGATGGAATCGACGAGGATGCGGCAGATGACGCCGCGCCGGGTCGCCGCCAGCAACGACTCTTCGACTGCGGTTACCCTGCCTCCTTCCTGCCAGATGTAGAATTGCAGATGACAGGTTGAACTGGCCTGGTCAATATCGGCGAGGATGGCCTCGATGGTCTCGTCGGCCGTCTCGTACACCTGCAGGGAATTGCCGGTCATGGCCGGAATGCCGATCAATGTCTCAGCCTGACGGTGCAGCGGCAGGCAGGTATCGGCCATATCCTGCCAGTTGATCGGGGCCCGCTCGCGTAAACTGTTCAGCCAGTGCTGGTAGTGATCCTGATTGGCCCTGGTCCGGGCGATTCGCTTGTCGGAGATACGGTTTTCGCCGACCAGCAGGTAGAGCAGTGCGCCGAGGAGCGGGATGAGCAGAATGATGATCAGCCACGCAATCGTCACTCCATGGGGGCGCTTGCGCATGATAACGCGGAAGGACAGACCGATTCTGATAGTCAGGTCGGCCAGCAGGATCAGCGTCGGCATGATCGTCGACATTTCGTTGTATTCTTCGGCTCCCATTATATCTATCGTTGCACGAAATGATGGATAAGGTACATTTCACCGAGCACCAGAGGGTCTCGCCGTTTCGCCGCGGGACGGGCGAATCGGCCGGTGTCTTTGTCGAACCGGTGCTCAGCTTCTCACGATACCCGGCCTGCCAGGTCGGAAAGCGCCCGGTGAAGGCCGTGACGTAAGAGCCAGCAGTGTTTGACAAGGAAGCGATCGTCTAGAACCATACCGGATTTTAACATGATTATAAAAGGGTTTTCTTTTTCGGCGGTGGCCGCCGGGATCAAGTATCCCGATCGGCTCGATCTCGGGTTGATCTACAGCGACGAGCCGGCGGTTACCGCCGGGGTGTTCACCACCAATCAGGTGAAGGCGGCGCCGGTCCTTATCGACATCGATCGGCTTCGGCAGGGTCGTTCGCAGGCCATTCTGGTCAACAGCGGCTGCGCCAATGCCTGCACCGGCCGGAACGGCATGAACGACGCGCTGACCTCGGGGCGATTGGCCGCTGAAGAACTGGGGATCGGCGAGGAGATGGTGCTGCTGTCGTCGACCGGAGTCATCGGCATGCCGTTGAACCTCGAAGCGTTTCGGGCGCACATGAAGCCGCTCGTCAACGGCTTGGGGCCGGATAACTTCGAGCGGGTGGCCCGGGCGATCATGACCACCGATACGGTGGCCAAGACGGTGTATCGAAGCGAGGTGATCGGCGGCAAGGAGGTCGGTTTCATGGGCATGGCCAAAGGGGCCGGGATGATCATGCCCAACATGGCGACCATGCTCTGCTTTATCGTGACCGATGCACGGATCAGCTATTTTGAGTTGAATCAGGCCCTCAAGGCCGGTGTTGCGGAGAGTTTCAACCGGATCACCATCGACGGGGATACCAGTACCAACGACATGGTGCTGGTCATGGCCAACGGTGCTGCCGGCAACGACTGGATCGACGATGTCAGCCGCGACGACTATACGGCCTTCGAGAACGTGCTCGACTCGATGTTGAAAGAGTTGGCCATGAAAGTGGTCCGGGACGGTGAAGGGGCGACCAAATGCGTCACCATCAGGGTCTGCGGAGCCAAGGAAAACGTTGAAGCGGAAATTATGGCCAGGACGATTGCCACATCGAGCCTGGTTAAGACCGCATTTTTCGGAGAGGACGCCAATTGGGGCAGGATCATCGCCGCCATGGGGCGGTCCGGCGTGCGCTTCAACCCGGAGCACGTCGATATCGCCTTCGGCGATGTGCTGCTCGTGCGCAACGGCGTCGGTTTGGGCCCTGACGCGGAGCAGGCGGCCACCGAGGTGTTGCGCGGCGATACCTTTACGGTCTGCATCGATCTCAAAGACGGCAACGGCTGCGAAGAGGTGATCACCTGCGATTTTTCTATCGATTACGTCAAGATCAACGCCGATTACAGGACCTGAGATGGAGCCGCTTCGCCAGCTCGCTCTGGTTTTTCAACCCGCCATGGAGGCAGAACCGCTGATCGAACAGCTGCGCCACCTTTTTATCGTCGAAGAACAGGGTCGTCAGGATGATAGCGAAACCTTCTATGATACCTTCGACTGGCGTCTCTACCGCAAACAGTTGTTGTGTGTCGGCGCCGGTCGAAGCCGATCGCTGCTCTCCTTTGACGGCACCCAGCACGGAATGATCGACGACCTGGGACCTGGGCGGAAATTCTGGTGGGAGATGACTCCCTCGGAGGTCAGGGAAACCCTCAGGGAGATTATCGATGTTCGAGCCCTGTTGCCGATGGCCGCCCTGGAGACTGACAAGCGTCACTGTCGCCTGCTCAACGATGATGAGAAGACGGTGGTGCGTTTAACGATCAGGGCTGACGTGCCGGTTGGAGATGGTGCTCCCGACCAGCTGGCCAAGGTGGTGACGATTGACGAATTACGAGGCTATCAGGAGGCCTTCGACACGGTGCATCGCCTCTGTGTCGCCTATGGACTGACCCCTCTCGATTCCGACAGCTGGCTTGCGCAGCGTGCGTTTTCCGGATCCCCGCGGACGCCTCTGGACTACGGTGACAAGTTTCGGGTGGAACTGGCCCGGGACAGTGACATCGGTACCGCTATTGTGCAGATCTGCGGCTACCTGCTCAGAGAAATTGAGTTCAACCGACAGGGGGTGTATGACGACGTCGATACGGAATTTCTCCACGATTTTCGTATTGCCATCCGCCGGACCAGATCTCTGCTCAGCCTGCTCAAGAAACAGCTGCCGATCCGGGAGGGATCCTACTTTCGTCGTGAATTCAAATGGCTGGGCGGGGTTACCGGGAAGCTTCGTGATATCGATGTCTATCTGCTGCAAAAAGAAGCGTATCTCGCTATGCTGCCGTCCCGGTTGCGTCCCGGCCTGGACGGATTTTTCGCCGACCTCGAGCAGCACCGTCGGCACGAACTGAAACTGCTGCGCCGGCATCTGTCGTCAAAACGCTACCGCTCGTTGCTCAGCGATTGGCGCACCTTTCTCGTTGCCGACGATTCGCCGCTCTTTGGCGAATCGAGCCGGAAATCCTGTCGCGAGCTGGCCGATCGAACTATCCGCAAGCGCTTTCGCGCCTTTCTGCGCAACGGGGAGGCGATAACCGATGATGGTCCTGACAGCGACATGCACAATCTGCGAATTCAGGGAAAAAAATTGCGCTACCTGCTCGAGTTTTTTCGGAGCCTGTATGACGAGAAGTCTCTTGAGCAATTTGTCAAGCAGTTGAAAAAAATGCAGGACAATCTAGGTGATTTCAATGATCTCTGTGTCCAGGAAGAGATGCTCGGGGCTCGACTCGACGGCCTTGGTGGCAACGGCCGGCGGGTGCTGCTGCAGGCGGCCGCTCTCGGCGGTCTGCTGACCGTGCAGGCAAAGAAGCGGGGCGCTTTGCGGGACCAGTTCGCCGCGACCTATGCCGCTTTTTCCTCGTCGCAGAACCGGGAATTACTCGTCTCTCTGATCGGCAGCGATCAGCGGCCGGAAGAGCGGGCGGGCCGGCAATGAAGATCGTTGCCGTCTACAGCAGCAAGGGCGGGGTCGGTAAAACGGCAACCGCAGTCAATCTAGCCTATGTTGCGAGCCGGAGCGGACAGCGCGTCCTGCTCTGCGATCTCGATCCCCAGGGAGCAGCTTCTTTTTATTATCGTATTAAGCCGAAAAAGTCTTTCAACCGGGACCGGTTGCTTCAGGGGCGATTTGAACAATATATCCGCGCCACCGACTTTGACGGTCTCGATCTGCTACCGGCCCACTTTTCCTTCCGCAATCTCGATCTCGCCCTGCGCGACGAAAAGCAGGCGAAAAAACGGCGGGTCCTCGGCAAGCTGCTGCAACCGCTGGCTAAGGACTATGACTATGCCATTCTCGATTGCCCGCCGAATCTGACCTTTCTCTCCGAGACCATCGTCACCGCGGCGGATTGTGTCATAACCCCGGTGATCCCAACCACGCTTTCCCTGCTGGCCCTTGAACAACTGATAAAATTGCTGAAAAAGATCGATTGTGATCGCCGCAAACTGATCTCATTTTTTTCCATGGTCGAACGACGAAAATCGATGCACCAGCAGATAATGGAAAAATATGGCGGCTATCCGATTTTTCTGCAAACGGTGATACCGTTCATGGCAGAAATCGAGAAAATGGGATTGTCTCGACAACCGGTCGGCGCCGGCGGTCAGCAGTCTCCCGCTCACCGGGCGTACGAATTGCTCTGGCAGGAAATAAGACAGAAAAAACTGGCGACATGAAGCAGCTGTATTTGATCAGACATGCCAAGTCCAGTTGGTCGGACACCTCGCTGGACGATTTCGATCGACCGCTCAGCGGCCGCGGCAAGCGGGATGCGCCGCTGATTGGCGGGCGACTGGCACGGACGGGAATGGAACCGCAGTTGTTCCTTGCCAGTCCGGCCAAACGGGCCCGGAAGACGGCGGCCGCCATCGCCGCTGAAATCGGTTATCCGAAACAAGAAATCGTGTTGGTCGACGCCCTGTATACGTTTCAGGTCGACGGTTTGCTGGCCGTGCTGCGCAGCATCGACGAGGCGGTTGCATCGCTCGCTCTGGTCGGTCACAACGAGGCTATCAGTGAGGCTGCCCGCTGGCTGACCGGAGAGGATATCAGCTCGGTGCCGACCTGCGGTGTCGTTTCGCTCGCCGTTTCTTCAGCCCGCTGGCGCGATCTGGCCGCTGGCTGCGGCAGGGTTGTCTTTTTTGATTATCCGAAACGTGCTGGTGCGGGAGATTCGTCGGCATGACTGCAGGGAACCTTGAAAAATTGTCATTTCGTCCCATTTCATCGTTGCGCAATCAAATTTTATCCTCTGAATATCAAGTATATGCCTGCGGTAAAATGTTCTTGCGCGCCTCGATCTTGAACGAAAATCCGAATTTTTCAAGTTCCCCTGAGTGCATCACCAACCGGACCATGACCGGCTCCGATGTTACCGCGGGACGGAACGCCGCCGTGTCCGGTTGGCAACAGGCCGGAAGCGGGTTGATGATTGGATAGGAGCGAGAGTTATGGCGGCCAGCCAGCAAGAATCGCCTGTGCAACCGGCCTGTCGGCGCTGTCGGCACTATTTCATCACCCACGATCCTTCCCGGCCTTACGGATGCCGCGCAATGGGGTTCAAAACCAGACATAATCCGGCTCTGGTGGTCTTTTCCACCTCCGGCCTGGTGTGTCAATTGTTTCGGGAAAAGACTCGGGCGCCCGGTCGAGACGACCAGGATACTCCCTCGTACTAATTCGACAAGGCGATACCTATACTGCATGTCTCATCATCCGGCCTTCAGGGCAATCGGCGGTGCCGTGAAAGAGCTTGCCCGTGATACGGTGACGACCAGTGCCGAGCTGATCAAAATCACTGTTCCGGTGGTCATCGTCACGAAGATTCTCGAGGAACTCGGCTTGATCGTCTATATCAGTATGGCCCTGGAACCGGTCATGAATCTGATGGGGCTGCCCGGTGCCCTCGGCCTGGTCTGGGCCACCGGTATCATGACCACTCTCTACGCCGCGGTCGGCGTCTATGCCGTGCTGGCCCCGGGGCTCGAACTGACCGGCGGCCAGGTGACGGTGCTCTGTTCGGTGATGCTGATCGCCCATTCATTGCCGGTCGAGATGAGCATCACCAAGCGGGCCGGTGCCGGCCTGCTGCCGGTTGGCGCGATCCGGTTGCTCGGGGCACTGTTTTACGGGGTTATCCTGTATCATTTGTGCTCTACCTTCGGGATTTGGCAGGAACCGGCGCGAATCTTTTTTCAGGCCGACACCGGTGAGGAAACACTGACGGCCTGGGCGACGACGCAATTGTTCAATCTGGGACTGATTGTCGTGATTATTTTCTGTATATTGGTCGCCATGCGTCTGATGAAAGTGGTCGGCTTGCTGGCCCTGCTCGAGTGGCTGCTCAAGCCGGTGCTGCCCCTGTTCGGCATGAGTCATCGGGCTGCGCCGCTGACCGTAGTCGGCATGATCGTCGGTATTGCCTACGGCGGGGCACTGATCATTCGGGAGACGACGACGGGCGGCATGGATTCCAGGGAAAAATTCAACTCCCTGGCGTTGATGTCATTGAGCCATGGGTTGGTGGAGGATACTTTGTTAATGCTGGCGATAGGTGGAAAACTGGCCGGGATTTTCTGGGGACGATTGCTGTTCTCCCTGCTGGTGATCTTCATTCTGGTGCGGGTGATCGACCATTTTTCAAGAAGCAGGACTACCGCCGCATGATTTCAGCGGCTCGCCGGTTTCTTCTCGCGGACCGATGATCCGGTGTTGTGCCGTGCGAGCGGAACTATCGCAGATCTAAAGGGGATATCTCGGTGATGAAAAACTTCCTGGTTGCTGGTTTCCTGCTGGTGTTTCTGGCGGCGACGGGCGGCGGCCCGCTTCAGGCTGCCGGCTGTGTCAGCGGCGACTGCCGCAACGGCAGCGGTGTCTACGAGAGTGCGGACGGCCGCCGCTATGAGGGCGGTTTTCGCAATGGCCTGCTTGACGGCACCGGCACGTTGACTTATGCCAACGGCCTCGTCTATCGGGGAACCTTCCAAGGTGGTGAACCGCATGGACAAGGCGTGCTGCAAGGAAGCGACGGACGGGTCTACGAGGGAACGTTCAAAAACGGTGTTATTCATGGCCAAGGGGCTTTGACGACTCCGGACGGCATGCAGTATCGCGGCGAGTTCAGTAGTGGTCGATTTCATGGTAAAGGCGTGCTGTTTGCTCCCGACGGCAGGGAATACAAAGGCGACTTCCGCAATAACATGATCGAAGGGGAAGGGCGTCTCGTTCATCCCGACGGCGGCTGGTATGAAGGCGTGTTTCACGATGGCCGGCCGGATGGCGTCGGCGTTCGGGCCTATCCCGATGGGGCCATCTACCGCGGCGAGGTCGTCGGGGACATTAAAAACGGCACCGGTGTCCTCGAGTTGGCCAACGGCGATCGTTATGAGGGAGAATTCGTCGGCGATCTCTATGGCGGCAACGGGACACTGCACAGCGCCGACGGTACGGTCTATACCGGCAGTTTCGTCAACGGGCGCCGGCATGGCCGCGGTGAGTTGATCGGTCCGGACGGATCGCGTTATGTCGGAGATTTTGTCGACGATCTTCCGGAAGGGGACGGCGTGTTGGAGCGGGCCGACAGCAGTCGTTACGAAGGGCAGTTTGTCAACGGCATGATGCATGGTGAAGGACGGCTGCGACTGGCGGATGGGCAAGAGTTGGTCGGTCGTTTTGAACGTGGCGAACTGGTGGAGCCGGCAGCCGAGTCTGTGACAGCCGGTCCGGACAGTGGGCCGAGCAGGCCGGTCGAGTCGGCGATCTCGGAGCCGGCGGCCGTCGCCGAGCGAGCCCAATCGCCGGCCCCCCCGGTGACGCCTGCAGCAAAATCACCGCCGACCGGGGACTATACCGTGGAAGACGGTGTCGTCCTGCGCGTCGCAGATGGGAAACCGGCCCAGGGCCAAGTCGAGGTCCGCTACCCGGACGGCACCATTTATCGCGGTGCTATGGTTGACGGGAGGATGCATGGCGCCGGGCGGGTCGAGTATGATACCGGTGATTGGTATGAGGGAAGTTTCCGGCGGGGGCTCTTTTCCGGAGAGGGTGTTTTCGTCTCTGCCGACGGGCGTCGCTATCACGGCAGCTTCAAAAAAGGAAAAAGGGAAGGTCAAGGACGATTCAGCTATCCGGACGGGACTCGTTATGAAGGTGAATTTGCCGACGATGTCTTTCACGGCGATGGGGAATATGTCTTCGCCGACGGTAGCCGATACAGCGGCGCCGTGCGCAACGGCAGCTTCAATGGACAGGGAACCCTTGTCTACAGCGATGGCTCCGTCTACCGCGGCGAATTTAAAGATGATCTGCCACATGGCAAAGGTGTGCTGCGTTCACCCGACGGCAGCGTCTACACCGGTGAGTTCGTTGCGGGCCGCAGGCACGGCGATGGGCATTTGCACCAAGAGGACGGCCATGATTTCCGGGGGCGCTTCGTCGAAGACGTTTTCGTCGGCGATTAGGCCCGCCGGAGCTGTGCATGTTTTCAGGCTCCCTATTATCTATCAACAGGCAGGATATCGATGACGCGCTGGGGTTATAAAACGGTTCTTTTCGAGATGAAGAAAGAGGGGTTGCTCGGCGGTGTTTTCCTTGACGAGACGGAAATCGAGCAGGAGTTGAACGAGTTCGGCCGGAGCGGCTGGGAATTGGTTTCGCTGCTGGAGATGCAAGACGGCATCATCGCGTTTTTCAAGCAGCCGCTCGGTCAACGGGCGGTCGTCGTCGACGATGCACCGGAGGTTGTCGAACCGTCGTTCAGCAAAGAGAGAGTTTCGGACCTGCCGGAGGATCGAACCGTACGGCGAACGGATTCCTCCCGGGACTCTTCTGCCGGCGAACTGCAGCAGCGGCCTGAACGCAGTAGTTCCGGTGCGGCAGACGATAATGTCATTGGAGCGATTAAAATTGAGTAAATCGACCATCAATCAGGCCGGAGATCGGCTGGACTGCCGCGTCGACGACGCGCTGCACCAATGGCTGCTGGCCGTTCGTCGCCATCTCCATCGTTTTCCGGAGTTGAGTTACGAGGAGCATCGGACCGCCGCCTTTATCAGGCATAAACTGGCGGAACGGGGAATTACCGGACACATTGTCGGTGGGACCGGCGTCGTTGCCGACATCGGACCCGCCGATGCGTCGGGACCCATTGTCGGTCTGCGGGCCGATATGGACGCGCTGCCGATTGTCGAACGTACCGGTCTACCGTTTGCCTCCGACCATCCGGGGCGGATGCATGCCTGCGGTCACGATGGTCATGTCGCCATGCTTCTTGGCGCGGCTTCGCTGCTGCAGCGTGCACCCCGGCTTCCGGGCCGGATCAGGCTGATCTTCCAGCCGGCCGAAGAGCGGGGCAACGGTGCGCTCCGGATGATCGAGAACTCCGTTTTGGATGGGGTTGGTGCGATGTTCGCCGGTCATATCGATACCCATTACCGGACCGGGCAGATCACGGTCGATCCAGGGCTCATTTGTGCGTATGCCGATCCGTTTACCATTGCCTTGCGCGGCCGAGCCGGACACGCTGCCAGGCCGCACGAGGCCGCCGATGTGGTGGTTGCCGGCGCCGGCCTGGTAATGGCCATTCAAACCCTGATTTCCCGGGAGGTGGACCCGAACCGGGCGGAGGTGATCACCATCGGCAGTTTCCAAGCGGGCAGCGCCCATAACGTCATCGCCGGCGAGGCCCTGCTCAAAGGGACCATCCGTTCGACCGATACGGCGACCCGGGAGCGGACCATCGACGGGTTGCGCCGTATCGTCGGTGCGTTGGCAGGGATGTACGCGGTACAGGCCGAACTGACCTTCGAAGAGTGTCTGCCGGCGGTTTTCAACGATGCTGCGGCGACCGAGATCGCTCGTGCGGCCGCTTGGGAGACCGCCGGCATCGACAAGGTGATATCCCAGGGGCCGGCCAGTCTCGGCGGTGAAGATTTTGCCTTCTATCAGCAACGCGTCCCAGGATGTCTGGTCCGTTTCGGAGCGGCGCCGGCCGGTGCTTCGGGGCCGGCGCACAGTGATACCTTCACCTTCGACGAAAGCTGTCTGGAGATCGGGGCCCGCTGGCTCGCTCAGGTCGCCTGGCGGTGGTTGTTGCAACCGGGAACGGTGAACCTCACGGGAGATCGTTCGACAGATGGCCGCTGAATCCTATCAGTTCCAACCGAGTGCGCCGTTTACACTCGGTGTCGAAATCGAGTTCCAGATCATCGATCGCAGCGATTGTTCGTTGGTCCCCTTCGGTCCCCAGTTGCTCAATCTCGCCCCGCAGCTGTTGCGACCGCGCCTGGCCCTGGAATTGATCAAGTCGATGCTGGAAATCCAGACCGGTATCTGCAACAATGTTCGCGCCGTTGAAAACGATCTGCTGCAGACCTGTTCGCTGGCCGATGAACTTGCCGAGGACAACGGCTGCCTCCTCTATGCCGCCAGTCTTCATCCGTTCGCTCGCGCAGCCGGTCAGGAGTTGACCGATGACAGCAGGTACCTGCGAATCATGCAGGAGCTGCAGATCATCGGCCGTCGTTTTATTTCTCAGGGATTGCATGTCCATGTCGGCATGGTGGACGGGGACACCGCTATTCGGGTCTGCAATGCGATTCAGGCGTTTTTGCCGGTCTTCCTCGCCCTGTCCACGTCGTCGCCGTTTTTTCAGGGCAAGGATACCGGCTTGATGTCTTACCGCACCAAGCTCTTCGAAGTGCTGCCGCTGGCCGGCATCTATGAATATATGCCCGATTGGCAGGCCTTCGCCACTCAATTCGATGAGCTCAAACGACACGGCGTTATCGAGACGATTCACGACGTGTGGTGGGATGTTCGACCAAACGGTACGTTCGGTACCGTGGAAATCAGAATCTGCGATCTGCCGACACGGTTCAACGACATCCTGGCCATCGTCGCGTTGATCCAGGGAACGGTCGCCTGGCTGGTCGACCGGGCCGGCGAGACTCGGCCTCTGCAGCTCAGTCTGTTGCAGGCGAACAAATGGCAGGCGGCTCGCTATGGCCTGGAAGGGCGTTTCATCGATCCGACCGGTCTGCTCGGCAGCCATGCAATGAATCTACGGCTGGCCGCGATGCTGCTGAAGAAAAAGGTCACCGAGTCGTCGGTGCAGCTCAATTCGATTTCCTATCTCGATTATCTTGACTCGATCATTTCCGGAGGGACCGGGGCCGATCTGCAGCGCCGGATTTATCGGCAGACCGGGAATTTTAAAGAGGTGATCCGCGAGGTGCAGCAGGGGTTCTGGAAATGAGATGTGGCCCAAAAGCGGTCGTCGCCTCGGGTCATCCACTGGTTAGCGAAGCGGCGGCGGAGATCCTGCGGGCCGGAGGTAACGCGTTTGATGCGGTGGTCGCTGCCGGATTTGTTTCAGCGGTGGTTGAACCGACGCTCACCAGTCTTGGCGGCGGTGGGCTGTTGGTCGGCCACAGCGAGGAATTCGGCCAGGATCTGTTTTTCGACTTTTTTGTCGATACCCCCGGCGCCGGACGCCGGTTGCCGCGAGAGTACCTCGATTTTACGCCGGTTGCCGTTCAATTCTCCGATTCATCCCAGGAGTTCATCGTCGGCCTCGGCGCCGTGGCCGTGCCGGGCACGCTGCAGGGGTTGCTGCACATCCGGCAGCGGTTGGGGCGCATGCCCCTTGTGGCGCTGGTTGAACCGGGAAAGCAGGCCGCTCTCGGCCATGAAGTCAACCGGCAGCAGGCGCATTTTCTCTCGCTACTTGAGCCGATCATGACCAGGAGCGCTGCCGGCCGAGCCTTGTACGCACCCGACGGGGTGTTACTGCAGGCCGGGGATCGGTTGGTCAATTCTGAGTATGCTGGGTTTCTCGAACGGGTTGCCGTCGAAGGCGGCCGGGGGTTCTATCACGGTGAGCTGGCGGCGGCGATCGATCGTGACATGGAGACTCAGGGCGGCTTGCTGACCCGGCAGGATCTGGCCCGCTATCGGGTACATGAACGAGCGCCGCTGCGATTTCCCTACCGGAATCACGAACTGGTGACCGCAGCCCGACCGTCTCTGGGCGGCACCTTGATCGGTCGATCACTGGCAATGCTCGAACAGGAGGCTGGCGCCGACGGTGATGACGACGAAGCAGAGCGGCTGGCCCGGTTGGTCGACGTGCAACGCCGCATCGATTCCCTCCGCGAGGAGACCGTGATCGATGATACGGCTCGACTATCGGCGGACGGCGAGGCTCCGCTGTTCTCTCGGGGCACCACCCACATCAGTATCGCCGACCGCTGGGGCAACTGCGCTTCGATGACCTGCTCCAACGGTGAGGGATCGGGATATTTCGCACCGGGCAGCGGGGTCATGCTCAACAACATGATGGGCGAAGATGACCTCCATCCCGGCGGCTTCCATGTCGATCCCCCCGGCCGAAGGGTGCTGTCAATGATGTCCCCGTCACTGCTCTGCCGGGATGGCCGGGTCATTCTGGTGATTGGCAGCGGCGGTTCGAAACGGATCAGAACGGCGTTGATTCGGGTTATCTGCGAGGTCGTCGATGGCCGGCGGTCGGTCGCTGCTGCGGTTTGCGCGCCGCGACTGCACTGGGACGGTACGGTGATCCAGCTTGAACCGGGCCTTGCCGAACCGGTCGTCCAGTGTCTTGCGGCGTTGGCGCCGCTCAGGGTTTGGTCCCGGCAAGATGTCTATTTCGGCGGAGTCCATGGCGTCGTCCCCGGCTGTTGCGGTGCCGGTGATCCGCGCCGGGGTGGGGCCGTCGTTGAAGTGTGAGGTAGGCGAGTGCAGGCGGCATGGCGGCGAGAAGGAGGCCCAGGATGACCAGCGAAGAGGATTCGGATCAGGCTGATGGACGGACGACTGATGACAAGCGGGTGACCCGCTCGGCTGCCGACCGAAAACCGTCACTGCCGCCATCGCCGGAGGAACTGCAACGCCTGGTCAGCCTGCATCTGGGCAGCCGCCCGGAGCGAGGCCGCAGCTCGCCGTGGCTGACCAGGCTGGTTTCCGCAGTGCTGGCCGTATTGGCCTTGCTGCTTCTCTTTGCGTTGCTGCCCGAGCTGGGCAGCAACGTTCGTTAACACCACCTTCGGGAATCGGAATACGGTCTGAAGGGAACCTTGAAAAATTATCATTCCGTCCAATCTCATCGTTGCGCAATCAAATTTTATCCTCGGAATATCAATTGTATGCCTGCGGAAAAAATTTTCTTGCGCGCCTTGATCTAGAACGAAATTCCGAATTTTCAAGTTCCCTTAATCTGTTGTGGTGCGCATCCCGAATCGGTGCCATTGCGGTCAGCCCAGTCCGAGGATGGTACCGACCTGATAGACGAGAACTGCCAGGCCGAACGCGAAGATGGTGTTGAAGGTCATCGAGAAGGCGGCCCAGCGCCAGGAAGATTCCTTGGCAATACAGGCCACGGTGACGAAACAGGGGGCGTAGAACATAATGAAGACCAGCGCTGCAACGGCGACGACCCGATTCCAGTCGTCCGATCGCTGCAAACGCTTGCTCAGGGAGGCACTCTCCTCGGCGTCGACATCCCCCATGGAATAGGCGGTGCCGAGCGTCGAAACGATTACTTCCTTGGCGGCAAAACCGCCGATCAGGGCTATGTTGGTACGCCAGTCGAAGCCGGCGAGCCTGGACAGGGATTCCAGGGCCAGGCCGATCCGGCCGGCCGCTGAATGACGAAGCGCAGCGGCTGATTCTTCGCGGTCGATGGCCGCCAGCAGAGCGGCCCGTTCATCGACAGCGTCGACCTGGTGCTTCGCCTCGACGCCACCTTGTTCGTCCATCGTTTCCGGGTAGGCGGCCATGACCTGTTGACGCTGCTCGGTGTAGTTCTGCTGTTCGGCGTCCGGCAGACCGGGGTACGTCATCATCGCCCAGAGCAGGATGGAGATGGCCAAAATCACCGTGCCGGCTTTCTTGATATACTGCCAGGTTCGTTCCCAGGTATGGATAAGCAAGCCGCGCAGGGTCGGGAACCGATAGGGAGGCAGCTCCATGACAAACGGTGTCGATTCGCCGCGCAGCACGGTCAGGCGGAGAAATTTCGCGGCGCAGAGGGCGACAAGCCAGGCCAGCATGGTAAACAGAAACATCATCAGTGCCCGGTGATCGGCAAAAAAGGCGCCGATCAACAGTGCCAGAACCGGCAGTTTGGCGCCGCAATTCATGAACGGCACGGTGAGCAGGGTCGCCATCCTCTCCTTTGGTGAACGCAAGGTTCGGGTGGCCATGACGCCAGGGACTGCACAGCCGCCGGCAATGCCGCCGGAAACGATAAAGGGCATGACCGATGAGCCGTGCAGGCCGAATGAGCGGAAGACACGATCCATCATGTAGGCAACCCGGGCCAGATAGCCGGAATCTTCAAGGACCGCGATACCGAAGAACATGAACAGGATCAGCGGTACGAACCCGAGGACACCGCCGACCCCGTCGATGATGCCTGAGACGAGCAGCGAGCGGAGCGGCCCCTCGGCCAGCAGGTTCTCCACCGTCGCTCCCAGCCAGCCGAAAAATGATTCCATCCAGACGACCGGTATCTCGCTCCAGGAAAACGTGAACTGGTAGAGGCCGAGCAGGATGCCGATCATGATCAATGGGCCGAGTAGCCGATTGGTGACGACTTTATCGATTTTGTCAGAGGTGTAAAGGCGGTCGACATCAAAGGCATGGGTGATGACTCCGTCGCGGAGAACGGCCTTGAGATAGCCGTACCGATGATCGGCGATGATGGCCTCCGGAAAGACATTGAGCGTTTTTTGCAGGTGCTGCGATACCCGCGCCACATCGGCCTCGAGTTCTGCGGCGATGGCCGGTGATTCGTCACGGCCGCGGTCGAGGATCTGTTCGTCGTTCTCCAGGTACTTGATTGCGGTAAAACGGGCAGGGTAACGCGCTGTCAGGAAGCGGCTGGTAGTGATCACCTCCACCAGGCGCAGAATCGTCGCGTCGAGGTCGTCACCGTAGGAGATGTCCAGTGGTTGCCAAGCATTTCCCTCGGCGGCGATGCGACAGGCGGCATCGAGCAAGGCGCGGGTTCCGAGGCCCGATCGGGCGACGATCGGTACCACCGGAACACCCAGTATCTCCTCGAGTTTTTCCGCCTGCACCGTAATGCCTCGGGTTTTAGCAACATCAACCATATTCAGCGCAATGACCAACGGTACGCCGAGTTCGAGAAATTGGGTGGTCAGATACAGATTACGCTCCAGGTTGGACGCGTCGACGATATTGATCACCACCTCCGGCTTTTCATTGACCAGGAAATCACGGGCCACCAGTTCCTCTGCCGAATAGGCGGTCAGGGAATATGTTCCGGGTAGATCGACAATGGTGATTTTACGCCCGTTATCGTTGAGATAGCCTTCTTTACGATCAACGGTGATGCCGGGATAATTGCCGACATGCTGCCGGGCGCCGGTCAGGTGGTTGAACAGGGTGGTCTTGCCGGCGTTGGGATTGCCGGCCAGGGCAAAGGTATAGCTCTGGATTGGATTCGTCATGCGTGTTGTCCGGTTGTGAGAGCGTTACAAGTGAGCCATTTGCAAAACAATCTTTTCGTCCAAACTCTGCGTTATGCTCAAAATTTTATCCTCGGAATATCATCCATGCCTGCGGTGAAATTTTTCGCATGCCTTGATTTTGAACGAAAATCTAAGTTTTGCAAAAGGCTCAAGTGAGTGCCGAAACGGTGGTGGCTTGCCGTTCAGTCCGACGTTACCATGATATGATCCGCTTCGCTGTTGCGCAAGGTAACAATGGTGCCGCCAACTTTCAGGGCAACCGGGTCTTTCAGAGGTGCCCGGCCGTAAATGGTGACAACGGTTCCAGGGACCAGGCCCATGTCTCTGATGCGCCTGCCGAGTTCGCCCTCGGCGCGGATGGTTGAAATGACGCAGCTTTGGCCGCAGTTGAGGTTACGGATGGAGGTGGTGGTCATGTCAGCTCCCGGCGTTGATCTGCTTTTCTTTGTGATCGGTCGGGCAGGATGTTGCCGATGGACAACAACTGCAGCCTGAGTCAAGACAACAGGAAACCGTTTTGCCGCTCAGTGCGGAACGCCATTGGCGGAAAAATCGCCGGCCGATGAAAAAGGCGCAGAGTGCGATAATGAGCCAGATGAGAATTGTTTGCCACATAGGTGTTCCTTGTCAATAGTTAGGGTGTCCTAATAAAAAGGACCTGAAAAAACCGGCCGCAGCCGGTGTCGCGAATTAAGGTGACAGACTAAGCGCCGTCAGTCGGTTACCACGATATGGTCCAGGGTGTCACGATCGATGGAAATCGTTCCGCCATGCACTCTGACCAGACAATTCTCTCCGTCGGGCGCACTGACCAATTCAATTTCGTTTCCGGGATAGAGTCCCATGGCGGCCAGTCGGGCACAATGTTTTCGATCCCCGGTGATCGAGCAGACTTTGGTCCTGCCGCAGGTTCGCTTGGCACTCAGCGGTACACCGGAGCAGGCCTTGAGCCCGCACCGGCCGTTGTGATTCTTTCGCCCGAAACCGCATCCCTGTCCGAACCACTTTTTGACCATGTCCTTTCCCTTCGTCCTTCATTTTCCGGTGAACCGGATTGGTTCCGGCCGCTGAAAATGTGTCTTTTAGGTACAACAAACATTAAGCCCTGTCAATACGTATTGCAATGAGGTGCAAAAAAAATGAGGGGTTCCTAAAAGTCAGCGAAAGCTATTATCGGATCAGCGTGTCATGACGTTCTGCACGGCACGGAAAAACGGACGGAAAAATGTGACAGGATGACATCCGGAGCGGGTTTACGGAGTATCGATCTGAACGGTGATAAAGTCTGCTTCGTTGTTGCGCAGGGTCAATGTCCCGTCCATGACCCGGAGGGCGACCGGATCGTTGAGCGGGGCGCGGCCTTTGATCGTGATTTCGGTGCCCGGAACCAGTCCCATTTCTCTGATGCGCCGGCCGAGTATGCCGGTGGCTTTGACCGCAACGATGGTGCCGGACTGGTCTTTCTTCATCTGGCGCAGATTGACGATATGCATGGTGTCCCGACGTCGGTTTTCTAGTTGTTGACCTTTGCCCAGGAATCGCGCAGGGTGACGATTCGATTGAAGACCGGATGATCGGGCGTGCCGCTGTCAAGGTCGCGGCAAAAATAACCCTGGCGCTCGAATTGCACTTGGCTGCCGGGAGGGAGATCGGCCAGGGACGTCTCGACCAGGCAGCGGGTAAGGGTGTGCAGGGAATGAGGGTTGAGATGCTCTTTGAAGTCGACGGCCTTGTCGCCGTCGGGATGCTCGACCGCAAACAGACGATCGTAGAGATTGATGGTACAGGGGGCGGCATGGGCTGCCGACAGCCAGTGAATGGTGCCCTTGACCTTACGGCCGTCCGGCGAGCTGCCGCCCTTGGTCTGCGGGTCGTAGGTGCAGTGGATGACGGTGATCTCGCCTGTTTGCGGATCTTTTTCACAGGAAACGCAGGTAATGTAGTAGGCGTAACGGAGTCGGACCTCACGACCGGGGGCGAGGCGGAAAAATTTGCCGGGTGGGGTCTCGCGGAAATCCTCGCGTTCGATATAGAGTTCCCGGCTGAACGGGAGACTGCGGCTGCCGAGTTCGGGCCGTTGCGGGTGGTTCCTGGCCTCGATGAACTCGACTTGGTCGTCCGGGTAGTTGTCGATAACGACCTTGACCGGGTCGAGCACTCCCATTGCTCGCGGGGCGGTTTCGTTGAGATCGTCCCGGATTGCGTTTTCCAGGACGCCCATGTCGATCCAGCTCTCTTTTTTGCCGATGCCGATTTGCTCACAGAAGGTACGGATAGCCCGCGGCGTATAGCCGCGCCGGCGCAAGCCGGAGATAGTGAGCATCCGGGGATCGTCCCAGCCGTCGACATGGCCGTCGGTGACCAGCTGCAGGAGCTTGCGCTTGCTCATTACCGTATAAGTCAGGTTTAGCCGGGCGAATTCTATCTGCCGCGGATGACACGGTGTCTGCAGGGTGTCCAGAACCCAGTCGTAGAGCTGACGATTGTCCTGAAACTCCAGTGTGCAGAGCGAATGGGTGATGGACTCCAGCATGTCGGAGAGGCAATGAGTGAAATCGTACATCGGGTAGATGCACCAGGCGTCGCCGGTCCGGTGGTGCGGCGCCCTGAGGATCCGATAGAGGACCGGATCGCGCATCAGGATGATCGGCGACGCCATGTCAATTTTGGCGCGCAGGACGCGCTCGCCGTCACCATAGATACCGGCCCGCATCTCCCGAAACAGGCGCAGGTTCTCCTCGACGGATCGGTTGCGATACGGACTCTCTCGGCCCGGCTCGGTCAGGGTACCGCGGTAGGCGCGGATTTGCTCACCGGTGAGATCGCAGACGTAGGCCTTGCCGAGTTCGATTAATCGCTCGGCAAAGTGGCAGATTTGTTCGAAGTAGTCTGAAGCGTAGTGGAGGTGCTCGTGCCAGTCGAAGCCGAGCCACCGGACATCGCGCTTAATCGATTCGACGTAGGCGGCCTCTTCTTTGCTCGGGTTGGTGTCGTCGAACCGCAAGTGGCACCGGCCGCCGAACTCGTTGCTGATGCCGAAATTGAGACAGATCGACTTGGCATGACCGATGTGCAGAAAACCGTTTGGTTCCGGAGGAAACCGGGTAACCGGTTGCGGATGCTTACCGCTTTTCTGATCTTCGGCGACGATCTGCCGGATGAAATCAAGGGGTCTGCTGCGGTCGGTGGGGGTATCGTTGTTCATCACGTCAGGGCTGTTGGGGCTGAAAGGGGTGATAAAGCTCGGGCGTTGCCTGCATTCGTTTGACGACGGTTTCCCGGCCGAGGGCGAGCAGGATGTCGAACATCGACGGTCCTGCCAATTGCCCGGTGAGCACGGTACGCATCGCGTTGATAACGATGCCCGGTTTGACGCCGGCTCGCTCTGCGGCGGCCCGGGCCAGCCGCTCGGTCTCGGCCAGCGAAAAATCCGGCATTGCCTGATACTCCCGGGCCAGTTCGGGCAGCCAGAGCTGCAGATCCGGGGTGGCGGCCAGATTCTTGCGAAAGGCCTTTTCGTCGATTTGGAAATCGTCGCTGAAATAGGCCCTGCCGAGGGAGCTGAAGTCTTTGAGGGTATGGAAGCGGCTGCGGATCAATTCGATCGTGGCCAGAAACCACGAGTGTCGGTCTGCATCGTAGGCGTTGTCCCAGAGGCCGGCGGTGGTGAGTTCCTCTTTGACCAGGGGCGCCAACTCCTCGATCGGCATGGTTCGCAGGTAGTGCTCATTGATGGCGATCGCTTTCGGATCGGTGAAGAACTTCGGGTCGCCTTTGCGATAATTGAAGATCGATGCCGATTTGTTGATTCGTTCCAGGCTGAAGGCTTCGATGAGCTCTTCCCGGGAAAAGAATTCCCGATCGTCTCCGGGCGACCAGCCGAGCAGTACCAGGAAATTGTTGAAGGCCCATGGGATGAAGCCGTGGTCCCGGTAAAACTGGACCGCGACAATCTCGCCATGACTCCGTTTCGATATCTTCGCTTTCTTCGTATCGAGTGTCAGCGGCATGTGGGCGAAGACCGGGATGGGTGCGCCGAGCGCCTCATAGAGCAGCAATTGCTTGATGGTGTTGGTCATGTGGTCCTGGCCGCGAACCACGTGGGTGATGCGATCGCGAATATCGTCGACCACGTTGCACAGCAGATAGAGCGGTGCTCCATTGGAGCGTACGACAACAAAATCGTCGATTTCCCGGTAGTTGCTCTCGATCCGGCCGAGTACCTTGTCGTCGTATCCGATTGTGCCTTCCCGGTGCGGTGTCTTGAAGCGGAGCACATACGGCAGGCCGGCGCGCTCTTTGGCGGCAAGGTCCTCCCTGCTCAACGTCCGGCAGGTCCCGTCGTAACGGACATCGCCTTTGGCGGCCAGCGCCGCTTCCCGCTTTGCTTCGAGATCTTCTTTGCTGCAGAAGCATTTGTAGGCAGCTCCGTCGGCCAGGAACCGGGCGGCTGCACTGCGATGGTCGTCGCTGAATTCCGTCTGGAAGTACGGCCCTTCGTCCCAGTCGATGCCGAGCCATGTCAAGCCGTCGATAATACCGTCGATCGATTCCCGGGTGGAGCGGTCGACGTCGGTGTCTTCAATGCGCAGGATCAGCTTGCCGCCGGTCTTTCTGGCATAGAGCCAGTTGTAGAGTGCCGTTCGGGCACCGCCGATGTGCAGATAGCCGGTCGGGCTGGGGGGAAAACGAAGACGGGTTTCTTGCATGATTATTCCTGGGTGTGTCTGGTAGTACTTCGGCCTGCCGGTCTCTTTGACAATCGGTCTTGCCGGCAACGGATTGCGGTGGTCTTGGTGATGCCGGGAACAGCATTCATGTTAGCATTCATTTCATATAACCACCATGACGGGACATCACAATGAACAATGAAAATCGGCATCGTGGCCGGATGGGCTGGTTGATTCTCCGCCCAGCCGGGCCTTCACGAGGCAGCCTCCGAGAGAGCCAACCAGCCCGGGGATTTCAGCCTGTAAAACTGATTTTCAGGTACCCCCCATGACTTCAATCACTGGGGGGTTATATCGTTTTGCGCCGGTTTCTTCAACGGATATGAACGTCTCTGCCGGAAAAGATCGGTGTTGCCGAAGCGTGAAAGAGGGGGGCGACGGTGAAACGGTGGTATTTTTGATTGTCCTCTTTTTAACGAAACAGTATACTTTCCGGTTTATTAGTGCTGCAAAGGGTGTGGCGCTCGTCGATGTGCCTGTTGTGGCACAGGCAGACGATTCAGTGGAGAGATTTGTCAGCGAGGAGTGGAAATGCGCGTTTTAATCAGTGACAACCTGGCTCAGGTCGGGGTCGATATCCTGAAACAGGCGGGATTGGAGGTTGATGTCAAGACCGGCTTGGGGCCAGATGAGATCAAGGCGGTCATCGGTGGTTACGAGGGACTGATTATCAGGAGTGCCACCAAGGTTACCGCCGACCTGCTCGAGTCCGCCAGCCGGCTGAAAGTAGTCGGTCGTGCCGGTATCGGACTCGATAATGTCGATATACCGGCTGCCAGCCAGAAAGGCGTGATCGTCATGAACGCTCCGGACGGCAATGCAACAACCACTGCCGAGTTGGCTATTTCGATGATGATGGCCCTATCGCGCAATATTCCGCAGGCGACCGCATCGATGAAGAGCGGCAAGTGGGAAAAGAAGAAATTCATGGGCCACGAGCTGAGCGGCAAGACCTTCGGTGTCGTCGGCATCGGCCGGATCGGCAGCATTGCCGCCAACCGGGCCCAGGGGCTGAAGATGAAGACCATCGCCTACGATCCGCACATGCCGCGGGAGGTGGCGGAAAAGATAGGTGTGGAACTGGTCGGTCTCGAAGAGCTGGCGGCTCGCTCCGATTATATCTCTGTGCATGTGCCGCTCACCAAGGAGACCAAACACCTGCTGTCGACCGAGTTCTTTGCCGCCATGAAACCAAGCGGCATGCTCATCGACTGTGCCCGCGGCGGGGTATGTGATGAGGCTGCCCTGTACGAAGCGCTCAAGAGCGGTCAGATCGCCGGCGCCGCACTCGACGTGTATGCCCAGGAGCCGACCACGCTGGAAAATTGCCCGTTGCTCGGCTTGGACAACTTCATCTGTACGCCGCATCTCGGCGCTTCGACCAGCGAGGCCCAGGAGAATGTGGCCGTTGCCATCGCCGAACAGGTTGCGGACTACCTGCTCAAGGGCACGGTTACCAATGCGGTCAACGTGCCGTCGGTCAGCGATGAGGTGTTGGCCCAGGTCGGGCCGTATATCACCCTGGGTGAAATGCTCGGTAATATGCACATGCAACTGGCCCGCGGCGGGGTCCAGGAGGTGGTGCTCGAATACGGCGGGGCTCTGGCCGACCTCAATATCAGCCCGATCACGGTCGCCTTCCTGAAGGGATTGTTCATGCCGATCCTCAAAGAAGCGGTCAACTATGTCAATGCACCGATCATTGCGCGGGATCGGGGGATCAAGATCGTCGAATCGAGAACCGACCGGACCGAGGATTTCATCAACCAGCTGTCGGTGAAGGTGATCACCGATGCCGGCGAGAATGTCCTGGTCGGCACCGTTTTCGGCAAGAACGAACCACGGCTGGTACGCCTCAACACATTCCGTCTCGAGGCCTTGCCGTCCGGACCGATGCTGCTCGTCTTCAATAACGATGTGCCCGGCGTGATCGGCGCGCTCGGGACCGAGCTCGGCAAGGCCCGGGTCAATATTTCGCGCATGACGGTCGGCCAGGAAGAGAAAAGCAAGCAAAACATCATCTTTCTCGGTACCGACCAATTGATCACTAGCGAGCTGCTTGAGCGGGTGCGGGCGCTCGACAACATTTCCGATGCCCAGGCGCTCGACCTCTGATCGAGCCTGGCTACTATGGCTTCATCCGCCTTTATCAACCTGCGAGGGGAAACAGGACCATGATGAGCGAACAGAAAACCGACAAAGCACCCTGCGGCGAAGGCAAGGTTCCCGATCAGCAGGGACGATGCGTCATGCCCGAGGTCACCTTTTCGACCTTTGTCATGTCTTTGAACACATCCGCACTCTACCACCTCGGTGAACTGGCAGATCCGGAAACCGGTGGACGGGTCGTCAATTTCGAATTGGCCCGACACGCGATCGACACGCTGGTTGTGCTGGAACAAAAAACCAAAGGAAACCTGACGGAAGAGGAAAACGAACTGCTGAAAAACATCCTCTATGATGTCAAGATCCGTTTTGTCAATGCAGTCAGGAAAAAACCGTAAAACCAGCGGTGAAAAGCAGGCATCTCGGCACAAAGGTACGCCGTGCCTGGCGTCCCGGGGTCATCGGGCAGCGGCCCTTCAGCCTCCGGGCGCCGGCAAAAATCAATCTCACGCTGCATGTGATCGGGCAGCGACCTGACGGTTACCATGACCTGGTCACCCGCATGCAGAAACTTGAACTCTGCGATCGACTTGAGCTGCAGGTTACCGAGCGACCGGGAATCGTCTGCCGCTGCGACGATCCTGACCTGCAGTCGGCTGGAGACAACCTGGCGGCTCGGGCGGCGGAGTGTTTCCTGCAGGCAGCGGCAAGCACGGATTGTTGCGGTGTCGAGATAGAGCTTGTCAAGCGGATTCCGGTGGCTGCCGGTCTTGGCGGCGGCAGCAGCGATGCCGGCGCTGTACTGCGGGCTCTCAACGGCTTGTTGCTCGAGCCGTTCAGTCAGCGGGAATTGATCGAACTCGGTTGTTCGCTTGGCGCTGATGTCCCTTTTTTTGTCCACCGGGCGACAGCTGTCGAGGCCACCGGTATCGGCGAGGTGCTTATCGAAACCGCATCGTTGCAGGGATTCTTCGTACTGCTCGTCAATCCGGGTTTTGCCGTATCGACGAAGACGGTTTTTGAAAATTACGCATTGACAACAAAGGGGAAAAAATCTAAAATTCGTGGTTTTCGTATTAATGAACGGACCGCTGTTTCTCCGGCACACTTGGTCAATGACCTGGAACGTGTTGCCGTAGAGCGTTGGCCGGTCATCGGCCGGATCAAGACAGAACTGCTGCGGGCGGGTGCCGAAGGAGCACTGATGAGTGGCAGTGGTCCGACGGTGTTTGGCCTGTTTGCCGAGCGTCTCTATACGGAGGCCTCATTGACAACGGTGGCCGAACGCATTGCGGCGGAGTTTGCCGGCACAGTCTTCCTGACCAGAGTTGCTGCTGGGGCGTAGCCAAGCGGTAAGGCACCGGGTTTTGATCCCGGCATTTCGTAGGTTCGAATCCTGCCGCCCCAGCCACAGTTTTTCGCGCTGTGCGCGACGGGTTCGAATCCTGCCGCCCCAGCCACAACAATGTTACGCAGTGCTCGACGATATCAACGAGATTACAGGATTAGTGATATGGGTGGTAATGTTATGAAAATTTTCTCCGGCAATGCCAATTTCTTGATGGCACAAGAAATTGCCAAACACCTCGAGATGACGGTTTCCGATGCGGAAGTCCGGAAATTCAGCGATGGGGAAATTTTCGTCGAGATCAAGGAGAACGTTCGCGGAACCGACGCCTTTATCGTTCAGCCCACCTGTACACCGGTCAACGATCACCTGATGGAACTGGTGATCATGGCAGATGCGTTGCGGCGTGCTTCGGCCAGAAGGATTACCGCAGTGTTGCCGTATTACGGGTATGCACGGCAGGATCGGAAGGTGGCGCCGCGGGTCCCCATTTCGGCCAAGGTCGTCGCCGAGATGCTGATGGCCGTCGGGGTTCGCCGGGTGCTGTGCATGGATCTTCATGCCGGACAGATCCAGGGTTTTTTCAATATTCCGGTGGATCACCTGTATGCGGCTCCGGTACTGATCAAGTATATCAAAGAGAATTTCGAAAATATCATCATGGTTTCTCCTGATGCCGGTGGTGTCGAACGGACCAGGGCGTTCGCCAAGCGGCTCAATTGCGGACTGGCAATCATCGATAAGCGGCGTGATCGACCGAACCAGAGTGAGGCCATGCACGTTATTGGCGATGTAGAGGACAAGATAGCCATTATGCTCGATGATATGGTCGATACCGCGGGCACCTTGTGCAACGGCGCGCAGACCTTGCTCGAGCACGGGGCAAGAGAAGTTCATGCCTGTTGTACCCACCCGGTCCTATCAGGTCCGGCTATCGAGCGTATCACCGGGTCGGGAATCAAGTCGCTGGTGGTGACTAACACCATCCCCTTGCGCGATGCGGCCCGAGCCTGTGAAAAAATAAAAGTATTGTCGGTATCGGCGTTGCTTGCCGAGGCCATTCACCGAATCCACAATGAAGATTCGGTCAGTTCATTATTTGTCTAACCGCCGCATCTGCGGAGTTGATACCCGTTCCCGCTGGGCTGATTTCAGCTGCGGCAGGTTCGGGATATTTTGATTCATGCTACAACGACGATAGACGATATACCGTCTGAGAAAAACAACGTTTGAAAACAACGACGGTACCGCTTCTTCTGCATGAGGAAACGAAATCCGGACGAAGGAGGACAGGATGATCAGGAAGGAATTAACGGCAGCGCTCAGAGACTCGTTCGGCAAAGGGCCGATGCGACGGCTGCGTGCAGCCGGTCGGACGCCGGCAATCGCTTATGGCCACGGCAAAGAGGCCATGCCTCTGCAGTTTGAAACAAAAGAGCTGTTTCAGGAACTTGTTGACCTGCAGGGACGCAATGCGGTGTTGACCCTGAAGATCGACGACGGTTCGGAGCGTAATGTCATCGTCAAAGAACTCCAGTCCGATCCGGTGCGTGATTTTCTGTTCCATGCGGATTTTCAGGAAATCGACCTCGATAAGCCGGCGGTTTTTTCCGTACCGCTCCGTTTTACCGGTAAGGCTAAAGGAGTCGAGTTCGGCGGCATCCAGACGATTGAAAACACCGCCATTCAGCTCAAAGGCCTGCCGCTCGATATTCCCGACGATTGCGAGGTCAATGTGCGGCCGCTGGCCATCGGCGACAAAATTACTGCCGGGCAATTGGCCGTTCCTGAGAGCGTTACCCTGGTCAGTGATCCGGATGACGTCTGTATCTCAATCGTTGCCCCTTGAGCGTAAACGACCGGCAAGCCAGGTTCACCCGCCAATAAAAACATCCGAAAAGGACTCGTCCTTTTCGGATGTTTTTATTTCGACACAGGATGTTTTACCGCCGGTTTACCCACCAGTCGGACACGGATGATGGCCGAAGAGACTTCCGCGATTATCGGTCTGGGCAATCCAGGCCCGAATTATCGGTTGACCAGACACAATGTCGGCTTTCTCTTCGTCGACTTTCTCGCCGATCGGGTCAATGGTGCTTTTCAGACAACAAAGTGGGAGGCCCAGCTGCTCCGCTGCAGCATCGGACAGCGCCGGGTATTTCTCGTAAAACCTCAGACCTTTATGAACCTGAGCGGCCGCTCAGTCGCCGCTTTTGCACGGTTTTACTCCATCGAACCGGCACGACTGATTGTTGTTCATGACGATATCGACATGGCCCCGGGCCGGGTCAAAGTGGTTACAGGAGGCGGTAGCGGCGGGCATAACGGCATCAAGTCGATTGTCCAGCATCTCGGTTGCGGTGATTTTGTCCGGCTGAAAATCGGTATCGGCCGGCCCGGAACTGCTACGGTGCACCCGGAGATGCCGGTCGACGCCTATGTGCTTTCCCGTTTTTCCACCGAAGAACTTGAGCTGATGGCAGAACGATTCGGCCAGATCGAAGCGGGACTCGACCCCTTGCTCGGTGGCGATTTGGCTCAGGCACGAACAATGCTGAACCGTATCAAGTGAGCAATTCTGCATTTCTCACCACCCCCATCCCGCTTGTCAGAGGCAAGGTGATTTCGGCCGGTTACCGCTATCACGAGGCTCTCTGTGCGCGCCTTCGGGCGCGGCACGCCAAAAAAACAGGCTATTTTCAAAAAATCGTGGTATAGTCCAGTTCTGTCTGAGCGCTTTACTCATTTCCAACATTGGAGTGGATCAGCAGCTTTGATCCGTCCACCCGTGATTGCCACATGAACCAGATACGCTCACGAAGGTGCCGGCCTGCACGGGCCGTTTTCGTTGTTTACTATTCATCTGTCCAGGGGGATTGCGGTGTTTGCAGAAGGTGATATGGCAGTCTATCCCGCCCATGGTGTCGGGGTTATCAGAGCGATTGAAAGCCAGAAAGTAGCAGGTACCAACCAGACCTTTTATGTGCTCGAAATCCTTGGGAATTCAATGAGGATCATGATCCCTACGGCGAGCAGTGAGCATGTTGGTCTGCGATCAATCGTCAACAAGCAGGAAGCGTTGGAAGTTATTGACATCCTGAAAGACCGGGCGATCGAAATCGATTCCCAGACCTGGAATCGCCGTTACCGTGAATATATGGAGAAGATCAAGACGGGCTCGATTTTCGAGGTTGCCGCCGTCCTGCGTGACCTGTTTCTTCTCAGTGCCGACAAGGATCTCTCCTACGGTGAACGGAAAATGCTCGATACCGCCAAGGGCTTACTGGTCAAGGAATTATCCATTGCCCAGGATGTGGAAGAAGATAAAATTTGCAGAAAGATAGAAAACATCTTTACCTGAACGAGTTGTTCCACCCTTTCCGCTTGTCGTCATCCGTCCTGGCTCGTCCACATTCATGGCACAGCCTATAGCGCACACCGATTCCGCACCGGTTTCATTTACGGTTCCCGATGGTTATCACGGGACTCGCCTTGATCATTTTCTGGTACGCATGTTGCCCGCCTCTTCGCGAGCCCGGATCATCGCTGCCGTCAAAGCCGGATCGATCGTGCTCAACGGGACTGCCGTCAAAGCAGGGCATCGGTTGAAGGGCGGCGATGTAATCGCCGGGCATCTTGCCGCGGAAGCGGCGGAAACCGTTGCGCCTCGTGCCCAACCCGTGGACTTTACCGTGTTGCACGAAGACGATGCACTCCTGGTGGTGGCCAAGCCGCCGGGATTGGTCGTCCATCCCGGCAGTGGTAATCGCGACGGCACCCTGATCAACGGTCTGCTGTATCGGTTCCGGGCACTGGCCGGAGTCGGTGATGCCGCGCGTCCGGGGATCGTTCATCGATTGGACAAAGATACCTCCGGCGTGCTCGTCGTCGCCCGGACCGCTGCTGTTCATCGACAGCTCGTTAGCGCCTTCAAGGAGCGTCGCGTTGACAAGACCTATCTGGCGTTGGTGCATGGGGTTCCCGGAGATAGCCAGGGAACGGTCGAGGCGCCGATAGGCCGGCATCCCGTGCACCGGCAGAAAATGGCGGTTTGTCCTGCCAACGGTCGATCCGCAATAAGTAGATGGCGGGTGCGCCAGGTCTTTCACCAAATCAGTTTGTTGGAAGTAACCATTGAAACAGGCCGCACCCACCAGATCCGCGTGCATCTCGCCGCCATCGGCCATCCTGTTGTCGGCGACCGACTGTACGGCAGCAATCGGAAAAATGAGCGTTTTCCTCGCCAGATGCTGCACGCCTGGAGACTTTGTTTTGCTCACCCGGTAAGCGGTGAAAATCTCGTGTTCGAGGCTCCGTTACCGGCCGATTTCACCGCTGCGCTGGCGCTGGTGGAGGACGGTTCATGCTGATCGGCATCACCGGTACCATCGGTACCGGCAAGAGTTCGGTGGCCACACTGCTCGGCAGCGAGCTGGAGGCGCCGGTATTTAGCGCCGATCAATTATGCCGCGATCAACTCGTTGTCGGACATCCCGGTTATCGCCTCTTCGTTGAGCATTTCGGAGCGGCCTTTCTTGAACGGCCGGAAGGCCCGATCGATCGCGCCCGGTTGCGGCGAGCGATTTTTGCCGACGAGGCAGCGCGCCGGGAGTTGGAGGCGATTTTACATCCACTCGTGCGCCGGGAACTGCTCAACGCCGGTCGTGCTGCCGGCCGCTATCGCTGCGTCGTCGCTGAAGTGCCGCTATTGTTCGAGAGTGGCTGGCACGATGACTTTGATTTCATCGTCTGTGTCGATGCGCCGCGAGAGCTGGTTTTCAAACGCGTTACAGCCAGAGATGCAGTGCCCGCCGATCAGATCGAGCGTATCATGGCGGCGCAGCTGCCTGCCGAGCAGAAGCGGAGTCAAGCCGACTGGCTGATTATCAACGATGGAGATCGTGCTGCGCTGACGGCTCAGGTGGCGAGACTGGCCGACTTTTTGCGATCTCGTTTCAGGATACCGCAAAATCGCAATACGAGCTCTAAAAGACTTGACACCCCCGGCAAGAGTACGTATAAGGGATGAAACGATCAAAACGGACTCCCGCCTGAAATAATCTATTGAAAATCTGATACATAGTTTCCAAAGAACGTGGCGCCCGTGTGAACCGGGTATATATTGATAGAAGGCATTTAAAAACAATACATTTGCTCCTGCAAATCGCCTTGCCAGCCAACTCTTGACGACCGATTAAAACGATTAATTACCGACATCTGTTTTAAGTGTAAACCCGTGCGGGATAGTCCCGCATGAATAAGTGCGTGTCGGCCGGCCGGTGGGGCCTATCCAGCGGCCCGGTCTTTCCCGGTGCGACCGTATCCACTCGGAAGCATCCGAGCCATCATAACAATTCCCTGTCATTAAGAAGAAGGAGAGACCAACAGTGATGAACCTGGCGGAACTCAAACTGCAGAAGATCGAAGAATTGGTGCAGCATGCCCGTGAGCTGAATGTAGAAGGCTACAGTTCTCTTCGAAAACAGGAACTGATCTTCGCCATCCTTCAGGCTCAGGCCGACAAGGAAGGAAAGCTGCGCGGCAATGGTGTTCTTGAGATTCTGCCGGATGGTTTCGGGTTTCTCCGTGCTCCCGATTACAATTATCTGCCCGGTCCCGACGACATTTATGTGTCGCCGTCGCAGATCCGGCGCCTCAACCTGAGGACGGGGGATGTGATCGAGGGGATGGTCAGAGCGCCGAAGGAGAGTGAACGCTATTTCGCGCTGCTCAAAGTCGAAAGCGTCAACTTCGATCCCCCTGAAGCTGCCAAACAGAAGACTTTGTTTGGTAATTTGACGCCACTCCACCCGGAGGAGAAATTCGACCTGGAGTGGCAGCCTGACAATTTTTCTATGCGGGTGATGGACCTGTTCGCTCCGATCGGCAAAGGTCAGCGCGGACTGATCGTTGCTCCGCCGCGTACCGGTAAAACGGTTCTGATGCAGAAGATTGCCAATTCGATTGTCCGCAACCACAAGGAAGTCTACCTGATAGTGCTGCTTATCGACGAGCGACCGGAAGAGGTCACCGAGATGCAGAGGAGCGTCAAGGCCGCCGAGGTGGTCAGCTCCACCTTTGACGAACCGCCGCAGCGACACATCCAGGTTGCCGAGATGGTTATTGAAAAGGCAAAACGACTGGTTGAGCACAAAAAAGATGTAGTCATCCTGCTCGATAGTATTACCAGGCTCGCACGAGCCTACAATACGGTGACCCCCGCCAGCGGCAAGATCCTTTCCGGCGGTGTCGAAGCAAACGCCCTGCACCGGCCGAAACGATTTTTCGGTGCCGCTCGTAATATCGAAGAAGGCGGCAGCCTGAGCATCATAGCCACGGCCCTGGTTGAAACGGGTTCGAAAATGGACGAGGTCATCTTCGAAGAGTTCAAGGGAACCGGCAATATGGAACTCATTCTCGATCGGAAGATGGCCGATAAACGTATTTTCCCGGCTATTGATATCAAACGCTCCGGCACACGGAAGGAAGATCTGCTCCTTAAAGAGGATGTGCTCAATCGTGTCTGGATCTTGCGAAAGCTCCTCTCGGCCATGAACCCTGCCGACGGCATGGAGTTCCTGCTCGACAAATTGCGGGCTCAGAAAACAAATCGCGATTTCCTTGATTCGATGAACAGTTGACGCTCCGTCCGTGCCAGGCAATTCGAGTATTTTTCGCTTGTACTTTTTTCTCGATGGAGTAAAATTACTCTCTTTGATTGTATAAGTTGTACCTGATGACTATTTGACAACGCTTTGGGAGGGCTGAGGCCACCATGAAAAAGGATATCCACCCGAAATACCATACCATCACTGCCACGTGTGCCTGCGGCAACAGCTTCGAGATCGGCTCCATCCTGCCGGAACTCAAGGTTGAAATTTGTTCCGCTTGCCATCCGTTTTTTACCGGCAAGCAGAAACTGATCGATACCGCCGGCCGGATCGAGAAGTTCCGTCGCCGCTACGCCAAGCATTACGAAACGAAAAACAACGCCTAGCTATATGCAAACCGGCACGGCAGAACGCTCGTGCCGGCGATTGGGAGTCCGCAGTGATGATCATCGTCGCTGTGGACTTTTTTATTTATTTTACGTAGTGTTCGGATGCGTTCATGCTTGAATCTCTGCACGACATCACCGACAAACTCGCCGAACTCGAAGGACGTCTCGCCGACCCGGCACTGGTACACAATCAGCAAGAGTACCGGCGGATCGTCAAGGAGCATTCCCAGCTGAGTCGATTGGCCGGTCTCTACGCCGCTTATGAAAAGGTGCAGCGGCAGATTGCCGGTAATCGTTTGATTATCCAGGACGATTCTGAAGATGATGAACTGCGCGATCTTGCCCGTACGGAGATTGAAGAGTTGCAGGCCGAAGAAAAACGGTTGGAGCAGGCGATCAAGCTCCTCCTGCTGCCGAAGGACCCCAACGACGAGAAAAATACCTTTCTCGAGATTCGCGCCGGCACCGGCGGCGATGAAGCGGCCCTGTTCGTGGCCGACCTGTTTCGCATGTATAGCCGTTACGCCGAGACGATGGGGTGGCACGTCGAAGTCATGTCTTCCAACCCGCTCGGTATCGGCGGCTTTAAAGAGATCATTGCCTTGATCAGCGGGGATAACGTCTATTCCCGACTCAAATTCGAAAGTGGCGTCCATCGGGTCCAGCGGGTACCGGAAACGGAGACCCAAGGTCGGATTCACACCTCGGCCGTGACCGTCGCCATCCTGCCCGAGGCCGACGAAGTCGAGCTGGATATCGATCCCAATGAATTGAAGTTTGATGTTTACCGGTCATCCGGCCCCGGAGGCCAGAGCGTCAATACCACCGACTCGGCGGTGCGGGTTACCCACCTGCCGACCGGCCTGGTTGTGACCTGCCAGGATGAAAAATCACAGCACAAGAATAAGGCCAAGGCCCTGACCGTGCTGCGGGCCCGCTTGCTCGACCGTCTTGAGCAAGAACAGCACGACAAGATGTCACAGAGCCGGAAAAGTCAGGTCGGCAGCGGCGATCGCAGCGAACGCATCCGCACGTACAATTTTCCGCAGGGGCGATTGACCGATCATCGTATTAACCTGACGCTCTACAAACTCGAATCGATTATGAACGGCAAGCTCGATGAGGTCATCGAGCCGTTGGTTTCCTACGATCAGGCCCAGCGTTTGAAAGCGTTGAGCTGAACTGGCTAAGGACGATGAGTGGGCGTGGCGACGGTGTGGCGTGTTCGACTGTCGCAGAGCACCTGCAGCAGGCGGCAGCCGCGTTGGCGGCAGCCGGCATTGACGAGGCACGGCTTGAGGCTGAATTGCTGCTCGGTTTTTGTCTCGGTATCGGCCGGACCGAGTTGTACCTGGCAACTCGGGAAACAGTCGATGATCAACGGCACCGCCTTTTCTCGGCGCTGCTTCGGCGCCGGTTGAACCGGGAACCGCTCGCCTATATCACCGGTGAGAAAGAGTTCTGGTCGTTGCCGTTTGTCGTTACGCCGGCCGTTCTGATTCCGCGACCGGAAACCGAATTTTTGCTTGAGATGGCATTGGCTCGCAGAAACTTCACCTGCCAGTCTGGGCGATGGCTCGATCTCTGCTGCGGTTCCGGGGTGATTGGTGTTGTTCTGGCCCGCGAGGCCTTGCGGGAGGTCATCGCCGTCGATATTTCCGCTGTGGCATTGGCCGTGGCCCGCGTCAATTGCCGGCGACATGGGGTTCTTGATCGGGTTGCTTTGGTCCAGGGAGATCTGGTGACATGCCTGCGGCAACAACGGATGTTTTCCCTGATCGTTACCAATCCTCCGTATATCCGTCGGGACGACGTGGACCATCGACTCGAGCCTGAGGTGGCACGGTTCGAGCCGCGTCTCGCCCTTGACGGCGGTGCTTCCGGCATGGAGGTGATCACCGCGATTGCGTCGGCCCTGCCGGACCTGCTTGCACCCGGCGGTGACTGCTTTATAGAAATAGGCGAAGAACAGGGAAATGCGATCAGGACGTTGTTTTCCCGGGCACGATCAACCACCGGTTATCGCTTTGTCGAGATCCTCAAGGATTATGCCGGTCGGGATCGTGTCGTTCATATTCGCGCAGCCTGAATAACGATAGTGCCATGGAAAAAATGATTGTCGAAGGAGGGCGGCCGCTCGAGGGAGAGGTCGTCATCAGCGGCGCCAAAAATGCCGCATTGCCGTTGATAGCTGCAACATTGCTCGCTCCCGGCGTCCATGTGCTCAGAAACGTTCCGGATCTCCGTGATACCAGGACCATTTTGTCGCTGCTCGACGAACTTGGAGCCACCTGGCGGCGGGACGGTGGCACACTGTTTATCGATAGCAGCTCGATTGCCTACACGGAGGTTTCCTATGATCTGGTCAAGACCATGCGGGCTTCGGTACTGGTGCTCGGACCACTGCTCGGACGGCTGGGGCGAGCAAAGGTTTCGCTGCCCGGTGGCTGTGCCATCGGTGAGCGGCCGATCAACTTTCATATCAACGGTTTTGAACGGTTCGGCGTTACCTGCCATCTCGAACATGGCTATGTTGAGGCCTTAATCGACGGACGGTTGCAGGGGACGACCGTATATTTCGACATCCCGTCGGTGACCGGCACCGAAAATATTCTGATGGCGGCGGTATTGGCCGAAGGAACGACCATTCTCAGGAACGCGGCCCGGGAGCCGGAGATCGGCAACCTGATCGACATGCTCGTTGGTATGGGGGCCGAGATCGACGGGAAGGGCAGCAGTCAGCTGACCATTCGCGGTGTCGATCAATTGCAGCCGGCGGAGATCGAAATCATTCCCGATCGCATCGAGGCCGGTACCTACTTGATCGCCGGAGCGGCCGCCGGCGGTGAAGTAACGGTGAGAGATTGTCGACCGGAGCATCTGCCCGCCCTGCTCGACAAGCTTGCGGAGTCCGGAGCCCGCGTTACCGTCGGCGAGCGATCCGTAACGCTTTGCTTGGAGCCGCGGGACCGGAATCGCCTGAAAGGGGTCGATATCAAGACCATGCCCTATCCCGGATATCCGACGGATTTGCAGGCGCAATTCATGGCGCTGATGACGTTGAGCAATGGTATGTGCGTGATACGGGAAACGATTTTCGAAAACCGTTTCATGCATGTGGCTGAATTGCGGCGGATGGGCGCCGATATCAGGACCGAAGGCAACAACGCGGTGGTTACCGGCCGCGGTCCGAACGGCCTCAGCGGCGCCCCGGTCATGGCCACCGATCTGCGGGCTTCGTCTTCACTGGTAATCGCCGGACTTGCCGCCGCCAACCGCACTGAAATAGCCCGAATTTACCACCTTGAACGGGGCTATGAGAATCTGGTCGCGAAACTGAGCGGGCTTGGGGCCAGCGTCTGGAAAGAGAAGGCGTGATCAGGACGACAACGGTGTGTCGTCCAGTGAAGACAGGGATAAAAAGATCGAGAAACCGGCACCGCCGAGCGGTGAATCGCTTACCACGATAAACCCGTTGTGTGCTTCGACGGTTTGTTTGACAATGGCCAGGCCGAGTCCGGTGCCGTCGGCCCGAGTCGTGAAAAACGGTTCGAAAATCTTTTTCGTCTCGTCTGCTTTGATACCGGGGCCGTTGTCAAAAACGGTGATGGAACTCATGTCGCCCCGATCGGCGATGCGTAATTGCTGAGCCGTGATTTCCAGATGCTCCCGCTGCTTCGGACAGAAGGCCATGGCATTATTGATCAGGTGGCTGAGGACGGTGAACAATTGTTTTTCGTCGGCCCAGACGCGAAAATGCGCATCGACCTGCACGTCGATGCGGGCGGTTTTCGGCCATTTCGGGTCCGCCTTGCAAACCTGGAGGATATCTTCGATACAGGGGCGGAGCAGAAACCAGTCGCGATCGACCGTGTCCGGACGGGCAAATTTGAGAAAATCGGCGATGGTCTTGATCAACCGATCCGATTCACGCAAAATGATTCTGGTCAGTTCGTAATTTTCCCGGCGATCGTCCTCACGCGATGCGAATTCATGGGCGAGCACCTGCGCTGATCCGGAGATGGCGGCCAGCGGATTGCGAAAATCGTGGGCGATGCTTGCACTCATCATGCCGATGGCGGCAAGTTTCTCAGCCTGGCGCATCTGGGCCTCCAACCGTTCGATTTCCCCGATGTCCTTCAGTGTCAAGATGTAGGTCTGCTGTTCCGACGCCTCGTTTGTTTGCCGGGCCGGTTCCGGAGGCTGGATTCCGGAGCAGGCATAACCGAGACGGATAGTCTGGCCGTTGGGGCACTGGAAATCACAGACATTGCGACTGGACTGGCTTTCCAAGTCGATTGTCGGGAAGATGGCGGCTAGTTTTCTGCCGACCATGTCGGCGGTGTTTATTCCGGAAATGCCGGCAGCGGCGGTATTGGCCGAGGTGACGGTGCCGGTGCCGTCGAAGGTGATGATACCGGTGGAAATATTATCGAAGACTTCTTTGTAGAGCAGGGTCAACCGGGTAAAATCGTAGCGGGTGCTGGTCAATGCGTCGGTGGTTGATTTGAGCCGGGTTCCGAACAGCGCGCTGATCACGCCGGCCAGGAAGAATGAGAGTCCTTTGGTGGCAAAATGGTTGATGCTGGCAAACAGGTTGTGAGACTCGAGGAGTCCAAAATATTCCAGGTAATCGGGGACAATACCGAAATACTCGAGAGCGAGGACCACCCCGTAGAGCAGGGTTGATGCAGCGGCACCGATCAAGCCGCCCTTGATTGGTACCAGTAGTCCGCCGGCGATGATCGGGAAAAAATAGACCGAAGAAAAGATCGATTGGGAGGCACCGGTGAGATAGACGAGCAAGGAGGCGAACAGTGCGTCCAGGATTGTCTGGATGAAGCCGAACCGGCGAAATTCGCCGTAGGTGTGGATGAGCAGAAACGCGGTTGCGACAGTGATCAGATAGATGCCGAGTGTGAACAGGATCAGCAGGCTCGGCGGCATGGTGATAACGTCGAAACGCTCGTCCGTCAGCAGCAGACTGATCAGCAGCAGCAGGGTATAGAGCACCACGCGCAGCAGCAGGAGCCAGAGCAATTGCTGCTTCATCAGATCGCCGAAGGAGTCGCCTCCCCGGCCGAGGTTGAATTGAGAGAAGAGTTTCATTGAACGTTGGCTGCGTGGTTGCCTGCCGGATCAGTCCAATTGATATTTCTTGGTTTTGTAGCGTAGGGAACGGAAACTGACGCGGAGCAGTTCAGCCGCTTTGGTCTTCGAGTTCCCTGACTGCGTCAGGGCATGGCTGATCAGCCGTTTTTCCAGGTCGGCAATAACGTCGTCGAGCCCACGGCGATATAACTCCTCTTCGTCTGCCACCGCCTGAAAGGTCTTATCGGGCGGTTGCTCGGCGGTTTTCTGCAGACGCAGCGATCCGGTCAAAGACAGGTTTTCCGGCAAGATGATGTTGGAAGACTCCAGCGCGACGCCCCGTTCAATGATGTTTTCCAGTTCCCGCACATTGCCCGGAAAATCGTAGTTCATCAACACCTGCAGCGCATAGGAGGACACCTCGCGAATCTCTTTACCGAGGAGCCGGGAGTATTTTGCCAGGAAATGATCGACCAGTAATGGGATGTCGCTTTTGCGTTCACGCAGGGACGGGACCCTGATCGGCACCACGGCCAGGCGATAAAAGAGGTCTTCCCGGAATCGTCCGGCCATGATTTCTTCTTCGAGAATCCGGTTGGTGGCGGCGATAATCCGCACCGTGATCGGAATGATCCTGGTGCCGCCGACCGGTTTGATCTCCCGTTCCTGCAATACCCTGAGTAGTTTGGTCTGGATGATCGGAGTCAACTCGCCGATCTCATCGAGGAAAGCGGTGCCGTTGTGGGCCTCCTGGAAGAGTCCCGGTTTGTCGGCGATGGCTCCGGTGAACGAGCCCTTGATATGGCCGAACAACTCGCTCTCCATCAGTTCTTCGGGAATGGCGCTGCAGGTGATCGGCACGAACGGCGAGGCGCTGGCCTTGCTCTTGGCATGGATGGCCTGGGCCACCAGTTCCTTGCCGGTGCCCGATTCTCCGTAGATGAGCACGTTGGCCGGTGTTGGGGCGATACGCTTGATCATATCGAAAATCTTCAGCATTTCTCTGCTCTTGCCGATAATGTTCGGAAAGAGCTGCTCGGCCTGGTCCTGCCGGGCGACCGGGTCGGTTCGTCGGGTCGCCGAGGCGATGACCGTTTTGATCTCATCGACGTTGAACGGTTTGCTGATATAATCGAAGGCACCGTTTTTCATGGCCTGCACCGCATCGTTGGGCGAGGCGAAGGCGGTGATCATGATGACCGGCAGGTCGGTGGCGGTTTCTCTGATTGTCTCGAGAAGTTCCAGGCCGCTCATTCCGGGCATGCGGATATCGGTGATGACCAGATCAACTGGGTTTTCCTCTATCCGGGCCAGCGCCTGCTCGCCGTTTTCGGCGGTCAGCACCCGGTACCCCTCCTTGCTCAGGAAGATTTTGAGGAAATCACGCATGCTCTGTTCATCGTCGACGACGAGTATGGTTCCCATGATGATCGGCTCAGTAACAGTGATTGATGGTGGGAAGTATCCGGTCTTCTCCATCTTTTTAGCATCACCGGGTGCTATAATGCTACGATATTCTTCTCCCTGTCGGTAAATCTCAACCATCGGGGGCACGTCTCAACCAACGGCGCGACGAGTCTCAACCAACGGCGGGACAGGTCAAAACCAACGGCGGGACAGGTTTTAACCTGTCCTCCGGAAACTTCTGTATTCCGGTAACTCCTGCCACCTCCTGCCCCCCGCTCATTTTCAATAGTCGCGGTTGGTAGGGCTGGCCGGCCCTGCCTCCGGCTGCTGCGCTGCGGCCTGTTCGGCTGGCCTCCGAGGCCGGCAGACAGGGCATCCATGGCCTGGCCGCCGGCGGCGGACGTCCTGTCCGCCGCCCTTCGGGCCTCATTCTCCGTCCTGCCGGGCCTTCACGATGCAGTCTCCGACAGAACCGGCCAGCCCGGGGAACTGACGTTAACCTGTCCCGTTGTCAGTCATGGGGAGGGTGCAGAAAGTGTGTGCAGAAGCGGGGCGAGTCATTGCAAAAAATGTGATCAGATGGTATTGAGGGCTCGTGGCCGCACGGAAGCGGTCGTTTTCACTTCTTTACGACGAGGAGTCCGGTAGACGATGACGAGCAATCAGGTGGAGCCCTTTCAAGACCAGCCGTTGACCGAGCACCTTCGGGAGTTGCGCAGCTGCCTCATTTACTCCCTGATCGCAGTGTTTGTCGGTTTTTGTATTTCCTATTTGGTCATCCGACCGATCGGAACCTGGTTTTTCAAGCCACTGGTCGAGGTGCTGCCGGAGGGGTCGAGCCTGATCTTCATTTCGTACCAGGAAGGGTTTTTTTTTACCTAAAGCTCGCCCTGGTGTGCGGCCTGCTGCTGGCAAGCCCGGTTATTTTTTATCAGATCTGGCGCTTTGTGGCGCCAGGACTGTACAGTCATGAGAAACGGGCGATCCTGCCGTTTACAGTTATTTCCACCGTATTCTTTCTCTCCGGTGCCGCATTCGGGTACTTTCTCGTCTTTCCGCCGGCTTTTCGTTTTCTGGTCGGATACAACACCGAATTTCTCGCCTCGATGCCGGCGGTCGGAGAATATTTCTCGCTGGCCATTCGCCTGCTCATCGCTTTCGGGGTGATCTTCGAAATGCCGGTTTTAATGGTTTTCCTCGCCAAAGCCGGGCTTGTTTCTGTATCCTTCCTCAATCGTCACCGGAAATATGCCATTCTGATCAATTTCGTCATTGCCGCGGTACTGACGCCAACGCCGGACGTGGTCAACCAGCTGATGATGGCCGGCCCGCTGCTGGTCCTTTACGAAATCAGCGTTGTAGCGGTCTGGTTATTCGGCCGGGAAACCTTCGGAGGATTTGCCAAAAAGCAATAAAGCGTCGAGGCAACGGCTGGATTTGTCCGGTCGGGTGCATTATAAAAGGAGATGGGAGAAAGAACATCGATCGACACATTGAAAGCCGGTGGTGCCCGTTGCCGCAGATCTGTGGTCGGGCCAAAAGCGCGCGGTTCAGGAGCGGTCCACAGGACACGGGTCGCTGCCGATACTAGCTGACGCGTTTAACACCGGTGGTTTATGGGGAGCTTGAAAAAATCGGGATTTCGTTCAAGATCGAGGCGCGCAAGAAAATTTTACCGCAGGCATATACATGATATTCCGAGGATAAAATTTGATTGCGTAACGATAAGATTGGGCGAAATGACAATTTTTCAACGTTCCCTTACGAATTATCAACGGGAGGGAGTCATGACTGCGCAGACGCTGTTTGACAAGGCACTTGCTGTCGGCCGCCCGCCGACGATCAAGAAATTGTTTCCGCATTCGCGGGCGCTTCTGGTCAGCGGTAAGGTGATTGACCAGGCGCTCCGTCGTAAGGGCAAGGCGATGACGATGGCCGCCAACGGCAGAAACTACCTGGTAATCAGGGGAGCGCTGCAGGCCGCTCAGCGGGCCAACGCCGCTTTGATTATTGAGATCGCCAAATCGGAATCGACCTATTGTCCGGTCAATTTCTGGAATCTTGCCCGGCTGGTCGATGCCGCCTGTAACGAGCTTGGTATTACCATCCCCGTTGCGGTCCATGCCGATCACTACGGTCTCAAATCACCTGAAGATGTCGCCGCTGCCAAGATCGAGATCCCGACCCTGTTCGATGCGGGCATCACCTCGATTGCCATCGATGCCTCGCACATGCCGGACGATCGCAACCTGCTTGCCAATCTCGAACTCAATCCGTTCGTTCCATCCTGGGCCGGGCTTGAGACCGAAGTAGGCGAGATCAAGGGTGCCGAAGGGTTGTCGACCGTCGAGGATGCCGGCTTCCTGATCAAGGGGCTCAATGCGCACGACATCTTTCCGAACTGGATCGCGCTGAACAATGGCTCGGCACATGGGATCGAGGCCAGCGGTGAAGGCATCCAGGTGGATTTGACGGCCCGGATTCACGAGCATCTCAAACCCTACGGTGTTGCCGGGGCGCAGCATGGAACCTCGGGCAACAGCTCGGAGCGGCTACGGGCCATAGCGTCACAGACCAACACTACCAAGGCTAATGTGGCCACCGCGTTGCAGATGGTGTCCTGGGGGGTCGAAGTGAACGATTACGGCAATGCCCTGATGAACGAAGACGGCAGCTTCCGTAAGGTGGCCGATGCCGGGGTTACCGCCGAGGTCTGGGATAAGATGGTGGCGCTGGCTGAGAAAAACGGCTGGCGGGGCGGTAATTTCAAGAAACTCAACCTGCCCATCGACAACTGGTTGTTGGCCCAGCCTCGGGAGATCCGCGACCGGATGAGCAAGCGGGTCGAGGAGTTCGTTTACCAGATGCTGGTGTCGGTGTTCAATGCCGGCGATACCGCACCGCTGGCCATGGAACTCCTCGCCGACGCCGGTTCGTATGATATCGGCACGACCGCCGAGCGCCTTGAAGATCCGGCCGACTGGACGCACGAGAAGATTGTTGAGAAGGCCCAATTGCTCGACAGCGACAAAGGACCGCAGGGCGATTTCGACGACTGATCGATCCTCGAGAATACACCCGCTCATCATCCCCTGGCGAGATCCGTCAGGGGATTTTCTCTATCACCTCAAACCGTCGGACTTATGAAAACAATCCTTGTTACCGGAGCGGCCGGCTTCATCGGCGCCCATCTTACGCAGCGACTGACGGGAGCCGGTATTCGGGTCGTCGGTCTGGATAACCTCAACGATTACTATGATCCGCAGCTCAAGCGCGACAGAATGGCCGCCCTGGCCGAGGGCGAGTTGTTCGTCCACGAAGATCTCGACATTGCCGATCGGCCGGGCATGCAGCAATTATTCGAGCGCTATCGCTTCGATGTCGTCGTCAACCTGGCCGCTCAGGCCGGGGTGCGCTACTCCCTGATCAACCCGCATTCCTACGTCGACACCAACCTGGTCGGGTTCGTCAATATCCTCGAAGGCTGCCGGCACGGCGGGGTCAAGCATTTCGTTTATGCGTCGTCGTCATCGGTGTACGGAGCCCATACGCGGATGCCGTTTTCGGTGCACGACAATGTCGATCATCCGGTCTCTCTCTACGCCGCCTCGAAGAAGGCCAATGAATTGATGGCCCACACCTACAGCCATCTCTACAACCTGCCGACCACCGGACTGCGCTTCTTCACCGTTTACGGGCCGTGGGGTCGCCCGGACATGGCGTTGTTTCTCTTTACCAAGGCGATTCTCGCCGGCGAGCCGATCGATGTCTTCAATTACGGCAATATGGAACGCGATTTTACCTATGTCGACGATATCGTCGAAGGCGTTGTCCGGGTTATCGCCTCGGTGCCGTCGGCTGATCCCGAGTGGTCCGGCGACAGTCCCGATCCGGCCACCTCCTATTGTCCGTATCGGGTATACAATATCGGTAACAACAACAAGGAAAAACTGCTGCGTTATATCGAGGTGCTGGAAGACTGCCTTGGCAGGAAGGCGGAAAAGAACCTGCTGCCGATGCAGCCCGGGGATGTACCGGCCACGTTTGCCGACGTCGACGATCTGGTCCGCGATTTCGACTACCGTCCAGCCACATCGCTGGAGTACGGGATCGAGAAATTCGTGCAGTGGTATCGGGAGTATTTTCGGGTGTAAGAAAAGCGGGGTCAGGCTTGACAAGTTGACATGTGTCAACTTGTCAAGCCTGACCCCGCTTTTTTATTGATTCATCAGGCGCAGTGCCGCTTCGGTGATGGCCACCGAATTGATCGAGCTGTTGCGCCACAGGGTTTTCTGCGGTCCGTGCTCGAGGAAACGGTCGGGATGGGCGAGCAGGCTTGTTTTGACGCCGCTCAGGCCGCAGCGGCTGAGCAGTTCCAGGACAGCGCTGCCGAAGCCGCCCTGGCGGACGTTGTCCTCGATGGTGACCACCCGTCCGGTCTGTGCGGCCCAGTCGCAGATCAACTCCCGATCCAGCGGTTTGATAAAGCGCGGATTGATGACCGCCGCATGGATTCCGAGTTTCTCCAACCCGGCAGCGGCCCGAAGGGCTGGGTGGACGCGGTTGCCGACCGGCAGCAGAGTGATGTCCCCCCCGGCCCTGAGTAATTCCCCCTTGCCGATCTCCAGCAGTTTGAACTCGTCGGTCAGCGCTGCGTTTTCCCCGACGCCACGCGGATAGCGAAGGGCGGATGGACCGTGATGATTGAGCGCGGTAAAGAGCATGTGCTGCAGTTCCCCCTCGTCCTTCGGGGCCATCATGATCATGTTTGGAATGATCCGCAGAAATGACAGATCGAATACGCCATGATGGGTGGGACCGTCGGCCCCGACCACTCCGGCTCGATCGATCGCAAGCGTCACCGGCAGGTTGGGAATGCAGACATCGTGGATGATCTGATCGTAGGAGCGTTGGAAAAACGTGGAATAGATCGCCACAACCGGATGGAAACCCTCGATGGCGAGCCCGGCGGCGAACGTGACGGCGTGCTGCTCGGCGATACCGACATCGAAAAACCGGTCGGGAAACGTCTCGGCGAACCGGGTCAGACCGGTGCCGGTGACCATCGCCGCAGAGATTGCCACCACCTTTTCGTTGGTTGCGCCGATCCGGGTGATGGTGTCGCCGAATACATCGGTATAGCTAGGTTGCTTGGTCCCGCTCGCTTTCTTTTTGCCGCTCGTGATATCAAACGGGCCGATTCCGTGAAAGGTGCCGGGATCTTTTTCCGCTGGAGGATATCCTTTCCCCTTGGTGGTCAGGGTGTGGATCAGTACCGGTCCCTGGATGGTGTCCCTGACGGTCTCGAAGGTGTCGATCAGATCGACCAGGTTGTGACCGGGCAGTGGCCCGATATAGTCGAATTTCAGTGCCTCGAACAGCATGCCGGGGGTGAAGAAGCTCTTGAAACTTTCCTCGCTTTTCTTCAGGACGGTCAGAATGTTCTCACCGACGTTGGATAATTGTCCGAGACGCTCGACAAGATGATCCTTGAGGCGGCGCATCGTGCGGCCGGAGAGCTTACGGCTGAGGAAACTGCTCAACGCGCCGACGTTGGGAGAAATCGACATCTCGTTGTCGTTGAGTATGACAATCAGCCGTTTGTCGTGATGCCCCGCCTGGTTCAGCGCCTCGAAAGCCATGCCGGCGGTCATCGATCCGTCACCGATGACCGCGATGGCCCTGCCGGTGTCTCCTTTGAGATCCTTGGCCATGGCCATACCGAGGGCGGCGGAGATCGAAGTCGACGAGTGGCCGGTTTCAAAGGCATCGTACTCGCTTTCGCTGATCTTCGGAAAGCCACTGATGCCCTGGTGCTGGCGCAGGGTATGAAAGCGACCCCGGCGTCCGGTGATTAATTTATGGGCGTAGGCTTGATGGCCGACATCCCAGATGAGTCGGTCATGTGGAGTGTTGAAGACGTAGTGGAGTGCCAGGGTTAGCTCGACGACGCCGAGGCTGGGGCCGAGATGCCCCCCGGTCGCGGCTACCGTTTCGATGATAACGTCGCGAATCTCGGCCGCCAGTGTCTCCAGTTCGGGGATGAGTAGATGCCTGAGATCGGCCGGGGAATTGATGGTGTCAAGCAGGGCGGAACCGTTTTTTGCCGGTGATGATGGAAGCAGCATGATTGATAGTCGGGTCCTGGTGTCTCACGAGGGGACGCTGGTCGTGGTTGTGTACATCTACCCGGCTTTGAGATCGGAGAGAGACAGAGGCCGTCTCCGAACAGGTCAACAGGGAGGATGGTTTCCTGGAACAGGGAGGTGTGCTGACCGGCCTGTTCACGAACCATAACAATAATCCATTGGTGTCCTGCCCGCAACAATCTCCAGAAAAATCAAGGAAGACAGGACGTGTTCGGGACAGGCGGCGCCGCTGCTGGCAGCTTAAAACGAACGGGAGAGGATATAGTCGGCCAGGTCATGCAACCGCTCGGCCCGTTCTCCGAGCGGGTTGAGCGCCGTTTTGGCCCATTCCACGGCCTGACGGGCCTGGTCACGGGTACCGGCAATACCGAAATAGCCGGGGTAGGTCGCCTTGCCGCGCACCTCGTCGGAACCGGCCGTTTTTCCCAATTGTTCGGTGGTTGCGGTGGCGTCGAGCAGGTCATCGACTATCTGGAAGGCGAGCCCGAGCGCTGCGCCGTAGTCGACCAGGGCCGTTTCCTGCGCCGGTGTTGCCCCGGCGCCGACAGCTCCGGCTTGGACGGAACAGGTCAGGAGCGCCCCGGTTTTGCTGCGGTGGATGGTTTGCAACAAGGAAAACGGGTACTTCCGGTTTTCGTTGGCGATATCCAGCGCCTGCCCGCCGACCATGCCTTCAGGCCCGGCCGCTCGCGCGATCAGTTCGATGATGCGCAGTTGTCGGGCAGCAGTCAGGTTGCTGTCAGGGCGAGTGAGCAGTTCGAAGGCAAAGGTGAGCAGTCCGTCTCCGGCCAGGATGGCGGCGGCCTCGCCGTGGACTTTGTGGTTGGTCGGTCGCCCGCGGCGCAGATCATCATTGTCCATGGCCGGCAGGTCGTCGTGGATCAGCGAATAGGTATGGATACATTCCAGCGCGCAGGCGACAGGGAGCATGGCCTGCAGCATGGTACCGTCATCGCGGATCGTTTCCACCGCTGCCAGGCACAGTATCGGCCTGATCCGTTTGCCGCCGACGAACAGGCTGTAGCGCATGGCCTCGATATGGTCCGCGAAGGGGCCTTGTGCGGCGGGCATCAGCCGGTCAAGGGCCTCCTCGACGGTCGCTTTTCCGGCGGCGAGGTAGTTCTTAATCGCTGTCTGCTTGTCGTTCATCGAAAGGCTCGGCAGTCAGACGGCCGTTTTTATCGAGCAGGATTTCCACCTTGGTGCGTGCCTCGGCAAGACGGGCATTACAGAACTCGGCCAGCTTGATGCCTTCATCGAATTTTTTCAGGCTGACATCGAGACTGAGGTCACCACTTTCCAGCTCTTCGGTGATTTCTTCCAGTCGCGCCAAGGCTGCTTCAAAAGATTTTTTGGACATGATGGTGATGATCGGCGGCTGGTTTGCCGGGGTTGTTTTGCTGATTGAAAATGGCCTTTTGCCGGTTATACTGCTCGGACTATAGTCTAATCGCCGAGGGGAACGCAAGCAAACAATGGGACCGCGATCAGTACGCGGTGAAGGATGACCGTCATGCCGAACACCGCCGAGATGAAGCTGGAAGAAGCGATAACCCTATTCGGCAACTGGCTGGAGTCGGAGAAGGGGTATTCGCCTCACACTGTGGTCGGTTACCGGCGTGATCTGGTTGAATTTTCGGCCGGTGTCGCCGATGATACAGCGGTGCAGGTCATCGGGGCAGCCGATATCAGCCGTTTTGTCGCCAGCCTTCACGGCCGCAACAACCCGCTCAGTGTGGCTCGCAAGTTGTCGTCGCTGCGCAGTTTTTTTCGCTTTCTGCAGCGTGAAAAAATCATCGATAGCGATCCGGTCTGCGGGATTGCCGGCCCGAAGACGGGACACTCCATCCCGACGTTTTTGACCGTGGACGAAGTGTTTTTATTACTGGCCGCGCCGGATCGGAGTGATCGTTTCATGTCCCGGGACCGGGCCATTCTCGAGATGCTCTACTCAACCGGAATCCGGGTTGCAGAACTGGTCTCCGGCTCTGTCGACGACCTTGATTTCGATACTGAAATGCTTAGGGTGAGGGGCAAAGGGAACAAGGAGCGGCTCGTCCCGGTTGGCGGTCCGGCCATCGAGGCGGTGCGACGATGGCTGGTGGACCGGCAACGGCTGATCGGCAGTCGGTTGGAAAAACAGCGACCGGTGGACAGCGAAGCACTGTTTCTCAATGGACGGGGAGGTCGGTTGACGAGCAGGAGTGTTGAACGATTGGTCAGTAATTACGCGCTGCGGGTCGGCATCAGGCAGGCGGTGACACCCCACGCCCTGCGACACTCGTTTGCCACCCATCTCCTCGAAATGGGAGCCGATCTGCGCTGTGTTCAGGAATTGCTCGGGCATGCCAGCCTTTCAACCACCCAGCGCTACACTCATTTGACCATCGACCGACTGGCCGAGGTCTACGACAAGGCCCACCCTCTCGGCGACACGACCAGGTGACGGCCGGTCGCCCCACAAACGATTCATTCAACCAGAGCGTATCATGACATTCAAATCAACCACCATTCTCTCTGTTCGCCATAACGGTCAGGTCGTCGTCGCCGGCGACGGGCAGGTGTCGATGGGCAATACCGTCGTCAAGCACCATGCCCGCAAGGTCCGGCGTCTCTATCACGAGCAGGTCGTTACCGGGTTCGCCGGCGCTACCGCCGATGCCTTTACACTGTATGACCGGCTCGAACAAAAACTCGAACAGTATCACGGCAATTTGTTGCGCTCCGCAGTCGAACTGGCCAAGGATTGGCGTACCGACCGTATGCTGCGTCGCCTCGAGGCGATGCTGGTGGCCGTCGACAAAGACCATTCACTGCTCATATCCGGTACCGGTGATGTGATAGAACCTGATACCGGCGTGCTGGCCATCGGTTCAGGCGGCCCGTATGCCCATGCCGCCGCCCTGGCCCTGGTCCGCAAGAGCGGGCTGGACGCGGAAGAAATTTGCCGGACGGCGATGGACATCGCCGCCTCCATCTGCATTTACACCAACGATTCAATTGTGCTGGAAAAGATATGATTGACAGACAATCCCTGACGCCACGGGAAACACTCGCGGAGCTGGACAAATACATCGTCGGCCAGGCCGATGCAAAACGGTCGGTGGCCATCGCCCTGCGCAACCGCTGGCGGCGTCGCCAGGTGCCCGAACCGCTGCAGGAGGAGATCGCCCCGAAAAATATCATCATGATCGGCCCGACCGGAGTCGGCAAGACGGAAATCGCCCGCCGTCTGGCGACGCTTGCCCAGTCTCCGTTCGTCAAAGTCGAAGCGTCGAAATTCACCGAGGTCGGCTACGTTGGCCGTGATGTCGAATCGATGGTCCGTGATCTGGTGGAAATCGCCATCACCATGGTCAAGGCCGAGGAACAGGCGCGTCTCGAGGGGCTGGCCGAGGCTGCGGCCGAGGACAAGATGCTCGATCTGTTGTTGCCGCCATCGCCGAACCGGCGCGGGCCGCTGTCGGATACCGGGCCGGAAGGCGCCACCTCGTTCACTCTGGTCACCCAGGAGCAGCACGCTCCGGCGGCTGCTGCCGGCGATCATGAAGATTCGACCCGGGAGCGCATCCGGCAGATGCTGCGAGCCGGTAAATTTGCCGAACGGGAGGTGGAGTTGACGCTTGATGAGGCGAAATCGATGCCGATGGTGGAGATCATGACTACCTCGGGCATGGAGGAAATGCAGTCGAACCTGCAGGATGCCTTCAGCAAGATCTTTCCGCGCAAGAAGAAAAAGCGGCGCCTCAAAGTCCCCGAGGCGATGGCAGCTCTGAAGCAGCAGGAGATGGAGCGACTGGTCGATATGGACAAGGTGATGAAGGAGGCCCTGCGGCGCAGCGAACAATCGGGTATTATCTTCCTCGACGAAATAGACAAGATCGCTTCACGCAGCGGCGGTATGATCCATGGTCCGGATGTGTCCCGTGAAGGTGTGCAGCGCGACCTGCTGCCGATTGTCGAGGGCACTACGGTCACCACCAAGCACGGTCCGGTGAAGACGGATCACATCCTGTTTATCGCGTCCGGCGCCTTTCATGTCAGCAAGCCGTCCGACCTGATCCCTGAGATGCAGGGGCGGTTTCCGATCCGCGTCGAACTGCAGCCGCTTGGTGAGGAGGAATTCGTCAGGATCCTCACTGAACCGGAAAATGCGCTGACCAAACAATATATCGCCTTGCTGGCTACCGAGGGGATCGAGCTCTCCTTCGATGACAGTGCGATCAGGGAAATGGCCCGGATTGCCGTCGAGGTCAACGAAAACACTGAAGAGATCGGAGCCCGGCGGCTGCATACGGTGATGGAGCGGGTTCTCGACGAATTGTCGTATGATGCATCGGAACGGCCGGAAGGCAGCTTTGTCGTCACCGCAGATTATGTCAGGCGGCAATTGCAGACTATCATCGAGGATCGAGATCTGAGCCGGTTCATTCTGTAGCGTAGCGGATACAGCGGAGCAAAACAATATGGCAGGATTACTGGCGAAGATCTTCGGGCGGGGCGAATCAGGCCGGGAGAATGGAGGTAGCCCGCCGGACGATGCGGATCGACTGCTCGTCTGCCCGTCATGCGGTGATGAGTACCGGGCCGGTTTTCACAACTGCGCTGCCTGTGGGTGCGAACTCGTGCCAGCGACGGGCAGGGGCAGCGGTAGTGACGGGACGCGGCTTGAAGAACGGCACGGCGACGATACGGTTGAGATTGGTGCCGGTGAGGAGGTGGTTACCATTCGCCAGGTGACCTTGGCGGAGGGCAAGCGGTTGCGTCGGCTGCTCGGCCGGCACGGTATTGCTGCAGTACTGGTCGGGGACGGACCGCCAGCGGGTGGCGGCTGTTGCCCGCCGGCTTCCATACAGCTGCAGATCAGGCCTCGTGACGCTGAAGCGGCACAACGGTTGCTGCAGGAAGACTATCGGCGACTGACCGGATTGACTGAGTTGCAGACAGCGGCCGAGGCTGAGCGACACGGGGCGGAACAGGCCGAAGTGGCGCGTTGCGCCGCCTGCGGCCATGTCTTGACGGACGGTCAGCTGGAATGTCCCGATTGCGGTCTGTGTCGCCCCCCGTCGGACTGATTTCCGTGACGGGACGTCACAACGAACTGTGATGATCGGCGTCATGGTCGGCAGGGCCGGACAGCCCGGTGAGCTTCATTCCTTTTTAAAAACAGTATATTGCCGCCGATCAGGCGGGGGTCCTGCCGCGCCGTTTGACCGGCGCCTCCAGTGCTTTTTTGCGAAACGCCAATGGGTCGTAACCGAACAACGCGCTGACCCGCTCGCTCAGTTCACGGCAGGGCCTGACCGTGAAATCCCGGTTGATCTCGACATCCACTTCCCCCTCGCCGGGGAAATAAAGGGTGATTGAGAACGGGCATGTGCCGTGATAGCTGAACAGGATCTGCTTGAGTTCGTCGAGCCTGATCCGCGTGACGCTGTCGGCTCTCAGTCGGGCATGGACGGCCTCGGTGTATTTGACGCGGGCCTCGGCGAGCAGGTCGATTTCCTCGGCGATGATCTTGACGCCCCGCTCGTTTTTCTGGACGGTGCCGCGAATGATCACCGGGTCCGGCGTGCTCAACAGATGCTGGCAGACACCATAGGTTTCCGGGAAGACCATGACCTCGACGGCTTCGAGAATGTCCTCGAGTGTCACGAAGGCCATCGCATCACCTCGTTTGCTCTTGAGTTGCTTGCAACTCCTGATCAGGCCGCCGACCCTGACCGGCTGGCCTTCGTTGAAATTATCGAGGTTGGCGATATCGCTGTCGGTGACTGTTCTGATTTCCTGCAAGGTGTCGTCCAGCGGATGACCGGTGATATAAAAGCCGACCGTATCCTTCTCAAAGATCAGTTTCTGGCGCTCATCCCATTCCGCTACGTCCGGCAGCATGATGTCGTTCATATCGCCGGTTGTTTCCTGCGGGCCGACGGAGAAGAGAGAGAGCTGACCGCTGAGGCGATCGCGCTGATGGGCCTTGGCCTGGTCCATGGCCTTCGGCAGGATGGCCATCAATTGCGAGCGTTTGGCGCCGAGCGAATCGAAAGAGCCGGATTTGATCAGGCTCTCGATGACCCGGTTGTTCACCCGCCGGGAATCGACCCGGTTGCAGAAGTCGACCAACGACGTGTAGAAACCGTTTTTTTCCCGTTCTTCGATGATCGAGGCCAGCGCCGATTCGCCGACATTTTTCACCGCCGCCAGTCCGAAACGGATTCGGTCCTGGCGAACGCTGAAGTCCTGAACGCTCTCGTTGATATCCGGAGGCAGCACGTCGATCTGGTGTTCCCGGCACTCGTTGATATAGAGCACGACCTTGTCGGTATTGGCCATGTCGCAGGAGAGCAGGGCAGCCATGAACTGGGCCGGGTAGTGGGCCTTGAGATAGGCCGTCTGGTAGGCGATCAACGCGTAGGCCGCGGAATGTGACTTGTTGAAGCCATACCCGGCGAACTTGGCCATCAGGTCGAAGATATGTTCAGCCTTGTCCTCCGGAATATTGTTTTGCCGGGCGCCGGCCATGAACTTTTCTTTTTCCTGGTCCATCACCTCGGCGATTTTCTTGCCCATCGCCCGACGCAGCGTATCGGCATCGCCGAGGCTGTAGTTGGCCAGTACGTTGGCGATCTTCATCACCTGTTCCTGGTAGACGATGACCCCGTAGGTTTCCTCGAGAATCGGCTTGAGTTGCGGCAGTGGATAATGGGCTTCCTGCCGGCCGTGTTTGGTGTTGACGAAGTCGTCGACCATACCCGAATCGAGCGGCCCGGGGCGGTAAAGAGCGATCAGGGCGATCAAGTCGGAGAATTGCTCCGGCGCCAGTTTTACCAGCAGCTCGCGCATGCCGCTGCTCTCCAGCTGAAAGACCCCGAGTGCATCGCCGGCACAGAGCAGCTTGTAGGTCTTCAGATCATCCATCGGGATGGTCGAGATATCAAGATCGGTGCCGCAATCCGATTTGATATGGCGCAGGGCCTTCTGGATGACGGTCAGCGTCTTGAGTCCGAGAAAGTCGAACTTGATCAGCCCGGTCATCTCGGTGTGTTTCATGTCATACTGGGTAATGGTCTCGTCTTCTTTTCCTTTGCAGGTCGGCAGGTATTCGACCATCGGTTCCGGGGAGACAACCACCCCGGCGGCGTGTGTCGAGGTGTGGCGGGCCAGTCCTTCCAGGGTCTGCGAGACGTTGAGCAGCTCGGCGATCTGCGGGTCGCGGGCCGCCGCTTCCTTCAATTTCGGCTCTTCATCGATGGCCTTGGCGATAGTCATCTTCAGCTGCTCGGGGACGAGCTTGGCAATCTTGTCGACGTCGCCGAACGGGATATCCAGCGCCCGGCCGACATCACGGATAACTCCGCGGGCCTTCATTGAACCGTAGGTGATGATCTGGGCGACATGAGCATTGCCGCCGTATTTGCTCCGCACATAGTCGATCACTTCGCCGCGCCGGTCCTGGCAGAAATCGACATCGAAGTCGGGCATCGATTTGCGTTCGATATTGAGGAATCGTTCGAAAATCAAGCCGTAAGGCAGCGGGTCGATGTCGGTGATGCGCAGGCAGTAGGCGGCCAGACTGCCGGCCCCGGAGCCCCGGCCGGGCCCGACCGGAATGTCCCGGTCCTTGGCCCAGTTGATGAAATCGGCGACGATCAGGAAGTAACCGGGAAAGCCCATCTTGTTGATCACGTCGATTTCTTTCTTGAGCCGCTCGCTATAGGCTTTCTCGACATCGGGCGACAGCGTTTTGTCCTGTCGCATCACCGCGAAACGTTCCTGCAGACCCTGCCAGCACGCCTTGGTGAACATCGATTCAAGCGTCTCGCCTTCGGGGATCGGAAAGCGGGGGAAATGATGTTGGCCGAGTTCGATCTCCAGGTTGCAGCGCTCGGCAACTTCAACGGTATTGGCCACAGCCTCGGGGCAATAGGAGAAGAGCTGCCGCATTTCGTCGGGCGACTTGAAATAGAAATCGTCGGAAGGGAACTTGAAGCGGTCGTTGTCGTTGATGGTCTTGCCGGTCTGGATGCAGAGCAGGACCTCGTGGGCGTGCGCTTCTTCTTTGTTCAGGTAGTGACAATCGTTGGTGGCCAGTAGTTTGATGCCGAGTTCGCGGCTCAGCCCGATCAAGCCTTCGTTGACGACTTTCTGTTCGGGGATGCCGTTTTCCTGAAGTTCGAAATAGTAGCGATCGCCGAATAACCGCTGCATCTGCAGTGCCTTGTCGCGGGCCTCGATCGGCCGGTTGTGACTGAGCAGCCAGGGCACTTCACCGTGCAGGCAGGCGCTCAGGGCGATCAGATTGTCGCTGTAGCGCTCGAGCACCTCCATATCGATGCGCGGCTTGTAGTAGAATCCTTCGAATTGGGCGATGCTCGAGAGCTTCATCAGGTTCCGGTAGCCTTCGTAATTCATGGCTAGCAGGATCAGATGAAAGGCCGGACCTGCCTCGGATGTCTTTTTTTCGCTGCGGTGTCCGGGGGCGACATAGAACTCGCAGCCGACAATCGGCTTGACGCCGGCCTTTTTCGCCTTGGTATAGAATTCCAGGGCTCCGTACATGGCGCCATGGTCGGTCAGGGCCACGGCATCCATCTCGTATTCCCGGCATTTGGCGAGCAGGTCGGAAACCCTGATCGCACCGTCGAGCAGGCTGTGCTGCGAGTGGACGTGCAGATGAACAAAACCGGCACTCATGAGCGGTCTTCCGGAGTTGATGTTGGGTGAAAAGCTGCCGTGATTACTGCGACGACAGACACAAGTGGGGACAGCGGACAAAACAATGGCGACGGCCTGAATTGCATGGCGATAGACTCCAGGTTTGCAGATGATGAAACGTCAGGAAGGGTGTCAAACCGTCTGAAAAAATACCATGAACACGCCTGTGTTGCACAGAAAAAGCAGACAACTGAAGAGTAATTGAAATAAGAGAAAAAACAGTATGTTGGTCAGCTTCCTGCAGGAGGAGTCAGGTGGCGGTCGCAACACCGCAGGACGGCGTGTCATGCTTCTTGGATGGTGTTTTTCTCCTGGACCTGGATGTTAAATCGTTCACGGATCTTGCGGTAGGATACCAGGTCGTGGTCACGGGCCGAGGGGGTGAGGAAGGATTCGAGCCTGGTTTTCAGGATGACCGGATTCATCTCCGAATTGATGGCGATGACCCCCTCGGTGATGATTTTTTGCAGCAGCAATTCGTGGTTGGTTCGTTCGCGGAGATTGGCAGCAAAGGGTAGGAAGAAAAAATTGGCAAAAATCAGTCCGTATAAGGTGGAGGTCAGCGCGATCGGGACCGCTTTGAGGATGACCGCGGTGTCGCCGATACCGCCGAGCATGGCGATCAGGCCGACCACCGAGCCGATGATGCCGAAAGCCGGGAAAAAATCGGCAATCGACCGGAGGACCCGCTGCAGGTCGTCGCGGCGCAGTTTGAAGAAATAGGTTTCCGTGTTGAGAATATCTCTGATCTGTTCCGTGCCGTAACCGTCGACCAGGCAGCTCAGGGCACGGCGCAGAAAGAGAATGGTAGTCTCGTTTTCTTCTTTTTGCAGGGAGAGGATGCCGTCGATACGAGACTTGATCGATAGGTCGATCAGGATATTGATTATCTCGGTTTCCTCTTTTACCGGACGGTGATAGGAGGCTTTCATCACCTTGTAGACGATTTTCAGCTGTTCGGTCTTGAAACTGAGCAGAGCCGCTGCAGTGGTCCCGCCGATGACGATCAGCAGACCGGAGATATTGAAATAGAGGCCAAGATTGCCGTTGATCAAAAAGCCGGCGACAAAGAGCGAGGAGAACAGGAACAGGCCGATAACGTTTTTATATCTCATCAGAATTTCGTGCTGGCTGAAGGTGGTTGGCGACAGAGACGGCCAGTGGAGCCGGCAATCTTCTGCTGATGATGATTTCGACCCGGCGGTTGGCGGCACGCCGGCTGCTGTCTGCATTGGGGTGCAACGGTCGTTGGGCGCCGTAGCCGCTGACCACGAACTGCTGCGGGTTCATCCCTATCTCTTCAATCAGAAACCGGGCTACCCGGGAGGCCCGGGCCACCGACAGTTCCCAATTTGTCTCGTAACGCGGCGATTGCATCGGCACGTTGTCGGTGTGGCCGATGACATTGATCATATAGGGGGAATCTTTGATCACGGTGGCAATTTTTTGCAGCGATCCGATGGCCGAGGTCGACAATTCAGCGCGGCCGGTGGCAAAGAGCAGGTCACCGGTGAGGATGATGCGCATGGCGTGATCCGGCACCAGGTTGATCGAGGCGAATCGATCAAGGTCGAGTTGTTCGAGCAGTGCCTTATCGACGGTAAAATCCGGCACGAAATCGTGTTGCTCTGCCTGCTTGGTTGATACGTCCGGTGATATGTCGTCCGGCAGAGCAGGCTGGCGTAATGGTGAATCAGCCAGGGATGGCGGAGAGGGAGCAGCCGCTGTTATTGCGTCGTCGGGAATCGCTGGAGGCGCCTCTTCCTGCCCGTCCGCAGACAGGTGTGCCGCGACGCGTTTTTTGCCGCCCCGGGCCTGGTCATCGAAAAAAGCCAGATCGCTGTCGAGCTCGGCAAGCCGGATCGGTTCGACTTTCCTGACGGTCCCGGCAGTTATCAATGGTGCCGCCGGTCTGATCGGCACGAACGGGAGTGTAGCCGAGGGCTCATCGGCGATTTCCAGGGCATTCGCCGTTTCTCCGCCGATTACCTCGATTTCGTCACTGACCAGAAATTCGCGGTGAGCGGCCTGATAGACAAACAGTGAGAGAAACAACACGAACATGGTCATCATCAGATCGGACCAGGCAATCGACCAGTGGCTGATCCGCGGCTGGGAGGACCTGAGTGCGTCTTCATCGCCGAGAAACGTTCCTTTGTTCGAGATGAACTCGGAGTCACCGCCCGAGTAAAAACCGTCCGACAGACCTCGCCAGGACGGCGGGACCGGATGCTGCCGCTGTTCATCATGTAAAGAGTCGAGATCGTTCATCGAGGCTTCGGTATTGTGGCTGCGCTGGGGCAGCGGTTGGTTACGATGTCTAACGATCGTATCGGCAGGAGCGGGGCAAAGGAAAAGGAGAAATGTCGGCCCGCGCTGGGCGGGATATCTTCATAGCACGGGCCGACAGAAGTGGCGGCGGGTTAATCGGTACAGACCGCCTGGCGGATGGAATCGATGCCGACGCGGGTCACGAAGCGAGCGGTACGTTCTTTTTTGTTCGCATTTTCGGCATAAAAGCGCAGGCATCGGTCGATGAGATCCCTGGCCTGATCGTCGGACAGCCCCTCGCCGAGAATGTCTCCAGCTCGAGGAGTCCTGGTCGAACTGCCGCCGAAACTGACGGTCCAACCTTTTTTTTTGCCGATCACGCCGACATCCCGGACCACGCTTTCGGCGCAGGTGAATGGACAGCCGGAGACGCCGATCTTGACCTTGGCCGGAAAGTCGCGACCGGAGAAATGTTCCTCAAGCATGATGCCAAAGCCAAGAGAGTCTTGCAGACCAAACGAGCAGACGGTGTTGCCGGGACAGACCTGCACGTAATGCAGGCAGAGTTCAGTCGCTTTGCCGGCGTCCAGGCCGAGATCACGCCAAATCGCGTCTAGTTGATCCGCCTTCATGCCGACCAGGGCGATGCGTTGACCGGAGGTGATTTTGACGATCGGGATCTGGTAGGTCTCGACGACCTGGGCTAATCGTTTCAGGGTGTTCAGGTCGAGCAGGCCGCCGGGCAGTCGGGGGACGATGGCATAGGATTGCCGGTCACGTTGCAGGATTGCGCCGGGGGGAGTAACAGGGGTGGTCATCGGTAATTCTCCTTGGTGTTGGGTGGGGTAATAAGCTGTCGACACAGCTGGCATATCTGTAAATGGTTTGGTTGTCAGCGGTGGCCGGTTGGTCTGAGGTAGGTGCTGAGCACGAGATTGAGTTGATCACTATCGATCGGTTTGCTGAGGAAATCATTCATGCCGGCCTACCGACATTTTTCCCGGTCTTTCTCCATCACGTGGGCTCAGGGCAACAATCGGGATTTTCCCCTTGTTCCCTTCCAGCAGTCTGATCTGCCGGGTCGCCTCGAGACCATCGATGTCGGGCATCTGCAGATCCATCAAGACGAGTTGGTAGTCATCGGCGAGCAACTCGGCCACCGCCTCTCGGCCGTTGCCGACGACGGTCACCGACAGGCCGAGCTGATCGAGCAGAGCGGTGACTACGGTCTGGTTGATATAGTCGTCTTCGGCAAGCAGGACGCGAAAGTGCTTCAGATCATCGGCTGTACTCCACGAAGTTTTATCGATCGGAACATCCGAAGGCAGATGCGGCTCCGTCGGCGACTCGGCGGGCAGGATACAGTCCAGCCAGAAGGTTGAACCGCGTCCTTTCTCGCTTTTCATCTCGATTCGACTGCCCATTAGTTCGGCGAGCTGGCAGGATATGGCCAGACCCAGACCGGTTCCCCCGTATTGCCGGGTGATGGAGCTGTCCGCCTGACGAAAGGACTCGAAAATCTGTTGCTGTTTCTCCCGGGCGATACCGATGCCGGTGTCGCTGATTCTGAAACGAATGAAGTGGGTTTTGCGCCGGGATTTCCGATGCGGGGCGATGGTCACGGAAACGCTGCCGCTAGTGGTGAACTTGATCGCGTTGTTGACCAGATTGACGATGATTTGCAGCAGCCGGTTGGCATCGGCATAGACCTGCCGGGGAACGGTCGGGGCAATGCTGATGTTCAGCTGCAACCCTTTGTGCTGTGCGGCCGGGATGAACATGGTCAAGGCGCTGTTCAGCGCCTCTGCGAGGTCGAAGACGGTCGGGTCGAGCTCCAGCTTGCCAGATTCCACCAGGGAAAAGTCGAGGATATCGTTGATCACCCGCAGCAAACGGTTGGCGGAATGTTTCACGATCACCAAGCAGTGCCGCTGGCTATCGGTCAATTCCGTGGCCAGTACCAGATCAGTCATGCCGATGATGCCGTTCATCGGCGTCCGGATTTCATGGCTCATATTGGCGAGGAATTCACTTTTAGCAACATTGGCAGCTTCGCCCGCCTGGCGAGCCTGGGCCATATCCTGCCGGAGCACTTTTTCATTGCGGGCCCGCTGATCCAGCTCCCTGAGGATAACGTCGAGCTTGGCAAACTGCTCGGCCACCAGCTCGGCAGTGATTGCCGCGGCCTGACGGGCAACACGCAATTCGTTGATCAGTGCCTCGTTCTCGGCGATCAGACCGAGAAGATCATGCTGAACGGCTGGTCCGGTCATGACTTTTGAATACAGTGCACCGAACAGACCTGACAGGCATCAAACGAGCGAATGACCTGAGCGACCTGTACCGGGTTGTCGGGATCGTCGACCGGCGTGCCGATCACCGCCTCTTCCCATGGTCCGCGGACATGGTTGGTGTCCCGCGGTGAACCGTTCCAGGCGGTCGGTGTGATGATCTGATAACGACTGATCATCTCGTTTTCGATGGTGACCCAGTGGCCGAACGACCCGCGACAGCCGACGGTCACGCCGTAGCCGCGACCGTCGGGGATGGTTTTGACCGGTGTGTAGAACGGTTCGTCGGGATCGATGGCCGCCAGCCACTGCTCCATGACCGGAATGAGAATGACGCCCCGGACCAGGCGGGCGAGTTGTCTGGTCATGACGCTGACCCCGTCGGTTTTGACCAGATCACGAAAGAGCGCTACGCCGCTGCAGAGCATTTCCGCCAGCGGCCCGGTTTCAGCGGGTTTATCGCGATAGCGCGGGGCCTTCGTCAGCGAATATTTGCCCTGGTCGGCAGCGTCGCTCAGCGGTACGGTCTCTCCGTTGAACGGGTACAGGCCGCCGAGATAATCCCTGAATCGAGAGTGGGTGACATGCTCGGTGATATTTTCCTGATTGAACGGCTCGAAGAGTTCGCCGTCACAAAAACCGGAGGCAAGGACCTTGGCGCCGGGTGGTAGTCCGTCTCCGGCCGAGTAGTTGAATTGCCCGTAGCTGATGAAACGGTGATGTCCCCCACCGAGCCGATCGAGACCACTCTCACGGCAGCAGCGCAGCAGGAAGCCGACCTCGCCGGCGCGGTGCGTTGCCGCTTCCTGATACCAGAGCGCCAGGTCTTTACTGCAGGTCACTGCTTGCCATCGTTTGATCGAACAGCCGAGCACACTCGTTTCGTACCAGTCACGAAAACAGCTGAGCACATAGCGGCAGTTGATCAGGTCGTCCCTGGACATTGTTCCGGCGACACCGCCCGGTACCATGTAGGAGGAGTTCGGCCACTGACCGCCGATAATAGCGACGATTTCGATAATGCGCCTGGTGTGTTTAATCGCGTCGATGGTTGAACTGCCACTGAGCGGCCGATAGCGTTCAACGGCTTCTTGATAAAAAGTAGTTTGCTCGTAGCATTGGTTGGTGAAATCGGGCATGAACATCAACAGCCCATGGCGCATATCGCTTTGCAGGAGTTCGGCCATTGAGGCGAGGTTCCTGAACAGCAGGGCATTGTCCGGGATGGTGACGCCGCACACCATGTCGGGGGCCTCGGCTGCGGCAATCAGGTGGGCGGTGCCGCTAATGCCGCAGACCCGGGGGGTCAAGACCAGGCTGTCTCTCGGTGCACGCCCTTTGAGCATATTTTCAAAATCGCGATACATCGTGCCGCAGCTCCAGGCATCGACCACGATTCCGTCGCTGACTTCGATCATCAGTTCCAGATCACCTTCAACGCAGAGGACGGTCAGGTGCTCACTGCCGGCCACCAATCGGTCGAGCTGATGGCGATAGGCACGGCTGGTCAGCGCCGAAAAACTCGGATGCCACAGGATATTCAGGCCGAGTCCCCGGACGGCCTCGATGAACGTCGGTGATGAAGCGTTGAGCAGCGACATGGTGTCGCCGCCACACCCGCCGCACTGCAACCAGAACAGGTTGGTTTTCATGGCACGCTCTGTTGATCAGTGTCCGGATGACGACCGGGGGCGGTTGGTGTCGTACTGAAGTCCTGACCGGAACAGAGAGGTCACGCCCGGCGATTCCTGGAGGATTACTGCTCCCCTGGATAGGCACGATCAGAATACCGGTTTATAATCGAAGAAATGACGAGTTTCCAGCTTACGATAGGTCTTGGTTTCGGCGCGGGCGATAAAGGAACTGGTGACTGCGCCGTTTGATGTGAATCGCACACCCTCGAGAAATTCTCCGTCGGTCACGCCGGTTGCCGCGATCGCCACTTCTTTTGAACGGACCAGATCCTGGGGGCGGAAGATTTTTTCAAAATCACTGATGCCGTGCTCCTCGGCCTGCTCCCGATCCCGATCGTTTTCGTAGAAGATCTTACCCTCGAAATAGCCGCCGAGACAGCTGATGGCAGCTGCCACCAGCGCCCCTTCGGGAGCATAACCATAACCGAGGTAAAGGTCTGTCTTTTCACCGGTGATCGCCGACAGACAGCCGGACAGTTCGCCTTCCTCGATCAGTTTGATGCGGGCGCCGCACTCGCGGATCTCTTTGATCAACTGCTTGTGCCGGGCTTGATTGAGGATACAGACCGTGACATTCTCGGTGTATTTGCGCAGAGCGCGGGCCACTCGCTTGACATTGATAATCGGCGGCTGGTTGATATCGATGACGTTGCCGACCTGCGGTCCGACGACGATTTTGTACATATTCAGGTTCGGTACCGACTGAATAACGCCGCGCGGCGCAATGACCGCATAACTGGTCGCATTGTTGCCGCCGTTGGCCGCCGAGTGATGGGCCTCGAGGGCAATGGCCATCAGGTCCATGGTCGGCCCGCCCTGACCGAGCGTGGCCGGCATCGGAAAGAGATCGTCACGATTCTGGAATCGATCGTTGACGACAAATCCGTCGATTCGTAGTCTGTTCAGGGTCTTGGCGATGGCGGCCCGGGCATGATTGAGGATTTCCCGGTAATCACCGAGGCCTTGCTCGCGTGCCGCGGTCAGAGCGGCGATCTCCGTCGCCCTGACGATCTCCATGCCGTAGTTGGTATCCATTTATCCGTCGGTGTTGAGCGGGGGGTGAAGAAAGCCCTGACCGTTAGCCACTGCAAGCGCTTTGATCCGGCGCAACAAGGCCTCTCTCTCGTCTTTCAGTTTTTTGCCTTCGGCGGTTTCTTTCACTTTCATCGGGTGCTGAAATTCATCGATCAATTCGATATCGAGCGGTGCCGATTCGAATTTCAGTTCGGCCTTCTTGATTTCGTCCGGGGTCGGCAGGATGATGCCGTAGAGTTGGTGCGGCGTATGCACCAGGGAGTGGCCGCGATTGTAGTAGGCGGCGGCGAATCCGCCGTCGACATTGATGGCGACCCCGTCGTCACTGGCCATGTGTTTGCCTTTCAGGTAGTTGACTGGCGTATGTCCATAAACGACCCGTTTAACGCCGAATTCGGCGAGCAGTTTGCGTTTGAAGCTATCGGTCGCCAGGTTCTGCTGCCAGTAGAGCGTCTTTTCGGCATGGGTCTCTTTATCGATCAGAAAATAACGCTCGAAGGTCTTCATCGCGTGCTTGCCGAAGAAGGGTGAGCGCGGACCGCACCAGAGGTAGAAGAACAGGGCCTGGTCTTTCGGGTCTTGCGGAGTGCCGGCGATATAGTTTTTGCCGACCCTGGTGATGGTAGCCTGGATAAAGTCGAGCAGCGCGCGCCCCTTGCGTCCGAGAAACTCCTCAAAATCGCCGTCCTGCGTCGATGGTACCAAGGCGTGGATGTTGAGGATATTGCTGTAGGTCGAATAGGTCTTGCCGACGGTGAACAGGTAGCTGAGCAGCCGCTTGAGCTTCCTATTGGTGCGGAATTGTTCGGTCAGATCGTCGATCACCGCCTGCTCTTCCGGCGTCAGTCGACCGGGATCATCGAGGTCGATGGTCGGGAAGAAGGTGTCGTTGAGTCCGTCGGTATCGCCCTGTTTCAGCAGCGCGGCCAGCCTGTCGAGCCACAGCCGGGAGGACATCTCGTATTCCGGAAAATCGCGGATGGTCTGCTCTTCGAGTTTGAACTGGATGATCGCCAGGGCTTTCTCCATGGCGCGGCCGGGCTCGGTCTTGGCCTTGAAATTGCCGGTGACCCGGTCGGCCGGATAGGTCTTCTCGGCAAAGGCTGCAAGGCGTGACGCGTCGAAAGCGAGCCGTTCCATAAACGGGAAGTGATCATAGCGGCAGGTAATGCGAATAGCTTCGGCAATCAGCGATCTGTTACCCGACGCTGCGCCCATCCAGAGGATATCGTGGTTGCCCAGCACGTAGTCGACGATGCGGCGATAGGGGGCGGAGGAGAGAAAGCGGATGATCTTGTCCGGCTGCGGCCCGCGATCGAAAACGTCGCCGAGGACTTGAATGCGATCGAGCAGTACGTTGCGAATGGCATGACAGAGGTGATGGATCAGGCGGACCGAGATAATCTCCTCTTCGAAGATAGGATCCGGGACCGGCAGCCCGGAGAGCAGTCTGCCGATGGTCTCCTGGAACTCGGGCATGGCGATATCCTCGACCCGGTAGCGGACATTGGTCATCTTGTACTTGAGGACCTCGATCAGGCACAGGATGACATCCTGCTTGTCCATCGAGATGTTCGGGTCTTCCAGGTAGAACTGCCTGCGGATGATCCGCACCAGGTGCTGGATCTTGTCGGTGGTAAAGGTGTTTGGCAGCGCTTCGCGGCAGGTTTGATAAAGGACTCCGAACCGGCCGCGCAGGATTGATTTGAACCGGTCCCCTTCGCCGTGCAGATCGCTGATCCACAACGTCGTTGGGATATTGGAGTTGAGTTCGGTGTCGAGCTGAAGAAACCGCTGGACCAACTCGTCCAGGCTACGGGCTTTGATCTGTTCATCTTCCAGCCGATTTTCCGGGCCGGCCTGTTCAGCGAGCGTTGACCCCATGGTTTATCCACCGCAAAGGTTCATCGTGGAGCGTCTCCCGTCTGCTGCTATATCGATAGTTTATCACCAGAGCGGTCAACAGGCAACCATCTTCTCACCATTGTTTCGGCAGACAGACGCTGCTGCTCAGGGCACGATCTCCACCAATGGCGGGACGGGTTTTAAGCTGTCCTCCACAAGCTGACCAATGGCGGGACAGGCTTTAACCTGTCCTCCCCAGTTGCCTATAAAATTGCGATCAGGTCTGACACCCACTTTGATATGGCCCTGGTCAGGACCAGAAGATCATCGTCGAAGAGTGACAGCTGAGACGTTAGGGATCCTTGAAAAATGTCATTTCGCCCAATCTCATTATTGAGCAATCAAATTTAATCTTTGAATATCAAATGTATGCCTGTGGTAAAATTTTGATGCACGCCTCGAGCTTGGATGGAATTTCAGATTTTTCAAACTCCCCATTACTTCGACGAAATAGGTTCGATTGAGCAGAGTGACCTGCCAAAATCATCATGCTCCTGATCACTTGATAGCAAAAAACAGTTTTTGGTGTGCTGCCTCTGAAATTGCTACTACTGCAGGATGTTTGATAATTCGCTCTACTGAAATGGCGTAAAATCTTTCTTTGATATCTCGTGTCCGACCAATTACCTGAACATGGTACTGCTTTACCACCTCTTCCTCGATAACTGTCGGGGCCATAAATATCCCATCGCCCGCTTGACCAAAAACTTTCAAAAGGGCACTGTCGTCAAACTCGCCAACGATGAGCGGCTGGATATCCATTTTCTCCAGCCATTGGTCAAGAATCCCTCGTAATGTGCTCATACCCATGGGAAACAACATCGGGGCATTGTTCAGAGAAGAGGGAAATGTGCCATGAAGTTGTTTTGCCAGAGCGTGCGTTCCCAAGAAAGAAACTCCGCACTCCCCCAAAAGATGATTATAGGCCTTTATGCTCAGCCTCGATCGCAAAGGGGTATCGGTCAGGACCACGTCAAGGTTGTGCATTGCCAGTTCAGCCAGAAGATGTTCGTTTTTCCCTTCATGGCAGACCAGCCGAACCTTTTCCGGCAGGAGGTTTATTGGCGCCAGTAACTTCTGGGCAACAAGTTTTGGCATCACATCAACGATTCCGACTCTGAGGGACCATGGCCCGAAGACCGGGAGTCCTTTCAATGCGTCCAGCATTTCTCGGCCCAATGGAAAAATCTCGTCTGCATATCTCAAGACAAGCAGCCCTGCATCTGTAGGTTCCAGATTCCGACCCACCTTTTGGGTCAACTTGACCTCAAGACTTTCTTCCAATTTTGACAACTGGGCGCTGATGGTGGACTGAGCAAGGCTGAGTTTTTCACTGGCTGCAGATATGCCACCCTCACGCATAACCGTCCAATAATAGTAAAGGTGATGATAATTAAGCCATGCCATAGAGACCTCAATGATTCGAATATTACGAAGTATAATACTGTATTTATCTATTTGACCAAGAGCTTTTTGCGACTTATCTATTACCGGAACGCATCAGACAACCCCTGTCGCTCGATACAGCCATCATGATGACATAGGTCGAATGGAACAGGCGGCTCCTCTTGTCCCGGCAGGGGACGAAGAGCCCTGACGAGGAATGTTTTCCGGCGAAACCTGACCCGGTCAGGTTCCACCGCTCGCAGACAGAAAGTCTAACTTGCCTAACTAGTAGTGTTCAACAATGATTATTTCGTCGAAGTCAGCATAGGAGGACCTTACGTTTTGAAAGAAAAACCCATTGTCGGCATCGTTATGGGCAGTGCCTCGGATCTGCCCGTCATGAAAAAAGCTGCTGAAATCCTCAAAGAGATGGGAGTTCTCTTCGAAATGGATATCAGCTCCGCTCACCGTCTTCCTGATAAAACGGCAGAATATGCGAAGAGCGCCAGAGGACGCGGCATCGAGGTAATTATCGCCGGCGCCGGCATAGCTGCCCACCTCGCCGGCGTCATCGCTGCCCATACGACCCTGCCTGTAATTGGTGTGCCACTCGCCTCGGGGGCTTTGAATGGCGAGGATGCGCTCTACTCGACGGTGCAGATGCCACCAGGTATCCCCGTTGCGACAGTAGCTATTGACGGCGCCAAAAACGGAGCCTTCCTGGCCTGCTCCATCCTTTCTATCAAGTATCCGGAAATAGAGGAGAGATTAGCGGCTTACCGAGATAACACGCGTAAATCTCTCCAGGGCCAATCCGAACAGCTGAGGAATGAACTGTTGGCCGAAAATCTCATATCAGGATAGTGAAAAACCTTTTCGAAGGAGAAATGAAGAAGATATGATGGGAGCTGCACAGTCAGCATTGTAGCCTGTGAGGACCAAGAGAAACGACGCTCATGCTGAGAGCGGATACTGTTGAGGAGCTTGAAAAAATCGGAATTTCGTTCAAAATCGAGGCGCGCAAGAAAATTTTTCCGCAGACATATATATGATATTACAATGACAAAGTTTGATTGCGCAACGACGAGATTGGGGGAAATGACAATTTTTCAAGGTTCCCTGTTGATATGCAAATAGGGGAAAAACATGACCCAAAAACAATCAGGACACCCCACTGCTGAAGAGGTTCTTCATATCCTCAAAGACGGCAACAAACGATTTGTTTCCGGTAAACTCGAACATCCAAACCATTGCGAAGAAAGCCGCCAGAGTCTGATTGCGGGCCAGGAGCCGATAGCAACGATCCTCTCCTGTTCCGACTCCAGGGTTCCCCCTGTGGATATCTTTGATCAAGGGCTGGGCGATCTTTTTGTTGTACGAGTTGCCGGTAATATAATCGGAGATCATTCCCTTGGATCAATAGAATATGCGGTCAAGCACCTGCATACTCCTGTTGTCGTTGTCATGGGTCATTCGAGCTGTGGGGCAATTGGTGCAGTTTCGAGCGGTGCCACTCTTGAAGGTCACATTGCCACTCTCGGTCCGGCCATTCAGACTGCTCTCAAAACGATACCGGATGCCGCCGGAGGAGACCAGGTGAACAATGCATCCAAAGAGCTGGCCCGGCAGGTTTCAGCAAAAATCTCTCAGTCAGAACCAATTGTTGCAGATTTGGTACAAAGCGGGAAAGTGAAAGTCGTACCCGCCTATTACGATCTGACGTCCGGAGAGGTGGAATTTCTTTGAGAAACCGGAATCGGGCATAACCGATCAGCACGACACCCTTCAAATACTTCCGGTCCTGTATGCTGCAGGATTAATTTTCTTACAGGGCCGGAACCACTCAACAGGAAATTTGTCGCCATCTGCGCTCTAAATCCAATAACCGGGGGCACGTCGAACAATGAAAATCGTCGTCTCGCTCGGCACGACTGGCCGGTTCAACCCCCATGACGGAGCGTCACAACGAACGATGAAAATCAGCGCCGTGGTCGGAATGGCCGGTTGGTTTTAAAAGTTAGCGGGGGACAGGTTAAAACCAGTCCCGCCGATTTTCATATAAAAAACGATAGAAAACAGAAACATAAGCGATGCAACTCGCCGGTCATGATACCGATCATGCATTGAATGGAAATGAATAGAAGTGTCTTTGGGAGCGTCGATTCTTTACGGCCGATACAGGACAATAACCAGAAAAAATAACGACGAACCACAGGAACAATACAAGTCACGTTTCAGCGGCCCTGTCAGTTGAGCACGGCCTGTTGGTCTATGTGCTTGCTGATCTGGGACAAGGAGAAGAGGGCTGTTTCAGAAATCCTCGGGTCTATAGATTTCAAATGTGGTTTTTTCCCCGATAAGAGAATCGATTTTCCACTGCAATTCCTTCGCTTCTGCCCGGCTCATCCAGTTTATCCAGTCATCTGCAGTTTCCCACTCGTTGATGACTATGCATTCTCCTGGATCATTCAATTTTGAGTATGTCACTCTCGATATAAAGCCCGGCTGTTTTTCTGATCTTTTCCTCAACTCCTTGAGCAAGGGAATCAAATCATCGGTATGATCCATTCGGAAGACACGCTTAATGATAACCATTACGCTCATTGCGTCACTCCTCTATAAAGGTGGTGGATCGGTGAATTGCAGCAACCAAAAAACGAGGGGGTACCAAAAGGCTGTTTCAGATGAAAAGCCTATCAGTCAGAAATAGCAAAGGTACCTTGTCAATAATCAGAGCGCAATTGCTATTTAGCTGAAATCAATACTGGGAAGCAACCGCCAAAATGAAGCAATGGCGATGGGCAACGGTCCCCAGCGGTAAAACGGGCTCCGTTCGTAATCGACTGCAGCAAGCGTTGCAGGACATTTTCTGCGGTTTCATTTTTTCTGCAGGTGGAACCGTAAGGGCCAAGAGCTGTTATCTTCTTGCGGAGATCTATACCACAGCGGACTTTGGTCGATAACCTAACTGGTTGGTTGGGCGGTTCCTGGCAAGACCACAGGTTTGAGCGTTGGGCTGGCCCAGAGTCCCCCAGGTCCCCAGTAATGCTGCCTGTGGCAGAGTCAAATGCTTGCGATAAAATTTTCTTGCGCACCTTGATCTTGAACGAAATGCCGATTTTTTCAATCTCCCCTTTGAGAGCGATAGGTGTTGAAAGGGCGGAAGGACGATACATTGTTTTCCTTGTATGGGGGCAGGATTCGTGTTTGGAAAATCGGAGGGAATTGAAGATCGCAATCATTTCTCATTCTTCGTTGGCGCTTAGTATCGACATTCTCTCACCTGCGTCGAAATAATGTGAGCGAATCTGTTTTTCCAATGCGGTCGCATCCCCCTTTTTTATGGCTTCCACGATTACTTTATGTCTCAAATAAACCTCATGGGGTGTGTACATATTGATCCAATATTTAAAAAACAGGAACTTCGACAGTCCCTGACAGGATCTGCGACAGAACTCGACGACAAAATCGTTATCAACCCGGGAAAAGAGTATCTGGTGGAATTTATCGTCAAGTTCAGCAATTTTATTGGCGGATTCCTTGCCATCAGCTATTTCTTTCATTTTTTCAGTCAATTCAGTTAATTTGCTTATATCCTTTTCTGTGAATAGCTGAAGTGCTCTTGAAACAGCCGCAGCTTCGAGAACGCCACCAGTGAAATAACTGTCTTTGACTTGTTTGGGGTTGAGTTTAGTTATAAATTTTCCTTTTTGAGGGATCCAAACCACCAAGCCTTCTTTGATCAGTACCTGAAGTGCCTCACGTACGGGAGCTCTGCTAATGGATAACTTTTTAGAGATGTCCAGTTCTTTTACCTTGTCACCCGGTTTGTAGGTTCCGTTTAGTATGCCCTTTTTGATATAAGAAACTATAGGGTCTGCGTAGGTATGTCTTTTTAGTTCCAAGGCACTGTTTCCTCCGTGGATGAAACAAAATCGTTATTGGTCGACTAGTATAGATACTTGGTAAATCTTTGCAAAAGGAAAATCGCTATAAATAATGTTGTCACTCCAAAATAACGAACAGGGTCCCCTCACGGAGAGGAGACCCTGTAAAAAGAAGCAATTGCAGGTGATTATCTTGTGCCGTGGGTAACCCCACAAATTACAAGTAATTTCTGCTAGCTAATAATCCTACCTTCGCTGTCGAGATGAACACCGTCTTGTATAGTGGACCCCAGTTTTAAGACAGTAGTTTAAGCTAGACGCAATCCCGAGGAACAGGAAAAGATGAGTGAAGGAAAGAAGAGAAAGTTCCATACTCCCGAGTTCAAGGCCAAGGTAGCTCTGGAGGCATTGCGAGGGATAAAAACGCTCAACGAGATAGGGCAAGAATTTGGGGTCCACCCTATTACGGTTGGGCATTGGAAGAAGGAACTTCAAGAGCAGGCAAAAACGCTCTTTGAAGGAAAGCGAGGTCCTACACCGATCGCGGCACATCGAGAACCTGAACTGTTGTACAGCGAGATTGGCAAGCTGAAGGTGGAGCTCGACTGG
>NZ_FQXS01000035.1 GCF_900130015.1 Desulfofustis glycolicus DSM 9705 | reverse complement strand
ATGATTTGCACGCTTTTTTCCTGCTCGGCATCGAGGACTCGCTGCGCTCCGTGTCGGCGGCCTCGCTTGCCCGGTTTGATCGCATCTATGCCTCCTCGCAGATACTTCTGCCAGATCGTACTGGCATGAGAGGCAGAGATACCGACCAATTCGGCGGTTTCTTTGGTGGACAAACCACGTTTGCGCAAGCGGACAACCTGCTTGCGCAACTCATACTGAGTCTGCTGATTATGTGTTCGGGCATCTATCTTTTCCATGCCCAGAATTATACTCGAAAGTGCATCATTAAGGTATAAAAATATTAACTATTTACACACCGCGGCAATAAGGTCGATCACCTTGGGCGACACCGTCTGCCGGCGAGCAAAAGCCAATAATTGTCCGGTCAGATTGGCCGAGCGCTGCGCCGCTTTCTCAATCTCCCGCAGCGCAGGATACAACGGCTGGTGTTCATCAACCTGATCGAGAATCATCTCCGTATAACCGAGAATGACCCCGAGCATATTGTTGAAATCGTGGGCCACCCCGCCGGCCAACCGGCCTACCGATTCCATCTTCTGGGCGTGCAGCAGTTGTTTTTCCAGGGCAACCCGCTCACTGATGTCACGAATATTGCCGATAATTTTTTCGGGTCGTCCCCGGGAATCGCGCTGAATTTTTGCCGAAACCGAACAGATGACGATAGCCCCGTCACGGTTTTTCAGGGTGATCTGATACTCCGCAACGCTGCCGTCTTTCTGAAGGTCCGCGAGAAATCGCTCGTGCTCGGTCGGATCGGCGTAAAAGTCGAACAGAGATCTGCCGATCAGTTCCTCCCGGTGATATTGCCCTTTTGAAATTTCCCGTATCGACGGACTGATATCGACAATGCGGCCATCCATGGTTACCGAATAAACGGCATCCTGGACGTTCTCAAACATCGTGCGATAGTTCTCTTCACTCGTCTTGAGTGCATCCTCGACCTTACACCTCTCGGTAATATCGCTGCAAAGAACGGCAAACTGACCCTTGTCCGGCGAAAAAGCCCAGACATCGAAATATCGGCCGACTTCTCGTGAATAATTCTGGTATGACATCGGCGTGCCGGTCAACGCCACCGTTCCGTAGGCCTCTATCCAGTAGTGCTCGGTCTCGGGCATGACCTCGCTGACCGTTCGGCCGATCAGGTTTTCGGCCCGGGTTCCTGTCAACTGTTCAAAAGCCGGATTCACCTCTATATAGCGATAATCGACGGGGCGGCCGTCCCGGTCGTATATCATCTCGTGCAGGGCGAAGCCCACCGTCAGGTTTTCAAAGAGCAGGCGGTACTTTCTCTCCGACTGCTGCAACCGGTGCTCCGCAACTTTTTTCTTGCTCACATCGGAAAAGGAGATAATGACCGCATACGGGGTTGAGGCCCCGGTGGCAAAGAGCGGCCGGGTATTGACCTCGATCCAGGTCGCCTCCTGACCAGCCCTGACAATCCCCATGACAAGGCCGCTACACGGCTCACCGGTTCGCAGGGTATGCAGCGAAGGATGGTTCTCGGGTGGGAAAGGCGTTCCGTCCTCATGGATGGTATGCCAATCGCGGCCCACCGCCGGCCGACCGACAACCTCCTCGGAACCGAGGCCGAATATCGCGGCAGCCGTCCGATTCCACAACAGGATCCGCTCCGACGCGTCCTGGAGAATTACCCCTTCCCCGATGCTCTCGATCAATTCCTCCAAGCGCTCCTCGCTTTCCCGCAACGAGTTGTGCGAGCGCATCAGCCACTGCCGCGAAAGCCAGATGACCACCATCCCGACCATGCCGATCAAGGCATGGGACACCGCGAGGAAGGTTTTTTGCCGCTGCTCGATCTCGAGATACGGCGTAAACGGAACCGAAACGCTGATGCCGCCGCGGATATCGCCTTTCCGATATCCCTGCTCGGCGTGGCATTTCAGGCAGCCGCTCTCGGTTATCATCGGTCGCATGAACCGCACCACATGTTCGCCGTCGACCACTTCCAGTGAGCTGACCTCTTTGACCCCGGCGGTAAAGGACTGCAACGCTCCGGTTTCCCAGGCATCGGCAGCATTTGCCGGCCGCAGGGGCGTCAGACTGGTGATATGCCCCTTGATCCCGTAGGATTCCTGTCCCAGTTCATGTACCTGACGGGTCATGTAGGCGGGATTGACCAGTGTCAAACGATCGCCGTCGGCCGTGACCACATCTCGTTTCGGAATCCCCGACAAATAGGGGTTGGGTGGGGTATTATCGGAAACCGGCACGTACACGCCGCCATGCATGGTCGCCCAACGCCGATACACCAGATCCTTGGCAAAACTCGCCCGCGCCTCGACAACCGCCAGGGAAAAAGAGGTATTCCGCACATGCTGCCAGGCAAAGGACAGGGAAACCAGGATCAGACTTACCCACAACAGGCCGATGAGGAAAAATATGGCGTCCGGTCGGTGCAGCCAGCCGGCACGTCGGCCTCCGGAGTGGAGGAAAGCGTCGACTGACGGTTGGGCAACAGGCTTGTGCATCGAACTCACCAGATTGTACATTAGGATATCGAACCACCAGACATCCGGACGATTTACACGCTCAGTATACCGCAGAGTCGCATAGAAAGGAAATGACCAGGCAAAAAGCGACCAGCCGTCGCTGCATAATCGTTCGGCAGAGCGCGGCAGGCGGTGCGACAGCGATCAGAAATAACTGCTGCCGTCCCAGCAATGGGTGCAGAGCTGCTCCCGGGGCAGGCCGATGGCGGCAACTAGATCGTCGAGGCGCTGGTAGATCAGCGAACTCAAATGCAGCTGCTCCCGAATGTGTTCTATCATCTCGAGGTTTTTGGCCGACCCGGCCCGCGCGTAGTCGTCAAGGTTTCTGTCTTCCGCTCCTTCCAGCTTCTTGATGATCTTGCGCCCTGCCAGGTCAAGAGTCGAGCGGGAAGAGGAGAAATTGAGGAACTCGCAGGGAAAGATCAACGTCGGGCAGGCCAGTCGCATGTGCACCTGGCAGGCGCCGCAATCGAAGAGGACCTGGACATTCTCGCGGAGCTGGGTGCCGCGCACGATCGAGTCGTCGCAAAACAGCAGGCGGCGCCCCTCGATCAACCGGCGCACCGGGATCAGTTTCATCCGCGCGACTAGATCGCGCATCTCCTGGTTCTGCGGCATGAAGCTGCGCGGCCAGGTCGGGGTATATTTGACGAACGGGCGCCGGTAGGGCAGCTTGCGCTCACCGGCATACCCGAGGGCATGGCCGATCCCCGAATCCGGGATGCCGGCGACAAAATCGGCCTGGACATCATCGCGACGAGCCAGCGCGGCACCGCAGCGGTAGCGCACCTCCTCGACGTTGATGCCCTCATATTCCGAGGCCGGATACCCGTAATAGACCCAGAGAAAGGAACAGATCTGCATGCGTGGTCCCGGAGCGCACCGCTGCTCATAACCGTCGGCGGTCAACCGCAGGATCTCACCGGGTCCCAGGAAATAATCGACACCAAACCCCAGATTGGGAAACGCAGAGGACTCCGACGTCACCGCGAAGGCGCCCGGCCGTCGACCCACCACCAACGGCGTCCGTCCGAGCCGATCGCGGGCCGCATAGATACCCTTCTCGGTCAGCAATATTAGTGAACACGAGCCCCGGATGGCCTCCTGGGCGGCCTCGATACCGGCCTCGAAACTGTCCTGCTGGCAGATCAGTTTGGCCACCATTTCAGTCGGGTTGGCGATGCCATCCGAGGTCCCCGAGAAATTTCCTTTGCGGGCGAAGGCCTGATCGACAAGTTCGTCCAGATTGTTGATTCGACCGACGGTAACGATGCCGAAGGTTCCCAGATGGGAGCCGATGATCAGAGGCTGCGGATCGGTATCGCTGATCACCCCGATGCCTTGTCGGCCATGGAAGCTGGCCAGTTCCGCTTCGAACTTCGTCCGGAAATAACTGTTTTCGATATTGTGGATGGCACGGTGGAAAACGTGCGCGTTGCGCACCGCCATGCCGCCGCGTTTGGTCCCGAGGTGGGAATGATAGTCGGTGCCGTAATATAAATCCGCCACGCAATCCGTCTGCGAGACGATGCCAAAAAGACCACCCATAGTGCCCCCTAGAGTGATGAACCTTTATCTACGAAAATCATATACCCGGGCTGACCGGTCCGTCCGACCATGACGCCGATTTTAATCCTCCGTTGTACCCGCCAGGCTGTGGCATCAGCCCGTTGCCGCCTTGCTTGTTGCCTTGCGGCCGCGCGTTTCAGTCCTGCTGCGGAGCACGACGCAACTCCCGATGATAGCTCTGCAGGGGATACACCCTGGCCTCTCCTTCACGAATGGCCGCAATTCCCTTGGCCGCGGCAATGGCCGCCGCGGTGGTGGTAATGTAGGGGATTTTATATCTGATCGCCGTCTTGCGAATATTCGAGCTGTCCGCTGCGCCTTTCCTGCCGCTCGGGGTGTTGATCAAGAGCTGTATCTGGCCGCTTTTCATCGCATCCACCAGGTTCGGCCGCGCCAGCCCCAGCTTGGAGACGACAGTGGTCTCGATGCCTTTGCCGCGCAGAAAGCGATGAGTGCCTTCGGTGGCCACCAGCGTGAATCCCAGTTCACGAAAGCGCCGCGCCGGTTCCAGGGCCGCTTCCTTGTCACGATCGGCGATGGTGAACAGCACCGTTCCCTGCAGCGGCAGGCCCGCCTGCGCGCCATCCTGGGCCTTGAAGAAGGCCCGGCCGAACGAGCGCCCGAGGCCGAGCACCTCCCCGGTGGAACGCATCTCCGGTCCGAGCAGCGGATCGACCTCGGGGAACATGTTGAATGGAAAGACCGCCTCTTTCACCCCGAAATAGGGGATCTGCATATCGTGCAGGTCAAGGTCCCCGATGCTCTTGCCGAGGATGACCTGGGTAGCGAGACGGGCCATGGACAGACCGCACACCTTGGAGACGATGGGTACGGTGCGCGAGGCCCGCGGGTTGGCCTCCAGCACGTAGACGGTATTGTCCTGGATGGCGTACTGGATGTTCATCAGCCCTTTCACACCCAGTTCGATGGCGATGCGCCTGGTGTACTCGCGTATCGTGTCGATATGTTTGGGCGCAATGCTGATCGGCGGAATGACGCAGGCCGAATCGCCGGAATGGACGCCGGCCAGCTCGATATGCTCCATGACCGCCGGTACGAAGGCATCGACGCCGTCGGCAATGGCGTCAGCCTCGACCTCGATGGCGTTGTCGAGGAACCTATCGATTAACACCGGCCGCTCCGGCGTCACCTCCTCCACGGCCACGGTGAGATAGCGCTGCAGCATTTGGTCGTCATGGACGATCTCCATGCCGCGCCCGCCGAGAACGTAGGAAGGCCGCACCATCAGCGGATAACCGATGTTGGCGGCAATCTGCAGTGCCTCACCGGCGCTGGCCGCCATGCCCGACTCCGGCTGCGGGATGCCGAGACGACGCATGATTTGGTTGAAGTGGTCGCGATCTTCGGCCAGATCGATGGTCTGCGGCGAGGTGCCGAGAATCTTCACGCCCGCTTCGGCCAGTTCCCGGGCAAGGTTGAGCGGCGTCTGCCCGCCGAACTGAACGATCACGCCCTCCGGCTGCTCCTTCTCGTAGATACTGAGCACGTCCTCCAGGGTCAACGGCTCGAAGTAGAGCTTATCCGAGGTATCGTAATCAGTAGAGACCGTTTCCGGATTGCAGTTGACCATGATCGACTCGAAACCCGCCTCGCGAATGGCCATCGCCGCGTGGACACAGCAATAATCGAACTCGATACCCTGGCCGATGCGGTTCGGCCCGCCGCCGAGCACCATGATCTTGGGCCTCTCGCTCACCTTCACCTGGTCTGCTTCGTGATAGGTCGAGTAATAGTAGGCCGCATCGGCGACACCGCTGACCGGCACCGGCTGCCAGCCCTGCACGACGCCCAGACGCGTCCGCTGCTCACGAATGCTGCTCTCTGCAACACCGAGCAACATGGCCAGATAGCGGTCGGCAAAACCGTCCAACTTGGCCTGGCGCAGGAGTTCATCCGGCAATTCGGCACCCCGGCACTCGCGAATCTGCTCCTCCAGCATCACCAATTCACGCATCTGCTCGATAAACCAGGGTTTGATATGCGTCAATTCGTGCAATCGCTCGATGGTGGCTCCCTTGCGCAGTGCCTCATACATCAGGAATTGCCGCTCGCTGGTGGCCACGCTGAGGCGCTCGAGCAAGGTTGCCAGCGGGAGCTTGTTGAAGTCCTTGGCAAAACCGATTCCATAGCGATTGATTTCCAGGCTGCGAATCGCCTTGTGCAGGGCCTCTTTGTAGGTCCTGCCGATACTCATCGCCTCCCCGACGGCGCGCATCTGGGTGCCAAGCCGATCCTCGATTCCGGGAAATTTCTCAAACGCCCAGCGGGCGAACTTGACGACCACATAGTCGCCCGACGGCGTGTAGCGTTCCAGGCTGCCGTCGCGCCAATAGGGCATTTCATCCATGGTCAGGCCGCCGGCCAGCAGGGTGGAAACCCGGGCGATCGGCAAACCGGTGGCCTTTGAGGCCAGCGCCGAAGAGCGCGACGTACGCGGGTTGATCTCGATGACCACCAGCCGCCCGCTGTGCGGGTCGTGGGCGAACTGGACATTGGTGCCGCCGATTACCTCGATCGCTTCAACGATCGCGTAGGCGGCGTCCTGCAGCCGTTTCTGCAAGGCCTGGTCGATGGTCAGCATCGGCGCGGTGCAAAAACTGTCACCGGTATGCACGCCCATGGCATCGACATTTTCGATGAAACAGACGGTGATCATCTGGTTTTTCGCGTCGCGCACCACTTCCAGTTCCAACTCTTCCCAGCCCAGTACCGACTCCTCGACCAGTACCTGGTTGATCAGACTGGCCTTCAGGCCGCGCGGTACGATGGTACGCAATTCTTCGAGATTGAAGACCAGGCCACCGCCGGTGCCGCCCATCGTGTAGGCCGGCCGAATGACTACCGGATAGCCAAGTTCGACGGCCACCTGTTCCGCCGCTTCCAATGTTGTCACGGCGGTGCTGCGCGGCATCTCGATCCCGAGCCGATCCATGGTCTGCTTGAAGGCGGTACGGTCCTCGCCGCGTTCGATAGCCTCGATATTGACGCCAATTACCGTGACGTTGTATTTATCAAGAATTCCGGCACGATACAGCTCCGAGGAGAGGTTGAGACCCGATTGCCCGCCCAGGTTGGGCAGGAGCGCATCCGGCCGCTCCGCGGCGATGATCTTCTCCAGCGTCCTGACGTTCAGTGGTTCGATATAGGTCGCATCGGCCGTTCCCGGGTCGGTCATGATCGTTGCCGGGTTGGAGTTGACCAGCACCACTTCGTAGCCCAAAGAGCGCAGAGCCTTGCACGCCTGGGTGCCGGAGTAGTCGAATTCGCAGGCCTGCCCGATAACGATCGGGCCGGAACCGATGATCAGAACTTTATGGATGTCATCTCGTTTGGGCATAGCTGCTCCGTCACGTTGAAAATGATGCCGGTCAACCGGCTCCTCAAGCCAATTTTGCGAGCGGTTATTGTAACAGCGTTGAGCCACCTGGTCCATGAACTTTATCCACCAAGTAAAGCCACGCTAAACTGGTGGTCCCGGACCCCAAACCGTCGTACCGTCATTCGGCCGTAACTACTGGGAACCTTGAAAAATTGTCATTTCGCCCAATCTCATCGTTGCGCAATCAAATTTTATCCTCGGAATATCATATCTATGCCTGCGGTAAAATTTTCTTGCACGCCTCGATCTTGAACAAAATTCCGAATTTTTCAAGCTCCCCTACGGTGTGGTGCGTAAGAACTACCCATGGCAGTGATCCCTCTGCTCACTTTCTTTGCACCTGCCGTCCCGGCGTTGGTGGCGATGGACATCCGGCCCCGGCGGCAATCGTCACGGAATTCCTACCACTACTGATCTTTTCAGGATCAACCCGTTGATAGCATTTATCGGCACAACGCTTGCACAAAGGAAGAGAAAGACCTGCCGTTCGACCGCCCTCACGTTTACAGTTGTGACCGGTACCGGGAAGGTGTAATCATTTTCTTCAGGAGGAACTGTCATGGCCCTGGTTGAAGCCCGCGATCTGCACAAAAGCTATCAAGACGGCACCACCGTCGTGCATGCGGTCGACGGGGTCAGTTTTGCCATCGAGCCGGGCTCTCTCGTTTCCTTTGTCGGTCCGTCCGGCAGCGGCAAGAGTACCTTGCTCAATATGATCGGCTGTCTCGACCGGCCGTCAAGCGGCAGCCTGACCGTCGCCGGCCAGGACGTCAGCAGGCTGACGCCGCGGGAGTCGGCCCGCTTTCGCGGCCAGCATATCGGTTTTATCTTTCAAGACTTCAACCTGATCCCGATACTGACGGTCTACGAAAATATCGAATATCCACTGCTGATGGTACAGAACTGGGCGCCGGAACGGCGGCGCCGGCAGGTGGAAACGGTCCTGGCAGCGGTGGGCATGGCCGATCAGGGACACAAGTATCCGCAGCAGATTTCCGGCGGCCAGAAACAGCGAGTCGCCGTCGCCCGGGCCCTGGTGTCCCAGGCGCAGCTGGTGCTGGCCGACGAACCGACCGCCAACCTGGACAAGGCCACGGCCCTGCAGATCATCGCCCTGATGAAACGGATGCGCGATGACTTCGGGACCACCTTTATCTTTTCGACCCACGACCCGAAAATCGTCGGTACCGCCGAAATCATTTTGACCCTGGAAGACGGCCGGCTGGTATCTGCCGAAGGGCATGGAGGGACGCCATGAAGAAGATCCTGACCATCGCCTTTCGCAACCTGCGCCGCTACCGACGCCGCACCCTGCTCACCGCCTCCCTGGTCATGCTCGGCGTGCTGTCGGTCTTGCTGTTCACCTCGGTAACCGGCTCATTCAAACAAATGATGATCGGCCAGATCACCGATGCGATGCTCGGCCACATCCAAATACACCAGAAAGGATTCCTGGCCGCCATCGACACGCTGCCGCTCAACCGCAACCTCAAGGATACCCAGGTCGACAAGGTTCGCGCCGTGCTGGATAACAGTGATGCGGTCGCCGCCTACTCGACGCGGCTCAAATTCGGAGCCATGTTCAGCACCTTCGCCGAAACCACCAACATCCGGCTCAACGGGGTCGATCCCGATCGGGAACTTCAGACCGTGCCGTTGTTGGGTGATCGGATCAGCGGCAGAGACAAACCCGGCTTACTGGCAAAAGGCGAGATCCTGGTGCCGAAACTGCTGGCAACCGGGATGAAAGTCGGCGTCGGGGATACCGTCGTGCTGGTCGCCACCAACAAGGACGGTTCGGTCAACGGCCAGAATTTCGTCATCGGCGGCATCGTCGAAGCCTTGAGTGGCCCCGGCGGCCGCGACGGCTACATCCACATAGAAGATGCCCGGTCATTGCTGCGCATCGAGACCGACGAGGTCAGTGAAGTGGCCGTCCGCCTCAGCGATATCGGACTCCTGAAGAATACGACCGCAACCCTTGCAAAAGAGCTCGCCACACTACGCGGCAAAGAAGACAAACCACTCTTTGAAATCCACAGCTGGCAGGAGCTGACCCCGTTTTTCAACATCGTCAAGATGATCGACGTGATGACCTTTTTCATCAAGATCATGCTCGTGGCCATCGTGCTGGTCAGCATCATGAACGTGATGGTCATGGCGGTGTATGAACGGATCAACGAAATCGGCACCATTGCCGCGATCGGCACCGGACCGGGCAAGATCATGGCCTTGTTTCTCAGCGAGGGACTGCTGCTCGGCATCATCGGCGCCGCGCTCGGCATTGTCGTCTTCCTGGCGGCGGTTGCCGTGCTCAACGTGGTGCCGATCAGCTTTGATTTCGGCCAGCAAAAGGGATTGCTGCTCGAACCGGCGATCAGTTTTGCCGAAATCGTCTCGATCAGCCTGATCGTCGTCGCCATTTCCGTGCTCGGTAGCCTACAACCGGCCTGGAAAGCGGCGACCATGGACCCGATAACCGCACTTCGTCACGTTTAGGAGGTTTGTATGAAACCCCTGTTTTCTCTTCTACTCGGTTTACTGGTGGTGCTGACCGGTACTGCTGCCGGGGCGCTGGACGGCAATGCACTGCTGCTCCAGGTGGATCGCAAGATGAACCCGGAATCCTACGAGATGTATCGGAAATTGATCAATGTCGAGCCGGACGGCAGCAGCAAGGAGTTCGTTCTCTACACGGCCAAGAAAGGTCAGGACAAAATGGTCGCCCTGTTTCTCTCGCCCGCCAGCGAACAGGGACGTGCGACACTGCGGCTCGGGGACAACATGTGGCTCTATATCCCCAACGTCGGCAAACCGATCCGGATCACCAGCCTGCAATCGGTGATCGGCGGCGTCTTCAACAACTCGGATATCCTGCGCCTTGATTACTCCACCGAATATTCGGTCAGCAAGGCCGAGGAAACGGCGGACCGGTACCTGCTCCAGCTCAAGGCCAAGACCCCAACCGTCGCCTACGACACACTGAAAATGGAGGTCGACCGGGAGACCCTGCTGCCGCTGACCATCGAGGCCTACGCCGCCAGCGGCATGCTGATCAAGACCCTGCGCTACAGCGATATCGACGATTTCGGCGACGGCCTGCTGCGGCCGGCCCGGCTGGAAACGGACAGCCCACTCTACCGGGGATACAAATCGGTGATGCTCTTCGCCAAGATCCACAAGCGAGACTTTGCCGATGAGGTGTTCACCCTCAACTACCTGCCGAAGGTCGATGAACTCCGTTGATCCGGCGCCGCTACCTCTTCACCTGCTATCCATCCTGCTGCTCGGCACCGGCCTGGCCCTGTTGACCGGACCGGCCGCGGCCGCCGATACCTTCAGCTTCGATGTCGAGGAGTTTTCCAGGAAGCCTTATGATTTCAACGGTTACGCCGAGTTAAAAGCGGAACACGAAGCGATCGACGAGAGCGGCGCCCTGGGGCGCATAGACGGCTCGGAGCCACTCGACTCGACCAGGCAGCGGGCGACCGGGACGGTGCAGTTCAGCGGCACCTATCGATGGTCTCAAGCTTCTTTCAATTGGCTGCTGACGGCGGCGGGACAGCAAGCCAGCGACGGCTGGCACGACACGGCGGACGTCTATGAAGCCTTCTTCGACGTCACCCCGGCAACCAATACAACGGCAACCATCGGCAAAACATCGTACAATTGGGGAACCGGCTACGCCTGGAATCCGGTCGGATTCATCAACCGGCCCAAGGACCCGGGGGATCCGGAAGAAAGCCGGGAGGGCTACCTGACCATGGCCGCCGAAACGATCAAGAGTTTTGACGGTGCCCTGCGCAATGTGGCGGTTACCGGAGTCCTGTTGCCGGTCCTGTCGGGGGTGAACGAGGACTTCGGCGCGGCCGACCAGCTCGATCTGGCAGTCAAAGTATACCTGCTCCTGCTCGACACCGACATCGATCTCGTCGCGCTGATCGGCGATGATCAAACGAGTCGTTTCGGCATCGACTTCTCGCGCAACCTGACGACCAATTTCGAGGTGCACGGTGAAATCGCCTATCGCCACGAAACGACGAAAGTGGTACTCTCGCCTGACGGCAGCGTCGTTCGGCGCAGCGAATCGGCATCTTCCTGGCTGCTCGGCCTGCGTCACCTGAGCACCTTCGAGCTGACCACGATCATCGAATATTACCATAACGGCGGCGGCTACAGTGACGAAGAGCTGAGCCGTTTCTACCGCCTGGTCGACACCGCCCCGCAACAGGCCCGCTCGCTTGCCCGAAGCGGGTATGGACGGCCGTTTGCCGGCAGGGATTATCTCTACGCCCGCTTTTCCGTCAAAGAGCCCTTCGACCTGCTCTACCTGACACCGGCGCTGACGACCATCGTCAACATCGCCGACGGCAGTTTCTCACTGGCTCCCGAACTCATGTACACCGGCTTTACCAATTGGGAGCTGCGCCTCCGCGTCACCCTGCTGGCCGGCGAAGCGGGAACGGAATACGGCGAGAAAGCAAACGATGCGAGGGCGGAACTGCGGCTGCGTTATTATTTCTGACCTCTCTCGCAACCGTAGTATCGCCGTGGCCGGCGATGATGCTTATTCTTTCGGGAGACTCCTACGTTTTTCCTTGAAGGTAATGCGGTCTCAATGATAGTGCTGAGGGTTGAACCACGTATACCAAGTAAACCGCGAGAACCGGATTCCAGACCCGTACCGGCCCTATGACGCCCGAACAGCCAAACCAACCGATTTCCCTCCAGCCGCTGACGGCGCTGCGCCCCGCCGGCAACGCCGGCGGCTGCACCACCGGCGATGATGCGCCGTGTTGAGGCCCCAAACAACAACCCCGGTCCGGGGTTCATGAACGACCGGGATACCGGCTCGATCCGTTCGTCGTCGATTTTCTCGAAACGGCCGCCGGCCCCGTGCCGCAAGTGGCCACGAGACCCGATCGCCACGACCGGCTTGGCGCCTTTCTGACCCGGCTGGGTCCGATCAGGAATCATTACAAGGTGGTTCCCGGCCTGTACGCGGTTGGCACACCTACCGCCGAAGCGCCGGTGCTGGTGACGGGTAACTACAAGCTCTCTTTTGATGCGCTGCGTTTTTCCCTGACGGGTATCGACGCCTGGATCCTGGTTGTCGATACCCGCGGGGTCAACGTCTGGTGCGCCGCCGGCAAGGGAACTTTTTCCACCGCGGAAATCGTTCACAGCGTTAAGCACACCCGACTGGCGGACTTCATCAGCCACCGCCGGTTGATCGTGCCGCAGCTCGGGGCAACCGGCGTCTCCGCCTCCGAGGTCAAGAAAGGGTGCGGCTTTTCCGTCATCTATGGGCCGATCAAGGCCGACGACCTGCCGGCCTTCCTGAAACAGGGCGAGTCCGCCGGGGAAGCGATGCGAACCGTAACTTTTCCCCTGAAAGAGCGGCTCGTTCTCATCCCGGTGGAGTTGTATCTGCAGCTCAAGCAGCTGGCCTTGATCATGGTCATCGGTTTCGTCATCTCCGGGGTGTCACCGGAGATCTTCTCGCTGTCGGCAGCCTGGCGACGCGGGCTGCTGCTGTTCGCCGCCACGGTCATCGGCATGGTCTGCGGCTCGGCCCTGGTTCCGGCCCTGCTGCCCTGGCTGCCCGGCCGGCAATTCTGGATCAAGGGCCTATGGCCCAGCCTCCTCGCCGGTACGGCTCTTTTGCTGAGCACGGCCGTGCCGCCGGCGCCTGTTGACCAGATCGCACTTCTGCTCTGGATCGTCGCCGTCAGTTCTTTCCAGGCCATGAACTTTACCGGCTGCACGCCCTATACTTCACCGTCGGGAGTCGAGTTCGAAATGCGACGGGGCGTTCCGCTGCAGATCCTGCTCGCTGTCGCCGCAACACTGCTCTGGCTCGCCTCGCCGTTTCTCAATACGTGAGATGATGAGATGAAAGATTATCGCTACATTCCCGACACCGCAACCCTGCGCCTGGACACAGAAACATGCATCGGCTGCGGCCTCTGTCAAACGGTCTGTCCGCACCGGATCTTTGTTGTTGCCGACAAAAAAGCGCGAATAGAAGACCGCGATGCTTGTATGGAGTGCGGGGCCTGCGCCAGGAACTGCCCGGTCGAGGCAATCACCGTTACCCCCGGCGTCGGCTGCGCCGTCGAAATCATTGCCCGCTGGGTCAACGGTATTACCGGCCGCACCGTCATGAAAGGCTGCTGCTGATGCGCTGCACCAGTAGCAGTCTTTCAATTCAACAGCCTAATGTTCACTGAGTGACTGCACGCCCTGATACTTGGCGTAGAGATCGTGCAACCGGCGGCGCATGTTGCGCAGGGTTCGCGAATAATCTTGCGATACCCAGCGCGGCTCGCTGATCGAATACAGATCCTTGGCCAACTCATCGAGGGAAAACTCGATGGCCCGGCACCACTCTCCAGTGCAGATCTCATCAATTTCACGAGACTCCTCAAATTCCTTCTCGATCCTGTCCAGGCAAACGGTGAGATTTTTCATGTAATCACGGTGCGATAACTGAAAAGAATCAACCATATCTTTTTGCATTTTCATCGTAAGCCTCCGAAATGCAGTAGGAAAAGAATGAAAAATCCCCCTATCTCCAAAACCGACCACATCTTCTCTTCACGCAACAAGAATATAACCATTCCACTTTCTACCACAACGTGGCACTAATCATACTGTTCGGACAACCTGGCTCGTCCCGTCCTGCAGGGTTTTTATATGAAAATCGGCGGGACAGGTTTTAACCTGTCCCCCGCTCACTTTCAATCGCAACGCCGGCTGCGAAAAAATGAACGAGCCTTGTTTTTTAATGCAAATGATGCAACAATCCCGGGAAACGTTTTGTCCCCCCGGCCCGATTGATGCGGGATGAGAACAGCCACAGGAGGCATCATGCCGTTTCCCGAACAACCCGTCCTGCAAAATCGTTGGCAGCTGCGCCGCCACGACGGCGCAGCATATCTCGTCTATTATGGATTACGCAACCCACCCAGGCACACCCGATCGGTCATTGAACTGGCACCGGAGATCGCCGACTCCATTGGTGCACTCGACGGATCGCAACCGGGAACCGAGCCGGCCGCGGAACGAGCGGCACATCCGCAATTCGGCGAGCTGATCCGTAACGGCGTCATCGTCGACCGAGGGCACCTACGACCTGATGCTACCCCTGATGACCGGCGACAATGCATCCGCTGCGTGACCGACAACTACCTGCTGCCCGGTCTGGAGTTCGACGAGAACGGTCTCTGCGCCTTCTGCCAGTGCTATGCGCAAGCCGAGGCCACGGGCCAGTCCGCTGGTCCCCGCGAGAGCATTACGGACGAAGAATTGCAGCGTATCGCCGCCGACAACACCGACTCCCGTTTCGACGTCATGGTCTTGTGCACAGGCGGCAAGGACTCTACCTTTCTGCTCTGGTATCTGGCCAAGAAACTGAAGCTGCGGGTCCTGGCCGCTTCGTGGAACATGCCCTATACCAACGAGACCTGCCGGGACAACCTGCACCGATCGATCCGGCTTTTGCCCGATGTCGAATTCGTGGAACGAACCCTGCCCTGGAATCTGGTCCGCCAGGCCATGCACGATCAGTTTGCCGGCATCGGTCTACCCTGCCTCTGCCCCATGGCCGCCCATGCCCTGTTCTACCCCGTGGCCTTCCAGGAAAAAATCCCGCTCATTATGCATGGTGTGGAAGAGGTTCAACTGGCGATCATGAGCTACGTGATGTCCGAGCTCAAGACCGGTGGTTCAACGCAGCGGAGTGTTCCGGACTATCGCGCCGGCACCCTCGGGTTCCTGCAGACGATCACCGCAGCTCCAGTTCCAACTCACCCTTTCGCAATAAACGCCGACATGGTCCGCTACATGGGTTCGATCAGGGAGGTACTGGCACCGATCTACGGCCCCCTGGAAGAAATCATCGGTCAGGCAGAGCGGGAGCCGTCCCTGCCCATTCCGCACCTGCGCCGCCTGCAGACCAATACCAGCTACGGCTCGTGGGCCGAGGTCGCGGCGCTCATCAAGAAGGAGATGCAGTGGCAGATGCCGCCCGGACAAAAGGGCTTGCTCCATACCAGTTGCCGCATTGAAAAAGTCAAAGACTACTGTCAGTTCAAACGGTTCCAGGCCATGCGCAGCACGTCTTTTCCGCAGTCGGTAGTGGAATTGGGCGCCGGGGTCTATTTTGGGCTGATTTCCCGCGAGGCAGCCCTGGAGGAATTACAGGAACTCGGCTACCATCGGGAACCCGAGGTCCTTACCCCGCTGCTCGCCGACCTGGGTATCGATGATGCCCAGGCGGTATCACTCGGGGAAGTCCCCTGGTCGCTCGGCCGCTGCCGGGCATGTTCATGAGAGGAGCACTCTGAAATGCACGATTTTCTCAACCGCTGCCGGCCGTTTTTCCAGGAACAGGGGCTGCAGATTCTGGCTGAAAAGACTATTGCCATTTCCGGTTTGGGCGGTGTCGGCGGCGGCGCCTTCCTGGCGCTGGTTCGCTCCGGCTGCAGTTCCTTCCGCCTTGCTGAAAACGGGCTGTTCGACCCGCCGGACATGAACCGCCAGGCAGCTGCCTTCGGCCATACCATGGACCGCCCGAAACTCGACGTCTATGTGGAACTGGCCCGCTCCATCAACCCGGCCATCCGTATCCAGACCTGGCCGGAAGGGCTTCAGCCCGAAAACCTCGAGGAATTCATCGATGGCGCCGATGCCCATATCGGTGCCATCGACGTGGAAAAGGGGGCCGAGGTCAAACGAATGACCCCGGCCGTGCTGGAACGCTGCGGGGTACCCATGTTCACGGCCGGCGCGTTCGGTTTCGGCTCGCTGATGATCAACTATCGGCCCGGCGGCATGATGGAAGACGAGTTCGCCCGGCAGGTCAAAGACCGCTCCGAACATCGACCGGGCCAGCTGGCCTCTCTGATGGCGCAACAGTTCAACCCTGCAGCCATTGCGATATTCGACCGGGCCAGAGCCACCGGGCCGGCCCCGACAACGGCCATCGGCTGTCTGCTGGCCAATACACTGGTGGCCAACGAGGTTATCGTCCATCTGCTGCAGGGCACCGAGCTTATCGACCGGGAAGCCGTCTTCGCCCCGAGATTCGTGACCATTGATGCCCTCAGCCTGACTATGCAGGTGATCGATGCCGGCGGGCACTGACCGGCAACCAGCCGCCGTGACGAGACGGCATGCGCTGCTGACCTTCAGTCTGATTTCGGCCCTGTTTATCATCGGCCTGGATGCCGGTGTGGTCAATGTCATTCTGCCCGAGTTGCAGACCGTCTTCAACACCACGGTGTCCCGCGCCATGCTGCTGGCCACGGTCTACCTGACGGCCATGGCCGCCTTTCAACTGGTGTTCGGCCGCCTTGCCGACCTCTTCAACCCGCTCAGTATTTTTCTTGCCGGGGTGGCCTGTTTTTTCGCCGGTTCCCTCGGCTGCGTGCTGTCCCAGTCCATTGACCAGATCGTCGTCGGCCGGGCGATCCAAGGCCTCGGCGCGGCCATGCTCAGCGCCTCGTTCGGAGCGATTGTCCTGCGCCTGATGCCACGCGAGAAGACCGGTCGAATCATCGGCCTGATGACCATGGTCATGAGCCTGGGCAGCATCATCGGTCCGCCATTGGGCGGGTTTCTCGCCGAGCACCTATCCTGGCATTGGGTCTTTGCCATCAACCTGCCGATCTGCGTCGTCGCCGCCATTCCGCTGATCATCATCCTGCGCTCGCAACAAGCCGATGCCGAATCCCGCCCGGCAATCACCCTGGCCCGCCTGGACCCGGCCGGCGCCCTACTCAGTGTCCTGCTGTTCGCTTCCCTGCCGCTCTGCTTCAGCCAGGCCGCCCGGGACGGCTGGTCGTCCGGACCGGTACCGATCCTGCTGGCCATTTTCGTCGTCTCGGCCACCCTCTTTATCCTGCAAGAGCAACGAGCGCGTTGCCCGCTGCTTCGCCTGACGGTTATCTCCGATCGCCGGGTACAACAGGTTGTCCTGATCAAGGCCCTGACCTTCATCGCTATCAACGGGGTTATGCTCGTCTTTCCCTTCTTCCTGGTCAAACGGCTCGGACTCCCGGTCTCGGGAGCCGGCGTGATGATGCTGGCCTGCGCCGTGAGTATGGCCCTGCTGACCCCGCTGAGCGGCAGGTTGACCGACCGGATCGGCTCCAAACGGGTGCTGCTGGTCGGCGGATTGGTGCTGCTGGCAACCTCTATTTTGTCCGTGCTCGCCGGCCCGCTGTTCGGCAGGGCGCTCACCTTTCTCTCTCTGGCCGCCTTCGGCGCCGCCTTTGCCTGGCTGACCATCGCCGGTACCGTGCAGCTCCTGAAACTGGCACCGCCCGGTGAGGAAGGGGTCTTTTCCGGTCTCAACTCCTTGCTCATGCCGGTGGCCGGCTCGCTTGGCCTGGCCATTTTTTCCTATCTGTATGCTGCCGGGACAACACCGGCTCAAAACCCGGCCGACGCATCACTGGTTGGATTTCGGGCCAGCATGGCAGGGCTGGTGGTGTTCGCCGGGTTCCTGCTTGTCCTCATTCAACTCAGTTTTACCGACAAAAAGCCTCTTCCATAACCGGATTTTTCGATGCACCGAATGCAACTATCGTCCATTTCAGGTACCCAGCGGGACACTAATGTAGTGACGCCGCACCCCTTGGCCGCGCAACTCATCTATCGACAGAGCCTGACCATGGCGAAAAGCGTCACAACGAAAAACTCACCGGGAGAACACTGATGTTGACAGATCGGAAGCTGCAAGAAGGTTTTACCCTCGGCCTGTTCCGGCCCGAGGATGCCCCCGGCATCGTCGACTGTTACCGGGAAGTCTACGGCGACAGTTTCCCGGTTCGCTATGTCTACGACCCCGAGGCGATTGTCAAGCGCAACAGCGGAAGCGAACAGTACACCTTGGTGGTCAGAGATCCGGCAGGTCTGATCGTCGGTCTGGTCGGCCTGTTTGCCATCGATGGCAACCCGGGCAATTATGAGGTCGGGCAGCTCATGGTCCGGCGTCGCTATCGTCACCTCAAACTCGGCCAGGCGCTCAGCGTGGCCGCCTTGACCGAGTTGCCCCCGCTGGCCGGTGTCCGTGTACTGATGGCCGAAGCGGTCTGTAACACCACGATTTCACAGAAAATGGCTCTCGAACATGCTCTTCTGCCGACCGGCCTGCAACTTGAATGTTTGCCCAACCCGGAGGGAACGCCAACCTCGCTCCTCTCTCTCTTTAAGATATTCAGCGATACGCCCCACACCATTCACGTACCCGGCAAATACCTCGACTTTGTCGGCGGTTGCTGCGCCCGCCTCGGCCTGACCCGCAGCTATGGCAACGGCTCGCCGCCGCAAACAACTGCAGCCGATCCGGCCACGGAGAAGCTTGAATTCGCCGGGCTGATTCGCTGCCGCTTTGCCAAATCGGGAAACAATTTCGACTCATGGCTGGATGATTTTCTGGAAACCAACCAACGCTCCATCCTGCAGGCCCAGGTCAACCTGGGTGACCCGGCGGCGCCGTGGGCATTGGGATTGCTTCGGGAACGGGGATTCTGTCTGGGCGCCTTCCTGCCGTCCTGGTTCGGCACCGACGCCCTGATGGTGCAACGGCTGCCCTGCCGGCCGCAATTCGATGCGATCCGGCTGCTGGCCGGCGACGCCGAGGCGATCGGCAACGCAGTGCAGAGGGACCTGACCACAGTGAACAGGGAGTGGCCCGAGTGAACAGCGTGTTTACCGCCAACCTGGACCGAGCAGATACCCCGGACAAATGTGACGGTGGTGCCCGTTACGTGCACGATCTGCAGGTTGCCGGCATGCTCCACGCAGTGACCGTGCGTTCCTCGGTACGCCGTGGCACCATTACATCGATCACGGTCCCGGAATTGCCTGCCGGCTATGTTCAGGTCAGCGCCGCCGACGTGCCCGGGGTCAATCAGATCAGTTATTTCAAGGACCCCTGCCCGTTTTTCGCCCCCGGCAGCGTCCAGTACCGCGGCGAAGCGGTGCTCCTGCTGGTTGGCGGCGACCCGGCCAAGCTCCACCGGCTGGCCCGTCAGACGATCATCGAATACGACGAAATCCCGGCCATCCACACCATGGAAGAAGCACTGGCCGGCGACAAACCTCCGATTTTCGGCTCGGACAATATCTACATTGAAGAACGCTTCGGTCACGGCGATGTGGATGGTGCCATTGCCCGGGCTGCGGAGGTTTTTACCACGACCACCGAAACCGGCTACCAGGATCACCTCTACCTGGAGCCCCAGGGCGTACTCGCCTGTCCTGAAGTAGACCGGATGACGATATACGTCTCGTCCCAGGGCCCCCACGCCGCGCGCAAAGTGGTGGCGGCGGCACTTGGCTGGGACGAGGCATCGGTTCGGGTGATTCAGACCACGGTCGGCGGCGGCTTCGGCGGCAAGATCGAACCGCCGATGTTCCTGGCCGCCCAGAGCGCCGTCGCCGCACACCACTGCGGAAAGCCGGTACGCCTGATCTACACCCGGGAAGAAGACCTGCTGTGCACCACCAAGCGGCACCCGTCCCGTATCACCGTCACCTCCGCTCTGGCCGCCGACGGTTCCATTCTCGCCGTGGATATCGACAGTCTCTTCCAGGGCGGCGGTTATTCCCAATCCTGCGCCATGGTCCTGGACACCGGAACGAAAAAGGCCTCCGGCGTCTACCACTTTCCGGCAATCCGGGTGCGGGGCCGGGGGCTGGCCTCCAACAACCCGATGCCCGGGGCGTTCCGGGGCTTCGGCGCGCCGCAGAACTATTTCGCACTGGAAACCCACCTCAACGCACTGGCCCGCAAACTCGGCAGAGAACCACTGGAGATGAAACGCGCTCTGTTCATCAAGCAGGGAGACGCAACCATTACCGGCGGCCGCTATCACTTCGCCACCGGGTTGGACGAGACAATCAGTGCGGCGACGGAGGCCGCCGGCTATTACCGTCGTCGGAAGGCCCTGCCGGCCGGCCCGTCCACCCGTCGAGGACTGGGACAGGCCCTGGTCAAATTCGGCGCGCCGAACTCCGTCGATTCGAAGATTTCGCTGGATTCACGCTCCATCGGCCTGAGAAAACACTCTGACGGCCGGATCGAGATCCTCAGCGAACTGGTGGAAATGGGTCAGGGATTGCACACCGCGTTTCGCAAACTGGTGGCCAGGCACCTGGATCTGCCCGTCAAACGGGTGTCCCATGCCCCCGGCGATACGGATGCAGTCCCGTTCCTGTCCATTACCGGGGCCTCCATGTCGGTGGTACTGTTCGGCGCGACCCTGCTGGAAGCGGCCGACAAGCTCAAAGCACGACTCGATGAACCCGGTGAAGTGACCATTCTGCAACCCGCCCGACAGCCGGACCATGTGTTCTGGGATGCAACAGCCCTGCGCGGCGAACCTTTTCACTCGTATGCCTGGGGAACCTTTATCGCCGAAGTCGAGGTCGATATGATCACCTACCAGGTGCAGGTGGTTGACCTGTGGGTGGCTCTCGATGTCGGCTCGGTCATCGACCGGCGCCTGGTTCAGGGCCAGATTGAAGGCGGCGCCGTCCAGGGCCTGGGCTTCAGCCTGCTGGAATGTATGCCGCGGGACGGGTTTTCCTGCTCATTGACCGACTACCTGATCCCCACCTTCCTGGACGCCCCTCAGGTCCACGGCCTGATCGTGGAAACCCCCTATCCGCCGGGGCCGTACGGCGCCAAGTGTGTCGGCGAGCCGCCGCTGGTCGGGGTGGGACCGGCCATCGCCGACGCGGTGGCAAATGCCTGCGGGGTAGAAATCTATCAACTGCCGATCACCCCGGAATACCTGTTGCAGAGAATGACAAAGCGATGAACAGCCACCTGATTTCCTTCCAGCTCAACACCATGCCGGTCAGTGTCGAAACAACGCCCGATGCCCGGCTGATCGATGTGCTGCGGGAGCACTTCCGCCTCACCGGGACCAAAGAGGGATGCGGTGAAGGCGAATGTGGGGCCTGCATGATCCTGCTCGACGATCGTCCGACGCTTTCCTGCCTGGTGGCCATCGGTGCGATCGATGGCAAACGGGTGATCACCATCGAGGGGCTGCGGGAGACTCCCGGTTTCGCTATCCTGGCCCAGGCCTTCAACGACGCCGGGGCCGTCCAGTGCGGCTACTGCACGCCGGGCATGATCATGATTGCCTATGCGCTGCTCCGCGACCAGCGCGACCCGGACGAATCCTCAATCCGGCGGGCCATGGCCGGCAACCTCTGCCGCTGCACCGGTTATGCAATGATCGTCGAAGCGATCCGGCTGGCCGCAACCCGCCGGGGGCAGTCATGGTGAGCCAATTGCCTCTCCATCCGTGCACCGGCCGGGAGGCGGCCGCCGCAAAAGCCGCCGGAGCCGTACCGTACGCCGGCGGTACCGATCTGATGGTGCGCCGGGCGGCAGCCCGGCGTACCGGGCAAGAGCCACCCCTCGTCTTCCTCGACCGGGTGGCGACCTTCCGGGGCATTACCGCTCTCGACGGTGCGTTGCGGATCGGCTCATTGACAACCATGGCCGAATTGTGCAGCCATCCCGCCACGCCCGGTCTGCTCGGAGCGGCATGCGCTACCGTCGGTTCTCCGGCCTTGCGCAACGCGGCAACCATCGGCGGCAATATCTGCACCGCCTCCCCGGCCGGGGACAGCCTGCCGGCGCTCTATGCCCTCGATGCCGAAGTCGAATTGTGCGGCGTTGACACCAATCGCCGCCTGCCGATCGACCGGTTGATCATCGCTCCGGGACAGACCGCGCTGAAGCCGGATGAATTGTTGGCGGCGATCATCGTTTCGACCGATACCGCGGACCGTTTCTACTACCGCAAGGTCAGCCCGCGTCTGGCCAACGCGCTGGCCAAAGTCAGCCTCGCCGTAGCCGCCACGGTGCACGATCAGGTGCTGCTGGAGATGCGCATCGCCTTCGGCGCTGTCGGTCCCACCGTCATCCGCTGCAGCGAGATCGAGCGGCAGTGCCGGAACCGGAGCCTTGCCGACCTGGCCCAGTCAGCGCGCCGACTGGCGGACCTGGCCGCGGAAACCATCAGGCCCATCGACGACCTGCGCTCCTCGGCAGCCTACCGGCGCACCGTTGCCGGCAATCTGCTGGAGACCTGCTTGCACTCACTCTGCGCACCAACAACCTGATCGTCCGGTTCCAGTCGCCCCTTCTGCTGAGTCACACAAAAGAAGAGACCTCACCGCCACGGCCGACAGGGTCGGTTCTGCCGCAGGCCGCATCACAGAGGCCAGGCGGCACGGAAAATCAGGACAGAAGGACTGAGAGCAGTACATTCGTTCTCTCGAAAGCTCTCTGGATACCAACCGACTCGACCATGGGGCGGCGGTTGACACGGTCTCCTCGATGCCTACATTGTCAGACAGGTTGCCCTCGTCAGAGGCACCCGGTCATAAGGGAAAAATGCAGACCGACCGCAAATCATCCGCACCAATGGTGCGACAGTTCAAGGAGGTAAGATATGAGTGAGGACAATAAAACCTTGTGTGCCCACGTTGAAGAGGAACTCCACGTCAAAGATCCGCAGGCCTATATCCAGCTGATCCAGCCGGCTACCCACTATTGCCAGGGCTGTGGCCGTAGCGCCGCCAAGGCGGAAAATGTCTGCAAGCCGCAGAAACTGCCGTAACCTCCAGCTGATCGATAATTGCTCGCACCGCCCGGCGATTGGTGCCGGCTACGGCGCGAGCAACTCCCCTTATCCCGGCTCGGTTTGAAGAACCACGAGCCGGGAGTTTTCTTTTGATGGCTCCTCGTCTCAAGCCCTCTGATCGAAAATCTGGAACCTCATCCCTCTGCCACCAGGTATTTATGGTGCTCGCACAGCCAGTGCGAGAACCCGGTCCGCCTCGCGAAACATCAGCCGCTTGCGGCAGAGCTGATCGACAAACTTCTCGATCGCTGCCGGACTGAGCCGGGGGAAGGCGCTGCAAAGTGTTGCCAGCGATTGCGGCTGATCACAATACAGGTAGAGCTGCCGTGATACGCCGCGCAGCCGGTGCAGAAGCGAGGGCTGGTGAGGCTGTTCCTGACTGATGACCAGAAACGAAGCGCCGTCACGGTAACTGAGCGGCTGCCCTTCCCGGTCGCGCCGTTGGCGGTGAAACTCCTGCCAGGCGGCAATCTTGAGCCGCACCGGCCGCCACAGTTTTTTCTGCCGCAGCCGATCACCGCGGTACCCGGAGACGAGCATCATGCCCCGGTAGTGTTCGGGAAAGAGCGTTCGATAGTGCGGATGGGTCAGGATAGCGGTAATCCCGTAATCCCGGGGGTGACGATGCATCGGTGCCCCGTAACCGAGGAAGAATGAAGCTGTATCGAGCGGTGCAAAGGGCACCGCGTAGTCAAGGTTGTCCAGGGTTTCGGCAATCTCCGCCGGGCTCGTAGCCGGAAACTCGGTAATGAGATTGCCCATCAGCACCACCCCGGCGCTGGCACAGTTTTTCATCATCGCCAGGTTGTCCATGGCGGTGGTCCCCTTGCCCATGCGACCAAGCAACGATGTTGACAGCGATTCGATGCCGACCTGGACCGTACGCAGACCGCCACGCCGATAGAGGGTCAACCGCTCAAGAGAGGTCTTCGCCCGCAATTCACCAAAAAACGTCACATCACCAGGTGCTACCGCCATGGCCCGAAAAAATTCGTCCATTTCCCGGGCCGGCAGCACGTTGTCGGTAAAGGCGAAATGAAGCGATTCATTGGCGACCGACAACTCCTGTACCTCGGCAATCATCCGCTGCGCCCGTTTACAGCGATAGCCCCGCCATTGCAGGTTGAGATTGCAGAAGGTGCAGCGTTGCCAACTGCACCCCCGGGAAAACTCGACCGGCAGCGCCGGCAAAAACGGCAGGTCGGCAAAGGTTTTCTGCATCTCTTGAAAATACGGACGGTAGTCCGGCACCGGCAGATCGTCGAGGGGCGTGATATCGGGGCTACTCAGCCCGCCGCCCCGCCCCTTCGCGGTGATGATCCGGTCGGGCAACACGCCATCTCCCCGATCCAGGTAGTGACACAAGGCCAACAGCGGCCCCTCACCCTCGCCGTCGACCAGGTAGTCGATCTGCTCGAAGCGCTCGACCAGCGAGCGGCCGACCGCTCCGGCGCATGATGTCCCGCCGAAGACAATCGGCAGGTCGATCATTTTTTGTTTCAGGCGTCCGGCAAGATGGAGTGAGGCAAGCAACTGGTTGAAGCAGAGTGAAAACCCGACCAGCGACACCTGCTGCCAATCGATCCCGGCCTCCCAAGCATCGCAGCAGGACCGGATATCGGCCACCAGCGAAGTGAAATCCGGCACCGGACCGCGACCATCGCTGCGCAGTTGGGAATGAAACAGACGAGCCGCCGCATCTCCTTGCTCCGGAAACAGCAACGCGGCGAACAACGCTTCGCCGGCCCAGCCGGAGCGGGCGATGCGCGTATAGCAATCAATACCGATTCGTTTGGCGATTGCCAGATAAAGGTGATGGCAGTCGACCCGGTAGTCACTCTTCGCCAGCAAATAGCTGCGCAGGCTGGCCACCTGGATGGAAGGACGATGAAAGAGAGCCCACGGGACGGCGACGAGCTCTACCCGGAAGGAGGAGCGATCACGCTGGTCCGTCTGCCGATGTAGTGAATTTTCCGCCATCTCGTTTCCCACAGAAAGCATCCCATCGCCCAAGAAGGCAGTGCCCGGGCAATCTTCCGCCGCCCTGACCCCGCAGAGGCCACCTGCCCGTCTGCCCATCTGATCAGAAATGAAAGCTACACTAATCCCCGGCGATGCTCATCATCTATTTCTCCGCTCACCACCGCCCTTCAGCCTATACGCACTCCAACTCTCAGATAGCCCGCGGTCTGAAAAGCAACCAGCCATGCCCTGACCCACCGACATAAGCGGAAGAGCACCGAAAACCTAATCCGTGCCGGTTTTATCACAGCCCGAAACTCGTCGGGAAAATTTGTTTGTTTTGCAAAAGGCATTTTTCGACGTATCATGATGCACGCACGACTTGCTTCCCCACCGACAAACGGTAACGGCCAACGAGTTGGTAACCACGACGCCGCCTTTGCGGTCGGCCTTCACGCGGAGCGTCAACAGTGTGCAGCGTGGGCGGCAACGCCTGCGGTATCACCTGCCTTAAGCAATCATTATGGCCTCTCTTTTCTTGTCACTGCTGATCATCAGCGCCGGTATTACGACGGGGTTTTCGCTTCGTCGCTGGGCGAAATATCGTCACCAGAGGTTTTTCGCCGCTATCCCGCGACTGCGAAAACGTTTGCAGAAGATAGCGCTGCTCGGTTTTTTCTCGCTGGCCTTTCTCATCGCCATCTGGAAGGTCTCCTTTGCCGACACGGCCCTGCTGGTCCTGCCGCTGATCGGAGCCGGCATCTACCTGCTGGGCGGTATCCTCGGCTTTCTCGTCGCGCGCATCAACGGCTGCCGGCCGCGACAGACGGGAACGCTCATCTGTTGCGGCTCGATGACCAATACCGGGGCAATCGGCGGGCTGGTTATCTATATTTTCCTCGGCGAACTCGCTTTTGCCTTGATCGTGCTCTACAAACTGTTCGAAGAGGCCGTCTATTACGGAATCATCTTTCCCATCGCCAAAGGTTACAGCAAACATGCAGCCGGCACCTTCAAGCCGATACAGCACGTAATCGGAATCGTCACCGATCCGTTTATCGTTGTCTCCCTGTGTGCTTTTTTCGGCGGAATCGTCTTGAATCTTTCAGGTATCGAGCGGCCGCGACTCTTTGATACCGTCAGTCTGTTGTGCGTTCCGACGGGAACTTTTCTGCTGCTCGTCTCGATCGGTCTCGGCCTCGAAATCGGCAATCTGCGTCAGCATGCAAAATTCGGTGCCACCATCTCCGCTGTGAAATTCCTGGTACTGCCGGCCACCGCTTATTTCGTCAGCCGTCTTATCGGCCTGGACGAAGTTGGCAACGGATTGCCCATGAAGGTGGTACTCGTTGCCTCCTCGATGCCGGTCGGCTTCAACGCTATCGTCGCCGCCTCAATCTACGATCTTGATCTCGATCTCGCCAACACCTGTTGGCTTTTTTCAACCTGTCTGCTGATCGTCGTCTTGCCCTGGCTGTTTTTTCTCGTTCACTAACCCCCATGATTGGCAATCACAAAAAAGCATAAAATGTATAAATCTGGACTTGATCTGACAAAAACGGACGTCAAGTTTCAATTTGGCCTGACAGCCACCGCCACCACGAGTCAACGCTCCCAAGACGTACATGAATAAGCTAATCTCACCCCTGAATAGTAGTTCTGAGGATTGCCAGGGTGAATCTACCTTACAACTTGCTTAGCACTAGAAGCAGTTGATTGTCAAACACCCTTTTTTTGTCAGGCGCCATGCCATTGATCGCCATGACATTATGTATCGCAGACAGCAAATGTGCTGATGGCACTCCCTTGGTCAAAAACGCGGTCGCTCCAGCCTGTTGCATTGCCTGCGCCACTTCCTCATCCTGGAACATCGACAGACCAAGAACGATAGTTTCGGGATCATTCGCGACAATCCGGCTGGTGGCTACAATTCCATCCATATCACCCAGGTTGACGTCCATCAAAACAATATCGGGTTTGAGTTCCGAGCAGAGTTTTATTGTCTCCGAACCGTCAGCAGCTTCGCCGATCACCACGATATCAGGTTCAACGGTAAGGGACTTACCAGCCCTTCCCGCATGATCTTATGATCGTCCACAATCATAAGGCGACATACTTCTGACTTTTCTTGTGGCGTGACGACGGTTACTTTTGTTGTTCTGTTATGGGACCCTGCTGGTCCGTCAACAGCTGTTTGTCATCCAGCGGTATCGTAAGGGTGATTGTGCTGCCCTGCCCGAGTGAGCATTCTATAGCCATATACCCGCCGAAATGGTTCAGCCGTTCTTCGACGCTGAACAGCCCAAAGCTTGCACCCGCCTGTTGTGAATTGGACACCACGGGATGAAATCCATGGCCCTTGTCTCGGACAGCGATTTTGATGGCCGTGGGACCGGAAGGCAAGAGGTCAACATCAGCTTCTTTTTCACTTGAATGTTTGATGGCATTGAGCAGCAACTCGCGCACTGATTCGAAGAGCAGGATGACGATAGTTTCATCTGTCAGGTCGGTCTCAATGCCGGCGTGAAAATTCACCCGAAATTGATGCTGCTCCCACATCTGCGCAGCCAGCCAGGCAAGGCAGCCAGACAGCCCTGCTTTCTGCAGGATTGGCGGGCTTATTTGGACAGTGAGCGATCTTGATTCCTGCAGGGCCTCCCTCAGCACCCCATGAATGCGCTCCAGGACTGACCGAATCTCTTCTTGCGGTCGATCTGCCTTCTTCATGAGCCATTCCACCTGCATGCGCGCCGCGACGATGAGTTGCTGGATCTGGTCGTGAACGATCTTGGCCAGTCGCTTGCTTTCAGCCTGTTCGATTTGGCCCAGCTGAACGGCAAGGTGGCGCAGGCGGACGGCCTGCTGCCGGATCTTTTCAGTTCGGAGCAGAACAAGATGCTCAAGAGAATCATTCAGGGCTTCTAGCTTCTGCTCTGCAATTTTGCGATCGGTAATATCCATGAACGCGCCGATAGATCCCCGGACGTTGCCTTGCGAGTCGCGCAGTGACACTGCACTGCCCAGCATGGCCATCCGTTTGCCGGAAGAATGTTCCACATGCACTTCGGTATCCAGCACATCTTGGTTGATGGCGGAAGCCTTCCGCATCGGCAGATCCTCGGCTGAAATTTCTCACCCGTCCGGAGCAAAGAAGCGACTTGATTCGGGCTGAGTCGTGGCAGAAACTTTCTCTCCGGCCTTGATACCATAAAATTCGTTGGCCATACGATTACCGGTGATAGTCAGACTGTGTGGGTCATGGGCGACCCACACAGCCACAGGCACGGTCTCCAACAGACGTTCGAGCTCCTCGGCGCGTTGACGGAGCTCCTCCTCTATGCGCTTGCGCTCAGTGATGTCCTGGACGGTGCCGCGCATGCCGATAAATTTCCCCTCGGTGTCATACACCACTTCGCTGCGTGCTTGGATCCAGATGCGCTGGCCATTGTGCAGCGCCTGCTCCTCTAAAACGGCACCCTTCCCGGTCCGAGCGGACTCCTGGGCAGCTGCATCGAGCCTGTTCCATTCCTCTGGCGAATACCAAAGGCCACGCTGGTCTTTGAAATTGGGAATTGTTTGCGTCAGCGGATCAAAGCCGTAAATCTTCAGCAGTTCGTCCGTGCCGGTGATGCTATCCGTCTGCGCAACCCAATGCCAACTGCCAATATGCGCCAATCGTTGTGCCTCGCCGAGTTCCAGCTCCCGGGCCCGCAACATTTCCTCAGCATGAGTACGCTCACTGATATCGCGCGGTATTACAAATGAACGTTGCGGATCATCTGGCAGGATGAATGAGTCTACCTCGGCGGGAAATCTCTGGCCATTTTTGCGGATGTGGTACAGTTTAACCCCAGCGAATCGCCCTTCCTTTTCCCGCTCCTCAAGAGCGGCGTGATGTTTGGATTCATGAGGGTCGAGCAATCCCTTGCGACCGAGGCTAATTATCTCCTCTTCGGACATGCCAAAGATGGAGCAGGCAGCGGAATTGGCTGCCAAAATTCGCCCGTCCGGTATTGTCAGGAAAACGGCATCGAGGTTATTATTAAAGAGCGAGCGAAACATGGCCTCACTTTCGCGCAGGGCCTCTCTGCCTTATCTCTTCCGTTATATTACGAATAATTTGGGCGGCTCCGATCGGCTGGCCGCTGGAATCTAGAACCGGGTTGAGGCACAGGTCGTAAATCTGTCTTTCAGTGGACGATGTCCCAAATGCCACTATGGTTCGCAATGTTTCGCCCATCAGGGCGCGATTTCACAACTCCACAGGGGCGAATTCTCGGGGAAAATTGATACTGGCAAATCCGAGGCCTCGGTATGCTTTGGTGGCATTGAAAAAATCAGGGTAAAAGGCGTTGGTGGCGATGGTTTGGTAACCTGCCTCGCTGAGAATGTTGGGCAAGCAGAGGGTTCGCGAACCGGTAAAGACATCGAACTCAATGCCGGACAATTTACGTAGTGCGGGAACGCCGCACAGCACCTCAAACTCCGCCTGCGCCGTCGCCCCCCGAAAACAGGCGACCGGGAAAATCCACCCCGTTATAAGAGCGAGGAGCTGTTCCGGCAGTTAACTGCGGCTGCAAGCCTGGGCACCTATTATCTTGATTTCCGGTCCGGCAGGGATGAATATTCGCAAGTTCCTGGCGATATACGGAGGGGGGGTGGATGAGAAATTTCCGATAAAAGATAGGTTTCCCACAGCAATCCATCCCGATGACCTGTTGGGTAACACCTTGAAAAGCGCAAAATTGTCTGAGAGGACGGTTGAAAAAGTATGGGTTAATTGATAATGATGCCTGATGAAAATGAATTTGCGAAAATTTAGAACGGGCGTCATGGTTGAGGGTGAGGCGGCCGCGGCGCGCATGGCCTTCGGTCTTGATCAGGTCGAACCGGAACATGCGGTGAATTGTCGCAATAGGCGCTGTGCAGATGCTCTGCTAAGGCGGTGGCCGAAAGTGTTGGCCACATTGTCACATTCTGTTGGATTCAATTTTTCTTGTTACCGCATGTCTGTGTGCTTCATCGCCTTGCAGAGGCGTGGTCTAAATGGGAGTGGAGATGGTTGAGATCCAGACGCAAGCTGACGCATGGCGGAAAACAGATGCGCGCCGAAGGGCGACCCTCATCCGGGCGCTGGAGCCGCGGATGATGTTCGATGCGGCGGCCGTCGGGACAGCGGTCGAGGTACAGGCGCAGGCCCAGCCGGAAGTGGCACCGGAACCCGTCGAGGTCGAGGCCCCGGCGCCGGCACCGGCTCCGGCACCGGTCGCAGCAGACACGGAATCGGACCCGGATGCAGACGTTGCCGATGAAGCCGCGCTCCAGGCCGAACCCATTGATCAGTCGCCCGAGCCAGCAACTGCAGAAACTGAGCAGTCGGAAACCGACCCAATCGTGGATAACGAGTCTGCCCTGGATGTCACAGCGTCAGAGTCGGAGCCATCATCCACTCTTGCATCTGAGCTTCCGGAATCATTGACAACGGCAGTGCCTGGCCAGGAAGTCGTGTTCGTGTTGGACAACCTGCCGGATGTGGAGACGCTCACCGGCGGTATGCGCGAAGGCGTCGAGATGGTGATGCTGGACGCACAGGGTGATGGTCTGGCGCAGATGGCGGACCACCTGCAAGGGCGCACAGGGCTGAGCGCCATTCATGTGATCAGTCACGGAGACGAAGGCAGGGTGTCGCTGGGCAGTACCTGGCTCGACGCTCAGGGCGTCACGGAACGTGAGGGCCTTCTGCAGCAGATTGGGCAGTCGCTGACGGAGGAGGGTGACATCCTGCTGTACGGATGCTACGTGGGCGCCAACGGCCAAGGTGTTGATTTCATCACCGCCTTGGCCGCGTCGACGGGAGCCGATGTCGCGGCCTCCACCGACAACACCGGTTCAGCCGCCATGGGCGGCAACTGGGTGCTGGAAGCCACGCAAGGAAGTATCGAAACCGCATCCCTCCACTTGAGCAACTACTCAGATCTGCTTGTTGCATTTTCGGATGATTTCAGCACGAACACAGGCAGCGCCATTACCAATTTCACTCGTACCTTGGGCGGAGTGTCCTACACATTTACCTTTACGAGTGATGGGGATGGTGGCGACTTCGCTTGGGAAAATGCCAACGGCTTTGGAGGCTCAGCTTCCGTCAACATGCTCTCCGGCGTGGACACCGGCGCGATTGAGCGCGTGACGATTGCCCGCACTGACGGCGCAGACTTTTCTTTTGACAGCATATATATCAACAACACCGGTGGTGGCACAACGAATGTGCGCGGGTATCTCGACGGGATTGTAACAGGAGCCAATCAGACCATGGCAGTCGGTGCTTCCGGCACATTGAGTTTCGGCAGTCTGCACGTCGACCAGGTACAAATTATATCGACCAATTTCCTTTTCACGAACTTTGATAATTTCGCGGGCGACACCAACCCACCCAACACCGCCCCCACCATCACCAACCTCAATGGCGACACCGTTGCTTGGGCAGGGGTAGGCAACACCGTGACCCTTGACAGTGGTGGCAACGCATCCGTGACCGATGCCGAACTGGGGGCGCTCAATGGCGGCAATGGCGACTGGAGCGGTGCAAGTCTGACCGTGCAGCGCAATACAGCAGTTGGAGCAGACACGTTTGGCTTTAACACCTCGGGGGCGCTGTTCACTGTAAGTGGCGCCAACCTGCAGTCGGGCGGACAGACTTTCGCATCCTTTGCCAATACTGGAGGTGTGCTGACCGTTAACTTCTCCAGCAGCGACACCACCGCGACGACTGCGCTGGTCAATGACGTCGCCCGTCACATCACCTACCAGAACAATACACCCGCCGGTGATGCATCGATCCGCTTCACCTTGCATGACGGCACCGTTGCCGGCCCTGTCGCCAATGTCAATGTGACCAGCGACACCATCTACGTCACCAACACCACCGACACGGCCACCATCAACGTAAGCAACGGGGTGAGCTTTAGCGAGGCGGTGGCGATTGCTGCCGCGGATGCCACCGGTAGCCAGACCCTGGTCTTCAGCAACGGTTTCAACAACTCGATGACCCTGGCCGGTGCGCTGGCGATCAACGAGAGCCTGACCATCAATGGCGATGCCGCCAACGACCTGATTTTTACGGGCAGCAACATCACCCTGGGGGACGGCACCACCCTGAATTTCAGCAACTCCACCGGCGCGGTCACCATCGCCAGTGCGCTGGCGGGCGCCGGTTCGCTCACCAAGGCGGGCGCGGGCACGCTGACGCTATCCGCCAGCAACACTTATTCGGGCACCACCAACGTCAATGCGGGCACCCTGCTGGTCAATGGCACCTTGTCTGCCACATCGAACATAACCGTCGCATCGGCCGCGACCCTGGGCGGCATCGGCAGCGTCTCCAGCAACGTCACAGTCAACAGTGGCGGCACGCTTTCGCCGGGTAACAGCGGGGCGGGCGCCTTGGCCCTTAACGGCGACCTGACCATGGCCTCAGGCAGTACTCTGGCTGTGGAAATCAACGGCACCAGCGCCGGCACCCAATACGACCAGGTGATCGTCAACGGCGCGGTCGATGTCAGTGGCGCCACTCTGTCCGTAACACACGGATACACGCCGGGCAGTGGCGACAGCTACACCATTATCGTCAACGACGCGACCGATGCTGTCACAGGCGCCTTCACTGGCATCGCGGAAGGCGCCAGCTTCGCTGCAGGCGGCAATTCAACCCAACTCACCGCCAGTTACGTCGGCGGCACCGGCAACGACTTCACCCTGACCGCGCCGAACAACCCGACGGTTACCTCGGTGTCCTCGATATCGGCCGATGGCACGTACAAAATTGGTGACACAGTCACCGTGGTGGTTAACTTCAGCGAAGCCGTCTTCCTGAGTACCGGCACCCTCCAGTTGACGCTGGAAACTGGCACGACGGATCGCGTGCTCAGCTACCTCGCCGGTAGCGGCAGCGCTACCCTGTACTTCAGCTATACAGTGCAGGCCGGCGACACTGCGGCGGATCTTGATTACACCAACACCACTGCTCTGGCCGCCAATGGCGACACCATTCAGAGTGGTAGCTTCATTGACGCCAACCTCACGCTACCCACACCGGGAGCTGCCGGTTCTCTTGGCGCCAATCAGGACATCGTCATTGATGGCGTGCGCCCGACCGCCAGCATCGTCGTCTCCGACACTGCACTTGCTGTCGGTGAAACCAGTACCGTCACCATCACTTTCAACGAAGCCGTCACCGGCCTCGCCATCGCCGACTTCACAGTGGCGAACGGCGTATTGAGTGGATTGAGCACCGGTGATGGCGGCATCACCTGGACGGCTACGCTGACGCCAACCGCCGGCACCACCGACACCAGCAACCTGATCAGCCTGGACAACACCGGCGTGGCGGATGCTGCAGGCAACACCGGCACGGGCACCACCGACTCCAACAACTACGCTATCGACACCCTGCGCCCCACGGCCACCATTGTGGTGGCCGATACCGCGTTGGCCGTCGGAGAAACCTCCACTGTAACTATTACCTTCAATGAAGCGGTGAGCGGTCTCGCCCTAGGCGATTTCGCGGTGGCCAACGGTGCACTGAGCGGCCTGTCGAGTTCGGATGGCGGCATCACCTGGACCGCTACGCTGACCCCGACCGCCGGCATCGCCGACACCAGCAACCTGATCACACTGGACAACACCGGCGTGGCGGATGCCGCCGGCAACACAGGTACTGGCACGACAGACTCCAACAACTACATCATCGACGGCCTGCCGCCGTCGGTCGCATCGGTCACCGTGCCGGCCAACGGCACCTACGGGGCCGGGCAGAACCTCGACTTCACCGTCAACTTCAGCGAGACGGTGGTGGTCGACACCAGTGGGGGCACGCCCCGTGTCGCGGTCACGCTCGACACAGGTGGCACGGTGTACGCCGAGTATGTTTCCGGGTCCGGCAGCACGGCACTGTTGTTCCGTCTCACGGTGACCAACGGACTACAGGATGACAACGGCATCACCTTGGCCAGCAGCATCGAGCCCAATGGCGGCACCTTGCTCGACGCTGTGGGCAACTCGGCGCAAACCGCACTCAATGGCGTCGGTTCAACCAGTGGGGTGCTGGTTGCCGCCGCGTCCGAACCTGCCCCTGTGCCCGCCCCGGATCCTGCGCTGCCCACGCCTGCTCCAGTGAGCCCGGTGCCCACGCCTGCTCCAGTGGGCCCGGTGCCCACGCGCCCGTCCATCCCTTCCGCGTCACAGCCTTTACCCATGACACCTTTACCGGTGGGTGGTGGGTTTACCCTGCCTGCTTTTGCGCCGACTCCGTTGATCGTGTCCGGGTCACTCAACGCCTGGGCGGGGAGCAGCGGTGCCACGGCATCATCGCTGTCAGGGTTGATGCCTGTAGGAATCTCGGCGGTGCTTGGGCCCATGAATCTTGACGAGATGTCAGGCGCAGGATGGGACCGTGACGACCAGCCCTGGTCGGTGCCTTTTCAGGCGACTGACCTCGCAGGTGCCGCTTCCATGGGCATACCGGTGATGGGCGGGCAGGACGCGGTCTTGCTGCGCTCCGGGCAGCCTTTCGAATACACCGTCCCACTGGGTGCGCTGATGGGTGATGACCTGTTGCGCCAATTCTCGATGCTGATCGAGGTCCGGCAGGTTGATGGCAGCCCGCTTCCGGCGTGGCTTCGGTTTGACCCCGTGACCGGCAAGTTCTCCGGTGTGCCTCCGGTCGGCTTCAGCGGCACGCTGCGGCTGGAACTCAGTGTTCAGGATGCGCAGGGCGAGCGCAGAACCCTGATGCTGGAGTTTGAGGTCCAGGCCGGTCGCGCGGACCAACGCGGCGATGCCGGGCAGGAATCAGCCCATCCATTGCCTTCCGCGCAGTGGTTGTCGTTGCATTCACAGTGGGCTTCGCATGGCAGGGGTGCCCTGGAATCTCAGGCACATGCGTTGGTGACTGCGCTTCGGACGCCGGTTTCGCCAGCCTGAGGTTGGATGCCGCAACGCGTTTCATTTTGAATTTCACATACAAGGATCGATTCATGACAGACTGGTGTCTTTTTTTGCGTCCACTTGCGGCAGCATGTTCACTCATCATGTTGGCTGGTTGTACGACCAGCACGATGCCCATATCGATGGACGAGCGCCAGAAAGCGCTGCCTGAACAACGTCTGGCACTGGTACAGCATCAGGAGCCACTGAGCGGACCGGTCTCACTGGAGGAGGCCCTGGCCAGAGCGCTGAAGTATAACCTCGACTCCCGTGTTAAGCTGATGGAAGAGGCGCTGGCCATGCGTCAATTCGATCTGTCGCGGGTCGATCTGTTGCCCAGGTTGACTATGGCGGCCGGGTATACCTCGCGCAACAACGATCTGGCCTCGTCCTCCGAGGACTATGCCACGGGAGAGCAGTCGCTTGTGCCATCGATCTCTTCGGAGAGGCAGCGATCGGTGGTAGATCTTGGACTGTCGTGGAACGTGCTCGACCTTGGCGTGAGCTACTACCAGTCTCGGCAAAATGCGGATCGCCTGCTGGTCGCCCAGGAGCGGCGTCGCAAGACAGTGCACCAGGTGATGCAGCAGGTGCGTCAGGCCTACTGGCAGATGGTAGGTGCGCAGATGATGGAGAAGCCCCTTCAGGGGATCATCTCGGATGCGCGCAAGGCGCTGGCCGATTCCCGCAAGGTTCAGGCGGAGCGTCTTGTTTCGCCCATGGAGACACTGGGGTACCAGCGTCAGCTGCTTGAAATCATCCGCCAGTTGGAGTCGGTCAACGACGAGTTGTCGCAGGCCCGTCCCCGGCTGGCCTCGCTGATGAACATGGAGCCAGGGGTGTCATTCGAGGTGGTGGTGCCAGAGAACAGACAGATTCATCGGCTCACCATGTCCCTGGAGCAGGTGGAAGAGGCCGCGCTGCTGAACCGCCCCGAACTGATGGAGGCGCGCTACAACGAACGCATCGGTGTGCTGGAAACGCGCAAGGCGATGGCGCGCCTGATGCCTGGCATCGAGTTTTCGGTTGGCACCCACTACGACAGCAACGATTTCCTGGTGAACAAGAGTTGGCGTGACGCTGGCCTGCGCGTGAGCTGGAATCTACTGAATGTGCTCAATGCGCCCGCCATCATGGGCGCGGCAAAGGCACAGGAAGAGCTGGCTCACCACCAGCACATGGCGCTGTCCATGGCCGTGCTCACCCAGAGTCATGTGGCGTACCGGGACTACCGCGGTCGACTGGGTCAGCACGAACTGGCCCAGGAACTCAACCAGATTGAACAGCAGATCCTGGAGCAGACCAGAAATGCCACGCGTACCGACATGCAGAGCCGTCTGCAGGAGGTCCGGGCGGCCGCCAGTGCGCTGGTCGCCGAGCTGCGGGACCACCACAGCTATGCCTCATTGCAGGTAGCCTATGGTCAGTTGCTGGCCACCATCGGCTGGGATCCTTTGCCTGCCGAGGTGGAACGCCGCGACCTTGCAGGGCTTAGAGAGAGCCTCCATGAGACCGATGCCAGGTGGGTTCGGCAGCTGGGGGGCGGTCCCTGATGGTGGCAGCGGTTTTTCGGCGGCGATGGATGACCAGTTTACTGGTGGGCGGCTGCCTTCTGACTCAGGCACCGGCTCTGTTGGCGCAGTCGGAGGCTGGAACCGATCAGGACGGGCGCATCAGGGTTCAGCTGACGGCCCTGAATGATCTGGTTGTCTCCAGCGAGGTGGCTGCCCGAATCGAGCGCATTTTCGTGCGCGATGGCGACGCTTTTCGTTCGGGAGCGCCCCTGGTGTCTTTTGACTGCCGAACGCTTGAAGCACAGCTCGAAAAGACCAGGGCCACCCGGGACGGCGCTAGGCACCATTTGGAGACCGTGCAGCGTCTGGCAGAACTGAACTCAGTGGGCAAGCTTGAAGCCGACCAGGCCGAGGCCAAGGCGCGCGAAACGGCAGCCGATGTGCGAATGGTCCAGAGCACGTTGGCCAAATGTCAGATAGTCGCGCCGTTCTCCGGGCGGGTGGTTCAGCGAATGGCATCGGATCATCAATTTGTCAACGCCGGTACGCCGTTGCTTTCCCTGGTGGACACGAGCGCCATCGAGGTGCGTCTGATCGTTCCGTCCCGCTGGCTTTCGTGGCTCAAGGCCGGCGCACTTTTTCAGATTCGACTGGAAGATCTGGACAAGACCGTCGAAGCGAAGGTGACGCGCATCGGCGCACGTATTGACCCCATCAGCCAGTCGGTCGCACTGGTTGCCGTCGTCACGGGATCGAGTGCCGGGTTGCTGCCTGGCATGAGCGGTTGGGCCACCTTCCCCGGCGTGCGGTGAGTTCCACGGTGGATGCCAGCCGAGTGCTGGCGGAAATTCTTCAGCTGGTTCGCCGTGCCGCAGGGGCATCCGATCTGGAAACGCTCGGCTTCGTCATGGTCAACGAGAGCCGACAGGTGCTTGAGTACCAGTTGGCTGTTTTCTGGCGTCAGGCGGGCGCATTCACCGACACAGCCAGGCTTTCTGCTGTGTCCGGCCAACCCCGACCAGATCCGAATTCGCCGTTTTCACACTGGGTTTCCGGTCTGTGCCACCGCTTGAGTGAGCCGGCGTCCGAGGTATCGAAACAGCCCCGCCTGATACATTCACAGGATCATCCCGATCTGTCTCAGGACTGGGCGCAGTGGTTACCGCCCCATGTGATGTGGGTGCCCTTGCTTGCCGTTGACGGGGAGCAGCTCGGTGGCTGGCTGTTGGCGCGAGCGGCCCCCTGGCAACCGCATGAACTGGCCGTGGTGCAGGAGCTCGGGACACACTACGGCCTAGCGCTCGCCAACAAGCTGCATAGACGTCGCGGGAAGACTGGCGGCACGAGGTGGTGGTGGCAGCACTATCGGCGGTGGGTCTGGGGCGCCGTCCTGGTGTTCATGTTCATCCCGATCCGCCAGAGCGTGATCCTTTCAGCCGAAGTTCGGCCAGACGACCCCTATTTTGTGCGGGCTCCAATGGATGGCGTGATCGACCGGCTGCTGGTCAAGCCCAACCAGACAGTGGAGGCCGGCGCAGCCCTGCTGACGCTGGACGAATCCGCCCTCAAGGCGCGCCATGAGGTGGCACGCAAGGTACTGGATGCGGCGCGAGAGGAGTTTCGGCAGTCGGCTCAGCTCTCGGTGACCGATGACAGGGGGCGCCTTGAGATGGCCCTTCGTCGGGGCGTGCTGGAAGAGAAGTCGATTGAATTCGACTTCCTCACAGAGCAACTGGGTCGTGTTCAAATCCGTGCCCCGCGTGCAGGTGTCGTGGTGTTTTCAGGTGCCGATCAGTGGCTGGGGCGTACAGTGGTGCAGGGGGAGCGAATCCTGTTGCTCGCAGATCCTGCCAGGATTGAACTGGTCGTGCGACTTCCTGTGGGCGAACGATTCGACATCACCGAAGGCACGGTCGTCACGCTGTACCCGAATGCCAGTCCACTGTCGTCCTATGGAGCCACGGTCAAGCAGGTCGCCTACAGCGCGGAACTCGATCGTGAGGGGCTTTGGAGCTACCAAATACAGGCAAACTTCGACCCGGATCAGCCGCTTCCCCGGATTGGTACGACGGGTTCTGCTCGCATCCGTGGCGACTGGGTACCCCTGTCATTCTTTGCACTGCGGCGCCCGTTGACGGTTTTGCGCCAGACGCTGGGAATCTGACCCATGGTGCCCACCGCGCCGGCAAGCTTGCCCCCCTTGAGGCAGGACTTGCAGCTTCACGCAGGACCGCCGGATACCGGTGGTGCGCCTTCCTGGGTGTTGCACGATCCGGTCGCCCACCGGTTTTTCGAGATCAGCTGGCCCGCCTTTGAAATTCTTTCTCGTTGGTCCATGCGGGAGTCGAAGGCGATTGTGGCTGACGTCTGCACGCGGACAACGCTGCACATCGGAACGGAGGACATCGAGGAACTCTGGAGGTTCCTGGAACAGAACTTTCTCCTGGACCAACATGGACCCGAGCACACCGCACGTTTGCAGCGGGCAGGCTCCATGCACCGCATGGGTAAGCTGTCCTGGGTGCTCAAGCACTACCTCTTTTTCAGGGTGCCTCTGTTTCGACCCACTTCACTGCTGAACTGGTTGTCACCCAGGATGACGTGGTGCTTCCACCCCATGTTCTGGAAGCTGCTGGTCTTCCTGGGCCTTGCGGCACTCGTTGGCGTGTCGTTTCAATGGGACGCCTTTGTGGGCACTTTCGTTGCGTACGCGGGCTGGACTTCTGTGCTGGGCATAGTGGTTTCATTGGGGTTTGCCAAGGTCGCTCACGAAATGGGTCACGCGCTCGCTGCCCATCGGCACGGCTGTCGGGTGCCGCAAATGGGAGTGGCCTTCATGGTCATGATGCCGGTGCTCTATACCGACACGACCGATGCCTGGAAGCTGCCGTCTCGCAAAGCGCGGATGCAGATCGCCGCAGCGGGTATGGCCACCGAGTTGATGCTCGCTGTGGTGGCCACATGGGCATGGATGTGGCTGCCTGATGGACCTGCGCGTGCCGGCGCATTCATGCTTGCAACCACGACCTGGGTACTGACACTCGTGGTCAACCTGAGTCCATTCATGAGGTTTGATGGCTACTACCTGCTGTCAGATGCGGCAGGGATTTCCAACCTCCACGAGCGTGCATTCGCGCTGGGACGCTGGAAACTGCGGCGGGTGTTGCTGGGGTGGAGCGATCCGGCGCCAGAGGAGTTGAGCCGGCGAGCGACAGGACTCCTCATTGTTTTCGCCTACCTGACCTGGATCTACCGCCTGGTGCTGTTTTTGGGCATTGCCTTTCTTGTCTACCACCTTTTCTTCAAGGCGCTGGGCCTGCTGCTGCTGGCCGTGGAGCTGAGCTGGTTTGTGGTGATGCCCGTCAGCCGGGAACTCAGTCTATGGTGGCAGGGGCGATCAAACCATCGCTGGACGGGAGCATCCATCCTCAGCACCGCGGGGCTGTTGTTGGGGGTGCTGGCGCTGTGCGTGCCATGGCCGAGAGGGGTTCAAGCTCCGGCCGTTCTGAGCGCAGAACAATCCCAGTGGTTGTTCGCGCCGATGGCTGCCCAGATCAAGCAGCTGGACACGCGGCATGGCCATTCGGTGAGCCAAGGACAGACTGTGATTGGCCTGACATCCCCGGATCTTGAGCAGCGCCTGGCTGCGGCCAGCGTCCGGGAGCGGTCGATGCAATGGAAGCTTGCGCAGCAGCCATTGAATGCCGATCTGCTGGGACTTGGACCTGCATTGCGGGAGCAGTGGGCAGCGGCAAAGGCGGAACTGACAGGTCAGATGGCGCTGCGTGACCAGCTTGAGGTCAGGTCGGGTATCAGTGGGCGCGTTACGAGGGTTGCCCCGGGTCTTCAGCCAGGTGTGTGGGTACGTCAGGGGGAGCCCCTGGTGCAGGTGGTGGCTGACGGCCCCACCCGGATCGACGCCTATGTCGTCAATGAGGACATGCCTCAGATACAGGTGGGGGACACGGCCCGCTTCGTGCCTGAGGATTGGCGGTTTTCAGCGGTGAATTGTCAGGTGGGTTCTCTGGACCGCGTGGCACTGCCGCACTTGGAGCATGCATTTCTTGGCAGTCCGCATGGCGGCCCCTTGCCTGCCAGCGTCGACGCACAAGGCCTCACTGTGCCGTTGCATGCCGTCTTCCGCGTCCGCCTGGATCGCTGCGACGGCGAGGCCGCAGCCGTTTTGCAGGAAAAGCCCGGAGTGGTGGTGATCGGATCTTCCAGTCGCAGCGTGGTAGGTGACTGGATCGGGAATGCCGTCGACCTGTGGAACCGGGAGTCAGGGCTTTGAGTGCTTTCCCGCCAGCTCCAGGCGACCCGTATGCCGGCATGGTTTCAGGCAGGGCGAGCTTGGTGGATGGCACCACCGTCACCGCCTTCAGCACGCTCGGGCGCGGCAATTACTTTGATGTTTTTGATGCATTTTCTTTCCAAGTGGTTGGTGCGGCTTTAAGCATTTCTTCAGCTTGTATTGCTATTTAGAATTTGCCGCAGTTAGAGCACTTAAAACCTGAGTTCCCGGTAAATTTGTAACGATACCCACGTCGAAGGTCTGCATTTTATGTAATGTTAACGGGTTAACACTACTACTATGATGGTAAGGCTACCCTTAAGCTTGGGCGGCTTCACCTTATTCCTGTCTATACGTAACAAAATTCAGACCCCATAAATGATATACTGAGGTCATTAACGTTCTGTTTTTTCTGAAAAAGAAAAAGGAGGCGAT
>NZ_FQXS01000010.1 GCF_900130015.1 Desulfofustis glycolicus DSM 9705 | reverse complement strand
CTCGGACAACGTCACTACTCCCGTCACGTCGGTCGTCCGGAAATAAAACTGCGGCCGGTATCCGTTGAAAAACGGCGTGTGGCGACCACCCTCATCCTTGCTCAAGATATAGCACTCCGCCTTGAACTTGGTGTGCGGGGTAATCGAGCCCGGCTTCGCCAACACCTGGCCGCGCTCAATCTCGTCACGCTTCACGCCGCGCAGCAGCGCACCGATATTGTCGCCCGCCTGGCCCTGATCGAGCAGCTTGCGGAACATCTCGACGCCCGTCACGACCGTCTTCTGCGTCTTGCGGATACCGACAACCTCAACTTCCTCACCGACTTTGATGACGCCCCGCTCGACACGGCCCGTCGCTACCGTTCCGCGACCGGAGATCGAGAACACATCCTCAACCGGCATCAGAAACGGCTGGTCGATATCACGCTCCGGCTCAGGAATATAGGAGTCGACCGCTTCGATCAGCTCCCAGATGCACTTCGCCTTCTCTTCGTCATCCGGATTCTCCAGCGCCAGCAAGGCCGAACCGCGGACGAACGGAATGTCGTCGCCCGGGAACTCGTACTTGTCGAGCAGCTCCCGCAGCTCCATCTCCACCAGCTCGATCAGCTCTTCGTCGTCGACCATGTCGCATTTGTTGAGAAAGACGACCATCGCCGGAACACCGACCTGACGTGCCAGCAGGATGTGCTCACGAGTCTGCGGCATCGCTCCGTCCGTCGCCGCGACAACCAGGATGGCACCGTCCATCTGCGCCGCACCGGTAATCATGTTCTTGATATAGTCGGCGTGACCGGGGCAATCCACATGCGCATAGTGACGGTTGGCACTCTCGTACTCCACATGCGCCGTCGCAATGGTAATGCCGCGCTCCTTCTCCTCCGGTGCCTTGTCTATCTCGCCAAAGTCAGTGAACTTTGCCTGACCTTTTAAAGACAATACGCGCGTGATCGCTGCCGTCAATGTCGTCTTGCCGTGATCGATATGCCCGATCGTCCCTACATTGACGTGAGGCTTTGTCCGTTCAAATTTCTCTTTTGACATGTTCCTGTCTCCTCAGGTCATTGAAGTTTTACCCGGTACGTCGTCCTGTCCCTGGAGCTCACGACCGGATTCGAACCGGTGACCTCATCCTTACCAAGGATGCGCTCTACCACCTGAGCTACGTGAGCAGTGCTAACGCCAACCAACATGGAGCGGGAAACGAGACTCGAACTCGCAACCCTCAGCTTGGAAGGCTGATGCTCTACCAATTGAGCTATTCCCGCCTGCACATCAAGCAGGATATGCGGATGGTGGAGGGGGGAGGATTCGAACCTCCGAAGGCTTCGCCGACAGATTTACAGTCTGTTCCCTTTGGCCGCTCGGGAACCCCTCCATGAAGCCGCAAGATGGGGCAACCATCTTTATCCGCTTAACACTGCATTGTAAAGTAATTTCGTCCTGGAGCTGGCGATGGGACTTGAACCCGCAACCTGCTGATTACAAATCAGCTGCTCTGCCAATTGAGCTACGCCAGCTTACAAAGCTGACTAATATACCCACTAGAGTTTGGAGATGCAATACCTTTTTTTCTCCAGGGGCGCCGCTCGGCTTGACCGTATCGTCACGCAAAGACCCAAAAAGCCGGCGAGGCCGTTCCCTCAGGGAACGGCCTCGTGATGTACGGCTTGGTTCTGTTGTGTGCTGATGTCTATTGTTCGATGACCGGTTTGCCGAACGCACTTGACCGGAATTTCTCGAAAGCCATGGCCGTTGTGCGATAAGCGATATGGGCGAACTTGGTATACGGCAGGTAGAGGAAGAGCATCATAACCGAGACGAGATGCAGGAAATAAACGAAGTAGCCGAGTGACGGGATGTTGATCCAGCGAATAATCTGGGCCCCGAAGCCGGTGACGCCAACCGCCATGATCATCCAAATCAGGAACCAATCATAAAAGGTCTTGCTGGACGTTCCTTCACTTTCGGCCTTGGATCGATTGCTCCAGAGGACGTAGATCCCGAACAGCAGCGCAATCGCCGATACGTTGGCGAGGATCTTGAACGGATCGTACAGTGGCAGCGGTCCGTGCAACGACGGCCAGAACAATCCAAGAATATCATTTTTCAGCAACGACCAGCAGGTAACGATAAACAATCCGATGAAAGCGAGCATCAACGGCAGATGTCCCCTAGTCCGATCGTGATTGGTACCGCATTCCTTAAAGCGCTTGTGAGTGAGGATCTCGACGATGGAGGGCCAGAGGAACTGGCCGACAAATTGCGGGACCGACGGGCGGTAATTGCCGCTGATGTCGGCATTGTTCTTCATCTGCTTCCAGAGCCGGGTTAGCCCCATATAGAGGGAAACAATGGCCAGACCCAGTGACGGTACCATGATCAATACAATGAAGAAGATGTTTTTTGCATACCATTTAAAATCCCAGGTACCGAAAAACTGCTGGTACCCATGATCGGCAAAATGCTCCTTATTCGGAATATGCATGCCACCTGAAATCAGCCACATAACAAAGATGACCACCACCGGGATACCGATCAACATCGGCAGGCCTTTTGCCGACGACGCCAGCTTGGCCAGACCTGACGGCCAACCGAAGTGGGTGTAGGCATAGGCGCGGATCGCCCCAAGCACCTCCCCCGGCTTGGCGCCGCGCGGACAATAGGTGGTGCAGTCACCGCACTGATGACAGAGAAAGACATCGGGGTCGGCGAGCAATTTATCCTTCATCCCCCACTGTGACCAGATCATCTCCTTACGGGGAAACGGCTTCTCGTCGGTGGAAAGTGGGCACCGGACCGAGCACGTGGCACATTGATAGCATTTTTTCAACGTGTCGCCGCCGGCACCCTTCAAGTACTTTATAAACGTTAAATCAGGTTGAACATTCATTGTTTGCCTCCTGTTATCTTATCAGCATGGGCCGTAGAGCCGGCTCGGTAAGTTCATACCGCTCCGCCGAGATCCCGGGCGGAGCGGCGTGATAAAAAACAGGTTAGAAGCCTTTAAACGGATTCGGACCCATTTCCACAATTTCATCGACGAAATCATTGACGATTTGCGGAATCTTGTCGTAATCGGTGATGGCCACTTGAACCGCAGCACACCGTTCCGACTCAAGGCCGAGGGTGGACAGCGTCTCACCGATATTTTCCATCCGTTTATTGGCGATTTCCGACCCTTTGACAAAATGGCACTGATAATCGTCGCCATAGGTGCAGCCGAGCAGCATCGCGCCGTCCATACCGGCCGACAACGCGTCACGAATCCAGGCCATGTTGACGGAACCGAGGCAACGAACCGGGATAAAACGAATCATGTGGTTGATGCCGTTTCTCTTCATACCGGCCATGTCGATAGCCGGATAAGCATCATTCTCGCAGACAAAGACCACGATGCGCAGCCGGTCTTCGTCGTCTTCCGGGACTTCAACGGCTTTGATCATCGAACCGATCATATCGATATTGTAATCCTTGAAGCCGATGATCCGTTCCGGACAGGCGCCCATGCAGGTACCGCAACGACGACACCGGGTGTTGTTCGGCAGCGGCGTTCCCTTGGCGTCATCATCAAGTGCACCGAAGGGGCACTCTTCAGTACAGCGTTTGCACTGGGTGCAGCGTTGCATGAAAAATTCAGGGTAGGTGGTGTCGCCGGAGCGGGGATGCACCGACACGCCGCGATCGGTCGATTCCAGACATTGAATCGCTTTCAGAGCGGCACCGGTGGCATCATCGATGGTCTCGTCAATGGTCTCCGCCTTACGGACACCGCCGCAGGTATAGACGCCGGTCCGCCGCGTCTCGTAGGGAAAGCAGATGAAATGGGAATCGGCATAACCGTCGAACAGACCGAGGTCGGAAAAACCGGGTCCCTGACGATAGGCGAGATTGACGGTCGCCTTGTCCTTGGTGGTGGGCACCATGCCGGCTGCCAGGACGACCATGTCGGCATCAAGTTCGAGGTCTTCGCCGAGCAGGGTGTCTTCGGCCGTTACTCGAAGTTTGCCGCCGCTCTCCTCAACCTTGGTCACCGCCGCTTTGGTCATGAAGATACCGTCAGTCATCTGGGCGGCCTTGTAGTACAATTCCTGACTGCCCGGGGTGCGCATGTGCTGGTAGAGGATATACGCCCTTCCTTCAGGATTGTCCTGGCAGACGTACTGGGCCTGTTTCAGGGCGACCATCGAAGTGACCGAATTACAATACGGAAAATCATTGTCGTTATCCTTGCCGCCGGGACTTTGGATAAAGACGACATTGGCAGGTACCGTGCCCTCTTTGGCACGTTTCTCGAATTCGACGTTGGTAACCACGTTAGCCAGAGTGCCGTATCCGAGATGCTCGTACTCGGATACATCGGCCGGAATCCAACCGGTGGCCAGAACAACGGCGCCATGAATTTCAGCATCCGAATCAACAGCCATGTAATTCTGCAATCCGCTGTTGGGGTCTTCCATCTCCCCTTTCTCGATCTTCTCCCGCTCGTCGACCGTTACCTTCCAAGGAGCATCCCAATCGGTCTTGATGCCGGTGGGTTTCAGTGACACCTTGAAATCTCCAGGGGCACCGGCGATACGGGCGACCTCAGTACCGGTCTTGACGGTGATTTTGGCATCATTTTTGACCGCGGCGATCAGTGCTTCGACCGGATTGTCTTCCAGGTCCGTCCACGGTGCTTTGGTCGGAAAAGATTTTCGCCAATTGGCGGCCTGCCCGCCAAGTTGATCGGACTTTTCGACCAGGGTGACCTCGTAACCGGCAGCGCTCGCTTCTTTGGCCGCCGTCAAGCCAGCGATACCGCCGCCCATGACGAGAATCTTGCGGCTCATGTTCTCAAGCTGGAACGGTGTGGCAAGCTCAGTCTTCTTGACCCGGGCACACGCCATGCGCAGATAATCGGCACCTGTTTCCTGGAGAAAGGCAGCGGCCTCGGCATGCGGCTCTTCACCTTCCGCCGGTCGCTGTGCCGTCCACGCCACCTGCTCGCGCAGGTTTGCGCGAATAACGATCTTGTCGTCACCGAAGTCGAATTCCTTCTGCATAACCCGGGGTGAACAGGCACCAATCACCACCGCGTTGACGCCGTCATCGGCAATATCTTTCTCAATCAGGGCACGTCCTTCCGGACTGCAGAGACAACCACTGGTTTTACACTCAATGGCCATCTCGCCACTGACGACCTCGCTGAGTCCATCCATGTCGAGCACATCACCGATGCTGCAACCGGAACACAAATAGGCGCAATATTTTTTATCCATTGTCAACTACCTCCTGGAAACCTGAATTGCCTTCAAAGCGGCAGCCGTGGATGATTGCGTGCAGGTGACGACATCCGCAGCTTTTTTCGCACAACCGGTGCCGATTATGCCCTTGTCGTAATCGGAAATGACAAAACCGTTGTCATCAAGGGTCACACCGGCCGGTACGCCACCTTCCTGAAGGGACGGTTGCATGCCGGTTGCCAGGACGGCCATATCGACTTTCTGGTGCGTTTTGTCACCGGTGACTGCATTTTCCGCAATCACGGTAACCCCGTCCGCCTCGACGACGATATCGGCGACCTTTCCTTTGATAAAGGAAGCATTCGGGTCAGACATCAGTTTATCGCGGAATTTTTCGTACTTACCGGGTGTCCGCAGATCAATGTAGAACACGTAGATCTTTGCTTCCGGATACTGTTCCCGGATATAATTCATCTGTTTGAACGTGGCCATGCAACAGATATAAGAACAGTATTCCAGGTGGTTTTCGTCTCGTGAACCGGCACACTGGACAAAGGCGATCGACTCCGGCTCCTTACCGCTGCCGGGCACGACGATCTTGCCGCCGGTCGGACCGCTCGGCGCCGCCATCCGCTCGATCATCATATTGGTAACGATGGCCGGGGATTTGCCGTAACTGAGGTTGTCGATTTTCAACGGGTCATATGGATTCCAACCGGTGGCCCAGACAATCGAGGCGACGTTGAGGGTGATCGTCGTCGGTTTCATGTCCAGGTCGACTGCGTTGTATTTGCAGGAATCCTTTACCGCTTCCGCGCCGGCGGTAGACAGGGCGCTCTTGTCGATCACATAGCGCCGCGGAAATGCCATCTCATGCGGCAGGAAAGCGGCTTTGCATTTGTCCATGCCAAAATTGAACGGGTTGTCGATCTCGTCTGGACAGGCGGCGGCACAATCTCCACACGCCGTGCAGTTGCTGTTAACATAACGTGGTTCGATACCGATGGTCACTTCGTAGTTACCAGGCCCGCCGCTGACCGATTGGACACTGGCCATCGTGTACGTTCGAATTTTCCGATTGTTCTTGATCCGCTTGAAATTGATTTCAAGACCACAACTCGGTGGACACATCTTCGGGAAATACTCGTTGAGCTGCGCCACTCGTCCACCGAAATACGGGTTTTTGTCGATGATAAACACATCGTTCCCGACCTCGGCGGCCTCAAGTGCGGTAGTCAACCCACTGATCCCTCCGCCCACGACCAAAATTGCACCGGAGGTGCCTTGCTCGTCAGTCATACTTTCCTCCATGGTTACGCTTGTAAAAATGAACCGTCGATACCCAGCCCAAGATCATCGATCCCGGCACCACGGTATCAATTAGTCAATAAAGACGCGAACGCACTGCTGCGCTTTTTCACTCGGGAAAACCGCACCGGGGACTGCACCTTTCCCCATTGAAAACGCGCTGATTCCATAGAAAAAATCTCCAGGAGCCAGAAGCCCCTGGAGATTTTTTTTTACATCATGCTGATCTACGTGTCATCCCATAAATTAGAGCCACGGATCGGTCTCGACGATGCTTAAACATTCGACCTTCTCGCACTTCCATTCCTTGGTTTCCGGATTGAAGGTTGAGTTGACGAAGCAACGCCAGTTCTCGTCATCGATAACCGGGTAATCGGAACGATAGTAGAACCCTGGGTAACGGGACTCTTTCCGGAATTCCATGTGCCGGATGTGGGTCTCGACGCACCAGATGCGGTGGTAGTTCTCCCAGCAGCGGAGCAGTTCATGGAGATCGCCGGCGGCCATCTTCTCGGCATCCTCACGGAGCAGCTGGAGCAGGTCGAGGCAGATGTTGAGCAGTTTGCCGGAGGTCATGTAGTAGGTGGCAACGCCGCCGCCGTACTCGTCGGTGGCCTTCATCAGGCGCATCATCAGACCGGCCGGTTTGCAGTAGTTGGGGTTGACATCCTCAGCGGTAGAAACACCAACAAACTCGTGATAACGCTTGACCGGTGCGTAGATCTCATCGGCGATTTCCTGGGCCGTCTGCTTCAGCTCAGGCTTGAAGTCGGCGTTGTCGCGACAGAATTTGACCATCTGCTTGGCAACGATGCGACCCTCGGCATGCGAGCCGGAGGAGAATTTGTGACCGGAGGCGCCAACACCGTCACCGGCAGTGAACAGGCCGTCAACGGTGGTCATGCGGTTGTAGCCCCACTTGTACTTGTGGACGCGGGATTCGTTCTGTACATCCGGTACCCAGTCTTCGTTCGGGCCGGAGGTCCAGATACCGCAGCAACCGGAGTGAGAACCGAGCATGTACGGTTCAGTCGGCATGATCTCGGAACCGACTTTCTCCGGCTCGACGTTCATACCGGCCCAGAGACCGGCCTGGCCGACGGACATGTCAAGGAAGTCTTCCCATGCCTCGGACTCGAGGTGTTTCCAGAACTTCTTCAGCTCTTTCTCGTCCATACCGGAGGCACGACGCTCTTCCAGGAAGGCGTTGAGAGCAACCTCAGTGGCCATGTAGATCGGTCCGCGGCCTTCTTTCAGCTCGTTGAGCATCAGGTGGTTACGCAGACAGGTCGGGGTGACCGGAGAGTCGCCATAGGGCAGGTACTTGTGCAGTTCTGCCTTGGCGGCTTCGCCACCGGCGTAGAACTCGCCCAGACCGTTGGATACCTTGGCTTTGAACAGCAGGAACCAGGCACCGACAGGGCCGTAGCCATCTTTGAAGCGTGACGGCGTGAAGCGGTTTTCCATCATGGTCAGGGTTGCGCCGACCTGAGCTGCCAGGGTGTAGGTGGAACCGGCATTCCATACCGGGTACCAGGCGCGTCCTTTACCTTCACCGGTGGAGCGCGGACGGAAGATGTTAACGGCACCACCACAGGCAACAACGGCGGTTTTACATTTGATGACGTATACTTTGTTCTCGCGAACGGAGAAACCGGCGGCGCCGGCAATCTGGTTCGGCTTGTTCTTGTCGAGCAGCAGCTTGACGATGAACACGCGCTCCAGGATATTGTCGTCACCCAGGGCGGTTTTGGCCGGCTCGGCGACGATGCACTTGTAGGACTCGCCGTTGATCATGATCTGCCATTTACCGGTACGTACCGGAGTGCCACCTTCGCGCAATGACTTGGCCGGCTTGGCGCCGTCCAGGTTCTCGCCGTCGGCGCCTTTCTTCCAGACCGGCAGTCCCCACTCCTCGAACAGTTTGACCGACTCGTCAACGTGACGACCGCAGTCATAGACAAGGTCTTCACGGATAACGCCCATCAGGTCGTTGCGGACCATCTTGACGTAGTCTTTGATCGGGTTTTCGCCGATGTAGGTGTTGATTGCGGACAGACCCTGGGCAACGGCGCCGGAACGCTCGAGTGCAGCCTTGTCGACCAGCAGGATCTTCATGTCATCCGGTGCCCATTTCTTGATCTCAAAAGCGGTACCGCATGCTGCCATACCACCGCCGACGATCAGAGCATCGACGTCCATTTCGACGACTTCAGGGTTCACAGTGGCCTTGAGCTCGCCTTTCGGTTTGTTTGGTAATGCCATATTCAAATCTCCTTTTGAATAAAAGATTTAAGATGTTTCACAAGCCTACCGGATCACGGGGTCGGCAGTTCTTTCTCAAGGGTCAGGATCTCGTCGTCGAGGTTGGCTCCCTTCTCGCCCGTGTACGCATTGGCAGCACCCTCAGCCGTGGTGCGGATCGGGAATTTGAAGCGCTTCAAATTGCCATTGCGGAACTTGACGGTCCACATGATGGAATCGGAAGAACGCATCGGATGAACCTGGCCGCCCATCGGTACGAAGTCGTCGTAACCGCGGACGAAGACCGCACCCTGCGGGCAGATCTTCACACAGGAGTAACATTCCCAGCAGGCATCCGGCTCTTGGTTGTAAGCCTTCATCTCCTCAACGTTGAGTACCATCAGGTCGTTGGGGCAGATGTACATGCATGCAGTCTTGTCACCGCCTTTGCAGCCATCACATTTGGAAGGATCTACATAACTTGGCATTAAACTACCTCCTCAGTTTGTTTTAACTGTTGTGGCCCTGTCCATACAGGACCCACTTAAACCGAAGTAAACTCGATTACAGCTTTGTACAAAATCCGACCACCGACCGAAGACTACAGAGTCTTCCGGTAGGTCGGCCGGTTAAATTACCGCTGACAGCGGAGCTGCCGGCTTGTGCGGCAGCGCTGTCAAAAAAAATGAACGCTCACTCATTTTCTCAAGAATTTTCTTATAAAGTGTTGCCTGGTAATTGTCAAGGAAATTAATTCCTCACAAACCCCGATTAATCATAGGAATGACGGGCTAAAACCTCCCGCGGCTTGGCGCCGTCCGCCGGCCCGACAATCCCCTCTTTTTCCATGCGTTCGATGATCCGGGCGGCACGATTGTAACCGATACGCAGACGGCGCTGGACCATGGAAATCGACGCCTGTCCCGATTCGCAGACAAAGGAAACTGCCTCATCATAACGCTCGTCATAGTCATCTTCGCTCCCTAATGATGTCAGGGAATCGCTCTCCTCCACCTGTTCCAGTACCGAGTCGTCATAGACGGCACCTCCCTGCTGTTTCAAAAACATCACTAGATCGCTGGTCTCCTTCTCGGAGATATAGGCGCCATGGACCCGCTGGATCATTGCCGTACCCGGCGGCATATAGAGCATATCGCCCATACCGAGAAGATGTTCCGCCCCGGAAGTGTCGATAATGGTGCGGGAATCGACTTTTGAGGAGACCTTGAAGGCGATTCGCGTCGGAAAGTTCGCTTTGATCAGACCGGTCAACACATCAACCGACGGCCGCTGCGTTGCCAGAATCAGGTGAATACCGGCGGCTCGCGCCATCTGGGCAAGCCGGGCGATCGCCGTCTCCACGTCCTTGGAGGCCACCATCATCAAATCCGCCAACTCGTCGACAAAAATGACGATATAGGGCAGTTTTTCGGCCATCGTCTTGTTATAGGAATCAAAACTCTTTACCCGGGCCTCCTCGAGCAAACGATAGCGGCGCTCCATTTCACGAACCGCCCAGAGCAGGGCACGGCTGGCCAGTTTCGGTTCGACCACGACCGGATGAAGCAGGTGTGGAATTCCCTCGTAGCCCGACAATTCGATACGCTTCGGGTCGATCATCAGAAACCGGACTTCATCGGGCGTGGCATTGAACAGGATCGACGCGATAATCGCATTGATCGCCACACTCTTGCCGGCGCCGGTGGCCCCGGCGATCAGCAGGTGCGGCATCCGGGCCAGGTCGGCGATGACCGGATTGCCGACCACGTCCAGTCCGAGCACGATGCCGAGCTTGGCCTGGTGATTGCGAAAATGCTCCGAAGCGAGCAGGTCCCGGATGAAGACTACCTGCCTGATCTCATTGGGAATCTCTATGCCGAGCGCGGACTTACCGGGTACCGAACCGATCACCCTGACCGACTGGGCCTTGAGTCCAAGGGCAAGATCGTCGGCGAGGCTGACGATCTTGTTGATCTTGATGCCGGGGGCCGGTGCGTATTCGTAGGTCGTCACCACCGGTCCTGGGCTGATGCCGACCACTGTTCCTGAGACCCCGAAGTTCTTCAGTTTTTGCTCTAGTTGCTGGGAGATTTTCAGGTAGACGTCGCGACCGATCTTCTCGGTAACCTGATCGTTACGTGCCAGCAGAGAGAGCGGCGGCAGTTTCCAGTCGCCTTTGGCGACCGGTGTGGCACGAAAATCCTTGTCAGCGCCGTCGCTCAGCGGCGACTGAGGTGTTTGGTTGACAACCGGGGAGGAATCGGCAGAACGGATCTCTGGTTCCCGCTCGATCCGTTTGGGTGCGGTGGTCCGGCGTTCCGGCCGTGGCGGCCGCTGCCTTCTGCGACGCACCAGCCGGCCGACCAGCGCCACCCCACCCTGTCCTGTTGCGCGAAGCGCACGCCCGAGCAGGCAGAGCAGCCGATACGGCGAAAACCGGACGGCGAGCATCAGCGACACGAGCAAGAGCAGCAACAGCGCCAGGATGGTCCCAGTGCTGCCGAGCACGGATGAGACCAGACGGAAAACGGTGTGACCGAGAAAACCACCGCTGTCAGCGAGGTCGGCGGCAAAAAAGGCAAGCGAGGACAGCAGCGCACAACAGGCGATGACTGCACCGGTAATGCCCAGGGTCACCTGCGGCAGACGCTCAAAAGACATCCGCGGACTGAAGAAAAACAGGGCCACCAGGGCGAACAGCAACACCAGCAGATACGCCCCCCAACCGGTAAAGCCGAGCAGTACTCCGGCAACCACGTTGCCGACTTCGCCGCACCAGTTGTCACCGGGGGAGACCTGCTTCGAGAAAAGACTGAGCAAGACGAATGCGGCCACAAAGAGGCCGAGAACTCCGACAAATTCCTGCCTGAATCCGGGACTGCTCTTATTCTGTGCTGAGGCCATAGGCTGGAAGAAAATGGAAGTGTGCTCGTCAATGAAAATCGGCGACGTCGCCTGGTCGGTCGGCCGGAAATGGTCTGCGCAGCCGGGCCGCATCACGCACAGCCCGCTGCCGCTGCACCAAAGATGTACCCGTAATGGAAGGAAATTGCAACACTACCGATCAGCAGGCAGCGGTGCTGTGCCGCTGGGGTACATGAAGAAGTGGAACCGCCGAGACAGATGGCGCGACACCGCCGAACGCTATGGCAGGGGCTCCGGCAGATCCTGCCGGACGGCATCGAGGACACCGTTGACAAAGGACGGCGACTCGTCGCTGCCGAACCGTTTGGCAATCTCTACCGCTTCGTTGATTGCCACCTGGGCCGGGACGTCGGCCACATAGAGTAGCTCGTAGATACCGATTCGCAGCAGATTGCGGTCGGTTCCGGCGATGCGCTCGAGCCGCCAGTTCGTTGCATGCTGGCGGATGGCGAGATCAATCTGGTCCCGACGCTCGAGGATGCCCTGCACCAGTTCCAGCGCGTAGTCCCGCGATTTTCTGCTGATTTGATAAAAACCACAGAACTGTTCAAAGCGTTCCGGTACGGATCGTTCGGACTCGTCCGGAAGACCACGGGCAAAATCATCCTGGAAGAGAAACTGCAAGGCCGCTTCGCGCGCTTTCCGTCGTGTCCCCATGAGCCAATCGCCTGCCTATCAGAAAAGCCGCACCCCGCTCTCCGGGATACGGCTCTGGTTACCGAATTCGCGCCGGTTCGATCTAGTTCAAGGCGCCGATTAGATTGGCCATCTCAATGGCCGCCACGGCTACCTCGCCGCCCTTGTTGCCGGCCTTGGTGCCGGCACGTTCAATCGCCTGCTCGATGGTTTCGGTGGTCAACACCCCGAACATCACCGGTACTCCCGATTCCAAACCGGCCTGGGCGGCACCCTTCGACACCTCGTTGACGACCACGTCGAAATGCGGGGTAGCCCCGCGGATCACCACACCCAGGCAGATTACCGCATCGTAGCTTCCTGACAACGCAAGTTTTTTGGCGACCAAGGGAATTTCGAACGCGCCCGGTACACGCACCACCGCGATATCGCTGTCGGCGGCACCTGATCGGCGCAGACTGTCCAAGGCGCCTTCCAGCAGTTTCTCGGATATAAAAGAGTTGAAACGGGAGACGACGATCCCGAACTTCTTGCCATCCGCCTTCAGGTTACCCTCGATGTAACGTATCATGACCTGGTGTCCCCTTTCCTTATGGAAACCTTGAAGATTCTAATTTTTCAAGGTTCCCTGATGTGAGTCTGTCGGCAGGCGGCTGCTATTTCACCTGGATGAGATGTCCCATCCGGTCTCGCTTGCACAACAGGTAGTCCTTGTTTTCCTTGCCGGCTGCCATCTCGATCGGTACGCGATCGACAACCTCGATACCGTATCCCTCAAGACCGACAATTTTTTTAGGATTGTTGGTCAGCATGGCCATTTTGGTCACGCCGAGATCCCGGAGGATCTGGGCACCAATACCGTAGTCGCGCAGGTCCGCCTTGAATCCGAGCTTGAGATTGGCGTCGACCGTATCGACACCCTCCTCGTCCTGGAGACGATAGGCCTTGATCTTGTTGATCAATCCGATCCCCCGTCCCTCCTGCCGCATGTAAAGGACCACGCCGCTGCCTTCGTTGTCGATCATCTTCATGGCCGCCTGCAGTTGTCCGCCGCAGTCGCAGCGCGACGAACCGAAGACATCGCCGGTCAGACATTCCGAGTGGACCCGCACCAGCACCCGGCTGTCGGGCACGATCTCACCCTTGACCAGGGCCAGGTGCTCGAGATCGTCGACATCGTTTTTGTAAACGATGGCGGTGAATTCACCGGCATGTTCCGTTGGAATCCGGGCCTCGGCTAACCGGTGCACGAGCTGGTCGCGATGCAGACGGTAGGCAACCAGGTCGGCGATCGTGGCGATCTTGAGACCGTGTTTATCAGCAAACACCTCCAGGTCGGGCATCCGGGCCATCGTCCCGTCGTCCTTCATGACCTCGCAGATCACTCCGGCGGTGCGCAAGCCGGCAAGCCGTGCCAGATCGACAGAACCTTCCGTCTGGCCGGTACGGACCAGGACACCGCCATCCTTGGCCCTAAGCGGGAAGATGTGTCCCGGACTGACGATATCGTGCGGGGTCGCGCCGGGTGTCACGGCGGCCTGTACAGTGCGCGCCCGATCGGCGGCGGAAATACCGGTGGTCACTCCGGTCCTCGCCTCGATGCTGATGGTAAAACCGGTGCCGTACGGTGACTGGTTGTCGGAAACCATCATCGGCAGACTCAACTGTTCGACGATATCACTGCTCAGCGTCAGACAGATCAACCCCCGCCCGTGGGTCGCCATAAAGTTTATCGCCTCGGGAGTGACCGCTTCGGCGGCCATACAGAGATCACCTTCATTTTCCCGATCCTCGTCGTCGACGAGGATAATCATCTTTCCGGCCCGGATATCTCCAATGACCTCTTCAATCGGACTGACTGCCATACCGCTTCCACCCATTTCTATTGGGAACCTTGAAATTTTCAAGCTCCCCTGTTGATAACGACGTTAATAAAAACCCTTCTCGGCCAGGAACGCCGGATTGATCACCGCTGTTCCCGAGGCCGGATCATGCCTGGCACCGAGCAATTTTTCGACGTATTTGCCGATGATGTCCACCTCGATATTGACCGCGCCGCCGTTTCGCAATCGCCCCAAGGTGGTGGCTTGCAAGGTGTGCGGGATGATCGAGACCGAAAACCGGCCCGGCGAACAATCGTTGACGGTGAGACTGATCCCGTCGACCGCCACCGAACCCTTCTCGATTATATACCGATCGACCTCCCGGGGCACTGAAAAACTCAGGATAGTAAAGTCTCCCTGGTGCTGCAGCGATGCCAGCCGGCCGACGCAGTCGACGTGCCCGGAGACAAGGTGCCCGCCGAGACGGTCTGTCAGACGCAGAGCTCGCTCGAGATTGACCTGTCGGCCGACTGCCAGTTCACCAAGCGTGGTTCGGGCCAGACTCTCCGGTGAAACATCGGCGGTAAACCGCCGGCTGCCGATCCGATAAGCGGTCAAACAAACCCCGTTGACGGCAACCGATTCCCCTTCTTCGGGATCGGAGAAGACAAAGCTCGTTTCGATCTCACAGGACTGGCCGCCGCCGACCGACCGACGGGAGATGATCGTCCCGGTCCCCTGGATGATCCCGGTAAACATCAGCTAATCTGCTTCCCCGGCCAGTTCCGTCGCTCGCTTGCGCAGGCTGTCGGCGATACTCTGGTGCTTGAAGTTGGCATGGATCGATGCCGCTGTACGCAGCGCGTCCGCAGCCTTGCCGGGCTCTTCGGCCAAAACGTAAATGTCAGCCATCATTTCAAGGACCTCGACAGAGCCTTGCGGGTTGTTGTTACGCTGATAATTGTCCAGCAGATCGAAGCAGTGTTCAAGGGCAACACGATACTCCCCGAGTCCCTTATGGGCTTCGATCAGGCACCGGGCCAGGGCCAGCAGGCTTACCGCATCATCGAGTTCTTCGCAGATACTCCAGGCCCGCTGATAATGCACAAGAGCGGCGGTGTAGTCCTGCCGGAGGAGACAGGCGTGGCCGAGCTGGTTGGCAGCGTTGGCGATGCCGACACGATCTCCTTCCTGTTCGAAGCCACGCAGCGCGTTATGCAAGGATACCGCGGCCAGCGCCGCCTCACCTCGTTCCACGTAACCACGGCCTTCTTCAAAATCGAGTTGTGCCTGGCTTTTTTCTCCATCCTGCCCCGAATCCGGCCCGGTGGCCGGAGAGATAGCTGTAATTGGCTGAATCGGTGTACTCATCACGCACCTTCTTTTTTCTGTTGAATAGTGTTGAGCGCTGCAGCAGCCTGCTCGGCCACCGTCGTTCGCTGCGGGATGCCGTCTTGCCAGATGATCAACTCGGCCTGGTCGTCGTGCAGACCGAGCAGTTGAACGGTTGCCTCGGTCGCACCCAGGCGACCGAGCAATCGGGCCGTCTGGCCGCGTACTTCGGCCTGCTCGTACCCCAGCAGCGGAAATAAACCGAAGTAAGGAGTTTTCTTGACCAGATCGGGGCGTTTTGCGGCAATCTCCGCAAGTGCCCAGATCGCCTGACTCCGGGTCGAGTCATTGCCAACAAAACCGGGAATATACTGGGTAAAGGCACCAAAAATATCGGGCCGCCCGGAAATCACGGCGCCAACGGTCTCGATCATCCCCCACGGTGTTGCCGCCGAGTCGAATCCGGCCGCCAAAAGACGGTGCAGCAACTCCGACACCTGTCCCGGGTCTCTGGTAGCGACTCGGGAACAGACTCGTCCGATAAGCTGCGCAATCCGCCAGCGTTGTTCACCATCCGGATCATAGAGCAACCGCTGCAGCAGGCGGAGCGCCTTGCGGTCATCGAGGCAGAGCGCGACCAGCCCGTCTTCGTCTCCGGCCTCGGCCAGTTGCCTCACCAGCTTTTTATCGGCCCGGCGGCGCGGTCCCTGCTGCCAAGAATCGGGCTCCGGCGATGGCGGGACAAAACCGCTGGCGGCCGATGCGGCGCGACCGTCGCTCTCGTCTTTTTGTTTCAACCGCTCGGCCAGCTCAGATAGTTCACGATGCAGACGAACAAAGTAGAGCACACCGCGCACCGACCGACCATTCATCGTGCCGGTGTCGATAACCTGATGGGTCTGTTCGTCGTACTTTTCGATACGTCCGGTCAGATAATCATCCTCCGGCAGCAGTTCCCAAGCCAGATCACTATTGTCTCCGCAGGCGTGCACGAGCGTCTCGACGATTGCCGCACCGACATTATGACCGGTCGGATCGCACGAATAGACGGCCCCGCAAGCACACCGGCCCGCGGTGAATTCGGTCATCTTTCTGTTCGGCAAGTCAGCCGGCGGCTCGACCGCCTGGCCGCAAAAGGGACACCACGGCGACCTGCCTGCTGTTTTGCTACTCATCGGTTCTCTCTTTAGGGGAGCTTGAAGTTCGGCAAGATTCCGATCATGCCAGCTTCTGCTCAAGGCTGGCGACAAAATTCGGATCGACCGAATAGCCGAGTTCCCGTGCTTTTTCCATATGTTTCCGGGCCTCGCTGTAACGTTCACTGAAATAAAGGGCGACGGCCAGATTGTTATGGGCCAGCGGCGAATCGCCATCGAGCTCGAGCCCTTTATGTGCCGCCGCCAGGGCCCGGTCGTCCTCTCCTTTCATGGTCAACACAGACGTCAGGTTCATCCAGACCGTGGACAAAGTGGCATCAATGGCGAGCGCCTTCTCGTAGCGCTCGATGGCGGTATCGAGATCGTTGTTCTGCTGGGCGATCAGGCCGAGATTTGCGTAGGCCTGGGCAGCCTTGGGGTTGACTCCGATGGCCTGTTGGTTAAGTTCCTCTGCCTTCCTGAGCTCCCCTTGGCCGAAATAAATGGCGCCAAGGTTGATCATCGACTCGGCGGACTGCGGGTCAAGTTCGATGGCTTTTTCCAGACAGCCTATCGCCTCCTCGATGCGACCTGATTTCATATAAACAAGACCGAGATGGTGCTGTGCTATCACGTTTTCGGGAAACTCGGCTACCGTCTTTTCCATTTCGGCGATTACCGCCGGCAAATCTTCTTTCAGCTGCTCAGTCATATCGTCATCCTATCAACAGGGAGAGAGTTGTTCGAACCGCAGAACCACCCGCCGGGGTTCGAGGCGCACTGCCACTTTATACCGGCTGCGTTCGGATATTCCCCGGTCAGCCGATCGTCGTGGCACTTCTGGGGAGCCTGAAAAAATCGGAATTTCGTTCAAGATCGAGGCGTGCATGAAAATTTTACCGTAGGCATAGATGATATTCCGAGGATAAAATTTGATTGCGCAACGATGAGATTGGGCGAAATGACATTTTTTCAAGGTTCCCTTCTTTTTGCGGCAACACTATAGACACTTGGAGATCACTTTCAAGCAGAAAAACCAAACCGATCACAAATCAGCCGGTTAATCCGTCGGCTCGATTTCCGCTGCACAACAAGTCGACAACCCCTGCTGAGCGGCGGCAAGAAACCGGCGAGCAGCAAGGACATCACGCCCGATCTGCTCGGCCAACTCGCTGATCCCGGAAAACTTCCGCTCGTCGCGGATGAATTTCAGCAGATTCAGTCTGATCGGCTTACCGTAGATATCTTTGTTGAAATCGAAAATATGCGTCTCGGCAACCAACCGCCCTTCAGCAAACGTGGGATTGTAGCCGATGTTGAGTACGCCGCCGTAGCAGACCTTGTCACAGATGACCTGGGTCGCATAGACCCCGATCCGCGGGATCAGGTCCTCTTCGTTGACCTGCAAATTGGCGGTGGGATAACCGATCTCCTTGCCGCCCCGACGCTTGCCGACCTGGACCACACCGCGAATCTGGTACGGCCGGCCGAGCAGCTGGCAGGCATCGACCATCCGGCCCTCGTGGACGAGTTGCCTGATTTTGGTCGAACTGACCAGCATCCCCTTCTCATAGAACGGCGGCACCACGGTGACCGGAAATCCCTGTCGGCGGCCCTGTTCCTGCAAAAAAGAGGTATCACCGCTCCGTCCCTTGCCAAAGGCATAATCATAGCCGACCACCAATTCACTCATACCGATGGTGTTGAGCAGAATTTCCTGCACGAACTGCTCGGCGGTCGTGGCGGCAAAAGCGCGATCGAACGGGATAATCACCAGGACATCGATGCCGGCCCTGTCGATCTGCTCGATTTTCTGTTCTATGGTCGAGATCAGTTTGATTCCATCCGGCCGCAGGACTCGTAACGGGTGCGGGTCGAAGGTAACCACAACGGAGCAGCCGCCGCTACGCGCGGCCCGCTGGACCACCTCGTTAAACAACTGCTGGTGCCCGAGGTGGACACCGTCGAAGTTGCCGATGGTTACGCAGGCACCGGGCAACGGGGCGGTGATATCTCGCAGATGACGAATGATTTCCATTGTATATAAAGTTAAATCGGCCTCTTTTCAGTCTCCGTTCCAGGTGCTGCAGCCTCCTGGCAAGATACGCTGCAAGCACTGGCGAAGTTAAAAAAAATACCGGAAAATCGGGGAGACAACCCTTTTTTCGGGTGCATTGAAGAAAGTCTTGACAAAACGAGGTCCAACAATCATATTCACCAACACTAATGCCGAAGTGGCGGAATTGGTAGACGCGCTAGGTTCAGGGTCTAGTGGGGGTTTCCCCGTGGAAGTTCGAGTCTTCTCTTCGGCACCAGCAAACATCGAGAGCTTGCAATCGTCAGGATTGCAAGCTCTTTTTTTTTTGCCGACACCATGCACCCCTCTCTCCCCTGCTGTCTCCACTCGTTTGTCCCGGCGCATGGCATACCGTGTCCCGCCGAGCCGTTCAAGTATCCCATAATTGGTGTTTTGTAAAGGCATTTCGCGCCACAGCGGGCGAGTCAGCAGTTCATGTAGCCGGCTTTTCGGACGCAAACCCTTGTCGATAAAAGCGGCAGCACTCCATCAACTCTCCTTGACTGGCCAATAAGAAACTCTTATTATTCGGGCTACTGCACATAACTGCAGTGCTCCGGGTAGCGGCGCGGTGACGGTCGCCGGTCGCCCGATCCGAACGCGCGGAACGCCGTGTCGCCCTGACAAACCGGCGGATGAGCTGGAGAGGCGCTCGGTTTTCGATAACCGGAACACTATTCATATTATCCAAAGCAAGAAGGAGTCAAGCATGCTCGAATTGAACAAAGGTTCCGATATCCTGACAGCTGTCGGTGGAATCACGTCCCTGGAGGACGCCCAGGCGGTCCTGGAAAAATCCTTGGACAAAGCCAATCTGCAAAAGCTGTCACCGATCACCACGGTTGACGCCCTGATCAAGATTGCAAACTCCATTGTGATCTGCAAGCCCGCCGCGGTCTTCATCAACTCCGGCAGTCCTGAAGATGTCCAATGGATCAGAGAGCATGCCCTGCACAAAGGTGAAGAGAAAAAACTGGCCAAACCGGGTCACACCATCCATTTCGACCTCCCCGAGGACCAGGCCCGTCTGGTCAACCAAACCTACTACATCATCAATGAAGGGGAAAAAATCAGCTCACTGGCTAAGTTGCTGCTCAGGGACGAGGCCACCCAGTACGTCCGCCAATACATGACCGGCATCATGGACGGCATGACCATGATCATCGGCTTTTACAGCCGCGGTCCGGTCGGTGCCGAGGCCGCCGTGCCGGCGATCGAGATGTCGTCATCGGCTTATGTGCTGCATTCGGCTGAACTGCTCTATCGCAACTGTTATGATCAGTTCGACCGGGAGGCCGAGCGGGCAAACATCTTCTTCACCAATCTTCATTCGGAAGGAAAAAACCGGCCCGAAGACGTTCCGAATGCCCGTATCCTGATGGACCGCAGCTGGCTTACCACGTTTTCCACCTATTGTACCTACGCCGGCAATACGCTGTTGATGAAAAAAGGCAATCACCGCTTCTGCGTCGATTACGCCACCTATCACAAAAAGGAGGAACAATTATCCGAACACATGTTTATCACCGGCTTGACCGGTCCCGGCGGGCGTGTCAACTTCTGTGCCGGCGCTGCACCGTCGGGCTGCGGCAAAACGACCACGGCGATGGTGGGCAGTCATTTTGTCGGTGACGACCTGGCCCAGATCTGGATCGCCGCCGACGGCACGATCCGCGCCATCAACCCGGAGAAAGGCATCTTCGGCATTGTCGAGGATGTCAATCGCGAGGGCGATCCCTACCTGATGGAGTGTCTGCGCGGCGACGGCACCGAGGTCATCTGGTCCAACGTGCTGATCGACGAGCACGGCGTACCGCACTGGGTCGGCAACGGCGAATCGGTGCCGGAGCGCGGTGTCAACTTTCAGGGCGAATGGTCCCCGGGTAAGACCGATGCCAACGGCAAACCGATACCGATGTCGCACAAAAACTCCCGCTGCACGCTGCTCGCCTCGGCCATCGCCAACCATGCCACCGAGGCTGCTGAAGACCCCGCCGGCGTGCCGATCAGAGTCTTCACCTATTCCGGCCGCGACAGCGACACCATGCCGCCGGTGTGGGCCGCCCGTACCATGGACGAGGGTGTGGTCATCGGCGCTTCCATCGTCTCCCAGGCCACCGCCACCGAGGTCGGCGTCACCGGTGTCCGGCGACAACCGTGGGCCAATGCGCCGTTCATCCCCGGCTCACTAGCCGATTACATGGAAGCCCAGTTCGTATTTTTCAATTCAGAAAAAATCTCTGCCGCCGGCCGTCCGGTCATGGCTGGGCTCAACTATTTCCTGACCGACGGCAACCGGGGCGGTTCGGGCAACAAGCTGCTCGGCGAAAAACGCGACGTCAAGGTCTGGCTCGGCTGGCTGGAGCGCTTCGCGCACGGCGACGTGACGGGCATCGAGACGCCGATCGGCTACCTGCCCCGTTACGATGATCTGAAAGCTTTGTTTGCCGAGATCAACAAAGAATATCCCGAATCGCTCTACGACAAACAATTCTCGCTCTATATTGACAACATCCTCCACCGCCTCGAACTGCAGACCGAGGCGTACGGCAAGGAAGAGAATCTGCCGGCCAAACTGTTCGAGGTGTATCGCCGGCAACAGGCGGAACTGACCAAGCTGAAAGAAGCCTACGGGCCGATCGTTCACCCGAAGCAACTCGCTTAAATCCGCTGACGACCCTGCCCGAAACGGGGGGCAACGTTCTCCTCTGCGAGGAGGCCGCTGCCCCTTTTTTTGGGTATCTGCACTATGTTTCAGGAGCACCGGCCCGCCCTTTTGCTTTCCGCCCGTTCTGTATTATCGTTGCCGCATGGATCAGCCCACCGAAGCGACAACTGATGAAACGATCATCATAACGGCCACCGACTCCTCGATGATCGAGACCTGTTCGCTGGTTCTGTCGGCCACCGCAATCGAGCATCGACTCAGACGGCAACCGGACGGCGCAATCGCTCTTGTTGTCGATAATGCGACCGCCGCCCGCGCAGCGAGGGAACTGGAAGACTATTTCCAGGAAAACCACGATTGGCCGCCACCTCCTCGGCTGCCCGCCCCGACCGCCTCCTCCGGCAGCACGCCACCATCCATCCTGCTCAGCGGAGCGCTGGCCGTCTTCTACCTGGTCACCGGCCCCTGGCGCCCGGATTCACCATGGTTTGGCGGCGGTGCCGGTGACGCGTCGGCAATTATCTACGACGGCCAGTGGTACCGGCTGCTCACGGCACTGACCCTGCACGCCGATTTCGCTCACCTGGCAGGCAATTGCCTGATCGGCGGCTTCCTGCTCCATTTCTTCTTGCAGATCCACGGCACCGGCGTCGGCCTGCTGGCGGTGCTGGTGTCGGGCATGCTCGGCAACTTCGTCAATGTCCAGATCCATGGCGGCGATCACCTCTTCGTCGGTTTTTCCACCGCGGTCTTCAGCATGATCGGCATGCTCTCCGCCCACCAGATGTTGGCCTATCGCACCCTGTTTGCTCCCCGGATGCTCATCCCGGTTCTTGCTGGTGCGGCGCTGCTGGCCATGCTCGGAAGTTCCGGAGCGCGTACCGATCTCGGCGGCCACCTGTTCGGTCTGCTCGCCGGTCTGCTGTGCGGCTTGCTGCTAAGCAGCAGACCGCTTCGGTCAGCTCAGCATTCGTCCTTTATCCAGACCTGCTGCCTGCTGACGGCTGCCGCCCTGGTGATAATCAGCTGGAATCGGGCGTTGGCCCCTCCTGTTTATTGATATCACCGCACGGCTGCCGCCAATCGCAGCCGACTCTGCTTGTCTAATTGCTCATTTTCGATTACCCTTCACCTTGATTTGTTACCAAGCATACGTACGTTTAGCAAATACCTCTGCCAACCATCGATCGTCCCGATTCGCCGGAGCGCACCACACCGGTGAACGGAACGTTCGATTAATTTCGACCGACCGGGGCAGCCCCCGGCCCGGTTGCCGCTGTAAACAATAGACAGACAGGAGACCTTTGATGGCCAACAACGATCAACAACCTCCCTGGGGCAGGAAAAAGCGCCCCCAGACACCGGAGGAGTTTATCGCCCAATTGATCAAGAAAGTGCAGGACTATTTTTCGGAATCGAAAAAGCCCCGATCAGGCGATGACGAACCCTCCTCACAACGAGGACCGACCAATCCGTTCTCCATTATCGGCAAGGTTCTGATCCTTGCACTGATCGTCGTCATTTTGCAAGGCGCCTATCAGTCGTTCTACAAGGTGGCACCGAACGAAGTCGGCGTCGTGCTGCGTTTCGGTGAATACAACCGAACCGCCGAGCCCGGCCTGCATCTGAAGATCCCGTATCTCGAGCACCTCTACAAGGTCAACGTGCGCCAGATCCAGAAATTGGAATTCGGCTTCCGCTCCACCCAGGGCGGCCAGCGCTCCTCCTTCGAAAGCCGGGCCTACGACATGGAATCGCTGATGCTGACCGCCGATACCAACGTCATCAACGTTGCCTGGATCGTCCAGTACCGGATCAACGATCCGATCAACTACCTGTTCAAGGTCCAGGACGTCAAACAGGCCGTCTTCGACCTGTCGGAAAGCGTTACCCGACGGATCGTCGGCAACATGGATTTCGACTACGTGCTGAGCAACCGCGACCTGCTGGCCGCCGCGGTGCGGGACGAGCTGCAGCGGGAACTGACGTTCCTGGAAACAGGCGTCGATCTCGTCGCCGTGCAGTTCCAGGACATCAATCCACCCGACCCGGTCAAACCGGCCTTTAACGAGGTCAACGAGGCCGACCAGGATATGAAGCGGCTCGTCAACGAAGCTGAAGAGCAATACAACCGGGTCATTCCGGCCGCCCGCGGTAACGCGCTGAAGATCGTCGAGGAGGCCTATGGCTACGCCAAGGAGCGGATCAATGACGCGGAGGGCGCCGCGGCCCGGTTCCTCGATATCCTCAAGGAATACCGCAACGCCCCCGAAGTCACCAGGAAGCGCATGTACCTGGAGACCATGCAGAGAGCGCTGCCCAGCGTCGAGACGGTCTACGTTATCGATGAAGGTCAACAGGGCCCGCTGCCGCTGCTGAATCTCCGCTCCGCCGCAAAGCCGCCGGTCCAGGACGGACAGTAACCAATACGAGCAAAGGATATACCATGAAACAAATAGCCAATTTTCTCCTGATCGGCCTGGTCCTGCTCGGCATCGTCGTCGTCTACGACGGCTTTTTCATCGTCGAGGAAGGCAAGCAGGTGGTGATCACCCAGTTCGGCAGACCGATCGGTACGCCGAAAACCGAGGCAGGTATCTATTTCAAGATGCCGTTCGTGCAGCAGGTCAACGAGTTCGATAAACGGATCGTCATCTGGAACGGCGAGCCGAACCAGATTCCAACCAACGACAAGACCTTCGTCTTCCTCGATGTCACCGCCCGCTGGCGGATCACCGACGCACTGACCTTCCTGCAGGCGGTCAAGACAGTAGATCGGGCCCAGTCACTGCTCAACGATATCATCGGCGGCACGGTGCGCGACATGGTCAACAAGAACAACCTGATCGAGATCATCCGCAGCTCCGACTGGTCGATCGAAAACATGAGCCCGTCCAACCAGGAACCGGGCACCACGCCGGAACGGGGACGTGACGTGATTTCCGACCAGGCACTGGAAATCGCCGCCCGGGCAACACCGCAATACGGCATCGAACTGCTCGACGTGGTCTTCAAGCGGGTCAATTATATCGATACGGTCCGAGAGAGCGTCTACAACCGGATGATCTCCGAGCGCAAGCGGATCGCCGCCGAAAAGCGCTCGACCGGTGAGGGGCAGAAGGCTCGGATCCTCGGTACCGTCGATCGCGAACTGCGGGAAATCACCTCCGGGGCCAACCGGGAGGCGATGCTCATCAAAGGCGAGGCCGATGCCGAGGCCACCCGGATTTACGGTGAGTCCTATAACCAGGATCCGGAGTTCTTCGCCTTTATGAAGACATTGGAGAGCTACGAGTCGGTGATCGGCGATAATACCTCGCTGGTACTATCCTCCGATTCTGATCTCTTTCATTATTTGAAGAACAGTTCCAGAAACTAAACTAATCATCATCGTCCCGGTCCGGCCGCTCCGCAGCGTCTGCAGCGGCCGGACCGACATCTTCCCCGGCCACCGGATAAGACGGGTTCTGCTCTTTTTCAAAGGCGATCCTGCCTTTGGCCTCGAGCATCTCGGCAAAGTGTTCCAGCTGTTCTTCGCTCTCGACCCGATCGACGCCGAGCTGATCGAACCGGCAATTACAGCGGCTCAGCTGTCCCTCGCACCAGGGGCACAGCTCCACCGGACAGCCGAAGATGTGCAGCTCGCCGGACAAAACGCCGCAGGCGGCGCAGGTCACAAGTTCGGGCGCATCATCTTCTACCGGCAGCGGCGGCAGTTCGGAAAATGGCCCCACCTGGGCCAGAAACTCCTCTCTGTTCCGGTAACCGAACAACTCCAACACCGCTTCATCCTCAACCCCACGGTCATAATTCCCGAGGAAAAGAGCCTCCCCCGCCGAACTCAGATAGAGATAGCGGTGTCCGGTGGTGGCCAGCGCAATCAGCGCAATCCCCGCCTGCCGGGCGACAAGTCGCAAGTCGACGACCATCTCCTCTCGCCCCTCAGGCACTACTTCATAGTAACTGCGCAGCACCGGAGCGGCGAGGTGCTGATCGCCGAAACGTTGTACCAGGGCGAGCGCCGCCGGCAACTCCTCATCCGTAACCACGTAGCGAACGAGCTCCTCAATGGTCAAACGATCAAGCTCTCTCTGCAGACCGCTCATACAATACCTTCCACTGCTGATCTTTCCGATTTGCCCTTCTTTGTTTCGGGTCCGAACCGCTCCCCGACCCAGAAAAAGAAGAATTGAAATACGACACTGTTCAGACTATAGTACGTCAGTTCCGATTCATTCAAGCACCATTTTCTCCACGCGCAGCCAGCCGGCTGCCGATGCATCTGTCCACAGCGGCAAGAACGATTCGCCCGGACGACACGACTGATAATCCCGGATCAGCCTGACGGTCCCGTATTCCATCTGACCGACGATCTGTTGCAGACGGCGTGCTATCCCGATGACAGATACGGTAATTATCAGGATTTATGGAGGATTTCCGATGTCAAACCAAAATGCGCGCCTGATCGTTGACGGCACTACCCACGAACTTCCGATCATCGAGAGCACCACCGGGGAGAGGGCGATCGACATCCGCTCCCTACTCCGCGACACCGGCTTTATCACCCTGGACAGCGGCTTCATGAACACCGGTTCCTGTGAGTCGCGCATCACCTATCTGGATGGTGAAAACGGCGTTCTTCGCTATCGCGGCTACGATATCGTCGAACTGGCCGAAAACTGTCTCTTCGTCGAGGTCGCCTATCTCCTGCTGACCGGCGAGTTGCCGACCTATGAGGAGTTGGACACGTTCAAGTACGACATGGGTAAATTCGCCCTGATCCACGAGGACATGATCCACTTCTTCGATCATTTCCCGCCGCACGCCTCACCGATGTCGATCCTGTCGACGATGGTCGGCAGCCTTCATGATTTTTACCCGGAAATGGACCGGGAAGAAGACCCCTACGGCGGGATTACCACGACGACCGCCCGTCTGGTCTCGAAGATACGGACCATCGCCGCGTTCTCGTACAAGAAAAATATGGGCCACCCCCTCGTCTATCCCCGCGCCGACCTGAGCTACGGCGCCAATTTCCTGAACATGATGTTCGACCGGCCGAACATGCCCTACAAGATCGAACCGGTTCTCGTCGCCGCCCTGAATAAATTGCTCATCCTGCATGCCGATCACGAACAGAACTGTTCGACGTCGACGGTACGGTTGGTGGGTAGCGCCGGTGTCGGCCTGTATCCTTCCATCTCGGCCGGCATCAATGCCCTCTGGGGGTCATTGCACGGTGGAGCCAACGTGGCCGTAATCCGGATGCTTGAGTCAATCCTCGCCGACGGCAGAGACTTTGAAAAATACATCTCCATGGCCAAGGATCCGGACAACCCCTACCGGCTGACCGGTTTCGGGCATCGGGTCTACCGAACCTACGATCCACGGGCGGAAATTACCAAAAAGATTTGTCACGACGTTCTCGGTTCGCTGGAAATCGAGGATCCGCTGCTCGATATCGCCATGGAACTCGAACAGCGCGTCAGTGAAGACGAGTATTTCCAGGAACGAAACCTCTATCCGAACGTCGACTTCTACTCGGGTATCATCTACCGGGCGATGGGCATCCCCACCAACATGTTCACCGTGATGTTCGCCCTCGGCCGGTTGCCGGGCTGGATCGCTCACTGGCAGGAGATGAACTCGGACAAGGACAGCAGCAGGATCGGACGGCCCCGCCAGGTGTATCAGGGTATCGTCAACCGGCCGTTTATCCCGCTCGAGGCACGTGGCTAAGCGGAGGCCCGCTTACGGCGCTGCGGTTATTTGGCCAGGCTGTGTCCCTGCTGCATATTGACGACGAGCGGGACGTCGAGAGGCAGGGCCTGCTCCATGCAACGACGAATGTCTTCCTGCAGCGCACCACACTGGGTCTCGTCGACCTCGAAGACCAATTCGTCGTGAATCTGCAGCAGCATCCGGCATCGCCCCGGGCGTCCCTGCAACAATTCGTCGACCCGCAGCATGGCCAGTTTGATGATATCGGCAGCAGTTCCCTGGATCGGCGTGTTAATCGCCGCCCGTTCGGCAAACTCCCGACGCGCTTTGTCTGAGGCCTTGATTTCCGGAAGGTAACGGCGCCGGTTGAGCAGCGTGCTGACATAACCGTCTCGTTTGGCTTGCTCGACGATATCGTGCATGAATTGCTGAACGCCGGAGTAGAGATCGAAATAGCGATCGATGAATTTCTGTGCCTCTGTCCTGCTGATGCGAAGCTGGTTGGCCAGGCCGAAACTGCTCATGCCGTAAACGATACCGAAATTGATACTCTTGGCCACCCGGCGCATGTCCGGCGTGATAAAAAGCGGCGAGACGCCGAAGATTTCCGCCGCGGTCCGGTTGTGGATATCGTCCCCTCGCCGGAATGCGGCCAGCAGCGCCTGGTCCTGGGAGTAATGGGCCAGCACCCGCAGATCTATCTGCGAATAATCGGCAAACAGGAATACGGTGCCGGTCTCAGCGACAAAGGCCTCCCGGATCCGGCCGCCCTCCTCGCCGCGAATCGGAATGTTCTGCAGGTTCGGATTGCTGCTCGACAACCTACCGGTGGTGGTCACCGTCTGGTTGAACGAGGTATGAATCCGGCCGGTCTTCTCGTCGATGAGCAGCTTGAGCTTCTCGATATAGGTGGACAGCAGCTTGGCAAGATTGCGATAGTCGACGATCAGGGCCGGCATCTCATGCTGCTGCGCCAGTTTCTCGAGAACCCCGGCGTCGGTGGAATAACCGGTCTTGGTCTTCCTGCCGTGGGGCAGGCCCAACTCCTCGAACAACACCACCCCTAATTGCTGGGGAGAACTGATATTGAACGGGTGTCCCGCCAGACGATAGATCTCCTCTTCCCGCGCGGCCAGTTTTTCCCTGAATTCTTCGGCCAGATCGTCGAGGCGCTGCGGATCGACCTTGATACCTGCCACCTCCATGTGCGCCAGAATCGGCACCAGCGGCATCTCAATCTCGTGAAAGAGACGCAGCATGTCCTTTTCCGCAAGTCGCGGCTGCAACCGCTCCCACAGGGCCAAGGTGCCATGAACATCCTCGCAGGAATAGGTGCCGGCCGCCTCAACCGGAACATAGGCAAAGGCATCGTCTCGCTTGTCGCCGCCGGTAACCTGCTCGTAGGAGGTCATCTTTATATCGATTTCCCGGCACAGGTCATCAAGTTTGAGCGATCGGCGCGCCGGTTCGGTCAGGTACGCGGCGATCATCGTGTCGATCAGCGGCCCGGCCAATGAAACGTCGGAGGCCTGCGCCAGGACTGCGTAATCGTATTTGAGGTTGTGGCCGATTTTCGGTAGCTCGGCCGACGTCAAATACGGTTCGAGCACCTCCCGGACCTCGTTCGGCAGCAATTGACCGGCTACGAGTTCACCGGCCTCATCACGATGGCCAAGCGGGATGTACCAGCACTGCGGCAGACCACAGCTCAAAGAGATGCCAACCAACTCGGCACGGCGGGTGTTGAGTGATGTCGTCTCCGTATCAATCGCCAACAGCGAGGCCTCCGCCAGGATCGCGGCCAGTTCGTCCAATGACTGCCGATCCCGAACCAACCGAAATCCGTCGGTGGCGATCGGGGCGGCGTTGTCGACCTCCTTGAGCAGGTTGGTAAACCCCAATTTCGTATACAACACCTTAAGGCGCCCGTTATCCGGCTCGCCGAGTCGGTACCCGGCCGGCTCGTCCGGCACGACGCAATCGCTCTTGAGGCGGATCAAGTCACGGGAGAGAAACGCCGCATCACGATGCTCGATCAGGCTCTGCTTCATCTTCGAGGATTTCATCTCATCGAGCCGTTCGTAAAGCTGTTCCAGCGAACCGTACTGCTTCACCAATTTTCCGGCCGTCTTCGGACCAATGCCGGGCACACCGGGAATGTTATCGGAACTATCCCCGATCAGGGCGAAACAGTGCAGCAGCACTTCCGGGTCAACATGATACTTATCCCGCACAGCAGCCCGGTCCATGACCTTGTCGCTCATCGGATCCCACATGGTGACTCGGTCGCCGACCAATTGCAGCAGATCCTTGTCACCGGAGACGATGACAATACGGCTCCCCGAATCCGCGAGCCGGTTGACCGCGGAAGCAATCAGATCATCGGCTTCGACACCTTGCTCTTCAAAGCTGACCAAACCAAGCGCTTTGACGAGCTCCTTGATATAGGGAATCTGGCCGGCCAGCGCCTCCGGCATCTCCGGCCGGGTGGCCTTGTATTCATCATATAACTGGTGACGAAAGACCGGGCCCCGGCTGTCAAAGGCAACGGCCAGGCAGACCGGCTGCCGTTCCTTGATCAGCCGCCGAACCATGGAGGCAAACCCGAAAACAGCATTGGTCGGCATACCGTCTCGGTTAGTCAGCGCCGAGATAGCATGAAAGGCCCGGTAGATAAAGGCGCTGCCGTCAATCAGATAAATGTCCTCGCTCACGTCCATGGCTCCTTACCGTCGGCGGCTTGCCAGCGGTTTGACCTGCTCTCACAAAAAGGGGGCCTGAAAAATTTTGGATTTCGTTCAAGATCGAGGCGTGTAAGAAAATTTTACCGCAGGCATACACATGATATCCCGACGATAAAATTTGATTGCGCAACGATGAGATAGGGCGAAATGACAATTTTCCAAGGTTCCCAAAAGCAAAGGAGAGGGCAGCCCTCTCCTTTGCCGCCGGGTCTAAAACCGACGTCGGTACAAACACAGTTTCATCAGGTATGGGTAATATGTTTTCGCACCCATTGGGTCATCTGCTCGGTCGTGTCGCCGCCGCGATAGGAAACAACCGGTACCGGGCAGCGTCGAAACATCCGCTCAGCCACCGAACCGGCGAAAATATGCTGCAAATCTCTGGTCTTGATTCCCATCACCACGAGGTCGACATTGGACTCCACGACGAACCTGAGCAACTCCGTGGACGGATCGCCGATCAAAAAAACGAAGCTGACACGGTCATCTGCCAAGGAGAGCTTGGAGGCCATATCGGCAATCGCTTCACGCCGCTCCTTCTTGACGGTTTCGACATAGTGCTCACTGTCGACCTTGAAACCGAACGAGCTGATCTTATCGACAGCCGCCAGATCCCGCTCATTGATCACGTTGACCAGGATCAATTCTGCATCGAGCGCTTCGGCCAGCGTCGCCGAGTAGTCGAGCATCCGTTGGGAAAAACGTGAAAAAGTGAGCGGTACCATGATTTTCTTGATGCTCATAGCGATCTCCTCATGTGGACGATCCAGCGCATAACCGGATGTCGAGCGTTACGGTAAAACCGATATCACGTTATCAAACGTCTACGCCTGCTGGCGTTGTACCCGTCTACGCTGAAAAAACCAGATCAGCGCCAACAGCAGCAAGGCCGGGATAAACATCAATTGTTTCGGCGGCCGCTCATTCTCCACGTGGACACTGGTTATTTCATAACCAAAACGGATCAAGGCACGATCGGCGGGGCTGCCGAACATGACCATGCCGACCCGCAGGTTCTCCCCGTCCTCCGTCGTGGTCAGACCGAGGCTGCGCAATCGATCTTCACCGGTCGACCCATCGCCGATGGACAGCATGACCGTCTTGGTCACTTCGTTGCCGTCAAATTTTTCGCCCTTGACTTGCAATCGGACATGGGAGTTCGGTGCCATTTCATCGAGAATCGACACCAGTTCGGTTGCCGGTCGCTCGGTCAGTTCCGGATACCACTGGTCCCAGAAAAAACCTGGACGAAGCAGCGTGAACGTCACAAGCAGCAGGCAGATCGTCTCCCAGATCTTGTTTCTCGTCAAAAAATAGCCCTGGGTCGCGGCAGCGAACATCAGCATGGCCACGACCGCGCCAAAAACAACGACGACAAAGTGGAGCGGCGTGCCGACCCCGATCATCAGTATTTCATTATTGAAGATAAAGATGAACGGCAGGATCGCGGTCCGGATATCATAGGTAAATCCCTGGATACCGGTTCTGATCGGATCACCTCCGGAAATACCAGCCGCGGCAAAGGCGGCCAGGCCGACAGGCGGCGTGTCATCGGCCAGAATGCCGAAATAAAAGACAAAAAGATGCACCGCAATGAGCGGCACGATCAGCCCATTCTGGGCGCCGAGGCTGACAATGACCGGAGCCATCAACGTGGAAACGACGATATAGTTGGCCGTGGTCGGCAGCCCCATGCCGAGCAGCAGACTGATCACCGCGGTGAACAGCAGAATGAGGACCAAATTCCCGCCGGAGATGAACTCGACGAAAGCGGTCATGACCAGGCCGATACCGGTCAGTGTGACCGTGCCGACGATGATGCCGGCGGCCGAGGTAGCGACGCCGATACCGATCATGTTCCGGGCCCCGGAGACCATGCCGCTGATCAATTCCTGCCAGCCGCGGCCAAAAGAGAACTCCTCGCTGTCACTCTTGCGCAGCCAGCGTTTCAAGGGACGCTGGGTAATGACGATGAACATCAGCAGCACCGTGGCCCAGAACGCCGACAGTGACGGTGACAGCCTCTCCACTGTCAGGCACCACATGAGCACCACGATGGGCAGCAGGAAGTAAAACCCGGCCTGAGCGGTCTCGCGCAACGGCGGCAATTCGGTGATTTCGGTTGTCACCTCCAACTCGGGTACCTTGCAGGCCAGTTTGAGCAGCGCGATATAGGCGACAAGCAGCAAACCAGTACTGACCCAGATGGTCGCCTCACCGGCCACGGTCTTGATCCAGCCAAGCCCGTAATAGGTGACCCCACCGATGATGATCAGTGTCAGAATGGTGGCGACGAAGGTGAACAGACTCTGGAGCAGCGTCCGGCTTCGCTTTCTCACCATCCCTTTTAGCCCCATTTTGCACGCCTCGAGATGGACGATGTAAACCAGGGCGATATAGGAGACGATGGCCGGCAGAAACGCGTGCTTGATGACTTCGATATAGGAGATGCCGACATACTCGACCATCAGGAAGGCAGCCGCACCCATTACCGGCGGGGTCAACTGGCCGTTGGTCGAGGAGGCGACTTCAACGGCGCCGGCTTTCTCCGGCGTGAACCCGACCTTCTTCATCAGCGGGATGGTAAAAGTTCCGGTGGTAACCACATTGGCAATCGACGAACCCGACACCAGTCCGGTCATGGCCGAGGAAACGACAGCGGCCTTGGCCGGCCCGCCGCGCATGTGACCAAGACCGGCAAAAGCGGTCCTGATAAAATAATTCCCGGCCCCGGCCGCCTCGAGCAAGGAGCCGAAAAGCACGAACATGAACACCATATCGGTGGACACGCCGAGCGCCACGCCAAAGACACCTTCGGTGGTCAGCCAGTAATGGGTCATTCCCTTGGTCAGGCTCGCTCCCTTATGAGCGATCACGTCAGGCATATAGGCGCCGGCAAAGGCATACAGCATAAAGACCGCGGCAACTACCATCAGCGGCGGCCCCAGGGCCCGGCGGGTGGCCTCGAGCAGCAGTATCAGGCCGACAACGGCGACGATTAGATCGATCAGCAGCGGTGCGCCGGGGCGAGACGATAACTCGGTATAAAAGAGAAAGATATAGGCCGAACTGGCAGAGGCGATCAGCGCCAGGCCCCAGTCCTGGAACGGGATATAATTTCTTGGCGACGACTTGAAGGTCGGGAAGGCGGTATACGCCAGAAACATTGCGAACGCCAGATGGATCGCCCGGGCTTCCGTGGAGTTGAGGATAAAAATATTAAAGAGATAGGGGAGCGGAGAGGCGTTCCAGAGCTGAAAAAACGTCCAGGCCAGCGGTACAAAAAACAAGATGTTTTTCGGAATCGAACCTACCGGATTTCGACCGCCGGTATCAACTTCGGCAATAAACTCGTGTACGCTCTTTCCGGCAACCGGTCGTTCGCTGGGCTTTGTCATGATCCGTGCTCCTCAAGGCAAGATAGCCGTCAACCTCTCTATCAACCGCTTCGTTCCCGTTCCCGGACAACCAATCAGGACACATCATCCGCGCGGAGGCTGGACCTATCGGGTCTAGACGATGGATGTGGCGGGAACAACATCGAACCTGCCGATACAAAGATGCGCGACCCCGAGCAAACGGCGAAGTCGCGCATCTCTATCATCGAACGATGTGGACCGTGCCTATTGGATCAGGCCCGCTTCCTTGTAGTACTTGGCCGCACCGTCATGCAACGGAGCGGACAGGCCGTCCTTCACCATTTCTTCTTTCTTCAGGATGCCAAACGCCGGATGCAATTGCGTGAACTCATCGAAGTTCTCGAAGACCGACTTGACGACCACATAAATGACTTCTTCCGGTACCTTGGCGGAGCTGACAAATGTCGCTCCGACACCGAAGGTGGTGGTGTCTTCGGGATTGCCGCGATACATGCCGCCGGGGATGACAGCGGTACGGTAGTAGTTGTTCTCCTCGATCAGCTTGTCGATGGCCGGTCCGGTGACGTTGACCAGAACCGAATCACAGGCGGTGGTTGCCTCCTGGATGGAGCCGTTCGGATGGCCGACCGTGTAAATGATCGCATCGACCTTGTTGTCGCACAGCGCCTGGGACTGCTCGGCCGGCTTCAACTCGGAGGCGAGTTTGAAATCATCATTGGTCCAGCCCAGGACGCCCATGACGACTTCCATGGTGCCGCGCTGACCAGAGCCAGGATTACCGATATTAACGCGCTTGCCCTTCAGGTCCTCGAAATTCTTGATGCCGGCGTCGGCGCGGGCGACAACGGTAAAGGGCTCGGGATGAATGGAAAAGACGGCCCGCAGGTCCTTGTTAGGTCCATTTTCCTCAAACCTGCTGGTTCCATGATAGGCATGGTACTGCCAATCCGACTGGACAACGCCCATGTCCAACTCGCCGGACGCTACGGCATTGAGATTATAAATCGAACCACCGGTACTTTCCACCGTGGCACGGATGCCATGCTCGTCTTTACCCTTGTTGACCAGGCGGGCGATCGCCCCACCGGTCGGATAGTAGACACCGGTGACGCCGCCGGTACCGATAGTAACGAATTTGGTTTCGGCAACGGCAGCCGAACTAAAGGCCATAGCACACCCCAGGGTCAGGGCTGCAAATAATGCTACCTGCTTCTTCATACTCAATCCCTCCTCGTTTTTTATTATTGTTCTCCATGGCTTATACAACAAGCCAAGGAGGCGATCAATGGCCACCGCGGCAGAGCGGTTAACCATGTGAAACCATTGTATGAACGCGGGGAGTGGAACATACCGGAAATCGCGGAGACACGTGGCAGCAAGTGACAACACGCGCGTCCTCGCCTCTCCAGCAATCTCCGATATAATACTATATAATTCACAAAATTCCGTTGACAAGTCAAGCCATTTCCCGATCTGCCGACTCTCATCAGGGGATTTGCCGCACCGCCCGGGAAAAGACTCCATGACCGCTTGACAAAGTACCCGGCAAGCGTTAATGACTGACAACATTAGACGAGGCTTGGACGAGAAAATTACAGCCGAACGAGGCGCTTACCCGTTCCAATTGTCGTTCAGCGCCTGTAAAAACATGCATCCAGAAGGACATGGACTGCACCGATCCGCCCCCCCCAGCCGAAGGGGACACTACGACGTTATCAGGGCAGTGTTCGCACCCTCTCCTGCAGCGCCGCAGCATTGCCCGTTTCCTTACCGAACCGGACCCTCACCAGATACCGCCCCCACCGGGGAACCACTTATTGAATAGCCCCATCTGCCGTCCCCCGATGCGGCAGATATCGATCTTTTCCCTCAGCACAGACAAGGAATACGTTCATGGTCCCCGAAGATGACGAGATACTCTTTACCAATTTCAATTACAACCCTGACTACTACTATTTTCTCTACGTCGGCGAACTCAAGACGTACAGCCTGAACTACTTCGTTCAGGAGGCACTGGCCCACCGGATACCCAATCGGCCGATCAAGTTCGTTGCGATCGTCCCCGATATCTGCATCCAGTACAATTACGCCAATATTATCGTCATCAACCCGCGGGGCGAGGAAGAATTCATTTCCGATCACGCCTTCGTCCAGCAGGAAAAGAAACCCCGCCGGAGCTGGCGCATCGATTCGAGCCGATTCATGAGCGCGGTATCAAACAACTCGGCTATCCGCACCCTGATAGACCGGATTCTCGAGCGCCAGAACCAACTCTATATCAATCTCTACGAGAGCGTTCTCGATATGACGCTCGACCAGATCGAGCGGGTCTCGATTCTCGGACCAGACAAATATATCGCCCGACAATTCAACAACAAAATCACGCAATACAAGGCCCTCGAGGGGGTCGTACCGCTGGCCGATCACAAGGTCTGCGAAGACAAGGATTGCCTGCTCAAAACGACGGCAGACCTGCGCAGCCAGTGGACCGACGGCATTTTCGTTTCCGGTGCGTACTCGGCGGCCGGTATCAACTCGGCGGTCACCTACAACCAGCATCAGGTGGAAAGCCGCTTCGGCGCCACCAACGACGTCTACCTGATCTCGAAATTCATTCCGCACCAGCTCGACCCGACGGTGCTGGCCGTGGTCGCCAACGACCAGGATGTCTATATCGCCGGCATTGCCGACCAGGTGATCGTCGACGGCAACCGCTTCATCGGTTCCAAGTTTCCATCGCTGGCCACCCCCGAGCAGAAACAGAAAATGCACGAATACACCGTGCGTGCCGGTCGCATGCTCGGCGAGAAAGGTTACCGCGGCATCTTCGGCTGCGACTATCTGATCGACAACAACGGTGAAATCCTCTTCCTGGAGATAAACGCCCGCAAGCAGGGAACCACCCTGGAATTCTGTTACACTCTCGAGCAGACCCTGCCGGAAGGCGCACCGATGCTGCCCGAACTCGAATACTATGCCGTCACCGAAGGACGGTTCCCCCGCAACACGGTGGAAATGAAAGAGAACCTGCGCAAGATCCACTGGGGAACCTACAACTACAAGATCCAGACGAAAAAACTGACCACCGGCTACATTCCGCAAAATCCGTACGAACGGGAGACGTTTCGCAAGGTGGCCAATGGTGAACTGCTGAAAGACTTTGTCATTCTCGAACATCCGGGGACCAATTTTCTTGTCATGCCGGGCATGTTTCTGGCCCGCGTCGTCTCTGTCGCACGCAATCGCGAAGACGTCGACGAAGGGTTGTGCCAGGGCGTTGGCTTCATCCAACAAACCATTGTAGAGGCTGAATAACATGGAGCAATCATGCCATCACACCGACCGGCCGACCAGCGACTGGGATCAATACACCGAAGCGCTCTTTACCACGCTGTTTGCTGCCGGCGACAACGACACCACGGTGCCGGAAGACGAACAACAAACAGTGGCCCAGTTGCTGGCCGAGGCCCGACAGACTGACAAAACGGGCCCGATCCTCGATCTCTTCTCCTTTCTGCTCAATCAGGCCGGAGAAAATCGTCGCTCTCCGACGGCATTCACCATCGACCGGCCCACGCTCGAGGACCTGGCCCGCAAGCATCAACAGATCGATGAACACCTGGTCAGCATCGGCGGTCGATTGACCCAGGCCCGTCCCATTGCCGTCGAGGCAAATCAACGGGTTGACGAATATCTGGCCGAAAAAGATACCGTCGCCCCGAGCGGCATCGAACTCTGGGATACGATCCTGGAAAACCAGCAACGAATCAAAAAAGCCCTGTCGATGACCGACGAGGAATGGCACAGCTTTCCCGGCCAGATCCGGCACTCCATCGACTCCATCGACACCCTGGCCGGACTCGTCGACCTGCCCGAAGCCGCTGTTGCCTCGATCACAAAAGTCACTGAAAAATACCGGATGCGGCTCACCCCCTACTATACCAGCCTGATCATGCCGGGCAGCGTCAACGATCCGATCATGCTGCAGTCGATCCCGACCGGTGAAATGATCGATAACGCCGGTATCGAGATCCCGCCGGTGGCAGCCGATCATTCGCCGGCACGGCTGATCGACCAGTTCTATCCGCGCGTGGTGACCATCAAGGCGACCAACATGTGTGCCATGTACTGCACCCACTGCCTGCGCATCGCCCATATCGGCCGTAAGGACCAGATCTACTCGCGTGATGCATACAACGAGGCGCTCGATTACATCCGTTCCAACACCAGAATCAGAGACGTTTTGATCACCGGCGGCGACGCTTTCGTCTTGCCCAATTCCATGCTCAAATGGCTGCTCGAAGAACTCGACCGAATCGATCACGTCAAACTCAAGCGACTCGGCACCAGAGTCCCGGTCACCGTACCGATGCGGGTCGATGAGGAATTGCTCGATATCATCGAAGCCAGCAACGATCGCAAACCGATCCGTGTGGTGACCCAGATCAATACCGCCCAGGAGATCACCCCGGTCTCGCGCGACACCTTCCGCCGCATCTCGAAACGGTGTTTCACCGTACTGAACCAGGCGGTCCTGCTCAAAGGCATCAACGACAGTCGAGTCAAGATGTGGAAGCTCTGCGAGACCATCCAGGAGGCCTATGTCCGGCCCTACTACATATTCAACTGCAGTTACCGCAACCCGCAGTTCACCCACTTCCGGGTGCCACTCGAGGTGGGCCGCGACATCGTGGAATCGATGTACGGCAATATCTCCGGCGACGCCATCCCGCGCTATATCGCCACCGCCGGCGGCAAGATTCCGCTGCATCGCAGCAATGTCGTGACCATGAACGACAACAACAGCTACACTCTCAAAAAGCCGTGGAACGGCCAGGAAGTCTCCTACCCCGATGCCGATCCACAGCTCTATGCCAACGATCACTTCGCCTTTGCCGGCTACCAGCGCTGATCCGTCAAAGCGCAAAAACACGACAACCCCGCACCGTTTCCGGGGTGGGGTTGTCCTGAGTTTAGTTATGACGTCCCCGGGCTGGTCGGTTCTGCCGGAGGCTGCATCGCAAAGGCCCGGCGGGCCGGAGAATCAGGCCCGAAGGGCTGCGGACAGGACGTCCGCAGCCGGAGGCAGGAGCGGCCAGCCCTTCCGCCCATGACGCCGATTTTCATCGTTCGGTATGACCTTTGATCATAATAGCTCATGTACGGAGGACAGGTTAAAACCTCTCCCGCCTTTTTATTAGATTGACTTATTTGGCGAGCCGCACCCAAGATGCCTGTGGGCCTTTGTCGCCGAAGGTCTCACCGTAGAGGACGCTGTCGCCTTCCGCCAACTCCTCAATAGCGATATTTTTCAGGGCGTTTTCGTGAAAATAGATCTCTCTTTCATCGAACGAGCGGATAAATCCGTATGATTCATGCGGGGAAACCATATTGACGACGCCAGCCTTATCGACTTCCAACGGGACATCGGCACCTTTCTTCACTTTCCGGATTTTGCGGAGCTTCTCCTTGAGCTGCAGGGTCAAGACATCAAAGGCCTCGATAAGCAGTGGCCGAACCACTTCACCTTTTTTGCTGACAACCATGGTGTCGTTTGGTACCGAAGCCACGATCTTGACTTCGTAACCGCCCTCTTTGTGATGAGTCGTGGCCTCGATAACGACGCGCAGGTGAAGAACAAAACTGGCATAGTTGCGCAGCAACTTCTCCTTCTCCTCCTCGATTTTGATCTGCCAGCCTTTTTTCAACTCAACATTTCGGGCTTCGACTTTCAGTTCCATAGAATTCCTCCATAATTCGTTCCAGCAGCGGAAACCCGCCGCTAAAAACATGCACCCGTCAAGGTGCTCCACGACGTACGACCACCGGCCCGTATTGTGCAAACCAAGCGATTCCGCCACACTATCGGCGGACATGTATCAAGCAGGTGGTTACGACAAATGAGACAACTGGAGAGAGCAGAGGGTTGGGGGTTTCGGGTCAAAAGCGATTTCGGCATCAGAACCGGACTCTCGTGAACGCTTGCGGGACAGCCGTTGCAACCATCCCTTTCCTTATATTATATGCGGCTGTCGATCAGAATCAAGTAACTCCTTTCGATTTTCAGAATCCCTAACTCCTCGGCTCCGCCGTTCTGCTCAGGAGGTGCTGTTCAGACTTTGCCCGACCTGCTCTTTATGGTATGAAAAGCGGATGAACACCTTCACAGACCATCTCGATCATCCATGAACCAGCCGCGCACCGGTATCGTTCTGCTCAATATGGGCGGCCCGGAGAAACAGGAAGATGTCAGGCCGTTTCTCTACAACATTTTTTCCGACCGGCAGATCATCCGTCTCGGCCCACGGCTGCTCCAGAAGCCCCTGGCCTGGCTGATCGCCCGAAAACGCGCGCCGAAAAGCGCTGCCACCTATGCCCAGATCGGCGGCGGATCACCGATTACCTCCATTACCAAGCAGCAGCAGCAGGCCCTGCAACAGGCCCTGAGCGGCGACGGCGATTTCCTGGTAACGACCGCCATGCGATATTGGCGCCCCTTTACCGAAACCGCCGTCGAGGAGTTGCTGGCGGCCCGGGTCGAGCGTATTGTCGCTCTCAGCCTCTATCCCCATTACTCCCGCGCCACCACCGGCTCGTCGCTCAATGAACTCAAGTCCCGATTGACCCGGGCCGCTTACTCCGGCCGGCTCGTCGAGATTTCCTCATGGCCGGATCAAGCGGACTATATTTCCTGCCTCGCCGAACGAATCACGGCCGGACTCGATCTCTTTGCGGACAAACCGGTACAGATCGTCTACAGCGCCCACAGCCTTCCGGTCTCCTTTATCGAGGAGGGTGACCCATATGTCGAGCATTTGCAGCGGACCATTGCCGCAGTGGAAGCACAAACCGGTCGCCCCGGTAGACTGTGCTACCAGAGCCGAAGCGGCCCGGTCGAATGGCTCTCACCGGCAACGCCGGAGATGATCAGAACCCTTGCCGACGAAGGCTGCCAGGCCATCCTGATGGTTCCTCTGAGCTTCGTCTCCGACCACGTTGAAACACTTTACGAAATCAATATTGCCTACCGCGCACTGGCCGGCGAATATGGCATCCGCCTGGAATCGACGCCGGGACTCAACACGACGCCCCGCTTCATTGCCGCCCTGAGAAACCTGGTACTGGACCACGCGACCGAAGGATGAGCCGGCCCGTTAATCGACAGACGTGTGCCCGTTCTGAAAACGCCGCATCCGGACATTGAACAGTATCCCAAGGCCGAGCATCGTCGTCAGCAATGAGGAGCCGCCGTACGATACGAGCGGCAGCGGAATACCAACCACCGGGAGCAGTCCGAGAATCATCAGCAGGTTGATGACCGCCTGCCAGAAAATCAGCATAACGATGCCAAACGAAAGCAATACACCGAACCTGTCCCGAGCGTACATGGCGGAATACAACCCCCAGATCAGCATCAGGAAATAGGTGCCGAGAAAAAACATCGAACCGAAAAAACCCCACTCCTCACTCCAAACGGCAAAGGCGAAATCGGTGTGCCGTTCCGGCAGGAAATGCAGGTGCCCCTGAGTACCCTCGAGATAACCCTTGCCGAACTGTCCGCCGCTGCCGACCGCAATTTTCGACTGCATGATCTGGTAACCGTGCCCCATCGGGTCCGCCTCCGGATCGAGAAACGTCCGTATCCGCTGTTTCTGGTAGGGCCTGAGCAGGTGTTGCCAGGCCAAGAACACGGCTCCGAGGCCGCTGCAGCCAAGGATCGCATAAACCGAAAATCGCAGCTTGACAAAGATCGTCATCGACATGAAGATAAATCCGAGCATCAGGGCAGTGCCAAGGTCGGGCTGGAGCATGATCAGCAGGAACGGTACCGCGGTAAGCAGAATCGGCACAATCAATTGTCTGATCGTGTAACCGTCGGTAATCTCCCGCCGAGAATAGTAGCTGGCCAGAGAAATCACCAGCATCAATTTGGCCAACTCGGACGGCTGCAGGTTGAAAAAACCGAGCGATATCCAGCGCTGGGCACCACCGGCACTCCTGCCGACAAAGAGAATCACCACCAGCAGAATAACGACGATGGCGTAAAAGACATAGTTCCAAAAATGGAGTTCCTGATAATCAAAGCCGAGAATGACCAGTATGGCGGCAAAACCCATCAGGAAAAAATAGGCCTGTTTCAGGTAGGGCGGCGTCCCCCACGGCTGGGCCGGGTAGGAGGCGCTGTACAGGTTGAACAAAGCCATCGAACAGACCAGCAGTAGCATGATCAGCAGCGCCCAGTCAAAATGCGAGAGCAGCCTTCGGTCAAATCGAATCATTGCACCATATCCTCTTCGCGACGATCAACAGCCTCCATCTGGTTCACGCTTCCCCGCCTCCCCGCCCGCTTTCTTCGGCCTTTGCGTTGGCCTGTTCGATGAGCCGGTGCTCGAAATATTTTTTCAGCACCACCCGGGCCACCGGGCCGGCGCCGGAACTGCCATGCAGGCCATGTTCCACGAGCACGGTGACGGCGATCTTCGGATCATCAGCAGGTGCGTAGCAGGTAAACCAGGCGTGATCCCGAAACTGGTATGGGATGTCTTCATCCTTGAGCCCTTTGTAGACTGCGAGTCGCACGACCTGAGCGGTACCGGTCTTGCCGGCCACCGGCAGCCCCTCGATTCGCACCAGTCGGGCCGTCCCCCGCTTGCCGTGAACAACTTCGAGCAATCCGTCCTGAATAATGGGTAAAAATGATTTCTCCCGATCGGACAATTCGCTGACCACTTCCGGGGAAAACCGCTCGACCACGCGCCCGTCGGGAGTAGTCACCGCTTCCACCAGTTGCGGGCGATAGACAGTCCCACCGTTGGCCACGGCAGCTGTCATCAGGGCGACCTGCAACGGCGTGGTCAGGTTGAAACCTTGACCGATGGCGATCGACAGGGTTTCTCCCTCGTGCCACTGTTCGTTGTAACGTTGCCGCTTCCAGGCTCGAGTCGGCGCCAGACCGGCCTTCTCATATTCCATATCCACACCGGTGAGATTGCCAAGGCCGAGCTTGCGGGCGTATTGGGCCAATTTATCGACACCGACACGCTGGCCGACTTGGTAGAAAAAGACGTCGCAGGATTCCGACAGAGCCCGCCGGATCTCGACCGGACCGTGTCCGCCGCGTTTCCAGCAGCGATAGGTGCGATTACCAAACCGGTAGTGACCGGGACAATAGATCACCGACTCTTCATCGATGACTCCTTCGGCCAGACCGGCCAGAGCAGTGACCAGTTTATATGTCGACCCAGGTGGATAAGCAGCCTGCACGACCTTGTTGATCAGCGGATGACGGGGATTGTTCAAAAGGGCGTCCCAGTTCTTCTGAGAAATACCGCCGATAAAGTCCTCCAGGTGAATAGTCGGAGTGCTGGCCGCGGCCAGTAAGCGCCCGGTCTCGACTTCAAGCACCACAACAGCACCCGCCTTCTCACCGATGGCCATATATTGCTCGGCGGCCTGCTGTAGTTCCGCATCGAGGGTCAGATGGATATCATGCCCCGGCAGCGGCTCGACATTTTTCAGCTGTTGCTGTTCGAAGCCGCGCGCATCGACTTCGGTGGAGCGCCGCCCCTTCTCGCCGCGCAGGTCTTTTTCCCGCAACAACTCGAGTCCGCGCTTGCCGACCAGATCGCCGCCTTCATAAAAGCCGTCCGGATCTTTGCTCAATTGTTCACGGTTGATGGAGCCGATATAACCGATCAGGTTGGCAGCCAGGTCGCCATAGTGGAAGGTACGCACCGGACGGACCTCGATCCGCACACCGGAAAATTTATACCTGTTGTTTTCCAGGAAGGCCAGGGTTTCCCAGTCGATATCCTCCTTGAGCACAACCGGCACGTGTCGCGGTGTTCCCTCCGCTTCCCTGATCCGACCCCAGAGCTTTTCAATATCTTCGCCGAGGACCGGTGCCAACCGTTTCAGGACATCGCCGATCTCGTAGGAATCCTCCCGGGTCATAACGACATTGAAGGACGGCCGGTTGCTGACGATCTCCCGCCCATAGCGATCAAGAATATGGCCGCGTGGCGGCGGCAGTGAAATCAAGCGAACCCGGTTGGTTTCAGCCTGCTGGCGGTACTGGTCGCCTTTGCTGATCTGCAGGTACCAGAAACGGGCAACGATCGGAAAGAAGAACGCCAACACGAAAAAAGGCGCAAAGAGGGCCCTTCGTTGCAACATGATCAGGGCCCGATCGTCTCGTTCACTGATCTCTTCGATGTCTTCGAGGAAGACTTTATCCTTCATATTCCTATCTGAACCGATTACCGGATTTTCGATGAATAATGCGCGATACCGTCCTGCGCTGCTGCAGATACTCGTATAACGTGTTGAACAAGGCGAAACCGGGGATAGTGGCGGCCACGACAATTACCGTTTCCCTGGTCAATCGCCCCCATGACCAGGATGGCAGTGATTCGACGTCGAACACGGTCAGCGCACCATAGATCAGCACCTGGATCACGAAATAGGCCAGACCGACCAGGGGTACCTGGTAGGCCGACTCCTTGACCGGGCTGTTTTTCGCCAGTACGCTCAGCACCAGGAAGACGAGCAGATACTCGAAAACGAATATTCCCGGGGAACTTGCCGCCACCACATCCATCATCCAGCCGCAGCCAAAGACGAGTACCAGCCCCCGCAACCAGTCAAACCGATAGGCGATAAACGAAACGAGTATAAAGACCAGATCAGGAGCGCGGAGCCAACCGTGTCCAAGTTGCAGGACCGTTGTCTGCAAGACGACCAGAAAAACGGCGAGAAGAAAGAAAATGACGGTTCGCATTAAGACCTACCTGCCACCGGAAACGATACGCTCCTGGGACACCGACTGTTGCAGCGACAGGTTGAGTTGAACGAATTCCAGACGCTGGAAATCAACGGTCGGCTCGACGGCAATCTCCAGGAACATGCCCCGTTTCTGGCGCTGCACCTCGGATACGACACCGACCGGAATCCCGGAGGCGAACAAGCCGCCGATACCCGCTGTAACGACATGGTCGCCCTGACCGACATCAGCATTTTTCAATACGTAATGAAGCACATAACCGTCCTGACCAGCCCCTTTGAGGATGCCGCGGACCCGGTTTTTCTGAATCAACACATCGATAGCGCTGCTCGGCGCGATAGCCAGCAGAATCTTGCTGTAATTGCTCGACACTTGGATGACCTGGCCAACAACACCCTGCGCTGTGAGCGCCACCATACCTTCCATCACGCCATCCGTCTCGCCGCGATCGACAATGATGGTATGAAACCAGAAGGCGGGGTCCCGGCCGATAACGCGGGCCGTCAGAGGAGGAAAGTCGGTCGCCTGGCGAAAACTCAGCTCTTCCTGGAGACGCAGATAGGTGGCATACGACTCCCGGTATTTGGCGAGTTCTTCTTCGTAGGCAACCAGCAGCGTCTTCAGGCGCACGTTCTCCTGGCGGACATGCACCAGATCGATGTAGCTGTCCCATACCCGTCCGACCTCGGCAACCACCCGGGAGACCGCAGACTGCAGCGGGCCGAGCGCCTCGAGCGTCACCTGGTGAAAGGCGCCGAAGCGGCCGCCCAGTGTCGAGGCGAAGAGGACCAGACACAGCGACAATAAAAGCAGAAACAGGAGCAGCGTCCGGAAACGCAGCGTTTTGGTCCTGCTCTTCCTATCCTTGGCTTGCGTATTCACGGCAGAATGACACCTGCTTTGCCGTCCCGGGAAAGGGTGTGTCTCGTCTGACTCAGTCTATACAGACTTCTTTCAGGATCTCGATATTGTCGAGGGCCTTGCCGGAGCCGAGCACTACCGAGGACAACGGATCATCGGCAACGATGATCGGCATCCCGGTTTCTTCCTTCAGGCATTTGTCGAGGTTTTTCAGAAGTGCGCCGCCACCGGTCAGGACAATTCCCTGGTCGACGATGTCGGCGGCCAGTTCCGGCGGCGTCACCTCGAGGGCGACACGCACCGCTTCGACGATTACATCGACCTGCTCGGCAATGGCCGATTGGATCTCGTCGGCTCCGACGGTGATGGTCTTCGGCACCCCCGATACCAGATCCCGCCCCTTGATATCCATGGTCTCATAGGGTTCTTCAGGCATCACGTTGCCGATGGTGGTCTTGATCAACTCGGCGGTCCGCTCTCCGATGGCCAGGTTGTGCCGCCGCTTGATGTATTGCAGAATCGCCTCGTCCATCTTGTCCCCGGCCACCCGTACCGATTTTGCATAGACGATGCCGGCCAGCGAGATAACCGCTACCTCGGTGGTGCCGCCGCCGATATCAATGATCATGTTCGCCGTCGGCTCGGTAATCGGCAGATCGGCACCGATGGCGGCGGCCATCGGCTCCTCGATCAGGTACACCTCACGGGCACCGGCCGACTCCGCCGATTCCTTGACGGCTCGCTTTTCGACCTGGGTGATACCGGACGGCACCGAGATGATGATGCGCGGGTGAACCAGCGTCCGCCGGTTATGCACCTTCTTGATAAAATAGCGGAGCATCGCCTCGGTCACTTCGAAATCGGCAATGACACCATCTTTGATCGGCCTGATGGCACTGATGTTGCCCGGTGTCTTGCCAAGCATCAGTTTAGCCTCCTGGCCGACGGCCAGCACCTTGTTCATCCGGCCGTCCTGCCGCACCGCGACCACCGATGGCTCCCGCAGCACGATCCCTTTGCCTTTGACGTAAAGCACCGTATTTGCCGTACCGAGATCAATAGCCAGATCGTTGGACAACCAGCCGAACAAAAAATTGAATGGCGAGTACATATAGTCTTTCCTTATCGGGTGGAATATCGAGACACTACCTGTCAACCCAGCGCTTTCGCTCCTGTTATCCTTAAACTGGCGCAAAAGCGGATCGATTGGATGATAAACTCGCGATGATACCAGTTAGCCGGCCGCTACGCAAGACTAATGGAAAGCCCCCGCCGTTCCGATTTTTTATTGACAAGCTCCACGAATCCCTGGTATACGACACATCTCCATCGCACCAACAGCCGGAGTGGGGCTATAGCTCAGCTGGGAGAGCGCTTGAATGGCATTCAAGAGGTCGTCGGTTCGATCCCGTCTAGCTCCACCATCAATATCAAAGGCTTACAGGAATTCCTGTAAGCCTTTTTCTTTTTCGGTTCTAAGCCGGTTCTAACTTTATTCCTGTTCATTCCGAGAGATCATACTCGATTTCTTTTTCTCTCTGTATAACTCAGCTCGCCTAAACCTATTTGCCCTCTTCTTCTCTTTCGATAGACCTGCCTGGTAAATTCGCTGCTTACAGACTTTTCCGCACGCTCTCTGGTCAAAGGATTTCTTAATCAGAAAAAAGCACCCGCATCCGGGACACTGTCTTATCCCTTTAGTTGATGGATTCAGCATAAGTTGGTTCAAAACATTTACTATCACAAATTCATCCCCCTCGTCCTGAACCAACATACTAAACCCTTGGTTATCTTGCTTGATCGAGCCACCCTGCGACTGAAAACTCACTGGCATTTTCTCGACAATACACTCTAGGGCCAGGCGAGTTGCAAGTTGTGCTCCACGTGCATGCTCAAAAAGTACGTCGGAGTCGTCTCCATATAACTTCCATAAATGTAATATGTTGCGATTTGGAGAAAATAGAATGCCAGCTTTCAGACCTCTTTTTAGCGCAATATCCAACAGCATCGTTGGTAGTTTCCTCCCATCCTTCTCGTTAGCGAACTCGAGAATTCTATCGAGCAACTCCCTTTGATATTTGGCTCGATTTTCCATAATCCCTCCTTTGACTAACGCCATTTCCAAAATGGGGTTAGTCTATTTCCCTTTGTTTACAAATAGTTAGCCTTGACCATGCGTCTTATCGTCGGTATTTTGTGTTTAACGATTAACACGCGCAACTACGTTGCTCAAGCAAAGAGGGGAGGAACCTACGATGAAACCTTTTTTTACGGTTCGGGAAGCCTGTGCTGCCAACCAGCTCGACAGGTCTCCGAATTGGATTCGAGCCGCAATAAGACTAGGGAAAATCAAAGCCGTTAAGGCAGGGAACACACTTCTGATCCCTGTCGAAGAAATCAACAGGATTAAAGCTTCAACACCAACAATTAGCAGGGATGAATTGCTAGGCAACCGAGGAGGAAATTTCCGATGAAAAATTTTATCAGAAAAACACTTGTTACACTTTTTAATCGTCAAGACAGATCCGTCTATAGCTACGCCGACCCAAAAACAGAAAGTGGAAGCCATACGATTTCTATAGACCAAACAGCTGCCGTCGATAAAAAAAATCGTAGAAAAAAAGATAATCAGATGATGATGGTGCTAGAGTTATTATCGTACGGTCCGATGACCACCATCGATGCACTTGATAAGGGAATTACTCGACCAGCAGCCGTAATATTCGAACTCAGAAAAATGGGATACAAGATCAACACCAGAATGATCGATGTTGTGTCTCGAAAAGGCGAAGTAACAAGAATAGCGAGTTACATATTGTATTGGGACGGAAATGGACGATTTATTTGAAGAAAAAGAACATCTTTTAGACCAGATTGAGGATGTTCTCCGGCGCGTTATACTTGAAGAAATCAGAAATTCTGCAAACAATCACGATAAGCTTTGGACTATTGAAGAGACCGCCACTTATCTTGGAATAAAGCCTCAGACTCTATCCGTTTGGAACAGTAATGGAAAAGGTCCTCCACCTACGAAAATTGGAGGACGTACGATGTATATTCCAGAATTAGTTCGTGAATACACACGACACCATACTCGGCCAAGGTGATAGTAAAAGATCTACAAAACACGACAACCATCCTGTTGGTTATTGTTGTTCAGATCAAGAGATAACCATGATTGAAAGCATAAATAAATCCATAAATCGCATATACGGTGCAACTGCGAAACTTAAAACCAATAGTTTCATCTATTGTCACCTCATTGTTACCAACAGACAACATATGCGAGCACTGGCAAAACGCACACTAGTCAAAATCGGGACCTATGGAGTAATACCTGACTCATGGATAAAATCCCTGATCAACAAATGGGGATATAAGCATGACTGATATCGACAAAATAGCTCAAGCATTAGGGGGAACTTCTGCAGGCAACAAAGGATATATATGCTTATGCCCGGCTCACGATGACAACACACCCAGCCTCAGTATTGACGAAGGAGAACACGGACGAATTCTCGTTAAATGCCACGCTGGATGTTCGCAAGAATCTGTAATTGCTGCCATCAAAGAACGGGGCTGCTGGCCTGTCTCTCAATCAAAACAAACCTCTTCTTCATGCATTATTGACAACCACAGAACCCAACCGAACACTAAAATTGCTGAAAAAAATCACAAACAGCAGCAGGCAGCGACTATTGCGTCCAGAATATGGCATGCATCTCGTCCATCAACGGATTCGCACCCTTATCTTGAAAAAAAAGGGGTAAAAGCCGTAACCACGATTCGAAAGATTAGCCTTACAACCCTAAAAACCATCATCGGGTACACCCCAAGGGCGAACGATCAACCGCTATCAGAGGGGGGTATTTTGGTAATCCCGGTAAAGGTAAATAACATTATCAGCACAGTCGAGTTAATCGACCAGGAGGGTCGTAAGAGTGCCCTGCTATCAGGTAGAAAAAAGGACGGCTATTGGGCAACAGAACGTCTTCCAGCGGGTCCCGATTTCAAGAAACCGATCCTCATCGGTGAGGGGGTGGCAACCTGCCTATCAGCAACTGCCGCGACTGGGTATCCAGCCGTGGCGGCTCTGTCATGCCAAAATCTCCTTTCCGTAGCACAACAAATGCGGCACAGGTACCCTCTCGCGGAAATTGTTCTACTGGCGGATCTGTTAAAAGATCGCGACGAGCCGAATCCCCGGGCAGTAGAAGCGTCAGAGGAGATTTCCGGAAAGCTGGCCGTCCCGGATTTCGGCCCAAACCGGCAACCCGACATGAATGACTTCAATGACCTGGCGGTTCAAAATGGACTGGATAGCGTCAGTCAATGTATTGCTCGATCTCTGCATCATGAGGAGGTGGATGGCTCGCAAAGAGAAAATGACGTCAACCTCTTGCTCGAGCGCGTCGTTGCTGATCATGGTGCGCCGCATTTACCCGAGAATCTCAGACTGCTTGTTGATTTGAGTAAAAAGGATAGAGCCGAGTTTGTTCGGGTCAGAAGCGAGTTAAAAAAGCGTAACAACGAGGTCAACCTCGGTCTACTTGATAAGGACATGGCGCTCTACCTCTCGAACGCCGAGAAAAATGAGGCATCGCCTGCATCTCCTTCATTTCCGGTAACCTATCCAACATGCCCTATTGCATTAAAAGAGAAACTACAACATTTTCATGATGTTCTGGTCAAGGAAGAGCAGGAGGGTAAACGCAAACTCGCCCCTCAATCGTTGGCCGCCCAGATCGTCGCGGAAGCCTTAAAAGGTTTCTTCGCATACAGCAATGAAGGTTCATGCTGGTATCATTACAAAGAAGGATACTGGCAGGAATGTCGGCCAGAGAAATTCGATCAGGTGGTTACCCTGCTGCTCTATATTGGAACCGGCGACGTCGGGTTCACCAACTCGTATCAGACAGGTGTGGCTGCGCTCATTCAGAAAAACGGCAAGAATCTGCTCCCGGAATTTCCCGGTAACCTCATTCCTTTCAACAACGGTCTGCTCGATCGAGACACGAAAAAATTATTGCCCTTGACTCCGGATACGGCAACGACCTGGATAATCCCCTTTGATTATTTACCCGAATCTCATTGCCCAAATTTTCTAAATTGGCTCGATCACGCTGTCTCCGGAGACCAGGAGACCATCCAGCTTCTCCGAGCCTGGCTCAATGCGCTTCTGACAGGTATGCCCGAACTGCAAGTTTTTTTACACCTCATCGGCCCTGCTGGAACCGGCAAGAGTACTTTCGGCCGCTTGGTCTTTTTTCTCGTTGGCGAGCACAACGCCACCACAACCACGTTAAAGCAATTGGAAACCAATCGCTTTGAGGGGTCAAACATTTTTGGGAAACGCTTGGTGGCTATCGAAGAATGCGACAAATATGGAGGGTCGGTGTCGGTCCTCAAGTCTATGACTGGCCAAGATCCCCTTCGGTTGGAGCGGAAAAACAAGCAGCAAAACAGTTCGTTTATCTATAGGGGGCAGACCCTGATGATGAGTAACGAGCGGCTGGCAACCAAGGACTATACCAGCGGCATTGAGCGACGCCGAATCACGGTTGAGTTTTCCCGACGCCTGACACTTGAAGAACGAGCAGCCTGGCAATCACGCGGCGGGGAAGAGGGATTGTTACACCCCGAAGCCCCGGGGATAATCAACTGGGCTCTTGCTCTGAGCTATGCCCAAGTGCAAGAAATTTTTAACAAGATGCCGGCCAGAACCCGCCAGGCGAATCTCGAAGCCGCCTGCTACAACAACCCTGTTCTTGAGTGGATGCTAGAAACTTGTCTGCCGGATGACCACGGAGCTACACAGGTTGGAGTGAAGCAGGAGTATCGCGGAGTGGATGGCGAAACCTTTTACCGCAATTCAGAAATTTGGCTCTATGCCAATTACCTGACATGGTGCAGAAGGGCCGGACGCGAAGCCCTGTCCTCGCAGCGATTCAGTTCCATGATTTTGGATGCGGCGCATTCCTATGGAGCTCAAGTAAAGAAGGAGCGCAAACAAAAAGGAACGATGGTTTTGGGTCTTCGATTCCGTCGCGAGGACGAAATGCCTTGGATAACAAAAGTGCATGGAAGCATGCAGGATACCATGTCGCATAAGCCATTGAAAATGAAGAATATGCAGGAGGTGTATACCACTCCGACACTTCTGAGCGAGAGAACGGATATATGTACCGTGATTGCTTGTGGTGATGATGAAGATGTTGAGGAAGAGATATGACTACGGAAGCAATTATGGAGAGGGTACGTCAATTGGGTGTGGTTATATCACTATCCCCACCAGATACAATCAGGATCGCGGGAAAGGAATCGGCGGTTGCGACCATCAAACCTGTCATCAGGGAGCACAAGGGTGCCATTCTTGCTTTGTTGAGAAGAGAAGATGGTCGTGGCAAAGAACAACCATACTTCGACGGAAGCGGCTTATTGCGGATCCCCCTTGACTGCAAACAGAGATACAAATGGTGGGATGGCGGCCAGTCGATCCTTGATACGCTGCTTGAACTGAAGGCTCCCTATGAGGTTATTGCAAGGTATATCGGCCCGATTCATCAGCCTATCAGTTGGAAAAAATGGCAGATTTTGGCAGGACAATATCCCGATGCGAAATGACTCATACAGGAATAAAGCGATGGGAGGAATCATGGGCTCAAGACGGACGATCAAAAAAGAGAAATTTGCTCATAAATATGTCGAAACCGGTAATGCTTCGGAAGCTTATAGGTTTGCCTATAATACAGCGAGGATGAAGCCGGAAAGCGTAAAAAGAATGGCCAGCGAACTGCTAAAGGACCTCTACGTTACCTCCACTGTTGAAGAGTTGCGGGATAAAATGATGGCGGAAATAGACGTTTCATCCGAAAAGGTTCTGCGCGAGTGTGCACGGATCGCTTTTTTTGACCCCCGTAAGCTCTTTGACGAGGATAACGCGCTTCGTGATATCTCCACGCTGGATGCTCAAGAGGCTTCGGTGATTGCGAGTATTGATGTGTTCGAGGTTAAAGGAGACGGGTCGGGGCCAGGGACAAAATATATAAAGCGAATCAGGTTCAACGACAAACTGAAAGCTCTTGATGCGTTAGCGAAGCATTTTGGTTTATACAACAAGAGTGACCAGGAGCAGAGAACAAGGTTTGTTATAGTTAAGGATTTCACGGGAGCAAAAACCAGAACAAATTTTGACTAGAAGGAGAGGAATATGATTACGGATATTCAATTTTTCCCTCGTATCGATGGATGGATAAAACTAAATAAATCAGAAGCGTCAAGGGGAGGGGCTACTTCGACAGACCTCAATCTCGAAACGAAAGATTGTTCGGCAATAGTAGGAAGGTCACATCACCAACCGCTTTCATTCATGTTTCACATTTCGTCTGCCGGAGGAGGTCTAACACGTGTTCACTTGGGAATAGACAGGGAGGACCTTTTATTGATTTTAACCGAATTAGCAGGTAGAAATCCAACATTATGGGCGGAGATAGTGTCAAACGTCAATTTGTTGAAGAAAGTCGAAGACCGCGATTAACAAGGCTAATTCAAACGGCCAAAAGCCGAGTGGCTGAATAACAGCGTTACTGTAACATCAGGTTCTTATTTAAAGAGAAGCCAATGGAAAATAACACATTGACAGAGAGCCAGGCGGCTACCGCTTACGCTCAGGCCTGGAATCGGTTGGACTGCCGAAAGTTCCTGGAGCTGTTAGCAAAAGACTGTTGTTATGCGTCACAGTATGTTTTTGAAGAGCTGATTGGCCGAGAGAAAATCAGCGAATACCTGGTAGGTAAAATACAGTCAGTGATCGCAACTCGATCAAAGGTGATTGCCGGCTTGGGCGCCCTCGAGACACCAAACCCGGGAAGAGATTGTGCCCTGCTCTTCCAAAACAATACAGAAGAGATAACAGCGGTTATTCTCTTCGAGGTTGAAAACGGAGCAATTAAGCGGTACGACCTTTGTATGCCGGAACTGTTTAGCGTACACAACAAAGGTATATATCCGGTCTAAACAGCTGCAGAAAACGATAGGAACATGGCAGATGAAGATCATCGACAACATCAATTCTTTACTGGGTGACGATCTGAAGGCTTCCATCCACCCCAAGGCTAAACTGAAAATCGCGGCATCGTGCTTTTCGATCTATGCCTATGAAGCTTTAAAGTCCGAGCTTGCAAAGATTGAGTCGTTGGAATTTATCTTCACGGCACCGACCTTCGTTCCTAACGAAGTCACCGACAAACTCAGAAAAGAACGCCGAGAGTTTTTCATCCCCAAGGCCAATCGGGAACGCAGCCTCTACGGCTCCGAATTTGAAATCCAGCTTCGCAATAAACTCACCCAGCGTGCCATTGCCCGCGAGTGTGCCGAATGGATGGGCCGCAAAGCCAGATTCCGCTCCAACAAAACCAAATCCCCGATGCAACAGTTTGCCTGCATTCAGGGGCCTTCGCTAGAAGCGGCATATATGCCTTTGCATGGTTTCACCGCCGTGGATCTGGGATATCAGCAGGGTGATGCCGTTTCCAACATCGTCAACCGGGTAGACGAGACGGCCTTTACGTCGACATACCTTCAGCTTTTTGACCAGATCTGGAGTGACCCGACAAAACTTGAAGATGTGACCGACGCGATCTGTGATCATATCACGTCGGTCTATAAGGAAAATTCACCCGAGCGCATCTATTTCCTGATGCTCTACAACATTTTTAGTGATTTTCTCGATGATATCGACGAAGACGTCCTGCCCAACGACCGGACGGGCTATCAGGATACACTGGTCTGGAACAAGCTTTTCAACTTTCAGCGTGATGCCGCCATAGGCATTATCAACAAGCTGGAAACCTACAACGGCTGCATCCTTGCCGACAGCGTGGGGCTTGGTAAAACATTCACGGCTCTGGCCGTTGTGAAGTATTACGAACTGCGCAACCGTTCGGTGTTGGTGCTGTGCCCCAAGAAACTTGCAGACAACTGGCTTAATTACAACAGCAACCTGACGACCAACATTTTCTCAAGGGATCGCTTCAATTATGACGTTCTATGCCACACCGACCTTTCCCGCACCTCGGGAGAGTCGTTCGGCATTCCTCTGAACCGCGTTAACTGGGGTAATTATGATCTGGTCGTCATCGATGAATCGCACAATTTCCGCAACAACGATGCCGTTAAAGACCGGGAAACCCGCTATCAGAAACTGATGAACCAGATCGTCCGCCAGGGCGTTAAAACCAAGGTTCTGATGCTGTCCGCTACTCCGGTCAATAACCGCTTCAATGATCTGCGCAATCAACTCGCGCTGGCGTACGAAGGCGACTCTGAAAATCTCAGCAAGAAGCTGCGCACGGGCAGATCAGTGGAAGAAATCTTCCGCAATGCCCAAACGGTCTTCAACCAGTGGTCAAAACTGGCACCCGAGGATCGCACGGCGCGAGCTATTCTGGATTCCCTTGATTTTGACTTCTTTGAACTGCTTGACAGCGTCACCATTGCCCGTTCACGCAAGCACATTCAAACCTTTTACGACACCAGTGCTATTGGCCAGTTTCCCGAGCGCCGCAAACCGCTGTCATTTCATTCCCCATTGACCGGGCGCACGGATGTCATGAGCTTTAACGAGATCTTTGAACATCTCTCGCTGCTCAAGCTCGCTGTCTATGCGCCGATCAGCTACATCCTGCCTAGTCGGCTCAAAAAATATGAAGACCTGTACGACACGCAGGTGGAAGGTGGCAAAGGGAAGCTGAAGCAGGCGGACCGCGAACGAAGCCTGCAGGCATTGATGACGACCAATCTGCTCAAACGCCTGGAAAGCTCGGTTGAGGCTTTTCGGCTTACCCTGAAAAGCCTGCACGACAACCACGCCCGTACCCTGAGCAAAATCAATTCATTCAGGGTCACAGGCAATGCTGGCAGTGTCTCTGACTGGACCGATAGCCTGGCAAACCTCGAAGCCGAAGAGGACGATATCCCGGTTCCGGATGACGCCGAGATCGGCGGCAAGGTGAAGATAAACCTTGCCGACATGGATCTTCCTTCGTGGGAGCACGATCTGAAGGTTGATCTGGAAGTCATTAACGCCTTGCTGGAGTCCATGGCAAAAGTCACGCCCGAGGACGACGCCAAGCTGCAACACCTCAAGTCCCTGATTCTCAGCAAGATTGAAAACCCTATCAATGATGGCAATAGAAAAGTTCTTGTCTTCACTGCCTTTGCCGATACAGCGAATTACCTCTACAACAACCTGGCGGGTACCTTACTGGCAACGCAGAGGCTGCACACCGGAAAAGTAACCGGCAAAGATACGCCGAAATCAACCCTCAGAAAGAATTATGATTTTCAGTCGCTGTTGACGCTTTTTTCTCCTCGCGCCAAGGAGAAGGCTCAGGTGCTGCCAAATGAACCAGCTGAATTGGACCTGCTGATTGGCACCGACTGTATCTCCGAAGGGCAGAACCTTCAGGACTGCGATTACCTGGTCAACTATGACATCCACTGGAATCCGGTTCGCATCATTCAGCGATTCGGTCGGATCGACCGCATCGGCTCCATCAACAAAACCATCCAGCTGGTGAACTACTGGCCCGACATTTCTTTGGATGAATACATCAATCTCAAGGAACGGGTTGAAAACCGGATGGTTATTGCCGACGTAACGGCCACCGGCGACGACAACGTCCTCACGGCAAAAAGCAGCGAGATTTCGTATCGAAAGGAGCAACTCCGGCGCTTGCAGGAAGAGGTGATCGAACTGGAAGACCTTAAAACGGGTGTTTCCATCACCGATCTTGGCCTGAACGACTTCCGGATGGATCTGCTGAACTATGTCAAAACCAATGGCGACCTTGCCAACGTGCCTAATGGCATGCATGCGGTTGTCCCAGCCCGGCCCACAATGGGATTGCACCCCGGTGTTATCTTTGCCCTGCGCAACCGCAACCATGCGGTCAACATCAACCAGCAGAACCGGCTGCATCCCTACTACCTGATCTATATCTCTGGCGATGGCCAGGTCATCGCCAACCACACCGAGGTCAAAACACTGCTCGACCTGGTGCGATCCAGCTGCAAGGGACAACCGGACCCCATTCAGGCGGTCTGTCGCCTCTTCAATCAGCAGACCGACGAAGGCCGAAACATGGAGGCTTGTTCCGACCTGCTAAGTACCGCCATTCGTTCGATGATCGACGTCAAGGAGGAAAAGGATCTGGACAGCTTGTTCTCCGGCGGCAGAACCACCGCCCTGGTGAACACCATCGCCGGGCTCGATGACTTTGAGCTCGTCGCCTTTCTTGTGGTGCAGGAGGAAGGATGACAGCCGTGCTCTTCGATTATCCAAAGACCGCCGCCTTCGGACGCGTGCTGCCCAAGAACAAAATCTACGAGCATGGAAGTATAACTAACGCTGTCAGACAGTTATTTGTCCGGCAGGTAGAACAGATCGTCTGGCAGCATAAGCTTGCCCCGGAGACAGTCAACCTGAAGGCATCAAAGGCCGTGCCTGAAATCCAGATCTTCAGTATTACGCTCAAAGGGGACGAACTCAAACCCGAGGTGCTGCGCTGCATTGACCTGGCCATTCCTTTCCCGATCATTTATGAGCTCCGGTTCGACGGGAAAGCAAAACCTGTCGCCGCCTTTAAGCGGCCGAGTGAAGCGGACGCCAGCAAGTGGGTTATCAGCGAATATTTCAATAGCGACTGGACAGCCACCGATACGCCACGCAAGCCCCTGCCAATGGTTTTCGACCTCGAAGCACTCTACGGCCATTTGCTGTTGCCCCTGATGCCGCACCCGGCACGGCCGGGCGAAGACCTACAAGAGCAGGTGGAACGGATGGAGCTCATTAGGCTCAAGCACCGTGAGCTGGAGCGCTGTGAGGCCCGGCTCCGCAAAGAGAAACAATTTAACCGCAAAATTGAGATAAATGCTGAACTGCGTACAATAAAAGGAATATTGGCGGAATTGAAACAATAATCTTTGCTAAATCAAATCAATGGGATTATACTTGTTTTATCAATTTTTCAATTCGAACAACACCCCCCACGCATCTCGTAAGCTCTGCGCACCATGGGGGGTTACTTTTTTTATTGGGGATGGCATTGAGATTTTCTAAGCCTCCCAAGACATTTGAGGAACAAGTCGATCTCCTCCGTTCAAGGGGAATGGAGATAACCGACCCGGAGCGAGTTAAGCGTTATCTCTCCCACTTGAACTACTATCGATTAGCCGCCTATTGGTTACCGTACGAGCAAGATCACCCAGCCCACCTCTTCAAACCCGGTACCTGTTTCAACACAGTTCTAGAGCACTATATTTTTGACCGGGAACTACGCCTGTTAGTCATGGACGCCATCGAACGGCTTGAGGTATCGTTGCGCACGCGCTGGGCCTACTACCTTTCCCACACTTACGGCCCCCATGCGCACCTTGATAGTCGCATTTTCAAAAAGGGACGCTGGTCACATGAAGAGAATGTCCGTAACCTGAAGGAAGTAGTCCGCTCCAGCTCTGAGGTCTTTGTCCGCCATTTCGATGTCTATGATGAGGGGTTGCCGCCGCTGTGGGTTATCTGCGAGATAATGACTCTCGGGCAGCTTTCCAAGTGGTATTCGAATCTGTGTCATGGCAAAGATCGGAACGCAATCGCCAAGGTTTATGGTCTTGATGAAGTCAATCTGACCTCCTTTCTGCACCACCTGAGTATAGTCCGCAATCTTTGTGCTCACCACGCAAGGCTATGGAACCGAGAGTTTGTATTCGCATGGAAACTCCCGCGACTGACCCCTTCGGAGCTCTTGGAAAATTTCAATACTGAGGATGGTAAAAGGCTTTACAACACATTGGTTATGCTGGCGTATTTGATGGACCAGATCAATCCTCACAGCTGGAAAAAACGGCTAGGGATACTATTGACCAAACACCCAGACGTAAGAGACCGCCATATGGGTTTTCCAGATGATTGGCGGCATCGGCCAATTTGGCATGGTCATATATAAAAATGGGCATGATGCCTTTTTTACAAAGGTTACTGTTATGGAAAAATTGAAAATGCACTCCCCGAACCTGACCCAGGAAAACATCGCCCGTATCCGCGAGCTTTTTCCCGACTGCGTGACCGAGGGCCAGGGCGAAGGCGGTCAGTTAAGGCTGGCAGTCGACTTCGACCAGTTGCGGCAGGAGTTATCCGAGTCCATCGTGGAAGGCCCGCAGGAGCGCTACCACCTCAACTGGCCAGGCAAGCGGGAAGCCCTGCTCACCGCCAACGCGCCCATCGCCAGGACCCTGCGCCCCTGTCGGGAAGAGAGTGTATATTTCGATACCACGAAGAACCTGTTTATCGAGGGCGACAACCTGGAGGCCTTGAAACTGCTCCAGGAGACCTACCTCGGCAAGGTCAAGATGATCTACATCGACCCACCTTACAACACGGGTAACGACTTTATTTATGAGGACGATTTTGCGGAAAACGCAAAAGAATTCCTGATAAGGTCGAATCAGAAGGATGAGGAAGGTAATCGGCTGATAGCAAACACAGAGGCAAATGGGCGATTCCACTCTGATTGGCTTTCAATGATTTATCCACGATTGAGACTGGCGAGAAACCTTCTACGAGATGATGGGCTGATTTTTATCAGTATTGACGATGGTGAGGTGCATAATTTAAGGAAAGTCCTTGATGAGATTTTCGGAGAACAGAATTTTGTAGCTGTTAACGTTTGGAAAAAGTCTTATGGGGGCGGGGCAAAATCAAAGCATGTCATTGTTCTTCATGAATATGTGATGATGTATGCAAAGTGTAAAGATAATCTTGGAACTATCGTATTACCTCCTGATGATGGCGTATTGAAATATTACAAATTCAAAGATGAAAAATTCAACTTTAGAGGGCCCTACAGAAAACAGCCTCTTGCAACTAACAGTATGGATGAACGACCCAATTTACGATTCCCAATAAAGTGGAGAGGACTTGAAATATGGCCAGAAAAACAATGGCAATGGTCAAAGAAAAGAGTGGACAACGCTCTAGAACAAGATGAGCTCGTATTCACGCAGAAGAAGGGTGGATGGACAGTTGATTATAAACAATATTTAAAGGACGAGGATGGACAAATTCGCGGATCAAAAATGTTTTCTATTTGTGAGGGACCATATACTCAGGCCGGAACTGGAGAAATTAACGAAATGTTTGGTAATGGAAAGATATTCTCTTTTCCAAAGCCATCTAAGTTAATCAAGCATTTTGTACAAATTACTTCGTCGAATGATGTTATTCTCGATTTTTTTGCTGGATCTTCTCCTACCGCTCATGCCGTTATGCAACTCAATGCAGAAGACGGCGGCAACCGTAGGTTCATCATGGCACAACTGCCTGAACTCTGCGACGAGAAATCAGAGGCATTTAAAGCTAATTACAAAAACATTGCAGAAATCAGCAAGGAGCGTATCCGCCGCTCTGGCAAAAAGATTCTCGAAGGCGAATGCCATGAAGGCTGGAAAAAGGATATCGGCTTCCGTGTTCTCAAAATCGATTCATCCAACATGACCGACGTCTACTATAAACCGGACGCCATCGAGCAAGGCCAGTTGAAGTTATACTCCGACAACATCAAGCCGGACCGTAAACCCGAAGACCTGTTATTTCAGGTATTGCTGGACTGGGGCGTGGATCTTTCACTGCCCATCCGAAAAGAGACCATCCAGGGCAAGACTGTCTTCTTTGTCAATGAGCCGCCCTACGATCTTGTCGCCTGCTTCGATACCAGCGTGAATGAGGACTTGGTCAAGGAGCTGGCCCGGTTTGAGCCGCTAAGAGTTGTGTTCCGTGACACCGGTTTTGTCTCCGATGCCGTCAAGATCAACGTGGAGCAGATCTTCAAACAGTTGTCTCCAGGCACTGAAGTGAAATCGATATAAGGAGGGCTTGGCATGAAACTGAAGTTCAAAGTCCAGGCCTATCAGACTAACGCTGTTGAGTCCGTGGTTGACTGCTTTGCCGCGCAGGTGAATACCACTGGTATTGCATATCGTATTGATCCCGGAGTTGGAAAGAGGGATGAGCAAGGCCAATACCAGACTTCATTTTTAGCGTTGTCAGGTTTCAAGAACGCCGACATTCAGTTGACCGACACCCAGCTGCTCGCCAACATCCAGGCAGTGCAGCGACGGCAGAACCTACCTTTGTCACAGGCATTAGATGATTTCCATGTAAAAGATTCTCGCAAAGATATTTATGTAGCTGCACCAGCCATATACAAGAAGGAAGCGAAAACCATTTGCCCCCTTCATCTTGATGTCGAGATGGAAACCGGGACCGGCAAGACCTACTGCTACGTCAAGACCTTCTTCGAGATGAACAAGCGGTACGGCTGGACCAAGTTCATTGTGGTCGTCCCCAGCATAGCCATCCGCGAGGGCGTGCTCAAGTCGCTGGAAATTACCGCCGAGCATTTCACCGAGAGTTACGGCAAGAAGGCCCTCTTTTTTGCCTACAACTCAAAGCAGCTGCACCATCTGGAAAGCTTCTCTTCCGATGCGGGCATTAATGTCATGGTCATCAATATCCAGGCATTTAATGCCACGGGAAAGGATAACCGCCGCATCTATGACGAGTTGGACGACTTCCAGTCGCGCAAGCCTATTGATGTGATCAGCAGCAACCGCCCTATCCTGATCCTGGATGAACCACAGAAGATGGAGGGCAAAAAGACGCTGGAGGCGTTGGCCAAGTTCAAACCGCTGATGATCCTGCGTTATTCGGCCACCCACCGGACCACGCACAACAAAATCCACCGCCTCGATGCCCTGGACGCCTATAACCAGAAGCTGGTGAAGAAGATCGCGGTGCGTGGAATTGCCGTCAAGGGCCTGGCTGGCACCAACGCCTATCTCTACCTGGAATCCATAGAAATTTCCCAAAAGGCACCAGTTGCCCGAATCGAAATGGAAGTGCGCCAGGGCGGCGGGATCAAGCGGATCGTCAAACGCCTGGAGCAAGGCAAGGATCTGTTCGTTGAATCAAACGAGCTGGACCAATATCGCGGCTTTGTTATCGCCCAGATCGACGCCAACAAGGACACGGTGGAGTTCACCAATGGCCATGTTCTGTGTGCGGGAGATGCAACCGGCGACATCACGGAAATGGCTATCCGGCGGATTCAGATCCGGGAGGCGATCAGGGCTCACCTTGAGAAGGAGCAGGTTCTTTTTGCCCAGGGCATCAAGGTGCTGTCCCTTTTCTTTATCGACGAGGTGGTCAAATACCGGGACTATAGCCAGGCCGATGAACAGGGAGAATACGCCAGGATTTTTGAAGAAGAGTACGAACGGCTAAGGGCCGAATATTTAAGCCTTCTTCCATTGGATGGTGGGATGTACCAGGAATATCTGAAAGGTATTCCCGTCGGTCGCACCCACAACGGTTACTTCTCCATCGACAAGAAAACCAAGAAGCTCACCGATCCGAGCTTCAAGACGCGTGGAGAGGAAGCCGGGCTTTCCGATGACGTGGATGCCTATGATCTGATCCTGAAGGACAAGGAACGGCTGCTCTCCTTCACGGAACCGGTCCGGTTTATTTTCTCCCACTCTGCCCTGCGGGAAGGCTGGGACAACCCCAATGTCTTCGTCATGTGCATGCTCAAGCACAGCGACAACACGATCTCGCGCCGCCAGGAAGTTGGCCGGGGGTTGCGGATTAGTGTCAATCAGCATGGGGACCGCATGGACAACCCGGCGACGGTCCATGACGTGAATATCCTTACCGTTGTCGCCAGTGAGAGCTACAAGGACTTTGTCGGAAATCTTCAGCGTGAGATCAGCGATTCCCTCTCTGCGCGCCCCCACAAAGCGGACGAAGCCTACTTCACAGGAAAGACCATCACCACGGAAACCGGCACGTTGGAAATTACGCTGGTCCTGGCCAAGCAGATATACAAGTATCTGCTCAAGAACGACTACACCGATGACGTTGATCAGGTTGCCGAAGCCTACCACGAGGCAAAAGCCAATGGGACCCTGGCGGCGCTTCCGCCCGAACTCGCCTCTTATGCGGAGCAGATTTTCGGCCTGATCGACAGCGTCTTCAGCGAGTCCCAGCTGCCCGACGTGGGTGATGACCGCAAGCCGAAGACCAATCCGCTCAATGCCAACTTCGACAAAAAAGAGTTTAAGGCGCTCTGGAGTCGGATCAATCAAAAGGCGGTCTACCGTGTCGAATTTGATTCCAGTGAACTCATTCGAAACAGCATCCAGGCTCTGGACAAAGAGCTGCGAGTGACGCCGCTGCAATACACCATCCAAAGCGGTGTCCAGGGCAATCAGATCACCGATGGCCAACTCAGAAGCGGTGACGGATTCACGCTGACTAATACATCAGTCGAAACCCATAATGCCTCAATCCATTCCATGGTCACCTATGACTTGCTCGGGAAAGTCGCCGAAAGCACCCAACTGACAAGAAAGACCATCGCCGAGATATTGAGCGGCGTTCAGACGGCGGTTTTCAAGCAATTCAAGCAGAACCCGGAGCATTTCATTGCCGAAAGCTCACGGCTTATCAATGAGCAGAAGGCCACGATCATCATCGAGCGGCTGAGTTACGACAACATTACCGAGACTCACGATATCGATATTTTCACTGCAGGCCAAAGCAAGCAGGACTTTACCAAAGCCAGCGAGAAGCTGAAGAACCACATCTATGACTACGTGATTACTGACTCCAAGGTTGAGCGGGAGTTTGTCAAAGAGCTGGACACCAGCACCGAGGTGGTCGTTTATGCAAAGCTCCCCAGAGGCTTCCTGATTCCTACTCCCGTCGGCGACTACAACCCGGACTGGGCCATTTCCTTCAAGGAAGGCTCGGTCAAGCACATTTATTTCGTTGCCGAGACCAAAGGCTCCATGTCCAGCATGGAGCTGCGGGCAATCGAACAAACCAAAATCGAATGCGCCCGTAAGTTTTTTGCGGAGGTCAACCGCAAAATTGATCCCGAACACGTGAAATACGACGTGGTGACCGACTACGGGAAGCTGATGGAGATTATCGGTGCGGGAGGTGCATACAATTGAATGTGCAAGCTGCTGCATTGGAGATTTTGAAAGGAGCTGAAAGGCCTCTCCATGCTAAAGAGATTGCCGAGCGGATTATGGCTGCTGGTCTCTGGCACTCCGAAGGAAAGACCCCAGACGCCACCGTCAGCGCCCGCCTCTACTCCGACATCAAGCGCAATGGGGACAAGTCGCCTTTTATAAAGGTCGGTCCTCAGACCTTCGCACTTCGGGATTCAACTTCAGTATCGAGCGGCGCCGCGCCGGTTCCTGCAACCATCCAAAAGGCTCCAGAACCTAACTCTGGTTTTTCGTTCACTGATTGTGCTCAGAAAGTGCTTGAGGAGTTCGGCGGCAAGAAGCCGATGCATTACAAGGAAATTACCAAGAAGGCCCTGCAAAAAAGTTGGCTAGTGACAGGCGGCAAAACGCCCGAGGCCACCATGTACGCCCAGGTAATTACCGAAATCAAACGCCAGCAGAAACGCGGTGAGCGCCCTCGCTTTGTCCAACACGGCCGTGGCTATGTGGGCCTGAGCCGATGGATGGGACAAGGCCTCGCGTTCCAAATCGAGCAGCACAACCACCAGATTCGAAGAACCCTGCGCGAGAGGTTGCTGGACATGAAGCCTGGTGAGTTCGAGGAGCTCATCTCACAGTTGCTGGCGGAGATGGGTTTTGAGATGGTCGAAGTGACCAAGCTCAGCGGCGACGGCGGCATTGATGTTCGGGGCACCCTGGTGGTGGGTGACGTGGTCCGCATCAAGATGGCCGTCCAGGTCAAGAAGTGGAGGATTAAAAACAACATACAGGCTCCGGTGGTGCAGCAGGTGCGCGGCAGTCTGGGGGCGCACGAACAAGGTTTGATCATCACCACGAGCGACTTCAGCTCAGGAGCCGTCAAGGAAGCTGCCCAGTCTGACAAGACCCCCATCGCCCTGATGAATGGCGAACAGCTCGTGATGCTCCTGATGGAACACGGCATCGGCGTTCATCGCTCGACGCCTGACTTGTTTGAAATTGATGAAGAATATACGGCAGGAGGAGAGTAAGAAAATGCAGGGGAAAGCCTTGGTTCACGGAGCGGTTGCGAAGCATCTTAGCGACGTAGCCGGGCAGCTCGCCGTATTTCTAGAAAGAGTGTTACCTCCGCTGTTTGACGACTGGTGGAACAAAGCGGTCGTAAACACCCTGTCGTTTCAGCAAAAGAGACGGTTGGAGCAACGCAACATCACGTCACTGGGTGGCCTTGACCTCGCTGGACTTCTTCGGGTGTTGGACCAGAACTGGTATCAGATTTCCAACAGCCTGGACCTGACCTCCGAAGCCCGTCACTTCGTCAAGGAAATGCAAACGGTCCGTAATCACTGGGCACACGCGGACACAGAGGGCTTCCCCGTTGACGACATATACCGAGATCTGGACACCCTTCAGCGTTTTGCGGTTGTTATCGGCGCGGATGACACGTTGATTCAAGAATTACGGAAGACAAAGGCGGCTCTCCTCGCGACGGAGATCCAGCCGCAACCTGACCCAGGCGCAGAGACGTCCTCCGCGCCTCAAGAAAGGAAAAACGATGCAGCCGAATTCGAACCCGGCCAAATCGTCTTCGCCAAATCAAACCCATCAAGCCGTGGCGCTGTGATTGCCGTGTTGCCCGGAAAGCCGGAGAACCGATTCAAGGTCTTCTTAGACGGGACAACCCAAACGTTTTACGCGTCGCAATTGCAAGCCGAAGATCAGCGTGAGGAAAAGGTAGAAGCCTTACCCTGCGACCAATTCCATGCCTATCTCACCGCGCTACAGATAAAGTATCCGGGACTATCCACCCTCTACTCACTCAACGCCGCCCGTGTTGACTTCATCCCGTATCAATTCAGACCGGTGTTGCGATTTATCCGGTCGGATCGCCCACGCTTGCTCATTGCCGACGGCGTTGGTGTAGGAAAGACCATTGAAGCCGGCCTCATCCTGCGCGAGCTCCAGGCGCGGCGAGAGATACGTTCCGTGCTCATTGTCTGCCCGCGCCCGCTGGTTACCGAGAAAAAGTGGCAGAACGAGATGAAACGCTTCGAGGAGCGTTTTACCCATCTTGATGGCGCTACCTTGCGGTATTGCATTAACGAGATGGATCTGGATGGTGTCTGGCCGGAGCAACACCAGAAAAGCATCGTCCCGTACTCCCAGTTCGATGAAACACTCCTGTATGGCTCGGCTCCCGAAGGAAAGCGTAAGCGGAAAAAAGGCCTCCTGGACCTTGATCCGCCACCGCGCTTCGATCTGGTTATTGTCGATGAGGCTCACCACATTCGAAACCAGGATACATTCAGCCATAAGGCCGTGAAGTTTTTCTGCGATCATGCTGAAGCGGTAGTTTTCTTGACGGCTACCCCGATCCAGCTCGGCAGCAACGACCTCTTTGTTCTTCTTAACATGCTCCGCCCCGATCTCATCATCGACCATGAGAGCTTCTCGCACATGGCTGAGCCAAACCCGTTTATTAATCAGGCGGTGTCGGCGATGCGGTCTCAAATGCGGGAATGGCAAAACCTGGCGATAGAAGCTCTCGATCAGGCGGCATCCACGCCCTGGGGCCAGTCCATACTCAGGCATAATCCGGATTTTGGTCGGGTCCGCTCTAAACTCTTGGAGAGCGCGGTTACACACGAGGAACGCATAAGGATGATCTCCGACACAGAGGGGATGCACACCTTCACCGGTATCATCAACAGAACCCGCCGCCGCGACATTGGGAATTTCACGGTCAGGAAACCCGAGACGGTCGTCGTGCCATTCACTCCAGCTCAGCAGCATTTGCATGACGAACTTTTGAGAATCCAGGCTGAAATATTCAACCAGATTCACAATGGGGTTAACGTGAAGTTCATGATGACCACCATCAGGCGACAAGCGGCCAGTTGCCTCTTTGGTCTTGCCCCCTTTCTTGAGGAAATCCTCAATCGCCATCTCGACGAACTGTCCTGGGAAGAAGCGGATGACACCGGAGTCCCTGAGGACGAGGCCATCATTCCCATCCAAAGCCAAATCGAGAATCTGCTGAAGGCGGCTCGTACCCTGGAGGCAAGCGACCCCAAGCTCGAAGCTTTACGCAACATCATCCGCGACAAGCAAAGCCTCCCGAACAACAAGGTCATGCTGTTCAGCAGCTTCCGGCATACCCTAAGCTACCTCTTCGACCATCTCAGCAAGGACGGTTTCCGCGTCGGGTTGGTCCATGGTGGAACGCCTGATGAGGATCGTGTGTCCCTTCGCGCCCGTTTTGAGAAGCCGAAGGAGGATGAGGACTGTCTCGACCTGTTGCTGTTTTCCGAAATCGGCTGCGAAGGTCTCGATTATCAGTTCTGCGACTGCATTGTGAACTACGATCTTCCCTGGAATCCCATGCGAGTAGAACAGCGCATCGGCCGTATCGACAGAAACGGGCAGAAGAGCGAGAGCGTCGCCATCGTCAACTTGATCACGCCGGGAACCGTGGATGCGGATATCTACGAGCGGTGCCTGGTGCGCATCGGGGTCTTCAATAACGCCCTCGGAGGGAGCGAGGAAATACTCGGGGAAATCACTCGTGAGATCAAAAACATCGTGGAAAACTACGAGCTGAGTGAGGAGGAGCGCAAGGGGAAGCTCCAGCAACTATCCGACAACAAAATCCGGCTCATCCTGGAGCAGGAAGACCTGGAGCAGAAGCAGGCGGAGCTGTTTGGCATTCGCCTTCCCCAAGAGCAGATGAACCGCGAAATTGCCGACGCGGCGAGTTTCTGGCTATCACCGGCTTCACTCCGCAGGCTGGTGACCTTTTACCTGCAGCGCGTGTGCGGTAAAGACCAGGAGTTTATTCTGGGCGAAAAGCCGCTCAAGACCCTCCGGCTGGCCCAGGAATCCCGTGGCCACCTTTTAAAGGATTTTCAGCAGCTCCCCCGGCAGAACACTTCCGCTTACCGCGAATGGGAAAATTGGCTCAAGGGCGGGAGCCAGCATTTGGCCATCACCTTCGAGTCTGATTGCGCCATGCAGCATCCCGAGGCCGCCTTCATCATGCCCCTCCATCCATTGGTCAAACAGGCGGCCCTGTCATATGATACCAAACAACGGGTCATAACCAATCTGGAGGTAGCGTCGAACGAGATACCTATTGGGCGCTACAAATTCGCCATTTACCAGTGGCACTTCCACGGCATCAGGGAAGACTTGGTGCTTAAGCCTATCGCCTCGAACACCATGGTGAACGAACATCTTGGTCGCCTTTTGGAGAATGCGGCGGATTGTCCTGGCGCTATGCCAAGCGGGCTTGGCGCTTCAGTTTGGGACGCTTTGGATGCTCACCACTACAACTCATGGAGCGACGCGAGAAGCAGACACCGGCAAAAGACCCAGGAACAGGCCGAATACCGGCGGGAAAGCCTAACCACCAGTCACCGGGCGCGAATCGCTCTTTTAGAAGAACAGCTCAGCCAAGCGACCAACGAAAAGATACAAAAAATGCGTCGGTCTCAAATCGCCGCCGCAGAGGCAGACTACGCAAGGCGAAGCCAAGAGCTGGACATCGCTCTGGAGAGAGCGGATATCGTCGCTGGTCCTGTTGCGTATGGTGTGCTTCATGTTTCCGGGGGAAGAGCCAATGCCGACTGACTACGACAAGATACGAGAGGACAATATCCGTGAGTACGGTCAAGGGACACGCCACCTGTCCTTTCTGGGTCGACTGTACACAGATCGAACGCATTTCGTTTTCGAGCTTCTTCAGAATGCGGAGGATGCTGGCGCTACCCGGATACTCTTCAGCCTTTTTGACGACAGACTGGAGGTTACCCATGACGGCCGCCTTTTTAATGAGCGGGATGTCAGGGGGGTATGTGGTGTAGGTGAAGGAACCAAAGCCGAAGATCTGACGCAAATTGGAAAGTTTGGGATTGGTTTCAAGTCGGTCTACGCCTACACGGCTACTCCGGAAGTTCACTCAGGCGGCGAAGGTTTCAGGATAGAGAACTACGTGCGCCCTTACGCGGTGACCTCAAAGCCAGCCGGTAACTCCTGGACCACGCTCTTTGTCTTTCCCTTCAATACTGAAGAAATAGCACCCGAAACCGCATGCAAGGAAATCGGCGCTCGCCTCCACAACCTGAGCGCCAGAACGCTTTTATTCCTCCGAAGGATCAACGAAATCGAGTACAGGCTGCCAAACTCAACAGGCGGTGTCTATCTGCGAGAAGAGATTCCACGAGGGCCCGCCCGACAAGTCAGCGTCATCGGTCAAAACAACGGCAAGGAAGAGGAGGAAAACTGGCTCATTTTTGAACGACCGCTACCAGTACCGGGAAATTCGGAAACTGTGCGTGTTGAGGTCAGCTTCCGGCTGGAGGCTGAAGACAAAGGCGGAAAGAAGCCCGAACGTATAGTTAAAGTCAAGGATTCTCCCCTGGTCGTTTATTTCCCCACAGAGAAGGCCACAAGGTTCGGATTCCTCATCCAAGGACCATATAGGACAACCCCATCTCGTGACAATATACCAAAAAACGACGAATGGAATGAGACTCTGGTAAAAGAAACCGCTGAACTCATCGGAGACATTCTTTCTGAGATAAAAGATCTTGGCTTACTCTCGGTATCCTTCCTCGAGGCGCTTCCTATTAGAACCGAAGATTTCCCAGACGACAGCATGTTTTATCCAATTGTCGAGTCGGTTCGGAACACGTTGATCAAAGATGAACTCCTACCAGCCGATGACGGTTCCTTCGTTTCCGCCGGGAACGCAAAACTCGCTCGAGGTGCTGACCTCAGAAAACTACTGAGCCAGAAGCAGCTTGGTCAGTTGTTTCAGTCCCCAGCCGCCGCGATAAAATGGCTTGCCGCGGATATAACCCGGGAACGAACGCTTGACCTACGGTTTTATTTGATTCTTGAACTTGATGTGGAGGAAGTGACTCCTGACGTTTTAGCCCGAAGAATCAACCATGCCTTTCTGTCTAGCCAGTCAGATGAATGGTTTGTTGATTTTTATGGATATTTATCCGGCCAGGAAGCGCTTTGGAGACCAAAAGGTGTTCATGGGCATCCAGCAGAAGGTCCCCTTCGCAGGAAACCGATTATCAGATGTCAGGACGGACGGCAACGCACTCCTTTCGATGAATTAGGTAATCCCAACGTCTTTCTCCCTGTCGAGTCAAGGGTGGAGTACCACGTTGTCCGCAAGTCTATCTACGAAAACGAGAAGGTAGCGGAGTTTATGCAGCGGCTTGGTATAGTCGCTCCTGACATCTGCACGCGTGTGCTTAATGACATCATCCCTCTTTATCAGGACGATTCTGAAATAGAAGATGACACACACACAGACCATGTTTCGGTCATCGCCGATGCCATGGACTTGGAAGATTCTCCACATTACAGCAAAATGATATCCGCACTTAAGGACACCACTTGGGCGCTGGCTACTAACGCAAAAACAAGCGAGCAATTCTACGACAGGCCAACTAATTTGTTCTTTCAGTCTCCGGAGTTGCAAACCTTTTTCGAGGAAAATGTGAATATCTGGTTCCTGGCCGAACAAGTGGAGAACATCGACTGGCAGAAGCTGGGCGTCCGCACTGGTCCGGTCATCAATTGTCGCGGCCTCCATACAAGTCGCAATCACTTTGTTCCTTTGTGTTCATATCATGGATGGCATAAGCGTGGGGCCGAGGGGTTTGACCCCGATACGAGTATCGACGATTTGGAACACGCACTCATGCACATCTCACTTCCAAAGGCGGTTTACATCTGGAACGAGTTGTTGCCTCCTCTAATTAGGTTTCTACACGGCCGCTACCAACATGCCACCCACCAGAACTACGACAATGCCACCACCTACGAAGAGGACTCGAAGTTGTGCAAGATGTTAAAGAACCATGCGTGGTTACCCGTTGCTGTCGACGAATTCAAGAAGCCTTCTGAATGCAGAATCGCCGACTTGGTTGGTGAATTAAAGCGTAACGAAGAGCTTGCAGAGGCTCTTGGTGTTCAACCCGACCCCGAGAAGGCGGATCAGGATGTGCTGAAGAGCGAGGATGAGCTGAAACGTGAACACGCAACAGAACTCGGAGTTAGCCTCGAGGACATCGATTTCCTGAAAAGCCATCGTGGCGAGATTGAGCAGTTGAAAGCCGCCTTGGCTGGCCGAAAAGAACGCCCAACATTTCCAACCCGGCAAGTGTCAAATCCGGAACGACGTCAAGAGCGCCTTGGCGAGCAACTATCCGACGCGCCCGATAAGGAATACGAGAAACGCGAAAGAAGTGTTCGAACCACCAACGGTACCATTGATCCGATCACATGGCTCCGGAACCAATACACGAATGAGGCAGACCAAATGGTCTGCCAGATATGCAAAGAAGAGATGCCCTTTCGAAAGCGAGATGGAGCACACTACTTCGAGAAAAAGGAAGTGCTCTCCAAAAAATATCTGCCGAAGGAACATGAAACTCAGTATCTGGCCCTTTGCCCCCTATGCGCGGCTATGTACGAGGAGTTTGTAAAGAGCGACGACGATGCGATGGCTGACCTAAGAGACAAATTGGTCAGTACGGTAGATTGCGACATCCCAATTACGCTCGGTGATCAGGAAACGAGCATTCGCTTCGTCGAGACACACCATCACGATTTGAAGGTGATAATTGAGGGAACGGAATGACTCTGGGGATATCATGACATATCTGGAAAGCACATATCTATTGGGTCTCGTGACACGCTTCTGGATGGAATGGAAGAATCTGCACTAACCAGCTCTCTAATTGGGCGTACCTTGCCATCGGCATCCGCATAAGAAAGTGAAATATGGCTTTTTGGCCGATGTTGAGCGAGCAAAGGATAGTCTGTGACACCTAATCGTCAATTTTCTAAAAAAGCATTCTGTAAATACAGGAGTTGCGTACCCACAGACACCAGTTTTCAGAACAAGAAATCGTCAACAGATAAAAATGAAAAATCCGATGATCCCATATAGGTGGATAGAATTGTATGTTGTTATCTGTTAAATAATCGCATCAATATTTTCTTTATAATACATACTGCAAATACATATTTTTCTGTTAAATAATTGTTAAAATAATTTTATTAAAATGGCAGGAACTATCGATGGAAAAAACAAGTAAGTGGAACAACTTTCAGTCCACCTTTGAAGAATTCATGATTAAATGCAAAATCAAGCAGTTTTTTCAGATATTTGGACTTGTTATTGCCCCTTTTATTTTTATTAGAACTCTTGGATTTTTTATAAATATTGGAGAGCAAACTTATGATCTAGTCCTGACAGTTACAGTTTCCATAGTCTTGTTGTTATTGTTAGCATATGTGATAGCACGTGAATATCTTTCTTCTAGAAAAGAAAAATATGCAAATATAACAGAATTTCACCATAATTGTTTGCACAATACTCGAGACTTATTCACGTTTTTAAGCGAAGTAGATACAAAAGATTTAAGTGAAAAAGAACTTAATCGAATATTCACTGTAACAACTCATGGTCTTATAAAAGTCCTCGATTCACTTTCTTCTATTTTCACACTGTTAACTGGGACAAGTTGCAGAGCATGTATAAAAGTTATTTATGAACATGATGGCAAATTGTTCGTTAGAACACTCGCTAGAGATAACTCTTCGTACTTGTACAATGCTTTAATCGACAAAAAGCGTTATAACAATCATGAAGATCAATTGATGGAAAATATTGATTTTCAGATGCTTTACAATAAAGGGTACCCAGGACAAAGTAGCTTTTTTTGTAATAATCTGGCCGCTAGAGAAGATTATCAGAGTAGTAGTTTTGGTGTTTATGGGAAAATCCCTGAAAAGCGAAGCTGGTACTCAAAACTCACATGTAAAGACTGGACCTTACCTTATAGGAGTGCTATAGTGTGGCCAATACAGCAGGTGGAAAGCCCTTACTTTCATTTTAACGCAGCCGGATGTATAGGTTTTCTTGCAGTTGACAGCAACTCTCGAGGAGTTTTCAATAGGAAATGGGATGTTTGGATTGGAGCAGGAATCGGAGACGCGCTATTCCATGTGATCAATTTACTATATGTTATCAGTGGATTACAACTTGAAAACCAAGAGAAAACCAATGGCAAGCAAATCGAATCATAGCAACTGGAAAATGGACGATGTAAAGTCCTATGAGATTCACGAAATTCCTGGTCAAAGGACAAGAACGGTAGAAATCGTGGTAACCGAGGGCGCATTAAAAGGCAATAAGGCCATTGTTATTACGATGCCAGACAAGCTCAGAGGTTTTTTCCCTGAAATCGATACAAAAATTTTTCGGGATGAGAAGCCAAGGATTTTTTCTCTGAAAAAGATTTACCATAACTACCTTAATCGTAAGAGAAATCCTTTACAAAAGGAGTCCCAACCTATTTAGACTGTTTTATTTCGGTCTCTCACAGACCATGAGGCCTGCCCCACTCTCTTCCTTGAATTGACCGTTCAAGCTCTACGCGTCAATTGCATTCACTGCGTTTTTGGTATCAAATAGATAAAGATTATATCAGGCCGAAGACGTTCCATTATTCCAGGCTAGTCTTCTCTTTTAAGATTTCGTGACACGATCACGCACGGTTGGCTTTCATTATGGCTATTGCGTCGGCCATGCTTCTTCTAACCGGGTCAAGGTTCAATCTTTCATACACTGCCGTCGACTTCTTGTCTCGATGACCTAGTCCTTTCCCAACAACGGTTGTTGTTGCACCTGCTATGGTCATATATGATCCCATACTTCGCCTTAAATCATGGAAACGCAAATTTTCTACTCCGGCTCTCTGCAAAAGAGATGCCCAGCTTTTTCTTGGCGCTTGCAAATGACCTTCTTTACTCTTTTCAACTGGGAAAACAAATTTAGAGCGTGATTCCTTTTTTCTCCTTTCAAGAATAATTATAACCTCATCTGCAAGCGGGATAACCATCTCCTCCTTATTTTTTGAGTCGGATGCTGGTATTGTCCAAGTTCGAAGATCTAGGCTAATATCCTCCCATTTCATGCTCCCAACATTTCCACGCCTGGCTCCAGTAAACAGAGAGAGATAGACAAAATCTCGTAAATAGAGTGGAGTCTGTGATGATTCCAATGCATTAAAAAAATTAATCAGTTCGTCAGGCTGTAGGAACCGAGACCTGCTTTGCTCTCTGAAAGGAACGACCCCCACAGTTGGATTTGGGAAATCCGGTCGTTGACTATTAAATACTGTAGAAACCAATGCTAGACACCGATTAGCTGTGTGCGGCCCGAGCATTCTCATCCCCTTGCCTCTCTGACTTGGAATACCTTTTAATCCAGAATGCCAACGCTTTATTCTCTCCCTCGTAAACCAAGACAATTTTTTGCTCCCCAATGGTTTTTTAATATAGAGCTCATAGCGCCGCTGGTCGGTCTCCCATGTCTTCTTTTCTCGATGCCTTGCCTCAATCAACCAATTTGAAAAAAGAGCCTCAAATGTTTGTTCCTCACGTATATCTCTGGAAATCTGCTCAATATCCTTCCCTTCGATTAGGTCTGCAAGATAATGAGCGGCCATCTCACGCGCTTTGGCAATACCCAGACCATTCGGTTCGTATGTACCGAGAGTTTTCGTTAAAACTTTCTTTAACCTAGCGCTCCAACGTTGAAACTGAAAAGTAATTACGCCTTTTGGTGTAAGCTGTATCCTCAAACCAGGTTGTACAGTGTCTTGAAAATATTGGCGTTTTTTTGTGTGTGGCTGCAGTTTTGCGAACTGCGCATCGGTAAACTTGAATTTGCTAGCTACCATAAACACCCCACTTCGGTTCTAATTCGGTTCTAATTAACAGGTCAAAAGAAAGCGAACTCCGTCAACTTCCAATTCAATAGTATCATGCTGTTCTAACTCGATTACGAAGAAATATCAACTTGTATCAATCAATGTAATTGAATAATTTACTAAGGACCCTTTGAATGGCATTCAAGAGGTCGTCGGTTCGATCCCGTCTAGCTCCACCAATTCATAAAAGCGGTTACGAGAAAACTCCTCGTAACCGCTTTTTCCATATTGGTGATACATTCTCTTCTTTCACCTTCCCCGTTCGTTTCGTTACTGTTGTGGAGAATTGCAACATTGGCAAACGTCTTCAGACTGGGTGCTCGACATCACCACCGTCATAGATCTCGAAGCCCGAGGAATTTGGTCTCGATTTTTAAGGCTATCTCGACAGAAGGGCCGCCGGCGCCCGTAGCGCTTCATTCCTCATCTGTTCCCTGGAAAATCATTGCTGAGCAATTATACTAGGTCAAGGATCAGCTTTGTCGTCAGCGTGCCGCGCCCGGTCGCATCCGGCAATCACAGCCTGTCCGGCAGTTACCTCTTGCACCCGGGTTGCCCGGCAGCGGTATTGGCCGCTACACGATATACAGTGGTTGCCATGGTACGAATTGCCGTCAAGGCAGATGCCTGAGACACCCCCCATGAACGGGAGTCACAACGAACAGTGAAAATCGGCGTCGCGGTTGAAAGGGCTGGCCGGGCCTCCGCGATGTAGCCTCCGGCAGAACCGGTCAGCCCGGGAAAATGATTTTCATATACAAAAGCAGTTGAATCCGAAGGAGGTCGGTAATGCAAATCGGGGTTCCGAAGGAAGTTTGGCCGGGAGAGAAAAGAGTTGCGACAACTCCCGAGGTCGTGCGTCTGCTCATCAAGCTCGGCTACGACGTCGCCATCGAGTCCGGCGCCGGCGTCCCGGCTGCATTCAGCGATGCCACCTATGTCGAAGCGGGGGCGGAGATTCTCGCCGATGCCCCTGAGCTCTACCGAAAATCCGACATTATCCTGAAAGTCAGGCCACCACAGGGTGATGCCAGCCAAGGTCTCAACGAGGTCGAGCAGGTCAGGGAGGGGCAGGTCCTGATCAGCTTTCTGCAGCCGGCCCAGAACGAGGCCCTGCTCAATGACCTGGCCAAACGGCAGGCTACGGTGTTGGCCATCGATGCGGTACCCCGGATCTCTCGGGCCCAGAAAATGGATGCGCTCAGTTCCATGGCCAATATCGCCGGCTATCGGGCCGTCATTGAGGCTGCGCAGCATTTCGGCCGTTTTTTTACCGGCCAGATTACCGCCGCCGGTAAAATCCCGCCGGCCAAAGTGCTGGTCATCGGGGCCGGAGTTGCGGGACTTGCCGCCATTGCTGCCGCGCGCAGCATGGGGGCGATCGTTCGGGCCTTCGATACCCGCCCCGAAGTCAAGGAGCAGGTCGAGAGTCTCGATGCCGAGTTCCTGCTGCTCGAATTCGGCAGCGAAGACGGTACCGGGGAAGGCGGCTACGCGAAGGTCATGAGCGATGAGTTTATCAAGGCCGAAATGGAACTATTCGCCCGGCAGGCCGAAGAAGTGGACATCGTCGTCACCACCGCCTTGATTCCCGGTCGCCCTGCCCCGGAATTGATTACCGAGACGATGGTCATGAGCATGAAGGATGGCAGCGTCATTGTCGACCTTGCCGCCGAAATGGGTGGCAACTGCAAACTGACAGAGGCTGACCGGGTCGTCGTCAAGCACGGGGTAACGATCATCGGCTACACCAATTTACCCTCACGGCTGGCAGCACAGTCCAGCCAGCTCTATGCCACCAATCTCCGGCACCTGCTTGTCGATCTCACGCCCGGCAAGGACGGACGGCTGGTGATCAACATGGATGACGAGGTCATCCGCGGCGCCACTGTAATCCGTGACGGCGCCATTACCTGGCCGCCACCGCTAGTCAAACAGGTGCCGGCAAGCCCCAAGCCCAAACCGGCCACGGCCCAGCCGGCCCCGCCGCAGAAACCGCGCGCTGCCGGTCTGGTACTGCCCTTTGCCCTCGGCGCCCTGGCACTGCTGGGACTTGGCGGCTCCGCCCCACCCGAATTCATGTCGCATCTCACCGTATTCGTGCTGGCCTGCTTCGTCGGCTACATGGTGGTCTGGAATGTCACCCCCGCCTTGCACACCCCGCTGATGAGCGTCACCAACGCCATCAGCAGTATCATCATCATCGGGGCGCTGTTGCAGATATCATCTACTAACGTATTGATCATGATCCTGGCAGGCATCTCGATTCTGATCACCAGCATCAACATCTTCGGCGGCTTCGCCGTCACCCAGCGGATGCTGGCCATGTTCAGGAAATAGGGAGGCGCAGATGACACACGGCTATATCTCAGTCGCCTATATCGGCGCCACAATTCTTTTCATTCTTGCCCTCGGCGGTCTGAGCAGACAGGAGACCTCACGGCGGGGTAACATCTTCGGCATCATCGGCATGTCCATTGCCCTGTTGGCCACCATTGGTGGCATTGTCACGGATAACTATGCCATCCTGCTGGGCGGATTTCTCATCGGCGGAACCATCGGGCTAGTGCTGGCCCGCCGGGTTGCAATGACCCAGATGCCGGAGCTGGTGGCCATCCTGCACAGTTTTGTCGGCCTGGCTGCGGTGCTGGTCGGCTTCGCCAATTTTCTCGACCACGGCCTGCAGCTTTCCGGCGCCGCGAAGACAATCCACGATATCGAAACCTATCTCGGCATCCTGATCGGTGCCTTGACCTTTTCCGCTTCCGTTGTCGCCTTTCTCAAACTCAGCGCCAGGATCGGCGGAAAACCGCTGTTGTTGCCCGGCAGGCACTGGATCAATCTGGGCCTGCTGCTCGCTGCCGTTTGGTTCGGGGTACTGTTCGTGCAACAGTCCGCGACCGGGGGCGGCAGCACACCGCTGGTTCTGATGACCATCATTGCCCTGGTCTTCGGCGTGCACATGGTCATGGCGATCGGCGGCGCCGACATGCCGGTGGTCGTGTCGCTGCTCAACAGCTATTCAGGGTGGGCCGCCGCGGCCACCGGGTTCATGCTCAGCAATGATCTGCTGATCGTCGTCGGCGCACTGGTCGGCAGCAGCGGCGCCATCCTCAGTTATATCATGTGCCGGGCGATGAATCGCAGGTTCCTGGCGGTGATCGCCGGCGGTTTCGGCACCGGAGGCGGCGGAGTGACTGCTGCAACCGGCGAACCGGCCGGCGATGTCCTGCCGATCGAAGCGGATGAAGCAGCGGAGCTGCTGCTCGACGCCCGCGAGATTATGATCATCCCCGGATACGGCATGGCTGTCGCCCAGGCGCAGCATGTCGTGTACGAGATAACCAGGATACTTCGAGAACGCAAAATCAACGTCCGCTTCGGCATTCACCCGGTTGCCGGCCGCATGCCGGGGCACATGAACGTCCTGCTCGCCGAGGCGAAGGTGCCCTACGACATTGTTTTCGAACTGGACGAGGTAAACGATGATTTTCCTGCCGTCGATGTATCGATCGTCATCGGCGCCAACGATATCGTCAACCCGGCAGCACAGGAGGTTCCCGGCAGTCCGATCGCCGGCATGCCGGTACTCCAGTGCTGGAAAGGGAAAACCACCATCGTCCTCAAGCGCTCGCTGGCAACCGGCTATGCCGGCGTCGACAACCCGCTGTTCTACAAGGACAACACGAGGATGCTGTTCGGCGACGCCAAGGACAGTCTGGAAGCGGTACTGCGCGGTCTGCACTAGCACCACCGCGCATGCGTTGCTTTCGCGCCGGCAGATTCCGTAACTTCGATCATTGTCGAGCATGTCCTCCGAACGGCCTGGCGGCCGGTCTCGGAGGCCTGCTCGGCAAACCGGCGATCCAGGTCTCCAAGATGCCCGGCAAGGGGGCTAGTGTACCTTGTCTGCAACCGGCTTGATATTCTGGTTCATCCGGAAAAAATTGGCCGGGTCATATTTCGTTTTGACTGCAACCAGTTTCCGATAGTTATTACCGTAGCTCGATCGCCATAAATGCTGTGGGTTCTCCCCGAACCCGGGAAAATTGACGTACACTCCGCCATTTGAGTAGCGGCTCATGGCTTCCCAAAACCCCCGGATCCAGGCGATATTTCGTTCCGACTCGGCGGGATCGGTCCAGGCCCCATCAATGCTGAACATAAATTGAGCCGCCCGGTTCTGGTAAGCGGTCGCATCCTCGGCAACCCGGCTGATGGCACCACCCAGATGCCGGATGATGACCAGCAGGCGCGGGTTGGGACGCCGCCTGACCCAGGACATCATGGTGCCGATCGCATCGTCGCTCATCTCGTTCAGGTAGAGCGACTTCCAGTAGTACAGGTCGCCATCCCGCATGAATTCGTCGAAGCTCTTCTGGGCCTCGAGATAAGTGGTGGGACCGCCGAGGTCCATGATCGGCTCAGCCACTTCACGAAGCGGTTGAAAGAGCGCTTCGCCCTGTGGTCGCGGACCGGAATACATGCCGTCCAGCAGGCACACCGGCATGCCGTGCAGTTCAACCGGAAGGTCGGGATGTTCGGGGATACCCCAGATGGCAAACGCGGTCGAGGCCTCATCGGGCGCGGTGTCGGTGAACCGGCGCCAGGCCTCGAGCAGGGAGCGGGCCTGGTCGAACGGATAGATCGGGTTCAGGGTGACGACCTCCGGGCCGACCGGGTGCAAACGAAATTCAAAGGCGGTGACCACCCCGAAATTGCCGCCACCGCCGCGCAGGGCCCAGAAGAGATCGCTGTTTTCACTCTGGCTTGCCCGGCGTTTCTGGCCGTCGGCGGTGACGATTTCCACGGCCAGCAGGTTGTCGCAGGACAGGCCGAATTTGCGCCGCACATAGCCGACACCGCCTCCCAGGGTCAACCCTGCCACACCGGTCAGCGAGACCTCGCCGCCGGGGGTGGCCAGTCCGTGGGGCTGGGCCGCACCATCCACATCTGCCCAGAGGGCGCCGGCCTGCACCCGGGCGGTTCGCGCCTGAGGATCGATGTCTACCCTGCGCATTGCCGACATGTCAATCATCATGCCGTCATCGCATACGGCATAACCCGCCACATGATGGCCTCCACCGCGGATCGAGACCAGCAGATCATTCTCCCGGGCAAAGAGAACAGACCTGACCACGTCATCTGCGCTGGTACAGCGCGCGATAAGGGCCGGTCGCCTGTCGATCAGTCCGTTCCATACCGTGCGGGCGGCATCGTAATCGGTGGCATCGGGATGGATGAGCCGGCCGCCGAAACTTTCTGCATAGCGTGTGAAACTGTCGCTGTCTATCGTTGTTGCTGTCATGGTGCTTCTCCTGTTGGTGGTTGGCTTGGACGTCAGTCGCTTCTCCCGGAAGCGAACAGATTTTCTTTCAACAAAGTCCGGGCAGGACTCGATCGTCTCTTCGCAGAAAGTGTGCCAACCGGCGTATCTTTCTCTATTAGTGTGATTTCAGATCAGTGTACGCGAGCAAACAGGATGGTTGCAGAGCGGGGCACCATCGGAAAACCGAGAAATCGCAAAAACCGGTAGCGAAAATTGGAAAATCAACGATATGTCGAAAATTGGGCCAACCGACAGCGAGGGGCTCCGATCAATCGGAACGTTTGATCCCCAGTGACTTAATGCGCGAATTCAGCGTGGAAGAGGGAAGACCAAGCAGCCGGGCGGCACCCTTTGTCCCCGATACCCGCCAATTGCTCGCTTTGAGGGCATTGACGATATTTCGTTTTTCGTATGCTTTCACCTGAGCATCCGTCAAGATCCGCTCTTCCGTGGCCACGGCCTGCGCGGCAGATGCATCGTCAAGGTCGTGGAGGGCGTCCGGCAGACATCGGCAGAGATCTAGCCAGCCATCTTTGGCGGTAATAACCGCCCGTTCCATGACATTTTGCAGTTCCCGGACATTGCCGGGCCAGGCATATGATTTCAGGCGGAGCTCGTCGACAGGCCTGAACGGCATAACGCGACGACCCATCCGGCGGGCAAATCGCTCGACAAAGTACGTGGCCAGCAGGATCACATCGTCCCCGCGGTCGCGCAGCGGCGGCAGCACAATCGGAAACACGTTCAGCCGGTAATACAGGTCCTGCCGGAACTGGCCGGCGGCCATCACCTTTTCCAAATCTTTGTTGGTGGCCGCCACGACGCGCACATCAACGCTGCGTGTTTGCGAACTGCCCACCGGCTCAAATTCACCCTCCTGCAGTACCCGCAACAGTTTGGACTGAAGCTCCAGCGGTAATTCTGCTATTTCGTCAAGAAAAAGAGTGCCGCCATCGGCCAGTGCAAATCGGCCCTCACGGTTCTGAGTAGCGCCGGTAAAGGCACCTCTGCGATGACCGAACAACTCGCTTTCCATCAATCCGGTCGGGATGGTCGCGCAGTTGAGTTTGATCAGTGGCTTTTCTTTTCTGTGGCTTGCGGCGTGAACCATGCGAGCCAGCAACTCTTTGCCCGTACCCGTTTCCCCGCACAGCAGGACGGTAGCGTCGGTATCTGCCACCTGGCTGACATCATTGAGAACACTTAACAGTGCCTGGCTGCTGCCGATAATCTCGTCAAAACCGCCAATATCTTTGAGCTCTTCTTTGAGCTGTTCGGCCTCCGTGCGCAGGGTTCGGATCTTTGCTTCAGCATCCAGGCGCTCGGTGATGTTGCGCAAGATAAGGATTATCGAGCAGTACGTGGCGACCTCGAACCGGGATATGGTGGCCTCGGCTCTGAATTCGGATCCATCCGCAGCGCAGACGATCAGATGGTCGGGCAGCCAACATTTTTTTGCCAGGTGTTGATCGGCGGCCATCTGCCCAACCACATCGCGTAGCAGGGCGGCACCTGATGCCGACAAAAAATCGGTAAAGCGCCGCCCCCGGGCCCGATCAACGGAAATGTGCAAGGCGTTGACGGCCTCGGCGTTAATCAGGCGAATAGCCAGCTGATCGTCGAGTTCGACAATCGCATCCGGGGCCGTGTCGAGCAGCCGACTCAACCGCTGTTCACGCTCCAGTACACGGTTTTCAGCCTCGATGCGACGTAACTCAGCTGCGGCACGCGCGGCAAAAATACGCATGATGGCGAGCGTGATTTCCTTGTGAGGCATCGGCTTTCGATCCATGACCGCCAAGTGCCCCAGAATCTTTCCGGCGGTGTCTTTGAAGGGGATTCCGAGATAGCTGACCATGCCCATAGCGGCCAGATCCGGATCATTCGGAAAGGTTCCGGCAACCTCATCGGCCACATGGTAAATCTGCCCGCTTTTGACGACCACTTCACAAGGTGTGCCCCTGACGGCTGCTTCGACATCGCCCCGCAAACGGCCGTCCAGGAAAAACGCCAGCGGCCTGAGTGTTTCGTATTTGGCGGTGTACTCGGTTACCCAGGCCGCAGGCACCTGAAGCGCACCGGCCAGATTGACCACCAGCGCTGAAAAAAATGCTTCTCCGGTCTCAGTGGCAGTCCCATCGAGGATTGTGCACAAAACGGAATTCATGCTCTGCTGGTCGACAAGATTTTTCATCTGTCCCGTGCCCCCGGCATGATGCTTTCAAGGTTCCCTGTAAAGGGGCGCTTGAAAAATTCGGAATTTCGTTCAAGATCAAGGCGCACAAGAAAATTTTACCGCAGGCATATAGATGATATTCCGAGGATAAAATTTGATTGCGCAACGATGAGATTGAGCGAAATGACATTTTTTCAAGGTCCCCTAAAACAGATCCCGGCTCCCGTCCGGCAATGATTCCCGCCTGTGTATGCCGAACGACGGAACAGAAACCTGCGAGTGATAGGTTCCGATACTATAAGCCCTCTGTAACTGACTGGTAAGTGACATAAAGGGATGCCCTTGATTTCTACATTGTTAAAATGCCCGAGTGGCTGAGATTCGCGGCGGGCATTCACCTGTCACGTTGTGGCATGGTGTTGGAATGACATTGCATTTTGCCTAACAGAAGATGCAAAATGTCTTGCTATTTATCGGCAGGTCTCTATATTGACGAGCTGTGAGGAAGGTTTTTATCCCGTTATAAATACTCACCAAATGAGGAACAATCGATGAAAACCGTGGCAAACATACTGGTGTACGCTGTTCTCGCAGTCGGAGCTTTCGCTATGGCGTCCTCTTGTTACGCCGGTTTCATGGACAATGTAACCGATACGCTGTCCAAGACCGGCAAGAGTATCGCTAAAACCACCGAAGAGATTGTCGACAGTGCTGTTGACACGGCAAAGACCGTGGGTAAGGAAACCGGCATTGTCACAGACGAGGACAACAAACAGAAGGAACCGGCAACAACTGCAGCACCGAGCGAAAAACTGCCCGGCGGCGTGACGAACAGAATCGAGAAAATGTACAAGGAGCTCGACACGGTCGAGAAAAAACTCACCACCGGAGTCGGGTCACCGGCAGACCGTGCGCAGCGGGCAAAGCTCGACCTGAACAGGGCCGAAGGGTATATGCAGGAAATCGAAAAGCGGTATCAGGGACAATTTTCTCCGGACCATCCCGTCTTCGTCGCGGCAGTCAATCGTCTGACCGACGTCAGGGAGACATGGAACCAAGCGCTCACCCGGGCGGTCACCGTTGAAGCGGAGACCGATCAGCGAGACAAAGCACAGCAAACGGCCGAAGCGAACCGACAGAAGCAGCTGGCCGAACAACAGAACCGGGAACGGATCGAGCAGCAGGCCTCACGAAAGGCTGCTGAAGCCAGTTGTGACGAGTGGAGCGCCATGCTGCAGCAATTCATGCAAGGGGAAAAAGTATTATCCGCCTATCCAACCGACGATCAGGCCCTGTTTGCCAAATGGCGGCTCATCTTCGGTGAAGCCCGGACAACGGTGAACGACTATCCCGAAGGGCTCTGCCCCGAAGCGGACAGCCGAGCCAAATATATTCGGGGCAAACTGACTGATTTTGATGAACTGGACAAGGCTTTCAGCGCCGAGTTGGCACAGGCACAAGCGGATCAGGGCAATTTTGTGTTCAGCCGGTCCCCCATCAAAAATGCGGATGCTGTTGCTGCGCAGGATACGTTCACAGCGGGTGACCACATCTACGGCATCATCAAACTGACACGGCCCTTGGCTGAAATATACGAAAAGGAGAAGGATTTCAGCGTACGAGTGAACGTTGCCATCGACGGCGCACCAATTCACGCCCAATTTGTGACGATTACGAGCCGTGAATATGCCAACCGAAACTACCTGGTCTTCGATATTGCCCCGCAGCTCTCTGAACTGAAAGCCTACAGCGACCCCAACATCACGTACGGAAAATCAAACCCGACAACCGTCCAGGGGCCGAATGAACTGACTGATCATCTCGGGAAACTGCAACCCGGCAGCCATACGATCACCTTCGATCTGCCGTATTACGGCAAGAGTTGGGCTTCCGGTCAATTGACGATCAAAGGAGACGATTATCGGCCCTACACACGTCTCCATGAAGCCATTGCCAGCGGTGTCGTCGCGGCGAGGACCTTGCCGCCGGCCGGGATGAAGGATGAACACATCGCCAAGAGCATGCGTTCTCTCCTGAAAAATGCCGGCTGGGACAATGTTTACAGGCTGAACATCACCGATAAGGATTGGTGGATTGAGCGAGTGAACGGCGGCAATACCCCCGTCAAATCGAGATACCTGGCCGCGGTTGCACTGGCGAAAAAATCAGACGGCAGCTACTTTTACAAAAAATGCACGTTCCACCAGGACAAACTGATAACCGGCGGATTTGGTGAGCTTTATCTGAGCCACCAGGGCGAAGAAGTTCCCATCAACAAGGAAAACATCGATAAATAGCCGATAGAGGGCTGAAGACAGGTGATAAATCTGTCCCACCGTTCATTTAGTCAGCGGAGGACAGGTTAAAACCTGTCCCGCCGGTGGTTTAGATACTCATTCGAGCAGTTCCGGACGATCCCGGTACTGCTCCAGGGCCTCGGGGTTGGCCAGGGCGCCGAGATTTTGCACCGGCCGCCGGTGGATGACCTCGCGTACTGCGGTCTCGACGATCTTGCCCGATTTGGTCCGGGGGATCGTTTCAACCCGGACGATTTTTGCCGGTACATGACGCGGACTGCAGCCCTCGCGCACGGCCCGGCGAATCTTGCCGGATATCTCTTCGGTCAGCGACAGCGGCGGCCGCAGTACGACGAAGAGAACGATCCGGGTGTCCCCCTGCCACTGTTGACCGACGGCGATGCATTCCAACACCTCGTCGAGTTGTTCGACGCAACGGTAGATTTCCGCGGTGCCGATGCGTACGCCGCCGGGATTGAGGGTGGTGTCGGAACGCCCGTGGATAATCACCGTGCCGCGACCGGTCAGGGTGATGTAATCGCCGTGATGCCAGATACCGTCGTAGGTGGCGAAATAGGCCCGGCGGTAGCTGCTGCCGTCCGTATCCCCCCAGAAACCGAGCGGCTGCGACGGAAACGGCTGGGTACAGACCAACTCGCCCTGCTCGTCAATCACCGGTTGGCCCGCCTCATCGAAGACCTCGACGGCCATGCCGAGCCCGCGGCATTGGCACTCGCCGCGATAGACCGGCAGCAGCGGACAGCCGAGCACAAAGCAGGAGACGATATCGGTCCCGCCGGAGATCGAGGCCAGGCAGACATCCCGTTTGATCGAGCGGTAGACGTAATCGAAACTCTCCGGCGCCAGCACCGAACCGGTCGAGCAGACGGTGCGCAGTGCGGGCAGCGGGAAAGAGCGAATCGGCTCGAACTGTTGCTTTTTGAGCAGATCAAGATACTTGGCCGAGGTACCAAACAGGCTCGCCTGGCTCTGTTCGGCATAGTCCCACAGGACCCCAGCGTCGGGATAGAGCGGCGAGCCGTCGTAGAGGACCGGTGCCGCCCGGCTGGCCAGCACGCTGGCCAACCAGTTCCACATCATCCAGCCACAGGTCGTAAAATAAAAGACGCGATCACCGGACCTGATATCGCAGTGGAGCTGGTGCTCCTTGAGATGCTGCAGCAGGGTGCCGCCGATACCGTGAACGATGCACTTGGGCTTGCCGGTGGTCCCCGAGGAATAGAGGATGTAGAGCGGATCGTTGAAACCGCAGCGGACAAAGTCGATGTTTCCGTCATGGTCGGTGGCGACGACATCCTGCCAGGCGTGCATCGATCCGTCTGGAGCCCCACCGCTCTCACCATCACCGACGATCACGGTCCGCTCGATGGAACCAATGGCGGCGGTCACCGTTTCAATCCTGGCCCGATGGTCGTGCCATTTGCCGTTGTAGGTGGAGACGGCTCCGGCAAAAAGAATTTTCGGGGACGTCTGGCCGAAGCGTTCGATGACGCTGTCCGCACCGAAATCGGGTGATGTCGACGTCCAGACGGCGCCGATACTGGTTGTGGCCAGCATGGCCACGACGGTTTCGGAAATATTGGGAAGATACCCGGCAACCCGGTCGCCGCGAACAACGCCGGCCTGCCTGAGCCAGGCGGCAACCGCCGCCACCTGGCGATACAACTCGGTAAAAGAGAGCCGCCGAATCGGGCCGCCTTCGATCCGGGAAAAAATGGCCGTTTTGTCCGGACCGGGCCGCAGCAGGTTTTCGGCAAAATTGAGCCGCGCCTCGGGAAACCAGCGGGCCCGAACCATGTCATCGCCGTCGATGAGTACCTGTTCACCCTTATCGCCGATCACCTCGCAGAATTCCCAGAGCAACGACCAGAATTGCCGGCTATCGCTGATAGACCATCGGTACAGCGACCGATAATCCGGGCAGGCAACGCCCGTCCGCTGTGCGACCGTGGTCATGAAAGCGTGCAGTAAAGACTGCTCGACCCGGGTTTGGCTCGGCACCCACAATAGTGTCGGCTCCTGCATTTCAGGCCTCCTGCTGCTTATGGGAACGTTGAAAAATTGCCATTCCACCCAACCTCATCATTGCGCAATCAAATTTTATACTCGGAATATCTTATATATACCTGCGGGAAAATCTCCATGCGCGTCTCGATCTTGAACGAAATTTCGAATTTTCCAAGCTCCCCTTATGTTACAGATCGGCCAGCCAGTCGACGACCCGGCGCACCGCTTCGATAGTCCTGCCGCAGTTCTCTCCGATAAAAGCTTCATCAACGACGCCCTGGTCCGGATAGGCGGCCAACGCCTGCTCACCGTCAAAATCGACAAAGGCCAGCCGTGCCGTGAGCTCCCGTTCGTCACGCCCGAAATCGCAACCGGGCAGGAGAGCCACGCCGGTATCGGCGAGCAGCTGTTGACAGAGCTGCCTGCTGCCGCCGATGTTTCGCCGAGTCAGCCGCTGCCGGTACGGTTCAAAATCGGGGAAAACGTAAAACCCCCCGGTCGGCGGCAACACCTCAATCTCGAGCACACCGAGCATATCCATGATGACCCGGGCCAGACCGCCGAGGATGTCCCGGCACCGCTCGACATATCGATCCAGATCAACATTGGGCTGGAAGGCGGCGATTGCCGCATACTGGATCGGCGCACTGGTCGAGGTATAGGTCTCGCTGGCCACGGTGGCCATGGCGTCGCTGAGCCAGGCCGCCGCTTCGGGTACCACGAAAAAGCCGAGCCGCCAGCCGCCGGCGCCGCACCACTTGCTCAGACCGCTGCTGAAGATGGTGCCTTCGGGGTACAGTGCGACCAGCGAGGTATGATCATCATCGTAGGTGGTTTTGCCGTAGATCTCGTCTGAAAGAACGAGAATCCGGTATCTGCGACAGACTCGAACCAGCGGTTCCAACTCGTCGCGCCGATAGGTCTGCCCGGTCGGGTTGGCCGGGTAATTGAGGATCAACAACCTGGGCCGGTTGGGGTCAAGCCGGCAAACCGCCTCCAGCAGATCCGGGGTGATCTTCCAGCCGGTGGCCAAAGCGGTCTGGATGGCGTTGACCCGCCGCCCGGCAATACGCGCCTGAGGCAGGTAGGAGACCCAGGACGGCATCGGGATCAGGATTTCACCGTCGTAGACCAGCTGCAGGATGAACATCAGTTCTTTGGAACCGGGCCCGACGATAATGTTCTCCCGGCCGCAGTCGAGGTCAAACGAGCGGCGATGATGCTCCACCAGGGTCTGCCGCAGCTCCGGCAGTCCCTTTACCGGCAGATAATCTTTCTGGTGGGCGTTGTCCTGCAGGGCCCTGACCACCGAATCGGGCACCGGAAACGGTGACTGGCCAAGACCGAGCCGGAAGACCTGCCGCCCTTCGCCGGCCAGTTGCCGGCACTGCTGGGCAATGGCAATGGTCGCAGACGTCGATAGGCCGGCCAGGTTGGGGCTGATGTGTTTGTCGATCAAGGAAACGGGGGCAGTCACGGCAGTCCTCCGGAACTGAGGTTTTTGTGTCCACCCGGGGAGGCCGGAGTAGCGGCGATGGCCGGACACGTCATCTCACAGCTGTCGGTAGTCGGTCCGAGAGCGGCACAATGTAGTATCATTGTCACACTATAAGCGCTCTTCGCCTGTTTAGTAAGGAGTTCCCGGCATCCGGCAAACAGGACCGGGGCATGGTATCCTGCCGGCAGCTCTCCTACCTTGTCGGAAACGTTGCTTTACACTATGATAGACATATCATCACGCGATCTTGATCGGCATGCACGGATCAGCTCATCACCTGTCACGGACATACCGTCATGAAAAAGACGAGGACCTTCTTCTGGAAACTGGTTTTCCTGGCCTTGGCGGCGACGCTGGTCTTTGTCTTTACGGTATTGCTGCTGATCTGGCACCAACTTGAACCAGGCCAGATCCGTCAGATGCAGACCATCGCTTTTGACCACGCCTATTATCTGCTGGCCCTGATTACCATTGTGCCGGTGGCTCTCTGGGTGATCTTCGAAGTCTGCTACACCAGGTTTTACCTCCCTCTCAAACGAATTCCAGCTGAGATTCCGGTTATCTACCAGACTAACCCGGCCCATCGCCTCGAGCTGCAGGGAAACCAGGACGTCATGGATCTGGCCGAAGCGATCAACGATTTTGCCAAACGCTATGAATACCTCAACGACCATATCGCGGAAGAGATCGGCTCCGCGCGGGAAGAGACGGAAAAGGACCGTAACCTGCTGGCCGCGATCATGGCAGAACTGCCTTTGGGCATCATTATCTGCAATAGTTACGGACGGATTCTGCTTTTCAATTCCCAGGCCAAACAACTCTTTGCACGCACGCGAAGGCAAGAATCATCCGAGTATTTCCTCGGCCTCGGACGATCGATCTTCCACCTTGTCGACCGTGGGCTGATCGGCCGAGCCCTCGAAGAGATCCAGGAACGGCTAGTCGGCGGCAAGACAAAGATCGCCTCCTATTTCGTCAGCCAGCTCGGGGACGAGACGCTCTGCCTGGTTGAAACCATTCCGGTTCTTGACGAGCACCAGGCCATCACCGGGTTCGTGCTGAGCCTGCAGCACCTCTCCGAAACCCTGGATCGCTATGAGGCGATCAGTGAACAGCTGATTTCCTTTCGCCAGGCTCTGCATACCGAACTGGGCCGGATCGAGCTCGAGTTTCCGGCAACTGGAGACGAAAGCGCGCTGCCGAACCGGATCCGAAACCGGCTTGCCGTCATTCGCGACGAATTCGAGATCACCTCCGCCGCCATCGTCGATGCAGCCTTTGAGACGATGCCGCTCGGCCGTCTCGATATCGAACGGTTGCTCTTCCTGATCCAGAAGAGTGCCGGCAGCGAAAAAAACATCAGACTCAATGTCGCCCCGTTCGACCGGCAGACCAGGATGCTCGGTGACACCTACTCCTTTGCCGCCGCTTTCGTGCTGCTGCTCGAACACCTGGCGGCGCTGGGCAACACCGACGAGTTCGGGCTGCAGGTCTCATCGGCGGCCGGCGACGTCGTCTTCGTGTTGTCCTGGGAGGCACTGCCGATCAGCTGCGAGCGCATCAGGCAGCTTCTCGATAAGAAAAGCAGCAGCCTGCCCCGATTGAGCTACGTGCTCAGACAGAACAAAGCCGTCCTACAGCCGCTCCCCGCCCCGGACCATACCTGCCGACAGCTGCGAATCACCGCCCGGGCGGCGCCGGCCCTTGCCCGGACTACGGAATACCAGTCGCCGGTCATCACCGGTTCCCGACCGGAGTATTACGACTTTAATCTCTTCGAGGGTGACACCGACAACCAGGACCTGCTCAATGCCGCCCTCAGCTCCCTGACCTTCAGTGTCATCGACACCGAGACCACCGGCCTCGATCCCGGCAGCGACGATATCGTTGCCCTCGGGGCGGTGCGGATCGTTAAGAACCGGATCGTCTATCAGGATCGTTTCGAACAACTGGTCAACCCGGGCCGCGATATCCCCTTCGAGTCATACAAAATCCATGGTATCGACCAATCAATGGTTGCCGATCAACCGTCCATCGACACGGTCTTGCCGGCCTTTCACCACTACCTCGCAGACACGGTGCTGATCGGCCACGATGTCAGCTTCGACTTGAAGATCCTCAAGCGTGCGGAACAGCGGTGCGGGATTTCCGTCAACAACCTGGCCCTCGACACTCTGCTCCTCTCGGCCGCCCTGCATCCGGTCCACAAGCAGCACGACCTGCAGAGCCTTTCCAAGCGCTACGGCGTCACCATCGTCGGTCGCCATACCGCCCTGGGAGACGCGATCGCTACGGCGGAAATATTTCTGCGACTGATTCCGATTCTGCAGAGCAAGGGCATTATCACACTGGAAGATGCGATTGCGGCGTCGAAACGTATCTACTTCCGGAGGATACGTTACTGATCCACGGTTTTTCACCGGCAACCAACGAGGTCGTTCATGGAAGAAGCCTATCGCTACAAGCCCTACTGCTTGCTGTCCGAAGACGAATTCGCCGCCGTTGCCGAGCACCTCTACCGCGAGGCCGCGCCGAAGAAAACAGTCCTGCTGACACAGGAAATTACCCCGGTCGATCGGTTTCGCGTGCTGACCTTCGGCGCCGCCCGGTTTTTCTTCGAATTCAATTTCAGCGAGACACTGAAACGGGACTTGCACCCGGGCGACAGCTTCGGCGGCATCTCGATCCTGCTCAACGAGGGAATTGCCACGAAAACCCTGCGGATCGAAGAAGACGCCGAGATGATCACCCTGGATGCCAATCATTTCCTTTCCTTGTGCGAAAAGAGCGACGCCTTTACCGAATTTTTTACCAACGCCTTCGGCAAGAGCATGATCAACCGGACCTATGCCGGCATCATCTCCCGCCAGGTCAAGGACAAGGAGCTCAACCTGCCCTTTTTCAACCAACCGATCGCCGCGATGTACCGAGCCGCCGTAGCCTCCTGCAGTGCCGACACCCCGATCAGCCAGGCCGCCCGTACGATGGCCGAATCCAACAGCAGCGCCCTGCTCGTACGGGATGACGAACGGATTGCCGGCATCCTCACCGACGCCGATCTGCGGAAAAAGGCGGTTGCCAGACAACTGGACCTGTCCGGCCCGGTCGGGGCGATCATGTCGTCGCCGGTCATCAGCATCAGTGACCAGTCCCTGGTCTATGAAGCGTTTCTGGAAATGATCGACCAGGATGTCCGTCATCTGATGCTTCTCGACCAACAGCGAGATGTTACCGGTATTATAACCGAAAAGGACCTTATAGTAGCCCAGACCAAATCGACGTATCTGCTGATCAAAACCGTCAAGGCGGCAAAAAACATCAGACAGCTGGAAAACATTCATGCCCGGCTGACCAGAATGCTGCTGACGCCGATCCAGAACGGGGCCAGCACCGAGTATATCACCAAACTGATCACCGCCTTCTCCGATGCCATCATCGACAAGACCATCAGCTTCGCCATCGATGAACTCGGGCCGCCGCCCTGTCAGTTCGCCTTCATGATCATGGGTTCGGAAGGCCGCGAGGAACAGACGTTCATCTCGGACCAGGACAACGCCATCGTTTATCAGGATCAGCAGGACCAAGCCGCGGCCGCCGCGGCTGAAGACTATTTTAACCGCCTTGCCGAACGGGTCTGCAACCAACTCGATCGTGCTGGTTACCGGCTCTGCACCGGCGATAACATGGCGAAAAACCCGAAATGGTGCCAGCCGATGTCGGTCTGGCAGCACTACTTTCGGTCCTGGATCCGTACGGCCAACCCGCAGGACCTGCTCCACTCAAGCATATTTTTCGATTTTCGCGGGATCTGGGGCGAGGTAGCGCTGGCCGACAAACTCAAAGAGAACCTGCTCGGATCGATCGATCGCTGGCCGGGGTTCCTCAGAAACCTGACGGAGAACACGCTCTTTTTCAAACCGCCGGTAAATTTTTTCGGAAAACTGCTGGTCGAGAAAAAAGGCGCTCACAAGGGCTGTTTCGATATCAAGCTGGCCATCCTGCCGATTATCGATTTTGCCCGTATCTACGCATTGAAAAACAAGATCGCCGACAACAACACGCTCAGACGGCTATTTCGGTTGCACAAGATGCGCGTTTTTTCCGACAAAGACTACCGCGATCTGGTGCAGACCTACAATTATCTCATGCGGCTCAGATTTCTTCGTCAAATTACGGTAATCATCGATGAACAGCAGCAGCCGGACAATTATATCAATCCGGAACACCTCTCCTATCTCGACCGGGCTATGCTGAAAAGCGCCTTCAAACGGATCGAAAAATTTCAGCAGAAACTCAATTTCGACTTTACCGGCACTCTCTGACTCAATCGCCCGGGTGTCGGTCAGCATCGGGAACCGCTCAATATTTCAACACAAGAGAGACCTGGAAAAGTGATGCGGCGACTTCCGGCAGGACATTTTTTCCTTGAGCAATACTTAAATGCATGATAAGGAAAATTGATATATAAGCTAGGTTATTACTGTTTCGCAGTACCCCATGGGCACCATATCCGGTTATCTCCCCCTGCGTTAACCGGACACCGGGTTCTGCCAACCGGCGGCACGGAGATGATGGTGCCGGTACCTGGTCGCTTGCCGTCGTCTTCTTCGATTCGAAACGCCTCAGCACGACTCAAGGTTTCGCCGCTTGCGGCCGAGGCCTGAGATAGTTCCCGGACAGGTCCGGTCGGTCCAGTAGCGGGCCTGCCGACAGCCTCGTGTACGCTTGTTCCACACCCCCGGCGAGGTCCCTTTTCCCGCCGGGGACACCCGGTTTTGGCGACCGGTGGCAGTGTTTGCAGCACAACGGTTACCGTCGCCGAACCGCCCGAAAACGGCGTGTATTTGACCGGCTGGCCCGGCTTCTTTTCGATAAGCAGGGCGACTCGAGAAACAAAAGGAAATCTTGAACGAAATTTCGAAATTTTCAAGCCTCCCAAAAACGAACAAGGAGCGACAACCATGAGCGAAAAGAACATCGTTGAAACCTCTGCAGCCGAAATAGCCGTCCATTGGCAGGAAGAGGACTATTTTGCTCCCTCTCCAGCCTTCATCCACCAGGCCAACCTGGTCGATGAAACTCTTGCCGATCGCTTCAGCCTGGATAATTTTCCCGATTATTATACCGAATTTGCCGAATTGCTCACCTGGTACAAATACTGGGATGAGGTACTCGACACCAGCGACGCACCCTGCTGGAAGTGGTTCAGAGGTGGTAAACTCAACGCCAGTTACAATTGTATCGACCGTCATCTGGCCAAAAACAAAAATAAGACCGCCATTCACTTCGTCCCGGAACTGGAGACCGAACGGGTCGATCACATCACCTATCAGGAACTCTACGTCCGGGTCAACGAATTTGCCGCACTGCTGCGCAACAGCGCCGGGCTCAAGCGCGGTGACCGAGTCACCATCCATATGCCGATGTCGGTTGAACTGCCGATCACCATGCTCGCCTGCGCCCGGCTCGGCGTCATCCACTCGGTGGTTTTCGGCGGTTTTTCGGCCAGCGCCTGCGCCGACCGGATCATCGACTCGAACAGCCGTGTTTTGATCACCATGGACGCCTATTATCGCGGCGGCAAGCTGCTTGACCACAAAACAGTCGACAACGAAGCCTGCGGGCTCGCCGAAAAAGAAGGGCAGAAGGTCGACAAACTGCTGGTCTGGCAACGCTATCCCGGCAAGATGTCATCAAATGCCGAGATCGTCGAAGGGCGCGATGTAATCGTCAACGACGAACTGAAGAAATACTACGGTGCCCGTATCGAGCCGGAGCAGATGCTCGCCGAAGAGCCGCTCTTCCTGATGTACACCAGCGGCACCACCGGCAAACCGAAGGGGGCGCAGCACGGTACCGGCGGCTATCTCGCCTACGTCACCGCTATGTCCAAATACATCCAGGACATCCATCCGGAAGACGTCTACTGGTGCATGGCCGATATCGGCTGGATCACCGGCCACAGCTTCATCGTCTACGGCCCGCTCGCCTTGTGCGCCTCGACCGTCATCTACGAGGGTATCCCGACCTATCCCGACGCCGGCCGCTGCTGGCGTATCGCTCAGGATCTCGGCGTCAGCATCTTCCATACCGCGCCGACGGCAATCCGCGCCCTGCGCAAGGTGGGACCGGATGAACCGGCCAAGTACAACTACAACTTCAAGCATATGACCACCGTCGGCGAGCCAATCGAACCGGAGGTCTGGAAATGGTACCACAAGGTGGTCGGCAAGGGCAAAGCGGTCATCGTCGACACCTATTGGCAGACCGAAACCGGCGGCTTCCTCTGCGCCACGGTGCCGGGCATGCAGTTGATGAAGCCGGGCAGCGCCGGACCGGGCGTTCCGGGCATTCACCCGATCATCTACGACGAAAACGGCACGGTGATTCCGCCCGGCGCCGGCAAGGCCGGCAACATCTGCATCCAGAACCCGTGGCCCGGCTGCTTCCAGACCATCTGGGGCAATCGTGAACGGTTCGTCGACACCTATTTCAAGATGTACAACAAGAACCCGAACAGCAAGGACTGGCGCGACTGGCCATATCTGACCGGCGATGCCGCGATGGAGGCTGCAGACGGCTATATTCGCGTGTTGGGACGGATCGACGACGTGATCAACGTTTCCGGTCACCGCCTCGGCACCAAGGAAATCGAATCGGCGGCACTGACTGTTCCCGAAGTCGCCGAAGCGGCGGTGGTACCGGTCATCCATGAGGTCAAAGGCACCGAACCGGAACTCTACGTGTCGCTGCGGCCCGGTTTCGAACCCTCGGCGGAACTTCGTCAGAAAGTGGCCGATGCCATTGTCACTCAAATCGGCAAGATCGCCCGCTGCAAGAACGTTTATATCGTTCCCGATATGCCGAAGACCCGCTCCGGCAAAATCATGCGGCGGGTTCTCGGCGCCATTTCCAACAAGGGTGATGTCGGCAACGTGATGACCCTGGCCAACCCCGAAATCGTCGATCAGATCAAAGGCATGGTCGACTGACCGGTTTGGCGCCGACTCTGCCGCTCAACAGGGCGGCGAGATCGACTGCGGGGCAGCCGCCGCATCGACCGAAGGCTGCACCGCGCAAAGAGGTGTTGCTTGCCAGGCGCAGGGCAGCTGGCTGATCATGGTATTACCGTCGCTCCGCATTGCCCGGCAATAACTCCAACAGGAAAAGGATTTTTCATGAACGACACGACCGGCGTCGCCACCGCTGCCCCGCCCACCCATCAGTACGGCAAGAGTAGGATCACGCTGCTCAAATTCCTGATCATCTGTCTGCCGCTCTGGCTCAGCGCCAAATTCTACGCCGGCCCGTATCACGAGCACGTTGGGCTCTATCTGGCCGGCATTTTTTATCTCATCTGCTGGGCGCTGCTCATCCAGATAGCCCTGCCGTGGTTGCGTGAGACGCCGCTGTTGATCGCGCTGTTCCTGGTCTTTTGCGCCATTGAACTACTTGCTTGGCAGGCACCCGAACTGCTGCAAGGATTTTCCGTGAGCCTCGATAACCGAACCGTTATCGGCGCCCATTATTCGCTGAACAAGATTCCCTATTACGGCGTCGGCGCCTTTATCTGCTATTTCATACTGAAGGCCTGCCGAACCAATTAAGGGCAATGTCTTAGAGCCTGGTGGATTGCGTTCAACAGCCCGCCACCTGCTCAACCTGCCCCCCCTCTCACCGGGCAGTACAGCCCGGTGAGAAGGTACCTGCCGCCCAAAACAAACCTGACTGCCCCGCAGCAATTAAAAAGGGAGCTGCCGATTATTCGGCAGCCCCCTTCTTTCGTACACTACCAGTTGTCAGTTACCTAGCCCCACAACCCCCAACCGAAGGAAGCGGTAAACAAAATGGCGAAGGCGACAACGATGATCAGCCAAATGTCTTCTCTTGCCATGACGATCTCCTAATCAATGGATGGTTGTAATCGTTAGATCTCCTTGACAACGATGTTCTGATCGGTGTCGGCCCGGGCGATCTGCTCGGCGGACGTCGTCGACATCTCGGCCTTGAAGCACAGGGCCCACATCAACACGATACCGACGATCCACCAGACGATCTGCCAGGACCAGAGCGGTGCGAACCCGGCGAAGGAAAAGGCCGAGTTGCCGAGCATACACAGCGGTCCAATGGCAAAGACGTACCAGAGCGGAACCAGGAACTTCATTGCATTTCGCCATTTCTGGCCAGTTTCGGACGGCGAGTCGATGGAGGTCAGCCATTCACGAACCTCGGCCTGCCGCTTGATCGTCTCCTCGTTATCCTTGATCCCCAGGCCGCGACACAGGTACGCCAGTACCAGACCGGCGAACAGACCCCAGAACGCGGTGTGCATTGACAACGGGTACTGGTACCAGAAATAGGTGATGAAACAGGCAACGATGGCACCGAGCAGGCCGATGACCACGCCGATGGACGGGTACTTGAAGCCGTAATGGACACCCATCAGCATCAGGTACATGATAAAACCGAACGATGTGGCGAACCCACCGATCATGACAATCGCCCCCGGCGCCGTCAGGCTGACGCCCACCGCCAAAACGGTGAGCACCGTGACGAAGATCCGATTAGCCCAGATCTGTTCGGCATGGCCGGCTTCCTGCTTCTTGAAATAGCGCCAGTAGACATCACGCAGGATGATCGTGCCGCCGGTGCCGATATAAGGTGCGGCGGTCGAGTGGATGGCGGCAATGATGCCAAGGAAGACGATAGCCATCATCGGACCGGGCAACAGATAGTTCATCAACATCGGCACCAGGTCACCGTCGACTTGCGGGGCGATGAGCCCCTGGTTCATCAGGATGCGCCCGCCCATGCCCTGGAAAGCGGTGAAGAAGAACAGGGCCAGACCGACAACGAAGGTAGACATGAAGACCTGTTGCCAGGCCAGCGGTTTCGGCGAGGACATGCCATAGTTCCACAGGATGAAGGCCGGCGAGGACTGGATGCCCATCAACGCGAACATATAGGTGAGGATCATCACCGCAGTCCAGCCGCCGGTCCCGAGGCCGAATTTCATCAGGCTCGGCACCTCCACGTATTTCGCTTCAAACCCCTGAACAGCCTGGGTGAACGAACTCCAGCCGCCGATCGCATCGGCGGTGACGGTGTACCAGCCGAGGATGACGATACTGGTCACCAACAGGATGAACTGGATGACCCCGACCCAGGTCGACGCCTTGAGGCCGCCGGTCACCACGTAGAACCAGACGATAAAGGCCATGAAGAAGAGGCCGGCGGTATAGGGTACGCCGGCGACGATTTCAAACAGCTTGGCGGCGGCGATCAATTGCAGACCGGTATAGAACATCGAGTAGAGCACGGCCGACAGTACGGTCAGCCAGCGGATCGCCTCGTTGTTGTAGTAGTAGGCAAACATATCGCCCGGGGTGACAAAACCGTAGCGCTTGCCCATCAGCCAGTTCCGTTTGGCGAAAAAGGCGCCGGTAATCGGAATGGTCAGAACGTAGAACGAGGCAAAGGCATAGGCCAGGCCGTCACGCCAGATCAGGCCGGGGTGACCGACCGTGGTCCAGCCCGAAAACGAGGCGGCCGTTGCCGCCATCAAAAAGGCGATAAAGGGGATCGAACGACCACCGATGGCATACCCGGAGGCGGTTTTCTCGGTGAAGTATCCCCTCAAACCCCACCAGAAGCAATAGATTATGTATAGTCCCAGAAAGATATACACCCATGTTCTTGGTTCCATCGTACCTCCCCTCCTTTCATCGTCTCGCGATTGATCTGGCTGGTTAACAGAATGGTTACCAATTGATGGCAGATCTCCGGGATGCCGCATCACCTCCTTTCCCGGCCGAGGTGCTCGAGTTTCACGCTTGTTGCCGTTCCGTCCCCCTGACACGGCCAGCAATCGTGGAGCCGCCGGTGTTACCGTCGACCAAAACATTCACAAATAATGATAAGAAACGCCACTTTTATTTATTACTGTATAGATTCGCTGATGGCAAGCATCATTTTATTTTATTTGCAGTCTCGTATTCCCCATGATCGGTGGTGCTTGTCTGATACCCCGGTTTGAACTATGATTGTGCGTGGAGGCGATTCCCGCCGCCGCCACATTATTTTAAGCCTGCGCCTCTTGCCATGGAGATTGCCATGCCCCCTGAACAAACCACTTCGGACGGACCAAGCTCTCCTTATCCGTCGGCTCTCCAGGATTTCCGGGATATTCTATTCAATGCCCCGATCGGCATCTTCACCTCCACGCCTCAGGGGCGTTTTGTCTACGCTAACCCCGCCCTCGCCAGAATGTACGGTTATGACTCCGTTAAGGAACTGCTCGGTTCGGTCGATGATCTCGTCAGGCAGACGTACGTCGAACCGGCCGACCGGGCATTCTTTGTCAGCCAGCTCGAAAAATATGGTGAAATCATCAACGACGAATGTCGTCTGCGTCGCAAGGACGGCTCTTTCTTTTGGGTTTCCCGCACCGCCCGACTGATCAAGGAACTTGACAGTAAAACAATTTATTATCAGGGCTTTACAACCGATATCACCGCTCGCAAAGAGGCCGAGCAGGAACTTCAGACAAGCCGTGAGCGGCTCCACAGTATCTTCCGGATAGCGCCAACCGGCATCGGCGTGGTCAAGCAGCGCGTTCTCGTCGACGTCAATCGACGAATCTGCGAGATGACCGGCTATCACGCCGACGAGTTGATCGGCCGAAACGCCCGGATGCTCTACCCGAGCCGTGCCGATTATGAATTTGTCGGCAAAGAAAAATACCGGCAGATCGCCATCAACGGCACCGGTTCGGTGGAGACCCGCTGGCAACGCAAAGACGGTAAAATCATCGATGTGCTGATGGCCTCGACGCCGCTAGACCCGAACAATCTGGCCAAAGGGGTCACCTTCACCGCGCTGGACATCACCGAACGTAAACAGGCAGCGGAAGCGCTCCGCCAGAGCGAGGAGCGGTTTCGCTCAATGGTCGTGGGCGCGCCCGAACCGATCTTCATTCAGACGCAGCTGCGTTTTTCCTACCTCAATCCGAAAGCAATCGAGTTGTTTGGAGCGAGTCGCGCCGAAGAGCTTGTCAACACTCCGGTGATGGAGCACTTTCACCCGGATTTTCACGATATAGTTCGCGAGCGAATCCAGGTGCTCAACGAAGAGCAGCGCTCGATCGACGAACGCCAGGAACTGCAGTTCATCCGTCTCGACGGGTCGACCGTCTGGGTGGAAACAAGCGGTTACCCGATCGTCTATCAAGGGCAACGCGGCGCCCTGGTCTTTGTCAGAGATATTTCGCAGCGCAAGGAAGCGGAGAAGGAACGCGACATGCTCCAGCAGCAATTGGTGCAATCCCAGAAGATGGAATCAATCGGCCGACTGGCCGGCGGCATCGCTCACGACTTCAACAACATGCTCGGGGTGATTCTTGGCCATACCGAAATGGCCATGGAAGACCTGCCCCCCGACCATCCGCTCTTTGTCAGCCTTCTGGAAATCGACAAGGCGGCTGAGCGTTCGGCAAAACTCACGGGGCAATTGCTCGCCTTTGCCCGCAGGCAGATCGTTGCGCCCCGGATCATCGATCTCAACGATACGGTAACCGGCATGCTGCAGATGCTGCGTCGCCTGATCGGCGAGCAAATCGATCTACTCTGGCTGCCCGGCGCAGAACCCAAACTGGTTAAAATGGATCCCACCCAGATCGATCAGATCCTGGCCAATCTCTGCGTCAACGCCCGCGATGCCATTGCTGACTTCGGCAGTATTACCATCGAGACGGATAGCGTGCTGGTCGACCAGTCCTATTGCGCCGCGCATCCGGATGCCCAACCGGGCGACTATGTGCTGCTTATCGTCAGCGACGACGGTTGCGGCATGGGTCCGGCAACCATCGAACACCTTTTCGAACCCTTCTTTACCACCAAAGAAGTAGGCACCGGGACCGGACTCGGTTTGGCGACGGTCTATGGCATCGTCCGACAAAACGGGGGGTTTATCAATATCTACAGTGAGACCGGGCACGGCACGACATGCCGGATCTACCTGCCGCGCCACCGGAGGCAACAGGAAACCACCGGCGACGACGCCAGCCACACACCGGAAGCGACCGGCCATGAAACCATCCTACTGGTCGAGGATGAACCGATGATTCTCGACATGACCCGTGCCATGCTCCAGCGCCAAGGATACCGGGTACTGGCCGCCGCCCGGCCGGGTGAAGCGAAAAAACTCGCGGCAAGAGAGAGCGGGACCATTGACCTGTTGATCACCGACGTGGTCATGCCCGAGATGAACGGACGTGATCTGGCCGAACAGCTCAAAGAGCTTACTCCCGGCCTGAAGACGCTCTTCATGTCTGGTTATACGGCCAATGTTATCGCACACCACGGCGTCTTGGACGGAGGCGTGTCGTTCATCCAGAAGCCGTTTTGCAAAAAGGAGCTTCTCGCCAAGGTCAGAGAGGTGCTGGACCGGCACGACAAACCTCCTTCCTGATTGGTGCCGGCGTTACGGGCCCGTCAGCCTCATTTTTCGACACCACAGCAGTGTTCACCAGAGAGGAAGAAAATATTATGGAATTGTTGAACAAAATACTTTCTCACATCGACTGGAAGCTCCTCCTGACCACTTCGCTCCGTATCGTACTCGTCCTGGCGATCGCCTGGATTGCATTGATCATGCTGCATAAAGTACTCGAACGGCTGGAACGACGCCTGATCAGAAAGAGCGTCGATAGCGCCGAACCGCCGACCGAATCGGCAAAGCGAGCGGAAACGCTGGTTCGGCTCATCCGCCAGGCGCTCCATATCGCGCTGTGGCTGACGGTCGTACTGATCCTGCTGCGTGAGCTGGGCATGGACATCGCTCCACTGCTGGCCAGCGCCGGAGTGGTCGGTCTGGCCATCGGTTTCGGTGCCCAGAACCTGGTGCGCGATTTTATTTCCGGCTTTTTCTTCATCCTGGAAAACCAGATCCGGGTCGGCGACGTCGCCGTCATCAACGGTACCGGCGGTCTGGTTGAGCAGATCAACTTTCGGACCATCGTGCTGCGCGACCTGTCCGGTGTCGTGCACACCTTTCCCAACGGGACGGTGACCACCCTGGCCAACCTGACCAGGGACTGGTCGGCCTACGTTTTCAATATCGGCGTTGCCTACAAAGAGGACACCGACCGGGTGATCGTCATCATGAATCAGGTCGGAGCTGAACTCCTGGCAGATCCCGAATATGGGAGCGCCATGCTGGAGGAACCGGAAATCTTCGGCGTGGACCGTCTCGCCGATTCGGCTGTGATCATCAAGGGGCGGATCAGGACCAAACCGAGCCGTCAATGGGCCGTCGGCCGGGAATATCTGCGCCGGATCAAAGCCGCCTTCGACCGTGAACAGATCGAGATACCGTTTCCGCACAGCACTATCTATTTCGGCGACAAAGAGCTGTCTCCCGAGATGAAGCTGCTGAAAGCTTTTCACCAAGAAGACAACGGACAGGCGAGTCCATAACCTGATTAGCACACGATGAAACGATTCAAGAATATTCTTTTTCTCAATCAGAGTGGCACAGACCACGCTGCGGCGCTGGAACGGGCCGTTTCTCTTGCCGAACACAATTCCGCCGAACTAACCATCCTTCAAGTCATCCCGGATGATTCTGACGATAAAATTCGCTCCGCACACCACCAAGACCTTGACATGTTGAGCACACCCTATCGCCGGCGCCTGCCGATCCGCACCGAGATACGACAAGGAAGATGTTTTCTTGAAGCAATTCGCGCAGTCGTTTACAACGGTCATGATCTGGTAATCAAAACCGTCGAGGATCCCGACTTTCTGGAAAGGCTGTTCGGCAGCACCGACATGCACTTGCTACGGAAATGTCCATGTCCTCTATGGTTGCTGAAACCGTCGGAACGGACGACGTATCGATCAATCATCGCTGCGGTTGACTTCAATCCGCTCCAGACCAATGGCGATGAATCGGAGCTGAATCAAAAAATACTCGAGTTGGCTGCTTCGCAGGCACTTGCCGATTTCGCCGATTTACACCTGGTTCACAGCTGGCAGGTATTTGGTGAACGACTCGTTCGCGGGCAAACCGACAGTCACGGCAAAAGCATTGCCGGCTATGTCGAGAAAGAGGAGCTGCTTCATCGCAATGGGCTGCGTCAGCTGGGAGAAAGACTGCGCGCTGCCATCGGCAACGATACTTATAGCTATCTCTCGCCGACCCTCCATGTCCTGAAAGGAACGGCGCACCACGCTATCCCGAAACTCGCCCAAGAGATTGACGCAAATCTTGTCGTCATGGGAACACTTGCTCGAACCGGTATCGCGGGCTTGCTGATCGGCAATACTGCCGAAACGATCCTCGAGCAATTGAGGTGCTCGGTATTAGCTGTCAAACCGGACGGATTCGTCTCCCCGGTTGCAGCAGCCGGATCATCATCGAGCAGCTGACGTACCACGGGCGCCATTGACAGTTCACCCCGACAGGCTTAGCATTTAACCTCCGGCCGAGCCCCGCGACAACACATCGATGACGGCTCATGATGGCTGCCGGCATGTACAAACGGTGGGGCACGGCCTACCCGAAAAGTGCCGGCGAGCCTGTCCGTGAGCTGTAAGGAGGTCCGTAATGGCCCACACCTGTCAAAACTGCGGCGCCGTTGCCGATGACCCCGGTCATCTGTGCAACCCCGCCGATGTCCACCTGCACTGCGAGTATTGCGGAGCACACAACGTCTCGGTCAACCATGTCTGCAAAGGCAAACTAGCCGCGATGAACTATTCCTGCAGTACCTGCGGAAGGGTCGCCGAAGAGCGCGATCAGCTCTGCAACCCGACAGACATCACCTGACCAGGCCGGCGGGGTCCTCTCTCTCAGCACGTCCGATCCCGCCGCCTGCCGGGTGAATCCGCCCCGCCTCGCCCCTCCGTTTCCCGCCCCGTCGCCATAGTCTGCCGCAACGAGCCAGGTTGATTGGTGAAATGCGATGACTTTCCTGAACATGTTGGCTATTATGAATCGGTTCCGATCGACGCCATTGCTTGATTTCTTCACGCCGGAACAGCGTGGCTGGACAGCGCACCGCACCCCGGCTGTATCCATCAGGAGGGAGTTCATGAGACACCGGTCGTTTTTCCGATACCTCTGCACCGCCACGCTGTTACTCTACGGTTCAACCGCCGTCCAAGCAGGCCAGGTCATTTCCCGGGAAGAGCGCGACTGGGCACGGCAAGTCGTCAGCGGTCAGGTTCAGCCCGACGAGGTAACAAACTCCAAGACTATTGCCGTGCTCAATTTCCATAACCGCACCGGTCAAAAACGACTGGATGCACTGCAGAAGGGAATGGCTCTGCTGCTGAGCCATGACCTGGCGAAAATCGAGTCGATTACCGTGATCCAGCGCACAAAAGTGCAAGCATTACTCGACGAAGTACAGCCGGGCACCGGTGACGCCGTTGAGGACAGCGCTGCGCCACGCATCGGCAAATTGCTGGACGCCTATTACATGGTCAATGGTGCGATCACCGAAGGATCGATCGAGCAGCTGGCCGTGAACACCTCTCTGATCGACGTGCCCTTCGGCACCACCTCTCCGTTGCCTTCAGCCGCCGGTCCCATCGACGAGTTGTATCGCATCCAGAAGGACGTGCTGTTCCACGTCCTCGACAGTCTCAATATCTATCTACCGACAAAAGAACGCCGCGGCCTGGAAGTTCCGCCATCGGCCAGCACTCCGGCCCTGCTCGCCTTTTTTCTCGGAATCGACGCCTCCGATCGGGGCCAGTACCGGCAGGCCGCCGATCTGTACACCCGGGCACTGGCCGAGGACCCGAGTTTCGATCTGGCCCGCGAGGCCCTGCAGGAACTGACCGAGGGCAATCTGCTCGCTGATCTCGAGGCCGCCCCTGTTGCCCGGACACCGGAACCGCTGCCGCCGCCCCCGGAATCGGAGATGAGTTCATCGATGAAAATCGGCCTCGGCGTTGCCGCCGTTGCCGGCGGGGTTGCCCTGATCGCGGCCGCCGGTGGTGGTGGCGGTGGCGGCGGCAGCAGTGAACCGCCGCCGGCCGAGCCGGAGCCGACCGTCGCCATTGATACTACCAGCGTCACCTGCGCAGAAGATGCCGTGACCTTTACCTTCTCGGAACCGATGGACACCCGTTTCGGCTATGCTGACAGCAGCGAGGCGTCCTTTACCGTGACCGGCAGCTGGCTCGATGTCCAGCATTACCGGACCAGCTGGAGTGGTCAGGAAACCTTTTGCGAAGGAACGGTAACCTCGGTCGATATCATCCTGACCAATTTCCAAAGCGAAGACGCCACCCCGCTCAGCGGCCGGACCGCCTTTACGCTGGAATTCGAATAAAAACGGGACAGTCCCCCTTTTTACTTCGGCAAAAAGGAGGATGTCCCGTTTTTTGTCCTTTTTTCCGTCTGTTACTCCCCATAACCCAGCGCCTGCAACGGATCCATCCGGGCCGCCTTGAAGGCCGGGTAGATACCAAACAGGCAACCGGTGGCCAGCGCCATCAGCAGCGGCAGCACGATGGTCGCCGACGAGATCACTATCGGCCAGCCGGCATAGAGCGAAACCCCGCGGGCCAGCGCCCAGCCGCCGGCCAGGCCGAGCAGACCGCCGAGCGTGGTCAGCAAGACGGCCTCACTGAGGAACTGTACGACGATATGATCGGGCCGGGCGCCAACCGCACGACGCAGCCCGATCTCCCTGACCCGCTCGGAAATACCGGCGAGCATGATATTCATGATACCGACGCCGCCGATGATCAGGGACAACGTGCCGATCGAACCGAAGACGATGGTGAATAACCGCTGGATTTCTCTGGCTTGGCTCAGCAGTTCATTCGGGACAATCACCGAAAAATCATCGACGCCATGATGGGCTGCCCGGACGGTGCCGGCAATCACTACCGTCGCTGCCTCGATCCGTTCCACCGTTGCCAGCTCGACGATCAATTCACTGACCGGTTCACCGTCTGCCGCTGCACCCAGCGTGCCGAGCGGGACGATGATCATCGTATTAATGTCGAGCAACGAAATCCGGCCGGTTTCCGCTGCGTCGACATCCCGCCGGTCGAGCACCCCGACTACCTGCCACAACTCGGAACCGATCCGGATCAGGGCACCCGGCTTGCCGTCCGCGCCAAGAGCTGCGGAAACAGACCAGCCGAGAACACAAACCCGATTACGATCGGCCAGATCCCGGTCGGCCAGGAACCGCCCCGCGGCCATGGTCAAGCCGAGAACAGCCCGATAATCACGGGTCGCTTCGATAACCCGCCCTTGCACATCGTCGGGCAGACCGGCCAGCTCGACCCGCTGGTCCCGACTGGCCGCCGTTCGCCTGATCGGCAGGCCGGTCGTCTGCAGACGCGTCAAGTCGCCGATCTGCAGACCACGGGACTGGTACCTCCGAGCCCGGGCAATCTGCTGTTCGGTCAGGTTGTCGGCGCGCAGATAGATATTGTTCAAGCCGAGCTGACCGATACGCCGCATAGTCTCCGCCTCGGCACCGGCGCCGATGGCAAAGATCGCCAGCACCGTCGACACACCGCAGACAATGCCGACAATGCTGAGCAGCGAGCGCAGCTTGTGCTGCGCCAGGGAGGTGATCGCCGTGCGGACGCTGTCGGAGAAAAATTCAGCCATCGTGCAGTGTCCCGTCCCGCAGCGTCACCAGGCGCCCGGCCCGGGAAGCCACGTGGCGATCATGGGTGACCATGACAATGGTATGGCCGTCGTCGTTCATCGCCTGAAACAGGTCGAGGATATCACCGCCGGTGCGCGCATCGAGATTGCCGGTCGGCTCATCGGCCAGGATCAGATCGGGGCGGGGCGCCAGTGCCCGGGCAATAGCCACCCGCTGCAACTCGCCGCCGGACAGCTCAGCCGGCCGGTGTTTGCGTCGCTGCCCAAGCCCGACCCGGTCAATGGCATCGTCAACCCGGTAGCGCACCTCGGATCTGGACAGTCCCTCCTGATAGAGAAAAGGCAACGCGACGTTCTGCACGACATCGAGATGCGGTAGCAGGTAAAACATCTGGAAGACATGAGCGATCCGGCGTGAACGTAGTGCGGCCAGTTCCCGTTCCGGTCGTCCCTGCAGCTGCTCACCGTCGAGCAGATAGCTGCCGCCGGCCGGGCGCAACAGACAGCCGAGGATATGCAGCAGCGTCGATTTGCCGGTCCCGGAAGCACCCATGACCGCCACAAAATCGCCCGGATCAAGACACAGATCGACCCCGCCGAGCACCTCTACCAGGTCGGCGCCGCGCCGATAGCCATGGCACACCCCACGCAGCTCGACGATCACGGCGCTTCCTGTCGGCGTTTGCCGGAACGGGGCACCGGCGTATCCGGCACCACCTGCGAGACACGGTCGCCGACATCGAGCCCGGCAACGATTTCCACGAAATCCTCGTTACGCCGGCCGACGGTGACCGAGCGCCGCTCGTAAAACGCGCCGGTGGAAAGATAGCAATAGTCCCCGCCGGCATCGCGAAACACCGCCTGGATAGGCAGTGTCGGCACCCGGCTCAGAGAAGCGACATGGATGACCACTCGGGCAGACATGCCGGGCCTGAGCCGATCATCGGTCTCGGCCAGAGAAATGTCCACCTGAAAAAATTTCTCTTCTCCCTGTCCACCCTTGCGCGCCAAGGCCCCGATAGCAGCCAGGCGGCCGGCAAACCGCTCTTCCGGGTACGCGTCGATAAAGACCGTTGCCTGCTGACCGGCCCGAATACGATGCAGATCAGACTCCCGTACCCGGCTTTTGACCGTCAGACTGGAGATATCGGGAAAGTACATGATCGGCTGATTGACGATGACCGTATCACCCTCGCGCGGGGTACGCATCTCGCCGTCACGGTAGGTCTCGTAGTGCACGATCATACCGTCAAACGGCGCCCGTAGCACCGTCTTGTCCAATTCCTCGAGAGCCCTGGCCAACGCCTCCTCGGCGGCCCTGAGCCGGCCCCTGGCCTGCATCAGGGTTGCCTCGGCATTGGCAATCTTGTGCACGCTGGCCTGGCGGATTTGCTCGATCGACAATCTCGTGTTCTGTTCCTTGGCCCGGGCGGTCTCGATCAGCAGCGGCAGCACATAGTCCTGATAGCTGTCGAATTGTCGTTTCGCCGAACGATGGGTCTCTTCGAGAATCTTGACGTCTTCGCCGACCCGATCCAACTCCGCCGGATTGGCGATCCCTTCTTTGGCCAACTCCTGCAAATCCTCAAGGTAGGCCCGATGACGCTGCAGGGCCAGAGCCGCCTCGTCCAGTTCATCACTGAGCTGCGCCAGCTTGAGCGGCCCTTCGCCCTCCACCAGGCGGCGCAGATCGAGCTGGGCCACTTTATGCTGGTATTCAGCGGTGATGATCCGCTGACCGGCTTCGTTTTTTTCCCACTCGACCAATTGCTCCGCGGCCTCGAGTGCGGCGGTCAGGTTGTGTGCCTCGATCCGCAGTTCCTCGACGGCCGTCTCGAAGGGCTGGGCGTCGAAACGGACCAGAATCTCGTCCTTGGCGACAAAGCGGCCGTTGCCGGCAAGATAGATGATCTTTGCCCCCGGTCCTTTGATCTGCGACGAGATCATGTGGGCCTGCTGCGCCTCCAGCGTACCGATGGTCCTGATCTCGACAGCCAGGTCGCGCACTTCGACCTGCACCAGGTAGGGATCTTGTTGCGGCGGTGTCTGGGGGGCGCCGAAAAGATAATAACCCGCGGATACCAACGCCGTGAGCACCAACAGACCGATCACCACCCGCCTGCCTTTCATTGCGCCACCCCGTCCCCGTCGAGCAGCGTACCGATGGCGGCCCGCAATCGATAGCCGTTGATGATATAGTTGATCTCCTCGGTAACCAGATCGGCCCGTGCCTGCTGAACCTGCCCCTGGGACTCGATTAGATCGAAGTTGTCGGCCTCGCCGTGGCGAAACTTGATCTGGGCGAGGCGAAATTTGCCGGTGGCCTGAGCGATCTGCTGGCGACGCAACGCCATCCGCTCCGCCGATTTTTCCAGTGCATTGAGCACCCGGCGAACCTCCCGGACAATGCTTTCGGTCAGCGCGGCGTACTGCAGCTGTCGCCGGCTCACCGCTATCCGGCTTTGCTGCCACTTCGCCTTTTCGGTCGACCGGGCCAGATCCGTCGAGCTGGAAAGCGTGACGTTCAACAGGTTCTCGTCATAATCCGACACATAATCGTCGCCGTCGATCCTGCCGCCACGGGTATAGGCGGCCTCCAGCTGCAAATCGGGCATGATGTTGTGATAGGCTATCTGGGCCTTCCGCCGCGCCTCGGCGATATCGGCCTCACCTTGTCTGATTTCAACCCGCTGCTCCAGGGCCACATCGACCGCTTCGTCCAGACCGATGGTGATCAGCGAGTAGGACAGCGGCGCCCGCACCGTCAGCGGTTGCTCGAGCGGCACGGCCAGCAGGGTCTTGAGCTGATCGGCCATGGTGTCGGCCCGTTCTCGGGCCAGGTTGAGACTGTCTTCGGTCTCCTTGATGCGGATCTCCACCCGATAGACATCCATCGACCGGGCCAGACCAATCCGTTCCTTACCGGCGGTCACCCGCAGATGTCGCTGCAATTCTTCGAGTTGCTGCCGGTAGAGACCGATCAACTGCTCTTCTCTGACCAGGCCGTACACGGCGGCAACGGTCTCCACAACCGTATCTACCCGCTGCCGGTGTAATTGGCGCCGGGCGGCGGCGACGGCAAATTCGTTGGTGTAAACCTCGTCGAGGACCACCTCTCGGCCCAACCCGCGCAGCAGCGGAACGGTAATCGAGAAGCCGACATCCGCGTCATAGCCAGCATCTCCCTTGGCGACGCTCGGCATAACGGCCGCCGTGACCCCGGTCTCAAAGGTTCTCGATACCGACCCGCCGACCTCCCAGACCGCGATGTCCCGCTCGTCGCTGCTGGAATAGTTGATACTGGAGAGCGGCCGCACCTTGACGGCAAATGCCTGCCGGGCAGCGATAACACCGTGCTCACTGCTATCAATCGCCAAGCGGGCGTCCCGGATCGAGCGGTTGTCGCGTAGCGCCCAGTCAATCGCTTCTTCCAGCCGCAGTTCGAGCGGCTCGACGGCCCCGGCCATCGGGGCCGTCAGCGGCAGCACCCAGGCGGTCAGCAAAACCACCCACACGAAGCGTCCTCGCCGGTGGCACGTGGGAGCGCCGGCGGCCTTTGTCTTCAAGATCGATCGCTTATTCATCGTCGTAACACCGGGGACCGAACTCATCATCTTCGGTAGCATTCTTTGTACCATGACAACCCAGTTGCGGAAAAATGCTTTTGTCTCCTCGCGAAAAAAAGAAGGCAGCTCCCTTCTGACATCCGCAGCTCGCGCCCCTAATTCAGGCCCCAAGAGAGTGATGAAAGGAAAAACAAGAAGCACCTGTCGTTGACGCAACCGTTTTTCTTGTTGACTTTTTATGATTGTTTGTGATCACTTTAGATATCTATTCCTGTTTTCTTCCCGGATTGGCCCATGACCGTCACGCAGAAAAAAGCGGATCTCATTCCTGCCCAGCGCCGCCATCTGATCTTGGAACTGATCCGCCGCAAGGGAGCCATTTCCGTTCACGAGCTTGCCCAGTCCACCGAGGCCTCGCTGCCGACCATCCGCCGCGACCTGGACTGGCTGGCCCGAACCGGCGCGATTCAACGCAGTCATGGCGGCGCCTCGCTGAAAACCGCGCCCGGCACGACCTTTGAACCTGACTACCATATCACGTCGCGGGTCGCCCGTGAGGAAAAGTCACGGATCGGCAGATGCGCCGCTGAGAGGCTGCGTGACGGCCAGAGCGTTATTTTCGACTCCAGTTCCACCGTCTACGAGGCCGCCTATCGGGTCGTTGAAATGGGCCTCAACCTGACCGCCATCACCAACGATCTGCGGATCGGCGAACTGCTCGCCGGTTGTCCGTCGATCAATCTGCTGATCAGCGGCGGCACCCTGCGCCCCGGCTCCTATACCCTGTTTGGAGAACCGGGCGTCTCGTTTCTGCAAGACCTGCATGTCGACGTGGCGCTGATGGGAATCCACGCAATTACCGACGAATCGTCGTGCTGCGACACCAGTCTCGACATCGCCTATGCAAAACGCTACATGGTCGCCGCCGCCGGATCGATCATGATTCTTGCCGATGCCACCAAATTCGGTCATGTCGCCTTCTATCACGCCTTCGACATCGACGACCGTTTTACGATCATCACCGACCGTCCCTTGCCAGCCGCGATCCAGAGCAATCTGGCGGCACACGGCGCCCCGGTGATTGTCGCAACCGATGCCGGAACGGCCGGCGCCGATCAGCCACCGAACCGGCGGCCGCACAAAAACCAATCCAACCCGAACCCAAGCACCAATCCAGGAGGACCTCGTTTTGAAGAAAAAACTGACCAGATTTGATCTGCAAACCATGAAGGACGAAGGCAGGCGGGCAGTGTGGATGACCGCCTACGATTATGTAACCGCACAGCTGGCGGAAGAAGCGGGCATGGACATGCTGCTGGTCGGCGACAGCCTTGGCATGGCTGTCTACGGCTATTCCGGCACCGTGCCGGTCACTATGGACCAGTGTATCTATCACTGCGAAGCGGTTCGCCGCGCCGCACCGAACACCTTCATTATCGGCGACATGCCGTTCGGCGCCTATCAGGTCGGTATCGAAGACGCCTGTCGCAACGCGGTTCGCTTTCACAAGCAAGCCGCAGTCGACTGTGTCAAGCTCGAAGGCGGTGTCCGGGTCGCCCCGGTGATCAAGGCCATCAGTGACGGCGGCATGCTGGTCATGGGCCATATCGGCCTGACCCCGCAGAGTTCCGGCGCACAGGGAGGCTTTCGGGCCCAGGGGCGGACCGCCGACAGCGCCCAGGCGATCATCGACGATGCACACGCGGTCTACGAGGCCGGCGCCTTTTCGATGCTGGTCGAGGGGGTACCGCCTGAAGTCACCAAGATCATTCGCGACGAGTTGCCCATCCCGATCTACGGCATCGGCGCCGGCGACTGTGACGGCCAGGTCATGATCTGCTCCGACATTCTCGGGCTGTTCCAGGCCTTTACGCCGAAATTCGTAAAGCGTTACGGCGACGTCGCCGGGGAATACCGCAAGGTCTTCGCGGCCTACATCGACGAGGTCCGCCAGGGCATTTTCCCCGGCGACGAGCATGTCTACAAAATGGTCGAAGGGGAAGCCGCCAAGCTGGCCGCCCGGCACAACAAGTAGGATGGACGGCACCGTGAACTATCGTGAATTTTCGCTGAAAATCGGCAAGGGGACAACCAGCTTTTCGATCCCCGAGTCGCAATTGCTCTATGAACTGGTCGGCAACAACCGCCCCCCGCCAGATGATCTGACCGCGACCTACCGCCACGCTCTCGATCACCCGATCGACAGTCCGCCGCTGCGTCAGATCGTTAAACCGGGTGAGCGGGTGGTGATCACCGTCAGTGACATCACCAGGGGCTGGCAGCGCAACGAGCTGACCCTGCCGCTGCTCATCGATTACCTCAACGAGGCCGGCATCAGAGACGAGGACATCACGGTCATTATCGCCGTCGGCGCCCATCGTCAGAACAGTCCCGACGAGTTTGTCGAGCTTTGCAGCGCCAAGGTCTGCCATCGCATCCGGGTGGTCAACCACAACGCCTGGGACACCGACAACATGGTTTATTACGGCACTACCAGCCGCGGCACCGAGGTCTCGGTCAACCGCCTGGTGGCCGAAGCCGACCGGGTCATCCTGACCGGCGGCGTCATCTATCATTACATGGTCGGCTACGGCGGCGGCCGCAAATCAATCATGCCCGGCGTTTCTTCCCTCAAGACCATCCAGCAGAGCCACATGTGGGCCATGGCCCGCACCGTCGGCGACGGCTCCAACCCGCTGGCCGCCAATATGAAAACCGCCGGAAATCCAGCCCACGAAGACATGATGGAGGTCGCCGCCTTCATCAAGCCCGATTTCATCGTCAACGTGGTACCCAACCTGGACGGCGAGTTGACCGGCTTTTTCGCCGGCAACTGGGTGTCGGCCTGGCAGGCAGCCACCCGGCTGGTCGATGAAATTTTCGGCGTTCCGATCAAGGAGCAGGCCGACATCGTCATCGCCTCGGCCGGCGGTTACCCGAAAGACATCAACCTCTACCAGGCCCAGAAGACCATCGACAATGGTGTCTACGCGATGAAACCGGGCGGTGTTGTCATCCTGCTGGCCGAATGCCCGGACATCGAGGAGCCAAGCGAATTTTTCGACTGGTTCGACAACGAGACCCTTGTCGATCTGGAAAAAGCGGTGCGCGCCAATTTCCTGATCTCAGGCTGGGTGGCGGTTCGCCAGCTCGAATACGTCAACAGCGGCTACATGATCATGGTTACCCACGAGAACAATATCGAACTGGCTCGCAAGGCCGGCGTGCATGGCGTCGCCACCATTGAGGAGGCCCTGCAGCTCGCCTATGAAAAATGTGGCAACGGCAACCCGACCGTCACGGTCATGCCGCAAGGTGCCAACACCTTCCCGATCCTGACGCCCTGACGGGCTCGGGCGGGACGGTAGCGGCGATATCGCAGTCAATCTACCACGAGGAGGAAGTTATGAGCAGAAAACGGTTTCTTGCAGCAACAGTCCTATGCCTGGCGGTTCTCATCATCTCTCCGGCATGCTACGCCAAAACCATCCTCAAACTGGGCACATCAACCCAGCCGACCCACATCTACAACCAGGCCGCCGAATATTTCGGCAAGCTGGTCGCCGAGCGGACCAGCGGCGACATCGAAGTCCAGGTCTTTCCGGCCGCCCAGCTCGGCTCCGAGCGGGACATGGTCGAGGGATTGCAGCTCGGCTCGCTGGAAATGACGCTGACCTCCACCGGCCCGATGGGCAACTTCGTCCCCCAGGTCAAACTCTTCAACCTGCCGTTCCTGTTCAAGGATCGCGAATCCTGCTACCGCGTGCTTGACGGCGAGATCGGCACCAGCATCGCCGATCGTTTCACCACTGTCGGTATCCGTTCGCTCGGCTGGTTCGAAAACGGCTTCCGCAATATCACCAACTCCAAACGGCCGATCAACACTCCGGAGGATATGGCAGGGCTGAAAATCAGGGTCATGGAAGACGACGTCTTCATCCTGACCATGAAAGCCCTGGGCGCCAGCCCGCTGCCGATGGCTTTCGGCGAACTCTATACCGCCCTAGAGCAAAAGACCGTCGACGCCCAGGAAAACCCGCTGGCCGTCATCCATTCGTCGCGCTTCTTCGAGGTCCAGAAGCACCTGGCGATGACCGGTCATTTTTACTCGCCGGCGGTTCTGCTGATCAGCGAGATCACCTGGAAGACACTGACTCCGGAACAGCAGCAGATCATCACCGAAGCAGCCGCCGAGGCCCGCACCTACGAACGTGAAATCTCCATGAAAGCCGACCAGGAACTGGAAGCAGCCTGCGCCAAGGAAGGCATGGAAGTCACCCATCCTGACAAGGCCCCGTTTGCCGCAGCCGTGGCTGGCGTCTATACCACCCCGTCGGTGGTCAAAGCCATCGGCGGCGGTGATGCCGAAGCCGGCCAGCAGCTGATCGACGCGGCCATCGCCGCGGCGAAATAGCTACAGCATCACCAGCCAACCCAGCCCCGGCCGAGCCGATCACTGCGCTGATCGGCTCGGCCGGACCGGAAGCCGTATCCCGGCGCAATCATCAGTGACAAGGGGCCGCCGTGTTTGTCAGGAATTGTTTCGAAGTCTTCGACCGCTGCATCAACTGGTTCCTCGCCCTGCTGATGGCGGCGATGGTGGTGATCATTGCCGCCCAGGTATGGTACCGTTTCATCCATAACGATCCGCTGTCCTGGTCCGAGGAGGCGGGACGCTATCTCTTTGTCTGGATTTCCTTCGTCGGTGCGGCGGCCGGGGTCCGCTACCAGGTCCATCTCGGCATCGACCTGATGGACAAGCTGCTGCCACCCAACGCTTACCGCTACGCCATTGTCGTCGTCAACCTGATCATCCAGATTTTTCTGCTGGTCATTATTTACTGGGGCTTCAAGATCCTCGGCATCATCCAGTTCCAGGAATCCCCGTCGATGAACATCTCCATGCGCTACCCCTATATGGCCGTACCGGTAGGCAGCATCCTGATGCTGATCAACTCGCTGCGGGTCATGGTGGCCGCGATCCAGAACCGCACGTTGGACCGGGAGGTGCGAATATGACCATCATCCTCTTCGTCTCCCTGGTGCTCTGTTTTATCATCGGCGTGCCGATCGCCTTCTCCCTCGGCGTCGCCTCGGTGGCCACCCTACAGTTCGGCTCCGACCTGCCACTGACGCTTGCGGCCCAACGGCTCTTTACCGGTACCGATTCCTTCCCGCTGATGGCCATTCCGTTTTTCATGCTGGCCGGCGAATTGATGGAATCGGGCGGTATTTCCCGCCGTCTGTTCGATTTCGCCCACGCGCTGGTCGGTTTTATCGCCGGCGGCCTGGCCATGGTGGCGGTGGTGGCGGCGATGTTTTTCGCCGGCATCTCCGGCGCGGCTGCGGCGGATACCGCCGCCGTCGGCGCGGTCTCCATCCCGGCGATGATCCGCAAGGGGTATAATCGCGGTTTCGCCGCCGCCGTCCAGGCGGCCGGTGGCTCGATCGGCGTCATCATTCCACCGTCGATCCCGATGATCATCTTCGGCGTGGTCGGCGGCGTCTCCATCGGCAAGATGTTTCTCGGCGGCTTCATCCCCGGCCTGCTGATCGGCGGCAGTCTGATGATCGTCAGCTATTTCATGGCCAAGAAGGCCGGCTACGAACGTGATTCCTTCCTCGGTTTCGCGGCCATGGGCCGCACGTTTTTCGGCGCTTTCTGGGCCCTTTTGATGCCGATCATCATTCTCGGCGGCATCCTCGGCGGCATCTTCACCCCGACCGAAGCCGCGGTGGTCGCGGCCATTTACGGGATGATCGTCGGCTTTGCTGTTTACCGCGAGTTGAAGCTGCGCGATCTGCCGAAAATCTTCGCCAAGGCCGCCGTTTCCACGTCGACGGTGATGCTGCTCATTGCCACCGCCAATATCTTCGGCTGGATACTGACCGCCGAACGGGTACCGCAGAACGTCGCCGCCTACCTGGTCAACCTGACCTCCTCGCCGGCGGTACTCTACGCGCTGATCCTGATCTGCCTGCTGGCCATAGGCACCTTCATGGAAACCTCGGCTTCGCTGATCATCCTGACCCCGGTCTTTCTGCCGGTGATCCAGCAGTTCGGCATCGACCCGGTCCATTTCGGCGTCATCATGGTCACCGCCCTGGCTATCGGCATGTTGACCCCGCCGCTCGGTATCTGCCTGTTCATTGCCTGCAATATCGCACAGATCCAGCTATCCGAAATCGTTCGCTATATCCTCCCCTTTCTAACCGTGATGATCGGAGTGCTGCTGCTGATGACTTACGTCCCCGATATTGTCATGTTTATCCCGAACACCTTTGGAGATTAACCCATGGCCAGTGTCACCATCCCCTTCAACGGCTCACCCCTTGCTTTCGACGTTCCCGAGCGCAATCTCGCCGAGGTATTGAGTCCGCAGCCGTCAACGCCGCTGCCCGACCTGGACCGATCCATCGAGGCCGCCCTGTCTCGACCGATCAACCAGCAGCCGCTGGAAACACTCGTCAAGCCGGGCGACCGGGTCATGCTCGTCAGTGACGACGTGACCCGGCTGACCCCGGTCGACCGGATCATCCCCCGCCTACTCGACCGACTCAACCGGGCCGGGGTCGCCGATGAACATATCAGTTGCATCATGGCGCTCGGCACCCATCGCTACATGACCGAGGAAGAATTGGAGAGCCGGGTCGGCTCAACCGTCTACGGGCGGATCCGGGTCTTCAATCATGAATGGCGCCAGCAGGACAACCTGGTCGACCTCGGCTTTTCAGCCCAGGGTACGCCGCTGCAGGTCAACCGGCTCGTGGCCGAAGCGGATGTGGTCATCGGTCTCGGCGCCATCGTGCCGCACCACATCGCCGGTTTTTCCGGCTCGTCGAAGATCATCCAGCCGGGCGTCTGCGGACCGCGCACCACCGCGGAAACGCACATGCTCTCCTGCAGCGGCGGCGATTCGTTTCTCGGCATGGCCGACAACCCGGTCCGCCGCGACATGGACGACATGGCCGACCGGGTCGGCATGCGCACCATCTGCAACGTGGTCATGGACAGCGAAGGCCGCTCCGTCGGCGTCTTCTACGGCGAGATGCGCGGCTGTTTCGCCGCCGGCATCGAGTTGGCCAGGAAGATCTACGGCGTGACTTACCGGGAAACCCCGGATATCGTCGTGGCCAATTCGTATCCCTGCGACCTCGACTTCTGGCAGTCCCATAAATCGCTCTATCCGGCCCAGCGCATGGTGCGGCCGGGCGGTACGATCATCGTCTGCACGCCGGCACCGGAAGGCATCAGCCCGGTGCACACCGATCTGCTCGATTACACGTCATGGTCTTCGGAGCAGATAACGACCGCCTATCGCAGCGGCGAGATCCGCAACGGCGTGGCGGCGGCGCTGGCCACCGCCTGGGCCCTGGCCCGGGAGAAGGCCTCGATCATCATGTACTCCCCGGGCATCCCGGCAGCGGATAAGGTGCGGCTCGGCCACACCCACGCCGCCACCGTCGACGACGCGGTGGCCGAGGCACTGCGCCGCCAGGGCCCGGACGCCCGGCTCACGGTGTTGACCCATGCCCCGGACATGCTGCCCATCCCGGCCCCCTCCGGCGATCGGTAACGATGAGGGAGCGGCTGCGCATCGCGGTCATCGCCGACGACCTGACCGGGGCGGCCGATACCGGGGTGCAGTTCTGCCCGGCAGTCGGTCCGGTGCTGCTGACCACCGGCGCCAACGGATTGCCGGCCGGCCTACTGGATCCGCCGGCCGGCCTGGCCGTCAGCACCGACAGCAGACACCTGGACGACCGATCCGCCGGACTCGCCGTGCAACGGAGTGCGAGCCGCATCACCGCACTGGCACCGGAGGTAATCTACAAGAAGATCGACTCCTGCCTGCGGGGCAATCTCGGCGCCGAACTCGACACTTTGCTCGAGGCCACCGGGGCCACCGCCAGTTTTGTCGCCCCCGCCTATCCGGCCCAGGGACGCACCACCGTCGACGATGTCCATCGATTACACGGAGTGCCGGTAGCCGACACGGAAATCGGCCGCGACCCGCTCGGACCGGTCCGGGAATCACGCCTGTCAATACTCCTGGCCGGCCAAAGCCGTCTCACCGTTGGCCGAATCGGTCTTGACCAGCTCGATACATCCGCCGATCGGTTGTCGGCCCGGGTCCAGGCCCTGATCGACAGCGGCTGTCACCACTTGGTCTTTGATGCTAAAACGACCGGTCATCTCGATAGCATCGCCCGCCTGGCCCGCCGCTACGGCAGCACCATCCTGCCGGTCGGCTCGGCCGGGCTGGCCGCCAGCCTGGCCCGTATCATGGCCGCTGAGCACGCCGCGCCGCCCCGGGCACATCGACCGATGGTAAAGCGTTGGCTGTTCGTTTGCGGTTCCGCCTCCGCTGTGCTGGCCCGGCAGGCGAACCGTCTTGCCGCCGCCACCGGCTGGCCGCTGCTGAGTTTTTCGCCGGCGACGCTGCTCGCCGGCGTCGACGCCGCCGTTCAAGCGATCGATCGACCACAGAGCCTGATCCTGACAATCGCGGCAGACGCCGCCGAACCGGCCGAAGCCCCCGACCGGATCGTTCGCTCCCTGGCCGGAATTGGTGCCGACCTGCTACCCAGGATTCAACCGGATGCTTTGTTCCTGTCCGGCGGCGACACCGCCGAGGCCGTTCGCCGCTGCGTCGGCGCCGATGGCCTGCTGCTTCACGAAGAGATGCTGCCCGGTTTGGTTTGCAGTGAACTTGTCGGCGGCCGCTACAGCGGCCTGACGGTTATTACCAAGGCTGGCAGTTTCGGCGAAGACGACACCCTGATCACGCTCGTCAACCATTGAATCCCGTAAAGGATAATCAATTATGCACACCCCTGACTCCCTCCCCCTGCTCGGCATCACCATGGGCGACCCCGGCGGCGTCGGCCCGGAAGTCTGCGCCAGGGCCTTGGCCGACCCGGACGTCTACCGGATCTGCCGGCCGCTGATCATCGGCGACGCCGCCATCATGACCAATGCCGTGGCCTTCAGCCATCTCGACCTGGCGATCAACGGCTGCTCCGCTGTTACCGACGGCCGCTTTGCCTGGCAGACCATCGACGTGCTCGACTTGGCCAACCTGCCTCTGGCCGAGCTACGCCACAAGACCGACACTGCCGCCCAGGGCCGCGCCTCGTTTCAGTACATCAAACGAGCCATCGACCTGGCGCTGGCCGGAGAAATCGACGGTACGGTCACCGCACCGATCAGCAAGGCGGCCATCAACCTCGCCGGCTTTCACTATAGCGGTCACACTGAAATCTACGGTGAACTGACAGAGACCACCGACTATGCGATGATGCTTGCCGACGGCCGTTTTCGAGTCACCCATGTCTCCACCCACGTCTCCTTACGCGAAGCATGCGACCGGGTAAAAAAAGAACGGGTCCTGAGAGTGATCGAGTTGACCGCCGCCACCCTGCACCAGCTCGGCATCGAGCAGCCACGCATCGCCGTCGCCGGCCTCAATCCCCATTGCGGCGAGGGCGGCCTGTTCGGCACCGAAGACGACAGGGAAATCGCCCCGGCGGTAACCGCCGCCGTTGCCGAGGGAATTGCCGCCGAGGGACCGTTACCGGCGGATACGGTTTTTTCCAAGATGCAGGGCGGCCTCTACGATTCGGTCGTCGTCATGTACCACGACCAGGGCCATATCCCGGCCAAACTGGTCGGCTTTCATTACGACGAAAAAACCGACTCCTGGGACCAGATGGCCGGGGTCAACGTAACCATCGGGCTACCGATCATTCGCACCTCGGTCGATCATGGCACCGCCTATGACCGGGCCGGTGACGGCCGGGCCAACCCGCAATCGATGATCGAGGCGATCAGACTGGCCGCCCGCCTGGCCGCCTGAGATCTGCCGGGACACAAGCGCGAGACGGCCGCATGAAACACCTCATTGCCAGAGGAGAGACGCTATGACGACACGGCGCAGCAGCAGGATCCTGAAACGGCCGGAATGGAGCATCAACCGCGCCTATTACAAATCGATGGGCTATAGCGACAGCGACCTGGAGCGACCGATGATCGCCATCGCCAACGCCTGGAGCACCACCGTCCCCGGCCATTATAACCTCCGCCAGGTGGCGGCGGCGGTCAGCGACGGCATCCGGGACGGTGGCGGCACCCCGGTAGAATTCGGAGTAATCGGCGCCTGCGACGGGATTGCCGAAGGCCATGACGGGATGCGCTACATCCTGCCGACCCGCGATCTCATCGCCCACTGTATCGAGTTGATGGTCCAGGCCCACCAGTATGACGGTCTGGTCCTGCTCGGCTCCTGCGACAAGATCGTGCCCGGCATGCTGATGGCCGCCGCCCGCCTCGATCTTCCGGCCATACTGGTCAATGGCGGCCCGATGCTCGGCGGCCCGCAGATCCATGGCCGCACCGCCGACAGCACCTCGATCATCGAGGGCGTCGGTCGTCTCCAGAAAGGCGAGATCAGCCGGGACGAGCTGGTCTGGATGGAAGACGTCTGCGCCCCGACCTGCGGTTCCTGCTCGTTTCTCGGCACCGCCAATACCATGTGCTGCATCGCCGAGGCCCTCGGCATGTCGCTGCCCGGCTCGGCGATGATCCCGGCCGTACACGCCGGCCGGCTGCAGGTGGCCCGTAGTTCCGGCCGGGCCATCGTCGATCTGGTCGATCGCGGTATCACCGCCCGGCAGATCATCACCGCGGACTCACTGGAAAATGCCATTCGCCTGACCTCGGCCATCGGCGGTTCGACCAACGCCGCCCTGCACCTGCCGGCGATCGCCTACGAGGCGGAAATCGAGCTCGACATCCGGCTGTTCGACCGGATCAGCCGCTCCACCCCGTTGATCGCCAAGATGAATCCGGCCGCATCGGCCAACGTCATCGATTTTTTTGAATCAGGCGGGGTGCCGGCGGTACTCGGCGAACTCACTCCGCTGCTGCACACTTCAGCGCTGACCGTCACCGGCCGCAGCCTCGGTGACAACATCGCCGGCAAGACATCCCCGGACGACGAGGTCATCAAGACCATGGCCCGGCCCTTCAGCACCGGCGGCGGCCTGGCGGTGCTCTTCGGCACCCTGGCCCCCGACTCGGCGGTCACCAAACCGGCAGCCATCCGAGACGATATGCAGGCCTTCACCGGACCGGCCCGGGTGTTCGAGTCCGAAGCGGCGGCCAACGAGGCAATTATGGCCGGACAGGTGCAGCCCGGCGAGGTAGTGGTGATCCGCTACGAGGGGCCGAAAGGGGGGCCGGGCATGCCGGAGATGTTCAAGGCAATGAAACTGTTGCACGGCCTCGGCCTGAGCGACCGGGTGGCCCTGGTCACCGACGGGCGCTTTTCGGGGACCAACAATGGTTGCTTCATCGGCCATATCTCACCGGAAGCGATGGAGGGCGGACCGATCGCCCTGGTCGAAGACGGCGACATCATCGCCATCGACATTCCCGGCAAGACCCTGGATCTGCAGGTTACCGCAAGCGAGCTGGATCGTCGCCGGACCGCCTGGCGCCCGCCGCCGCCGCGCGTATCCAAGGGATACCTCTATCTCTACGCCCGACTGGCCGCATCGGCGGACAAAGGCGCGATCATCCCCACCCGTGCCACTTGAAAATCATGATCTCCCCACCCCCTAACTATGAAGGAGAGGAATGATGAGACCCTCCGGTAGCCAACCATTACATCTCAACCTGCGCGACCTCGCCAGGCTGTTTGTCTGCTTTCTGTTGCCAGCGCTTTTTCTCAACGGCTGCGCCGGCACATCGTCGCTGCCGCCGAGCAAGACGACGGCCTTTTCCCCGCCGGTGCCGACTGGCGTCGACACTGGTCATGTACCGATCTTTGTCGTTGAAAACAGCGAACAACCCTATAACCTGATCGGCACGCCGGCGACGCAGCGAAACCCTGACGGCAGTCCGTTCATCGTCGTCGATCCGGTAGCGGCCACCGTCTATTACGAACGCGACAGCTTTACGACAGATCAAGGGCGCTATCGCAACGAGATTTACCGCATCCACCACGAACGTGTGCCTTTCGGCTGGGGCGCCCTGAATCTGACCGCCGGCACCAACCCGGGACTGCTCGTCATTTACACGCTCAACGAAGCGGACACGGTGGTGTTGATCACGACGGTTCATACCTGCGGCTGCTATCTCGCCTTTCTGCCGACCCCCGCCCTTCCCGAAGACGCCTATCCGGCCGATTGGCCACAGGATCGCCAATGGATTTACGGACACACGCTCCCGAGCCGCATGGAACTCCCCGAGCAGGGCCGGCAGATCGCCTTCACGCTGGCCGACCAGACCCATCGCGTCTCCGAGGTCTCGCTGATTGATCCGGACAACCTTCCGCCGGCAACGGAGCGTGTGCAGACTGACCTTGCACCGTTATCCGCCCTTTACCGGCTGCCGTTCGGAGAGACGATTGTTTCCTTCTTCGAAACCGACGGTCCCCGGTCCGGTTACGTGAAGAACAACAGCAAGCCGCTGGAGCGACTGCTGATCGGCTGGTGGGCCCTTGACTTTCGCGTCGGCGAGGACAAGGCGTACCGCGGCGGCGACAGCAGCGAAACCATCTTCTATACCAGTCTCAAGTTCTGGGCCCGGGAAGAATCCGACCTGAAGGATTTCCCCCGGTTTCTTGCCTATTGGGGCTGGAACCTCTAAACTATCTGTCGGCAGCAGCGATATCTTCGCTACCTGTTCGAGCAAACCGCCACGCCCCACTCCTGACGATCACCGACAAAACCCTTGCCTTGACAGAAACCACCGGCTAGGTTCTTTGTCAAAGCATCCCGCACCGAAATAATCCGGCCACCGGTTGAACCATTTGCCACAACCAAGGGACGTAGTGTTAGACGAGCCTTTTCAGCGGTCCACCACACGGGCATGGCTCAAACCATCGCAAGAGGGCAAAACCATGAAACAGCTCCGCATCATTTCCCTGATCATTTTCCTGCTGAGTTCTGCCGGCCTGGCAATCGACGGCACCGCTGCACCACTCGGCACGGTCACCGAAAAACCGGCCACCGTAAAACAAGTGCCTCCGACGATGCAATCGCCGCAAAAAAAAACGGCAGCGCCACCGGCTGTTATCAAGCCAGCATCGCCACCTCTGCAACAGATGCAGCGGACCGAAACACCGACCAGTGTCGCCGATCTGGTGATCAGGTCGTTTTCCTGCTCTCCGGCGACGATCAAAGCCGGATCCTCAACCACGCTGCGGGCCGTTGTCGCCAATGTCGGTACGGCCAAAGCACTCGATGTCGAAATCGGCTTTTACCTGGATGGTAAAAAGATTGCCACCCACCGAAAACTCGTCGTCGAGCCGAAACGATCCGTGCCGGCGACCGCCACGTTTCGACCGGAGCAGAGCGGCCGACTGAATCTCGAGGCCCGCGTCGACAGCAGAGAGGGATTGCAGAAAGCAAACCGGAAGCAGCACGTTGCCGATGCGCAGCTGATCGTCTCGAAGCCCCGACAACCGATGCAGCTGAAACCGGGCCCGCCGTCGTTGACGGAGATGAGAAAACCGGGAACCATCGCCCCGACTCGGCCAACCGAGTCCATTGCCGATGCCGCCACCCTGCGGCCGCTGCCCGCTGACCTGTCCGTAGCACAACTGCGCTACCACGACGATCCGGCATCATTGTCAACGCCCGGCACGCACTCCACGCAACCGGGCATTTCCTTTGTCCTGAGAAACAATGGCCCGGCTCACCTTGACCAGCACCAGTACCGCCGGAGCCTGGTGCGGCTCCTTGTCGACAACAAACCGCTGCCCGGCTACACCCGCATGGAACAACTCGCCGACTATGCCAAGCTCGGCAAACCGGGCAGCCAGTTCACCGTTGTCATACCGGGCGAATTAGCGAAACGGGTGCCCGTCGCCATCACCGTCAACAGTAACGACTCGGTCTTCGAACTGGATAAAAACAACAATACCGACCAAACCATACTCGGCCCGTCTGCTGCGCAGCCACAGACCGGCACCAGGCTCGACTCGGTCCGACAAAAAAACGCCACCGATCGTCTGCACCCCGCCTCCAGTCAAATCACAACCGGCTCCAACGCAGGGAAGGACAGCAACCGGAATCACAGGACACGACCACGGCCGCAGCTGGGCCTAAACCACGCATTGCCAACGCCGCAGACGACGGTGCCCGAGGCAACGCCGAAAATGCTGGATCTTGGCATCGAAATAACCTCGCCGAGCGGTAGCGATACCTTCCTCCGCGGCAGATCAATTCCGATCCGCTACCGGTTCAGCCGGCCCGTCGCTCCCGGCGGTTCGGTGGTCTTCTCGGCCATCAGGACAGGAGTCGGCGGCGAGGAAGCGACCATGTCCATCAGAAACGACAATCCACCCGGACCCGGCGATCCGTATCGTGAAGTCCAACTCCAGCTGCCGGCCGACGCCCCCACCGGTCTCTACCTGCTCTCCGTCAGCCACGCCGACTCGGCCGCCGCCGGCCTGAGCGATATGTTCCACGTCACGTCGCTGGACGCCTATGAGGTCGGCGGTGACGACGAAGCAATCGGCGATGGTGGCGGTTTCGGCGGCTCCGGAGAAGCGGGTTTTCATTTCACCCCATTCGAGGTAGTCGAGATCGTTGGAGACGACCCTCCTATCGGTGACGGCGGCGCCTTTGGCGGGCCGGGTGCACCGACGCTGTCTCTCGTCACGCCGAGGGCCGGCAGCCACATCGTCGAGTCGGAGAGAGACGGCAGGCTGCGGATGGATCTCAGCTGGCGCTACCACGGGCCGCTCGCCTCGCTGCCGGAACACTGGCAGATGGAACTCATCGACCCCACTACCGACGAAGTGGTGCGCAGCGAAAACCTGGCCTGCCTCGAAGCCCGCGATAGTCCCGCTTCGGAAACCCAGCCGCTGCCGTCCCGAACCTGCCAGGCCAGCTATGTCGACGACACCTTGAGCGGCAGCTATCGTCTGCGCATCAGCGGCGCCGGACTGGAGGCCGAAACCGCCGGCATCATTCACTGGGGGGTCGACGTTGATCGACCGTTTATCAGCCTGTATACCCATCCCCGCATCATCATTCAGGGCGAGCAGATACCGGTCAATTTCCAATTCAGACCGGCCCGCAGCGATATCGTCATTGAACTGTTCCGCGACGGTGAGCGCGCCTATACGCATGTCGTCCCGCGACTCAGTTGCGGTATCCTCGATGAAACGGATGTCAACGGCTATGGGACTTCCGACTGGTGCGAGCACGACATCGCGACAGACACGCTTGAGCCGGGCATCAATAACTACCTTCTCGTCGTACGCTCATTGACCACCGGAGTCGGCCGGGAGGCGGGACCTTTTTCCATCCAGGAGCCTCCGTTCAGCGAAACCGACGAGAACAGTGCCGATTTCCGGCTGGCCGGCTTGCGCGTGAGCGAAGAGGGGCTGGTACAAGTCTACACCGCTATCACTCCGGCAGCGACGGGCGGCAGAGTGCTCTCCTATCGCCTCGCCTTCTTGGTCGGTAAAACCGATGAACCGGGGCGGTATCAACGTGTTGAGAGAAATGTACCGGCATCCGGCGGCTGGGTCGATCTCGGGCATATCAACGGCTTCACCACCGCAGAAGACCGGGCCGCTCATAGCCAACTGGCGTTCACCGTCATCGTCAATCAACCGGTGGAAATCGTCGAACCGACCTACGACAACAACCGCACGACCGACAGTCTCAGAATCCGCAGCAGTGATACCTTTTGCCGGCTGAGGGCGCATCCTGGCTCCACCTTTTATGATGGAGACGCACACGTCCTGCATTACGAGATCGATCAATTCCGGCAAGTCATCACCGAAGTTGATATCATCTGCACGGACTTTGGCTTCAACCCGTCAGCCGGTAACGGCTCCGTAGCGGTAACCCAGATTATCAGGTCAATCCCCGGAGAACTCGGAAACCGCGAAGAAACCGTCTCGCTTGGCCGAAAAGCCATCAACCTGGCAACCGCCGCTTCCGTCGTCGGCGAAGCCGATACAAAACGGATCAGCCTCTTCAGCGGCGGGATCGACTGGCCGCGATACGGCGATGGAGAACTACGGCTTACGCTAGGCGGCAATCTGTTCTTCTCACGGAGCAGCCACCGGCAACAATTTGAAGTTTCCTTCCGCTATAGACGCTGATACCGGCGAAACGGACCCAACCACCGCAGGCACATCGCATGATGCGGTGGTTGGGACACCCCCGATATCTGAGATACGGGCCCACACTAGCCGCCCATAGATCCTGTTCCTGATCAAGATTCAAAAACCTGCAGTACCAGCCATTAAAGCGATAGTAACAACAAAAGAAAAATAGTTGATATTATCCGAGAAGGAAGAGATAGGTAAAACAAGCCGTTCAACCAGACGCAGAGGCCCGCCGCGCAGCTAATCGCGGCAAGTCTGTTGATATGGTTATAAACAATGTCCAACACTGATCTGAAACCAATGATAAGAGAAGCAAAAATTGAAGAAGCAGAAATTTTAACAAACATCTCTTTCAGTTCAAAAGGATATTGGAAATATCCAAAAGAGTATTACGAAGTATGGGCCAAGGAACTGACCATAAGCTCAGACTACGTTCAAAATAACGACGTGTTTGTTTTTGAAACCGATGGAAAGATTATCGGCTATTATTCGATTGTCGAGCTTACCGATGATATAGAAAGATCCGGTATCAAAATAAGCAAGGGTTGCTGGCTCGAGCATATGTTCATTGAGCCTCAGAGCATCGGCAAAGGTATAGGGACAAAAATGTTTGAACATTTACGGGAAAGGTGCACGTCCCGTGGTGTCTGTGAAGTGGGAATTCTTGCCGATCCAAATACCAAGGGTTTCTACCTAAAAATGGGATGTGAATATAAGATGGAGTATCCATCAACTATCAAGAATCGCACAACTCCTTTTCTTCAATTGAAAATCAGGAGGCGCTAACCACCGCATGAGTGGGCGCGGAAAAGCGTCGCTCCTCTAATGCGGAACGTTTAGCACAGCGGATGAATACCAGAATGTTAAAAGCCGTGGCGTGGTTCGAAATTGTAGCGTCGACAGTCCTTCTTGGCTTGCCGGATGGCCCTTTTCGGTGTTTTGCTCCGGCAGGTTAATGGGCCTTGATTGTGAAAGTCGAGCCATATTTGGTTTGAACATGTTTGGCCCCATAGGCATCCTCGCGCTCATTTGTTCAGTATGGTCACTGAAAGCCAAGTCCGTTGCGCCACAGTTTATTTTGTCTTTCGGGCTTATTGCAATTCTGCTCTACTGGCTCTCTCATGCATTTTGACCAACGCCAGCAATCATTGCTTTGCACAAAAGTGGGCCGCTTTGGGGAACTGCAAAACCACTTGAAAAGCCAAGCGTGGTCAAATCTTTATTCTTGACAGCTGAAAATTGTCAAAGATAAAGATTTGTCCCCCACTCGACGGTCAGTTCAAAACAGCGCCACCCGCCTCGATCCGCACTGCGGTAACCTTGTATTCCGGCGTCCCTGTTATAGGATCCCGGTGTGACGAAGTCAACAGGTTGGTCAACGCATCCCGATGATGAAAGGTCATAAAGACCGATCCCGGCTCCGATCGATCGGTGACCTTTGCCTTGACGGAGATAGTGCCGCGGCGTGACGTGATATTGACCCATTGCTGATGCTCGATACCGAGTCTTTCGGCATCAAGGGGATTAATCTCGACCATCTCCTCGGGGACCAGCTCACTGATGCCAAGCGATCGACTGGTCATTGAACCATTGTTGTAATGCTCACGAATTCGACCGGTTATGAGCGTGATAGGATAATCGTCATCCGTCGTTTCACCCGACTCCTGCTGGTCCAGCGCGACAAACTGAGCCTTACCGCCCGGCCTGGAGAAGAGATCGGTATAGAGCGTTGTCGTCCCGGGATGATCATCCGTCGGGCAAGGCCATTGCAGACCACCGTTTTCCAGACGATGATAGTGAATACCGCCATACGCCGGCACCAAACGGGCGATCTCATCCATAATATATGACGGATGTTCGTACGACATGGGGTATCCCATCAAGGTCGATATTCTGCACATTACCTCCCACTCGGCCATGCCGGCCAGCGGCTCGATGGCCTTGCGGACCCGTTGCACACGGCGCTCTCCGTTGGTGAAAGTGCCGTCTTTTTCAGCAAAGCTCGCGCCGGGCAGGATCACGTCGGCATAACGAGTCGTTTCAGTTGGAAAAATATCCTGAACAACCAGGAAATCAACATTTTCCAACGCCTTTCGGATATGCCCTATATCCGGGTCTGTTTGTGCCGGGTCCTCGCCAAGAATGAAAAGTGCCTTAAAGCTGCCCTTGACACATTCGTCGAGCATCTCGACCGATTTGAGACCCGTCCGGTCGGTCAACGGGACCTTCCATTCGCTCTCGAACTTCTTGCGATTGGCCGGATCGGCAACCGGCTGATACCCGGGAAACGTTGCCGGCAGAGGGCCGAGATCGGACGCGCCCTGAACGTTATTTTGGCCGCGCAAAGCCATGATGCCAGTCGACGGCCTCCCGATGTGACCGCAGACCAACGCCAGGTTGGCGATGGCCATCGCGTTCTCGGTGCCGCTTCGATGCTCGGTTACACCTAGGCCGTAAATTATCATCGATTTACCGGCTTGGGAGTAGATACGGGCAGCCTCGACGATTTTATCCCCCTCGACGCCGGTGATGCCCTGCACGCGCTCGAGATCGTATTGCGCAACCTTATTCCGCAATTCGCCGAACTGTTCGGTACGAGCCTCGATAAACACCTTGTTTTCCCACCCCCGTTCAAGGATGACGTTGATCATGCCGTTGAGCAGAGCGATGTTTTTCCCCGGTTTCAGGTTCAGCCACACATCGGCTCTGGCAGCCATCCAGGTCTTGCGCGGATCGGCGACCACCAGTCGGGCACCATTTTGCAAGGCTTTCTTCAGGTATAACGAGACTACCGGATGCGCTTCCGTTGGGTTCGAGCCGAACAGAAAAATCGTATCAAGTTCCGGTATCTGAGCTAGTGAGTTGGTTGCAGCTCCCGCGCCAAGGCTCGTGGCCAGACCGGCCACCGTCGGGGCGTGTCAGACCCGGGCGCAGTTGTCGACGTTGTTCGACCCGATCGCGCAACGCACCCATTTCGACAGCAGGTAGTTCTCTTCATTGGTACAACGCGACGAAGAGAAGGCCCCAGCGGAATCAGGTCCGTGCGCTGCAATTGCCTCCTTGAATTTATCGGCAACCAGTTGCAACGCCTCGTCCCAGCCCACCTCGCGAAAACCGTCCGTGTTACGAATCAAAGGGGTTTTGATACGCTCTTCACTGTGGATGAAATCGTAGCCATATCGTCCTTTGATGCAGAGATTCCCTTGATTGACCGGACCATCGTAGTCCGAAGTTACCTTGACCACCTTGCCGTCTTTGACGTTAAGGAAGAAGCTGCAACCGGTACCACAATACGAGCAGGTAGTACGCACCCTGGTGAGCTCGCTATACCGGCCTTTACCCCGGCTTTTCGTGTCAGTCAAAGCACCGGTGGGGCACGACGAAACACACTGCCCGCAAAACTCGCAGTTTTCTAGCGATCGGGGCTTGCCATAGGCGGTGTTCGGCATTGCGTTGAAGCCCCGCTTGGTCATAGTCAAGGTGCCGGCCATGACAACCTCGTTGCAAATCCTGACACAACGCCCGCACACCACACATTTGTTCGGATCAAAGGTGATGAAGGGATTGTCTTGTCGAAGCGGCAGTCCCCACATGGCGCCCCGGTACTTTCCAGGCCGGATCCCGAACTGATAGGCAAGCTCTTGCAGCAGGCAATCGCCGGTGGCCTCACAGGTCATGCAATCGTTGGGATGGTTGGATAACAGCAGCTCAAGGACGGTTTTACGCAACCGGGTCAAATGGGCATTCGAGGTGGTAACAACCATCCCGTTCTCCGCCGGCGTGGTACATGACGCCAACGGTTTCGGCACCCCTTTTATTTCAACCAGGCAAAGGCGGCAGCCGCCATGAGGAAGCAATCGTTTGTCGTGGCAAAGCGTCGGTACGAATATGTTGTTTTCCCGGCACACCGCAAGAATTGTCTTGCCGGCGGAAAAGCTGAATTCCTTCCCGTCGACGATCATGGAGAGCGTACGAATCACGAAAAACCTCCCGGCTCTTGAGGCTGGAAGAAAAATGCGTAACCTGCCTGTCCCTTTGCCAAAAGGCAGTACATAGCAGGTTCGGGAGGGTTATGCAAAACGCAAACAAAGAGGCCTATTGCCTTACCAAGGATAACCGGTTTTCTCAGCTCAGATTGTTTTCTCCGATGAAAGGGGTCACCCATTAAAAGGCCTCTTGTCAAGGAATAGACTCCTCCGATCAAGGAAAAGGGGATTTTCCTTACGAGAGTATTACTTCCACCTACCGTGTGCATTGTTTGTCCGTTCTTTTCTGCACCCGTGATTTCGGCGATACCGTGTCAGTGGTGAGCCACTGCACCAGTCACCCATCCGGTTCAATGCTGAAGCAGAGATGAGACGAGCGGAACGAAGAAACCCGCGCACAATCTCGTCGTGGAACTCGTCTGCTCTCGGGCCACGCCCCCTGTCCGACGTTTCGGACCCAGAAAACTCGGTACCAACTGTAAATCAGGAAAATCGGTAGCCGCGCTGTTCCAGTTCCTTATCTAGGTCATCCAGCAGGATGTCAGCCAACAGTGGTGAAAGAGTGGGCTGCTCTGGGGAACTGGAAAACCACTTGAAAAATGTGCATATTAATTCCAGACTCAATGTATGGATTCGATATACAAAAAAATATTGAGCCAATGTGACGGTTTTGAGCGGGATGACGGAATTGTAAATAAAAATTGACTGAGACATAAAGTCAGCTCTGCGGAGTGCGAACAGGTATTTTTCAATAGACCTTTAGCAATCCAAGATGACCCAAAAAAATCAGAGGCAGAAAAAAGATTCTATACACTCGGAAGAACCGATTCTAAACGAAACCTCTTCATTGCATTTACTGTGAGAGGCAAGGCGATTCGTATCATTTCAGCAAGAGACATGAGTCGTAAAGAAAGGGACGTATATAGTAATGAGTAAGCAAATACCAAAATTTAAAAGTGAAGATGAAGAAAGAGAATTTTGGGAAAATCATGATTCTACTGACTACATTAACTGGAGCAAAGCTGAGAAAATCACATTTTCAAACCTCAAGCCTTCAGTTAAAAAAAAGCTCTACGTCTTCCGGAAACTATGATTGAAGAACTCAAACTTCTAGCAAACAAAAGGGATGTTCCATATCAATATCTTTTAAAGATATTTCTTGCTGAACGTATAGAAAAAGAACTTAGCGCACGCTAATAACGCACAAGGATCATTAGTAATAAATCTGACACAAAAGAATTAGGAGGGTGGTTTTATCGCCATCCCACCTACACCACCCGACATTCGAGTCCACACCAAGCGGTTCCCAGAGCTACCGAGTCGTAGCCGGGTAATGCATCTGTAGGAGGGATCTTTGAAGCTCATAATAGGGAATAAAAATTACTCGTCGTGGTCGCTGAGAGCATGGTTGCTGCTGTCGGTCCACGAACTCCCTTTTGAAGAAGTGCGGATTGCCTTGGGTCAGGACGACACCTCCGCCTTGCTTGTCCGGTACACGGAAGCGGGGAAAGTGCCGGTCCTTCTGGACGATGATCTGACTGTTTGGGATTCGATGGCTATTTGTGAGTACGTTTCAGAACAATACCTGAGTGGTGACGGGTGGCCGAGTGCCGCTCGGGCCCGCGCGGAAGCGAGATCTTGCAGCGCTGAAATGCACTCCGGTTTCCCGGAGATCCGGGGCCAATTACCGATGAACTGCCGGGCGACCGGGCGTAAGGTTCCTCTCAATGCTGCCCTTGAGAAGGAGTTGGCCCGGATGGATCGAATATGGTCGAGGTGCCGGGACACGTATGCAGGTGCCGGTCCTTGGCTGTTCGGTGGGTTCTCCATTGCCGATTGCATGTTCGCTCCGGTTGCGTCGAGGTTTCAAACCTACGGGATCGAGCTATCGAAGACAGCTGCGCACTACATGGATTTTGTGCTGGATAATGAAAAAGTGCGGCAGTGGATCGAGCAGGCTGGCGCGGAGCCCGAAATCATCGAGATGGCCGAGGCCGGGGTATAACCGGGCAATGCAGGAACCCATCGATCACCCGTTTGAACGTCTTTACTCGCGCTGCTATCGTCCTCTACGGTTCAGCCGGTCTAATAGCGGCTTATTCATCCGGTCTCCCTCGGCATAGCCTTCACGTGACACGGGCTGACTGCGGTCAACGATCGGCGAACGAACCCTCACCTCCGGAGCAGACCTGCGGGGCGGCTCGAAGTACCGAGACTGGTCACGCATGCCCCGTGTCGATGATGGTTGTCGGTAATATCGTTCGGCGGTCCGATGGTCACGGTAGACGATACCGCGACGATGCCGTGGCGAGTGGTACCAGGGGTCCGGATCAGGTGCCCAGCGATGATATCTGATAAATCTCGATGGGCGGTAGGTATCGAAATAGATGTAGCGGCGTTGCCAATCGAACTGACTCCAGCGGTTCAAAGCAAACTCAAAGGATATACCCGGCCAGTAGGTTATTCCCCTTCCGACCCTGAGACCTGAAGGAATCCAATAATACGGGGGGTAGGCCGGATACCGCCAGCTCCCGTAGATGTGATAGGGATTGTAGTACGGGACATAGATGATCCGCGGATCAGACGGCTCAATGCTGATCGTCTCCCGTTCGACAACCACCTGATGCCGGGTGGTGGTATTGAGATTCCCCTCGGCGTAGGCCCGGGCGCGGAGTTCCTGAACGGTGTCCATGACATCTTCCTCCTGGGCCAGGAAGGCATTGCCCAGGTCGGTGGTTTGCGCGATGCGCTCACTCATCAGGTTCAGGACTGTTGGAAAATGGCACAGGGCCTTGACGCTTGGTTCCCAATCCAGGTGCAGGAGGGCATTATCGAGCGCATCGCCGCTCAGTGAGGGATTGTTTTTCAGCCAGCGCTCGGCCTCTATCACCTCGATCGGATAAGTCGATGCCATCAGGATCTGCGACAGAAGCGCATCGGGATAGAGCGCTATCGGGGCGAGCATCTGAGTGAGTTCTTCCCGACTGAACGGGGCGGGAGGATCCATCGCCGCATCTTCTTGAGCTACCGCTGCGGCTGCCAAACAGAAGATTGCCAACATCAGAGCAAGCGCCGCTCCGAATCGTTTTGCTGCTTTCATCATAACCGTAAAAACCTCCCGACTTCTCCGACTCTCCCCGTCGATAACCCGATGGTTACACTATAATGACGGAAAGCCGGGCCTGCCGGAAAAACATGACGACGCCGGGTCGCAATCATGCCGGTGGAACGCCGGCGCTTCAGGGATCGATCTTCTTCTTGATATCAATGATGGGCGTACCATCCAGGACATCGAGACCGGTCACCTGCAGACGATTTCCGTCCCGGGCGATCACCTTGAGCTCGGAAAGCGCGATCGGGTTTGGCCGCACCGGGCTGCGGGTGGCAAAGACGCCACGCAAACCGCGGGATCGATCGCCACGCGGATACACCTTGAGCCGGTCGCGGTCGGCCAGATGCAGCCAAAACAAGACGACGACGGTCTGGCCGGCACCGATGCCGTCCAGACCGTCGCCATAGCGCGGGTATATCTCCAGCGTGCCGCTGCGATCCGATTCACTGTAGTTTTTCGGGGCGTCGTCACGAGTGGTGATGTCACCGTGCACCACCCCGATCGGGGTAACAATAACGTCATCCATCAGCCATCTCCATGGCTCTCGGTTTTATAACTCGGCAACACCAAAGGTGAGCATGAAAAATCAGGACTCTCCTGCTCACTCGTCTTCGAAATCGAGCATGCCCATCAGTTCCTCCTGGAACTGCTCGTCGTGCATCAATTTATGGACGATCGCCTGACACAGGGCGCCGCTCAGTCCCTGATGATCGGCAGAGGCGACTTCAACGGAGATTTCGCCGTTTTCGTCGGCGCCGAGGATGATAGCTGACTGATGCTGATGCAAGGTAATTGACTGATTATCCACGCTATTCTCCTGAATAAAAGTAACGGCACAGAGGACTTTTTCGGTTATCGGGGGACGCCGCAGCCGCCAAATCCTCTCCTCATGCTCTACTCAACTGCCTTCTCGGCGGACGATCAATTGGAATACATCCGGCCGATCATAGTGGCCGACCGGATCAAAGTCCAGCGCCGTCCGGGTCAAGGCCCCGAGATCGAGGTCAGCGAGCAGCATGCCCTCCTCACCCAGCAGCGGGCCCGCCACATAGTCGCCATACGGGTCGATGATGCAACTGCCGCCGGGGCACATTACCTCGGGCTGCGAGTCCAGTTCGGAGCGATATTCGAGGTCGTCGGGATACATGCTCTTTTCCACGTACTGGTTGCAGGCCAGCACGAAACAACGCCCCTCAACGGCGATATGGCGCATGGTGCTCTGCCAGACCTCGCGAAAATCAGCGGTCGGTGCCAGATAGATTCGCACTCCCTGCTGATACATTGCGGCCCGGGCCAGCACCATATAGTTTTCCCAGCAGATCAGGCCGCCGACCCGACCGAAGGGGGTGTCGATAACGGTCAACGTCGAACCGTCGCCCTCTCCCCAGATCAGCCGTTCCGAGCCGGTCGGCTTGAGTTTCCGGTGCTTGCCGAGCAGCGTCCCGTCGGGACCGAAGTAGAGCAGCGTGCAATACAGGGTCCGGTTGATGTGGTCTCGTTCGGTCACCCCGATCGTCACGTAGACACCGGCTTCAGCAGCGGCCGCGCCGATGTGCTCGGTCTCCGGCCCGGGCACGACCACCGAATTATCGAAGTATCGCTGCCAGTCCCGGCGCCCCGCCTCGGTTCGACTGCCGACCAGAAAACCGAAACTGAGGCCGCGGGGATAAGCGGGAATGAAGACCTCGGGAAAGACGATCAATTGCGCTCCCCGGGCGGCAGCCTGCCCGATCAACTCCACCGTCTTCGTTACCGTCGCCGGTCCGTTCATAATAACCGGGGCCGCTTGCATAACCGCAACTTTCATCGTCAGCTGTTCGATTTTGTGCATCGTCGTCCTCCTTGTATCCAGTGGTCAGACTCAATGAGCTAGCTTTGATTACGCGATCAACATACCGCCGGCGGTGGTCGTCGCTGAACCGGAGAGAGAGACCAGGGTAACCGGCCCGACCATTCAACTCGACGGTACTCTTTAGGGAATCTTGAACGAAATTCCGAATTTTTCAAGCTCCCTTTTACTATAGCGTGCCGCCCGGCGATCAACGAGCAAAACCGTGACTCGATAACGGAAAACATCGTCCGGTATGGTTCTTGAAGTATACAAGCAGAAGACATCGACACTCTTCGGCAGCAGACCGGGAGGATTGTCAAGAAAACAATAATGACAAGAGGTTAGCACCAGCGACATGCGCCATGCCCCGATTTATCATGATCGATTAAATCCAATGACATCAGAGCAGTCCAGAAAAACCGGACTTATCGTATCTGATGCATTCCACCCAACCACTCAAACAAAAGGGAACCTTGAAAAATTGTCATTTCTTCCAATCTCATGGTTGCGTAATCAATTTTTATCCTCGGAATATCATGTATATGCCTACGGCAAAATTTCCTTGCGCGCCTCGATCTTGAACGAAATTCCGATTTTTCCAAGCTCCCCAAAAGGAGGAAGGAGATGCTGAGACGACTCTTTCCCTGGAGATTTCTGCTCAGACTGGCAGCAAAGCGTTTTCAGGTTATCGACCCGCTCATGGTAGCCGCCCGCATCAGGAGTTTCGCCCAGCCTTCCGAGGTCCAGGAACCCATAGAACTCCTGCGCGCCGGCATTGTTTTTCATGCCCGGGGCCTGCTCAATACCAAGGCTATCCAGCACAATCTCGACTGGGTCTGGCCGTATTGGGTGGAGAGGCAATTCAACCCGGATGACAGCTCGTTCATCCCTCGCGCCTTTTCGTTCTCCCATATCAATCTCACCCATCGCAACTGGACGGCGATCGGTCTGCCCGATCTGCCGCTCTATCCGATCGTCGATCCGCGGGGCCTGGTGACACCGTTGTACGACGGCTGGTCACTCGACTGCTGGTTCATCGAAGATCAGGGGGTGGTGCTCTGCCCATCGCGAATGGACTCGGTCGATCAATATCTGATAGACGACAGCAGCCGCGCCGTCGTGACTCGGGCCCAAGCCGGGAACACGACCCTGACGACGAAGGCGTCCCTGTCGATCACCGACGGTCAGCCAACCCTACACCTGTCGGCGGATGCCGAATCAACAGGCAGCGGCTGGCTGATCTTCTCACTGCGGCCTTATAACCCGGAAGGGGTTCAATTCATAGAACGTGCGGCACTTCTTGAGAAGGAAGACGGCTGGCTGGTCAATGACGAGGTGGTCATCCGTCTGCACGCCCCACCCAATAAATATCTCTTTTCCGATTACCGGTCAGGCGACGTTTTTTTTCATCTCGATCAGCAGCAGAGCGCCAGTGCCAAGACCTGTCGAATCGGCATGGTGACCGCAGCGGCCTGTTATCGGGTCGAACCAGGTAAAACAAGGCCCGACTACCAGCTCGACCTGGCCCTGCCGGAACCTACCGGCCAGGACAACCGGGCCGTGACGACCAGCTGGCCTGAGGCGCAAAAGAACACGGCCCAATTGCAGATTCCCGACCGACATCTGCAATTCCTGCACGATACCGCAGTCCGTACATTGATCCATCTTTCCGCCGGGGACGTCATACCCGGACCGTATACCTATAATCGTTTCTGGTTTCGAGACGCCTGCTTCATGCTCAACGCCCTACTGACCATCGGCCTCAAAGAGCGGTGCCGACGTCACCTCGATACCTTTGCCGACCACCAAACTCCGACCGGTTTCTTCCATTCCCAGGACGGTGAATGGGATTCCAACGGCCAGGTGCTCTGGTTCCTCAACCGTTTCCGGCTGCTCGCCGGCGATCTCTTCAACCCTGACTGGCTTGACCCGTTGCGCCGCGGCGCTGATTGGATTGCGACCAAGCGGCGGCAGGAAAACGGCGATGAGCGGACCAGAGGGCTCCTGCCACCCGGTTTTAGTGCCGAACATTTCGGTCCCAATGATTACTATTATTGGGATGACTTGTGGGCCGTTGCCGGACTACAGGCGGCAGCCGACACCTTGGCCGCCATGAATCGCGGCAAGGAGGCCGCCGCCGTCGGCGAAGAAGCCGCTGCCATGAGAGATGATGTGTGGCGCAGTATCCGACTGGTTACCGCAGAGAAAGCGAACCGGGCACTGCCGATTTCGCCGAACCGGCGCCTGGATTCCGGAGCCATCGGCTGTCTGGTCGCCGATTATCCATTACAGTTGCTGCCTGCCGGCGAGCAACAAATGATGGCTACCGCCGATTATCTTTTTGCCAATTGTCTCAAAAACGGTTGTTTCTTCCAGGACATGATCCACTCCGGCAACAATATCTACATGACGCTGGAACTTGCCCAGGTCTACCTCCGGGCGGGAGATGACCGGTTCCGCCCGCTCCTCGAGGCAGCTGCATTGCTCGCCTCACCGACCGGCCAGTGGCCGGAGGCCATTCACCCGCTCACCGGCGGCGGTTGCATGGGAGACGGTCAACACGGCTGGGCCGCGGCGGAATGGCTGATGCTGCTGCGCAACATGTTTATCATGGAGGAAGATCAATCACTGGTCATCGGTCGCGGCGTGCTGCCTCACTGGTTAACGACCGGGCAACCGATCTCCTACGGCCCGACGCTGACGCCGTATGGCAGCGTCAGCGTTGCACTGACCGGAAACGGACAAACCACCGACGTCACCGTAACCGGTGACTGGCAGCCGCACCGACCGCAGACCATCAGCATCGAGCTACCGGGACATAACCCCGCGCTGCTAAACCCTTCCGATACGAGTTGCACCATAGCGAGAAAAACATGAAAATCAGCATGTTCACCAACACCTATCTCCCACATGTCGGGGGTGTGGCTCGTTCGGTATCGACCTTTGCCGACGAACTTAGAAACCGTGGACATCGTGTCCAGGTTATCGCACCGACCTTTGCCGACACTCCGGCAGAAGACGACAAGACCGTTGTCCGGGTACCGGCGATCCAGCACTTCAACGGCAGCGATTTCTCCGTGCGCATTCCGTTACCGGGTATTATCAGCGAAGCACTCTCCGATTTTGCCCCGGACATCATCCACAGCCATCACCCCTTTCTGCTTGGCGATGCCGCGCTCCGCCTGGCACGCACCATGGAACTGCCGCTGGTTTTTACACACCATACGCTCTATGAGCAATACACCCACTATGTTCCGCTTGATTCCCCGGCCTTGAAACGATTCGTCATCGAATTGGCAACAGGCTATGCCAATCTGTGCAACCGGGTGGTCGCCCCAAGTTCTTCCGTGAAAGACCTGCTCTTGAAGCGGGGGGTAAAGTCCACTATTACCGTCCTTGCCACCGGCATCGACATCGATCTTTTCTCCCGGGGATATGGTCGGCGATGCCGCCAACGACACGGTATCAGCGACCAAACGATAATAATCGGACATGTCGGCAGGCTGGCCCGGGAAAAAAACCTGCCGTACCTGGCAAAGGCCGTGGCCACTGTCGTCCAGCAGCGCGAAGGAGTCTGTTTCCTCGTTGTCGGATCGGGTGATGCCGAACAGGAAATCAAGACTATTTTCAATGAGAGAGGCTGCGTAGAGCGGCTGGTCATGGCGGGCCGTCTGACCGGTGAGCAGTTGGCCGACGCCTATGCGGCCATGGATCTCTTCGCCTTCGCTTCACGTTCCGAAACCCAGGGGCTCGTCCTGGCGGAAGCGATGGCCGCCTCGACTCCCGTCGTTGCATTGAAGGCCTCAGGCGTCGAGGACGTGGTTCGACACCACGTCAACGGCCTGGTACTTGGTGCTGACTCATCCTCGGACGCGTTTGCCGGCGCGCTCAGTGCCCTGCTCGACGACAGCGACCAGCTGGCATCCTTGCGCCGCGCTGCCCGCACAACCGCACCCCAATTTTCGAAAGAGAGCTGTACCGATCGTCTGGTCGACTTGTACCGGGAAACGATCGGCAACGGCCACCGCCCCCACCATACCGACCGTGATTTCTTCGATTCAGTACGGCTGGCAATCAGAGCGGAGTGGGAACTCTTCCAGGAGAAAACGAAAGCCGCCCTCACGTCGTTGGTTGAGAGCGAGGATCAGGCATAACGGTGTTTACCGAATTCGGCAGAAAATGGCGCTCCTTGCGCCGGACGCTGAGCCCCGGCGAATGGGCGGCCCGGCACATCAGACCGGAATCTGGCGACGACCACGAACTGAACGTCAACACCCCCGGTATCCTGATGATCCAGATTGACGGTCTGAGCTATCGGCAGTTGCAGCGGGCACTTGCAAAAAAGCGCCTGCCCTTTCTCAGTCGCCTGCTCCGGCAAGATCATTTTGTCCTCAAAGAATTTTACTCAGGACTGCCGTCGGCAACGCCCGCCGTCCAGGCTGAACTCTTTTTCGGTGAAAAGAGCGTTGTTCCGGCCTTCATGTATTACGACCGCAGCGGACAGCAGGAAAAGACCATGTTCGACCCCCGGGCGGTCGATGACGTAGCCCGCACGCTGGAAAAACGTAGCAATGGGCTGCTGCGCGGCGGCAGTTCCTACGCAAACATCTTTTCCGGCGGAGCTGATGAAGCGCCGTTCTGCATCCAATCGATGCAACTGCGATCCATCTTTCGCGGCTTCAGCATCCACACCATCCTCTGGTTCGTAGCGGTTAACCTGGGCAAGATCGCGCGTATCATCGGCCTGAGCGCGCTCGAAACCGGCCTGGCCATCAGCGATTTCTGCGTCGGCGTCTATCGCCGCAGAAACCCGTTCAAAGAATTGAAATTCATTTTTTCGCGAATCGGGGTCTGCATCGTGCTTCGGGAATTGGTGCGGCTCCATGTGAAAATAGACATCGCCCGCGGCCTTCCGATTATCCACGCGAATTTCATCGGTTACGACGAACACGCCCATCGTCGGGGGCCCGGCTCTGCTTTTGCGCTGTGGACTCTCAAGGGTATCGACGGCACCATCAGAGATCTTGTCCACACGGCCAGGAGGTCGGAAAAAAGGGATTATCGGATTTTCATCTACTCCGACCACGGCCAGGAGGCCTGTCTAGCTTATGAACGGAAAGCCGGCAGGACCATCCACCAGGCCGTGGCCGCCGTTTTCCGCCACGGCCCCCTGCAACGCTTCGATGTCGCCGAACCGGAACCGGCAATCATTCCGCACATCAGCCTGCAGCAACGCAGCAGCGGCTTGCTCCGCCGACTTGCCGAACAGGCAGACGGCGCCGGAAAACGGCAGGACCCGAACACGGACAGGATCCACCTGGCCGCGATGGGCCCCCTCGGCCATGTCTACCTCCCCGAACGCCCCGATGCATCAGCAATGCAGTACTATGCCGACGAGTTGGTGAAGACGGCCGCTGTGCCGCTCGTTTTGTATCGACGCGGCGACCGGATCATCTGCGTGGCACCGGCGGGTTCCGGGGAATTAGCGACGATGGCGCCCCAGGCATTCGGTCAGGAGCACCCCTTCCTGGCAGAGGTAACCCGCGACATGGAAACAATCTGTCGTCACGAAAACAGTGGCGACTTCATCATTTCCGGCTGGCGACCGGATCACCGCTCACTGAGTTTCGCCGCTGAAAACGGTTCGCACGGCGGCCCCGGCAGCACGGAGACCAAGGGCTTTCTGATACTGCCCGACACGCTTACCAGCGAAGAACAGCTCTCGTTTCGACCACTCGACCTCCGGCATGTGGTCAGCGACATCCGGAATCAACGGTTGCCGGTACCGCTGTCCGCTGCCCGTGCAGCAAATGAAGCACCGGAGATTTTTACCGTACTGTCCTACAATATCCATCATTGCCGCGGTCTGGACGGTAAACTCTTCCCCACTCGTATCGCCCGGGTTATCGATCGCCAAGCTCCCGATCTGGTGGCCCTGCAGGAAGTGGATAAAAACATGAGGCGTACCGATCACCTCGATCAGGCCGCCGAGATCGGCCAACTCCTGGGCATGGAGCACCGGTTCCTGCCACTGCTCCGCGACCAGACAGGCGAATATGGCCTGGCGGTGCTCAGCCGCTTCCCGCTGACGGCCACTCATTACACGCCGCTGCCGCAGCTGCCGGTCAACGGACGGACGGAGCCCCGCGGCATCATCCGGGTAACGATCGCGACCAGGCACGGACCGGTGCACCTGTGCAATACCCATTTGAGCATCAACAGAAAAGAACGGCTCGCCCAGATGCGTTATCTTGTCGATCAATATCTCCCCGGCGAGATTCCTGCATCGGATCCGGTAATCGTCTGCGGCGATCTCAACGCCTCACTGCTGTCTCCGGCTTACCGGCTTCTGTCGACCAAACTCCTCGACGCTCACCGGGTATCTGCAACCGAATCGCCGAAACCGACATTCATCGCCTCGTATCCACTGGTTCGACTCGATCATATCTTTGCCTCCCGACACCTTGCTCCGGTCAAAGGGCAGGTAATTCGTGAAGGGGAGTGTAGCTTCGCTTCCGATCATCTGCCGGTGGTCAGCACCTTCCTCTACGATCCGGTCCAATCGGACGGCCATCGGAGAAACAACCATGGATGATCGATCAACGCGCCGGATCGTCGTCGCCCGAATCAGAGTAATCGTTCTGGTCATCATTTTTCTCGCCTTGCTCGCCGTTGCCATCTATGCCGTGATCAATCACGAACCGGTCACGGTCCTGAAGAACTATCTGGAAAACCGGGTCCATCCGGCACTCTTTATCCTGCTGATGGCCGTTCTTCCGATAGGTGGCGTACCAATTTCCATATTCCTGGTACTGGTCGGCATGAGATTCGGCATCGTCGTCGGTGTTGTGCTGGCAGCGGTAACCATGCTCTTTCACCTAAGCGTTACCTACTATCTCGTCCACTCGTTTCTGCGTGTGTGGATCACCGGCTTGCTGCAACGTTTTCACATCCCGGTTCCGGAATTGCAGATAATGTCGAACAAACGCTACGCCATCGTTTTCATGCTCGTCCCCGGCCTTCCCTACATGGTCAAAAACAACCTTCTCGCGTTGACCGGGATGCCCCTTGTCCCCTTCCTGCTCATCGGCTGGCTCAGCCAATACCTCACCAGTATCCCGTTTATCATTTTCGGCGGCGCCGTCATGGAGATGGATTATTCCGTCCTGGCCCTGGCACTTGTCTTGATTCTGACTGGCTTCCTTCTCCAGCGCTTTATCCGCGACAACCTGCCGGCATCGGTAAAGCGGCTGCTCTCCGGAGCCGAGGCCGAAGACCGTAACGATCCCGACGTTTGACCAGGCACCGATGCCCGGTATTGCACTGAAAGTTTTGATATTACAATCGGTTCCCCGAGCTGGCCGGTCCTGCCAGGGGCTGCATCGCGAAGGCCCGGAGGGCTGGAGGATCGAGCCCGAAGGGCTGCGGACAGGATGTCCATGATAGGAACAGGGGGGACAGGTTAAGACTTGTCCCGCCGTTGATTGAAAGTAACCGGTTTTCAAGAGAACGGATGGTCTACAGGGATGGATTATCCTGCGGCGACCGACCGGTGAGACCATATTTGTTGAGCAGATCGTAGAGGCGTGAGCGCGAAATGCCGGCCAGTGCGCAACTTTTTTTTATATCACCACCGGTAACGCGCAGGAGCCGGGTCAGGTACGTCTTCTCCTGCAGCGCAACGGCCCGCTCCCGGACCTCTTTGAGCGTCGGCAGGTGCTCATCATCGCCCGCCGACAACGAAGGGGGCGGCAGGTCATCCGGGCCGGCGGACTGCTCCTGGCTCAATTTCTTCCGGGTTACCTGGATTCTGATGCCTGATGGCAGATGCTTCGGGTAGAGCGTCGGGCTTTCCTGCGCCTCGGTCATAGAGCGCTCGATGGCGTGCTGTAACTCACGGACATTGCCGGGCCAATCATAGGCTGTCAGCAGCATCAGGTAATCGGGCGAAAATGTTTTCTTCTTGAGTTTCTGCCGTCGACAAAAGCTATCCCGGCAATAATACGCCAACTCGGCAATATCGCTGCGGCGCAGCCGCAGCGGCGGCAACTCCAGGTAAAAGGTTTTCAGACGAAAGAGCAGGTCTTCGCGGAAACTGCCCGCCTCGACCATGGCATTGAGATTCCTGTTGGAGGCGGCAATGAGCCGGAAATCGCTTTTCTGCTCGCTCGATGCGCCGACCGGCAGATACGTACGTTCCTGAATAACGCGCAGCAATTTTTTCTGGGACGACAGCGGCAGTTCGCCGATCTCGTCAAGAAACAGGGTGCCGCCGTGGGATTGCTGGATCAGACCTTGCTGGGCTCGATCCGCACCGGTAAACGACCCCTTGGTATGACCGAACAAGGTGCTTTCGATCAGCGATGGGGCCAGGGCCGCGCAATCGACAACCGTCAGTTCATGGTCGGCCCGGGAACTCAGGCTGTGGATGGCCGAGGCAAAGAGTTCCTTGCCGGTTCCCGATTCACCGTAAATCAGGATATTCCCCTCGGTCTGGGCAATCCGCACCGCCTGATCAACACAATTCTGCATAATGGCGCTCCGGCCGATAATGCCGCGACGCGCCAGCTGCGAGCGAATGACCTGCAAACTGTCCGTTGCTTCGGTGGCCTTGTTACGACGATATTTGAGCGCGCGTTTGAGGACGGTGGCCAGCGCCTCAGCCGGCAAGGGATCGACCAGATATTCCCAGACTCCCGCTTTCAAGGCGTGCTCCGCCTGGTCGACCTGTCCGGTCTCGGAAAAAATGATGATCTCGGGCGAGTCGGTAACGGCCTGAAATTCGGCAATGGCAAAGCTTGCCGGTCCGTCGGTCAACTCATCGCGCAGAATCATAATGTCAAATGAACACTCGGTGCATGTCTCGAGACCGTCATGAACGGAGGCGGCATAGCTGATGGATGCATCGCCGTCGGCCACTACTTTCTGCAGCGGGGCCAGCAACGACTGATCGTTGTCTATCAGCAGAATGGAAAAACCGCTTTTCGCTTCCATGTTCAGGTCGGGGGTGAGAGAAGAGACATGACCGATTCCCTTTGAGCCAACCGGTACCAATGCCATATTTTACTTGATTACGGCAGGATGGCAACGATAATAGTCTTCGCTCGTGGCCAACACCCTGCGTTGGCGCGAAAAAAATGCACACCGGTCATTTCGGTAACGGCTTACTCATTGCCGCCGGATAAGCACCGGCGCCAGACAAAACTGATTGCGCTTTTGTCTACAATTGCATCCTTTTTGCATAAACCGGGTTAAAGATACCCGCTGACCGGGCACACATCCCGAGTCTGCCATATTAACTCCAGCCCAGAGCACGTAGTCATGGAAAACCTGGCAATTCTGATCGTTGAAAGCAACCCCACGGATAGTCACCTGATCAAGGACTATCTCTTCCGCGCACCGCTGAAGGCTGGGATAATCGATAGAGCAGAATCGTTGCACGCCGCGTTGGAACGTCTCGCACAGACCGCCTACGATGTGATTCTGGTCAACCTGATACTCAGCGACAGCAACGGTTTGGAAACCATCCGCAGTATCGCCAATGGTGCACCGGAAGCGGCAATTATCGTTATCTCGGAAGGTGACAACCATGCTCTGGCAAGCAAGAGTGTCCGCTTCGGCGCCCAGGATCATTTGGAGAAGCAGCACATCTCGCCGATCATGCTGCACAAATCCCTGCACTACGCCATTGAACGACGAACCATGCTCCAAGAAAGGGAGGATGTCCTCAACGATCTGGGCACGGCCCTGGAAAAACTCGACTCACTGGAAAACATCCTGCCATTTTGTGTAAATTGCCGGAAAATACGTAACGCTGCAGGTCAATGGCTTGATCTGGAAGAATATATCAATGAGCAGGATCGTCGCGGAGGAAATCGACTGATCTGTCCGATCTGCCGACAAAACTTCTGACACCGGCCCACCGCTCGTGCCGCCACGATCGCTCCGTCACCGACGAGCAGGGAGCGCCCGCAACTCAGTGAGAAGAGCCAACGTCCAGCGACGGTGGACGCAGTCCTCTCCGGCAGGACACCCCCCGACAGCCCCGCCGGACATCATCAACCGTTTTGATCCTGGTAGGGAACGACAAGGGTCGGTACCGGTGCATGCCGGATCACCGATTCGGCAACGGACCCAAGCATCAGGTGAGAAAGCCCCTGACGGCCGTGGGTCGCCATGACGATCAAATCGACGCCGTTGTCACGGGCAAAATCAAGAATCACTGTTTTGGCCGTTCCCGTTGTCACATGAATAGCCGTCTCCACCTCCTCGGGAACATTATCGGCAACCGTCTTGGCCAAGGCCTCTCGGGCCGCGTCAACCAATTGTTGCTCATATACAGGCAGGTCGAATGCCGGCAAGGTCGTTCCGGCCAGTCCGATCTCCGCCATCGTCGGCACCCGCTGAACAACCTGCAAGGCGTGAATCTTCGCGCCGAACTGTTGTGCCAACAGAACTGCCTTGGCCAGTGCCTTCAGGGCGGACTCACTGGCATCGGTCGGCCAGAGAATGGTCTTGATTGTTTCCATAGATACCTCCTTGACTGGATGGAGTAGATGGATACTCGATAACAGGCGAGTTCAACCGGTGTGATCATTCGCCACTGATCGACGGTCCAGGACCGGTACGTATCATTCACCGATGGTTGTTACGGTCGGGGGACCGGTCGCTGTCCCGTCGCGGGTCGCTCTTTTGCGCAGGTTTCCGTCGAGGAGATTGGCGTTCGGTAGGCACGGATAGCGTATCGTTTTTCTCTTTCACAATGGTTTCAAGATGCTGAAACGTTCTGTCCAACACCGATTCGACTGTTGTATCTTTCATCACGATCCCCCTATTCGGCAATAGATGCAACGAGACAGCAGCGGGCAAACCGCTGCTTGGTCATTTCTTTACAATTCTTGTGCCAAGGAGGCTCTTGAGAACCATTTTGTTTCAACAGCGCTCCTTTCTCTTCGATATTCAAAACAAAACGGGTATGATTGCTGTATCGAACCCTTTCGCTGCCGCTGCCGCTGATACGTGCCATCGGGGGCGAAAAGCAAACTTCAGACGAGCCTTTTGCAAAACTTCGATTTTCGTTCAAAATCAAGGCATGCGAGAAATTTTACCGCAGGCATATACATGATATTCCGAGGATAAAATTTTGAGCATAACGCAGATTTTGGGCGAAAAGATTGTTTTGCAAATGGCTCAGACGACGACCAGCAGCACCTTCACTCGCTTTTGACTATCATATTCTCTTAGCAAAACGACCATGGACAATCGGGCTTACCAGATCAGCAAATCGTTTCTTGAGACTCTTTACGAGCGACTGACCGGCTCCACCGAAGCAATCGTTCCCGACGACAATCTGAGCGACGTCTTTTTGCGCGGCGACACCCCTTCCCGGGAGCATTTGGCGGAGATGATCAACGTCGCCCACTGGGCGAGTTACACCACCGAGGAAGGACATCCGGTTATCGTCTCGCTGATCTATCGCGAATTGCCCAGCACCAACGACGCCTTCCATTTCGATATCCCGTTGGATTTTTGCGACAAGACGCTCGGCAAACTCGGACCAGCATTGACGTCACCCCATGCCGATATCGCCGTCTGGCCAGATGGCTCGGGGCAACTCAAAATCTGGGGATTTACCAGTATCCCGGACGAAACAACGATCAAATCAGACCTGTGGGTCCAGATTCTCGGACCGGGTCGGATCCTCATCATGTACAGCGGCCGGGCTGTCGCGGCACTGAGTGCCAATCAGGCGGTTTTTATCGACCCCCGGAGCTTCCTCCACTCGATCATGCCAAAAATCGTTGCCCAGGCGAAGGCTAGCGACATTACCCTGACCAACCTTTTCCGCTACAACGCCATTCTGAAAATCGCCCAGCAGATGCGCCTGCACGGTCGAGGCGGCACTGTCCTGATCGTGCCTGCCGGCAAAAGCTGGGAAAAATCGATCGCCACACCGGTCAAATACACCGGCGGCACCGATTTTCTCGATGCCGAAGCGATGGTGCCGACTCCATCGCGCACCGAATTGGCCGACGCGGAAAACCTGACCAGAATCGTCAGCGAGATGAACCTGACCCTGAAAAAGGACTGGCTGCAAAACTGGCAGCAGGTCCAGCGGCAGTGTTCGCGCATCGCCCGTCTGACCGCAGTGGATGGCGCCCTGGTTATGACCTTCGATCGCTACGTCCATTGTTTCGGCGCCAAGATCAAAGCACTCGACCCACGTAGCGCCGCCGGCGAGTTAAGCGTCATTGAACCGTTTGAGAACCGGCCGGTGACGAGGCGGTCGTTTTCCGATCTCAGCGGCACCCGCCATCTCTCCGCCGCCCAATTCGCTTTCGATCAGCCGGAGGCCCTTGTCATCGTCGCCTCTCAGGATGGCAACGTGACCTTTTTCACCAAAACCTCGGACGGCAAGGGAATACTCACCGTACAACAGGCGGAAATGGCCCTGCTTCATGAAGGACTTGGCAGTCTGGCCTGGAATCTCTCCTTTTTTTCCGAGATGGGCTGGCTCGAGAAAGGGGTCGGCAAAAACGAAAAGGGCTACCTGGCCGGGGTGCTCGCCTGGATGCGCAACGCTTTTCGCAAAGACGGGTGAAACACCGGACTGCCGGCAATCCATGCCCGTTGCCAGACAGACGCAGCCATCCGTCCCGATATTTATTTTTTAGCTTTTTCAATCGGTCAGGCACACGCATTGTCCCCCGTCATCGGATGCCAATGAGAATCATTCATCTATTTGCTTGAGAGGAATGGTGGAACACGGTATGGTCTGGTGTAGTTGGTCACAAATGTGACCAGATCTTGTGAGGACTCCAGCTTGTTCCTCGCACAACTTTTTTCAAGGGAGGGTGTATGAAAAAAGAGATGAAAAAACTGTTGGCCGGCCTCGGCGTCGCAGGCCTGCTCAGCACCGGCGGCATAGGACTGCCCGGTGCCATGGCTGCCGGCAGCGGATGAGGGGCCAAACCCAGTGCCGGCGGCACTGAAGAAACCAAACCGGCAGCAGGAAGCGGCTGAAGCGGCCAATCCGGTGCCGGGAGCACCGAGGCCGTAACGCCACCCGTAGAAGGAGCGGCTCAAGAAACCCCGCCCGCAGCGGGCAGCGGCTGAAGCGGCAGTAAAGACAGCGCCGGGAGCGCTGACGAACAGCCGATCGAAGAGCCGCAACAAGATAAAACCAAAAAAAGCGGCTGAAGCGGTTGATTAATCGTGCGGTCGCACGACTCCATGCCGAGGTTCGCTGCCCGCATCCGGGAGCGAACCTCGATTTCATTTTCAGGGAACCTTGTTCTTGAACGAAATTCCGATTTTTTCAAGCTCCTCTACAGCCGTGCAGTTCTTCAAAAGAGGACCGACCCGGTGAGCTTCTTCGCAGACATCAGCCATGGACCCTGAACTGCATTCCATCTATCCGGTCAGCAGCTACCTGTTGCCACAGGGTTTTGCAGGGTGTCCGGCGGCAACGCTGCCGGAGCTGCTCCGGGAGCATCCGGAACTCTGCACTCATGCACCGTTTCTTGCCGATCTTGCGACGATCGAACGGGCGGTCCACCAACTGAACCTCGCCCCGATCGAACCACTGGCCCCGGTGACTGAATTGACAGTTCGCCCGGAGGTCAAGTTGTTCGAGGTCGACTGGACGGCCCTTCCCGAACTGCTCGCAGGCCAAGACACCAGCCCCCGACAGCGCCGCTCCCTGGTCCTGATCGTACCGCCGGTTACCGGACGACCGGCGCGGGCGCTGAGTCCGACCGACCACCAGCTGTTGGCTTTGAAAATTGCCGCCGAACAGCTCGACCACCGAACAGTGGCACGCCAGGGCGGCGTCTCTGTCCAGCTGGTAGATCGGTTGGTGGTTGAAGCGGTCCATTCCGGATTGCTGCTGGCCCCCACTTCACGCATCACCAGACCACCATCCTTTTATACCGAGCCGCCTCGTTTTCCGAACCGACTGCGTGCCGAAGTATTTACCCTGCAATGGCATATCACCCAGGCCTGCGACCTGCATTGCCGCCATTGCTATGATCGCAGCAGCAGGCAGGCTGTAACCGCCGAACAGGGAAACCGCGTCCTCGATCAATTTTCTGCGTTCTGCAAAGGCCACCACGTCGACGGGCAGGTATCGTTCAGCGGCGGCAATCCTCTGCTGCACCCCCGTTTCTTCGAATTCTACACCGCTGCTGCCGAGCGTGGCCTGATGACCGCGATCCTCGGCAATCCGACCGACCGGTCGACCCTGCAGGCTGTCAAAAAGATCCAGGTGCCCGAGTTTTACCAGGTCAGCCTGGAGGGACTGCGGGAGCACAACGACTACATCCGGGGTACCGGTCATTTCGACCGGACACTCGCTTTCCTTGAACTGGCCCGGGAGTTGAACGTCTATACGATGGTCATGCTGACCCTGACCCGGGACAATCTGGACCAGGTATTGCCGCTGGCCGAACAGCTCCGGGGCCGGGTCGACCTGTTTACCTTCAACCGGTTGGCAATGATGGGCGAAGGCGCCGCGCTGGCCGCACCGCCCATCGACCGTTACGAATCGTTTCTCGAAAACTATCTCGAGGCGGCGGCGACCAATCCGATCATGAGCACCAAGGACAGCCTGTTCAATATCATCCTGGAAAGGCAGGGTCGGCCGGTCCGGGGAGGCTGTGCCGGCTTCGGCTGCGGGGCCGCCTTCAATTTCGTCGCACTGCTGCCCGACGGCGAGATCCACGCCTGCCGCAAGCTTCCGTCGCTGCTCGGCAACCTCTACCAACACTCATTGGCCGAAATCTACCTCAGTCCGCTGGCCGAGCGATACCGTGAAGGGAGCAGCGCCTGTCGATCGTGCCGGTTGCGCCCGGTCTGCCGCGGCTGTCCGGCAGTGGTCTCCGGCCTGGGGCAAGACATTTTCAAAGAGTGCGATCCGTATTGCTTTATCACATCAAGCTCTCCATAAGTGAGGCCGACGCCCCGATCAAAGCCTACCCCGGTGCCCCTTGCATCAATTTTGCCGGAGGATGATACCGGCCTTCAACAGCGCTCCCTGTTCCTGACGGGCGCTCATCTCGATCGTCGCTTGCCCGCCGGACACGCCGAATAATTCCTGCAGCGCATCCATATCTTCCATGGTGGCCCAGCGCTGTGAATCCGGGCTGAAGGCTATCGAGGTGCTGCTCACCAGGACAAAGACGTCCTGTTTGAATACCAGTATATTGTCTGAACTGACGGTTTCGGCGAACGGGGCGTCCAGACTCAAGTGCACCGGCAGGCGATGTCCGGCCGGAATCTTCAGGATGAGCGGTTCTTCAAGCTCGCCCTGCTGCTTGATTTTCTCCAGCTGCGCCAGCTGATTTCCGGGAGCAGCAAGATCGATGACCGTGACTCCGTCAAGGGAGCGCGTCTCTATCCCGGAATGACGACTGCAACTGCTCAACAAAACGGCTCCGGCGAGCACCAGGCCCCACGCCATCATCATGGCCGGAAAGAAAATAGTGTTCTTCATGTGATTTGGTCTCCTTTATACCAATTTTTCAAGGTTCACTTGTGTTGTGGAAAAGCTGAACCGATACGGTCCGGAAGATTCTTACTGCCGGCGCTCCTCATCGACATATTCCAGAAGATCGCCCGGCTGACACTGCAGGTGACGACAGAGGGCCTCCAGGGTCGAGAGCCTGATGGCCTTGGCTTTGCCGGTCTTCAGGATCGACAGATTTTGCACCGTTATACCGATCATCTGGGCAAGCTCGTTCGATCTGATTTTCCGTTTCGCCAACATGACATCAATGTTGATCCTGATGGCCATCGAATCTCCTACACCGTCAAGTCCACTTCAGTCTGCAACCGCTCACCGTCTTCCATGACGGCGGCAATCACCGCGAGCATTCCGCCGACGACCAGGGCGGTCAGGTCGGCCGACTGGAGTGTGACTTCCACGACCCGTTGCCCGGGCGGATTGTTCATCGTCAGCACGACGGAGAGCAGCGGTGTGACCAGTACACCGGCAAAGGCCCACAGCACCAGCGTCCGGGATAGATGTTTGAAACATCGCACATTTTCCGCCTGGAAGAAAATTCCCTTCTGATAGAGCTTGAACAAACGGATCAATACCCACAGGCCATACATGACGACGATCCCCTTGATCATCGAAACGGCGAACCCGAGCACCCGGGTCAACGGCGAAACACCGCCGACAATAGCGTAGGATCGCGGCCGCAGCCAATCTGCCGGGAGATGCTCAAAAAACAGCCACACAGCCCCGTGTGCAACCGGCACAAGGACCAGCAAAATAGTGAGCAACACCACATAGCAGCGGCTGGTACGGGCAATCTTATGATACTGGTTCATCGTCTTTTCTCCGCCATATCCGTCCCGACTCACGCCACGAGTCGGCAGCAGTTCGGCAGGCACGGCCCCACGGGGCAAGGGCGCACGGTTGTCGTCAAAAATCGGAACGCATGGTAATTATGGCCGATAATCGTTCATTAATTATTGTTTGTCAATCATTTTTTATTGCTTATCGAACAACTGATTTATCATGGCAAAAAGGGCCGGACTTCTTCTTGATCATGTCTCAATTCTGTGGCACGCTTACATATGGAAACCTTGAAAGATTGTCATTTCGTCCCATCTCATCGTTGCCAGACCCGGCGGTGTTCCATCACGGTCAATGACATCCTGCGACAGACACACTGGGCCTGCCTGCTGCTGATCTTCTGCATCGCAGCCTCCTGCACCGGTGCCGATGATCGCGAGTTTCTCGACGATCAGGCAAATCTCCTGAACAAAGAGTCCGGGCAACGCATCATCACCTACCACCGCGCCCTGCTGACGGATTTCGATATTCACTGTAAACTTGTCACCCTCGCCCGCCCGAGCCAGGACATCAATGGTGCTGCGATCGAGCTTTTCGACAATCTCGGCGCCTCGACGGGACAGGCCCGCGGTCTGCTCTTTCTCGTCGACCCGCTCGGCGAGCAGGTACGCATCGAAGTCGGATACGACCTCGAGCACATCTTTCCCGACGCTTTCGTCGGCCACATCGAACGCCGCCAAATGGTTCCCTTTTTTCAGCGGGGGCTGGTCGGAGCCGGAATCGAGGCAACCGAGGAATTATTCATCACCCGAATCCAGCGATCTTCTGCCGGGCAACCGTTCGACGCCGCGGTCGAACTTGGCGCCATCGGTCATTACTCGGGCGGAGGCGGCGCCCGGCAACAGGTTGTTATCGGTTCGGAAGAACTCGCCAACCAGCCTTCCACAACCGATCCGGATAACTACCAGCCCGGAGCCTCACCGGAACAGAGCCTGGCCGTCTACCGGCAGGTCTTGCTTGATAAAGTAAAAGATCCGAACCTGCCCCTCTACACCCCGCAAACACGAAAGTTCCTGTCGGCCTGGGTGGTCACCGACGCCCAGCAAGACAACGCCCTCCGCAGTCTTAGGGATGCGACGATCGACCAGGTGCTCGTTTCCGGCAGTCGGGCGGTCATCCGCTTTCCACTGCCGCATCGAACCCACCCACCTTATTTATTAAAAAATAATGGGCAGGGCTGGGAAATCGATTTTGCCACGATGAACCAAGTCATCCGTATGAACCACCGAAACATGTGGCATTTCACTACGCAAGAGCACCCGTATAGGTTCGGCTTTACCGATTGGAACTTCGATAATCACGGTTTCCCGGTTGCCGAACCCTGAGTTGCAGCAATCCCCACCCCGGATCACGCCTCCTCCCTGCACAATCTGCGTTCATCACTTGCTAACGGGAGCCCCTTGTGCTGCTCGCGCAACGTTCTCCCGACAAAGAACTTCTTTTCAAACGGGTCGACCACTCTTGGCAAAACGCCCGCAGGAGAAAAACAGATACTTTTATTATTGACTTCAATTCTGCTTATTGATATTCTGGTCATACCAGTATTTATTGATTAATAACTGTTTTAATGTAATTTAATCTTGGTATGTCCAATTAAATTACAGAGCAAGTAGCCGGTTCTTCCTGCAGATGGGCCCCTTGTCGCCACAGGGAGCGATACGCTATCATACTGTATCCTCCCCGCAGGCAAGCCCCGGAGACAGCCCACCAGAGACGACCCGTACGGCGCGCCTGTATACAGAACCACGCGACAGGCAATTAAGAACACGAAGATCATGGAGGAACGGCAATGGCACGAATGAGCGCAATTGAGGCAGCAGTCCATATCCTGAAAATAGAGGGGTTCGCCGCCGCCTTCGGCGTGCCCGGTGCCGCCATCAACCCCCTCTATGCGGCGATGAAGAAACTGGGCGGCATCCAGCATTATCTCGCCCGCCACGTCGAAGGGGCCTCGCATATGGCTGAAGGATACAGCAGGGCGGCGGCCGGCAACATCGGCCTGTGCATCGGCACCTCGGGGCCGGCGGGCACCGATATGATCACCGGCTTGTATGCCGCCTCCGCCGATTCCGTCCCCATTCTCTGCCTGACCGGCCAGGCGCCTCGCGACAAACTGGACAAGGAAGATTTTCAGGCAGTGGACATTGCCGCCATCGCCAAGCCGCTGACCAAGATGGCCATAACCGTCATGGAACCGGCCCGGCTGCCGAGCATCTTCCAGAAAGCGATGTACCTGATGCGCTCGGACCGGCCCGGCCCGGTGCTGATCGACCTGCCCATCGACGTGCAGATGGCACAGATCGATTTCGAGCCCGACAATTACCAGCCGCTGCCGCCAAGCAAACCGGCGGCAACCCGGTCCCAGGCTGAGAAAGCGCTGGACATGCTGGGCGGTGCAGAGCGGCCGGTCATCGTCGCCGGGGGCGGCATCATCAATGCAGATGCCTCGGATCTGCTGGTCACTTTTGCCGAGTTGGTCAATGTTCCGGTTATTCCGACCCTGATGGGCCTGGGAACGATCCCCTACGATCACCCCCTGATGCAGGGCAAGGTCGGCCTGCAGACTAACGACCGGTATGGCAATGCCACCTACCTGCGCTCGGACTTCGTCTTCGGTATCGGCAATCGTTGGGCTAACCGGCACACCGGCTCGATCGAAACCTACACCAAGGGACGCACCTTTATCCACGTCGACATCGAACCGATGCAGATCGGCAGGATTTTTGCCCCGGACCTGGGTATCGTCTCCGACGCCGGCGCCGCCCTGCAACGCCTCATCGAGGTAGCCGAGGAGCGACGGGCCGCCGGCCTGCTGCCGGACCGCTCGGCATGGGTTGCCGAATGCCAGCACCGCAAGAAGAATATGCTTCGCCGAACCGACTATGACCAGGTACCGATGAAACCGCAGCGGGTCTACCAGGCGATGAACGATATGCTCGACCGGGACACCTGCTATGTGACGACCATCGGTCTGTCGCAGATCGCCGGCGCCCAGTTCCTCAGGGTCTATAACCCGAGGAACTGGATCAACGCCGCCCAGGCCGGTCCGTTGGGCTGGACCATGCCGGCGGCACTCGGCGTTCGAGCGGCCTTGCCGGACAAGAAGATCGTCGCCCTGTCAGGCGACTACGATTTCCAGTTTCTTGTCGAAGAACTCGCCGTCGGCGCGCAACACAAGCTGCCCTACCTGCACATCCTGGTGAACAACTCCTATCTCGGATTGATCCGCCAGTCGCAACGCAGCTACGACATGGAATTTCAGGTCAGTCTCGGGTTTGACAACATCAACATCACCGAGGAGGATGACGCTCCGGCCCACTATGGGGTCGATCATGTCGCGCTGGCGGAGGCTCTCGGCTGCAAGGCGATCCGCGTCCATAAACCGGAGGATTTCAAGGCGGCATTCGCCCGGGCGGAAGCACTGATGGAGCAGTATCAGGTACCGGTCGTCATTGAGTGCATCCTCGAACCGGTCACCAACATCTCGATGGGACTTGACCTGAACTGCATCAACGAGTTCGAGGACATCCTCTGTCTGGATGAGACCCTCAAGGCTGAAAGCGATTGGGTTGCCGCCCCGAAATCCGAGTAACCGGGAAGCTGCCGGATTGCATTGCGCTCCGGACACCGACAGTGGCTTTCTTCAGCGTTATCTTATAAGGTAGAGCTGTCTATTGAACTGCTTCTTCCTTGACGCACTGCTGCCGGTGTTCGGCCAATCCGATGTGAAATGAGCACTGAACCGTCATCATCCGGTGGCCACGGCCACAACCTGTTGCTGGTATTGCTTCTGGTAACGGGCGTACAGGCAATGGCCACCCTCTCGGTCCTGTCACTGGCGACACTGGCGCCGGCTGTTTCGGCACATTTCGGGGTCGGTGCTCATTTCGTCGGTTACCAGGTCAGTATTATCTACATCAGTGCGGCCGCCATTTCCCTGATCGCCGGCACCCTGGTACGGCGCTGGGGAGCGGTGGCCACCAGTCAGTACGCGTTGCTGCTCTGCATTGCCGGAGTGCTCGGTCTTTCGACCGGCAACCTGTTGATCGTCGTTGCCGGCTCGCTGCTGATCGGAGCCGGCTACGGGTTGACCAACCCGGCGGCCTCCCACCTGCTCTTTCGCTTTGCCCCGGCAGCGCATCGGAACCTGCTGTTTTCCATCAAACAGACGGCTGTGCCGCTCGGCGGCGTACTCGCCGGCCTGATGCTGCCCGCCCTGACCGCTCTGGCCGGCTGGCGTGTCGCCCTGCTGGCCGGTTCCGGTCTTTCCGCCGCTTTGTTCCTCATCCTGCACCTCTACCGCCGACACTTCGACAGTGATCGGGAACCAGGAAGACCGCTGCGCAAGAATCTGCACTACGCGATGCGCCTGCTTGCCCAACGCAGGGATCTGATCCGGCTCTCGATCATGGCGTTCTGCTTTTCCGCCACGCAACTCTCGCTGATGTCCTTCGCCGTATCGATGCTCGTCCAGGATCTGGCCACGTCACTGGTCATCGCCGGCACCGTGGTTTCCCTGATGCAGGGTTTCGGCGCCTTCGGCAGGATATTCTGGGGTACGATCGCCGACCGATTCACCTCGGGAATACCGGTTCTAATCATCATCGGCATCCTCTCCATCGCCTCGTCGCTGGTCATGGTGTTTATCGACCGGACCTGGCCGTTCGCCGCCGTGATTGCCCTGTTATGCGTCTTCGGCGCCTGCGCCATCGGCTGGAACGGGGTCTTTCTCGCCGAGGTTGCCCGGGTCAGCAGGCCGGAGGAAGTCGGCTCGATGACCGGCATGGTGCTGTTCTTCACCTTCTCCGGAGTGGTTGTCGGCCCGACTTTTTTTGCCACCGTCTACGGAATAATCGGCTCGTACCCGATGGCCTACGGGATCATGGCGCTTTTCCCGATCATCGGCACCCTGTCGCTGCGTGGTTTAGGGAGCACCTCACCCAGGCATTGATCGCTGGCTTCGCGCCAACCTGACGGAGGAAACACAGACCGGCATCACGGCCTTGCATTGCTCTATCTCTTGCGGTTTTCTCACCCGGAACAAACAAAAAACGGCGTTTTTTTGACCTGAAAGGGTCGCTTTGTGGCGCAAGATCTGTTAACTGGTGACTCACCCTTTATGCACCACTGAAGGTCAGGGCCGGAACCGATCGGCTCCCCGTTCAGGTGCCGGTCAGGGTGGTTGTACCGATATTTCAGCACAAGAGGTAAAACGTATGCGTATTTCACAGAGAATACGGGACAAACTCACCCTCTCCACTCGGGAAAAAATTATCCGTATCGGTGTCCAGCAGAGCATGATGGTCATCGGCGGTATCCTCTCGGCGCTGGGTTATGTGGTTTTTCAAGTCCCCTACAAAATTGCCGCCGGCGGCATCGCCGGTCTGGGGATCATCGTCAACGAATTCACCGGAGTTCCGGTCGGCGCCTTCTTTCTGGTGGCCAATATTCCACTGTTCATCCTCGGCTATTACTTTCTCGGGCGCTGGTCGTTCGTCTGGTCGAGCATCGTTGCCGTCGTCGTCTTTTCCGTGGCCACCGAACTGTTCACGTACTACATCCCCATCTGGGACCCGTCCTTTCCGTTGACCGACGACGTGTTGCTTGCCGCCATCTATGCCGGCGTTCTCTACGGCATCGGATCCGGGTTGGTCTATCGCTTTGGCGGCACGGTCGGTGGCACATCGATCACCGCGCGGATCATCTACAACAAGACCGGCTTTCCCATGAGCCAGTCGTATCTGGCGACCGATCTGGTCATCATCTTGCTCGCCGGTATTACCTTTTCCATGGAAGTTGCGCTACTCGCCCTAATCACCCTGGTACTGGTGGGCATCTTTTCCGACTTCGTCCTCGAGGGGATCAGCCAGACCCGGACCGTAACGATCATTACCGAACACCCCGGCCCGATCCGCGATGCAATCATGCACGAATTGCGCCGTGGTGTTTCGCATTGGGAAGTGACTGGCGGCTATTCCGGAAAGTCGCGGACCATGCTCTATCTGACGGTACTCCGCTCGCGGATCTACGATGTGAAATTCATCACCTCCCGCGTCGATCCGCAGGCCTTCGTTGTCGTCGGCGTCTCACAGCAGACGTGGGGCGGGTACAACGCCCGGCGGGCCAAATAACACACCGGCCTCCATCAAACCCGATTTGTCGATTGATACCGACCATATCCATGCAAAATAGTGCGGCATGCATTGGTGCAGCACCCTGGCAAGCATCTTCCTCTCATCTCCTCTGACGGGAAGCGTCTCAAAAACAGAAGGTTTTCAAAAGAATGATTCACCCATTAGTTGGGTTGAAATCGACATCGGGAGAAGAGAGTTTTCGTTGCCTGGCATATGATCTGCGAACCATCATCGTCTGTTTTCGCGAGGAGGACACGGTCTGCTGCTCGTACAATTCCTGCCAATTTGACGGCGGCTGTATATACACCGCGATGGCGTTCACATGACGGTCTATTAACGAACCGTCTGCCGTCTTGATGATTACCCCTCCTGCTTTTGTGATTTCCTGAACAACTCCATAAAACCTGACAGACTCCCTTCCGCGACTGTCAGGGTGATCAGCCATGACGCTGTCACCTTTTCGCATAGTTTGCTCCTCTTCCCAAAACACATAACTACTCAATTTAAAATAAATTTTGACTGACTATTGTCAAATTCCGCCGACATTCTCTTCGTTTTTAATCCGGCTTTTCAGGGCATACATCGTTGTCGACCCCGAAGACCAAAACATAAGCTTTCCTTCCTTAACCAGAGCATTGGCCACATTTTTCAGCTCACGCGGCTTCGTCTCCGGATCACAGGCATAGAAATCTTTAATGTACAACTGCGCTTTCGGTGATTTTTCGGCTTTCTCAAGGATCGCAATCTTGAGCGCTTCTTTCGTTAATTGCATAAGAAACCTCCTGAAAATTCTATTAGCAGCAGATCTGCCGGGCTGTGACCTCTCTTGCTTTCACACACATGATACGCTGGTCACCGTATCGTTCACGTGATCGCAAAAAACTTTCGATCATAGAACATAAAGCAATCTTCGCGCCACTTGCCGCTGTTCGAGCAAAGCAACACAATGTTCTGTTTTTAAAAATAAATTAAACTGACCGAGAAGAATCCACGGCCAATGGAACAGGGAAATCGAGGTCATATATGACCACTGGTCGCATATAACCCCCATCGGTCCTGCCGATCGCGACGGTACGCAACCCAGTTGCAGGCCATGTGTCCCATGAAAACAGAAGGTTGTCGGGCAACCCGGAGCAAATGAATGCACGGCACAAAGATTGCTTTATATAGGGCAGTCAGGGGCAAGATTATTGAGCCATACGCACCGTCATCTGAGCATTGCGTTCTTACCGGTACCGGACCCCTTGGTCCAAATCGGAGAAAACCGTGCGAGAGAGAACGGGCCCCGGGAACCGCAGCCGGTTTTACTACACCTAAAAAAGCAAGAGTGAAGGAGGTGCTTCAACCATGGGAGACAAGGGCGGCAAGAAAGGCAAGGATAAGAGCCAGAAACAGAGCGACAAAAAACAAAAGCAGAAAGACAAGGACAAAATCGACAAGCAGCCGAAGAGCAGACTGTTGCCGTAACAGGTTTGTCAGCCGTGATTAATGTTAACCGATAGGGCAATCAGGATTTGTGGATATTGAGCTTGATCATACGGGCGCGCAGGGTGCTCCTGTCTAACCCGAGAATCTCAGCGGCGCTGTTCTTCCCACTCACCTTCCAATTGGTCTGTTCGAGCACCCGGAGGATATGGTTTCTCTCCACCGCTTCCAACGTGCCCGTGCCGGTGGAGAGATATTTGGGTGGTTTCCTCAATTGATCGGCAAGGTGCAGTTTGGAACCCGACGAGTTGATTACCGCCCGCTCCAGGACGTTTTCCAATTCCCGGATATTGCCCGGCCAACGATAACTCTGCAGCTCTCCCATGACACTGGTGGGAATATGGGTAATGTTCTTGCCCATCCGTTTGGCAATCTTTTCGACATAATATTCAACCAGTAAGGGGATATCATCCAGTCGCTCACGCAGCGGCGGCATGGTAATGGGAAAGATGTTCAGCCTATACCAGAGATCCTCGCGAAAGCCACCCTTCCGGACTTCCTCCTCCAGATCGCGGTTGGTGGCGGCAATGATTCGGACATCGACTTTCTTCGTGTGCGAGCCGCCCAACCGCTCGAATTCCCCGTCCTGGACCACTCTCAAGAGCTTAGCCTGCAGTTCGATTGGTAATTCTCCGATTTCATCAAGAAAAAGGGTGGCGCCGTCGGCGACTTCGAAGCGCCCGAGATGTTTTGTCTGGGCGCCGGTGAAGGCCCCCTTCTCATGACCGAACAATTCGCTTTCGATCAGGTTGGCGGGAAGGGCGGCACAGTTGACCTTGATCAGAGGCCTGCTCTTGCGCAGACTCAGGTCGTGTATGGCCCGGGCGACCAGCTCCTTGCCAGTTCCGGTCTCGCCCAAGACCAAGACGGTGGTGTCGCTGCTGGCGATCTGCTCAACCTTGTAGAGGACATATTTGAGACCGTCGCTGTGCCCGACGATTTTCTCGTGGTTGTATTCCAGCTTGATCTCTTCCCGCAGATAGATCGTTTCCGCTTCAAGCTGGGCCTTGAGCATCTTTATTTCACCAAGGGCTCTTTCTGCCGCGTCTTTTTCTTTCTCGGCTTCTTCCTTGGCAACAATGAGTTCAGCCGTCCGCCTGGTTACCAGTTCCTCCAGATCTTTCTTCTGATCTTCCCGCTCGGTCACATCCTCGATCGCCAGGAGGATCAGTTCGGGCTGGCCTGTTTTGTGAAAGATCCGCCGGGCGTTCAAGTGCATGACCTTGCGGCCGATGGTCTCGAAGGTATGCTCCACCTCCAGATCGTCGAAGACCATATTCTGAGGCAGGACCTTTACCAGTAATTCCCTCAGCTTGGGAATATCCCATTGGCGGTTGCCAAGATTGAAGATCACCTCGCCCTCGGTCTCCTCCGGCTTTACGTCGAAAGTCTGGTAGAAAGCACGGTTGGCCTTGACCACCTGCAGATAAGAGTCCAGGAATACCAACGGTTCGCGAATCGAATCGAGGATGTTGCCGAAGACCTTGAACACAATCTGCAGCCGTGCTGACCCGTTATTATTTTTGTCGACGATATGGCCCATTAGTTCCAGATGGCGGATTGCTTTTCGTGGGGAAACAAGCACAAGACGATCGGCAATGACCTGAGAAGATACCCGGAGAAACAGATATGTTTCATCTTATCATATGACTCGGGGTTCTTTAAGAGATGATTCCGTGTTGTTTTTTTGCTTCGCTTCAGAACGACTGAGACAGCTGCCGGAAAATGCCGGATGGATCTGCCGATATTCAGCAGCCCAGGTAATTTCTCAGTCACCGGAGGACCAGTAGCGCAACTCTTCTTCCCGCGCCTCCCCCCATCTTCAAGTCATTAGAAAATGCCACTATCCAAGGCATTGACTACATCGACACCGAGATCCCCGGACAAGGATAATTATCATATCGTCAATCTCCTTCCCGCATGAATTTGCACGGAACGGTTTCTTTTCTCCGCAGCGCACTGACAGCCTCCATACCTTCCGTTTCTGAAATGGTCAGGATTTGAATGTCCAACGGTTCGCACAACAGGCTCCTGGTCCCGAGCAGGACGCTGAATCTTTCGGACGAAATATATCGGTTGAGTTGCCGGCGGGTCTGCCATTCCGATATCAAGTTGATAACATTTTTGTTCTCGATATCGCCTAGGATATCGTAGCTCAAGCAGCCCTCGTTAACCGGCGGCTGGGGCAGTGACAACAATGTCTGCACTATTTCTTTCTGCTTACCCGGCAGCACCTTCATGATGGTCCTGATGATGTTTGTCATGTGCTCTTCCTGAAGCTCCTCATAGTGGTGATCATTTCAGCCGCCATGCGACCGGTTCTTCATATGGTTCCGGGCAATGCTGATAGAATCGTCGGCACTCTTGCCGAAGATCTTCCAACTCTTTTCTCAAGTGGAACCGGTGAAAATCATCGCGGCGTAGAGGGAAGCTTGAAAAATTGTCATTCCGCCCAATCTCGTTGTTGCACAATCAAATTTTATCCTCGAAATATCATGTATATGCCTGCGGTAAAATTTTCTTGCGCGCCTCGATCTTGAACGGGATTCCGGATTTTTCAAGCTCCCCTAGAGAATTCAGCCGACACTCCCACACAAAGCAAGCGCTGTGCCAGCACTTTATGACTCGCTGGAAGCAATTCCATCACTATGTTTTTAATGAACAATCTGCTGAAAATGTAAATTCCGGACACCATGGCGAGTCGGGCGTTCATGGTCATATATCACCACTGGTTATATCTAGCCCCCTTGATCGGCGCCCGAGCCGGCATTGGATGGTCCTACATAGGCTATATCGACCACCTGACCCGTTCAGCCTTCATCGCACCCTCCGTTCGGAAAGGATGGCACCTCCTGTGCTCCGCCTCTTCATCTCCGGGCCCTGGCGGAGAGTGTCGGGTAGCAGATCCCTCCATCGGTCCTTCCGGTCGTATCTCCGGCAAAATGTCGTCTTCAGTCCTTGCATGAAAATTGCAACATCGTGTCACGGGAAACGCTGGTCGGCAAACCGCCTCAACAGTTTCACCAACGTCAGCGCTCTCCACTCTCACCGGGATCGATTGTCCCGGATCCCGCCATCAACCAAACGCTTCGATGTTGGTCAAAGATCCGGATAGCGCAGCTGAACAACAAACGAAGAAACATAGGATACATGTGGGCTCAGCCATTCTTATCGGATATTTCACCAAGCAGCAGGAAGGCCGCGATGCTCTCCGGGGACTGATCCGGCAGGGATATAACCGGAGCGCCCTGGTGCATAAGGACGAGGACGGCGATATCCAGGTCACGGATTCGTTTTTCCGCCGTCTTGTCTTAACGGTCAGCGTGGTCGCCACCCTGTCCGCGGGGGGAGCGGCGCTGGTGCTTTTGGCCTGGATCGGGTGGTCGTCCCCGCCGGTATGGAACCTTTCCGTTTCGCTGGTTTTGATCCTCGGCTGTGGAGCCATCGGGGCCGCGGTAACACTTGCCTGGCTGCGACGTTCCCGGCATGGTGTCGAGTCCGAGGTGACCGACGCTCACAGCCGCCGGCTGATGCCCGGTGAATCCGTCCTGATCCTCCAGACGTCCGTCGACTCCCTGCGGCGTCCGATGGCCCTCTTACGCGAAAATGGCGAGGCCCACCCTTCACTGTTCGTCATCCACCCCAGATGCGAGAGACGGGACAGAGAGCGAGTGCGGGTGGTGAAGCTATCTTCTACCCAGATCCATGAGCATGCCCGGCGCCATGCCGGTGAGCAGGTGCTGGACTCACGGCCGAATCGTTCCGTTGAGTTGTTAAAACGGCTGAGAAAATCGCAGACGTGGATACGGCAGGTCTGCGCCGATCTCTCCGCCGCAACCCACCTGGAACAGAAAACGACGCCGGCGGCCGACTGGATACTTGACAACGAATACATCCTCGAGGGCAATACTCGCGATGTCCTGGTTAACCTTCCCCGGAGCTTTTACCGGCGCCTGCCGGTTCTGGCCTCTGCCCACTACCGCGGACTGCCGTGCATCTACGGCCTGGCCAAGGACCTGGTCTCCCATACCGATCTGCGTCTTGACCGGGAGAATGTGCTGGCCTTTATCGACGCGTACCAGTCCGTACGGACCTTGACCATCGGTGAACTTTGGGCAGTCCCCCAAATGCTGCGCATCGCCCTGATCGAAAACATCCAGAGCTTCGCCGTCACCGCCCTTGAAGACTTGCGCGAACGCCAGCTGGCCGATCTCTGGACCAATCGGCTGAGTGCCGCCAATCGTCACGGGTCCAATCAACTCTTCAAGACCCTGGCGGAACTGGCCACGGCCGAGCCGACCCCAAGCCCCTATTTCGGAGCCCAACTGATCGGCCTGCTCTATGACGAGGACGTGGTTCTGTCGCCGGTCCGAAGCTGGCTCGAACGGAGCTTCAAGGACTCGCTCTACGACATCACGCTACGGGAGCAGAATCGGCAAACCAGAGAACAGCTGTCCTGCGGCAACGCCTTTACCAGTTTGCGCCAGCTCGCCCTGCTGGACTGGCGGGAAGTGTTCGAGAACATCAGCCGGGTGGAGCAGATACTGCGCCGCGATCCGTCCGGGTTCTACGCCGGGACGGATTTTCCCACCCGCGATCGCTGCCGGCGGGCGATCGAGGAACTCGCCTTGGCTGCAGCCCTCAGCGAGGAACAGGTCGCCGAAGAGGCGATCGAACAGTCGAGTCGAGCGGAAAGCGAGGCAGACCTCGATAGGCGTCGCAGCCATGTCGGCACCTGGCTGACCGGCGAAGGCAGGTCCGAACTGGCCCAGTTGCTGGCCTGCCGCGAAACACGCCGATACCGGCTGCTGGCATGGATCTATCAACACCACACCACCTTCTATCTGTCGGCCGTCGGTACCGTTTCCCTGCTGCTGGCGGTGCCGATTGCTCTTGTTGCCTTCGATCCCGACCGCCCTGCCGAAGGATCACTCGCGCTGCATGCCGCTCTGGTGCTGCTTCTGTTGGTTCCGGTCAGCCAGCTGGCGATCGAGGTGGTCAATTATCTGATCTCACGACTATTGCCGCCCCGAACCCTACCGAAGATGGATTTCAGGGAGCAGGGAATTCCCGACGCCTTCCGCACCCTGGTAGTCGTGCCGATGATGCTGGTGGATGATGATACGATTCATGCCGAGGTGGAAAAGGTGGAAATTCGCTTCCTCGCCAACAAGGATGCCAATCTCTTCTTCAGCCTGTTCGCGGACTATACCGACTCACCGACACTCTCCGACCTGGAAGATGCCCACCTGCTCGATACGGCGTCCGCACTCATTACAGAGCTCAACCACCGGCATGGTGGTGAGCGTTTCTTTCTCTTTCACCGGCCCCGCACCTGGTGCCCATCAGAGCTGCAATTCATCGGCTGGGAGCGCAAGCGGGGCAAGCTGGAGGAACTCAACCGCCTGATTGACGGGACACGTCCCGAGACGGCCTGCCCCCTGGTCGCCGTCGGCGACCGGCAGCGGCTGACCGACGTCCGCTTTGTCATCACTCTCGACAGCGACACCCAGCTACCGCACGGCACAGCCCGTCGACTGATCGAGACCCTGGCCCACCCTCTCAACCAGCCGCGCTTCGATGCGGCCGGGCACATCATCGCCGGCACGTATACCATCATCCAGCCGCGGGTGAGTCCAACCCTGGACAGCACCAACCGATCGATCTTCAGCCGGCTGTTTGCCGATGCCATCGGTGTCGATCCCTATACCGAAGCGGTTGCCGATGTCTACCAGGACCTGAGCGGTGAAGGCTCCTACCAGGGCAAGGGGATTTATGATGTCCACGCCTTCAGCCGACTGCTGTCGGAACGATTTCCGGACGGGAGGATACTGAGCCATGACTTGCTCGAAGGAGCCCATGTCCGGGTCGGTCTGGCCAGTGACATAGAACTCTTTGATGATTTCCCGCAGAACTACCGGAGCTACTCCAGCCGCGCTCATCGCTGGATCCGCGGCGACTGGCAGATCGCGGCCTGGCTGCTGCCATGGGTCCCGCAGCCGGCCGGCGGCCGGGGTAAAAATGCACTATCGCTGATGGATCGCTGGAAAATCCTCGACAACCTGCGCCGCAGCCTGCTGCCGGCCGCAAGTCTGGGCCTGTTGCTCATCTCCTGGATCATCTCCCCGAGCGTCGGCACCATAGCCGGCCTGGTGATCGGATTACAGCTCCTTATCCACCCCCTGACCCAGCCGCTGACCATGGCCACCAGTCGCGGCGGCTTGAAGTATCTCGACCTGGCCAAAATCCGGCACGATCTGTTGCGGGCAACGGCCGATGCTGCGTTACTGCCGCACCAGGCGGCGGTAGCCCTCGACGCCATCGGCCGCGCCTGGTACCGATGCCTGATCTCCCGGCGCGATCTGCTCCAATGGAAGACTCAGGCCAGCCATTGGAGCACCGGACAGCGACACCCCCTGTTCGTGGCCGGCCTGGCCCTGGTTCCTCTCTTCAGCAGTGTAGCCGGCTTAGCAGTCTGGCAAATCATGCCGGCCAGCCTGCCGCAGGCAGCCCCCTGGCTCGTTCTCTGGCTGGCGGCGCCACTGCTCGGCTGGCTGTTGAACCTGCCGCCGGGAGCCGGGCGGCGACGCCAACCGCTACCGGAACAGGACCGCCTCTTGCTCAGGCAGGTTGCCCGGCGGACCTGGCGATATTTCTCGTCCTTTGTCAGCGCCGACACCAGCTGGCTACCACCGGACAACTACCAGGTGTCGCACCAGGGCCGCCTGGCCATGCGCACCAGTCCGACCAATATCGGCCTGTGGCTGACCAGTACTCTCGGCGCCTCTGATTGCGGCTACCTGACCGTCAACCAGGTGGTGGACAGACTGCGTGGCAGCATGAACAGCATCGCCCGTCTCGACCGATACCAGGGACACCTGCTGAACTGGTACGATATCCAGACACTGGCACCGCTCGAACCACGCTACGTCTCCACCGTCGACAGCGGCAACCTGCTCGGCTCCCTGTGGGTTCTTGAGCAGGGTCTGAACGAGCTGCTGCACCAGCCACTTTTCGGACACAAGACCTTCACCGGTCTGGCCGACACCGGCGAAATCCTGAAAGGAGACCTGCTTCAGTCGGGGGCCGGAGGAGGCGCCCTGCCGTTGGTTGATGCCCTGTTGCGGGAATGGCACGGCCCCCCGTCAACCGTGGTCGACCAGCTCGATCTGCAGCAGCGGACGGTAACAGAGCTCACCGCCATCGTCGCGGCCGCGGGAGAAAGTCCATGGGCAACGGAACTGATGGAGCAGGCGACCGGTTGGCAGGTGAGCGCAGACCGTTATCTGAGCTGGATCGAAATCCTGGCGGAAAAAACCGCAGAAGAGCTTGCCCCGCTGGGAGAAGTGGCCTGTACCGCCATCCGTCGGGATCTGGTCCGGGCGCCCTCGCTCGCCGCGCTGGCCCATGGCCAGATCGAAGCCATGACCGTCCTCCGGCAAATTCGGGAGCAGTCTCTGCCGGCCGAATCGGCTCTACTGCCCTGGTTCGATCGACTACTGGCTGCCTTTGCCTCCGCCCAATGGCTGGCCGGCGAAACCCTGGCCGTGGCCGAGCAACTCATCGAGACCGTCCAGGAATTGTCGTCCGGGATGGACATGCGCTTTCTCTACGATCCCAAGCACAAGCTGTTTACCATCGGCTACAACGTCTCGCTGAACCGTCTTGATGACGCCAATTACGACCTGCTGGCCAGCGAAGCCCGGCTCGGCAGTTTCCTGTCCATCGCCCGGGGAGATGTCCCCCTCGATCACTGGTTTTCCATGAGTCGGCCTTATGGCGCAATCGGCCGGCGCCGCGTGCTTCTCAGCTGGACAGGGACCATGTTTGAATACCTGATGCCCTTGCTGTTCCAGCGCTCCTACGACAATTCACTGCTCGACAAAGCGGCCGGGGAAGCGGTGGCAGTGCAGATTGCTTACGGCCGCAGCCACCACGTACCGTGGGGCATTTCCGAATCGGCCTTCGCCGACCTCGACATGGAGAAGACCTATCAGTACAAGGCCTTCGGCGTGCCGACCCTCGGCCTGAAACGTGGCCTTGAAGAGAAGCTGGTGGTCGCCCCCTACGCCACCCTGCTGGCCCTGCACGTTTCCCCGAGCAAGGCCGTGCGAAACCTCAAGCGGCTGGCTGATTTGGGAATGCTGGCCGAGTACGGCTTTTTCGAAGCGATCGATTTCAGCCGGCAGGCCCAGCATGATCTCGCTCTCCAGGATCCCAAGCGTGGAGTCATCATCAAGGCCTATATGGCCCACCATCAGGGCATGGCTTTTCTGGCATTAATCAACTTCCTGCATGGCGACCCATTTCCGCGCCGCTTCCACAGCGACCCGCGGGTCCAGGCCTTTGAAGCCTTGCTGCAGGAACGCATCCCGACCCTGCCGCCGCTACACCTGGTCTCGACCCGAAACAGCGAACCGGTGCCCCTGAGCGGCGACCTGGCCGCACCGACAGCCAGCACCTTTACCACCCCGCATACGATCACCCCGATGACCTTGCTTTTGTCCAATGGTCGCTATGATCTGATGATCACCAACAGCGGCGGCGGTTATAGCAGCTGGAAAGGCCAGGAGATCAGCCGCTGGCGCTCAGACCAGACCTGCGATGCCATGGGAGTCTTCTGTTATTTTCACGAGACGGAGCCCGATCGCCTGTGGTCCGCCGCCCATCATCCGGTCGGCGGCACGACTGAAGGCTATTCGGTGGACTTCACTCTGGACCGGGCCATATTCCGGTGCAGTGATGATGACATCTACACCGAAACAGAGGTCAGCATTTCGCCGGAAGACGACGTGGAGGTGCGCCGAATTACCCTGGTAAATCACTCCAGCCGCCGCCGTCAGGTCAATCTGACCAGCTATGTTGAATTGTCCATGGCCGCTCACAACGCCGATCGCCAGCACCCGGCTTTCAACAAGCTGTTCATCCAGACCGAGGCACTTGCCGACTCCCAGGTGCTCCTCGCCTACCGACGACCACGCAGCAACGACGACCCACCGTTGTTTGTCGCCCACCGCCTTACCTCCGCCCCCGCCGAAGAGGGTTTCACCGCCGATGACAATTGGCAGTTCGAAACCGACCGGGCCCGGTTTATCGGGCGTGGACGGGATCTTGCCAGACCCATGGGAGCGGTACAGAGTCTCGGCAACAGCCAGGGGTTTGTCCTTGATCCGATTCTCAGCCTGCGGCAGAACATTACCCTGGAGCCAGGGCAGCGTTACCAGGTCTGCACGGTACTCGCGGCCGGAGCCAGCCGCGAAGAAGTTCTTCTCCTGATGGACAAATACAGTGAGCTCCACGCCGCCGGACGGGCCATGGATTTCGCCTGGCATTCGGCTCAGCAGCAGCTGCAGATGCTGCACATCCAGCCCGACGAGGCGCGCCGCTTCCAGCAATTGGCCAGTCATTTGCTGTTCCCAAATAGTCTGCTGCGCACGTCTGCCAAACGGTTGGCAGACAATCGCAAGGGGCAGGCTGGACTGTGGCCGTACGGTATATCGGGCGATCTACCCATCGTCCTGGTCAGCATCGGCGAGCAACGGGAAATCGCCTTGGTGCGCCAGACGCTCCAGGCCCGCACGTTCTGGCAATTGCACGGGCTGTCGGTCGACCTGGTGATTCTCAACGAGGAGGCGGGGGGCTATGAGCAACCGGTCCAGGAACGACTTGAACAGCTGGTCCAGGCCCATTCCCTGGCAGCCGCCACTGATCGGGCCGGCTCAGTATTTCTCAGGAACGCCAGCCAGCTCCCGGAAGAAGACCTGACGCTTCTCAGCGCTGCCGCCAGTATCGTTCTGGTTGGTGCTCGGGGGCCGTTATCCCGGCAACTGCAAGCACCGGTCGATTCCCCCAAGCCGCCGACGAAAATGGCACGGAAAAGGGTTCCCCCGGAGCCTTCCGCCCCACTGCCCTTCATGGAGCTGGAATATTTCAACAGCCTTGGCGGTTTTACCCAAGACGGGCGGGAATACGCGATCTATCTCGGTCCCGACACGAACACCCCGGCGCCATGGGTCAATGTCATCGCCAACCCGAATTTCGGAACGTTGGTCAGTGAAACCGGGGCCGGCTTCACCTGGTACGGCAACAGCCAAAGCAACCGCCTGACCGGCTGGTCCAACGATCCGGTACTCGATCCGGCCTCGGAGGCGCTCTACATCCGTGACGAGGAAAGCGGCAACTTCTGGTCGCCGACCGTAGCGCCGATCCGGGAACCAGTGGCCTATCGGGCACGGCACGGGGCGGGATATTCCGTCTTCGAGCATAACAGCCATGGCATCGAACAGGAACTGACAGTCTTCGTCCCCGTCGACGACAGCGGCGGCCAACCGGTCAAGCTGCAGCGGTTGCGACTGACCAATGCATCCCGTAAGAAGCGCAGGATATCGATAACCTATTACGTCGAATTGACCCTGGGCGAGAACCGCGAGACCTCCCGGATGCATGTCGTCACCCGCCGAGATGAAGAAACCCGGGCCATTTTCGCACAAAATCGTTACCACCCGGACTATGGCGATCGTGTCACCTTTGTCGCCATGACCCCGGCGCCGGAGTCCTACAGCGGCGACCGCACCGCCTTCATCGGCCGCAATCGCTCCCTGGCCCGGCCGATAGGCATGGAACTTCCCGGGTTGTCCGAGCGGGTCGGCGCGGGGCTTGACCCCGGTGCCGCACTCCGAGCAACCGTTGAACTGGCGCCCGGCGAATACCATGATATCGTCTGCATGCTGGGACAGGCTGAATCGTCGTTCCGGGCCCGGGAACTGGTGCTCGCTTTCCAGCACGAGCTCGCCTTGGAAGACGCCCTCGTCCGGACCACAGCCTGGTGGGACGATCTCCTGGGAACGGTTGAAGTGCGTACCCCCGAGCGTTCCGCCGATCTGCTGCTCAATCGCTGGCTGCGCTACCAGTCCCTGAGCAGCCGTATCTGGGGGCGATCCGGTTTCTATCAGTCAAGCGGTGCCTATGGTTTTCGCGATCAGCTGCAGGACATCATGGCCTTCTGCGCCACCAGGCCTCAACTGGCCCGGGACCAGATCCTGCTGGCCGCCGGCCGCCAGTTCAGGGAGGGAGATGTTCAGCATTGGTGGCACCCGCCGGGCGGCGCCGGAATCCGTTCCCGGATCTCCGACGACCTGCTCTGGCTGCCCTATGTGACCGCCCACTATGTCCGGACCACCGGCGACGCGGCGATCCTGGAAACGGACATTCCCTTTCTTGAAGCCACAGCGCTGGCCGACGGCCAGCACGAGCAGTACGCCGTACCGGCTATCTCCGCTGAACAAGCCTCCCTGTTCGAGCACTGCCGGCGGGCGGTGACTCGGGGGCAGACGGCCGGATCTCTAGGGCTGCCGCTGATCGGGACCGGGGATTGGAACGATGGCATGAACCTGGTGGGTGCCGAGGGGAAAGGAGAGAGCATCTGGCTGGCCTGGTTCCTCTGTGATGTGTTGCAGGGAATGGGCGAGCTGGCGGACATACTGCGGCATCCGGAACTGGGCCGGAGCTATCGACAGGACAGAGAAATTCTGGCCGAGCGGATAGAACAATCCGGCTGGGACGGCCAGTGGTATCTGCGCGGCACCTTTGACGATGGCACCCCGCTCGGCTCGGCCGCCAGCACCGAGGCGAGAATCGATTCCCTGCCCCAATCGTGGGCCTGGCTGACCGGGGCAGCAGAACCAGCCCGGGCAGTGCAGGCGCTGGAATCGGCCTGGCACCATCTTGTTCGTGAGGATGAAGCTCTGGTGCTGCTCTTCACACCGCCGTTCGACACCTCCGAACCATCACCGGGATATATCAAGGGGTATCCACCGGGAGTTCGCGAAAATGGCGGACAGTACACCCACGCCGCCCTGTGGCTTGCCATGGCCATGGCCCGAAGCGGAGACGGGAAACGGGCGGTGCGCCTGCTGCGGATGCTCAATCCGATCGAGCACACCCGCGATGCGGCGGCAGCCTGGCGATACGGCATCGAACCCTATGCAGTGGCGGCCGACATCTACCGGTTGCCCGGCAGGATTGGCCGGGGGGGTTGGTCCTGGTACACCGGCTCGGCGGCATGGATGTATCGAGCCTGGCTTGAAGAAATCCTCGGCCTGCAGGTACACGGCGAACAGATGCGGATTGCACCGGTCATCCCGGCAACCTGGCCGGGGTTCAACCTGCACTACCGCCACGGTGAAGCAATTTACGCAATCGAGGTCGAAAACCCTGACGCATGCGAGCACGGGGTAGCCTGGGTCGAGGTGGACGGCTTGCGTCTCTCCGGCAATCTCATCCCCCTGGAACGATGTTTGATCAAACATCAGGTGCGCGTGCGCATGGGAAAAAATACTGGGGACGTTGTTTAATTGTTGAATCAGATCACTGCCATTATCCCGTCGATCAGATTATCGTTATCCTCTATGATCCGCTCTCCTCGCCGCACAGCATGCGATACAGCAGAACGGCCAATACCGAGAATCTCACCCGCATGAGTTCCGCTGTATCGCAAAATCCTTACCGCCATATAGCAATAAACATCACGCGCTACCTTCATTTCCTGGTTGTTACTGCGTCGCTTGATACTGTTTTTCTCAAGATTGAAAAATGCTTCAACTCGACCGGCCAATTCTGGCAGCGACATGCCACTCATCATCTTTTCTCGCAAAAATTCCTCATGACGAAGACGCTCAACAAAAACTCCGCTCCCCAAGACCCGGCTGTCAGAAATTTCCAGGTCATCTTGTCGCTCCACCTGCTTCTTCATGCTTCTTTGAGGTCCGCCGACAATCAAGTCATCCCTTCTTCCCTGAAAGGCGCCATCCCTGATAAAATCAGAATAACCCTGGCGTGATTGCCCAAGATTTGTGCCAAACAGTGTCAATATTTCTTCAATATCCTGTCCTGGCAATTCCTGATTTCCCATTAAAACTGAATGACCGCACCAAGGAAACTCGCTCAAGGCCACCAGGTCGGAGACGAGTCTCGCCCGTAATGGATTGAGATGGATGTAGCGCACCAATTCCAACAGATACGTTTCCTCTTCGCAAACAATTGACTTATATCTGTTTTGGAAGACATGGCCGGATCGTTTGTGGCGGGTATTGAAGTTTATAGCATAGCCGGTGAGCAATCGTCTCATAAACTGCTTCAGCTCAAGTCGATTGGCTCGAAGCAGTAGATGGAAGTGATTGGGAATCAATGCCCAAGCAAAACAATCTGTGTCGGTTTCCTCCAACAAATCGGACAATCGCTCGACAAACCGTTTTCTGTCGAAATCATCGATAAATATTTTCCTTCTTTCTATTCCTCTGACTATGACGTGTTGAAGGAGGCCAGGTATGTCCAATCGTGTTTGTCTCGGCATGGGGCTGAGATATCAGAGATTCTTGCAAAATTCAACAATTAAACAACGTCCCCCTACTAATACTTCAATCCTCTTCTTGACCGGAATTTGTTTCTTCTAATAGCAATTCGTTGCATTGAAGCGAAATATCGCCCCTGGAAGCGAAGTCAAATAGTAATTCCCACTCTCCTGTTGAGGACTGCCTAAAATGAGCATCCCACGTAAATGGATATCCAAGTTCATTGTCAGCTGAAATGAGATCAATTTTAACAGCAGAAGCCCAAAAACAAGTCAATGTTCGCAGAACATTGTTAGGACACTGCCATCTTAAAATGAGGTCTCTGCCGTCATTTAACCATGCAATTTCGGTTAATTCTATATCACACCAATTGGTGTTCATTTCTTGTTGTGTGCTCATTTCTTATCCAGAAGTGTGAAGGGCCCTAACGTTTTTTGGGTTTGGACCTTTTTGCATCGCCATTTTGTATGTTTTTTACATCTGAAGCTGAAACTGCACGACCTGGCTTCGTCTTGCCATTTACATACCTTTTTCCTGTCTTTTTATCTACATTTACGATTGGGTCATGTGTGTGTGATTGGCCTGCACCATGATCCTCTTTTTGTAAGACATCAGTTCTCCCTCCATCAGGTTGATCATAAGAACCAGGAGGTGTTTCATTAATGTCAACGATTGTACCATCTGGCTGACCTACAAAATCAGGTGTTGAAGAATTTTTACTGTTTTCGTTTAAATACTGCCAAGTTTTGTAGGTTTTGTAACCTGCATAGACTGAGGATCCGGCAACGGCGGCACCATAAACTATTCGTGCACCTGGGATTGGTGTTACTATGAGTGGTGATAACGCGACTGCAACCGGAGACTCCCCATCTGGATCAATATACCGATACGGATTATTTAAGCCATAGGCATAACGGTTCAACCGCTGCGGGTTACCCAGGATTTCAAGGTTGACCGCCCCGGTCAACGGGTCGACCAACCCCACCGGGTCGGCGGAGAGGAACCGGCCCACCGGGCTGTCAAGGTACCGTGCTCCGAAATAGAGCAGACCGGTCTCGGGGTCAAGTTCCTTGCCGAGATAGCGCCGCTTGTTCAACGCTCCCAGACCGGTCTCTTCATACACTTCGCCAAACGGCAGGGTATCGGTCTGCCACAGTACGTCGCCCGTTTCGTCGCTGAGCGTCATCGGGCTGCCGAGATAATCAGTATCGTACCAGAACAGCTCGTAAGACTCATTGGGTAACTGACCTGCCACCACCCGCAGGTCATGCACGGATTCGGTCAGTCCGAGCCGGCCGTCGCCGCCAATGTCGCCTTCCCGGGTAAACGGGACACTCACCGGCCTGCCGGCGACAAGCTGCAGGCCGACCATGGCATCGGTCAGCTCGATCCTGCCGTCCCGAAGCAGATCGCCGGGCCGGTTGGTGCTGCGCCGGGCGACCAGGGTATCGCCCAGGTAGATATAGTTTTCCAGCACCCGGCCGTCTTCGCTCAGCTCGCTCAGCACGGTGCCGTCCGGGTCGTGGATAGAGAGTGTGACCCGGTCGCCGACCGTCTTGCTGACCCGCTGTCGGTCCCCGTCATAGCCGTAGGTGACCGATGGTTCACCGTCCTGCGTCACCGTCACCAGAGAGTGGAAGCGGTCGTAGCCAAAGCTCAGGGGGCCGTTTCGGGTCATGTCCCCGTCGCCGTTGAAGGCGTAGCCGGATCCGGACAGCAGGTGGTTGCTGTAGCTGTAGGTCGTGGTGGCGCTGCCGATCCGTTTCTGCAGCCGGTTACCGGACGTGGTGTACTGGTAGCTGCCGGTGCCCCAGAGGCCGTTGAAGCTGGTCAGCCTACTGAGCTGATCGTAGCCGAACGATTTGTCGCGGCTGCGGTCTTTGTAGTCGTACAGCGTCGTCAGGTTGCCCCGGGAATCGAAGCGGTACCCTTGGTCGGTGGCCGGATAGGTGGAACGGTACGGCCGGCGTCTGGAGTCGTACGTGAAGGCGACCTGCTGGTTGTTGGACCGGGTGTACTGGCGCAGCAGGCCGAGTTCGGG